>NZ_JACSYA010000058.1 GCF_029870285.1 Delftia sp. PS-11
ACCCAGGCAACGGCCAGGGCCGCCGCTGCCGTGGCCATGCCAGCACCACAGCCTTTGCGCCTCGTGGACAGCATGCAGACGTGACACGCTGGGGCAGTGCATCGATGGTTTTCCTCTGGGCCAGGCATCAGCCAGGAGCCGACTTCAGCCACTGCCGGGACAGAGGCACCAGATCAGTGCGAGACCCGCTAAGATGAACTTCTCTCGTAGCTGTTTGAGTGTATCGATCATGGCGGTTACCGATATGGCGCAACTTGATGACCGTCGCTGGCGCAGCGCAGAACGAGCATTTCAGGACGAGCCGCTGGAGGCCGTTCCGCCTGAACAGGTTCAGTGCTCCAGCCAGGGTCTGCCCTGGCATGGCATCTCCGTATGGCATCAGCGCACCGATGCGCAGGATCTCTACATCCCGCCTGCAGGCAAGCATTGTGTGATCGTGCGTCGCGGACCAACCACAGGTCTGATCCAAAAGCATGGCGGTGAGATGCACAGCAGCCGGTGGAAAACCGGCGAGGCCTTGCTTCTGCCAGCACACACGCCCAGCTTTTGGCGCACGGAGTTGCCGCGTGATAACCTGCACTTGGACATATCCCCCCAATGGCTCCAGAAGGTGAGTGGCCAGGAAAATTCCACGATTGCACTACGCAGCAGCTTTGGGCGGCATGACCCATTGCTTTTCCAGTTGGTACAGGTGCTGCTGCAGGCTTTGGACAATAACTCGGCGCTGAATCCTGCTTTTGCCGATGGCATCGCCACAAGCGTGGCAATCCATCTACTTGAGCATTATCGTGCCCCATCGAACGGGACGGTAAATACAGCGCTTTTGTCTGCAAAGCAATTGAAGCGGGTGCAATCGCTGGTACTCGAAAACATGGAGCAACCTCTTTCCATCGCTGTTCTAGCGGCCGAGGCCCGGTTGAGCGCATACCACTTTGCCCGCAGTTTCAAGGCCACGTGTGGTCTGACGCCCCACCAATTCGTGCTGCAACAGCGCATGAAACGGGCGCGCAAGCTGCTTTTGGAGTCCAGCGATTCGATTGCGGAAATAGCGATGCGCGTGGGTTTTGGATCAGCCCCCCATTTTTCACAGACATTCGGAAAATATTGGGGCATCACACCATCTAAGCTCAGACAGCAGCACTGAAATGATCCGGGCATTGGCATGAAG
The DNA here is from genome assembly GCF_029870285.1 of Delftia sp. PS-11. Classification (GTDB taxonomy): domain Bacteria; phylum Pseudomonadota; class Gammaproteobacteria; order Burkholderiales; family Burkholderiaceae_C; genus Comamonas. The sequence continues at coordinate 1,169 of NZ_JACSYA010000058.1, forward strand.
TTGCATCAATGCCAAAAATGGTTTTGCGCAATCCATCGACAATTTCCGCAAAATTTCGACATCCGGGCGCATCGCGCTCTCCATACTCATCGGCAACGGCCCTGTACCTCCAGCTGCAGCGTTCGGCCGGTTCAACGATATGGAGACATGATGATTTCGAGACGTTCCCTTCTCTTGGCCAGCACTTCGCTGCCTCTGGCAGCTGCTGCGCCCTCGATCTTGGCGCAAGCGCCTGCGTTCCCGCACCGTCCCGTCCTCTGGGTTGTGCCTTACCCGGCTGGCGGCTTCGGCGATGCGGTATCGCGTGTACTGGCACAGCATATGACGACTACGCTCAAGCAGCCGGTGGTGGTCGAGAACAAACCTGGAGCGGGAGGACAGATCGCCGCGGCCCATGTCAAGCAGCAACCCGCAGATGGTCATACGTTGTTGTACGGTGATATTGGCCCCTTTGCGATGAATGCGGCTCTCTATCCAAAGCTCAACTACAACACGCTCAAGGACTTTGCCCCCATCAGCCGTCTCTTGACATCCAGCCTGCTGCTGGTCGTCCCTTCGAACAGCCCCTACAAGTCCGTGGACGACTTGATCAAGGATGCCAAGACCCGCAAGGAGGATCGCGCCATTACCTATGGCTCTTATGGCATAGGCAGCCAACCGCATATCTGGATGGAAATGCTGAAGCGCGAAACCAAGGGCAGCTTGCAGCATGTGGCCTACAAAGGGGCCGCCCCTGCCGTGCAAGACCTGATGGGCGGTCACATCGAAGTGATGCTGGATGTGGCGGCGAACAGCCTGCCATACGTCCAGGAAGGAAAGCTGCGGGCATTGGCAGTCGTGGGAACGGAAAAACGGCTCGAACGCCTTGCTCAGGTTCCGACACTGTCCGAACTGGGCTATCCAGGTCTGAACGCGCCAGGCTGGACCGGCGTGGTGGTCAAGGCCGGCACACCGCCGGAGATCGTCACGCAGCTTCGCGCCGCCGTGGTCCAAGCCGTGGAATCCGATGAAATTCGCCGCAGGTTTGGTGATCTGGGCGTTACGCCCGCACCTCAGACACCCCAGGATTTCGCCCGCTTTATCGAGTCAGAAACCAAACGGTGGGGATCGGTCATTCGTAGCGCTGGCGTGGTCCTGGAGTAAAAATGGCTTCGCCGTTGTTCGATCTGTCCGGCAAAGTAGCGCTGGTCACTGGCGCCACCGGGGGACTGGGCTCTGCGATATGCCAGGTTCTGGCAGCACAAGGCGCTTCGGTCATCGCATGCGACCGTGACAGCGCTGCATGTGAGCGCATGGCCGACATGCTCCGCAATGAGCGAGGGGACGCTCTTGCGCTACCAGGCGATTTGGCAGACATCCCCGGCATCTCCATACTGGCCCAGAAGGCTCTGGCCTGGAAAGGGCGCGTAGATGTGCTTGTGTGCAACGCCGGGATACAAGGCCCCGCTGGCTCTTTGTCAGATGTAGGCGATATCGATTGGCAACAGGTCATGGATATCAATCTCCGATCATCTGTAGAGCTGACGCGGCATTTGCTACCGGCCATGGCGCTCGGAGGCGGCGGCAGCGTGATCCTGATGTCCAGCATTGCCGGGATTCGGGGCAATAAAGCCATCGGTCTTTATGGCCTGTCCAAAGCAGCTCTGGCACAACTGGCCCGCAATCTGGCGGTGGAATGGGGAACGCAAGCGATTCGAGTCAATGCCGTTTCACCCGGTCTGATACGCACACCATTGGCACAGCCTCTATTGGACAACTCGAGTTTCATGCAAAGACGTTTGTCTCTTACTCCCCTGCGAAGAGTGGGAGAGCCCGAGGAAGTTGCTGGGGCTGTCGCCATGTTAGCCAGCGGCGCTGGCGCCTTCATCACTGGACACAATCTCGTCGTCGATGGTGGCACCACCATCAGTGACGGCAACTGACGTTCGCAAGGACAGCAACATGAAACTTGCCACGCTTTACTCTGAACAGCCGGATGGTCATCTCGTCGTCGTCTCGCGCGACCTCACGCGAATGGCTGATGCCACGCGCATTGCACCCAACCTGAAGGCAGCTGTCGAGGCATGGGAAGCTGCAGCGCCATGCCTGCAAGCTCTGTATGCCGAACTCAACGAAGGCCGCTGTACAGAAGCCTTGCCCTTCGACCCCAGGCAGTGCAACGCCCCTTTGCCGCGTGCGCCTCAGTGGTGTGATGGGTCGGCCTTTCTGAACCATGGCCGCTTGATGGAAAAGGCTTTCAATACCCCGCCGCAGCCTGATGCGCAGACAGTTCCCCTGATGTACCAGGGCGCCAGCGATGATTTCCTGGGACCCTGCGCTGATGTGCCTTTGCCCAGCGAAGACGACGGCATTGACTTCGAGGGTGAATTCGGTGTCATTGTGGGTCCCGTACCCATGGGCGCGACCCCTGCTCAAGGTCTGGCTGCCGTGCGCCTGCTCGTACAGATCAATGATTGGAGCCTGCGTACGCTGGGGCCACGTGAGATGCGTACGGGTTTTGGCTTTCTGCAGGCCAAGCCGTCCACCAGCTTCGCACCGATCGCCCTCACGCCCGATGAACTGGGCTCTTGCTGGAGCAACGGCCGCGTGCATTTGCGGCTGCATATCGATTGGAATGGGCAGCGCTTTGGAGAGCCTCATGGCCAGGAAATGAACTTCAGCTTTGGCGATTTGATTGCACATGCCGCCCGCACGCGCCGTCTTTCAGCAGGAACCGTGATTGGCTCGGGCACGGTGTCCAACGTCAATCGAACGGCGGGTTCGGCATGCATTGCAGAGCGCCGGGTTCTGGAAATCCTGGATCAAGGCAAGCCGATCACCTCTTTCATGCGCTTTGGAGACCGAGTCCGAATGCAGGCACGCTTGGAAGATGGAAGCGATACGCCTTTCGGCACCCTGGAGCAACGCGTTGTGAAACACCTGGCATGAGTTGCGCACTTGTCACAGGTACCGCCTGATGCGTCGGAAAGGCCCTGCGACTCGTACCGGAGAAAGGCAATTTCGCTGAAGAAGCTGTGCTCCGGCGTCTTTTGCAGCATCAGCCCGACACCATCTTTCCTCTCTGGTCAGCCTTCCTGGCGGGGCCGCCGCGATGATCTGACGTCACGCCCGTATCCGCACCCACATGAGCCAACCCCCGCACACACAGGCGCAGGGGCTTTTTGGTTTCCAAGGCCAGCAGCCATCGCTCTTCACCGTGCTGCCGGCGAGCCTCCATCCACAACGCATCCGGACGCAATTCATTGCGTGCCGCACCCATGGTGAATGGCCGCGCATGCGGGCCGCATTGTTTGCCCGCACAGGGGAGGCCGAGACCCCCTGCAGTCTGCATGGCATGGCTCAGGGCACAAGGCATGCCGTTGACCACGCATCATGCGCCTCCACACAATCTTCACAAACTCTTTACATGCCATTGACCAAGAGGACATAAGCTGCGCGCCCTGAAATGTCCCCGCGTGAGCCAAGAGACCATAGCCAACGCTGACCCTCAAACTCATGCCCGGCATGCCCCATGCCGGCGCACGTCACCCAAGCTGGCATTCACATGACACGCCCTATCGCCCCCCACACACCGGGCCCCCTCATGCAAAGTGCTCTGCAAGACATGGCCAAGCCCGCGTTGCCAGCCAGCGTCAAGGTGGCCATCGGGTTGCTGCTTTTCTCGGTGGCATGGCTGCTGCAGATCGACAGTTCCAGCCTCACCGCCCCCAAGGACAATCTGGAGCAGCTGACCTGGGTGCACAGCCTCGAATGGGGCTACTACAAGCACCCGCCCCTGCCCACCTGGCTGCTGTCGCTGCCTGTCAACCTGCTGGGACTTTCTGCACGCACCAGCTATCTGGCAGGCGCACTGTCCACGGGGGCTGGAATGTTCCTGTTCTGGCACATGCTGCGCAGCCTGCGCGGCAGCCGCTACGCCATGCTGGCCCTGCTGGCGGCACTGTGCATCACCTATTACAACGAGCGTCTGCACTTCTACAACCACGAAGTCGTGCTCATGCCCTTTTTCGTCGCCAGCGCCCTTTTGGCGTGGCGCGCGGTGTGCAGCGGGCAGTTGCGCTGGTGGGCTGCGCTGGGCTGCTGCCTGGGCCTGGGCGCATTGGCCAAGTACCAGATGATTCTGGCCGCCATGGCTGTCTTCGTATTCTGGATCGCCAGCGGTGCCTGGCGGCAGAAAGCGCATGTGATGGGGCTGGCGCTGGCAGCCGGTCTGGCCCTGGCCATCATTTCACCGCATCTGTACTGGCTGGTGCTCAATGACTTCGGCCCGTTGAGGTACGCCTCGGAATACTCGCTGGGAGCCAACCTGGGCCCCGCAGCAAGACTGCTCAACATACTGCACTGGCTGGCAGACCAGATGCTTAACCGCGCGTTGCTCGCGTGGCTGCTGCTGGGCCTGCTCATCGTTGTGCACCGCCGCTCCACGCAGCCCCAGCACGGCGGGGCTGACCCTGAACCTTGCGGAGGCGGCGATGCATCGCGCACCCTGCTGCTGAGCTTCGGGCTCGTTCCAATGGCGGTAACCTGCGCCATCGGCCTGTTTGCAGGCTCCTCGCTGCAGTTGCACTGGGGCACGCCGTTTCTGCTGCTTTGCATTCCTGCAGCCATGGAGCTGGCAGGCGGCAAGCAACGCTTTTCGCGCATCTCTCCCCAGACTGCCATCAAATGCTTCGTGATCCTGCAGCTTGCGCTGCTGCTGATCGGTCAGATGACATCGGCACGGGGTGAACTGCGGCTCAACCGCAAGCACTGGCGCAATTTCGACTCGCAGGCCCTCAGCCATGCACTGGCGGAGCCGGCACGCGCTGCACTGGGTGGCGATATCCGGGTGATTGCAGGCCCCACGGCCGAAGCCAAGGCTCTGGCGCTGAAGCTGCCAGAACGCCCTCTGGTTCTGATCGATGGCCGCCTGGACATCAGTCCGTGGGTATCGCAGCGCATGGTGCAGGCATGCGGCATATTGCACCTGACACTTTCTGCGACACGCCCCGCAGACCATATGCCTGTCGGTGAAGCATTCCCACACCTGTACTGGCGCGTGACAGCGCCAACAGAGCGCGCAAGTGCGTGCGCACGCGAACGCGCTTGAGACAGGCACAGGCTGGCCAGCGCCGGCGTGCCGCCATCTCCTGAAAATCGAAGCCGTATCCAGGTCCATGCGCAGGCCCTGGCGCAAGGCTGCAAAGCAGCGCGACACAGGCAGTGCATTTGCATGATGCAGCCTGTAATCAGCCCCCGATGAACACCCCATGAACTGCTCCGCCTGCTGCGGCGCAGTGCCTGCCCATGGCCGAACTGGGCGCCATGCATGCCAACAGGCTGCCTGAACACAGGCGACGGAAACCACGCCATTCGCTTCGTATGACCTGACGGCAGATATTGGCTGTACAGGACTCTGCGCCCGAGAAATCGGAAACCATAACGCCGCCATGGATTCTGCAGTCCCGCCAACAGCAATATGGGAGATCGTGCAGTGCGCGTGAATCGCTCAATGAATAAAGCATATTCACCCCTTGCGCAGCACAATACTGAAATACCATACCACATGCTTTAATATGCGGAAATTTCGCATATAGCAAAGAATGGGTTAAATATGCTAAATATGCTAAAAAAATATCAAAATCAAGCAACAATGTGTAAAATAAGTTCCAAATTAATTTTAAAATGAAACATTTTTTTTATTAAAAAATCCAATATCGCCATCACCAAAAGCCATCGCATGCCCCACCCATATGCTCAGAGACCTTTGGCAAGACATATCAAACATAAAACAAGATAGCGGCGGCATCAATTACGCACTTGGTCTTGTTGAAGCAACGGATCGATTGGCTCCATCGACATTTCCGCAAAAAATCAAAATTCTTCTGAAACAAGCAGAGGATTTACTGCAATCGCATCAGATGAATGACAAGGCAACGATTTTGCGGATTGCGCGTGCATACATGAGCCTGCAGACAGGAGAAGAAAGGGAGGCCATCGAGTTATCTGAAAATACCATTTTTACATCCATCAATCTTTCATCAGAATCATGGGCCAAGCTAATATATATCATGGCTCTTGCTTACAGCAGAATGGGAGAGTTGGAGTATGCATACAAAATGGTCGATGAATATGGAATTTCATCCATCAATTCAATCCAAAAGAAAAAATCCTGGGTTGGCACCCAGATGTTCTGGCTTAAGGCAGAAATTCTGTGGAAAATTTATCTGCTCCAAAATTATCCAGATCTTTGGTGTGGCCCTCCAACAGAAACAATCAAAAAAACGGCGAACATTCTCCCTGTCAACCCCTCAGCAATTCTTGATCAGATAAAATTCGCAAAAAATTACGCCACTCATAGTGAAGACTGGCCGTTCAATGAAATTGTGCGCCTGACACTCCTTGGAATGCAGCCAGAAGACAGCCTGTTTCTCGGAAATTCCAAAATACTCGAAAACATGGCAGATAGCTACAGGCAGATCAATCCTGCGGTAGCGGGCTGGGCCCTGCTGGGAGCAGCCCTTTTATACTTCAAACAGGGGAAAAATAGCAAAGCGCTCAACAATGTCATACAAACAAACAGACTGGCGCAGGAATACCAAATAGGCATCTTGCTGCGTATCACGCTAATTTATGAAATTCACCTGAGAGAGCTCCAGTCAGATTACTCAGGAGCGTTGTATGCACAAAAGAGCCTTAGCGTACTACAGCACAAAAGCGTTTACTCTGCGCCGTTGACACCAGAAAAAAAATTCTCAGGATTTGCAGAGCAAAAAATAAAAAAAACGCCAAAGCATCTGCAACGGGCGATTGAATATATCGACAACAACTTGGGGAAAAAACTGAACGTCCTGCTGGTTGCCGAGTACTGCCAGGTCAGCCGAAGAACGCTTGAACTGCAGTTCAAGAAATACAAGCAAACCACAGCCTCAGAGTACATCAAGGGCAAGCGCATGCAGGCTGCTACAGACTTTTTACTAAAGGGAGAATTACCCATGTACAAAGTCGCTGAATTCCTTGGCTACAGCTCACAGTCTGTATTTTCCCGAGAGTTTTCCAGACATTATGGACTTCCACCCAGAAGCTGGCTGAAAAACCACCAAAGGCGTCTGGACTGATGCCTGGCTGAATCTGATGCATTCAGGACAGAGGCTCCGAAGCACTGCACACCCAACACCCCAAGGATTCAGTGTGGCCAAGGCACGCCACAGCAGCTGCCCCATGCCGTCAGCAGACGGCTGCAGCGAGCCGGCATGGGCATGGCCTCTTGTCTGTCCGTGCAGCCTCCTGTTCAACGACGGGTAAACCCTTAAATCAGGAACCACAGCGCTCACTAGAATTTAAAAATGAATTTTTACATCAACATTCAAATGTAATGAAAACCTATGACGGCATGCCTGTCACAGGCACAGCGGCAGACCTCCATGCGGCGTATGCACAGGGCATGCTCACGCCATGCGATGCGGTCGAGCTTTGCCTGCTGGCTGCCCATGCCACCCAGTCGGTGTTCACGTGCATCACAGCGGACCGCGCTCGTGAAGAAGCACGGCAGTCCACGGCACGGTGGCGCGCGGGCAGGACTCTGGGGCCGCTGGATGGCGTGCCGGTCACCTGGAAAGACCTGTTCGACGTGCGCGGCACGCCAACCACGGCAGCGTCGGCGCTTTTGATGCAAGCGCCACCT
>NZ_JACSYA010000059.1 GCF_029870285.1 Delftia sp. PS-11
AAAGCGCGTGGGCGCCTGGAAGATGTGGCGCGACAGCGGCACCGTCGGCCCGAGGATGCCATGAAAGCGCGCGGTGTCGCCCTGCGCCAGAGCGGCCAGGGCGGCGCTGGCCGCCGGTGCGATGGCGTCGAAAATGCCCAGCAGCGCATCGCTGCGGCCATGGCGCACATGCGTGCCATGGCCGTCGCCTGCGATCAGTTCGGCATAGTTGAAATCGTCGCCGGTGTACATGCGCACACCCTGCCCGTCACTGCCGCCGTGGGCCGGCAGCCGCCGGCGCATGGCGATTTCCCTGTCCTTGTCCAGCAGCGATATCTTGATGCCATCGACCTTGCCGGGGTGGGCGGCGATGATGCCCAGGGCCGTGTCCATGGCTGTATCCAGGCTGCTGCTGCCCCAGTAGCCGGCCAGCTGGGGGTCGAACATGTCGCCCAGCCAGTGCAGGATCACAGGCTCGCGCGCCTGGCTCAGGATGCGGCTGTAGACACGCTCGTAATCGGCCGGTCCGCGCGCCACGCGCGCCAGCGCGCGGCTGGCCATGATGATCAGCCGCCCTCCCAGTTTTTCGATGGCCTGCATCTGCATCTCGTAGCCACGGATCACGTCATCCACGCTGCGCACCTCTTCGGGCAGCAGATGGTCGGTGCCGCAGCCCGATGCCACCAGGGCCGTGCCGCCCTGTGCCCCGAAGTCGCGCGCCGCATCGAGGCTGCGTCGTATCAGCTCCAGCGACCGGGGCCAGTCCATGCCCATGCCGCGCTGCGCCGTATCCATGGCTTCGGCCACGACCAGGCCCAGGCGCCACAGGCGCTGGCGGCAGGCGATGGTGGCGTCCCAGTCGATGGCGCTGTCGAGCCAGGGATCGTGCGCAGCCAGAGGATCTGCCACCACATGGGCAGCGGAGTAGGCGATGCGGTTGAATGCCGTGGCCGCCGCGTGCGGGACCGCAAGCGCGCTGCCGCGCAGCGTGTAGCGTTCAAGGGCGTTGCCTTGCGGCAGGAGGATGGACAAAGTCATGGCAGTGCTTTCCAGGTGAGGACAGACAGGTCGGGAACGGCATGCTTTGAAAGATTGCAATTAACTTTTTGGTTAATTATTGGGAAGAGTGGGCCTGTGTCAATGCGCAGAGGTGGCAGGAGCGGACAAGCCTGCGCAGGCAGGCTTGTCCATCGGGGTGAAGGCAGGGGGCAGAAGGGCGGTCAGCCGCGCAGCAGGTAGCCAAGCACCATGTCGCACATGTGCGAGAGGCGCTCGTTCAGCGGGCGGGGTGCCATGAGGTCGCGGCCGAAAACGGCGGACAGCGTATCGTTGTTGGACAGGTAGAAATAGGCCAGCCCGGCAATGGAGATGTACAGCTGCATCGCATCCACGCCGCCACGGAATTCGCCGCTTTTCTGGCCGCGCTCGATGATGTCGGCAATCATGGGCACCAGCGGCGAATTGACCACCTGCACGGAGTCGGTGGCCTTCAGGTGCCTTGCCTTGTGCAGGTTGGCGCTGTTGAGCAGCGTGAGAAACTCCGGATGCTCCAGGTAGTAGCGCCAGGTGAACTCCACCATGCGGCGGATCGCTTCGCTCGGGGGCAGGCCGTGGAAAGCCTGCTGGCTTTCCGCTGCGCGGATCTGTGCGTAGGCACGCTCCAGCACCGCCTGGAACAGCCGCTCCTTGTCCTCGAAGTAGTAGTAGATCAGGCGCTTGTTCAGCCCGGCGCGCTGCGCGATGCGGTCGATGCGCGCGCCGGCCAGTCCGAATTCGGCGAACTCGGCCAGGCCGGCGTCCAGCAAAAGGCTTTGCGAGCGTTCGGCATCGCGCAGCCGTGCATCGGTTTCCTGCTCCATTAATTAACTTTTTGGTTAATCATGTTCCATGAACTGCGGCCGATGCCGGTCAGAGCGCAAAGATCTTGCCCGGGTTCAGGATGTTCTTCGGGTCCAGCGCCTGCTTGATCGCACGCATCATCTGCACGGCGCCGTCGCCGGCCTCGTCGCGCAGAAAGCCCATCTTGTGGATGCCCACGCCATGCTCGCCCGTGCAGGTGCCGCCCAGCGCGATGGCTCGGGCCACCAGCTGGTGGTTGAGCTGCTCGGCGCGTGTGCGCTCGTCATCGTCGTTGGGGTCGATCAGGTAGCCGAAGTGGAAATTGCCGTCGCCCACGTGGCCGACGATGAAGTAGGGGATGCCGCTGTCGTCGGCCTCGCGCACCGAGTCCAGCAGCGCATCGGCCAGGCGGCTGATGGGCACGCAGGCATCGGTGGTGATGCAGCGGCAGCCAGGGCGGCTGGAGACGGCCGCGAAGTAGGCATTGTGGCGGGCCGTGAACAGGCGCGTGCGGTCTTCGGGCTGCAGGGCCCATTCAAAGGCATTGCCGCCAAACTCGGCCGCGAGCTCCTGCACCATCTCGGCCTGCTCCTTGACGCCCGTGGGCGAGCCGTGGAACTCCATCAGCAGCATTGGCTCTTCGCGCAGCGTGAGCTTGCTGTAGGCATTGACCATGCGCACGGAGTTCACGTCCAGCAGTTCCACGCGCGCAATCGGCACGCCCATCTGGATGGTCTGGATCACCGTGCGCACAGCCGCCTCGATGCTGGGAAAGGAGCAGATGGCCGCGCTCACGGCCTCGGGCAGCGGGTACAGGCGCACCGTGATCTCCGTGACCACGCCCAGCGTGCCTTCGCTGCCCACGATCAGGCGCGTGAGGTCATAGCCCGCGCTGCTCTTCTTGGCGCGCGTGCCCGTGCGGATGACTTCGCCGCTGGCGGTGACCAGCTCCAGCGCCAGCACGTTTTCGCGCATGGTGCCGTAGCGCACGGCATTGGTGCCGCTGGCGCGGGTGGCCGTCATGCCGCCGATGGAGGCGTCGGCGCCGGGATCGATGGGGAAGAAAAAGCCCGTGTCCTTGATAGCGTCGTTGAGCTGCTTGCGCGTGATGCCCGGCTGGACGGTGACGGTGAGGTCTTCGGTATTGACCGAGAGCACGCGGTTCATGCGCGACACGTCGATGCTGATGCCGCCCTCGACGGCCAGCAGGTGGCCTTCCAGCGACGAGCCGGCGCCATACGGGATGACGGGCACGGCATGCTGGTCTGCGAGCCGGATGGCATCCTGCACATCCTGCGTGCTTTCGGCGAACACCACGGCAGCAGGCGGCGGCGCCTGGATGGCACCCTCGTCGCGGCCGTGCTGCTCGCGCACCGCCAGGGCCGTGGAGCATTGGGCTCCGAAGCGCTGGGCCAGCGCCTGGACAAAGGCTTCGGGGATGGGGCGCTGAACGAATTCAGGCTGCAGGTGGACGGTGGTGGCAGGGGCGTTCATCGGTGTCTCCAGGGGGAACCGAAAAGAATACCACCGGCCCCGCCCGCCTTCGGTGCGTGGTTGCCGCGATGCGGCCCGGTGGCCTGCGCGCTCAGCGCTGTTGCACGGCCTTGCCGAACTCCTCGCGCGACAGCGATCCGTTTTTGTCGGCATCGATCTGCTCAAACGCATTGCTCACGGCGGGCAGGGACTCGGCTTCCTTGCGGCTCAGCTGGCCGTCCCGGTTGGTGTCGGCGCGATCGAATGCCGCCTGGACATCGTCGGTGGCCGCTGGCGCGCGCTGAACGCCGGCTGCCGCACCCCTTGGGGTGGAGGAGGGTGCGGCAGGCGCTGGCGACTGGGCCATCGCTGCCGTGCCGCCGAACGACAGCGCAGCGAACAGCAGCACGCTGCGGACTTCAAAGCCAGAGACATTGCGCAGTGGATGGGTCATGCCGTCGAACTCCTTGCGGAAGTGGAACATGGCGCCATTGCACCTGTTCCTGTGCGCCGGGGCCAGCATTTTTGCCGGTTGTTGCCGCTGCCAACATTTGTGTGCCGGCTGTAACGCACAATTCGGGCGATCCACCATGAACCACCCCATCCCCCCAAGGAGAAGCCCATGGGCAACCGTTTGACACAGATCGCCACACGCACCGGAGACGATGGCACCACGGGCCTGGGCGACAACACGCGCGTATCCAAGAACAGCGCCCGCCCGCATGCCATGGGCGATGTGGACGAGCTCAATTCCCACATCGGCCTGCTGCTGTGCGAGGCGCTGCCCGCCGATGTGCGCGAGCTGCTCGTCGATGTGCAGCACCAGCTGTTCAACCTCGGCGGCGAGCTGTCCATCCCGGGCTACGAACTGCTCAAGGACGATGCGCTGCTGCAGCTGGACCAGGCGCTGGCGAGCTACAACGCGCAGCTGCCCCGGCTGCAGGAATTCATCCTGCCTGCCGGCAGCCGTGCCGCAGCCCAGGCCCATGTGTGCCGCACGGTGGCGCGCCGTGCCGAGCGTTCGGTGGTGGCGCTGGAGCAGGGCGAGGCCATGCGGCCCGCGCCGCGCCAGTACCTCAACCGCCTGTCGGATCTGCTGTTCGTGCTGGCGCGCGTGCTCAACCGCATGGATGGCGGCGATGACGTGTACTGGAAGAGCCAGCGGCTGGCCCGTGCACAGTCCGCGCCTGAGTGAACTGAGGAGCGCGCATGCGCCTGCGCCATATCGAGGTCTTCAACGCCGTGATGCAGACCGGCAGCGTCAGCGCCGCCGCACGGCTCATCAACATCACCCAGCCGGCGGTCAGCCGCACACTGCAGCATGCCGAGCTGCAGCTGGGCTTTGCGCTGTTCCAGCGCGCGCGTGGCCGGCTCACGCCCACCAATGAGGCGCTGGCGCTGTTTCCCCATATCGAGAAGCTGTTCGAGCAGCTCGACGAAGTGCAGCGCCTGGCCGCCAATCTGCGCCACGGCCAGGCCGCTGACCGCCTGACCGTGCTGACGGTGTTCGCGCTCAGCCGCGAGGTGCTGCCGCGCGCCGTGGCGGGCTTTCGCAAGCGCCACCCGCAGGTGCAGGTCCATGTGCAGGCCCTGCATACGCCCCAGGTGGTGTCTGCCCTGCTGCTGCAGGAGGCCGATGTGGGCTTTGTCATCAGCTCAGCTGGCCAGCCCGCGCTGGAGCATGAGCTGCTGGCCGAGGTGGACATGTTCTGCGTGCTGCCCAAGGGACTGCTGCCGCCCTCGCGCGTGCGCGAGCAGGGCATGGAGCTGCAGGAGCTGGCCGAACTGCCCGTGGTGGCGCTGGATGCGCGCGACCCGCTGGGCATGCGCCTGGGCCAGGCCTGCCGCGAGCACGGCGTGGGCCTGTCGCCCGTGGTCACCGTGCAGACCTACCACGCGGCCCTGTCCATGGCCGAATACGGCCTGGGCGCCGCCATCATGGACGGCTGCACGGCGCTGGCGGCCGACCGGCGCAAGGTACATGTCGTGCCGCTGCTGCCGCGCATCACCGTGGGCGTCAACGCCCTGAGCCTGCCGCAGCGCCCCGGATCGGTGCTGGCGCGGGCGATGACGGCGGAGATGGGCAAGGCGCTGCGCGAATTGCTGGATCGCTGATTCCGGCGCTGCTGGCGAGCAAGCTGCACAGAGCAGTCGTTGCCTTCAGCAGAGGGGCTGGAGCAACGAATGGGCACGTGTATTGCACACATGTTTGGCTGTCAACGCAGCCATGGTGACGTGTATCGTTGCTTACTGTTTTGGAAATGGTTCTCATTTGTATGATGAACTGATCAGTAGCTATCTATGGCAGCGCCAAGTCCATGTCAAGCCTTGATCACGCGAAGCATTTGAAAGATTTTTGTCTGGATTGGCGCGTGGCAGCCTGCGCGTTCACGATTGCGACGGGCATAGCGTTCTTTGTCTTCACTGACTCATCCCCTCAGGAGCCCCCATCAGTGAGCACTGCGTTGCCGCCTTCTTCCATGCCTGAGCCACCAGTTCCTGCGGTTCCAGCTCAAGCGCTCGCGCCGTCTCCATCTGTTCCCAGCCGGTCTTTTCCCGCAGAGCCATCTGTGCCAGTAGTGCCAAAGCGTGTCAAAGCCTTTCCTTCCGTCGTTGTGGATGCATCTGCCGAGGTTTTGTACAACCGGCTTGCCCATGTTGAGATCACGCTGGACCATGCTGGTGAGGTGGCAAAGCTCAACAGGGCACTGGAGCCTTGCTGGACGGCATACATCTACGAGCGCATGGCGCTGCTGGTTCCACCTGATTCCGATCCCAAAGGGCACGCAATGGCGCAGCGGCTGGCCCGTGAGCAGAGAGCCAGCGTGCGCCCTGCTTGTGGCGCACTTCCAAAAGATGCGTATGTCAAAGCGGATGAATGGACAGCCCGGCTGGCGGCGCAGGGCGACCCACAAAGCATGAAAGATTATGGCGTGGCCTACTGGACCCGTGATCTCGAACACGTGATGGATGATCCTGAGCGCCTTGCCGAATTCCGGCGCACCACTCTGACGTACCTGAATGCCTTGATCGACCAAGGCTACGCCGATGCGATGATTTCCATGGCATCCATCAGGCAGAACTCCACATGGGGCGAGCCACGGCCTGCCGAAGTATGGGCCTACATTTATGCGGATGCCAAAGCCAGCGGCAATGTGTCCTCACAAGCCAATTTGCTTGAGCGCATGGATCAGATGGTGCCGCCGGAAGGCCGCCAACAGGCGAGGGATATGGCCCAGGAGTTGCTGAGGAGATGCTGTGGTGGCTAGTCAAGAAACACACTCCTCACTGTGTCCTCCTAAAACGTGGCGCTCTGTGGTCATCATCGCGCTTGCTGCCTTCCTCATCGCTGCAAGCTGGCGAGGCGTATTTGATACCCAGGAAGATCCGCGTGCGTGGAGTAAGTCTCAGATCACTCGATTCGTTGTGGGCACGGTCAACGCATCGTTATTTACGAAACAGTGGCAGCCTGGGGATACAGTGACCATCTGTCAAGCTGGATCCAGCAGATGCATTTTGGTGGCTTACCTCAACATCATGTCTCACGAGGCTTGGGC
>NZ_JACSYA010000005.1 GCF_029870285.1 Delftia sp. PS-11
CTAAAGCAAGAGATGTCGATTCGCGTGAGAAACCTCCTGATGTTTCGCTATGGGATCGGTTTATCAACTGGCTTTTTGGCCGAGGTGGCGTACCTTCCACAACCACTCTGGAGGCACTCATAGGTGATTGGAGCACTGTGCCAGCAGGAAGTGTCACCATCGGCACCCTTCGCCCAGATGACACGCTGACAAAGTGCACCGGTTGCCATGGCTCTGATTGGCAGCAAGTCGTTCGGCGGCCTGCATGGGAACCGTTGAGGGGTTTTGCTCGTGAGGATTGGATTGCCTTGATCCGTAACGCAACCACTTCAACAGATGATGCGCAATATGGGTGGTCTGAGGATGCGTTGCAAACAGTCCGGATGCTGAATGGCGGAGCTACTTGAGATTCCAGCGCCGGTCAGTCACTCTCTTGCATCATCAGCCTTGGTATCGAGCCGAAGTGCTGTCTCCGGAGGGATCCGTCTTGGCGGCCTGACGCAGCTCAGGCCTTGCCCATCTGCGCCACCAGCCTCTGTGCCGATCCGAAGGCCAGCGTCAGGCCCAGCGCGCCGTGGCCGGTCTGCAGCCACAGGTTGCGCGGGCCGCCGCGCGGGCGGCCGGTCAGGGGCAGGCCGGTGGGGGTGGCGGGGCGCATGCCGGTCCAGGGGTGCAGCGCGCCATCCAGCGGCAGATGCGCAAAGACCTCCTGCGTGCTGCGGCGCAGGCTGTCGATGCGGCGCGGGTCCAGGCGTGTGTCGCGGCCTACGATTTCCACCATGCCGGCCACGCGCAGGCGCTCGCCGATGCGTGCGAAGACCACCTTGCGCGCGCTGTCGGTGACGCTGACGCGCGGCGCCGCCTGGGGGGTGCCGGTGGCATCGATGGTGATGCTGTAGCCCTTGAGCGGGTAGACCGGAATGTGCAGTCCCAGCTGGCGCGCCAGGGCGGCGCTTTCCCAGCCGCTGGCCAGCACATAGTGGTCGGCGCGCACCATGCCGGCCGAGGTGCCCAGGCCCGTGATGGCGCCGCCCTGGCGCTCGAAGCCCTGCACCGTGGTGCCATAGCGCAGGGCTGCGCCGCGCGCTGCGAGCAGCCGGGCGAGCTGCTCGCACAGCAGGCGGGCATCGGCGGCGCTTTCGCTGGGCGTATGCACGGCGCCTGCGATATGCCGCGCATGGCCTGCCAGCGCCGGCTCGATGCGTGCTGCCTCGGCGGCATCGACCACATGCTGCGGCGCTCCGCCCATGCGTGCCTGCAACGCAACCTGGCGGGCGGCGGCGTCCAGCCCCTGCTGCGTGGGAAACAGCACCAGCTTGCCGGGAGTGTGCAGTTCGCAGGCCAGCGATTCGGCGGCCTGCATGGCCTCGAAGGCCTGGCGGCTTTCGGCCGCCAGGGCCAGCAGGGCCTGGGTGGTGGCGCTGCTGGCCCGGGCATTGCAGGCTCCCAGAAAGCGCAGGCACCAGCTCCATTGCGCGGGGTCGGCGCGCAGGCGCAGCGCCAGGGGCGACTCTTTTTCCAGCAGCAGCTTGGGCAGCATGCGCCAGATGCCTGGATCGGCCAGCGGCTGCACGTAGGAGTAGCTCAACTGCGCGCCATTGCCCCCGGTTGCGCCGGTGCCCGGGCCCGGCGCGCGCTCCAGCACGGTGACGTGATGGCCTTGCTGCTGCAGCGCATAGGCCGTTGCCAGGCCGACGATGCCGGCCCCTACGATGCAGACATGGGTTGATCGTTGTTCCATGCTGCCGCACTGTAGGCCCGGCTCCGGCCCTGCGGCCATGGCATTTGGCGCACAGGGTATGCATGCAGGTTATGGCCTTTGCCAGTTCCCTGCGGGATCTGCCGCAGCCATAAACGGCGGGCATGGCACGGCCCGAAATTGTCATCGCGCAGGCGCCGCCGCCGTTCCTACACTGGCAGCTCACCCACCCCCGACGAGGAAAAAAGCATGCCACCTCATACCACCGCGCTGTGCGCCGTTGTCCTGCTGGGCAGCCTGAGCGCCGCCCATGCCGATACGCTGGCCAAGGTCCGCGACAGCGGCCGCATCACACTGGCCTACCGCGAATCCTCCGTGCCTTTCAGCTACCTGGACAATGGCAGGCCCATCGGCATGACTGTGGAGATTTCGCAGGCCGTGGCCGATGCGGTGAAGAAGGCTGTGAACCTGCCCGACCTCAAGGTGCAGTGGCAGGCCGTGACTTCGCAAAACCGCATGCCGCTGCTGGCCAACGGCACCATCGATCTCGAATGCGGATCGACCACCAACAACACGGTGCGCGGCAAGGAGGTGGCCTTTGCCATCAACCATTTCTACACCGGCACGCGGCTGCTGGTGAAAAAGAGCTCGGGCATCCAGAACTACGCCGATCTCAAGGACAAGGCCGTGGCCGTCACCACGGGCACCACCAATCTGCAGGTGCTGCGCAAGGCCAATGCCGACAAGGGCTGGGGTCTGAACATCATCATGGCCAAGGACCATGCCGATGGCTTCCTGCTGGTCGAGAACGACCGTGCCGCAGCCTTTGGCATGGACGACATCCTGCTCTACGGCCTGATTCCCACCGCCAAGAACCCCAGGGATTTCGTGGTCGTGGCCGACGCGCTGCAGGTCGAGCCCTATGCCTGCATGCTGCGCAAGGACGATCCGCAATTCAAGCGGCTGGTCGATGGCGTGATCGCTGACATGATGAAGTCGGGCGCGTTTGCAAAGCTGTATGACAAGTGGTTCATGCAGCCCATCCCGCCGAGGAATGTGGCGCTGGGACTGCCGATGGGTGAGCAACTGCAGAGGAACCTGCAGGAACTCAGCGATAAGCCGGCGTTCTGACCCATGGAAAACAGCATGCAGCAGCTTCAGCCGCCGCGCGCGGTCGGTATTCTCGGGGGCATGGGGCCGGCCGCAGGCGCGGATTTCGTGCGCCTGTTCGTGCAGGCCTGCACGGACCATCTCCGGCACCAGGGGCAGCCCGTGCATGACCAGGCCTATCCCGAGCACTGGCTGGTACAGCTGCCCATGCCCGATCGCACGCAGGCTTTGCGCCAGGACCCGCAGTCTCCCCTGGGGCCGGCGCAGCACCTGCTGCAGGGGGTGGGCCGCATGGCGGCGCTGGGGGTGCGCAGCGTTGCCCTGGCCTGCAACACGGCCCACGCCTGGCACGGGCAACTGCAGGCGCTGTTTCCGCAGCTGCATGTGCTGCACATCGCGCGCCAGGCCGCGCAGCATCTGCAGGCCGCAGGCGCGCGCCAGGCCATCGTGCTGGCCACGGCGGGCACCTATGACAGCGGGCTGTACGACGAAGCGCTGATGGCGTGCGGCATCGCGCCGCTGCTGCCCGATGCGGCCGGGCGCGCGCGGCTCATGCAGGGCATCTACGAGGGTGTCAAGCAGGGCGACATGGCCCTGGCCGCGCAGCGCTTCGGCCAGGTGCTGGCGCCGCTGCTGCAGCGCCATGGCGATGTGCCTGTGCTGATGGCCTGCACCGAGATTCCGCTGGCGCTGCCCCAGGCACGCGAGGCGCATGGTGCCACGCTGGTGGACCCCGCCTGGATACTGGCACAGGCCCTGGCCGGTGATGCCTATGGGCCTGTGATGGCTCAGTAAGCCTTCAGGTGCTGTCTGCCTGCGTGGACCACCTCACGCAGGCGTTCAGGCCTGGCCGCGCAGCTTGCGACGGCCCGTGCTGTACCATGAAACCAGTCCCCCATAGACCAGCACGCCCAAAGGTCCATAGAGGAAGACCACCGGTAAAACCATGGCAATGCAGAGACGGGAAAGCCCACGCTTCGTGCCGTCATCAATCACTCCTCAGCCCACGAGAAAACGGCTTCAGCCATGGCGTTGTGCCAGCTGGCGGTAATGATCGGCCTGTTCCGGCGTCAGTGCCACGGCATGGCTGCCAATGCGTACGACACGGCCGCCCATGCGGTCCACCTGTGCCTGTGCTTCGGATGTGCTGGCGAACCAGTGATGTGCCAGTGCCCAGCCTTTGGACAGGAGCAGCAGGGGCTCCAGATCCGATGGAGGGGCCTGCTCCAGCACAGGCCGGTAGGCATCCCACGAGGCAAATCCTGCCTCCAGGGCCAGCAAGCGCAGGAAGTGCTTGCGCTGCAGGTCGGCGCGCATGCGGTACGCGAATGGCAGCGAGACGCTGCGCGCAATGCCGGCAGCGAGCAGGCGCCGCAGCACGGGAAGGGACGTTGACAGACTATCGGATTGCGCAGCGCGCTGCAGGCGCCGGGCTTCGCGCAGGACAAGGGCTACGGATGGCGATGGCGCCGCTTTGGTGGAAACATCAGGGGAAAGGGATTGCATACCAGCTCCGAACTTGCTTGGCCATCTCGCAGGGGCCAGGAGGGTATGCAAGCTGCAAGGCTTGCGCAGATCAAGGTGCATGAGCTTTCGCGAGGTGGGCGCCCTGAGAGCCCGGGCTGCAGTCTATCCCAAAAATCGCCTCGGCCCTTTTGCGCACTCTTGCCCATGTCTGGAGGATGCATTGCCACATGGTGCGGCATGTGGCAATGCGCTGGTGCCGCTGTGCTGTGGCTCAGTAAGTCTCGATGTGCAGCCTGCCTTCGCGCTGCAGGCGCGCGCCAACCTGTTCCCAGTCCAGTCCGGCCTGCTGCGCCACGTCACGCAAGGCCAGCGCCACGCCTTCTTCCATGCTGTGCAGGCCGCAGACGTAGAAGTGGGCGTTGTCGTCGCGCAGCAGCGCGGCCAGATCGGCGGCGCGCTCGCGCATGAGGTCCTGCACATAGCGCCTGGGCTGGCCGGACACGCGCGAGAAGGCCAGGTTGTGGTCGATGAAGTCCCTGGGCAGGCTTTGCAGCGGGCCGAAGTAGGGCAGCTCCTGGGGCGTGCGCGCGCCGAAGAACAGCATGAGCCTGCCGCCTTCGAAGGCGCCGTTTTTGCGCTGCCGCCTGCGCCATTCGGTCATGGCGCGCATGGGCGCGCTGCCCGTGCCCGTGCAGATCATGACGATGTGCGACTGCGGATGGTTGGGCATCAGGAAGGAGTGCCCGAACGGGCCGATGACCTGGACCTTGTCGCCGATGGCCGTATCGCACAGGTAGTTGCTGGCCACTCCGCGTACCGGCCGGCCCTGGTGGTCCTGGGTCACGCGTTTGACGGTGAGCGCGAGGTTGTTGTAGCCGGGCCTCTCGCCATTGCGGGCGCTGGCCACCGAGTACTGGCGCGCCACATGGGGCCTGCCCTGGGCATCGGTGCCGGGCGCGATGATGGCGATGGACTGGCCTTCGAGCACGGGAAACGGCTGGCTGCCGAAGTCCAGCACGATGTGGTGGGTTTCGCTGTCGAATCCGGCCTCGGTGCAGTTGAGGTTGCCGACCACGGTAGCCGTGGCCGGGTTTCTGGGCCCGTACAGGTTGGTGTAGGGGTGGGCTGCCGACCAGGGCGGCACGGTGGCGCCCCGGCTGGGGCTGCGCGTGGCCGCCGCCGCAGCGATCACGGCCTGTGCCTGGCTCAGGTCCTCGTCCTGCGGCGCCTGGGCCTCGTGCCCGTCCTGTGCCGGGGCCAGCGCCTCGGGCGCCAGCTCGGCGGGCAGCTCATCCCACAGCAGCTGCTCGGCGATGGGGTAGGCGCGCGCCAGGGGCACCTTGCGCCAGCTGTCGATGGCGCCCGTGGGGCATGGCGAGATGCAGTCCATGCAGCCATTGCATTGCTCGGACCGGACCACGTAGTTGCGGTCGTCGTGGGTGATGGCTCCCACGGGGCAGGTGGCCTCGCAGGTGTTGCAGCGGATGCAGATCTCGGGGTCGATCAGGTGCTGGTTCAGGATGCCTTGCGCTACGAGGGCTGCTGTCATGGGGTGCTCCCGGTGGTCTGCCGCGCTCAGTTGAAGCGCACGTACTCGAAGTCCACGGGCTGGCGGTTGATGCCCATGACCGGCGGCGCGATCCAGCCCGCGAACTTGCCGGGCTCGATGCAGCGGCCCATCAGCGAGGCCACGAAGGCGCGGTCCTCGGCCGTGGGCAGCCATTCGCCTTCGCGCAGGGCCCATTCCTGGGGGCTGAGCACGCGGCCATCAGGGCTCATGCGCACGCCGGCCAGGGCGCCGATCTGGCGGTTGAAGGCCTTGTGCGGCACGGTGAGCCGGAAATCGATGCCGGCCTTTTCCATGACCTTGTTCCAGCGGGCCACGCCTGCGTTGGAGTCCTTGATGTAGTCATCGCGCAGCACCTCGTTGAGCGCGTTGAGCATGGGCACTTCCTTTTCCTGCAGCTTGCCGTCCACCACCTGCAGCACCTTGTAGTGCTGCTCGTGCAGGCGGTGGTCGTCCATGCGCTTGCCTTCCTCGTAGCGGCCCTTGAGGCCGCTGCTGTAGAAGGTGGCGGCATTGCTGGACTGGTCGGCGCCGAACAGGTCGATGGTCACGCTGTAGTGGAAGTTCAGGTAGCGCTGGATGGTGGGCAGGTCGATCACGCCGGCCGCGCGCAGCCGTGCCACGTCGTCGGTGCGCAGTTCGTTCATGACCTGGCAGGTGCGCTGCAGCACGCGCGAGACGCCGGATTCGCCCACGAACATGTGGTGGGCCTCTTCGGTCAGCATGAACCTGGTGGTGCGCGCCAGCGGATCGAAGGCGCTCTCGGACAGCGCGGCGAGCTGGAACTTGCCATCGCGGTCCGTGAAGTAGGTGAACATGAAGAAGGACAGCCAGTCGGGCGTTTTCTCGTTGAAGGCGCCCAGGATGCGCGGGTTGTTCTCGTCGCCCGACTGGCGCTCCAGCAGGGCTTCGGCCTCCTCGCGGCCGTCGCGCCCGAAATGCTTGTGCAGCAGGTAGACCATGGCCCACAGGTGGCGGCCTTCCTCGACATTGACCTGGAACAGGTTGCGCAGGTCGTACATGGAGGGCGCGGTCAGTCCCAGGTGGCGCTGCTGCTCGACCGAGGCCGGCTCGGTGTCGCCCTGGGTGACGATGATGCGGCGCAGGTTGGCGCGGTGCTCGCCGGGCACGTCCTGCCAGGCTTTTTCGCCCAGGTGGTCACCGAAGTGGATCGTGCGCCCGGCCTCGGCCGGGTTCAGGAAGATGCCCCAGCGGTAGTCGCGCATCTTCACATGGCCGAACTGGGCCCAGCCCTGGGGGTCCACGCTGACGGCGGTGCGCAGGTAGACGTCGTAGCCGACCGAGCCTTCGGGCCCCACATCGTCCCACCAGTTCAGAAAGCTGGGCTGCCAGCTCTCCAGCGCACGCTGCAGGGTGCGGTCTTCGCCGAGGTTGACGTTGTTGGGGATCTTCTCGCTGTAGTTGATGGCGCTCATGGTACGGTCTCCGTGGGTGGTCGGGGGCAGCGTGCAGTCACACGCGGTGGAAGTCGAAGCCGGCCTTCTGGCCTGTGCCGTAGCGCTTGAGCGCGCCTTGCTCGCCCACGGCGTTGGGGCGGTTGAAGATCCAGTTCTGCCAGGCCGACAGGCGCCCGAAGATGCGCGTGGCCATGTTCTCGCGGCTGGCAAAGCGCAGGTTGGCCTCCAGCCCGGTGAGCGCGTCGGGCGACATGGCGGCGCGCTCCTCCAGGGCGATGCGGATTTCGTCATCCCAGTCGATATCGTCGGGCGCGGCCGTGACCAGGCCCAGTGCCAGGGCCTGGTCGCCGTCCAGCGCCTGGCCCACGGCGGCGCGTGCGGCCTCCAGTGGCGCGCTTTCCTCGTAGAAGCGCCGCTGCAGGCGCGACTGGTCGTTGACCAGGGGCAGCAGGCCGAAATTGAACGCGTCCAGCTGGATGCGCGGCGCGCGTCCGGCATCGTCGGGCAGCACCAGCATGTAGGCACGGTCGGCGGCAAAGGCCAGTTCGGCCAGCATGCCCACAAAGCAGGAGCCGGGCTCGATCAGCGCGAACAGCGTGCGCGAGGACACATCGAGCCGCGCGAAGGTCCGCCGCAGCAGGCCCAGGGTCTCGCGTGCCAGCCAGTGGTCCTGGTGGGCCAGCAGCGCGGCACCGGCGGCCAGCACGGCGGCGGCATCGCCTTCGGTTTTCAGCAGCCAGGTGCCCACGTCCAGCGCATTGGTGCGCAGGTGCAGGATGGCGTCATCGAGTTCGCGCCCCATGGCCAGCGGCCACCAGGCGTCGCCGGCCTGGATGATGGCATCGAGGGTGGCGGGCTGCCCGCCTTCGGGGGCCTTCACGGTCAGCGTGGCGCTGCGCCGCGCACGGTCGATCTGCACATGCACATGGCGGTAGCGCAGCGTGTCGTCCGTGGTCTCGCGCTCCAGGCGTGTGAGCGCAATGCCCCGGGCGTCGGCGGGGCGCGTGCTGCCCTGGGCCAGCCGCTGCGCACGTTCGGCGACCACGGCCTCGAACTGCGCGGGCTTGGCGATGGCGTCCACTAGGCGCCAGTCCACGGCGCGCTGGCCGCGCACGCCCTCGACGCTGGTGCAGAAGATGTCGGCCAGATCATGGCGCACATGGCGCTTGTCGGTCACGCGTGTCAGGCCGCCGGTGCCGGGCAGCACGCCCAGCAGCGGCACTTCGGGCAGGGAGACGGCCGAGGCGCGGTCATCGATCAGCACGATGTCATCGCAGGCCAGGGCCAGCTCGTAGCCGCCGCCCGCGCAGGCGCCGTTGACTGCGGCCAGGAATTTCAGGCCCGAATGGCGCGAGCTGTCCTCGATGCCGTTGCGTGTCTCATTGGTGAACTTGCAGAAGTTCACCTTCCAGGCGTGGCTGGAGACGCCCAGCATGAAGATGTTGGCGCCCGAGCAGAAGATGCGGTCCTTGCCGCTGGTGACGATGACGGAGCGTACCTGCGGATGCTCGAATCGGATGCGGTTGAGCGCGTCGTGCAGCTCGATGTCCACGCCCAGGTCGTAGCTGTTGAGCTTGAGCCGGTAGCCGGGGCGGATGCCGCCGTCCTCGGCGATGTCCAGCCGCAGGCGGGCGATGGCGCCATCGACGGTGAACGACCAGTGGCGGTACTGGGCAGGCTCGGTGCGGTAATCGACAGGGGGGCTGGACGGGTGCATGGACGGCCTCTGGAATGAAAAATAGTGCAGTCGCAGATGCGATGCAAGCACAATTATGCAGATTCATTCCAGAAATGCACGCCGGTTTATGCAAGATAGTGCTTGTTTTGCGGGTGCTCAGGGTAAACACCTGCCGGGCGGGCGAAAAAAATCTAGGCGTTTGGCCTGGATGTGGCATGGCACATGCGCCAGCGCGGTCAGCGCACCGGCATGAACAGCGCCTTGAGCTGTCCGAAGCTTTGCTCCAGCGTCTGGCCGCTGGTATCGACCACATGGTCGGCCTTGGCATAGAAGCCGGCCCGGCCGTCGAGGATGCTGCGCAGGTCGTCCATGGCCTCGGGGTTGGCGGCCATGGGGCGGGTGTCGCCCTGTGCGATGACGCGGCCCATGTGCTCTTCGGGCTGGGCCTTGAGCCAGACTGTGGTGCAGTGGGCCAGCAGCTCGTTGAAGGTGGCCGGGTCGGAGACGATGCCGCCCGGCGTGGCGATGACCACGTCGCTGTAGATCTGCACGGCCTCTTCCAGCGCGCGGCGCTCGTAGCGGCGGTAGGCGTTGGCGCCGTACAGGTCGTGGATGGCGCGCACGCTGCAGCCGGCGATGCGTTCAATCTCGTGATTGAGTTCCAGAAAGGGCAGGCTCAGATGCTCGGCCAGCATGCGCCCCAGCGTGGACTTGCCTGCGCCGCGCAGGCCGATCAGGGCGATGCGCGTGTGGCGCTGGTGGTCGCTGGGGGCCGTGCCCAGCAGTTCGCCTGCCGCCATGCGCACGCGGCGCAGGTCCTGTTCGCTGCGGCCTTCGAGCAGCTCGCGGATCAGCAGCCATTCGGCGCTGGTGGTGGTCACATCGCCCAGCAGTTCGGCCATGGAGCATTGCAGCGCCTGTGCAATATGGTGCAGCACCAGCACCGAGACATTGCCCGTGCCGTATTCGAGATTGGCCAGGTGGCGCTCGGACACCTCGGCCACCGCCGCCAGGCCGCGCCGCGTCAGGCCCCTGCGCGCGCGCAGGCTGCGCACCCGCTCGCCCAGGGACTGCAGCACAGGGTTGCGGGGGGCCTCTGGCAGGGTGTCCGCGGCCCCGGCGGACCGGGCAGCCGTCTCGTACTGGTCCATAAAGTTTCCTTGAAGAGGGCGTGAATGATAAACAGTCGGGGTTAACACCATTTATGCAATATAGTGCTTGACCTGAAATCGGGTTCTATCTATCTTTGCCTTGAAAGCACAATATTGCATGTTTTGCGGCATTGCAACCTGTCGGGCTGATGCCCGGGTGCCGAAGGAGCCCCCCGATGACCGACCTTACCCAGCCCTTCAACTTTGCCGGGCACCTGTTTGCGCTCAACCGTGGGCGCCCTGGCAAGGCGGCCTATATCGATGACCAGGGCACATTGAGCTATGGCCAGCTCGAGCAGCAGGCCCGGCGCATGGCCCAGGGCCTGCTGGCGGCAGGCATCCGCCGCGAGGAGCGCGTGCTGCTGCTCATGCATGACCGCCATGAATGGGTGGTGTCTTTTCTGGGAGCGCTGTACGCGGGCATTGTTCCCGTGGCCGTGAACACGCTGCTCACGGCCCAGGACTATGCCTATATGCTGGAGCACTGCCGCGCCCAGGCGGTGCTGACCTGCGAGGCGCTGGTGCCCGTGCTGCAGCAGGCGCTGCACAGCGCGCGCCACGAGGTGCGCCATGTCTGGGTGGCGGGCCGTGCCGGCATAGCCACGGACGCGGGCTTCACGCCCCTGGCGTCCTGGCTGCAGGCGCAGGCGCCGCTGGCCACGCCGGCGCCCACGCAGGGGGATGATCCGGGTTTCTGGCTGTATTCCTCGGGCTCCACGGGCAAGCCCAAGGGCGTGGTCCACACCCATGCCAATCCCTACTGGACTGCCGAACTCTATGGCCGCCCGGTGCTGGGACTGGGCGAGGACGACATCTGCTTTTCCGCCGCCAAGCTCTACTTCGCCTACGGCCTGGGCAATGCCTTGAGTTTTCCGCTGAGCGTGGGCGCCACCGTGGTGCTGATGGCCGAGCGGCCCACGCCCGAGGCGACTTTCGCACGCTGGGTGCAGCACCAGCCCACGGTGTTCTTCGGCGCGCCCACGGGTTTTGCGGGCATGCTGGCATCGCCGCTGCTGCCTGCGCGCGAGCAGGTCCGCCTGCGCATGTGCTCCTCTGCCGGCGAGGCGCTGCCGGCCGAGATCGCCCTGCGCTTCAAGGCGCATTTCGGTGCGGACATCGTGGACGGCATCGGCTCCACCGAAATGCTGCACATTTTCCTGTCCAACCGGCCCGGCGATATCCGCTACGGCACCACGGGCAAGCCTGTGGACGGCTACCTGGTGGAGCTGCGCGGCGAGGATGGCCGTCCCGTGGCCGATGGCGAGGTGGGCGATCTGTTCATCCAGGGCCCCAGCGCCGCGCTCATGTACTGGGGCAACCGCGACAAGACGCGCGAGACCTTCCAGGGCGGCTGGCTCAAGAGCGGCGACAAGTATGTGCGCGGGGCCGACGGCTACTACACCTATGCCGGACGCAGCGACGACATGCTCAAGGTCAGCGGCATCTATGTTTCGCCCTTCGAGGTCGAGGCCACGCTGATGCAGCACCCGGCTGTGCTGGAGGCCGCCGTCATCGGCAAGACCGATGCCGACGGCCTGACCAAGACCAAGTCCTTCGTGGTGCTCAAGAACGGGTGCTGCACCACCGAGGCCGAGCTCAAGGCTTTTGTGAAGGAGCGGCTGGCCGCCTACAAGTACCCGCGCTTCATCGAGTTCGTGGACGAGCTGCCCAAGACCGCCACCGGAAAGATCCAGCGTTTCCGCCTGCGTGAACGCGAGGCCAATGCGGGCTGAACCGACCATTCAGCGCCTAAAAAAAGCAAGACCCATCCACCATCAAGGAGACACGCATGCACACCGATCGCACATCCTGGGCCGTCCTGGCCCTGGCGGCCACCCTCAGCAGCGGCGCGTTCGCGCAGGACCGGATCAAGGTCGGCTTCATGCTGCCCTACAGCGGCACCTATGCGGCGCTGGGCGTGGCCATCGAGAACGGCTTTCGCCAGTTCGTAAACGAGCAGGGCGGCAAGCTGGGCGGGCGCGAGATCGAGTTCTTCAAGGTCGATGACGAGTCCGACCCGGCCAAGGCCACGGACAACGTCAACCGCCTGATCAAGCGCGACAAGGTCGATGTGCTGGTGGGCACGGTGCACTCGGGCGTGGCCATGGCCATGGCGCGCGCGGCCAAGGAAAGCGGCACCGTGCTCATCGTGCCCAATGCGGGCGCCGATGCGGTCACGGGCGCCATGTGCGCGCCCAACATCTTCCGTTCGTCCTTCTCCAACTGGCAGTCCTCCTATCCCATGGGCGTGGTGGCGGCAAAGCAGGAAGGCAAGAAGACCGCCATGACCATCACCTGGAAATACGCGGCCGGCGAGGAGATGACCAACGCCTTCAAGGAAGGCTTCGAGAAAGAGGGCGGCAAGGTCAGCCGGCAGCTGACCTTGCCTTTCCCCAACGTGGAATTCCAGGCCCTGCTGACCGAGATCGCGGCCGCCAAACCCGATGCGGTCTTTGCCTTCTTCGCGGGCGCAGGGGCCGTGAAGTTCGTCAAGGACTACCATGCGGCCGGCCTGCACAAGACCATCCCGCTGTACGGCTCGGGCTTTCTGACCGACGGCACGCTGCAGGCCCAGGGCGAGGCCGCCCAGGGGGTGCTGACCACGCTGCACTATGCCGATGAGCTGGGCTCGGAGCGCGACCGGCGCTTTCGCAGCGCCTATGCCCAGGCCTACAAGATGATGCCCGATGTCTATGCCGTGCAGGGCTACGACGCGGCGCAGATGCTGGGCGTGGGCCTGAAGGCCGCAGGCGGCGACATCACCAGAAAGGCCGCGTTGCGCCAGGCCATCGAAAAGGCCACCATTCCCAGCCCGCGCGGCGACTTCACCATCAGCCCGTCGCACAACCCCGTGCAGGACATCTATCTGCGCAAGGTGGTGGGCAATGAAAACCAGCGCGTGGGCGTGGCCCTCAAGGCCCTGGGCGATACCGGCCGCGGCTGCCGCATGTGAGCGCGGCCATGGATCTGGCGACTTTTCTGGTGCAGTGCCTGAATGCCATCCAGTACGGGCTGCTGCTGTTTCTGCTGGCCTCGGGCCTGACGCTGATCTTCGGCATCATGGGCGTGATCAATCTGGCCCATGGCAGCTTCTACATGATCGGCGCCTACATGGCCTTCGCGCTGGCGCCGCTGCTGGGCGGGCACTTCGTCACCATGCTGCTGGCGGGCGTGGCGCTGACCGTGGCGCTGGGCTATGCGCTGGAGTGGGCCTTTTTCAGCTACCTCTACGAGCGCGAGCATCTGCAGCAGGTGCTGATGACCTTCGGGCTGATCCTGGTGTTCGAGGAGCTGCGCTCCATCCTGGTGGGCAACGATGTGCATGGCGTGCCGCTGCCCGGGTGGCTGTCTGGCAGCTTCGAGCTGGCCGGGCTGATGAGCTACCCCTGGTACCGGCTGTTCGCCTCGGGCGTGTGCCTGGCGGTGGCGCTGGCGCTGTACTGGGTGGTGAACCGCACGCGCCTGGGAATGATGGTGCGCGCCGGGGCCAGCAACCGCGACATGGTGCGCGGACTGGGCATCGATGT
Source organism: Delftia sp. PS-11 (assembly GCF_029870285.1). Taxonomy (GTDB): domain Bacteria; phylum Pseudomonadota; class Gammaproteobacteria; order Burkholderiales; family Burkholderiaceae_C; genus Comamonas. The sequence goes on from NZ_JACSYA010000005.1 coordinate 13,597, forward strand.
GAAACGGCTGTACCGCATCGTCTTCGCCATCGGCGTGGCGCTGGCGGCGTTGGCCGGCATGATCGCCGCGCCCATGAGTTCGGTCTATCCGGGCATGGGCTCCAGCGTGCTCATCATCTGTTTCGTGGTGGTGGTCATCGGTGGCATTGGCTCCATCACGGGCGCGCTGCTGGCCTCGCTGCTGGTGGGTTTCGTCGATACCTTCGGCAAGCTGTTCTTCCAGGAACTCAGCGGCATGAGCGTCTATCTGTTGATGGCGCTGGTGTTGGTATGGCGGCCCCAGGGGCTGATGGGGCAAAGGAGTTGAGCATGGCGGCTTCCCATTCTTCCCGGGCCGTGCTGGCTGCCGGCACGCGGCCCGCGCAGGCGCCCCCATCGGTCGGCGGCTGGCAGGCCTGCGCCGTGCCGCTGGCCTGCGCGCTGGCGCTGGCGCTGGCCGGCCCCTGGTGGTCGGACTATCTGTCGGGGCTGGTGGTCAAGACCATGATCCTGGCCATCTTCGCGCTGAGCCTGCAATTGCTGGTGGGCGGCACCGGCCTGGTGAGCCTGGGGCATGCGGCCTTCATGGGCCTGGGCGCCTATGCGGCCGCGCTGGCCGCAGCCCGGGAGGCCAGCCTGCCGGCTATGCTGGGCTGGGCCCTGCTGGCCTCGGGCGGCTATGCGCTGCCGGTGGGCCTGCTGAGCCTGCGCACGCGGGGCATCTACTTCATCATGGTGACGCTGGCCTTCGCCCAGATGGCCTACTTCGTGTTCCATGACACGGGCATTGCCGGCGGCAGCGACGGCCTCTACCTGATGGCGCGGCCCGCCTGGGGCGCCATCGATCTGGAAAGCCCGCAGACCCGGTACTACGTGGTGCTGGCGGCGCTGGTGCTGGTCTACGCCTTCCTGGCGCGGCTGCGCCTGTCGCGCCTGGGCGCGGCGCTGGCGGGCATCCGCGTCAACGAGCAGCGCATGCGCGCGGCGGGCCTGACCACCTACTGGTACAAGCTGGCGGCCTTTGTGCTGGCCGGCATGCTGGCGGGCGTGGCGGGTTTCTTGCTGGCGGTGCGCGATGCCGTGGTCAACCCCGAGCTGCTGTCCTGGCACCACTCGGGCGAGGTGCTGCTGATGGTCATCCTGGGCGGGCTGGGCTCGCTGCGCGGCGCCGTGCTCGGCACCGTGGCTTTCGTCGCGCTCAAGGAGGTCGTGTCCACTCATGCCATCGTCGGCCCGCTGGCCGACCACTGGCAGCTGAGCCTGGGTCTGGCCATCATCGTGCTGGTGGCCCTGCTGCCCAGGGGGCTGATGGGCCTGGCAGGCCGCCCCGGCCGCAATCCCCGCAAGGAGGCCGGCCATGGCTGACGCAGGCAACGCGCTGATGCGCGTGCGCGGACTCACCCGGCGCTTTGGCGGACTGACGGCCGTGGGCGGCGTGGACATGGACCTGCACGAGGGCGAAGTCCATGCCGTGATCGGCACCAATGGCGCGGGCAAGTCCACGCTGGTCAACATGCTCTCCGGCGAACTGGCGGCCAGCGCAGGACGCATCGAACTGTCGGGCCGCGATGTGACGCGCATGCCCCAGCCGCAGCGCGCCCGCGCGGGCGTGGGCCGCAGCTACCAGCGCACCACCATTTTTCCCGAGTTCTCGGCGCTGGAGAACTGCCGGCTTGCAGCCCAGGCCCAGATGGCACACGGGCCCTGGATGCTGTGGCAGCCGGCCGGACGCTGCGCCGCCAGCCTGGACCGGGCCCAGGCGGCGCTGGCCGGCGCCGGGCTGTCCGCGCAGGCGCAGACCGTGGCCGGCGCCCTCAGCCATGGCGCCAAGCGCCAGCTTGAAGTGGCCATGTGCCTGGCCATGGGGCCGCGCGTGCTGCTGCTGGACGAGCCGCTGGCCGGCATGGGCGCCGAGGAGACCGGGCGCATGCTGGCGCTGCTGCAGCAGCTCAAGCGCGGCCATGCGCTGCTGCTGGTCGAGCACGACATGGATGCGGTGTTCCGCATCGCTGACCGCATCACGGTGATGGTCAACGGCTGCGTGGTGGCCACGGGCACGCCCGCGCAGATCCGTGCCGATCCGGTCGTGCGTACCGCCTACCTCGGAGAAGACCATGCGTGACCCTCTGTTCGCCATCGACGATCTGCACACCTACTACGGCGACAGCCATATCCTGCAGGGAGTGAGCCTGTCGCTGGGCGCGGGCGAGGCCGTGGGCCTGCTGGGGCGCAACGGTATGGGCAAGACCACGCTGATCCGCACACTCATGGGCTATGTGCCTGCACGCCGTGGCCGCCTGTGCGCCGATGGCCGCGACTGCACGGGGGCGCCGCCCGAGCGCATGGCGCGGCTGGGCATCGGCTATGTGCCCGAGGGGCGCGGCATTTTTCCCAACCTCAGCGTGCGCGAGAACCTGCTCATGAGCGCCCGCCCCGGCCTGCAGGGAGAGCGCCACTGGAGCCTGGAGCGCGTGCTCGGCATCTTTCCCCGGCTGCGCGAGCGCCTGTCCAACGGCGGCGACCAGTTGTCGGGCGGCGAGCAGCAGATGCTGTCCATCGGCCGCGCCCTGATGACCCACCCGCGCCTGCTGATCCTGGATGAGGCCACCGAGGGCCTGGCGCCCCTGGTCGTGGCAGAGATCTGGCGCGTGATCGCCGACATCCGCGCCACCGGCATCTCCACCCTGATCGTGGACCGCGACTACCGCAAAGTGCTGGCCCACACCGACCGTGCCGTGGTCATGGAAAAAGGCCGGCTGGCGCTGCAGGCCGGATCGGGCGAGCTGCTGGCGCAGCCCGAGCGCCTGTCGGCGCTGCTGGGGGTGTGATCAGGGCTGGGCCGCCACCGGCGGCTGCGCCGCGAGCTTGACGTTCTGCGCATGCGTGGGTGGCAGCAGCGCCATGGTCAGGCTGCAGTTGCAGGTCAGGCGGCCGGCTTCGTCGTGCAGTTCGATGGCCCAGACATGGGTGGTCTGGCCCAGGTGCACGGGGCGGGCCGTGCCCGTGACCCAGCCCTGGCGCGCGGCGCGCACATGGTTGGCCGACACATTCAGGCCGACGCTGCGCCAGCCTTCGGGGATGGCGCAGGCTGCCGCCACCGAGCCCAGGGTTTCGGCCAGCACCACGTTCACGCCGCCGTGCAGGATGCCGTAGGGCTGGCAGGTGCGCTGGTCCACATGCACGCGGCCACGGATGTAGTCGTCACCGATCTCGGTGAACTCGATGCCCAGATGGGAGACGGCCGTGTTGGTGCTCAAGGTGGCAAGGTCTTCGAGGGTGAAGCTGCGCTTCCAGATCGACATGGGATGGTCCTGTTGATGCAACAAAAAAGACGGCCCCGGGGGCCGTCCTTGCATGCTACGTCAATCCGCGCCGCCGGGTTTGTAGCGCGTGGGACTGCGTTGTTGTCAGGCGCGCATGTCGCCCGTTTCCACGAAGCGCTGGTGCCAGCTCAGCGCCTCGGACAGGATGTGCGGCGTGTGCAGCGCGCCCTGGCGCTGGGCGCGGTCGAAGTAGTCCTGCAGCTGGGCCCGGAAGTCGGGATGGGCGCAGCGGTCGATGATGACCTGGGCGCGCTTGCGCGGCGACAGCCCGCGCAGATCGGCCAGGCCCTGCTCGGTGACGATGATCTGGGTGTCGTGCTCGGTATGGTCCACATGCGAGCACATGGGCACGATGCAGCTGATCTTGCCGCCCTTGGCCACCGAGGGGGTGACGAAGAAGGACAGGTAGCCGTTGCGCGCGAAGTCACCCGAGCCGCCGATGCCGTTCATCATGCCCGTGCCCATGACATGGGTGGAGTTGATGTTGCCGTAGATGTCGGCCTCGATCATGGAGTTCATGGCGATCACGCCCAGGCGGCGCACCAGCTCGGGGTGGTTGCTGATCTCCTGGGGGCGCAGGATGATGCGCTCGCGGTAGAAATCGATGTTCTCCTCGAAGTCCCTGTAGGCGCTGCCGGACAGCGAGATGGCTGTGGCCGAGGCCTTGCTCATCTTGCCCGCGCGCAGCAGGTCCAGCATGCCGTCCTGCAGCACTTCGGTGAAGCCCAGCAGGTTCTCGAAGGGACCTGTCAGCAGGCCGGCCAGCACGGCGTTGGCCACATTGCCCACGCCCGACTGGATGGGCAGCATCTCCTTGGGCAGGCGGCCCATCTTCATCTCGTGCGCGAGAAAATCGATGATGGAGGCGGCGATCAGGTTGGAGTTGGCATCGGGCTGGGCGAACACATTGTCGCGGTCGCCCTTGTGGGTTTCGACCACGGCAACCACCTTGGCCGGGTCCACGCGCAGGTAGGGCTCGCCAATGCGGTCATCGGCATGGGTCAGCGCGATGGGCACGCGCCGTGGCGGAATGGCAGTGCCGTAGTAGATGTCGTGCATGCCCTGCATCTGGATCGGGGGCTTGGTGTTGACCTCCAGGATCACCTTGTCGGCGATCTCCAGCCAGGTCTTGTTGTTGCCCACGGCCGTGGAGGGGATCAGCAGGCCGTCGGCGGTCACGCCCAGCACTTCGACCACGGCCACGTTCATCTTGCCCAGGAAGCCGAACCAGGCGTGCTGGGCGACGTGGGACAGGTGCATGTCGATGAAATCGATCTCGCCCGCGTTGATCTTGGCGCGGCAGGTCGGGTCGGTGTTGAAGGGCAGGCGCTGGCCCAGCGCATCGGCCTCGGCCAGCGCGCCATCCATTTCGGCGGCGGTCGAAGCGCCGGTCCATACATTGATCTTGTAGGGCCGGCCTGCCGCATGCTCCCGTTTGGCGTGCTGTGCGATGGCCTGGGGCAGGGCCTTGGGGTAGCCTGCGCCAGTGAAGCCGCTCATGCCGACATTGACACCGTGAGGGATCAGGGCGGCGGCCGCTTCGGCCGTCATGGTGCGCGAAAGAAACTCGGGAAAACGTACGCGGTCTGCGATGGACATCTGCTGTTGCTCCGGCAAAAGGCTTGCGCCAGCCGGCGGCAAAGGCCGCAGCACAGGCTTGCAAGCCCCAAAAAAACCGCCCCCTCAGGGGCGGCGTATTCCGGAAGGCAATGGTAGCAGCGCCAGCAGCAGCCCCTGGGTTTTCCCTTAAAGGCCCTGCCGCACAGTCAATAGATTGACAATGTATGCGTGCGCTTGCTTTTCATCAGTCCTCGCTGCTGCGGTCCAGCAGCGCGTAGAGGATGATGGCGCCGAACGTGGCGGTACCGATGCCGCCCAGCGCGAAGTCGCCGAACTTCAGCGTGAAGTCGCCCGTGCCCAGGATCAGGGTGATGGCAGCCACGATCAGGTTCTTGTTCTGCGAGAAGTCCACGCGGTTGTCCACCCAGATCTTGGCGCCGGCGACAGCGATCAGGCCGAAGACCACGATGGAGACGCCGCCCATCACAGGCAGTGGAATCGCCTGGATCAGCGCGCCGAACTTGGGCGAGAAGCCCAGCAGCACGGCCAGCACGGCGGCCACCAGAAACACCGCCGTCGAGTAGATGCGCGTGGCGGCCATCACGCCGATGTTTTCCGCATAGGTGGTCACGCCCGTGCCGCCGGCGGCGCCGCTGACCATGGTGGCCACGCCGTCGCCAATGAAGGCCCGCCCCATGTACTGGTCCAGGTTCTTGCCCGTCATGGCCGTCACCGCCTTGATGTGGCCCAGGTTTTCGGCCACCAGGATGATGACCACCGGCACGATCAGCACCATGGCCGGCCCGCTGAACACGGGGGCGTGGAACTGGGGCAGTCCCAGCCAGGCTGCGCTGGCCACGCCCGACAGATCCACCGGCTTGCCCATGCCCAGCACGTTGGTGAACAGGCCGTAGAACAGGCTGGCCGCGATCAGGCCCACCAGAATCAGCAGGCGCTGCACCATGCCGCGCGTGAACACTGCGACCAGGCCGACGCAGACAAAGGTCAGTGCCTGCATCCAGGACTCGAAATTGTTGGCCGCCATGTTCTTGACGGGAATGGATGCCAGGTTCAGGCCGATCACGGCCACCACGGCGCCCGTGACCACGGGCGGCATGAAGCGCTCGATCCAGCGCGTGCCCACCACCTGCACGGCCAGGCCGATCAGCGCATAGACCGCGCCGCAGGCGATGATGCCGCCCAGCGCCACGCCGACATTGCCATTGGCGCCCTTGCCCCCATAGGCCGTGGCCGCGATGACCACGCCGATGAAGGCGAACGACGAGCCCAGATAGCTGGGTACCTTGCCGCCTGTGATCAGAAAGAAGATCAGCGTGCCGATGCCGCTCATGAGCACGGCCACGTTGGGATCGAACCCCATGAGGATGGGGGCCAGCACCGTGGAGCCGAACATGGCGATCACGTGCTGGATGCCCATCAGGCCGGTCTGTGGCCAGGGCAGGCGTTCATCGGGGCCGATCACGCCTCCCCGTTGCAGCTGGTCGGCGGATTTCTCCGTCCATTGAAAAAGGCCCATTTGGCATCGCTCCTTGTAAAAAATTGGCGCGATATTAGAGGCATTTGTTTTCTGGCAGGCGGGGCGGGCTGGAAATTTCTTCCCTGTGTTTGTGCGCAGATACGCTGGTCAGTCCGCATACTTTGTCGCCCAGGTGCCAGCCTCATGGCTTTCCCGGCTGGGCTCGCGCGCCGCGTGCGCGTACCGTGGCCTGTCATGAGCCACACTCCCGCCTTTATCCCTCAGATCCGCCTCTACCAGGACTGGCTGCGCGCGCGCCACGGTCTGCATTTCGACAGCTACGACGCGCTGTGGCGCTGGTCGGTGACCGATCTCGATGCTTTCTGGCAAAGCGTCTGGGACTACAACGACCTGCGTTCGCCCACGCCGCATACCGCCGTGCTGGCGCGCAACACCATGCCGGGCGCCCAGTGGTTTCCAGGCGCCCAGGTCAATTACACGCACCAGGCGCTGCGCCATGTGGATGCCGCCCATGCAGCGGGCATGCCCGCCGTGATCAGCCGCAACGAGGCCGGCCGCCACCGCGAACTGTCCTGGCCCGACCTGCGCCGCCAGGTCGCGGCGCTGGCCCTGCACCTGAAGGCGCAGGGCGTGGGCCGGGGCGACCGGGTGGCGGCCTACCTGCCCAACATCCCCGAGGCCATGGTTGCCTTGCTGGCCACGGCCAGCCTGGGCGCCGTCTGGAGCATCTGCGCGCCCGACATGGGCACCAACGCCGTGCTCGACCGTTTCCGCCAGATTGCGCCCAAGGCGCTGATTGCCGTCGATGGCGTGCGCTACGCAGGCCGGGACATTGACCGCCTGGGCGTGCTGGCCGAGCTGCGCGCGGGCCTGCCCAGCGTGGAGCATGTGGTGCTGGTGCCCAACCTGGACCTGGCGGCGCGCCTGCCCGATGCCGCCTGCTACACCCAGGCCACGGCCCGCGACGATGCGGCCACGGCGGCCTTCACCCCCGAATGGCTGCCCTTCGATCACCCGCTGTGGATCGTCTACTCCAGCGGCACCACGGGCCTGCCCAAGCCCATTGTCCACGGCCATGGCGGCATGGTGCTGGTGGCCCTGCAGCTCAAGGCGCTGCACAACGACATAGGCTGCAGCTACCACCCCAACAGCTGGGGCGAGCGCTTTCACTGGTACAGCTCCACGGGATGGGTGATGTGGAACGCCCAGGTCTCGGGCCTGCTGGGCGGCACGACCTGCGTGGTCTTCGATGGCAGCCCCGGCGGCAGCAAGGAGCAGCCCGACTGGGGCGTGCTGTGGCGCTTCGCGGCCGAGACCGGCGTGACCAGCTTCGGCTCGGGCGCAGCCTTCTATGCCCACTGCATGAAGGCCGGGCTTGATCTGGCCCGCTGCGGCGACCTGTCGCGCATCCGCAGCCTGGGCACCACGGGCTCGCCGCTGTCGCCCGAGGTGCAAAGCTGGGGAACGGCACAGTTCGCCAGGCTGGGGCGGCCTGACAGAAGCACCGCCGTGCCGCCCCAAGGTGCGAAGGCCCCCTTGCGGGGCAGCGAGCCACACGCAGTGGGCGAGCGTGGGGGCGATGCCATCTGGTGGAACAACATCTCGGGCGGCACCGACTTTGCAGGCGCCTTCATCGGCGGCCACCGCGAACTGCCCCAGCGGCCGGGCATCATGCAGTGCCGCCAACTGGGCGCGGCCGTCGAGGCCTGGAATGCGCAGGGCCTGCCCGTCACCGACGAGGTGGGCGAGCTGGTCTGCACCCAGCCCATCCCCTCCATGCCCCTTTATCTGTGGGGCGACACGGACGGCAGCCGCTATCTGTCGAGCTACTTCGACATGTACCCGCCCGGCCATGGCCGCGCGCCCGGCGGCGGCGATGGCCCCGCATCCATGGGGCCGGTCTGGCGCCATGGCGACTGGATACGCATCCTGCCCGATGGCGGCTGCATCATCTACGGCCGCAGCGATGCCACCATCAACCGCCATGGCCTGCGCATGGGCACCAGCGAGATCTACAGTGCTGTCGAGGCCCTGCCCGAAGTGCTGGACTCCATGGTCGTGGACCTCGAATACCTGGGCCGTGACAGCTACATGCCGCTGTTCGTGGTGCTGCGCTCCGGCGTGGCGCTCGATGATGCCCTGCGCGCACGCCTGCAGGCCGCCATCCGTCAGGCGCTGTCGCCGCGCTTCGTGCCCGACGAGATCGTGCAGGTGGCCGAGATCCCGCGCACGCTCAGCGGCAAAAAGCAGGAGCTGCCCATCAAGAAGCTGCTGCTGGGCCAGCCGCTGGACAAGGTCGTCAACAGGGAAGCCATGGCCAACCCCGGCTGCCTGGCCTGGTATGTGGACTTTGCCGCGCGCCGCGCGGTGGCGCAGTCTGCGCCGGGGTGACGAACTGGCGCGGCTGGCGCAGGTTCATGCGATATCCAAACAGTATCGGTTGCGTGATTTTTCATATTGGACCGAGCGCAACGCGCTGGCTAGAGTGCATCCAAGGTCCGATACAGGGCTGCCCAGGAGATATGCCATGCCAGTCCGCAGAACCTTCGTGTGCACCCTGGCCGCCAGCATGCTGGCGCTGGGCGCCCTGTCCATGCCATCGGCGCAGGCGCAGGATTTCCCGTCCCGCCCTCTCCGGTTCGTCGTACCTTTCGGGCCCGGCAGTGGCACCGACGCCTCGGCACGCTACTTTGCACGCAAGCTGCAGGAGCTGACGGGGCAGGTGGTGGTGGTGGAGAACCGGCCCGGCGCCAATGGCTTTCTGGCCGTCAGGCAGGTGCTCGCGGCGCCGGCCGACGGGTACACCGTCTTCATTGGCAGCAACTCCACGCTGGCCGTGAATGCTGCGCTGTTCCGGCAACTGCCCTACGACCCGACCAGCGACTTCGCGCCGCTGACGATGATGATGCGCGCGCCGGCCATGATCGTCGTGGGTCCGCATGCGCCCCATGCGGACCTGCAGGGGCTGCTGGCCCATGCCCGGGCCCATCCAGGCCAGGTGAATTTCGGCGCGGGCTCGGCGGGCTATCGGCTCATGGGTGAACTGCTCAACGATGTGGCGCAGGTGCAGACCGTGCACGTGCCCTTCAAGAGCGCGGGCGAAACCGCCACGGCAGTGGCTGCCGGCACGGTGGACTATGCCTTCGCCGATGTGACGGCCGTGCAGGAACTGGCACGGGGCGGTCGCCTGAAGATTCTGGCGGTGGCCGCTGACCGCCGCGTGGGTACCTCACCCGAGGTGCCCACCACCGCCGAGGCCGGCCTGCCCGGCTTCGAGGCCTACACCTGGGTGGGCGCCATGGTGGCCGGCAAGACCCCTGCGCAAGAGACCGCCAGACTGGCCGAGTGGTTCACGGCCATCACCATGATGGATGAAACACGGACCTTCTACGAGCGCCTGGGGGCCACGCCCATGACGGGCGGGCCAGCCCAGATGCGTGACTTCCAGCGCGACGAGATCGCACTGTGGAAGCGCATCGTCAGCCAGGCCAAGGTGCCGCTGCAATGAGCATGCCCGCCACCATGCCGCCTGGCGCGCTCGCCACTGTCAAGGTGCTGGACCTGTCGCGCGTGCTCGCCGGGCCCTGGGCCGGCCAGACCCTGGGAGACCTGGGAGCCGACGTCGTCAAGGTGGAGCGTCCCGGTACGGGGGACGACTCGCGCGCCTGGGGGCCCCCCTTTCTGAGCGATGGCCAGGGCCGGCCTACGGGTGAGTCTGCCTACTACCTGTGCACCAACCGTAACAAGCAGTCGATCGCCATTGATTTCACGCGGCCCGAGGGCCAGGCCCTGGTGCGCGCACTGGCGGCCGGCAGCGATGTGCTGATCGAGAACTTCAAGACGGGTGGCCTGGCGGCGTATGGGCTGGACTATGCGAGCCTGTCGGCGCTGAACCCGCGCCTGGTGTACTGCTCGATCACGGGGTTCGGCCAGACCGGCCCCTATGCACACCGTGCGGGCTACGACTTCCTGATCCAGGGCATGGGCGGCCTGATGAGCATCACGGGCCAGCCCGACGGCACGCCCGGCGGCGGGCCTGCCAAGGTGGGCGTGGCGCTGACCGACATCCTCACGGGCCTGTATGCGAGTACCGCCATTCTCGCTGCGCTGCAGGCGCGCGAGCGCACGGGCCGCGGCCAGCACATCGACCTGGCACTGCTGGATGTGCAGGTGGCCTGCCTGGCCAATCAGGGCATGAACCACCTCTACGGCGGTCCGCCGCCGACCCGCATGGGCAACGCCCACCCGAACACCGTGCCCTACCAGGACTTTCCCACGGCCGACGGCCACATGATCCTGGCCATTGGCAACGACGGCCAGTTCGCGCGCTTTTGCCATGCGGCCGGCCGTCCCGAGTGGGCGGCAGATGCCCGCTTTGCCACCAATGCCGCGCGTCTGGCATACCGCGACCTGCTGGTCGGCCTGCTGCGGGCGCTCACAGTGCAGCGCAGCACCCGTGACTGGATCGCGCTGCTGGAGCAGCACGCCGTGCCTTGCGGCCCCATCCACAGCGTTGCCGAGGTATTCGCTGATGCCCAGGTCCGCGCACGCGGCATGCAGATCGCCATGGACCATGCGCAGGCCGGGCCCATCCCGCTGGTGGCCAGTCCCATGCGCCTGTCCGACACCCCGGTGCAATACCGTAGCGCACCGCCGCAGCTGGGCCAGCATACCCGCGAGGTGCTGGCTCGCCGGCTGGATCTTTCACCGGAGGCCATGGATGAACTCGCACAGCAAGGGGTCCTGGGGTGAGCGTGCGCCATGGATATGCAGGCGATGCCCGCCGTGTGTTGTTGAATACGGGGTTGCAGCAGGCCCGCCATGCAGCGACCTGATCCATGCAGCAGCCTACATCCAGAAGGAATCTCTTCCATGCCCTTTCTCAAACTGGAGCGCGACGGCGCCATCCTCACCATCACCATGGACCAGCCCGGAACGCGCAATGCGCTCACGGGCAACACGGCTGTTCAAGAGTTCGTGCAGGTCTGCGACGACATCCGGCGCGATGCCTCGATCAAGGCCGTGATCCTCACGGGAGAGGGGCCTGTCTTCAGCTCGGGCGGCAACGTCAAGGACATGCAGCGATTTTTCGATGATGCGCTCACGCCCGAGGCCATCCGCGAGGAATACCGCCAGGGCATACAGCGCATACCGCGCGCGCTGACCCAGCTCGATGTGCCTGTGATCTGCGCCGTCAACGGCCCGGCCATCGGCGCAGGACTGGATCTGGCCTGCATGTGCGATATCCGCATCGCGAGCGAGACGGCGACCTTCGCCGAGAGCTTCGTGCGCGTGGGCATCGTGCCGGGCGATGGCGGCGCCTGGCTGCTGCCGCGTGCGGTGGGCCGCGCCAAGGCGGCAGAGATGGCTTTCACGGGCGAGGCCATTGATGCGCGCGAGGCCCTGGCCTGCGGCCTGGTCAGCCGTGTCGTGCCCGCTGACGCGCTGCTGCCCACGGCCCGCGCGCTGGCCGCAAAGATCGCGGCCAATCCCGGCGCCGCCATGCGCATGACCAAACGCCTGCTGCGCGAGGGCGAGCACAGCTCGCTGGAGTCTTTGCTGGAGCTGTCTGCCGGCTACCAGGCCCTGGCCCACAAGACGGCCGACCACCGGGAGGCCGTCATGGCCTTCGTGGAAAAACGCGCGCCCCGGTTCCAGTGAGCGCAGCCGCGCAGCCCCGGCGCAGGGGCTGCGTACACAAATGGATACGCCACCGCGCCAACGGCCGCCGGGGAGTGCTGCGCACACAGTACACTTTGCGCGTCGAGAGGCATCTCTCCCATTCACTGCAATTCCAGTCCCATGGCTGTTGAAACAACGAGTACTGCCCGCCCCAGCTTCGACCTCAAGAGCGCGCAGCTGCCCGTGGTGGCCGTGGCGCTGCGGGACACCGATGTGCGCGTGCTGGTGGCCGACCTGGCCCAGCGGCTGGCCGATGACCCCGATTTCTTCGACAACGATCCGGTGCTCATCGATCTGGCGCATGTGCGCGAGGCCGGGCAGGAGATTGACTTTGCCGTTCTCGTCGAAGCGCTGCGCCAGCACCGCACCCTGCCTGTGGCCGTGCGGGGCGGCAATGCCGCCCAGATGGCGGCCGCACGCGCTGTGGGCCTGACGGCTGCGCCGGAAGCCGCGCCTGTGCGCCATGCTGCGCCCGAGATCCATGAAATCGTGCGCGAAGTCGAGGTGGTCCGGGAAGTTCCTGCGCCCCTGGCTGACGCGCTCATCGTCGACAAGCCGCTACGCTCGGGCCAGCGCGTGTACGCGCGCGGCACCGACCTCGTGGTGCTGGCCATGGTCAGCTATGGGGCCGAAGTCATCGCCGACGGCAACATCCACGTGTACGCGCCGCTGCGCGGGCGTGCCATCGCCGGCGCACGCGGCCATACCGGTGCGCGCATCTTCAGCACCTGCATGGAGCCGCAGTTGCTGTCAATTGCGGGTATCTACCGCACAATCGAGACCGATCTGCCTGCGGATGTGGCTGCCAAGCCCGCCAAGGTGCGTCTCGATGGCGAGAAAATCATTATTGAGCCGGTGTGATACCGGCCATCCATAAGTCTTTAAGGAACCGTGCAAACATGGCCAAAATCGTCGTCGTGACCTCCGGCAAGGGTGGCGTGGGCAAGACCACCACCAGCGCCAGCTTCGCATCGGGCCTCGCATTGCGCGGGCACAAGACCGCTGTCATCGATTTCGACGTCGGCTTGCGCAACCTGGACCTGATCATGGGCTGCGAACGCCGCGTGGTCTATGACCTGATCAATGTCATCCAGGGCGAGGCCAACCTGCACCAGGCCCTCATCAAGGACAAACAGTGCGACAACCTGTTCGTGCTGGCTGCCTCCCAGACCCGCGACAAGGACGCGCTGACGCAGGAGGGCGTCAAGAAGGTCCTGGACGACCTCGTGGCCATGGACTTCGAGTTCATCGTCTGCGATTCGCCCGCCGGCATCGAAAGCGGCGCGCTGTACGCCATGCACTTCGCCGATGAGGCCCTGGTCGTGACCAATCCCGAGGTGTCCTCGGTGCGCGACTCCGACCGCATCCTGGGCATGCTCAGCTCCAAGACGGCGCGCGCCATCGCGGGCGAGTCCGTCAAGGAGCACCTGCTGATCACGCGCTACAACCCGCACCGCGTTCAGGACGGCCAGATGCTGTCCCTGGAGGACATTCAGGATATTTTGCGCATTCCGCTGATCGGCGTGGTGCCCGAGTCCGAAGTCGTGCTGCAGGCCTCCAACCAGGGCATTCCTGCCGTGCACATGAAAGGCTCCGATGTGGCCGAGGCCTACCAGGACGTGGTGGCCCGCTTCCTGGGCGAAGAGCGTCCCATGCGCTTCACCGAGGCGCAAAAGCCCGGCTTCTTCAAACGCATCTTCGGCGGGAGGTGAGCCAACATGTCCATGCTCTCGTTACTGCTTGGCGAAAAAAAGAAGACAGCATCCGTTGCCAAGGAGCGCCTGCAGATCATCCTTGCGCGTGAGCGCGTGGCAGGCACCGGCGCAGGCCCCGACTACCTGCCGGCACTGCAAAAGGAGCTGATGGCCGTGGTTTCCAAGTACGTTGACATCGACCCCAACGACATCAAGGTGCAACTGGAGCGCCAGGAAAACCTCGAAGTGCTCGAAGTCAAGATCGAGCTGCCTGACACGCCGCGCTGAGGCGGGCCACGGCCTTGGGCCGTGGCGTCATGCGGCCCTGAAGGGATTGAGCAGCGTCAGGCTGCCCAGGGTCTGGCCGTGGTTCATATCCTCGCTGTACAGCGTGCAGCAGCCTGACACGGTGGCCGCTGCCACAATGCAGGCATCGTAGAAGGACAACCTGTTGCGCGCAGCAACGTGCCGTGCCAGGTCATGCATTTCCTCAGTCACTGGAACGACCCTGCAAAAGCTGCGCACCAGGTCCAGGAATGAGCCTGTGTCGTCCCATCCCATGCCGATTTTGCGTACGCAAACCTGAGTTACCTCGTTGAGCACCTGGACGCTGATCGTGGGGCCCGCCTCCAGAAGTGCCTCTGCCATATCCGCCTTGACCTTGTCGGCTGACAGCAAGTAGATCACGACATTGCTGTCGAGAAAAAATGCACTTGTCTCGGACTCAGTTCCGGCCATTGGCATCGGCGCGGCTGAAGTGAAAGTCGTCAGGCAGCCGATCTCTGAATGTACGCAGGTTTTTCAGGCGCTCCTGTACGTCGGGGGCCTTGTTCACGGAAAAGCTGCGCGCGCCCTGCACCGTGATCTCTATCTGATCGCCCTCGCGCAATGCCAGTGCCTGCACAACGGCTGCTGGGATACGCACGGCCAGGCTGTTGCCCCATTTTGAAACTTGCATGTTCAGGCCTTTGGGATATGCGGAAATTCATTGTATAGACGGGCATTGGTGCCATCTCAATGCACCTGCGCTCATGGCTGCGTCTTCTGTACCGGCCTGACCCACAGCAGGTAGGCCACACCCAGCAGCGCAATCCAGAGGCTGCCCACGATCAGCGCGGCGCGGGTATGGGAGAAGTAGCCCAGCACGCCCAGCACCAGCAGCATGAAGCCGATGGCTGCCAGTGGCGCAGCGGGCCAGAGCGGCACGGGGAACTTCAGCGCCGCCACCTGCTGCGGGCTCATGCGCCAGCGTGCCGCGAACTGCGACAGCAGGATCATCAGCCAGACCCAGACAGTGGCGAAGGTGGCAATGGAGGCGATCAGCATGAACACGTTCTCGGGGATCAGGTAGTTCAGCACCACGCCAGCCAGCAGCGTCACGCCCATCACGAGTACCGTCATCCAGGGCACGCCGTGGCGCGAGATACGGGCAAAGCTGGCGGGCGCCTGGCCCTGGCAGGCCATGCCGAACAGCATGCGCCCGGCGCCGAAGATGTCGCTGTTGATGGCCGACACGGCCGCCGAGATCACCACGATGTTGAGCACGGTGGCCGCCGAGGAGATGCCCAGGCCGCTGAAAATCTGCACGAAGGGACTGCCCTGGCTGCCGATCTGCGGCCAGGGGAAGAGGGACATCAGCACGAACAGCGTCAGCACATAGAACAGCAGGATGCGCAGCGGCACGGCATTGATGGCGCGCGGAATCACGCGCTCCGGGTCCTTGGCCTCGCCGGCTGAGATGCCGATGATCTCGATGCCGCCGAAGGCGAACACCACCACGGCCAGCGAGGCGATCAGCCCCGAGACGCCGTTGGGCATGAAGCCGCCATGCAGCCACAGGTTGTGCACACCGGGCTGCGGCTGGTCGGCCGTCATGCCGAAACCGAAGGCCATGATGCCCAGGCCGCCCGCGATCATGGCGATGATGGCGCCCACCTTCAGCAGGGACAGCCAGAATTCCAGCTCGCCAAACACCTTGACCGAACACAGGTTGAGCGCGCCGATGAAGCAGATGATGGACAGCACCCAGATCCAGCGCGGCACCTCCGGGAACCAGAAGCCCATGTAGATGCCGAAGGCCGTGACGTCTGCCAGGCACACGATGATCATCTCGAAGGCATAGGTCCAGCCTGTGACGAAGCCTGCGAACGGGCCCAGATAGTCGCTGGCGTACTGGCCGAAGGACCCGGCGACGGGGTTGTGCACCGCCATCTCGCCCAGCGCCCGCATCACTATGTAGACCGCAGCGCCTGCGACCAGATAGGCCAGCAGCACCGAGGGGCCGGCCTGCTGTATGGCCTTGGCCGAGCCGTAGAAAAGCCCTGTGCCGATGGCCGAGCCCAGCGCCATGAAGCGGATGTGCCGTGCGGACAGGCCCCTGTGCAGGCGGCCTTCGGATGTTGAACCCATGTCTGTCTCCGTGTTGTGGATGGCGCCGCAAGCCACCTGGTGCGCTGGCACGCGCAATGGCGCGGCAAAGATGTATAAGCCTGTCTATACAATATGCGCAACCCACAAGCCTGGACCTGAGGGATTTCCCGAGGCCCACGAAATTTCAGACTGGAGGAATAAGGCGCCTTGCAAGAGGGCGCCTTGCAAGAGGGCGCCTCGCAAAGACGCTCCTCGGAGTAGTGCGCTGTGCGCCCGGAGGCTTTGTTGTCAGCCCGGCAGGCCGTCTGTGTGCATGCGGCCTGCGTGGTAGAGCAGCGGCGCCAGGCCGGTCTGGTGGTTGCACTGCTCGACTTCGCCGATGAAGATCACATGGTCGCCTTCTTCATGGCGGTTGCGGTTGCGGCACTCGAAGACGGCGGCTGCGCCGTCGAGCAGCGGCACGCCCTGGACCGAGCTGCGCCAAGGCGTCTGCGCAAAGCGGTCCACGCCCTTGCGCGCGAACAGTTCTGCCAGGGGCTTTTGCCCGGCGGACAGCACGTGGATGGCGTAGTGAGAGCAGTTCTGGAACACGGGCAGCGACGCTGCCGACAGCGCCATGCTCCACAGCACCAGAGGCGGTGCCAGCGAAACCGAATTGAACGAGCTGACCGTGACGCCCACCGGGTGGCCCTGGGGGCTGCGCGCGGTGACGATGGTCACGCCCGTGGCGAACTGGCCCAGCGCATCGCGGAACTCGCGCGACGAGAAGGGGGCCGGGTGGGCCAGGGCAGCAGGAGGCAGGGCGGAATTCACGGCTGGAAAGGCGAAGCAGTGGCAGGGCAGCCGCGTCTTGAACAGGCGCCCGTGGCCGGGCGGCGGCGAGCGCGTATTATGGGTGCAGCCGCCGGGGATGGTGTGGGTGGGGGCTTTGCGCCACAGCGGCCGGCTCCATTGGGATGGCACTCTGCGCGGGCGCCGCATTCTCGCGCAGCCAGGTATCCAGCCGGGCCCGGCTGCAGCGCTGCAGCCCCATCAGCAGCGCATGTCCCGGCCAGGCCAGCCCGTAGCGCAGGCACAGGTCCTGCTGCATGCGTGCCAGCAGGGCGGCGGCCATTTCGGCATCGGCCAGTGCGCGGTGGGCCCGTCCGGCCACGGGCAGGCCCAGATGGGCAGTGATCCGGCCCAGGCTGTGGCTGGGGGCGTCCGGGTAGATGCGCCGCGACAGCAGCACCGTGCAGGCAAAGGGCTGGGGGGCGGCTTCGCCTGCCAGGGCCAGCTCGGATTGCCAGAACTTGCTGTCGAAGGCCGCGTTGTGCGCCACCATGGGGGCGCTGCCGACGAAGCGTGCTGCCTCGCGCATGACGGCATCGGCCGGTGGCGCGGCCGACACCATGGCCTGGGTGATGCCGGTCAGCTGCGTGATCATCGGAGGAATCCAGGCGCCTGTGCGCATCAGGCTCTGGAAGCGGTCCACGATGCGGTCTTTTTCGAGCAGCACGATGGCCACTTCCGTGGCGCGCGAGCCCTGGGCAGGCGACATGCCCGTGGTCTCGAAGTCAATGATGGCGATCGGTGGAGGCATGGGCGCGATTGTGCACGCGCGGCCGGGCCGTGGGCCTATGCCATCTGCTGCGTCATCGGCTACGCCACCGGCTCATCCTCGGTATCGCTGCTGTCGGCCACGCCCAGGCGCTGCACGACCCGGTCCAGCAGCGCATACAGCTGCTCGATCTCGGCATGCCCCACGAGCTGCTCGATTTCATCGTAGACCCTGACGGAGTGCGGCGCGATCTCGGCGACGATGGCGTGGCAGGCGGCAGTCAGCTCGAACTCGGCGCCGCGCAGGTCGCTGGCATGGCGCGAGCGCTCGATCAACTGGCGGCCTTCCAGCGTCTTGAGCAGGCGCGACAGGCTGGGCATGCTGATGTAGGTGGCCTGCGACAGATCCATGGGCCGCAGCTTGTGCCCGGCCGAGGCCATGGCGCGCAGCACCCGCCATTGCTGCTCGGTCAGGCCGTGGGCCCGCAGCATGGGGCGAAAACGCACCATGACCGATTCGCGCGCGCGCAGCAGGGCCATGGGCAGGGATCGGGAAAAGTCGCGCATCGGTTGCGGGGCGCGGGAGGGCTGTGTGTGGGGCATGGTCGGCGGCAGCGTGGATCGGCTGGATTCTATGCAGCCGCCGCGCGCCGTGCGCGCGTGGCGGTTTGCCCGTCTAGTAAGTCTGGCTTTGTGGCGCAGGCGCTGCAGTCTGCTTGAAGCGCGCAGCCAGCGCGCTCGTGGATCGCACCAGCAATTGGGTGTCCAGTCCCACAGCCACGAAGGTGCAGCCCAGTTCCAGGTACTTGCGCGCCAGTGCCTCGTCGGGCGTGAGGATGCCTGCCGCCTTGCCTGCGCGGCGGATGCGCGCCACTGCGTCGGCAATGGCCTGCTGAACCTCGGGGTGGCCGGGGTTGCCGATGTGGCCCATGGAGGCCGACAGGTCGGTCGGTCCGATGAAGACGCCGTCCACGCCCTCGGTGGCGGCAATGGCGTCCAGCCCGGCCAGTGCCTGGCGTGTCTCGATCTGCACCAGCAGGCAGACCTGGGCGTTGGCTTGCAGGGCATAGTGCGGGCGGCGTCCCCAGGCCGAGGCGCGGGCGCCGCCCATGCCGCGTATGCCGCCCCGTCCATCGGCCTGCGGGTAGCGCGCGGCCCGCACGATGCGCGCGGCCTGCTCGGCCGTATCCACCATGGGCACCAGCAGGGTCTGTACGCCCAGGTCCAGATACTGCTTGATCAGCATTTCGCCGACCTCGCCATGGCCCATGGGTACGCGCGCGATGGCGTGGCTGTCGGGGTAGGCTGCCAGCGCCTGCAGCTGTGCCAGCAGGGAGCGTGTGTCGTTGGGCGAATGCTCCGCGTCGAGCAGGAGCCAGTCGAAGCCTGCGCCGGCGCAGATTTCGGCCGTGTAGGCATTGGCCAGGCCCAGCCACAGGCCGATCTGGGGCTGGCCTGCCGCGATGGCGGCCTTGAAGCGGTTCACAGGTGTTTGCATGGCGTCATGGTGCTCCGGAAAAACGAAATTGCAGCCGGCCCAGGGGGCCGTAGTCGGCATCGAACAGGTCGCCGGCCCGGGCGGCTACGGGGCGTGTGAAGGAGCCTGCCAGCACGATCTGGCCGGGCTCCAGCGCCTGGCCCCAGGGCGCGAGCTTGTTGGCCAGCCAGGCCACGCCGATGGCCGGGTGTCCCTGCACGCCGGCGGCCAGTCCGGTTTCCTCGACCACGCCGTTGCAGCGCAGGATGGCACCGCACCAGGGCAGGTCCAGCGCCCCTGGCGCCGCCTGCGCGGCGCCGATGACGATGCCGGCATTGGCGGCGTTGTCGCTGATGGTGTCGTAGACCTTGCGCATGGCTCGGCTGTGGCGGTCGAACTGCTCGATGCGCGCGTCGATGATCTCGATGGCCGGTGTGACGTAGTCCGTGGCGGCCAGCACATCGCCGGGCGTGACTTCCTTGCCGCCCGGCAGGCCGGGGCCGCGCAGTGGCGCCTTGAGCACGAAGGCCAGTTCCACCTCGACGCGCGGCGCGATGAAGTTTGCCGCCGGGATGTCCAGCACCTGGTCCGGCGTGCAGCGGTAGAGCATGCTGTCGAGCAGGGTGCCGTAGTCGGGCTCGTCGATCTGGCTGGCCATCTGCATGGCGCGCGAGGTCAGGCCGATCTTGTGGCCAATGACCTTGCGGCCCGCAGCGACCTGCAGGCGGACCCACTCGCGCGCGACGCGGTAGCCATCCTCCACGGTCATGCCGGGAAAGCGCCGGGAGAAATGCTCGATCTGCACGCGGGTTTTTTCGCTGCGGTCCAGCTCCTGGGCCAGTTGGGTCAACAGTTCTGGGGAAAACATTTCAAGGCCTGGAAAAGAGGGGGTGGAGGGTGCTGTGCTTGCCGTCATACACCTGGCCCGGGCTTTCATCGACCTGCACGGTCAGGCCCAGGTGGCGCTGTGCGAACAGCGGCTGCAGGTGGCGGCGCGCGCAGGCCAGCAGGGCGTCGCCTGCCTGCTGCTGCACGGCGGCCGTGCGGCCCCGGCCCATGCGCAGGTTGATGTAGATGAAGCCGTAGTCGCCATCGCCGCCGGCCGCCCTGCCCGCTGCTCCGCCATCGGCCACGGCGCTGTGCGGCGCGGGGTAGGCCAGCACGCGCACGCCGCCGGTGGGAAAGACCTGGGCGCCGTCTTCGGCGCGCACCGTGAGCAGGGTGTCGGCCAGGGCGCGGCACAGCGCCGTCATGTCGGTCAGCGCGTCCAGGCGGGCCGTGTAGAGGATGACCACATGCGGCATTCAGACCACCTCCATGGTGGCGGCCGTGCAGCTCACGGCGAAGATGGGAATGGGCTGGCAGTGCAGCACATGGCCCGCGCCGCGCGCGGCAGCAGCGACGGCGATGAAGCTGCGGATCTCGAAGCCGCCCTGGCCGCCTTCGCGGTAGGTTTCGGCATCGGTGTATGACAGCAGGGCCTGCCGGTCGTTGCGGCACCAGCGGTCCATGAACTGCTGGTCCCATGCCCAGTTGACCTTGCCCGAATCGGGCGTGGCCGGCCAGTGCGAGATGCCGCCCGTGCCCACGATGGCAATGCGCTCTGGCACCTGGTCGCAGGCGCGGCGCAGGGCTTCGCCAAAGGCCCAGGCGCGGTGCAGCGGCGTCAGTGGCGGGCCCTGGCAGTTGATGTTGACGGGGATGATGTCCTTGTCATAGGCCGGGGTCAGGAAGTGCAGCGGCACCATGATGCCGTGGTCGAACTTCCACTCCTCGGCAAAGGCCACGTCCACGGTCTGCATGATCTCGGTGATCAGGCGCCGTGACAGCCCGGCATTGCCGGGGATGCGGCGGCGTTCGATGCCCAGCCAGGCCGGGTCTTCGATGGGGCCTTCGTAGTGGTCTGCCATGCCGATGGCATAGGCCGGCATGTTGTTCATGAAGAAGTTGGCGAAGTGCTCGGCCGCGACAACGACCACGGCATCGGGCCGCGCGGCCTGCAGCTGCGCGCCCATGTCGTGCAAGGCCGCATGGAAAGCATCCCTGGCGGCCGGATCGGCCAGATGCGCGCGCCCCGTGATGCCGGGCGCATGGCTGCAAACTCCTGCAAAAACCAGACTCATCTCAAACTCCTGCGACTTTTTCGTCCATGGCGGTGGTCATGGCGTACACGCCGGCCCGCACCGGGCCGTGTTTTTGCACGCCGTCGCGCATGGCCTGGATGTAGTCCGCCCAGGGCATGCCCAGCAGCGGCGCGAAGTGCATCAGCAGCTGGCCGTTGCAGCCCAGCACGTAGAGCTTGCCGATGTCCCCGTGGAACATGGCTTCGTATTCCTCAGCGTCGAGCGCGTATTCGGCCAGCAGCGCTGCGCGGTCTTCGCGGTAGCGGCGCTGCACCTCGGGCTCGCGGTTGAGCTGGAAGAGGAATTTCTGCATGGTGTACAGGCTCATGGCGTCTCCCTGGCTGGTGGCGGCGCGGCCTCAGCCCAGCGTGATGCGGGCGCGGTCCGTGAGCGCCAGCGCGCCCGTGGCAGCTGCGTATTGAAGGAAGTGGCGGCGGTGCATGGCATGTCTCCTTTGTCGTTGTTGTTTTCCAGGTGGGCGCTGCCGTGCTAGACGCCCCAGTGGGGAATATGGTGCGATCCCAGCGAGACGGCCACGTTCTTGGGCTCGCAGAACACCTCGTAGCTCCAGGTGCCGCCCTCGCGGCCTGTGCCCGAGGCCTTGGTGCCGCCGAAGGGCTGGCGCAGGTCGCGCACGTTCTGGCTGTTGACAAAGCACATGCCCGCCTCGATGGCGGCAGCCACGCGGTGGGCGCGCCCCACGCTTTCGGTCCAGACATAGCTGGACAGGCCGTAGTCGGTGTCGTTGGCCAGGCGCACGGCCTCGGCTTCGTCGGCAAAGGGGATGATGCAGGCGACGGGGCCGAAAATTTCGTCCTGGGCGATCTGCATGCGGTTGTCCACATCGGCAAAGACCGTGGGCAGGACGTAGTTGCCCTGGCGCACGCGCTCGGGCAGGCTGGGCGCGTCCAGGCCGCCGCACAGCAGGCTGGCGCCTTCCTTCTGTCCCAGCGCGATGTAGTGGCGCACCTTGGCCAGGTGGTTGGCGCTGATCATGGGGCCGACGATGGTTTTTTCATCCAGCGGGTCGCCCACGGTGATCTTCCTGGCGCGTTCCACGAAGCGGTCCACGAATCTGGCGTAGATGCCTTTTTGCACCAGGATGCGGCTGCCTGCCGTGCAGCGCTCGCCGTTGTTGGAGAAGATCATGAACACGGCCGCGTCCAGCGCGCGTTCGAAGTCGGCGTCGTCGAAGACCACAAAGGGGCTTTTGCCGCCCAGCTCCATGCTGAACTTCTTGAGGCCAGCCGCCTGCACGATGCGCTGGCCGGTGCGGGTCGAGCCCGTGAAGGAGACGGCGCGCACATCGCGGTGGCGCACCAGGGGCTCGCCGGCATCCTGGCCGTAGCCGTGCACGATGTTGAGCACGCCGGGCGGGATGCCCGCCTGCAGCGCCAGCTCGCCCAGGCGCGCGGCCGTCATGGGCGACAGCTCGCTCATCTTGAGCACGGCTGTGTTGCCGAAGGCCAGGCAGGGCGCGACTTTCCAGGTGGCCGTCATGAAGGGCACGTTCCAGGGCGAGATCAGCGCGCACACGCCCACGGGGTGCCACAGCGTGTAGTTCAGGTGCGTGGGCGTGGGGTAGGTGTGGCCGTCCACGCGCGTGCACATCTCGGCGAAGTAGTGGAAGTTGTCGGCCGCGCGCGGCACCAGCTGCTTGCCGGTCTGGGCGATGACCTGGCCGCAGTCATTGGTTTCGGTGCGCGCGATCTCGGGCACATGCAGCGCGATCAGCTCGCCCAGCCTGCGCACCAGCCGGGCACGCTCCGTGGCCGGCAGGCCGGCCCACTTCGGAAAGGCGTTTTTTGCAGCGGCGACGGCAGCCTCGACCTCGGCTTCGCCACCTGCCGCCACTTCGGCCAGCACTTCCTGGGTGGCGGGGTTGATGGTCTCGAAATACTGCGTGCCGGCGACGGCCTTGCCGTCGATGAGGTGGTCAATGCGCATGGGAGTGTCCTTTGCGGATGCGGTCGGTTCAGCGGGCTGGCGGCGTGTCGCCGGTGATGGTGTTGACCAGGCGGCCCAGCCCCTCGATCTCGGTGACGATCTCGTCGCCCGCACGGGAGTCGGCCACGCCGTCGGGCGTGCCGGTGAGGAGGAGGTCGCCGGGGTTCAGTGTCATGAAGCCCGACAGGTGGGCGATCAGCGCCGGTATGTCGTGCACCATGTCCCGCGTGCTGCCGTCCTGGCGCAGTTCGCCGTTGACCCAGCTGCGCAGGCGCAGATTCATGGGGTCGGGCACGTCGGCCGCATCGACGAACCACGGGCCCACGGGGGTGGCACCGTCGCGGTTCTTGACGCGCAGATTGGGCCGGTAGAAGTTCTCCAGGTAGTCGCGTATCGCGTAGTCGTTGGCCGTGCAGTAGCCGGCGACCACGCCGTAGGCATCCTCGCGGCGCACGTTGCGGCAGGTCTGGCCGATGACCACGCCCAGCTCGCACTCGAAGTGCATGTAGGCCACGTCCGCCGGGCGGTGGGTGACGCCCCGGTGGCCGTTGAGCGTGTTCGGCCCTTTCAGGAAGACCAGCGGCTCCTCGGGCGCCTTGTGGAAGGCAATCTCCCTGGCGTGGTCGGCATAGTTCAGTCCCAGCGCGAAGACCGTGCCGAACTGCAGCGGCGGCAGCCACTGCACGGCCGTCTCGGCAAGCAGGCGGCCGTCGGGCAACTGCACCTGCCCCTGCGGGCCTTCGGTGACCTTGAAGGTCTGTCCTTGGAAGATGACGCGTCCGTGTTTCATGCCGCAGCTCCCTGTTCGGCCACCAGCGCGTGGCGCAGTGTGCCCAGGCCGGAGACCTCGATCGTGATCTCATCGCCGGCGCGGCCCAGCGGCGAGCCTTCGCCCGGGCCCAGCAGCAGCACGTCGCCGGGTGACAGCGTCATGAACTGCGTCACATCGGCCAGCAGCCGCGCGGGCGGGCGCACCAGGTCCGCAAAGCCGCGTGTCCAGGCGGGCTGGCCGTTGATGGATACCGTGAGCCTGGCAGCTGCCGCGTCGAAATCGGCGCTGCGCGCCAGCGTGCCCAGGGGACAAAAGCCGTCGCGGCAGCGCTGGCGGATGGCGGGGCGGTAGTAATTCTCGTGGGGCAGCGTGATGTCGCTGGCGATGATCCAGCCGGCCACGTGGTCCATGGCGCTGTCTTCGCTGACGCGCGTGGCGCTGCGGCCGATCACCATGCCCAGCGTGGCATCGATGCGCACCGTGCCGGGGTCGGCCGGCACGGCCACGGCTGCGCCCTCACGTGCCCAGGTATTGCGGGGCTTGATGTAGAGCACGGGCGCCTGCGGCGCGGCCTTGTAGGGCGCGCTGCCGAACTGGGGCGACAGGCGCTGCACGGTGGCGTGCTCGTTGAGCAGCGTGCCATAGACGCTGCCCAGCGGCATGCCATCGTCCAGGAAGAAGGGCTGAGTCTGCATGGCGGTCATTTAGTTAACGTGGTAATTATTGTGATGACAATCACCATTCGTCAACGCAGCGGATTCAGGGTTTTCCTGGGCCCCAGGTCAAACCATGCCTGCGTCCTGGCGGCCTGGGCGCAAAAAAAGCGGCTCCCGCAAGGGAGCCGCCTGGGCCTGTCGCAGTGCCTGCGCTTTGTTTTTTCGGGTTATGGGCGCGGGGGACCGCCAGCCCGCGATGGCCGGGCCTGCCGGATCAGCGGATCAGCAGCACGGGCACCTGGCAGCCGGCCAGCACCTGGGTGCTGACCGAGCCCATGACCAGCCGGCCCAGTGCGCCATGGCCGTGCGTGCCCATGACCAGCAGGTCGAACTTGCCTTCCTGTGCCGTCTCGATGATGGCGTCGGCGATGGGGCCCACCTTGGAGATGCGGGTGGCCTGCACGCCGTGACCTGCCAGGTAGCTGCACACGGGGTCCAGCACCTTGGTCGATTCCTCGGCGTAGTACTCGTCCACCACCTCCTTGCCCAGCGCGGCGCGGGCGCGGGCCGGCAGCTGGGGCTGCACGGTGATGGCGCTGTAGCTGTGCGCAGAGCCCAGGATCTCGGGATGCGAGGTCAGGTAAGCCAGCATCTTCTGGGTGTAGGGGCTGCCATCGACGGCGAGCAGAATGTTCATGAAGATCCTCCTTTGGAACCAGCCAAGACTACGCCCAAGCCCGGGTGGCGTGCTTGATGTATGTCAAGCACCTGCCGGCGTGCGCACCGGCAGGTCGATGGTGGAGCGTGGCAAAAACTGCGCCTGTTCGCCCTTGCGTGCATAGCCCAGCGGGTTGGCCACGACCCGGCAGCGCCAGGGCCGGCCATCTGCGCGCAGGCCTTCGGCCACGTAGTCGCTGGGCGCATGCAGATGGCCATGCAGCCACAGGTCGGCCAGGGGCAGCAGGTCGTCGAGCACATTGCAAAAGCCTGCCGTGCCTGGCACCAGTCCATAGCGCGGGTCGGCGCTGCGCAGGCTGGGCGCGAAGTGGGTGACGGCCACCGTGGGGCCGCCGAAGGGCTGCTCCAGCGCCGCGCGCAGCCATTGCTGGCATGCCAGGGACTGCGCGCGCATGGGCTCTGCCAGGAAGGGTTCGCCGCCGCGCGTGCCGCCGGTCTTTTGCAGGTAGAAATTGGCCGCGCGGAAGGCTTTCTCGCGCAGCTTGAGCAGCCGCCCCAGATCGGTCACGCCCTCGTGCATGGACATGGCGTCGTAGTCGCTCCACAGCGTGGTGCCGACGAAGCGCACGCCGCCGATCACGGCGCTTTCGCGCTCCAGCCAGACCAGGCCCAGGCGTTCGCAGGTCGCGCGCAGCCGCGCGTGGGCCGCATCGAAGTCCTGCATGTCGTACTCATGGTTGCCCGGCACGAAGACCACGGGGCAGGGCCATGCCGCGTACTGGGGCAGGGGCGAAAAGCGCTCCAGCCCGAAGTCTTCGCCCGCGAGCCGGCTGCCGCTCTGGTAGGAGCCGATGTCTCCGGCCAGTACCAGCACATCGGCGCCGGGCGCCGGCTCGGGCGCGAAATCGGGGTGGGATTCGAGGTGCAGGTCGGACAGCAGCTGGATCTTCATGCGCCCGAGTGTAGAACCTGTCAGGCGCCGGGGAAGGTGGCGTCTGCCGAGCGTGTGAGCGCGCCCAGCAGCCAGTCGCAGGCCTGCGGATGCGGGCCACGGCGGCGCCACAGGGCGTCCACATGCACCGGCGGCACATCGAAGGGCAGCTCGCGCAGCACCAGCTGGTCGGTCATGCCGGTGACCGGCACGAAGTGGCGCGGCAGGATGGTCAGCAGGTCGGTGCTCATGACCACGCGCCCGGCCGTGAAGAACTGGTTGACGGTCAGCACCACCTGGCGCGTGCGGCCCAGCGCCGCCAGCGCCTCGTCGATGAAGCCGAAGGAGCGGCCCGAGAAGCTCACCAGCATATGGCGCGCTGCGCAGTAGTTGTCCAGCGTCAGGGGCACCTGCGCGAGCGGGTGGTCCTGGCGCATGACGCACAGGTATTCGCCCTCGTACAGACGCCGGCTGTCGAAGGAGACCAGGGCGCCGGACTGGGCGCGCGCCGTCAGGTCGGCCAGCGCGGCAGGAAAGTAGCCCACGGCCATGTCGGCTTCTCCGGCTTCGAGCAGGGCGCGCGGATCGCGCGTGGTCAGCGGCAGCACCCGGATGCCGATGCCGGGCGCCTCGCGTTCCAGCAGGCTGAACAGGGGCGGTATCAGCGTGGCCGCCGTGGCATCGGCCATGGCCAGCACAAAGGTCGTGGTGGCGGTGGCCGGATGGAATTCACCGGGCGCCAGCGTTTCCTGCAGCTGCTGCAGGGTCTCGCGTATCACCGGCCACAGGGCCAGCGCGCGCGGCGTGGGCTCCACGCCCTGGCCCTGGCGCACCAGCAGCTCATCGCCCAGCGCCTCGCGCAGCCGGCGCAGCGCATTGCTCACGGCCGGCTGGGTGATGGCCAGCTTGTGCGCGGCCCGGGTCAGGCTGCGCTCTGCCATGACCTCGTCGAAGACGCGCAGCAGGTTCAGGTCCAGGGTGCGGAAATTCAGTGCAGGCATGGCGGCGGGCCCTGAGTCATCACAAATATGAATGCTACAGATTCAAGATATAAATTTGAAGGAGTTTAGGGTAAACCCTATAGTTGCATCCAGTCACCCGCAAGCCGCCAAAAGCGGCGATTCAACTGGGTTTATCTGCCATGAGCAACTTCATCTACAACTCCTACTGTGTCGAGCACCCTGGCGTGGTGCATGTCTATCAAGCCGAACAGACCCGCAAGGGCGGCTCCCGTTCCTTCACCGGCAAGCATGGCGCCAGCGCCCTGCTGCTGGCGGCCCTGGTGGCCGCGCTGATGGTGGTCGTCAATGAAATCGCCCATAACTGGACCGATGGCCACATGCTGGGCGCCTGGGTCGTGCTGTGGGTTGCCGCTTTCCTGGGCCTGGCCCTGTTTTCGGCACCCGCGCGCCGCGCTGCCCTGGTGATGCGCGCTGGCTACCGCGCCTGGCTGGAAAGCCGCCAGCAGGCTGCCGCCGACGAGCGCCTGTGGAATGCTGCGCTGCAGGATGCCCGCCTGATGGCCGATCTGGCACGTGCCATGGATCGGCAGGGGAACTGAACTCCCCCTGAGCGGCTGCGCCGCTTGCCCCGTGTTGTGTCACGCCGGTTTTTGCGCTGTCCTCCAAAAAAGCCGCTGCCTGCAAGGCGCGGCTTTTTTGTTGCCCGCAGGCGCCGTTGCAACGCCATAAAAAAAGCCTCGCATTGCGAGGCTTTTTTGTGGGCTGGCGCCGGATCAGGCAGCCAGGCGCTTTTCCAGCTCGGCCTTAGTGGCCAGCAGCTCCTGGGGCAGGTTGTGCGCCAGCTTGTCGAAGTGCTCGGTGTGCAGCTGCATTTCCTCGGCCCATGCGGCCTTGTCGATGCTGGTCACGTTGGCGAACTGCTCGGCCGTGAAGTCCAGGCCGTTCCAGTTGATTTCCGCATACTGGGGCGCGATGCCGAAGGCGGTCTGCTGGCCGGTGGCCTGGCCTTCGATGCGGTCGATCATCCACTTGAGCACGCGCATGTTCTCGCCGTAGCCGGGCCAGACGAACTTGCCTTCGGCGTTCTTGCGGAACCAGTTGGTGGTGAAGATCTTGGGCAGTGCTGCGCCCTGGCCCTGGATCTTGGCGCCCAGCGTCAGCCAGTGCTGGAAGTAGTCGCTCATGTTGTAGCCGGCGAACGGCAGCATGGCGAAGGGGTCGCGGCGGACCACGCCCTGGGCGCCAAAGGCGGCAGCCGTGGTTTCCGAGCCCATGGTGGCGGCCATGTACACGCCTTCCACCCAGTCGCGGGCTTCGGTCACCAGGGGCACCGTGGTGGAGCGGCGGCCACCGAAGATGAGCGCATCGATCTTGACGCCCTTGGGGTCGTCCCAGGCTTCGTCCAGCGCGGGGTTGTTGGTGGCGGCCACGGTGAAGCGGGCATTGGGGTGGGCTGCCTTGGCGCCGGTTTCGCGCGCGATCTGGGGCGTCCAGTCCTTGCCTTGCCAGTCGATCAGGTGCTCGGGCTGCTTGCCGGTGTCCTTGTCCATGCCTTCCCACCACACGTCGCCGTCATCGGTCAGCGCGACGTTCGTGAAGATCACGTTCTTGTCGAGGCTGGCCATGCAGTTGGGGTTGGTGTGGTAATTGGTGCCCGGTGCGACGCCGAAGTAGCCGGCTTCGGGGTTGATGGCGCGCAGCGAGCCGTCGGCCTGGGGCTTGATCCAGGCGATGTCGTCGCCGATGGTGGTGACCTTCCAGCCTTCAAAGGCCTTGGGCGGCACCAGCATGGAGAAGTTGGTCTTGCCGCAGGCGCTGGGGAAGGCTGCTGCCACGTGGTACTTCTTGCCTTCGGGGTTGGTCACGCCCAGGATCAGCATGTGCTCGGCCAGCCAGCCCTGGTCGCGGCCCATGGTGGAGGCGATGCGCAGCGCAAAGCACTTCTTGCCCAGCAGCGCGTTGCCGCCGTAGCCCGAGCCGTAGCTCCAGATTTCGCGCGTCTCGGGGTAGTGGACGATGTACTTGGTCTTGTTGCAGGGCCAGCTGGTCTGGTCCGTCTCGCCGGCAGCCAGGGGAGCGCCCACGGTGTGCACGCAGGGCACGAACTCGCCTTCGGTGCCAATCACGTCGTACACGGCACGGCCCATGCGGGTCATGATCTTCATGTTCACGGCCACATAGGCGCTGTCAGACAGCTCCACGCCC
Organism: Delftia sp. PS-11; assembly: GCF_029870285.1. Classification (GTDB taxonomy): domain Bacteria; phylum Pseudomonadota; class Gammaproteobacteria; order Burkholderiales; family Burkholderiaceae_C; genus Comamonas. The sequence goes on from NZ_JACSYA010000005.1 coordinate 42,993, forward strand.
ACGTGGGCGATGGGCGAGCCCAGGGGGCCCATGGAGAAGGGCACCACGTACATGGTGCGGCCGGCCATGCAGCCGTCGAACAGCGGCTGCAGCGTGGCGCGCATCTCGGCCGGCTCCATCCAGTTGTTGGTCGGGCCGGCGTCTTCCTTGCGGGCCGAGCAGATGTAGGTGCGGTCTTCGACACGCGCCACGTCGGACGGGTCGGACCAGGCCAGGTAGCTGCCGGGGCGCTTGGCGGGGTTGAGCTTCTTGAAGGTGCCGGCATCGACGAGCTGCTGGCACAGCTGCTCGTATTCCTCCTGCGAGCCATCGCACCAGTGGATCTTGGCCGGCTTGCACAGTGCAGCCATGTCCGCGACCCAGGCGATCAGGCGGCTGTTCTTGACATAGGAGGGTGCCTGGATGTCCAGGCCTTGCATGACGGGTGCGTTCATCGCGGAGCTTCCTTCAATTGAAAAAACCAGTTTTCCAAAGAGGGCGCACGGCGCTCGGGCGTCCTCTTGGGAAAACAGGCTTGGGAGGCAGGCGGCGTGCAGGAAAGGCGCTTCTAGGGGCGCTGGCGGGGGCTGGCGCGCACCGGCTGGGGATTCGATTCTAGGGAGCAGTCATTTGTTTGTCAGCAAAGGAATGGCAAAAAGTATGCATTCTGTGCATGAAAATATGCATGATGCAGCATTCCGATGCCTGATCTGCAGGCAGCAAAAAGCCCCGCAGTGCGGGGCTCGGCAGAGGTGGCGGGCGGTGCTTTGCTCAGGCCATGTTCACGGCAATGAAAGCCAGCAGAAACATCATCACGGCGCCGGCCAGCGGCAGGATGTAGGGGATGTAGGGGACAACCGCTTCGGCGGCGTCGTCGTCGGAGGCCGGCGAAGCGGCGTGGTCTGCGGCGGAATCATGCGTCATGCAAAAGGCTCCTGGCTGCAATGGGGGGATTCATTGTAGGCAGGCAGGCCTGGTGACGTCTTTGGGGAAAGCCATGACGCAGCTGTGACATCACGGTGCATCATGAAAACGCTTTAATGGAAATTTCATTCAAGGAAACGCCATGCGTATCAATGACCTGAAACTGGGAATTCGTCTGGGCGCAGCGTTTGGGCTGCTGCTCCTGATTACCTGCATTATCTCCTTTTTGGGGATTGTCAATATCTTTGCATTACAAAAAAGCAATGAGCATATTGCCACGTTCGATCTCAAGCGCCAGGGCATCGTGCAGCAGTGGCAAACCGATATCTACATGAACTGGCTGCGTACGGAAGCCCTGCTCAAATCCAGCGATGCGCAGTACATCGCCAAGCTCAGAAAAGACATGTCCTCCCTGGTCGAGGTCCAGAGCAAGCGAATGGAGGAGGTGCGCACCTATATGCACAAGGAGCAGGAAAAGCAGCTCTACGACAAGGCGATTGCTGCCCGCGACGCCTACCGCGCAAAGCGCTCCGAGCTGCTCAAGGTCAAGGAGGCCGGGCAGGATGTTTCGGGACAGGTCGATACGGTGCTGGCCAATGCCTTTGGCAACTATGCCGGCATCCTGCAGGAGTTGAGCAAGAACCTCGATAGCGACGTGAATGCCACGCTCAAAGACACCAGCAGCCAGGCGACGAGCAGCATCTGGTGGGTGGCAGGCAGCACGGTGCTGGTGATTGTGCTGGGCATTTTCCTGGCGTACAGAACCACCCGCTCCATTACCGTGCCGGTGCAGCAGGCCGTGGATGCGACGGCGGCCATTGCTGCTGGCGATCTGACCACTGCGATTGCACAAGGCTACAGGGACGAATTGGGCACGCTGTTGACAGAACTGGCGGCCATGCGCGGCAAGCTGGCTGATATTGTCTCCAATGTCCGTCAAAGCGCGCAGAGCGTATCGACCGCCAGTGCCGAGATTTCACAGGGCAACAATGACCTGTCCGCCCGCACCGAGCGCCAGGCCAGCGCCCTGCAGCAGACTGCTGCATCCATGGAACAGCTGGGCTCCACCGTCCGGCAGAATTCGGACAGCGCCCAGGCGGCCAACCGGCTGGCCACGGATGCGAACACGGTGGCTGCGCAAGGCGGCGAGGTCGTGGCCCAGGTGGTCGAGACCATGAAAGGGATCAACGACAGTTCGCGCCGGATTGCCGACATCATCAGCGTGATCGACTCGATTGCCTTCCAGACCAATATCCTGGCGCTCAATGCCGCAGTGGAAGCGGCGCGCGCTGGCGAACAGGGCCGGGGCTTTGCGGTGGTTGCCTCCGAGGTGCGCAGCCTGGCTGGCCGCTCGGCCGATGCCGCCAAGGAAATCAAGCAGCTCATCTCCGCCAGCGTCACCCGCGTGGAGCAAGGCTCCGCGCTGGTCGACAAGGCCGGCCTGACGATGACCGAGGTGGTCCAGTCCATCCAGCGCGTGACGGATATTGTTCGCGAGATCAGCGCTGCCAGCGCCGAGCAAAGCGATGGCGTGGCCCAGGTGGGCGAGGCCGTGGTGCAGATGGATCAGGCCACGCAGCAAAACGCGGCCCTGGTCGAAGAGATGGCGGCCGCTGCCAGCAGCATGAAGCGTCAGGCGCAGGAGCTGGTGGAGGCCGTGGCGGTCTTTAACCTGGGGCATGCAGGTTCCCTGCTGCCAGCGCCCGGCCAGGCGAGGCCCGGCCAAGCGTTGCCCGACCAGGCCATGCCCGCCCTGGGTCAGCGCCAGCGTGCCCTGGCTGCGGGCTAGCGCCCGGCGCATGCCACGCCCGCCGGCGTGGCTTCAGGCGTGGTCCACCTGCATGCCCTCGGCCTGCAGCGCGGCCATGACCTCGTCGATATGGGCCTTGTTGCGCGTCTGCAGCACCAGCTCGATCTCCACGCTTTGCGCGGCCAGCAGGGTGAACGCGCGCTGGTGGTGCACTTCTTCGACGTTGGCGCCGGCAGCCGCCACGGTGGCCGTGATGCGCGCCAGCACGCCAGGCACATCGCGCGCGCTGACCTTGATGCGTGCCAGCCGCCCTGAGCGCACCATGCCGCGCCCGATGATGGAGGCCAGCAGCAGCGGGTCGATGTTGCCGCCCGACAGGATCAGGCCCACCCTCTTGCCCGCGAAGCGCTGCGGATGGCGCAGCAGCGCGGCCAGGCCTGCCGCGCCCGCGCCCTCGACCAGGGTCTTTTCGATTTCCAGCAGCATCAGCACGGCCTGCTCGATGTCGCCTTCATCGACCAGAACCAGGTCGTCCACGAGACGGGCCACGACCTCCTGGGTGATGGCGCCGGGCTGGGTGACGGCAATGCCTTCGGCGATGGTCGATGTGCCCATGGGCAGTTCGGCCTTGCGCACGGCGTTGAACATCGATGCAAAGCGCTGGGTCTGCACGCCGATGATCTCGATGGCCGGGTTCAGCCCTTTGGCCGCCGTGGCCACTCCCGCGATCAGGCCGCCGCCGCCAATGGCCACGACGATCTGTTCCAGGTCGGGCTGTTCGGCCAGCATCTCCAGTGCCAGCGTGCCCTGGCCGGCGGCGATCTGTTCGTCGTCATAGGGATGCACGAAGCACAGGCCCTGCTGCGCGGCCAGCGTGTAGGCATGCTGGCGCGCCTCGGCCAGGGAGTCGCCGTGCAGCACGACTTCGGCGCCGAAGCCGCGCGTGCGCTCCACCTTCACGCCGGGCGTGAAACGCGGCATGACGATGACCGCGCGCACGCCCAGGCGCTGCGCATGGTAGGCCACGCCCTGGGCATGGTTGCCTGCGCTCATGGCGACCACGCCGCGCGCGCGCTCCTCGGGCGAGAGCTGCACCAGCTTGTTGAAGGCGCCGCGTTCCTTGAACGATGCCGTGAACTGCAGGTTCTCGAACTTGAGGAAGACCTGTGCGCCCGTGATCTGGGACAGCGTGCGCGATTCGACGCAGGGCGTTTCCAGCACGGCGCCCTGCAGGCGGGCGGCGGCGTTGCGGATGTCTTGGAGGCTGAGCATGGTGCATTGTGGCCCAGGCCGGCCGCTTCAGGCAGGCAGCGCGCGCTGCAGGATGGCTGCAATATCCAGGCCGCAGGGATCGAAGGCGCCTGCCACCAGGCCCCCGCTTTGCGCGTCCAGGCGCGTGGCGATGAAGCCGTCGGCCATGGCCGATGGCGCATGGCGGCGCAGCAGGCAGGCCTGTGCCAGCAGCACCAGGTCCTGCACCAGGCGGCGTGCCTGGGCTTCCAGCTGCTCGGGCGGGCCGGACAGGCGGCGCACCAGGGACCGGGCGTGCCGCTGCAGCACGGCTTCGCCCGCGCAGGCGTCGCTCAGGTCGCGCAGCAGCAGGTGGGCGCTCTCCGGGTCACGCGCAATGGCGCGCAGCACGTCCAGGCACATGATGTTGCCCGAACCCTCCCAGATCGAGTTCACGGGCGCCTCACGGAACAGGCGCGCCATCAGGCCCGTGTCCACGTAGCCGTTGCCGCCCAGCACTTCCATGGCCTCGCCGGTCAGTTCCACGCCGCGCTTGCATACCCAGAATTTAGCGGCCGGCGTCAGGATGCGCTTCCAGGCCCGTTCCAGAGGGTCTCCCTCATCGGTGCCGTGCTCGTAGGCCTGGGCCAGGCGCAGGGCCAGTTGCAGCGCGGCTTCGCTCTCCAGCGCTAGGTCGGCCAGCACGGTGCGCATCAGCGGCTGCCCGGCCAGCGTCCGGCCAAAGGCCATGCGCCGGCGCGCATAGGCCAGGGCCTGCACGGTGGCCGAGCGCAGGATGGCGGCGCTGCCCAGCACGCAGTTCAGGCGCGTGTAGGTGGCCATCTCGATGATGGTGGGAATGCCCCGGCCTTCCTCGCCCATGAGGATGCCCCAGGCATCCTCGAACTCCACTTCGCTGCTGGCGTTGCTGCGGTTGCCGACCTTGTCCTTGAGGCGCTGCACGCGCACGGCGTTGCGGCGGCCGTCGGGGCGCCAGCGCGGCACGTAAAAGCAGGCCTGGCCGCCCGCCTCGCCCGCGCGGGCCACCACCAGGTGGGCGTCGCACATGGGCGCCGAGAAGAACCACTTGTGGCCGCGCAGCAGGTATTCGCCGCCGCGCCCGCCTGCGGCCACGGGTCTGGCCATCGTGGTGTTGGCGCGCACGTCCGAGCCGCCCTGCTTCTCGGTCATGCCCATGCCCAGCCACATCGAGGCCTTGCCCGCCACGGGCGCATCGCGCGGGTCGTAGGCATGGCTGTAGAGCTTGTCCTGGAGCAGCTGCCACAGCGCCGGCTCTTTTTGCAGCAGCGCGATGGCTGCCGTGGTCATGGTTGCGGGGCACAGCGTGCCCTGCTCGACCTGGCCGTGCAGGTAAAAGCCTGCCGCCCATGCGCTCCAGCGCCCCGGACGGCGGTCCTCGAAAGGCAGGGAGATCAGGCCCTGCTGGCGGTGCAGCTCCATGAGCGCATGCCAGGCCGGATGGAATTCCACGGAATCGATCCGGCGCCCACGTGCATCGAAGCGGTGCAGCGCGGGCGTGTGCCGGTTGGCCTGCTCGGCCAGCGCCCAGGTGGCCGGCTCGCCCAGTTGCTGGGCATAGCGCGACAGCCAGGGGACATGGTGCATGGCGCCGTTGCGCTTCAGGGCCTCGGCCAGGGCCGGGTCAGCCTCCAGCAGATTGAAGCCGGCAAGTTCGTCGAACTGGTTCAGGACCTCGTGCGTGTCCCACATCTGCGTGCTGTCCATGCCTGTGCCCATCGTCGGTTGGTTGCGTTGCACCAGTCTAGGAAAAATGCCGGGTAGAGGCGCTCGGGTTTTGCCCCCGGTCCTGCGGCCCCTGCGCGCCGTGCCCTGCGTCAGGCCTGGGGAAACCGCAGTGTGAAGCAGGTGCCGCCGCGCTCGGAGTCGTCTGCCTCCACGGTGCCCCCCTGGGACACGGTCAGTGCCTTGACGATGGACAGGCCCAGTCCCGAGCCTTCGCGCCGGCGCTTGCCCGGGGCCTGGGCAAAGCGCTGGAAGGGGTGGGCGCGCAACTCGCTGGGCAGGCCCGGGCCTGCGTCGCTGATGCGCAGCACCACGGTGGCCTGCCCCTGCGCATCGGTCTCCAGCGTCAGCCGCACGCCCAGCCAATGGCCGCTGGCAGCATGGCGCATGGCATTGCTGATCAGGTTGGAGAGGATCTGGCGCATGCGGTCGGTGTCGGCGCGGATGTCGGCCAGCCCGACCTCGGTGGGCGCGGGCAGGCTCAGTTCCAGATGCATGCCGTGCTGGTGCAGCTGAGGCTGCAGCTGGTCCAGCGTATCGGCCACCAGTTCGGCCAGATCCAGGCGCTGCTTGCGCAGCGACAGCTGGCCCGCGTCGGCCATGGACAGGGTATGCAGGTCCCCGACCAGGCGGCCCAGGTGCTCGACCTGGGACAGCAGCGCGTGCAGCTCGGTGTCGTCGGCCGCGATCACGCCGTCGCAGATGGCGTGCAGGCGCGCCTGCAGCACGGTCAGCGGCGTGCGCAGTTCATGCGAGATCGATGCCGCCGTGGCGCGACGCTCTGCCTCCAGCGTCTCCAGCGCATCGATCATGCGGTTGAAGGCGTCGACCATTTCGGCCATTTCGCCATGGGCTTTGCCGGGCACGGCGCGGGCGCTGAAGTCACCCTGCTCCACGCGCTTGGCCACCTCGACCATGGAGGCCAGCGGCCGGGTCACCAGGCGCGATACCCAAAAGCCCACGGCCAGCCCGAAGGGCAGGCAGACCAGCAGGCCGATGAGCAGCGACCATTTCTCGCCGAACAGCAGGTCGCCGCTCCAGTACTTGCCATAGATCTCCATGGCGCGGGGGCTGTCGTCCAGGGCGTTGGCATGCAGCTCGTCCAGCTCGGTCTGCACGGCAGGCGGCAGGCTGTTGTAGAAGTCGCGGTACTGGATCTCGGAAAACACCAGCACGCCCACGGCCAGCAGGGCGATGGTGCTGAGCACGGTGGCCGTGATCCACAGGCCAAAGCGCACCCAGATGCGGTTGATGTTCAGTCCCAGGGCCATAGCCGGTAGCCGATGCCGCGCACTGTCTCGATCAGGCCTTCCTGGCCCGCCAGCTGCAGCTTGCGGCGCAGCTTGGACAGGTGGGAGTCGATGACCCGCTCCAGCGCGTCGCTTTCGGGCAGGCAGTGCTCGATCAGGTGCGAGCGCGAGAAGCAGCGCCGGGGCTGGGCGGCCAGGCAGGCCAGCAGGCGGAACTCGGTCAGCGTCAGCGGCAGGGGCTGGGCGCGTCCCGCCTCGTCGTAGACCACGGCGCTGTGCGCCTCGGCATCGATCTCGATGGGGCCCACGCGGATCGGCGCGGGCGCGGGGCTCTTGCGCGCCTGCGTGCGGCGCAGCACGGCGCGCACGCGCGCCACGACCTCTGGTGGGTTGAACGGCTTGACCACATAGTCGTCGGCGCCCAGGCGCAGAGCCAGCAGCTTGTCCACATCGTCTGCCAGCGCCGTGACCATGATCACCGGCGTCTGGCCTTCGTCGCGGATGGCGCGCAGCACATCGATGCCGTCCATGCCCGGCAGGTGGATGTCCAGCAGCACCAGGTCGGGGCGCAGCTGGCGAAACAGCTGCAGCGCCTCCTGTCCATCCTGGGCCATGCGCGAGCGCAGTCCGTCGCGCTCCAGGTAGGCGGTAAGCACGCTGGCAATGCCGGGCTCGTCTTCGACGACGAGTACGAGAGGGGTGGTCGCAGGCTGAACGGAAGGATTCATGGCATGAAAAGCCGGTGGCAGCCGGTCCGGCTCCCCGGCCGGCGAGCGTTCCGGGCCGCACCGTGCGGCATCAACACTGCATTATGGAGCGCAGGGCAGGCCGAGCCGGGGACGGGCATATTTCTCCATGTTCCCTCCATAAAGCCTGCAATGTCGCGCAAGCTTGGCTGTGTCCAATGGACAGCCTGGGAATAGTCCCTGTGGCTATGCAGGCCCCGGTTTCCCCTTCGCCCTCTGTCTTTCCTCCCTGACTGCTCTGTCTGCTCCCGTGAACATTTCCGCCGCCGCGAAGCACCGTCTCTCCTGCCTGAGCCTGGGCGCCCTTGTGGCGCTGGCCGGCTGCTCCGCGCCGCCGCCGGCGCAGATCGATGGCTCGGTGCCGCAGACCTGGACACAGCCTGTGCCGGCCGCGCCAGGCGCAGCGGCTGCCGACCTGCGGGGCTGGTGGAAGGCCTGGGGCGATGCCGCGCTCGATGCCCTGATTGATGAAGCGCTGGCCGCCAACCTCGATCTGGCGCAGGCCACGTCGCGGCTGCGCCAGCAGCGCCTGCTGGCCGGCACGGTGGATGCGGCTTACCGGCCCGTGGTGACGGCGGGCATGCGCACGCTGCAGGACATCGCGGCCATCGATTCGTATTTCCACGCCAGCATTGACGTGACCTGGGACCTGGGCCTGTTCGGCGCCCGCGAGGCCGGGCTGCGCAGCGCAGCCGCCAGCGTGCTGGATGCCGAGGGTCAGTTGCAGGCCGCCCGTGTGTCACTGGTGGCCGATGTGGCCCACCGCTATCTCGATATCCGCATGGCCCAGCGCCAGCGTGTGCTGCTGGACGAGCAGGCCCGCCTGGATGCGCGCGCGCTGCAACTGGCCGAAGTGCGGCGCACGCAGCGCCTGGGCAGCCAGGAGGCCGTGCAGCAACTGCAGCTGCAGTCCGCCCAGCGCGCAGCCCAGCATGCTGCGCTGCGCGAGGCCCAGGCCCGCGCTGCCCACGGGCTGGCAGCCCTGCTGGGGCGCACGCGCCCCGAGCCGCAGTGGCTGCAGGCCGATGCCCAGGCTGCGCTGCCCGGCACCGATGCCCTGGCCGTGGCGGCTCTGCCTGCCGACCTGCTGCGCACGCGGCCCGACATCCAGATCGCCCAGGCGGGCGTGGAGCGCGCAGCGGCCGAGCTGGGCATGGCCCGCTCGGCGCTGTACCCGCGTCTCGTGATCGGGGGCTCGTTGCTGTACTCCTACAACATCACGCAGAACTCCCGCACGACGCAGGACAACATGCCCACCCTGGGCCCGCAGATCGATATCCCTCTGTTCGACTGGAGCCGGCGCCGCTCACAGGCCGATGCCAGCGGGCTGGCATTGCAGGCTGCGGTGCAGGCCTATCGGCAAAGCGTGCTGGACGGCGTGGCTGAGGCAGAGTCGGCCCTGGCAGCCCTGGCGGCCCAGCGCGAGCGCATGACGGCGCTGCAGGCGTCTGAGCAGCTGCTGGAGCAGCGCGCTCAGGCCCAGGCCCGGCGCCTGCAGCTGGGCCTGGACAGCGAGTTCGCCGGCCTGGCCGGCCGCCGCGCGGTGCTGCAGGCGCGCAGCGAGCAGACCACGGCCCAGGCGGCCCAGGCGCTGGCCTATGTGGCGCTGTACAAGGCCCTGGGCGGTGCGCCGCTGGCCGATGCGGGTGAAGGCCAGGGGGCCACGCCATGATCGCCCTGGCGCGCAAGACACTGGTGCATGAGTGGCGCCGCTTCATCCCCTCGGTGTTTGCCGTGGGGTTTTCGGGCGTGCTGCTGGCCATGCAGGCCGCGCTGGTGCTGGGCATCTTCGGCTCGGCTGCGCTGTATGTGACGGCTTCGAGCGGCGATCTGTGGATCGGCTACCCGGGCACGCAGAGCGTGAATTTCGGCCGCACCATCGGCCGCGATGTGGAGATGAGGCTGCGCATGGATGCCGACATTGCGGCCGTGGAGCCCTATGTCTGGGTCGATGGCGACTGGCGCGCAGGGCGTGGCACGGGCGAGCCAGCCGAGGAGGGCGGAGGGGTTTCCATCTATCTGTCGGGCATCGCCACCGAGGCGTCGTCCATGCTGTTTGCGCGGCTGCTGCAGCCGTGGCATCGTGAGCGCCTGCGCGAGCCTGGCGCCGTCATCGTGGACCGTGCCGATCTGCAGCAACTGGGCGTGCAGGAAGGTGGCGTGGCCTGGATCAACAATCACCGCGTGCAGGTGGTGGCGGCTGTCGATGGACTGCGCGGGCTGGGCGGTGTCAATGTGCTTGCATCGCTGGCCACGGCGCGCGAGATCGGGGGCGCTGATTTTGCGCAGGGCAGCACGTATTTTGTGGCGCGCGTGCGCGAGGGGGCCGTGCTCCCGGCCGTTCAGGCCCGGCTGAATGCACCCACTTCCAGCTTCGGCCCCCATGAGGCCTGGACGGCAGCTGAATTCGCGCGTCGCTCCCAGCGCTACTGGATGTTTGATACCGGTGCGGGCGCGGGCGTGCTGTTCATGGCCATCATCGTCTGCCTGGTGGGCTCGGTGGTCACCAGCCAGTCGCTCAAGGCCGTGGTGGCGGCTTCCTCGCGCGAGTACGCCGTGCTCAATGCGCTGGGCGTCAGCCGCGCCGCGCTGGGCCGCGTGGTCGTGGAGCAGGCCTGCTGGATCGGTGGGCTGGGCTTTGTGCTTGCTGCGCTGGCCAGCGCCGTGCTGCTGAGCCTGGCCATGGCCTACCGTGTGCCCGTAGCCCTGAACGCATCGGCCGTGCTGGCCTGCGGCGTGCTGGTGGCCGTGCTGTCCCTGCTGTCGGGACTGGGCGCCATGCGCAGTCTGCTGCGCGCCGATCCGGCCACCTTGCTGCGCTGAGGAGGGGCAACACACCATGAACACCATGCAAACCACACCTGCCGCCCGTCCCGCGCCCAGCCTGGAGGCGGTGCGGCTGAGCAAATCCTTTCTGTCGGGCGTGGTGCGCGTGCAGGTGCTGCAGGGCCTGTCGGTGGCGCTGTACCCCGGCGAGCTGAGCCTGATTTCCGGGCCTTCGGGCTGCGGCAAGAGCACGCTGCTGTCTCTGATGTCGGGCCTGCAGGCGCCCGACAGCGGCCAGGCCCTGGCGCTGGGCGAGGACCTGGGCCGGATGGGCGCGCGTGCGCTGGAGAAATTCCGCCTGCGGCACACGGGCTTTGTGTTCCAGGGCTTCAACCTGTTTCCCGCGCTGACGTCGCTGGAACAGGTGCAACTGCCGCTGGGCTACATGGGCCTGCGCAGTGCCGAGGCGCTGCGCCGCGCCCAGCAGGCGCTGGACGAGGTGGGCCTGTCGCACCGCAGCCATATGCGCCCGGCCGAGCTGTCGGGCGGCGAGAAGCAGCGCGTGGCGATTGCGCGCGCCATGGCCAAGGCGCCCCAACTGCTGTTTGCCGACGAGCCCACGAGTGCGCTGGATGCCGAAAGCGGCCAGCGCGTCATCGACATCCTGCACCGCGCGGCGCGCAGCCATGGCACGACGGTGCTGTGCGTGAGCCACGATCCGCGCCTGGTGCGCCATGCCGACCGCGTGCTCGGCATGGAGGATGGCGCCATCCGCAGCGACTGGCGCCAGTCCTCTGCTTTCAAGGAACACGACGAATGAAGCACCCCCTGAGCGGCCTGGCCGCTTCTCCCGCACGCCTGGCGGCAGCGCTGGCCCTGTCCGCGCTGGCTGCGGGCTGCGGGCCATCGCATGATGCGCCGGCCAATGCAGGCCAGCCGGTGGCTGGCGCCAAGGCCCAGCCGTCGGCGGTGGCTGTGGCGCGCGGCAAGATCGAGGTCGAAGGCGGCCTGTTGGAGCTGTCGCCCGCCGTGGCCGGCCTGGTCCAGCAAGTGGCCGTCAAGGAAGGCCAGTCCGTGCAGCGCGGGCAGGTGCTGCTGCGCCTGGCCGATGACGCGCTGCATGCCGAGCTGGCCGTGGCCGAGTCCGAGGCGCAACTGGCCAAGGCCCGCCAGAAAGCACGCGCGGCGCGCCTGCCCCAGCTCAGGCAGACCCTGGCGCGCTGGCAGGCCGCGGCCAGCGAAGGCGCTGCCGATGCCCAGGGCGCGGACGAAGCGGCACAGGCGCTGCGCGACGCCCAGGCGGAGGCCGATGTGGCCGCTGCCGAGGTCCTGGTGGCCGAACGCAAGCTCGATCAGCTGAAGGCCCAGCAAAAGCGCTACGAGCTGCGGGCCCCCGAAGCCGGCACCGTGGTGCGGCTGGCCGTACAGGCTGGCAGCCAGGCCGTGGCGGGCACGCCTGCCGTGGTGGTGCTGCCCCAGCGGCCGCTGCAGGTGCGTGCCGAAATCAATGAAAGCTTTGCCGCCGCCGTGCGCGAAGGCATGCAGGCCACGGTGACGCTGGACGCCGATGGCGCGGCCGCGCAGCAGCTGCCTGCGGCGCGGGTGCTGCGCATCAGTCCCGTCTATGGCGTGGCGCGGCTGCAGGACGACCAGCATCGCGGCCCCGTGCGTGTCATCGAATCCGTGCTGGCTTTCGACCAGGCGCCGGCCGCCACGGCCCGCGTAGGACAAAACGTAAGAGTGCAATTCCATGAATAAGCGCATTCCCCTTTATCTGGATACCACTGCTCCCGGCTGGATGGTCCAGAGCGATTTCGACGGCACGATCAGCCTGCTGGACGTGACCGATACCTTGCTCAACCGTTTCGGCAAGCCGGGCTGGCAGGCGCTGGAAGACGCCTGGGAGCGTGGCGAGATCGGCTCGCGCGAGTGCATGAAGGGCCAGGTGGCGCTGCTGGACATGGACGAGGCCGAGCTGCAGGCCCACCTCGACACCATCGAAATCGACCCGGGCTTTGCAGGCTTTGTGGCCGAGGCCCAGGCCCATGGCATGGTGGTCCAGGTGGTCAGCGACGGCATCGATTACGCGATCCGCCACGTGCTGGCGCGCCACGGCCTGGGCCATCTGCAGGTGATCGCCAACCGCCTTGTGCAGGTGGGCGCGCGCAGCTGGCGGCTGGAGTCCCCCTGGGCCAGCGCGCGCTGCGCACGGGCCAGCGGCAACTGCAAGTGCGAGCGCCTGGCCGAGCAGCAGGCGCTGCACGGCCGCGTGCTGTATGTGGGCGACAGCACATCGGACTTCTGTGTCTCCGGCAAGGCCGATTTCGTGCTGGCCAAGTACAAGCTGATTGCGCACTGCGAGCGCCACGGCATCGCCCATGCGCCATTCGAGCATTTTGCGCAGGCCACGGCCCTGCTGGCCAGGATCGTGCTGGACCTGGAGGTGGCCGCATGAACATGGCAGATGGATTCGCAGCCGTGCAGCACAGCGCGCAGGCTGCTGCCGGCGTCGATGCCCAGGCGCTGGCCGGCATCTGCGTGACCGGGCATGAATTCGTCATGCCCGGTACAGGCAAGGCGGGCCGCACGGGTGTGCTGCTGGTGCATGGCCTGACGGGAACGCCCGCCGAGATGCGCCTGCTGGCCAAGGGCATACACAAGCAGGGCTTCACCGTCTACGCCGTGCAACTGGCCGGCCACTGCGGCGCCATGGAAGATCTGATAGACACGCGCTGGACCGATTGGCTGGCCAGCGTCGAGGCCGGGCTGCTGCGTCTGGCTCCGCATGTGGACCATGTGGTGGTCGGCGGCCTGTCCATGGGCGCCCTGCTGTCCCTGGCCGTGGCCCAGCGCCACCCCGACCGGGTGGCCGGCGTCTGCGCTCTGTCCACCACCTTCCGCTACGACGGCTGGAGCATTCCTTTCTATACGCGGCTGGCCTTTTTGCTGCCGCTGTTCCGCGCCCTGGGCATCGGCCGCCACAGCGTGTTCATGGAGCAGCCGCCCTACGGCATCAAGGACGAGGCCTTGCGCGCGCGCGTTGTCGAGCAGATGCATTCCGGCGACAGCGCGGCGGCGGGCCTTCCCGGCAACCCCTGGTGGTCCATCATCGAGCTGCGCCGCCTCTCGGCCCATGTGCTGTCGCGGCTGTCGCAGCTGCGTTCGCCCTGCCTGGTCATCCATGCACGCAACGATGACATCTCCGCTGTCTCCAACGCCCACGACATCGTGCGCGGCGCGACCCAGGCCCATGTGGAACTGGTGCTGCTGGATGACAGCTACCACATGGTCACCATCGACCGGGAACGGCGCACCGTGATTGCGCGCATGGCGCAGTTCGTCTCCCGCATTGCCAGCACGGCAGCGCCCAGGCCGGCCCTGGCTGGGGAGGCAGCGCGGCATGGGCAGTGAACTGTCGCCACTGGTCGTTACGCTATGGGTGCTCAATGTGCTGCTGGACAGCAGCGGCCAGCTGATCTTCAAGGCCGCAGCCCGTGAGCCCGGCGAACTCAATGGGCTGGCGCGCTGGCGCTTCATGGCCGCGCGCCCCTGGATCTGGCTGGGTGTGGGCTGCTATGTGGCCGAATTCCTGATGTGGCTGGCATTGCTGTCGCTGGTGCCGTTGTCTGAAGGCGTGCTGCTGGGCTCGATCAATATCGTGGCCATCATGATCGCCGGCCGGCTGCTGTTCCGCGAAAAACTCGCGCCCATGCGGGTGGCCGGCATCGTGCTGGTTTCGATCGGCGTGGCGGTGGTGGGGCTGCACTGAGATGAAACGCTTTTATTTCATCGGTTTTCTCGTGCTCATGGCCTTCGATACGCTGGCCCAATTGAGCTTCAAGCAGGCCGGCAACGCCGCGCTGCCGCTGGAGTTTTCGGTGGGCTGGCTGGCGCGTGTGTTCGGACAGCCCTGGATCTATGGCGCCTTTGTTGGCTACATCGGCTCTTTCTTCGCGTGGATGACGCTGCTCAGGCATGCACCTATCGGGCCGGCTTTTGCCGCCTCGCACCTGGAAATCCTGTCTGTGCTGACGCTGTCCTACTGGCTGTTCGACGAGGACATCGGCTGGCCGCAGATCATCGGCTGCCTGTTTATCCTGGCTGGCATTGCCTGTCTGGCGGTCACCGAAACGCAGGAGACCGAGGCCTCTGGCGCAGGCGACGACACGCCCGGCCATGCCGGCGGCCTGCCGGGCGCGGGTTCTGCCAGCGCGGGCGCTGCGCATCTGGCTACCTCTGCCGACCATCCCACACGCCAGGGCTGAATGTGTCCTGCAGCGCGCGGTCGGGCGGTCGGCACAGGTGCCGCTGCAGGCGTCAGCCGCCGTGCGCCAGCCGCTGCACCAGTCTTTCGTTGAGCGCATGCTGGCCGCGCTGCCAGGCAGCCAGCGTCTTGGCGTCGATCTGCGTGTCCTGGCCGTCGCCGGCGCTCATCCAGCGTTTCCACCAGGTCGCATAGCGCCAGGCAGAGACATCGCCCGTGATGTCGCTGCCCACGCGCTGGCCATCCAGCGCGGCAATGATGTCCATGGCTTCGCCTTCGCGCATGCTGCCCTGGTCCCAGTTGGTGCGCACGACCTCGGGCGCGAACACGTCCTTGTCGATGCTCAGGTAGGTGGGCTGGGGCTGCTCGCGCAGCGTGCGCGCCAGCGTGCGCGACAGATCGGCCAC
Organism: Delftia sp. PS-11; assembly: GCF_029870285.1. Taxonomy (GTDB): domain Bacteria; phylum Pseudomonadota; class Gammaproteobacteria; order Burkholderiales; family Burkholderiaceae_C; genus Comamonas. The sequence continues at coordinate 58,073 of NZ_JACSYA010000005.1, forward strand.
GCTGGCGAAGCCGCGAAAGGCCTGGGCCACGCCCAGGCGCCGGGCCCAGCCGGTGTCCACGCCCGCGCTCCAGTAGCTCAGGCGTCCGGCGCGCAGGGGCGTCAGGTAGTTTTCCCAGGCGTGCGCGCGGCCGATGTCGCCCGAGGTGATGCCGGCCACATGCACATGCGAGACCGCCGGGTGCAGCGCCACGCGCCGAACCCAGGAGCCGCAGTGCACGCCCCAGGGAAAGCGCATGTTGTCGGGGTGGTTGTCGAGCACGACCACGCGCAGCGGCCGGCCCGCCGACAGGGCCTGCTGCCGGATGCAGCGCTCGATCAGCGGCCAGCTCAGGTGATGGAAGTCGCCGCTGCCCATCAGCGCCGTGCCGTGCGCGGCCGGCAGCTGTGCATCGAGCGCCGCGCGAAACCGCGCAAAGCGTCGCAGGCCGCAGCCAAAGCGCACCTGCTCCTGCCAGGCCTGCAGCGGCAGGCGCAGCTCGCCCGCCAGCGGCCCGACCGAGCCGTCCACATCCAGGACCACGGTTTTCAGTTCTGTTCGCTCCATTGGCGATCGCTTTCGAAATGGCCGGCAAAGCGCCGGCCCAGTGCACGCAGCAGCGGGTTGCGGATGAAGACGGCATGCTGCGTGAAGGTGAAGCGCGCGCCCAGCTGGGCCTTGACCTCGGGGTCGGTCCAGCCGGCCACGTAGTGGGTGAGGCCGCGCTCGATCGCATATTCCAGATTGACCATCCAGCTCACGAAGTAGAGATTGGCTTCGCGCGCGGCCGGGTAGGACAGGCCGATGTACTTGTCGATGAGCTTGCCGCCATGCTCGAAGCACAGGTTCCAGCCCAATAGCGCGCCAGGCCCGCCATCCTCGCGCAGCGCGCGGTACTCGAACACGATGCCGCCATTGCCCGCATCGCGCAGCAGGGCCGCGAAAAAGCCGCGCGTGAGCTTGTCGAAGTGGATTTCGCTTTGCGCGTAGACAGCCTCGAACAGCGCGTAGTAGGCATCGACCTGCGCATCCGAGGCAAAGGCTTGCCCCGTGGGAATGCGCGCCACATGCAGCTGCGCGCGGCTCCTGAGCTTGCGCCGCAGATTCTGGCGCCGGCTCTTGGAAAGGCGCGACAGGTATTCATCGATGCTGGAAAAGTCGATAGGCACATAGGCCAGCGCCTGCCCCTCGACGAGGATGAAGCCCGCATCGGCCAGTGCCTGGGCCAGGGCCTTGGCATGGGCGTTGTCGGCCTCGGGCAGCAGGGGGGAGTCCTGGGGCAGGTCCTTGACGATGGTCAGCATGCGCCGGCCCGCGCACACGCGCAGCGCCATCGCTTGCTGCGCGGGCGAGTGGCCCATGGGCAGCACGGCGTACTCGCTGACCGTGGTGCCCACGAAGTCGGTGGACAGGCGCAGCCGGCGCGATAGCCAGGCCCCGCCCGGCAACGACAAAAGACGCGCCTTGAGCGCGTCATCCGCCGTGGTCAGAAGATCGAACGGCGCCGTGAAGGCCGGCGCCGGCCAGTCCCGCAGCAGTGCGAAGCCCTCGGGAGGATGGGCGGCGAACTGTGCGAGCAGGCCTTCGGGTTCGAGCTGGTTGTACAGGCGTTCCGAGGGCATCGGACCTTCAGGCTGCCTTGGCTTTCGTGAGCAGCTGGTCCAGCAGGACCATGGCCTCGTCGATCTCGGGGCGCGAGATCATCAGCGAGGGTGCGAAGGTGATCACGTTCTTGTAGTAGCCGCCCACGTCCAGCACCAGGCCGCGTTTCTGGCCCTGGTACTCCAGGCCGCCTTCGAGGCCGATGTCCACCATCTTGTCCAGCAGCGCCTTGTTGGGGGTGAAGCCGTCGTCGGTGCAGATCTCTGCGCGCAGCGCCAAGCCCAGGCCGTCCACGTCGCCGATTTCCTTGTGGCGCTTTTGCAGCTCCCTGAGGCCTTCGAGGAAGTAGGCGCCCGATTCGCGCACCTGGCGGCCGAAGTCCACTTCGTGGGTCATCTTCATGACTTCCAGGCCCAGGGCCGTGCCCAGCGGATTGGAGGCGAAGGTCGAGTGCGTGGAGCCTGGCGGGAAGATGGTCGGGTTGATCAGCTCCTCGCGCGCCCACAGGCCCGACAGGGCGTTGAGGCCGTTGGTCAGCGCCTTGGCGAAGACCAGCACATCGGGCTTGACGCCGAAGTTCTCCACCGACCACAGCGTGCCGGTGCGCCAGAAGCCCATCTGGATCTCATCGACCACCATCAGGATGCCGTGCTCGTCCAGCACCTTCTTGAGGCCCTTGAAGAAGTTGGGCGGCGGCACGACGTAGCCGCCCGTGCCCTGGATGGGCTCGACGTAGAAGGCCGCGTACTCGCACTGGTTGGTCTTGGGGTCCCAGACGGCGTGGTATTCGTTCTCGAACTTGCGCGCGAATTCCCGGACGATGGAGTCGGAGTACTCCTCGGCCGTCATGCCTTTGGGGCGGCGGAAGGGGTAGGGGAAGGGGATGAACTGCGCACGGTCGCCGAAGTGGCCGAAGCGGCGGCGGTAGCGGTAGCTGGAGGTGATGCTGGAGGCGCCCAGCGTGCGGCCATGGTAGCCGCCCTCGAAGGCGAACATCAGGCTCTTGCCGTTGCTGGCGTTGCGCACGACCTTGAGCGAGTCCTCGATGGCCTGGGCTCCGCCCACGTTGAAATGCACGCGGCCGGCGTGGCCCCATTTCTTTTCGGCGTCCTGGGCGATGAACTTGGCCAGTTCGATCTTGGTCGGGTGCAGGTACTGGCTGGCGACCTGGGGCAGGGTCTGCAGCTGCTCGATCATCTTCTGTTCGAGGCGCTTGTTCTTGTAGCCGAAGTTCACGGCCGAGTACCACATCTGCAGGTCCAGGTAGGGCGTGCCGGCCTCGTCGTACATGTAGCTGCCCTCGCAGCCCGCGAAAATCTTGGGGGGGTTGACGTAGTGGACGGTATCCCCGAACGAGCAGTACCTGGCTTCGTCGGCCAGCAGTTGGGCGTTAGTGGTCACAGCAAAAAGGCTCCGGATATTCAGCGGCGCCAGTGTGGCGGCGCAATCTTGCCGGGCTGTCGAGCCTTTGTGTGCGGTTTGTGGAGGAAGGGCTCAGGCCGCCTCTGCCGGCATGGCACCCGGCAGCTGCACGCGGCCTTCGCGCAGGGCCCTGATCAGTTCGTGGGGCGTGGCGCAGATATGGGCCTCCAGCGCCAGCGCTGCGCGCGCCTCCTGGCCGGCCATGGCCCGCTCGAAGATCTCGGTGTGCTCGGCATGCACATCGCGCGTCATGCCGGGCAGCTCCATGGCATAGCAGCGGTAGCGCTCGCCGTGGCGCGCCAGCAGGCGCAGCACCTTCTGCGTCCAGGGCGATGGCTGGCCGGCCAGCAGGGCCTCGTGAAAACGCAGATTCAGCACCTCCCAGGGCCTGCGCCGGGCGCGCGACAGCGGCTGCTCGAACGAGGACAGCTCCTCGTAGCTGGCGCGCAGCTGCGCGCGCCAGGCATCGCCGCCGTGGCGTATGGATTCGCGCAGCGCATGGGTCTCGATGTGCACGCGCAGCCGCGTGATGTCCTCCAGGTCATCGATGGCGATGGGCGAGACGCGAAAGCCGCGCTGCCCTTCGGCCGTGACCAGTGCGTCGCTGACCAGGCGCGTCAGCGCCTCGCGCAATGTGCCGGCGCCCACGCCGTAGGTCTGGCGCAGGTGCTCGATGCGCAGCTTGCTGCCCGGCAGCAGCCGGCCTTCGATGATGTCGGCGCGCAGCTCGGCATAGGCCTGCCCTGTCAGGGTGCGCGATGCGTCGCTGTCCAGGTCTTCGGCGCCGGCCGTCATGATGCGTTGGATGAAAGGTCTTTTGGCCATGTTTCAGTCCTTGGCGCGTTCGCGGATGCGCGACAGCCGGTAGCTCAGCTGCGGGCGTGTCATGCCCAGCGCACGCGCTGCGGCCGCGAGGTTGCCGCCCGCGCGCTGCACAGCCTCCTGCAGCAGGGCGTCTTCCAGGGCCTCCAGCGACAGGCCCATGCCCTGCATGGCGTCGTAGAGGCTGGCGGCCTGCGGTCCGTCGCAGGCCGGCGCGCGGCCCTGGGTGATGTGGCCTTGCGCATCCAGGGTGTTCTGGTCTGCGCTGCCGCCCCACTGCGGAAACAGCGCTCCCACATCGATCTGCCCGCCTGCGGGCGTGAGAATCAGCCCGCGTTCCATGAGATTTTCCAGTTCGCGCACATTGCCCGGCCAGCCATGGCCGCGCAGCGCCGCCAGCGCGCGGTCGCTGAGGCCGCACACGGGCTTGCCGTGCAGCGCCGAGAACTTGTGCAGCAGATGCATGGCCAGCAATTCGATGTCGTCCACGCGCTCGCGCAGCGCGGGAATGCGTATCGGGTAGACGTTGAGGCGGTAGAGCAGGTCGCGCCGAAAGCGCCCTTGCTCCACGGCGCGTTCCAGGTCCACATTGGTGGCCGCGATCACGCGCACATCGACCCTGCGCGCCTGCGTGGCGCCCAGGCGCTCGACTTCACCGCTTTGCAGCACGCGCAGCAGTTTGGCCTGGGCCGGCAGCGGCAGCTCGCCCAGCTCGTCCAGCATCAGCGTGCCGCCGTGGGCGCGCTCGAAGCGGCCCATGCGCGCGGCGCCCGCGCCCGTGTAGGCGCCTTTTTCAGCCCCGAACAGCTCGCTCTCGATCAGCTCGGCGGGCAGCGCCGCGCAGTTGACGGCCACGAAGGGCTTGCCCATGCGCGGGCTCATGGCGTGCAGGGCGCGCGCAAAGCGCTCCTTGCCCACGCCGGTCTCGCCCGTCAGCAGCACCGTGACCTGGGTGGGCGCGGCCTTGCGCAGCAGTTCCACGGCGCCCTGAAAGGCGCGCGAACGCCCCAGCAGCGGCCCTTGTTCGTCGCGGGGCTGCAGCTCCGTGCGCAGCGCCTCCACCTGCGATTGCAGCTCGTCCATGCGCACCAGCATCGAGTCGGGCGCGTACTCGCGGGCCAGTTGCTCGCCATCGGGCCATTCGTGCACGAAGCGCCCCTCGATCAGGCAATGCGAATGGCCGCAGGCGGCGCACTGCTTTTCCTTAAACAGTGCCGGCCGCCGGAAGAAGGCGCTGGTATAGCCCGATGCATACCCCAGCAGCATCCAGCACACGGGGGCTTCCTGCGGGCCCCACTCGCGCACATGCATCTCGGCTTCCCAGCTGTGGTCCCAGCGCACCACGCAGCGCAGGCGGCCTGCGGCCTCGTCGATCTCGAAGACCTCGGGCGTGGCCCGCACCGCGCCTTCGAGCTGGTGCAGCTGCGGGCCGACAGAGAACATGTCGAACAGGCTGGCATCGGGGCGGATCTGGCGCGCCAGCAGCGCATCGCGTTCGCCCGATGCATAGCCTGCGCGCATCAGCATGCGGCGCGCGTGCGCCGGGCCGGCGGTTTCCATCAGTTCGCGGCGCAGCGCCCCCAGCGATGCCGAGTGCAGCAGCAGCATGCGCTGGCCCGCCAGCCAGATCAGGCCGTCCTCGGTGGAAAAGCGCACGAGGCTGCGCAGGTCGGCATCGGGCGGCAAGGGTGGGGCAAGCGTAGGCATGCCCATGACTATCGATAAAAAAGCCGCTGCTGCCAATGCGGATTGACCCGTGGCGCCGTGATGGGCTGCAGGTGATCAATTGCGCATATCTGCAGTCCAGGGTTCACGATTTCATCATGCTGCACCGCAGTATGTGCTCTGGGGCCACGGGCTTGAAGCCCAGGGTTTGCCCTGAAAACAGACGGGAATGGAGCGGCCGCGTGCCTGTGAATCTAGGGGCTAACCCTTGATTTATCGATATTTATGCTCATTCACCGGGGGCTGGCACGGCCCATGCAAACACCAGGGGCCAAACCCGCCAGGAGCCCCCATGGATATGACCTGCACCCCCACGACTGCCACGGCCCTGCCGCCGACCGCCTGTGATCTCTCGCGCCGCTCGGTGCGCGTGCTGCAGCGGCGCGCCAATGGTTTGGTGGAGTTCGAGTTTTCCGTGGGCTGGCCCGAGCTGGTGGTGGAGCTGGCCCTGGCCGAACCCGACTTCCAGGATTTCTGCCGCCAGCACAACGCCGCCGTGCTGTGAGCGGCCCGGCACCCGACCCCCACAGGAGACCCAACCCATGAACATCGAGCTGCAGGCGCGCGAGATACAGCCGCTGCGCCATACCTTCGGCCGCATTGCCGCGCACACCGGGGACAAGCCCGCATCGCGCTACCTGGAAGCCATGCTGGGCGTCCAGCCCTCGGAGCATTTCCACTACCGCCCGACCTGGGAGCAGGGGATGGAGCTGTTCGATGCGCGCCGCACCGCCATCCGCATGGCCGACTGGTATGCGCTGCGCGATCCGCGCCAGTTCTACTACGCCACCTGGACCATGGCCCGTGCGCGCCAGCAGGAGGCCATGGAGGCCAATTACCAGTTCGTCGAGTCGCGCGGCCTGGCCGGCAGGATGGCCGATGCCCAGCGCGCCCATGCCTGCGCCGTGCTGATGCCGCTGCGCCATGTCGCCTGGGGCGGCAACATGAACAACTGCAGCATGTGCTCGCGCGGCTATGGCACGGCCTTCACGGCGCCCGCCATGTTCCATGCCATGGACCATCTGGGCGTGGCCCAGTACCTGACCCGGCTGGGCCTGGCGATGGACGAACCCGGCGTGCTGGAGGCCGGCAGGAACGACTGGCTCAACGCCGCAGCCTGGCAGCCGCTGCGCCGCCTGGTCGAGGACCTGCTGGTGCTGCAGGACCCCATCGAACTGTTCATCGCCCAGAACCTGGCGCTGGACGGCCTGCTGTACCCGCTGGTCTATGGCAGCTTCGTGGACGAGCACATGGCGCTGCACGGCGGCACGGCCGTGGCCATGCTCACCGCCTTCATGCCCGAGTGGCATGCCGAGTCGGCGCGCTGGATCGATGCCGTGGCCAAGGCCGCTGCGGCCGAGTCGGCCCACAACCGCAGCCTGCTGTCGCGCTGGTACCTGGCCCATGCAGACCTGGCCCGGGCCGCCCTGGCCCCGGTGGCGCAGCTGGCCCTGGACGGGCAGGGCGCAGCCGCCCTGGCCGGGGCGCGCCAGGCGCTTGACACCCGTGCCCGCAAGGCCGGCCTGGACATCTGAAGGGAGACCACCCCATGACGACGCATGCCAACGCAGGCACGGCCGCAGCGCCGGTCTCCAAGGTCTTCATCGCCTTCCAGGACAACGAGGAATCACGCCCCGTGGTCGAGGCCGTGCTGGCCGACAACCCCGAGGCCACGGCCGCCCACACGCCGGGCCTCGTGAAGATCGACTGCCCGGCCCGCCTGGTCATCCGCCGCGCCAGCATCGAGGCCCTCACGGGCCAGCGCTTCGACCTGCAGCAGATCCAGGTCAATCTGGTGACGCTGTCGGGCCACGTCAACGAGGACGACGACGAGTTCTCTCTGAGCTGGGGCCGCTGAAGCCGACCCCCGCCACCCCTGCCAAACGACAAGGAGACATCATGGACGCACCCGTGATCAAGAAAAAGCTGGGCCTCAAGGAGCGCTACGCCGCCATGACGCGCGGCCTGGCCTGGGAGACGAGCTACCAGCCCATGGACAAGGTCTTTCCCTATGACCGCTACGAGGGCATACGCATCCACGACTGGGACCGCTGGGAGGACCCCTTCCGCCTGACCATGGATGCCTACTGGAAGTACCAGGGCGAGAAGGAGCGCAAGCTCTACGCCGTGATCGAGGCCTTCGCCCAGAACAACGGCCAGCTGGGCGTGAGCGACGCGCGCTACGTCAACGCGCTCAAGCTCTTCGTGCAGGGCGTGACGCCGCTGGAGTATGGCGCGCACCGTGGCTTTGCCCATGTGGGCCGGCATTTCACCGGGGCCGGGGCGCGCGTGGCCGCGCAGATGCAGTCCATCGACGAGCTGCGCCATTTCCAGACGGAAACCCATGCGCTGAGCCACTACAACAAGTATTTCAACGGCATGCACAACGCCACGCAGTGGTACGACCGGGTCTGGTACCTGTCCGTGCCCAAGTCCTTCTTCGAGGACGCGATGACGGCCGGCCCCTTCGAGTTCCTCACGGCCGTGAGCTTCTCGTTCGAATACGTGCTCACCAACCTGCTGTTCGTGCCCTTCATGTCGGGCGCCGCGCACAACGGCGACCTGTCCACCGTGACCTTCGGGTTTTCGGCGCAGAGCGACGAGTCGCGCCACATGACGCTGGGCATCGAATGCATCAAGTTCATGCTGGAGCAGGACCCGGCCAATGTGCCCATCGTGCAGCACTGGATCGACAAATGGTTCTGGCGCGGCTACCGCCTGCTGACCCTGGTGGCCATGATGCAGGACTACATGCTGCCCCGGCGCGTGATGAGCTGGAAGCAGGCCTGGGAGATGTACGCCGAAGAAAACGGCGGCGCGCTGTTCCGCGACCTGGCGCGCTACGGCATCCGCGAGCCCCTGGGCTGGAAAGAGGCCTGCGAGGGCAAGGACCACATCAGCCACCAGGCCTGGAACACCTTCTACAACTACGCGGGCGCCGCGCCTTTCCACACCTGGGTGCCCGAGCCCCAGGAGATGGACTGGCTGTCCGCGCAGTACCCCGGCAGCTTCGACCGGCTCTACCGCCCCCGCCTGGAGCACTACCGCGCCGAGCAGCAGGCCGGCCGGCGCTTTTACAACAAGACCCTGCCCATGCTGTGCACCACCTGCCAGATTCCCATGGTCTTCACCGAGCCGGGCGATGCCACGCGCATCTGCTACCGCGAGTCCGGCTACCGGGGCGACAAGTACCACTTCTGCAGCGACGGCTGCAAACACATCTTCGACCACGAGCCCGAAAAGTATGTGCAGTCCTGGCTGCCCGTGCACCAGATCTACCAGGGCCACTGCTTCCCGCCCGGCACCGACCCCGGCCGGCCCGGCTTCGACCCGCTGGCGGCCGTGCTGGACTGGTATGGCCTGCATGCGGGGCGCGACAACTGCGACTTCGAGGGTTCCGAAGACCAGCGCAACTTCGCGGCCTGGCGCGGCGGCCAGCCGCCGGGGCCGCCCGCGCAGCCGGCAGCCGCCGCCGGCGAAGGAGGTGCGCCATGAGCGTCGCAGCCCTGTACCCCTACGAGTTCGAGGCGGCCGACCGGCGCGAAAACTTCCCCTCGCCCCTGCTGTACATCGGCTGGGACGAGCATCTGATGTTCTGCGCGCCCGTGTGCCTGCCGCTGCCCGCCGACATGCCCTTCGGCGCGCTGGCCCGCGATGTGCTGCCCGGCGTCTACGGCGCCCATCCGGACTTTGCCCGCATCGACTGGAGCGCCGTGCAGTGGCTCAAGTCCGGCCAGCCCTGGACGCCCGACCCCGCGCTGGGCCTGGCGGCCAACGGCCTGGGCCACAAGGACGTGATCCGCTTTCGCACGCCGGGCCTGACCGGCATTGCCGGATCGTGCAGCTAGACCACGCTGGCGGCAGACCCGGACCGATGAACCCCCCAGTCCGGCAGGCGCCGCGCGCGCCAGCCGGCCCCACTACCATGAGCTACCAACTGACGCTGCAACCGCTGGGCGCCACCATCGAGGTGGAGCACGGCCAGACCCTGCTCGATGCCGCGCTGCGGCAGGGCATCTACCTGCCGCACGCCTGCGGCCACGGCCTGTGCGGCACCTGCAAGGTCCAGGTCTGCGACGGCGAAGTGGACCACGGCGCTGCCAATCCCTTCGCGCTGATGGACATGGAGCGCGATGACGGCATGACCCTGGCCTGCTGCGCCACGCTGCAGTCCGATGCCACCATCGAGGCCGATATCGAGGACGAGCCCGATGCCCTGTCCATCCCCGTGCGCGACTTTGCCGCCACGGTGGCGCGCATCGTGCCGCTGACCCCGACCATCAAGGCCTTTCACCTGCGGCTGGATACGCCCATCGCCTACCAGGCGGGCCAGTACGTGCAGGTCCGCATCCCGGGCCTGGACGCCCCGCGCGCCTTCTCCATCGCCGCTGCGCCCGGCGCCGGCGGCATGGCGCAGGAGATCGAGATCAATGTGCGCCTGGTGCCGGGCGGCGCGGGCACCACCTGGCTGCATGGCGCGCTCAGCGAAGGCGAGCGGCTGCAGCTGTCCGGCCCCTATGGCCGCTTCTTCGTGCGGCACTCGGCGCGCCAGCCCCTGATCTTCATGGCCGGCGGCTCGGGCCTGTCGAGCCCGCGCGCCATGATCCAGGAGCTGCTGGCGCGCGGCTGCGAGCAGCCCATCACCCTGGTCTATGGCCAGCGCAGCCGCGCCGAGCTGTACTACGACGAAGAGTTCCGCGCGCTGGCAGGGCGCCATCCGCAGTTCACCTATGTGCCTGCGATTTCGGGCGATGCGGATGACAGCAGCTGGAGCGGCGCCCGGGGCTTCGTGCACGAGGCCGCCAAGGCCCACTTCGGTGGCCAGTTCGCAGGCTGCAAGGCCTACCTGTGCGGACCGCCGCCCATGGTCGAGGCCTGCATCGCCACGCTGATGCAGGGCCGCCTGTTCGAGCGCGACATCTACACCGAGAAATTCCTCTCGGCCGCCGATGCGCAGGGCGCGCGCAGCCCGCTGTTCAAGCGCGTCTGAAAGGAGGCCGGCCATGTGGACCACAGCCCGCGCCACGGTGGACGTGCAGGTCGAACAGACCGGCGAGCGCTATGCCTGCGCCATCGATGAAAGCCTGCTGCAGGGCATGCTGCGCCTGGGCCGCAAAGGCATTCCCGTGGGCTGCGTCAACGGCGGCTGCGGCGTGTGTAAGGTGCGCGTCGTCGAAGGCGGCGTGCGCGCCCTGGGCCCTGTCAGCCGCGCCCATGTCAGCGCCGAAGAAGAACTGCAGGGCTACACCCTGGCCTGCCGCGCCGCGCCCGTTGCCGCCGTGCGGCTGCAGGTCTGCGCGCGCCTGGCCAAACCCTTTTCCCGACCCCGGGCGGACGCCGACGCAGCGTCCTCCATTTTCTTCACCACGACACAAGCCAACAAGGAGACATGACATGGGCGTACTACGCATAGGCCACGCAAGCCTGAAGGTAATGGACATGGCCGCCGCCGTGAACCACTACGAAAAGGTTCTGGGCCTCAAGACCGTGATGCAGGACAAGGCCGGCAACATCTACCTCAAGTGCTGGGACGAGTGGGACAAGTACTCGCTGATCCTCACGCCCTCGGACCAGGCCGGCCTCAACCACCTGGCCTACAAGGTCGAAAAGAATGAAGACCTGGACAGCCTGCGCCAGCGCATCGAGGCCTGGGGCGTGAACACCGAGATGCTGGCCGAGGGCAGCCTGCCCGCCACCGGCCGCATGCTGAAATTCCACCTGCCCAGCGGCCACGAGATGCGCCTGTACGCCATGAAGGAATGCGTGGGCACGGACGTGGGCTCGACCAACCCCGACCCCTGGCCCGACGACATCCGTGGCGCGGGCGCGCACTGGCTGGACCACGCGCTGCTGATGTGCGAGCTCAACCCCGAGGCCGGCATCAACACCGTGGAGCAAAACACCCGCTTCATGCGCGAATGCCTGGACTTCTTCCTGACCGAGCAGGTCCTGGCCGGCCCCGGCGGCGCTGTACAGGCCGCCACCTGGCTGGCCTGCACCACCACGCCGCATGACATCGCCTTCGTGGGCGGCGCGCGCAGCGGGCTGCACCACATCGCCTACTTCCTGGACTCCTGGCACGACGTGCTCAAGTCGGCCGACGTGATGGCCAAGAACAAGGTGCGCATCGACGTGGCCCCCACGCGCCACGGCATCACGCGCGGCGAAACCATCTACTTCTTCGACCCCAGCGGCAACCGCAACGAAACATTTGCGGGCCTGGGCTACCTGGCCCAGCGCGACCGGCCCGTGACCACCTGGACCGAGGACCGGCTGGGCAGCGGCATCTTCTATCACACCGGCGATCTCGTGCCCTCGTTCACCGAGGTCTACACCTGAGCCCGCCCACCGGAAAGCCACCCATGAACAAGAACATGGCAAACACCGCGCTGGCCCTGCTGGGCGCACTGGCCGCGCTGGCCGGCCCGGCCGCCGCCCGGGCCGAGGGCCACTACGTCCCCGGCGTCGAAGGACTGCAGGGCGCCAGCGTGCCGCCGCCCGGCGCCTACTACCTGGGCTACCTCGTCAACTACCAGATGGACGACTTTCGCGCGCCCGGCACCAGCAGCAACCTGCCGGGCCACAACCGGGGCACGGTCACGGCGCTGGCCAACCGCTTTGTCTGGATCACCGGACACAAGCTGCTGGGCGCCGACTACGGCATGGAGGCCATCGTGCCCGTGATGCGCACCTCGCTGACCCTCAACGCGGCCGGCATCTCCGACAGCCGCTCGGGCGTGGGCGATGTCTACCTGGGGCCGCTGGTGCTGGGCTGGCACGGCCCGCAGTGGGACGCCGTGGCCGCTGCCGGCGTCTGGCTGGACTCTGCCAGCACCGGCCATCCGGCTTCGCCGGGCAAAGGCTTCAAAAGCACCATGCTCACGGGCGGGCTGACGTACTACCTCGATGGCGCCCGGACCCTCTCGGGCTCCGCTCTGCTGCGCCTGGAGCGCAATGGCCGCAACGCGGCCGGCATGCGCCCGGGCAGCCAGGCCACGCTGGAATGGGGCCTGGGCAAGTCCTTTGGCGGCTGGCAGGCGGGACTGGTCGGCTACAGCCAGTGGCAGATCAGCGACGACAGCGGTCCGGGCGCAAGCACGCACCGCGCCACGCGCCACGCCCTGGGGGCTGAACTGGTCTATCCCGTGCCCGGCGCGGGCCTGTTCCTCAAGGGCGCCGTCTACAAGGAGGTTAGCGCCGAGGCCGGCACGGGCGCCCTGCCCAAGGGCTCGCTGTTGCGCCTGACCCTGGTCAAGGCCTTCTGAGGGAGACACGCATGCCACAGACCTCCACGCCGGCGCAGACGGCGCCAGCCGCGCAGTCCGGCGCCATCGCCGCGCTGGCCGCAGTCCAGCCCCTCATCGACGCACCGGCCGCGCTGCGCGCCGCACAGGCCGCCGTGCAGCATGCCACGCAGCTGGGCGTGCGCATCAACGTGGCCGTGGTCGATGCCTGCGGCCTGACCGTGGCCTTCGCACGCATGGCCGGCGCGCCGCTGCACTCCATGGACATCGCCACCGACAAGGCCTACACGGCCGCCAGCTTCGGCCTGCCCACAGGGCAGTGGCATGAGGCACTGGCGGCGCATTCCGAAGCCGTGCGCCAGGGCCTGGTGCTGCGCCCGCGCTTCGTGGCCTTCGGGGGCGGGCTGCCCATCACCGCCGCGCAGCAGCGCCTGGGCGGTATCGGCGTGTCCGGCGGCAGCGAAGCCCAGGACGAAGCCATCGCGCGCGCCGGCCTCGGGGCCCTGGGCCTGGACGCATGACAAGCAACAACCAATGCAGGCAGACACCATGCAACAGATACTGAACTTCATCAACGGCGCCTACGCCGAATCCGAGCGCCGCTTCGACAAGCGCTCGCCGCTGACGGGCGAGGCCATTGCCCAGGTCCACGAGGCCAGCCGCGCCCAGGTCGATGCCGCCGTGGCCGCTGCGCGCGCGGCGCTGCAAGGGCCCTGGGGCCGCATGAGCGTGGCCGAGCGCGTGCAAAGGCTGCATGCCGTCGCCGACGGCATCAGCCGCCGTTTCGAGGCGTTCCTGGCCGCCGAATGCGCGGACACGGGCAAGCCGCGCAGCGTGGCCAGCCATATCGACATCCCGCGCGGCGCGGCCAACTTCAAGATCTTCGCCGACGTGGTCAAGAACGTGCCCACCGAGTTCTTCGAGATGGCCACACCCGACGGTCGCGGCGCCATCAACTACGGCCACCGTGGCCCCGTGGGCGTGGTCGGCGTGATCTGCCCCTGGAACCTGCCGCTGCTGCTCATGACCTGGAAGGTCGGGCCGGCCCTGGCCTGCGGCAATACCGTGGTCGTCAAGCCTTCGGAAGAGTCCCCGCAGACCGCCGCGCTGCTGGGCGAAGTCATGAACGAGGCCGGCATTCCGCCAGGCGTCTACAACGTGGTGCACGGCTTCGGCCCCGACTCGGCCGGCGAGTTCGTCACCACGCACCCTGGCGTGGACGCCATCACCTTCACAGGCGAGACGCGCACGGGCGAGGCCATCATGCGTGCAGCGGCCAAGGGCGCGCGCCCCGTGAGCCTGGAGATGGGGGGCAAGAACGCGGCGATTGTCTTTGCCGACTGCGACTTCGACGCGGCCATCGAAGGCACGCTGCGTTCGGCCTTCGTCAACAGTGGCCAGGTCTGCCTGGGCACGGAGCGCGTCTATGTGCAGCGCCCACTGTTCGAGCGCTTCGTGGCCGAACTCGCACGCCAGGTCGAGGGCTGGAAGATCGGCCTGCCTGAAGACGAGGACACGAAACTGGGCCCGCTCATCAGCCGCGAGCACCAGGACAAGGTGCTGTCGTACTACGCGCTGGCGCGCCAGGAAGGCGCCACCGTGGTCACCGGCGGCGGCGTGCCGGACATGGGCGCGCGCTACGCAGGCGGCGCCTGGGTGCAGCCCACGATATGGACCGGCCTGCCCGAGACGGCCCGCGTCATCAAGGAGGAAATCTTCGGCCCCTGCTGCCATATCGCGCCCTTCGACAGCGAGGACGAGGTCCTGGCCCTGGCCAACGACAACGACTACGGCCTGGCCTGCGCGGTCTGGACGAGCGACCTGGCGCGCGCCCACCGCGTTGCCGCCCGCATGCAGGTGGGGATCTGCTGGGTCAACAGCTGGTTCCTGCGCGACCTGCGCACGCCATTCGGCGGCGCCAAGCAATCGGGCATCGGCCGCGAGGGCGGCGTCCATTCATTGGAGTTCTACACCGAACTCAAGAACATCTGCATCAAGCTGTGAGCGCCCCTATGACCCCCGAACTGCACCAGACCCTGGGCGACGAACTGTACGCCGCGCTGTGCGAGCGCCAGACGGTCGAGCCGCTGAGCACGCGCCACCCCGAGATCACCATCGCCGATGCCTATGCCATCCAGCAGCGCATGCTGGCGCGGCGCCTGGCCGGCAGCGAGCGCGTGGTCGGCAAGAAGATCGGCGTCACCTCCCGGGCCGTGATGGACATGCTGGGCGTGTTCCAGCCCGATTTCGGCTGGCTCACCGACGGCATGGTCTTCAACGAAGGCCAGGCCGTGCCTGCCGCCAGCCTGATCCAGCCCAAGGCCGAGGGCGAGATCGCCTTCGTGCTCAAGCGCACGCTCAAGGGGCCGGGCATCACCGCCGCCGACGTGCTGGCTGCCACCGAAGGCGTGATGGCCTGCTTCGAGATCGTCGATTCGCGCATACGCGACTGGAAGATCCGCATCCAGGACACCGTGGCCGACAACGCCAGCTGCGGCGTCTTCGTGCTCGGCGACCGCCTGGTCGATCCGCGCGAGGTGGACCTGGCCACCTGCGGCATGGTGCTCGAAAAGAACGGCGAGATCGTCGCCACGGGCGCGGGCGCGGCGGCCCTGGGCCATCCGGCCAGCGCCGTGGCCTGGCTGGCCAACACCCTGGGCGCCCTGGGCATCGGGCTGGAGGCCGGCGAGGTCGTGCTCTCCGGCTCGCTGGCGGCCATGGTCCCGGTCCAGGCCGGCGACCACCTGCGCGTGACCATCGGCGGCATCGGCGGCTGCTCGGTGCGCTTCATCTGAAGAACAAGGAGGACTCCCCATGAGCCAGAAAAAAATCCGCTGCGCCCTGATCGGGCCCGGCAACATCGGCACCGACCTGCTGGCCAAGCTGCAGCGCAGCACGGTGCTGGAGCCCGTATGGATGGTGGGCATCGACCCGGCCTCCGACGGGCTGCAGCGTGCGCGCGAGATGGGCATCAAGACCACGGCCGACGGCGTGGACGGCCTGGTGCCCCACATGCGCGCCGACGGCGTGCAGATCGTCTTCGACGCCACCAGCGCCTATGTGCATGCCGAGAACTCGCGCAAGGTCAATGCGCAGGGGGCGCTGATGATCGACCTCACGCCGGCGGCCATCGGCCCGTTCTGCGTGCCGCCCGTCAACCTGCGCCAGCATCTGGGCGCGCGCGCCATGAACGTCAACATGGTCACCTGCGGCGGCCAGGCCACCATCCCCATGGTCGCTGCCGTCTCCCGCGTGCAGCCCGTGGCCTACGGCGAAATCATCGCCACCGTGTCCAGCCGCTCGGTGGGGCCGGGCACGCGGCGCAACATCGACGAATTCACGCGCACCACGGCAGGGGCCGTGGAGCAGGTGGGCGGCGCGAAAAAGGGCAAGGCCATCATCGTCATCAACCCCGCCGACCCGCCGCTGATCATGCGCGACACCGTGCACTGCCTGACCGAGGACACGCCCGACCAGGCCGCCATCACCGCCTCCATCCACGCCATGCTGGACGAGGTGCGCAAATACGTGCCCGGCTACCGCCTGGTCAACGGGCCGGTGTTCGACGGCCACCGCGTCTCGGTCTTCCTCGAAGTCGAGGGCCTGGGCGACTACCTGCCCAAATACGCGGGCAACCTGGACATCATGACCGCCGCCGCTGCACGCACGGCCGAGATGTTCGCCGAGCAAATGCTGGCAGGCCAGCTGCAATTCGACACCGTGGCCGCATGAAGGAGACAGGCACCATGACACTCAAGGGCAGAAAAATCACCGTGCACGACATGACGCTGCGCGATGGCATGCACCCCAAGCGCCACCTGATGACACTGGAGCAGATGAAGAGCGTGGCCCAGGGGCTGGATGCGGCCGGCGTGCCGCTGATCGAAGTCACGCACGGCGACGGCCTGGGCGGCGCCTCGGTCAACTACGGCTTTCCTGCGCACAGCGACGAGGAGTACCTGGGCGCCGTCATCCCGCTGATGAAGCAGGCCAAAGTCTCCGCGCTGCTGCTGCCTGGCATCGGCACCGTGGACCACCTGAAGATGGCCCATGGCCTGGGCGTGTCCACGCTGCGCGTGGCCACGCACTGCACCGAGGCCGATGTCAGCGAGCAGCACATCTCCCAGGCGCGCGCTCTGGGCATGGACACCGTGGGCTTTCTGATGATGGCCCACATGAACAGCGCCCAGGGTCTGGCGGCGCAGGCGCGCCTCATGGAGAGCTACGGCGCCCACTGCATCTACGTCACCGACTCCGCCGGCTACCTGCTGCCCGAGCAGGTGCGCGAGCGCATCGCCGCCGTGCGCGATGCGCTCAAACCCGAGACCGAGCTGGGCTTTCACGGCCACCACAACCTGGCCATGGGCGTGGCCAACTCCATCGCCGCCATCGAGGCCGGCGCCAGCCGCATCGATGCCGCCGCTGCGGGCCTGGGGGCCGGCGCCGGCAACACGCCCATGGAGGTGCTGGTGGCCGTCTGCGACCGCATGGGCATAGCGACCGGCGTCGATGTCTGGAAGATCCAGGACGTGGCCGAAGACCTGGTCGTGCCGCTGATGGACTTTCCCATCCGCATCGACCGTGACGCGCTCACGCTGGGCTATGCAGGCGTGTACGGCAGTTTCCTGCTGTTTGCCAAGCGGGCCGAACAGAAATACGGCGTGCCTGCGCGCGAACTGCTCGTGGAGCTGGGCCGGCGCGGCATGGTCGGCGGCCAGGAAGACATGATCGAAGACACGGCGCTGACCATGGCGCGCGAACGCGGCCTGCCGGCAGCGCAACCCCTGGCCCGCGCGGCCTGACGAGGAGAGCCCGCATGGCCCTTGATGAACACACCATCGCCGCGCTCGCCGAGCACCTGGAGAACTGCCAGCGCGAGGTCCGCGACACCCCCAAGATCACCGACGGGCACCCCGCGATGGACTGGGACGACGCCTATGCCATCCAGGACCGCATCCTGGCGCGCAAGACCGCACGCGGCGCGCGCGTCATCGGCTACAAGGCCGGTCTGACATCGCACGCCAAGATGCGCCAGATGGGCGTGACCGACCCGGTCTTCGGTTTCCTGGTCGATGAATACAGCGTGGCCGAAGGCGCCGAAGTGCCCGTGGCCTCGCTGATCCACCCCAAGGTCGAGCCCGAGATCGCCTTCGTCACGCGCAGCGAGCTGCGCGGCCCCGGCTGCCACGTCGGCAGCGTGCTGGCCGCCTGCGACCTGGTGCTGCCCGGCATCGAGGTCATCGACAGCCGCTACCGCGACTTCAGGTTTGACCTCAAGAGCGTGGTGGCCGACAACACCTCGGCCGCGCGCTTCGTGGTCGGCGGGCGCGGCGCCAGCGCGCGCGACCTGGACCTGCGCACCCTGGGCGTGGTGCTGGAAAAGAACGGCCAGCCCGTGGCCCTGGGCGCGGGCGCCGCCGTGCTCGGCCACCCGGCCGCCGCCGTCGCCATGCTGGTCAACCACCTGGGCCGGCGCGGCCAGAGCCTGCCGGCGGGCAGCCTGGTGCTGTCCGGCGGCATCACCGAAGCCGTGGCCGTACAGGCCGGCGACCATGTCACGCTGCGTGTGCAGCACCTGGGCAGCGTCTCGCTGCGCTTCATCTGAAGGAGGGCTCCATGCCATTTGCGCAAATCCACATGATCGAAGGCCGCACCGAGGAGCAGAAGAAAGCTGTGATCGAGAAGGTCACCGATGCCCTGCACGAAGCCGTAGGCGTGCCCCGCGAGAACATCCGTGTCTGGATCCATGAAGTGCCCAGGGAAAACTGGGGCATCGCAGGGGTCAGCGCCAAGGAGCTGGGGCGTTAGCAGGCACAGGCATGTCTGTGGCGTAAAAGATGCAAAACAAATGATAATCATTATCAATAGATGAGAGAATCCGGAGCAAAGCCAGCAGAAAGAATCTCGACGGACAAGGCAGCGCTTTCGCAAGAGCGCTCCGTGGGCAGGTCGGCAGCTAGCCAGCAACCCCTTTCCCCCGGATTTCCGCCATGGCTCTGTCTGTGCCCTTTTTCCCTCTTGCTGGTCTTTCCCGTCCTGCCGGCCATGCGCCGGCATCCCTGCAGCGCCAACGGCTGGCCATGGCCGTGCAGGCCGCCGTGATCGGGCTGGCATCCCATGGCGCCTGGGCCCAGGCGGCGGGCGCAGGCGATGACGCCCTGCTGATGGCGCAGGCCTCCACGCGGGTCCTGCCCCAGGTCGATGTGACAGAAACGGCCGAGGCCGCGCAGGGCCCCGGCGCATCCGCCACCATCAGCGGCCCGGCGCTGGAGCGGGCTTCCAGCATGGCCGACATCGTGCGCTACCAGCCCCTGGTGTCCGCGCCCGGCACGGCCTCGGGCACCTCGCGCAACCGCAGCAGCTTCGACCGCTCGGGCACCACGGGCTACAACATCCGGGGCATCGAGGGCAACCGCATCGGCATGGCGGTCGATGGCGTCGAGCTGCCCGATGCCACCACGCGGCCCTACGTGAGCCGCGTCGGCGCCAACACCTTCGGCGTGGGCCGGGACTTCATCGACCCCGAAATGTTCTCTGCCGTGGACATCCAGTCCGGCACCACCACGGCGCGCCGTGCCGCTGGCGGCATCGGCGGTGCGGTGCTGTTCCGCACCAAGTCCTCCGAGGACTACCTGACGGACGGCAAGGCCACCTACTTCGGCGGCAAGCTCGGCCACGACACGGTGGACCGATCCTGGAACGAGAGCTTCACGGCCGCGGGCCGCGCAGGCCAGCTCGACGGCCTGATCGCCTACTCGCGCCGCGATGGCCACGAGACGCGCAACCACAGCGCCACCATCAACAGCTACCCCGACGACTGGCAATCGAACGCGCTGCTGCTCAAGGGCGGACTGCGCATCGATCCGTCACACCGGCTCGTGCTCTCGGCCGACCTGTACCGCCGCAAGAACGATACGTCCTTCCACGGCTGGGACACGAACAACACCGCCATCACTGAAAGCTCGCGCCAGAACAGCGATACCCGCCGCAGCACCCTGCAGCTGCAGCACCTGTGGACGCCGGCTGCAGGCTGGGCGGACCAGCTGGACACGCGCGTGTTCTTCCAGAACACCGACACCAACGACGTGACCGACACCACCACCCTGGCCACGGGCGCCAGGGCGCACAACATCTCCGGCAACGAGACTCGTACCTGGGGCTTTTCCAGCACGGGCGACAAGCGCCTCGGTCGCCACCGCCTGGGCTTCGGCGTCAATGCCTCCACCCAGGACACGCAGCGGCCCTGGACTGTCTCGGGCTACATGAAGCCCCAGCCCGACACCACCACCAGCCGCTATGGCGCCTTCCTGCAGGACGAAATCAGCTTCCAGGCCGCAGGCCGGCGCCTGGCGCTGGTGCCCGCATTGCGCGTGGACCGCGTGGAGATCAAGACGCGCAACCTCGACAACTTCGTCTCCGGCGTGCTCACCACGGGCGATGTCGAGAAACTCTATGGCGGCACGCGCGGCAACACCATCCTCAGCCCCAGCCTGTCCCTGGTCTATGACCTCACGCCCCAGTTCAGCGCCTATGCCCAGTTCAAGCGCAGCGGGCGCGCGCCCTCGGCCGGTGAGATATTCGGCTCGTGGAACATGGCCAGCAACTACAGTGCGGCCGGCCAGTACGCCCTGATCGGCAACCGCAACCTGAAGGAAGAAAGCAGCACAGCCTTCGACTTCGGCCTCAAGGGCTCGCCCGTGCCGGGCGTGACCTTCAGCGGCTCGGCCTTCTACACCCGCTACTCGGACTTCATCGCCTACACCCGCTACCTGCGCGGCGGCCGTCCCGACCTGTTTGTCAATGTGCCCGCCCACATCGGCACCATCTACCAGGCCGAGAACCGCGACAGCGCCAGGATCTACGGCCTGGAAGCCAGCGCGCGCCTGGAGCACGGGCAGTGGGCGCCGGCGTTCAAGGGCCTGTACACGACCTGGGCCATGGGCATCAGCCGGGGTTCCTCCAAGTCCTACTACGCGGGCGACAAGGACGTGCCGCTGGACAGCGTGCTGCCACGCAAAGCCATTGTCGGCGTGGGCTACGACGCGCCTGCCCGGCAGTGGGGCCTGAACCTGACCGGCACCTTTGTCGCGGGCAAGCAGGCCGTGGCCACCAACCGCGACAGTTACCAGAACGCCGGCGCCGGGCTGACCGACTCGGCTACCGAACTGTTCAAGGTGCCCGGCTACGCCATCTTCGATCTGGCCGGCTACTGGCAGGTCGCCAGGAACGTGCGCCTGAATGCCGGCATCTACAACCTGGGCGACAAGCGCTACTGGGACTATGCCAGCACCCGCAGCCTGCAGCCCGGCGTGGCGCGCGACCGGCGCGACGTCGAGCTGCTGAGCAGCCCCGGCCGTACCTTCGCCGTCTCCATGCACGTCACCTTCTGACGCCTTTGCACCGGCGCCCCGGCCCGTCGCGGCGGCGAGGCCGGTGCGCCGCATTTCCATCGCCGCCGCAAGGAGCTGTTCGATGCCTTTTTCCCCTTCGTTCCCCCGTATCCTGACCGCCGCCGGCCTCGCCGCACTGCTGTCCGCCTGCGCCTCCAGCACCACGCCCCCGGCCAGCGGACCGGCCCAGCCGGCGGGCGGGCACGGCCAGACGGCCTTCATGGGCAGCTATGACGCCAACCGCGATGGCGCGGTCACGCGCGCCGAGTACGACGCAGTGCGCAAGCAGCGCTTTCTGGCTGGCGACGCCAACGGCGATGGCTGGCTCAGCGAAAAGGAGTACGTGGACGAGTTCGAGGCCCGCCTCAAGCAGCAGTACGCAGGACGCCAGCCCGATGAGCGCTATGCCCAATCCATGAAGCAGGCCCATGTGCGCTTCGGCATCGTGGACAAGAACCGCGACGGCCGCTACACCGTCGAGGAAGACATGGCCATTGCCGAGCGCACCTTCAAGGAAGCCGATGCCAACGGCGACGGCGTGGTCGACAAGAACGATGCCAGAAAGCCCTGAGCGGACATGGCCATGATCAAGCCGTTTGCCCTGTGGCTGCCGCTGCTGTCGGCGCTGTGCCTGCCGGCCCGCGCCCACACGCCGTATCTGCTGCCCACCAGCTTCGAGGCCTCGCCCCAGGCCGTCATCAGCGTGGACGCCAGCTTTGCCGACAAGTTCTTCATCCCCGAGGTGGCTTTCGGCCCGACGCGCTTCACCGTCACGGCGCCCGACGGATCGGTCACGCCCATGGCCGACGTGCGCCAGTTCAAAACGCGCACCGTGGCCGAGCACAAGCTGCCTGCCGACAAGGGCAGCTACCGCCTGAGCACCGGGCCGCGCCTGGGCGCCGTTTTCCGCTCCTGGGAGCGCGGCGGCAAGGTCGAGACGGTACGCGACCCGGACACGCCCATGCCGGCCGATGCCCGGCTGCTGCAGCACTACCAGTCGCTGTCGGTCTCCGAGACCTACATCACCGTGGGCAAGCCCAGCCCGGGCGCGCTGGCACCCTCGGGCAAGGGCCTGGAAATCGTGCCCGTCACGCATCCCGGTGACCTGTTCGCGGGCGAGAAGTTCGACTTCACCGTGCAGTACGACGGCAAGCCGCTGGCCGCGCAGAAGGTCGAAATCCTGCGCTCTGCCATGGATCTGGCCAGCCAGCACAGCGTGGATGCGCTGACCACCGATGGCCAGGGCCGCATCTCGTACACGCTGCCCAGGCCCGGCATCTATCTGGCCCTGGTACGCCACCGCGCCGACGCCCCCGAAGGCGCGGCAGCGCCACAGTACGGCCACAACTACACGCTGACGTTCAGGGTGCTGGCGCAGTAGCCACCGTGGCCCCTTGCGGCCACGGCTCAGCCCAGACCCGCCACCCTCAGCACCTCGGCGCCGTAGGCATCGAGCTTCTTGGCGCCCATGCCGCTGATGCCCTGCAGGTCTTCGAGCGTGCGCGGATTGCGCTCGGCGATGGCCGCCAGCGTGGCATCGTGGAAGATCACGTAGGCCGGCAGGTTGTGCTCGCGCGCCACCTCGGCGCGCCAGGCCTTGAGATTGATGAAGCGCACCTGGGCATCGGGCCCCAGGCTGGCGGCGGCCGCATTGGGCTGGGTGGTGCGCTTGGAGGCGCGTGTGCGCGGCGCGGCCACCGCCTCGCGCAACTGCACGGAGACCTCGCCGCGCAGCACGGCGCGCGAGCCCTCGGCCAGGCACAGCGTGTCGAAGCTGTGGCCGCTGTTTTCGCTGGTGACCTTGTGCAGGCCCAGGGCCCCCGTGGCCAGCAACTGGCGCATCACGCCGCGCAGCTGGGGCTCGCTGTAGTCCTTGCCCAGGCCGAAGGTGGAGACCTTGTCGTGGCCGTACTGGCGCACCTTGTCGGTGTCCTTGCCGCGCAGCACATCCATGATGTGGCCTGCGCCGAAGGTCAGCTGGCTGGCCTCGTGCACGCGGTAGATGGTGGACAGCAGCTTGCGCGCGGCATCCGTGCCATCCCACAGGGCAGGCGGCTCCAGGCAGTTGTCGCAGTTGCCGCAGGCCGTGCGTGCCACGCGCTGCAGCGGGCGGCCTTCGGCGGGCGCGGCGCTGTCGGCTTCGCCGGGCGTGCCCAGGCCATACTGTTCGCCGAAGTAGGCCAGCAGCCGCACGCGGCGGCAGTCCGTGGCCTCGGCCAGTCCCAGCAGCGCGTCGAGCTTGCCGCGCATGACCTGCTTGAAGCTGTCCTCTGCTGGGCTTTCGTCGATCATGCGGCGCTGGTTGACCACATCGGACAGGCCGTAGGCCATCCAGGCATCTGCGGGCAATCCGTCGCGGCCCGCGCGGCCGGTCTCCTGGTAGTAGCCTTCGATGTTCTTGGGCATGTCCACATGGGCGACAAAGCGCACGTCGGGCTTGTTGATTCCCATGCCGAAGGCAATCGTGGCCACCATGACGATGCCGTCCTCGCGCAGGAAGCGGTCCTGGTGCAGCTGGCGCGTCTCGGCGGGCAGTCCTGCGTGGTAGGGCAGGGCGGGCACGCCC
The DNA here is from genome assembly GCF_029870285.1 of Delftia sp. PS-11. Taxonomy (GTDB): domain Bacteria; phylum Pseudomonadota; class Gammaproteobacteria; order Burkholderiales; family Burkholderiaceae_C; genus Comamonas. Next base: position 81,823 of record NZ_JACSYA010000005.1, read on the forward strand.
GCCTGGCTCAGCGTCTGGGCCAGCTCTTCCACGCGCTTGCGCGACTGGCAGTAGACCACCCCGGCTTCGCCCTCGTGCTCGCGCTCGATGAAGCGCAGCAGCTGCTGGGTGACGTCCTTTTTCTCGGCGATGCGGTAGCGGATGTTGGGCCGGTCGAAGCTGCTGACGAAATGCCGCGCGCCTTCGAGCTGCAGGCGCTCGACGATGTCGGCGCGCGTGAGCGCATCGGCCGTGGCCGTCAGCGCAATGCGCGGCACGCCCGCATAGCGCTCGTGCAGCACCGTGAGCGCGCGGTACTCGGGACGGAAGTCATGGCCCCACTGGCTCACGCAGTGCGCCTCGTCGATGGCGAACAGCGACAGCTTGCCCTGTGCGTGCAGGTCGTCGAGCAGGCCCAGCAGGCGCGGCGTGTTCAGCCGCTCGGGCGCCACATACAGCAGCGTGATCTCGCCGCCCTGCAGCCGCCATTCGACTTCCTGCGTCTCGTCGTAGGACAGCGTGGAGTTGAGATAGGCGGCGCCGACACCGGCCTCGTGCAGCGCGCCGACCTGGTCGTGCATGAGCGCGATCAGCGGCGACACCACCACGGCCACGCCATGCCCCTGCTGCTGGCGCACGATGGCCGGCACCTGGTAGCACAGGCTCTTGCCGCCGCCCGTGGGCATGAGCACCAGTGCATCGCCACCGGCGATCACATGCGTGACGATGGCCTCCTGCGGGCCGCGGAATTGTTCGTAGCCGAACACGGCTTGCAGGACGGAATGCGCAGCAGACAACAGAGGCTTTCGGGGAAAAGGCGGCGGGCGCGTGACGGGGTGGATGCGGGGGCTTCCCGCGCTATAGGGCTGCGCCCGGCAGGCGGCAGCATCCACCATTTTCGCTCCTGCGCAGGATTCATGGAAGACCAGTGGTGCGCTGTCGCTGCGGCTGGGTGTGAGCGGCGAACGGATTTCCACCATATCGCATTGCGATGTGGTCTATGCGGCGCCTGTGGCATGCCAGGCGATGGCGGGGCGGCGCGTGAAGGTGCCTGCGCGCTATGCCAGCGACGAGGCGGGCGAGGCCTACGGTTTTGTGCCGGGTGTCCATGAGCCGGTGTTGCCGCTGGCGATAACGTGCCTGGGCGCAAGGGGCCACGATCTGGCTATTTTGGTTTTATAGGTATTGGCGAGCAGGGGGGAAGATTCAGTTTTTCGACATCCGGTCTTAGATCGATAAATGCGACATCTGTGTTGGGAAGCATTTCAAGATGATTTTTCGTGTGACCGAGTGGGGTTAGACGAATAAAAGTTTCCGAAGGGATTTGCTTTAAAAAAATGTTTTTTAATAGCTCGCCGCGCTTCTTTGCCAATTCCTCTGCATCTTCCAAGCTATTTGCATAAGCATTCGATTCTATCGATATGCTGCTGATAATCGGGAAGTCGACTAATGATGATCTGAGCCAGGTTTGCAGCTTCTTGTCCTCTGTGGCAGATAGGCTGGCTTGCCCTTGAACATAAAACACATCAATGGAACTCACGTAGCTGCATGCTACGGCAGAGAATTTGATAAATGCCAGAAATACCAGAAAAGATAAATTCCTACATGCTGCCATATACGACACCATGTAATGCGAACATAACAAAACTATCCGTGTTATTTATGGCTTTGGACGGGTCGCTCTGAGCAAGTCTCTCTGACAAAATTTGATCATAAGCGTGATCCAACGATGTAAATGTAGTCTGAAAATGGCAAACTTCATGCAAAATGGTGCCAATCTTGGAGCTTTGTGTGCTGGAGTAGGTTCGGCTTTCACAATAGCCAGGATAAATTGCAATATGGTGTCCGCCATCTGTTGGGCAAACTGCCGCATGAACCCCTTTGTTATTTGTATTGGGTTCGCATCCAAAAAAATTTCCCGTAGATGGCTTTAAGAAGTTTTCACCCGATAGTTGCTTCAGTACAGAAACACACTTTGGATATCCATTTTGCAGTATTAATTTCAGTTTTTCACTGTCGGTTCCAAACCATTTGATTGCTTTTTCCCGTATTTGAGGGCTCCATTGATTGACGCTTGGAATGACTCTATTCTCGAGAATTTTTACTAATTTATCTCTAATTTCATTAAATTCCTCGATAAACTGCTCATTTGTCATGTTGGGACAAATTCTATCTTCCAGTCGATCCGGTGGATCGACAAAATTATGTGTGCTATTGCCTATTTTTAATTGTTGTATTTCACCTTTATTTCCAGGTGAAATGCGTGGTGTATGGTGATTTTCAAGGGGGAATATCTCGCTGGATTTGAAATTTCCATAATGCCAAAGTTCCACGTCAAATGGATATTGAGGGGCTTGAGCAAGGCATCTCGAGTGTCCGAAGCCATGTTCTTCTCCCCTTGCTGTTTCGGTAGCTGGTCCGGGTTTAATAAATATTGTCATTATTTTTCCTATTAATGGGGTGGATTAATTATTTCATCAATATTTTTCCGCAACTGACGTTTTTTGCAGATAGATTTTGCTATGACTCATGGTACTGATCAACCGGCCCCACAGCTGTAAGTATTTCCTGCCGCTGTTCCGCAAGGCCGGCGTGACGCTGCTGCTCACCTATGAGTTCGCCTCCACCGGGATGCGGCGTTCCATGGTGGTCAACGGCCACGGGCTGAGCGTGCTGACCACGCGGCCCGTGGTGCTGTCCGTGCGCGCAGGCCATGCCTCGCCGCTGGTTGCACTGTTCTTGCAGGTGGCGCGTGCCGTGATGGCACCGTAGCGGCGCGCAGGCCGGTGTTTTGCACCAGATTGGGGTGCCCTTACCTGGGATTTTCCCCATCTTGTATGGACAAGATTGGCTGGCACGGCATTTGCTGTTGCTCTCTTTGCTGATCGCAGGCAGGTACATGCTTTCCGGCCCATCATCGGGTTTGCCGGGTAATCCTGTATATACATGCTCGATCGGCAAAAACACACTGCGTGCTCTCGCCCACTTGCGCGGTCATCGCCAGCTTGCCATTCCCGTCCCGATCAAGGAGTGTTCCATGAGTTCGAGTTCCACATCCCGCCGTTCTCTTCTGTGGCCCCTGGCCGCCGCCTGTCTGGCGGCCGCCCTGCAGCCCGCGGCGGCCCAGGAAACCAGGATCACGCTGGGCATGTCGGGCTGGACCGGCTTTGCGCCGCTGACCCTGGCGGACAAGGCAGGCATTTTCAAGAAAAACGGCCTGGCGGTCGATCTCAAGATGATTCCGCAAAAAGACCGCCACCTGGCCCTGGCTTCGGGTGCCATCCAGTGCGCGGCCACGACCATCGAGACCCATGTGGCCTGGAACACCAATGGCGTGCCCATCGTGCAGATCTTCCAGATGGACAAGTCCTACGGCGCCGACGGCATCGCCGTGCGCAACGATGTCAAGGGCTTTGCCGACCTCAAGGGCAAGACCGTGGCCGTGAGCGCGCCGGGCACGGCGCCGTACTTCGGCCTGGCCTGGATGCTGCACAAGAACGGCATGACCATGAAGGATGTGAAGACCGTGTCGCTGGAGCCCCAGCCTGCGGCCCAGGCCTTCGTGGCCGGGCAAAACGATGCGGCCATGAGCTATGAGCCCTACCTGTCCACCATCCGCGCCAACCCTGCTGCGGGCAAGATCCTGGCCACCACCATCGACTACCCCATGGTCATGGACACCGTGGGCTGCGACCCCAAATGGCTCAAGGCCAATGCGGCAGCCGCCAAGGCCCTGGCCCAGTCCTATTTCGACGCGGTGGCCCTGATCGAGTCCGACCAGTCCAAGTCCTTCGAGATCATGGGCGCGGCCGTCAAGCAAAGCGGCGAGCAGTTCGGCAAGTCGGCCTCTTACCTCAAATGGTCGGACAAGGCGGCCAACCAGAAGTTCTTCGCCAGCGAGCTGCTGCCCTTCATGAAGGAGTCGGCCGTGATTCTCAAGGAGGCCGGCATCATCCGCACCCTCCCCGAGAACTACGGCGTGATGTACGACACCAGCTTCATCCAGTAAGCACTCCAGGGGATGACCATGCAAGCCGCCTCCACTTCCGCAGTCCCGCCGACGCACCCGCCCGTGTCCCAGACCCCGCAGCATGCACCGGCACCTGCGGCGCAGCCCGCACCCGTGCGCCGGCGCCGCATGGCCCCGCTGGAGCCGGTCAGCCCCACGGCCCGCTGGGTGCTGGGTGTGGCCTTCTTCGTGGTGTTCTTTCTCGTCTGGTCGGTGGTGACGCTGGGCGGCTTCGTCTCACCGACCTTCCTGGCCAGCCCGCTGACCATGGCCCGCGAAGGCGTGCTGCTGTTCACGGAGTTCGACTTCCTGCATGACATCGGCATGACGGTGTGGCGCGTGATGGGCGGCTTCATCCTGGCCTGCGCCGTGGCCGTGCCCCTGGGCATTGCCATGGGGGCCTGGAAGCCGGTCGAGGCCTTCTTCGAGCCCTTCGTGTCCTTTTGCCGCTACCTGCCTGCCTCGGCCTTCATCCCTTTGCTCATCCTGTGGGCCGGCGTGGGCGAGACGCAAAAGCTGCTGGTGATCTTCATCGGCTCGGTGTTCCAGGTCACGCTGATGGTGGCCGTCACCGTGGGCGGCGCGCGCAAGGATCTGGTCGAGGCCGCCTATACGCTGGGCGCCTCCAGCACCGGCGTGGTGCGCCGCGTGCTGATCCCGGGCGCTGCGCCCGGCATTGCCGAGACGCTGCGCCTGGTGCTGGGCTGGGCCTGGACCTATGTGATCGTGGCGGAGCTGATCGGCTCGTCTTCGGGCATCGGCCACATGATCACCGACAGCCAGGCGCTGCTCAACACCGGGCAGATCATCTTCGGCATCATCGTGATCGGGCTGATCGGCCTGGTGTCCGATTTCATTTTCAAGACGGTCAACCGCCGGATGTTCGAGTGGAGCACGCTGTGAAAAGGATCTACCCCCTGAGCGGCTGCGCCGCTTCCCCCTTGAAGGGGGACGACACCCTCGGTGCGGGGCGGCCCTTCCTCGGTGTCTCTGAGGTGAGTCGCGCCGGTTGCAGCCGCTGTGAATATTGACAAGCGCCCTGGAGAATCGTGATGAATCTTTTGTCCATTCAAGGTGTTTCGCGCACCTTCACCAGCCACAAGGGCACCAGCACCCAGGCGCTGCTGCCGGTCGATTTCGAGGTCCGCGAGAACGACTTCGTCACCATCCTCGGTCCCTCGGGCTGCGGCAAGTCCACCATGCTGCGCATTGCGGCCGGGCTGGACTTTCCGACCACGGGACAGGTGCTGCTCGATGGCCGTGCCGTGGACGGGCCCGGCGCCGACCGGGGCATGGTCTTCCAGAGCTACACCCTGTTTCCGTGGCTGACCGTGGAGCAGAACATCCGCTTCGGCCTGCGCGAAAAGGGCGTGGGCGAGGCGCTGCAAAAGGAGCGCAGCGACTACTTCATCGCCAAGGTGGGCCTGCGCGGCTTCGAGCGCCACTATCCCAAGCAGCTGTCGGGCGGCATGCAGCAGCGCGTAGCCATCGCGCGGGCGCTGGCCAACGACCCCCGGATCCTGCTCATGGACGAGCCCTTCGGCGCGCTGGACAACCAGACCCGCGTGCTCATGCAGGAGCTGCTGCTGGGCATCTGGGAGGCCGAGCGCAAGACCGTGATGTTCGTCACCCACGACATCGACGAGGCCATCTTCATGGCCAACCGCGTGGCCGTCTTCAGCGCCCGGCCGGGCCGCATCAAGGCCGACATTGCCGTGGACCTGCCGCATCCGCGCCACTACACCATCAAGACCTCGCCCGAGTTCATGGCGCTCAAGGCGCGGCTGACTGAGGAGATTCGCGCCGAGTCCCTGGCGGCTGCTGCACACTGACGCTTTTCATGACCACCGTCCACACCATGTCTTCCCGCCCCACGGCTACCCGTTCTTCTCCACCGACAGCGGAGGTACCCCTGGCCCTGTACCAGCAGGTCAAGGACCATGTGCTGCGCAAGATCGCCGACGGCTCGCTGTCGGCGGGCGCGCGCGTGCCTTCCGAGCAGGAACTGGTACAGGAGTTCGGCGTGGCGCGGATGACTGCCAACCGCGCGCTGCGCGAACTGGCCGAGCAGGGCGTGATCGTGCGCGTGGCCGGCGTGGGCTCCTTTGTGGCCGAGGAAAAGCCGCAGTCCACGCTGCTGCGCATCGCCAACATTGCCGAGGAAATCCGCCAGCGCGGGCATGACCACCGCTTCGAGCTGATCGGCGTGCGCCGCGAGTCGGCCTCGCCCGAGGCGGCGGCCGCGCTGCAGCTGCCCGTGGGCAGCTCGGTCTTTCACCTGCAGGGCGTGCACTTCGAAAACGATGTGCCCGTGCAACTGGAGGACCGGCATGTGAACCCGCGCATGGCGCCGGACTTCATGGAGCAGGACTTCTCGCGGGTTCTGCCCTCGGCCTACCTGGTGCGCAACGTGCCCTTCGATCAGATAGAGCATGTGGTCGATGCCATGCTGCCCACGCCCGAGCAGGCGCGCTGGCTGCAGATGACGCCCGAGCAGCCCTGCCTGACCCTGACCCGCCGCACCTGGTACCGGGGCACGCCCGTCACCTGGGTGCACTGCGTGCATCCGGGCATGCGCTACCGGCTGGGCAGCCGCTTCCGCACGGACGGCGCCTCGCACGACGGCTGAAGCCCGAACGGCGTGCAACGTGCGGCGTGCAATGCGCAACGCCGTTGCGCTGCCGGCTGAACTAAGGGAGTTCCCTGTATTGCGCCGCCGCTTCTGGGTTGGTATTGTATAGACAGGCATAGACAGATAGGCATCACCATGAACACCATCACGACCCCTGGCATCGCACCCCGTTCCCCCGCCACGCTGACGCTGCAGCCCGGCCAGGTCAGCCTGGCCCAGCTGCGTGCCATCCAGCACGGCGGTGTGCGCCTGTCCCTGGCTCCCCAGGCGCATGAGCGCATGCGTGCTGCCCAGGACCATGTGCAGCGCATCGTGGACGAGGACCAGGTGGTCTATGGCATCAACACCGGCTTCGGCAAGCTGGCCTCCACCCGGATCGCCCATGACCGGCTGGCCGAGCTGCAGCGCAATCTGGTGCTGTCGCACAGCGTGGGCACGGGCGAGCCGCTGCCGGACGCCGTGGTGCGCATGGTGCTGGCCACCAAGGCCGTGAGCCTGGCGCGCGGCCATTCGGGCGTGCGTCCGGCCCTGGCCGATGCGCTGCTGGCCCTGGCCAATGCCGATGTGCTGCCCGTCATTCCCGCCAAGGGCTCGGTGGGCGCCTCGGGCGACCTGGCGCCGCTGTCGCATCTGGCCTGCGTGCTCATCGGCGAAGGGCAGGCCAAGGTCGATGGCCGCGTGGTGCCAGGAGCCGAAGCCATGCGCCATGCGGGCCTGGAGCCCTTCGTGCTGGGCCCCAAGGAAGGGCTGGCCCTGCTCAATGGCACCCAGGTGTCCACGGCGCTGGCGCTGTCGGGCCTGTTCCAGGCCGAGAGCGTGTTCGCTGCGGGCCTGGTGGCGGGCTGCCTGACGCTGGAGGCCATCAAGGGCTCGGTGCGGCCCTTCGATGCCCGCATCCACGAGGCGCGCGGACAGGCCGGGCAGATCGCGGTGGCCGCCGCCGTGCGCGAACTGCTCGATGGCAGCGCCATCGACACCTCGCACGAGAACTGCGGCCGCGTGCAGGACCCGTACTCCATCCGCTGCGTGCCCCAGGTCATGGGCGCCTGCCTGGACAACCTGGCCCATGCGGCCCGGGTGCTGGTGATCGAGGCCAATGCCGCCTCGGACAACCCCCTGGTGTTCGACAACGGCGATGTGATCTCGGGCGGCAACTTCCATGCCGAGCCCGTGGCCTTTGCGGCCGACATCATCGCCCTGGCGCTGGCCGAGATCGGCGCCATCTCCGAGCGCCGCATGGCCCTGCTGCTGGACACGGGCCTGTCGGGCCTGCCCGCCTTTCTGATCGCCGACAGCGGCGTGAACTCGGGCTTCATGATCGCCCAGGTCACGGCCGCCGCCCTGGCCGCCGAGAACCAGTGCCTGGCCCATCCCAGCAGCGTCACCAGCCTGCCCACCTCGGCCAACCAGGAAGACCATGTCTCCATGGCCACCTATGGCGCGCGGCGCCTGGGCGACATGGCGCGCAACACTGCCGTCATCGTGGGCGTGGAGGCCATGGCTGCCGCCCAGGGCATGGACTTCGACCGCAGCCTGCGCAGCTCCGACGCCATCGAGGCGCAGCACGCGCTGATCCGCAGCCAGGTGCCCCACCTCGACCGTGACCGCTACCTGGCGCCCGACATCGAGACCATGCGCCAGTGGGCGCTGGCCGCCGCATGGCCCGAGGCCATCACCCGCCACCTGCCCAGCCACCAGGCTGCCTGAACCCGGCAACCGCTTGCCCTACGCACTCCAGGAGATCGCCATGAACGCCAACGACGCCATCCTCGCCAGCCCCCCGCATGCCGCGCAGGACCCCCGCTACGACGCCAGCCGCGTCATCCGCGCGCCGCGCGGCAGCACGCTGCACTGCAAGAACTGGCTGGCCGAGGCCGCCTACCGCATGATCCAGAACAATCTGGACCCCGATGTGGCCGAGAACCCCCAGGCCCTGGTGGTCTACGGCGGCATTGGCCGCGCGGCGCGCGACTGGGCCTGCTACGACCAGATCCTGGAGTCCCTGCGCAAGCTGGAGGCCGACGAGTCGCTGCTGATCCAGTCGGGCAAGCCCGTGGGCGTGTTCAAGACCCACGAAAACGCGCCGCGCGTGCTGCTGGCCAACTCCAACCTCGTGCCGCGCTGGGCCCACTGGGAGCACTTTCACGAACTCGACCGCAAGGGCCTGTTCATGTACGGCCAGATGACGGCCGGCAGCTGGATCTACATCGGCAGCCAGGGCATCGTGCAGGGCACCTTCGAGACCTTTGTCGAGGCGGGTCGCCAGCACTATGGCAACGACCTGTCGGGCCGCTGGATTCTCACGGCCGGCCTGGGCGGCATGGGCGGCGCCCAGCCGCTGGCGGCCACCCTGGCCGGCGCCGTGTCGCTCAACATCGAGTGCCAGCAAAGCAGCATCGATTTCCGCCTGCGCACCCGCTATGTGGACAAGCAGGCGCGCGACCTGGACCATGCCATCGAACTCGTCAAACAGCACACGGCGGCCCGCGAGGCAGTGTCCATCGCCCTGCTGGGCAATGCGGCCGAGATCCTGCCCGAGCTGGCGCGCCGCGCGCGCGCCGGCGGCATCCGCCCCGACCTCGTGACCGACCAGACCTCGGCCCATGACCTGATCCACGGCTACCTGCCAGCGGACTGGACCGTGGCGCAATGGCAGTCCGCCCAGAAGGACCCCGGCCAGCACCCCATCCTCAAGGCCGCCGCCGCCAGAAGCTGCGCCCTGCATGTGCAGGCCATGCTCGACTTCCAGGCCATGGGCGTGCCCACGGTGGACTACGGCAACAATATCCGCCAGGTGGCCTTTGATGAGGGCGTGAAAAACGCCTTTGACTTCCCCGGCTTCGTGCCGGCCTACATCCGCCCGCTGTTCTGCGAGGGCAAGGGACCGTTCCGCTGGGTGGCGCTGTCGGGCGACCCCGAGGACATTTACAAGACCGACGCCAAGATCAAGGAGCTGTTTCCCGACAACCGCCACACCCACCGCTGGCTGGACATGGCGCGCGAGCGCATCAGCTTCCAGGGCCTGCCCGCGCGCATCTGCTGGCTGGGCCTGGGCGAGCGCCACAAGGCGGCCCTGGCCTTCAACGAAATGGTACGCAGCGGCGAGCTCAAGGCCCCCATCGTCATCGGCCGCGACCACCTCGACTGCGGCTCGGTCGCCAGCCCCAACCGCGAGACCGAGTCCATGAAGGACGGCACGGACGCCGTCAGCGACTGGCCGCTGCTCAACGCCCTGCTCAACACGGCCGGCGGCGCCACCTGGGTCAGCCTGCACCATGGCGGCGGCGTGGGCATGGGCTATTCCCAGCATTCGGGCGTGGTGATCGTGGCCGATGGCACGGACGCTGCGGCGCAGCGCCTGTCGCGCGTGCTCTGGAACGACCCGGCCACGGGCGTCATGCGCCATGCCGACGCAGGCTACGAACAGGCCATCGCGGCGGCCAGCCGCCATGGGCTGGACCTGCCGATGGTCAAGTGAGCGCGGCTGCCCAGGCAGCTGTGCCATGGCCGCCGCCTCCATCGACCACCACGAAAACGCACGTTCCACGCCATGCATTGCTTTGACCTGAACCGGATTGCCGAAAGTCCCTGGAAAAACGGCGGCGGCAGCACGCGCGAAATCGCCTGCTGGCCGCCGGGTGCAGGCATGGATGCCTTCGACTGGCGCATCAGCGTGGCGACCATTGCGCAGGACGGGCCGTTTTCGGCCTTCCCTGGCGTGGACCGCCAGATCATGCTGCTGTGCGGCGATGGCGTGCATTTGCAGGGCGAGGGCGTGGACCACCGCCTTGAGCAGCGCTGGCAGCCCTTTGCCTTTGCTGGCGACGTGGCGCTGAACGGCCTGCTGCTGGGCGGGCGCTCGTGCGACCTGAACGTGATGACGCGCCGGGGCCAGTGCCGTGCACAGGTGCAGGTACTGGCGCAGCCTGCCGAGGCGGGTGCCAGCCCGGCCGGGCTGTGCATGGTGTTGCAGGGACGCTGGCTCTCGGACACGCTGACCCTGGGGCCAGGCCAGGGGCTGTGGTGGAGCCGGGCCGAGTGGCCCGTGCAGGCCCTGCGCCCGCACGATGGCGATGCCCGCCTGGTGCAGGTGCTGCTGCAGCCGGCCGCATGACCCGATGGAGGCCCTTCATGTCCACTGATCCTGTGCTGTTCGATACCTTTGCTTCGGCCGACGGCTGCTGGCACAACCTGCGCCTGGCCCCCGGCCTGTTCGAGGCCGGCGCGCCCGTGGAGCAAGACGCCCCGGCCTGCATCGCCGTGCGCCAGGGCCGCATCGCCTGGGTGGGGCCGCACGCCAGCCTGCCCGCCGACTGCGCCGGCCTGCCGCACCATGACGGGCGGGGCATGCTGGCCACGCCGGGCCTGGTCGATTGCCATACCCATCTGGTCTACGGCGGCCAGCGTGCCGGGGAATTCGCCATGCGGCTGGCGGGCGCCAGCTACGAAGAGGTGGCGCGCGCCGGCGGCGGCATCGTCTCCAGCGTGCGCGCCACGCGCGAGGCCACCGAGGATGAACTCTTTGCCCAGGCCCTGCCGCGCCTGTCGCAACTGCTGGACGAGGGCGTATGCGCCATCGAGATCAAGTCCGGCTACGGCCTGGCTCTGGAGCACGAGCGCAAGCAGCTGCGCGTGGCGCGCCGCCTGGGCCGGGCCCTGGGCGTGACCGTGCGCACCACCTTCCTGGGCGCGCATGCGCTGCCGCCCGAGTACGCGGGCCGCAGCCAGGACTACATCGACCGGGTCTGCTCCGAGATGCTGCCCGCCCTGGCCGCCGAAGGGCTGGTCGATGCGGTCGATGTATTTTGCGAGCGCATCGCCTTCTCGCTGGCCGAGACCGAACAGGTTTTCCAGGCGGCGCATCGCCTGGGCCTGCCCGTCAAGCTGCATGCCGAGCAGCTGTCGAACATGGAGGGGGCTGCCCTCGCGGCGCGCTATGGCGCGCTGTCCTGCGACCACATCGAGCACCTGTCGCAGCAAGGCATCGAAGCCATGCGCGGCGCGGGCAGCGTGGCGGTTTTGCTGCCCGGCGCCTTCTATGCGCTGCGCGACACGCACCTGCCGCCCATCGCTGCCCTGCGTGCGGCGGGCGTTCCCATGGCCGTCTCCACCGATCACAATCCGGGCACCTCTCCCTGCCTGAGCCTGCTGCTCATGGCCAGCATGGCCTGCACCCTGTTCAGGCTCACGGTGCCCGAGGCCCTGGCGGGCATCACCCGCCATGGCGCCCAGGCCCTGGGCCTGCAGCACGAGCATGGCCTGATCGCGGCCGGCCGCCCCGCCCATTTCGTGCTCTGGCCCGTGGGCCAGGCGGCCGAGCTGGCCTACTGGTTCGGCAGCCGCCCCGACTGCACCATCGTGCGCCAGGGCCGTATCGCGCGCATGTCCAGGCACGGGAGGGACTAGAAAGGTTGTCCCATGTCCCATGCACGGTTTCTCGATGAATTGATCTCCACCCTGGGCGCCGATGTGGCGCAGCGCGGCGACGATGTCCCGCAGCGCTACCACACGGACTGGAGCGGCACGCCGCCCCAGCGTCCGCTGGCTCTGGTGCGCCCGCGCAGCACCGAAGACGTCAGCGCGCTGATGCGCCTGTGCGCCGCCCACCGCGTGCCCGTCGTGCCCCAGGGCGGCCTCACGGGCCTGGCCGGCGCCGCCGTGCCGGCGCCGGATGCGGTGGCTGTCTGCATGGAGCGCATGAACGCCATCGAGGCCGTCGATGCGCGCACTGCGCTGATGACAGTGCAGGCCGGCGTCACGCTGCAGGCCGCGCAGGAGGCGGCGGTGGCCGCCGGCATGGTCTTCGGCGTGGATCTGGGCGCGCGCGGCAGCTGCCAGATCGGCGGCAACGTGGCCACCAACGCAGGCGGCAACGGCGTGCTGCAGCACGGCATGATGCGCGAGCAGGTGCTGGGCCTGGAGGTGGTGCTGGCCGACGGCACGGTGCTGCCCATGCTGCGGCCCATGCTCAAGAACAACACGGGCTACGACCTCAAGCAGTTCTTCATCGGCTCCGAAGGCACGCTGGGCATCATCACGCGCGTGCTGCTGCGCCTGCGCCCCGCGCCCCAGGCCCGTGCCACGGCCCTGGTGGCCGTGTCCTGCTTTGACGCGGCGCTGTCCGTGCTCGCGCGCATGCAGGCGCGCTTTGGCAACAGCGTCGCCGCTTTCGAGCTGATGTGGGACAGCTTCGTGCAGGCCTCCATCGACTGGCAGCAGCTGCAGCCGCCCTTTGCCCAGCGCCATGCGCTGCTGGCGCTGATCGATGTGGACGGCAAGGACGAGGCCCTGCTGCGCGCCGATGTGGAGGAAACGCTGGGCGAAGCCATGGAGGCTGGCGAGGTGGCCGATGCCGTCATCGCCCAGTCCGTGGCCCAGGCGCGCCAGCTGTGGAAGCTGCGCGAGGCGCCCGCCGAGCTCAACACCCACATGCATCCGGCCGTCAACTTCGATGTCAGCCTGCCCCAGGCCGACATCGGCCGCTTCGCCGACGCCTGCCGCGCCGCCTTCGATGCGCGCTGGCCCGGCCACCACTCGCTGTTTTTCGGGCATGTGGGCGACGGCAACCTCCATGTCTCCGTCGATGGCGCCACGGCAGGCGGCGACTGCGAAGGCGTCGAGGCCGCGCTGTACCGCCTGGTGGGCGAGTTTGGCGGCAGCGTCTCGGCCGAGCATGGCATCGGCCTGCACAAGAAACCCTACCTGGGCGCCAGCCGCACGCCGGCAGAACTGGCCGCCATGCGCGCCATCAAGCAGGCGCTGGACCCTTTGCATCTTCTCAACCCCGGCAAGGTATTCGACCGATGAACGCATCTGCCATCCCGGCCATTGACGCCACCGACACCACGGACGCCGCCACCGGCAGGCGTCCGCATGCCGCCGACTGCGCAGGGGCGCTGTTCGCCGAACATGCGCTGCTGCCCGGCGGCTGGGCGCGCGATGTGCTGCTGCGCTGGGATGGCGCGGGAACCCTGCTGTCCGTGCAGCCGCATGCCCTGCCCGGCACCGCGCCGCGCGCGCCGGGCCCCCTGGTGCCGGGCATGCCCAACCTGCATTCGCACGCCTTCCAGCGTGCCTTCGCGGGCCTGACCGAATACCGCGCCGAGGCCCGCGACAGCTTCTGGAGCTGGCGCGACCTCATGTACCGCTTCGCGGGCCGCATCACGCCCGGGACGCTGCAGGCCATTGCCACCTGGCTTTACGTGGAGATGCTGGAGGCCGGCTACACCAGCGTCTGCGAATTCCACTACGTACACCATGACGCGGATGGGCGGCCCTATGCCGACGATGCCGAACTGTCCCTGGCGCTGCTGCGCGCCGCGCGCCAGGCCGGCATCGGCATCACCCTGCTGCCCGTGCTCTACCAGAGCAGCGGCTTCGGCGGCCAGCCGCCGCGCGCCGACCAGGCACGCTTCATCCGCAGCACCGCCAGCATGCTTGCCCTGCTGCAGCGCCTGCTGCCCGAGGTGCGGGCCCAGGGCGCGGCCCTGGGCCTGGCGCCGCATTCGCTGCGCGCCGTGCCTGCCGACAGCCTGCGCGAGGCCGTCGAGGGCCTGGCCGCGCTGGATGCGCGCGCGCCCATCCACATCCACATCGCCGAGCAGACCCAGGAGGTGGATGACTGCCTGGCCTGGAGCGGACAGCGCCCCGTGCAGTGGCTGCTGGAGCACGCTCCCGTGGATGCGCGCTGGTGCCTGGTCCATGCCACGCACATGACGCCCGCCGAATACGCGGGCGCCGCGCGCAGCGGCGCCGTGGCCGGCATTTGCCCCACCACCGAGGCCAACCTGGGCGACGGCATCTTCGACATGCCCCGGTGGCTGAGCCATGGCGGTGCCTGGGGCGTGGGCTCGGACAGCCATGCCTGCGTCAACGCAGCCGAAGAGCTGCTGATGCTCGAATACAGCCAGCGCCTGTCGCTGCGCCAGCGCAACGTGCTCGCCGGCCCCGACCCCCAGGTCGGCACGGCGCTGTGGAGCGCCGCCGTGCGCGGCGGTGCCCAGGCTTCGGGCCGGCCCGTGGGCGGGCTGGCCGCAGGCCAGCAGGCCGACTTCCTGGCGCTGGACCCGGCCCATCTGGCCCTGGCCGGCCTGCCCGTGCAGGCCATGCTCTCGGCCCATGTCTTCGGCAGCCACCGCAGCAGCGCACTGCACAGCCTGTGGGTGGGCGGCACGCAGCGCGTGGCCGCCGGCCGGCATGCGCTGCGCGATGATGCGGCCCAGGCCTTCGTTGCCGCGCGCTCGGCCCTGATCACGTCCTGACAACTCCACCTGTACCGCCTGTCACGCCATGACCGACATCCCCGCCTTTGTTTTCCATCAGGGCACGGCGCCCCTGCTGCTGTCCATGCCCCATGCCGGCACCCATGTGCCGCCCGCCATCGCCGCACGGCTGACCGGCGAGGCCCGCCAGGTGCCCGACACCGACTGGCACCTGCCCCTGCTCTACGACTTCGCCAGGGACATGGGCGCCTCCATCCTCGTGGCCACGCACTCGCGCTATGTGGTGGATCTGAACCGTCCGCCCGATGGCGCCAGCCTCTATCCGGGCCAGAGCGTCACCGGCCTGTGCCCCGTGGACACCTTTGACGACACACCGCTGTACGCCGACCCGGCCGATGTGCCCTCCGACGCCGAGATCGCCCAGCGCCGCGACACCTTCTGGGCCCCCTACCATGCGCAGCTGCGCGCCGAACTGGACCGCCTGCGCGCCCTGCATGGCTCGGTGGCCCTGTGGGATGCGCACTCCATCCGCTCGGTGCTGCCGCGCTTTTTCGAGGGCAAACTGCCCGACCTGAACCTGGGAACGGGCCAGGGCAGCAGCTGCGCGCTGCCCCTGGCCGAGCAGCTGCTGCAGATTGCCAGGACCGCGCCCGGCCACACCAGCGTGCTCAACGGCCGCTTCACGGGTGGCTACATCACGCGCCACTACGGCCAGCCCCAGGCCGGCATCCATGCCGTGCAGCTGGAGATGACCCAGTGCAGCTACATGCAGGAAGCCCTGCCTTTCGGCTACCTGCCCGAGCGCGCCGCGCAAATCCAGCCCACGCTGCAGCGTATGCTGCAGGCCGTGCTGGATTTCGTGCGCCAGCCAGGCTGACACTGCGCCCTGCCGGGGACGGGTACGGGCTGCACCAGCCCATGCCTGTTCAGTGAAGGAAGTTGAACAGCTCAGGCTTGTGATCCGATGCCATGGCGTCATCGTCTGCTCCAGGTCCTGCGCGCTGTTGAAGCGATGCGCCTGTATTTCATCAGACGCATCACCATCCTCGCATCTGCTGTCTTCTTCGCTGGGAAGCTTGGTGTTATGCGGATTTGAAATCCTAATCCTTTTACCTGGTCTTCACCGCCTTGGAAGTGAACTGGTCAAGTTCCTTGCTGTGAAACAGATCAATGCACTTCATTGTGTTGAATTCCGAGGAAACTGAACCACCGTACTTCAGCGCAACATACTTGGCAACCAGAGCCCGGAGGTCGTCATACACAGCCAAGTCTTGCTTGCCAAACTCCAGGTAGGCGCCGGCAGTAGACCCTGCATCCTTAGCGGTGCGTTCATCCTGAGCCACTTGCGCCAAACAAATACTGAGTGCCCAATTTTTCAGGAGAGTTTTCTGGCTGTACCTGCTTGTTTGCGGGAGCGTCTGCGCCTGCACAGTTGTGGCAGCGACACCAGCCAAGATCCATAGCAAGATAGTGGTCTTCATGGCAAAACCCAAATGGATGCAATATCGGGTACGAACGTGCCGTTGTCTGGGTCAGACATCAAGTGACAAGTGTCAGAGCATTTTGTGCCGTCCCATAAGGTGACATGACCGATTGCGTTGCCCCATCCGTGGCCTTTGACGACGATGATTCCCTTCATTCCCGTGAAATCAGTGGTCTTTGGTGAGCGTACGGTTTTGTCAGCCTTGCCAAAAGTTTTTTCCAAGTACGTCATCATTTCTGCCACTCTGTACATGTACTGTCTACCGTCGGACCCACTCACAGTTTTGTAGGTGCTTCCCTTGGGAATTGGAAATCCTGTCATGTTAAGTACATAGCTCATCCTGATTGGGCAGGCGTTCTCAAATCCACCAAGCTTAGGGTCAATTTCGGTGTTCTTTTGAACCATCCCGCCGATCTTTCGGCCTACCTCTTTAACGGGAATGCGAACTGCCATGAAGGCATGCCATGCTTGACTGAAAACTGGACGTTTGGTGGCCATAAAAACCTCATTTCTTAAATTTCATTCTGCGTTTCAAGGAGTGCTGCCATTGATGCTGGAGCGAATATTTTTGCTGTCGTTGGCAGTTTTTTGCAAGTCATGGACGCGAGTGCCAGAGCCGTTGTGAGTCTCAAATTTGAAAACTATTGACTACTTATGAAGTTGGTCGATTCATTCGTTGGTCTAAGTTTTTTTATATTGAAAGGTTATGTGATCATTTGTTGAATGGCTCAGGCTTGTTATGATGAAACTGCTTCAGTTTCGGACCCGGTTTTTGCGCGATTTTGAAGCGATGCATTTTGTGATATATGTAATAAGACTACTAAAAATATCACCAATGCGATTGGTTGCTGGCGTTCTGTGCTCGGTCAGATGCTGCTTGATGTCCAACTGCTCACGCAGCAGATCGGAATCATGGTTGCCGCTGACGATCTCCTGCCCCCTCAGTTCACGAAAGTGCAGTTGATCGCCCAACGGCGTATGTATGTTGATTCGGCGTTCCATTTGATTGGCCGCCTTGAGGGGTGGCCTACCTTCTCTTGATGAAAGGCAATTATAGACAAGAAGGTGGGCAATTGGGTATTAAGACTTTCTCAGAATAATCTGATAAATGTAAGTAAATGAACTTTAAGTCCCATTGGATTGTTTAATTTGGATCTTTGAATGCAAGGCATGGACCATGTGGGGCCTACCCTGGCACATGCCGCAGCCCCAGCCCGATCAGCACGGCCAGCACCATCGCCCCGGCGAACATGTCCCAGCGCTGCAGGCGCCGGTACTTGAGGAGGATGGTCAGGACGATGCCGACCACGGTGATCATGCGGGCCTGGAAGACCGTGCCCAGCACGAAGCACACCGCGATCTGCGCCCAGTAGGTCAGCAGGCCGCGCAGCGGTGAGCCTTGCGGGGCAGGGGACGGGCTTTCGCCCGGGGCCGCACCGGGCGTTTGCGGGAGGCCGGTGTCTGCCGGGGCAATGGGCGCCGCCGCCGTTTCTGCCACTGCGGCGACCTGGGCATGCGCTGCCTGGCGTTGCTGCAGCCGCTGCTGTTGCCGCTCCTCGCGCCGCTGCTGATCGGTTTTCTCCACCACGGGCGCAGCCGGTGCGCCGGGCTGCCACCAGGGCGTGCCGCTGGCCAGCACGGGTGCCTGCCCCGTGGCCGCGCGCTGCCGGAACGATGTGGCTGACGGGGGCTGTGCGCTGGTGGCCACGCGGTCCTGGCGGCTGGCTTCGCGCAGGGCCTCGTTCGCACGGTCGATGGGGCTGCGCGTGAGCTGGCGGGCCTGCGCGAGCAGCGGCCTGCCCTGGGCGGGGTCCACCTGATGCACGAACTGCGCCAGTCCCAGCAGTTGCGAGGGTCGGGCCGGATGGCCTTGCCAGTGCGCTGCGCGGGCAGGCACAGAGGGCTGGGTCGGCGCGGTGTTCTGTGTTGCGCGGTGCAGCGCAGCGCGCAGGCGCCTGCGCATCTCGCGCGATGCGCCGGGCCTTGTGCCGTTCACCACCAGTCCCGTGACCTCCTGGCGCCGGCCCTTGCGCATCACATGCTCCTTGTCGGGGTGCGGCGTGAAGCCTTCGTCGCGCAGGATCCAGCGCACGCGGCCCAGCAGCCGTCCCACGTGGTCGCGCGCGGCCTGGCCCGATGCCGAGAAGGTCAGGTCGTCCGCGTAGCGCGTGTAGGTAAAGCCCAGCTGTCCGGCCAGCCCGCGCAGGCGGCGGTCCAGGCGGCGGCACAGCAGGTTGGTGAGCATGGGGCTGGTGGGCGCGCCCTGGGGCAGCACGCGTTCTCGCGCCTTGCCGCCGACAAACAGCTTTTCTCCATCCACCATCCAGGCCTGGGCGCGGTTTTCGCTGCACAGCAGGGCCAGGATGGTGGCGATGGCTTCGCCGTAGCCCAGCTGCCTGAATACGCCCTTGATGCGGCCGAAGGCAATGCTGGGAAAGAAGTCCTTCACGTCCAGGTTGATGACCACGTCGCACCCCGCGTGCGGCGCGGCGTTGCTGACGATGGAGCGGCCCGCGAGAAAGCCGTGCGCGGCGTCGTGCGCGGGCACCCGGGCCAGGATGTTGTCCAGCACCCAGTACTGCGCGCGCTTGAGGCGGGGCATGGGTGCGGAGATCAGCCGTTCGCCCCCGGTCTTCTTGGGCAGTGTGAATGCATGGTAGTGGTGGGTGCGCGCCACCTCGCGGTGAAAGCTCAGGAAGCGCAGCTCCGCCACCGTGATGCCCATGGCCTGGGCCAGCTGGGCGGCATGCTCCAGGGGCGGCAGTCCGTGGCGGGCCAGCCGTTTCGGGTCGGCCTGCCTGCGCTCCCGTGCCTTGCCTTGCTGGGGTTCCTGTGCCGCACCGACGGGTGCCGCACCAACGGGTGCCGCACCAACGGGTGCCGCACCGTCGGGCTGCGGCGCCTGCAGGGCGGCGGAGATGCCGGGGCCCAGGTAGCCCACGTGCGTGGCCCGCTTTGCATGCCAGGCCTGCGCCCTGTCATGGCGTTCCTGGGCCTGGCGGCGTTTGGTTTCCTCGCGCCGGGCCAGCGCCTGCTGCATGCGCTCCTTGCGCATCTGGCGCAGTGCGCGCTCCGGGTCCTGGCGCAATGCGATCTGCTGGCGCAGTTCGGCGAGTTCGCGCTGCAGATCGCCTTCGCGCTGGATATGGGCGGCGGCCAGCTGCGGCTGTCCCTGGTCCTTGGGCCAGAAGCCCAGGCGCTGCATTTCCTCCAGGATGACTTCCTGCTTGCTCGATGCCTTGATGCGTTCGTAGATTTCGGAGCGCGTAGGTTGCGGCTGGCTCATGCGGCAACCCCCGGCAGGCAGGCCCGGCGTGCAAGGGTGCCGGGCACAGCGAAAAGTGGAGCGACGCGCTTCTCGTCGAAGAGCCCGCAGGGCTCACGGGACGGGAGCTGTTCGCTCGACGCCGCCCCGTGACGGCATGCGTGCTTCGCTTGTGGCAAGCCACTCAGGAAAACGCATGCCGTCACTGGGGCGGCACAGTGAAAACGGCGCCCGTGGTGCATGAAACGGCAGTTCACAAGGGCGGCGAAACACCGCCCGGGTTGCAAGAGCCTGCGCGTCGCTCCGTGTGGGAGTGTAGGGCACTGTGGCCTGTTCATGCAATTTCTCCTTGTCCGGTGGCCTGTCTTGGGGTGCCTGCCTGCGGGCGTGCCGCATCAAGCTGCGCCTGCGCCACCAGGCGCAGCGCGATCATGTGTTCGCAGGGGCCCTGGCGCAGCCGGTGCTGCAGGTAGTGGTTGCAGCTGCAGCGCGCATCGGCCAGGCGCTCGTCGGCATCGAGCGCAAGCAGGGTGTCGAACAGGCGTTTGCCATCGGCGCGCGGGATCTGGCCGCTGATGTGGGTGAGGCCCTCGTGCTGCTCCACGCGCGGGGCGGCGATGCGCTGGCCGCGCACCAGTGCCAGCGCCTTGTCTTCCTCAGGGTGGGCGGGCTGCAGCAGGCTGGCCGGCAAGGGCTCGCGCAGCAGCTCGCGCCAGGCGTAGCGGCCTGCATCCAGGTCATAGACGGCGCGGCCGGCCTGCATCCAGCGCAGCATGGCTGCATGGACCTGGGCGGTGGACAGGTTCGTGGCCTGGGCCAGCGCCTGGGCGCTGGCCTGCCAGCAGGACTGCAGCTGCCGGCCCACGGCATCGACTTCGGCCTGCCGCACATCGGCCTGGGGCGCCATCAGGTGAAAGCGCGCACTGGCGGCCCAGTCGTTCGCGCTCCAGCCCGACAGGCCCAGGGTGACGGTGACCAGGCCCAGCTCGATGACCCAGAAGCTGGGCATGCCGCTGCCCAGCAGGTGAACGCGCACGCGCGTGGCCTGCGGTATCAGGCGCTCCAGCGTGAGCAGGCGCCTGCGGCCCCACAGCCGGATGGCGCCGCTGGCGGGCGCGGTGCCTTCGCTGAGGATCTGCGAGCGCTTGGTGACCAGGCGTTCTTCCCAGGGCTCGAACACCACGGCGGGTGCCTGGCCCGGCGCCAGCTCGAAGCGCAGCGCGCGCGGGCCGTGGCGCTCGCGCCGCGCGCGCAGCCGTGCGCAGATGTTGAACAGGTCCATGGGGTGCAGCTCCAGCACGGTGGCGGGCAGCGCCATGGCGCTCGATACCTGCACGAAGCCGCGCAGCCAGCTGTCGGGCAGGTCGATCTTGGCCTCGCGCAGCGCCGGGTCGCTGCCCACCTGCACGTCCAGGCCCGAGGGGGCGAGCGTCAGGCGCGTGTCCTTGTAGGTGCGGATTTTCTGGAACTCTTCGTAGAGGCTGGCCGAGTAGTCGATGTTGGTCGTGCCGCAGACCCGCTCGCCCGCATGCTCGAAAGCCTCGTGCCGGATGCTGACGGCGCAGTAGCTCGATTCGTCCTGGCTGAAGGCCTCGAACAGCAGGCGGTCCGGGTGCACGGTGATCACGGGGTCGAGCACGAACCAGGCATCGCGGTGGGCCGTGTACAGCCAGTCGAAGTACTTGCGCTGCGCCTGGTAGAAGGGGGTCAGCACCTGGTTGCGCGTCTCGCGCAGGCCCTTGAGTTCGGCGCTGATTTCCTGAACCCGCGCCCGGGCGCCGCCGGTATCGGCCATGAACCCGGCCAGCAGCTGTGCCTCGTGCGCCTGCAGCCATTCGCGGTAGGCGGTCTTGTCGCGCCCGCGCGTGCGCAGGTCGCTGACCACCACGCTGTGCAGCGCGGACAGCCCCTCGCGCACCTGCAGGCAGGCCGGGCCGTCGCGCCGCAGCAGGCCGTCGAAGCGCGTGGGCGGGCGCAGCAGGTCGGGCGCGAAGGAAAAGGCCTGCTCCCCGGCCGTGCCGCTGACCTGGGTGCTGCCGTAGTACTGATAGCGAAATTCCATGTCCTGTCAACTCCGCGCTGCTCAGAGGGAAACCGGGTCCGCTGCGCCGCGCCGCTCCACGGCCAGCGGCTGCATGAAGCTTTGGGCCAGCTGGGGGTGGCGCTGCACGATGTCGCGCAGCCCGGCCACATAGTCGGGCTGGTCGGCGTGGCTGGCGCTGACCACCTGGCGCGCAAAGATGGCGGCCACCACGGCAGCGGTCTCCGGTGCCTGCACCTGGCTGCGCAGGAAGTGCAGCACGCGTGTCTTGCTGGCGCGCGCGCGGTGCACCTGGCTGAGCACGGCCAGAAAGTACGGCTGCAGCTCCTGCAGGCGCGCTGCGCGCTGCGCCGGCGGTTCATCGGGCAGGCTCAGCAGCCATTGGGTGACGAACAGCTGCACGCTGGTGCCCGGGTGCTGGGCCAGCCGTGTCAGGCACAGGCTGGCCTCGGGCGCATCCATGTGCTGCGTGAGCCGCTGGCGGCCCAGGGCCTGCACCCAGGGCTGGGGATGATCGACCCAGGCGATGAGCAGCTGCGGCGACAGCGCGCTGGCGGGCAGCCGCTCGCCGAACAGGGTGCGCGCGTACTGCTGCGTGTCGGCGAACTGGGCGTCGGCCAGCGGCAGCAGTTGCTCTGCCTGATCGGCCAGCGTCTGCTCCATGGGCGTGAGGCGCGCATCGATGCGCTGGCGGCTGAGCGCGCGCACGCCGGCATCGGCATGCCGCGCCAGCGTGGCCCACTGGCGCAGGCTGTAGGCCTGGATGTCCAGTGCCTGCAGGCCCCAGGCGCCATAGCGCTGCGCGCCGGTGGCCTGGGCCTGCAGCGCGCGCCAGATGCCCGATGCATCGCGGGCCGGTGCCACGGCGGCCAGTGCGCCGGTGAGCAGTCGCAGCGCGGCGTTGTGCACGCCTGGGGCCTTTTCCGCGCGGAACAAGGCCTCGTGCAGGCGCTCGGCGATCTGTGCGTTGCAGCGGGCATCCCCCGACAGGCGCTCGACAAGCGGGCCTGCCGCCGCGCGCAGCACGGCATGCGGCGACACCGCGAACTCGGCCAGCATGTCGGCCTGCCCGGCCAGCAGCGCATCGCCCAGGCTGCCCATGAGCCGGATGCCGCAGGCCATGCGCGCGGGCTCCTCGCTGGCCAGCAGCGCGCGCAGCGCAGCCGGCGGCAGGGTGCGCAGTCCCTCGGGGTGGGCCAGCAGCCAGGCAGTGGCCATCTCCGCCAGCGCCGCCTGCGAATGGGTCAGCAGATGTTGCAGCGGCGCTGCAGGAACGCTGCCTGCCTGCGCTGCCAGCGGGCCCTGGTTCTCAAACAGCGATTGCACCGTGCCCTGGATGTCCGCAAGCGCCGGGCCGGCCGCATCCAGCGCCGGCAGCGCTGCCAGCAGGGCCAGGGCCACGGCCTGGGCATTGGCATAGACGAACAGCGCCAGGCCCTGCGTGCGCGAGGCGGCCGAAGGCGACAGCAGCAGGGCTGCCACCAGCTCGGCGTCGCGTGCCGCGCCCGCGCGGTCGCGCGACAGCCAGGAGTCCAGGTGGCTGGCCGCTGGCCCGTCGCCGCACTGCGCCAGCACCAGCAGCCAGGGGCGGCGCGCTGCGCTGTCCGCCAGCGCAGCCATGCGCTGCTGCGCGATCTCCAGGCCCAGCGCGGCGGCTGGCGCATAGCTGTTGCGCAGCAGCGGGGCGGCATCCTGCGCATCGAGTTGGCCGAGAAACGCCTGCTGCTCCTGCAGCGCACGCGTGAGCGACCAGCGCAGCAGGACGGACTGCGCGCTGCCCACCAGGTGCAGCAGCTGGCGGGGGTGCGCATCCCACATGGCTGCGAGCCCATCGACCCGGGCCGGCGGCAGCTGTTCCAGGTTCAGCGGCGCATCGGTATGCCAGACATGCGAGCGCGTCGATGCGTGCAGCTGCGGCCAGCGCGGCAGCAGCAGCTGGGCCGCGAGCAGCCAGCGCGACTCGGGCGGGCGGCCCGTGCGCGAGGCGGGCTGGAGCGCGCATGCGCGGTCCATGGCTTCGAGCAGGGCCGTGGCATGCGCGGCGCTGGCGCTGTGATCGGCGCCAGCCATGCGCCGCAGATAGCGCCAGCCCCGCAGGCGCAGGTACAGCGAGGTCTTGCGGCCGAATGCGGCGTGGTCATCGGACGGGCCATCGAAGCGTGCATGCAGCACGGCCAGCAGCGCGCAGTCGCGCCGCCACTCGGCGCGCTTGTGGATGCGCCGGATGGCGGGCCAGCCTGCGCCCGTGAGTGGCAGGCATGCCAGCCATTCGAGCAGCCGCTGGCGGACTTCGCCGTCATGCGCGCCAAGTTCCTCGGCCATCAGCCACTGGTGCGGCTGCAGGCGTTCCAGGAAGTCCAGAAACGCCTCGTTCGCTTCGTCCGGCACATCCAGGCGGCTGTCCTGCGCTGCCAGCGCCTGCCAGGCCGCGTGGTGCGCCTGCAGTTCGGATTGTCGCTCCTGCGGCTGCAGCAGGGCCAGCCAGGCCTGGCGCGCCAGATCCCGCGTGGCCTCGCTGCGCCCGCGCTGCGACAGGGCCTGCATGGCGACGGCGGCGCCGCCATCGCCCAGGCGTCCGATCAGGTACGCCAGGCAATAGTCGAGCAGATCGTCGCCACTGCCCAGCAGCGCCACCAGGCGGGGGACCTGCGCGTCCAGCAGGCGCTGGGCATCGCCGCCGCGCGCAGGGTCCGCATAGTCCGCCAGTCGCCATACCAGCCGTGCCTGCCGGGCGGGCGTCATCAGCCGCCAGGCGTTGCCATCCAGCCGCCGGCACAGGGCGGCAATGGCCTGGGCCTGGACCGGGGATTCGGGCAGCTGCGGCGGCGTGGCCTGTCCTGGCACCTGCGTGCCCGGGGATGCCTGGTCCGCAGCGTCCAGCTCGGCGAAGCCATGCTGCGACTGCAAGGCATCGCCTGCCCCCAGGCGCTGGCGCACATAGGCCAGCGCGCGCTGGTGTGCGGTCTCCAGCGCCACCGGCAAAGGGGTCAGCGTGCCGTCATCGACCTGGGTGGCGATGCCGGCTTTCAGCTGCGCGACCTGCAGGGTCACGACATGGCGCGCGGCGGCGCCACCGCCGGAGGGCGGCTCCAGGGCCAGCACCCTCACGGTGCTGAGGCGTTCGTTGCGTCCCTGTCGCCGGGACAGTATGGCTTGGGCCAGCAGATTCATGCGTTGTGCATCCCGTTGTGCGTTTCACCTGGGCGGATGGCTTGGCAGTGTAGGGCCTGGGCCACGCGCAGGGCCTGTGCCATGCCTGCGGGGACTCGGGTCTTGCGCAGGCAGTCAAGGCCCCGCAGGCCTGCACGGTCCAGGCCCTCACCGGGCAGGGGCCGCCCGGAGTTCCTACAATCGCAGTCCATGAGCCTGCCCCAGTACACCCGCGCCCAACAGCTTCCCGCCACCCTTGCCCAGCGCCTTGTCATTCTCGACGGCGCCATGGGCACCATGATCCAGCGCTTCCGGCTGGGCGAAGCCCAGTACCGGGGCGAAGGCTATGCCGGCCCCGGCGGTGCGGGTGAGCGCTTCAAGGACTTTGCGCACGACGTCAAGGGCAACAACGAGCTGCTGTCGCTCACGCGCCCGGACGTGATCCGCGATATCCATGAAAAATACCTGGCCGCTGGCGCCGACCTGATCGAGACCAACACCTTCGGCGCGACCACCATCGCGCAGGAGGACTACCATATGGCCGATCTGGCCTATGAGATGAACCTCAGGAGCGCCCAGCTGGCGCGCGCGGCCTGCGACAAGTACAGCACGCCCGACCATCCCCGCTATGTGGCCGGCGCCCTGGGCCCCACGCCCAAGACTGCCAGCATCAGCCCCGATGTGAACGACCCGGGCGCCCGCAATGTGAATTTCGAGCAGCTGCGCCAGGCCTACCTGGAGCAGACGCTGGCGCTGATCGAAGGCGGCGCCGACGTGATCCTGGTCGAGACCATCTTCGATACGCTCAACGCCAAGGCGGCGCTGTTTGCCGTGGACGAGGCCTTCGAGCAGACCGGCGAATGCCTGCCCATCATGATCAGCGGCACGGTGACCGATGCTTCGGGCCGCATTCTCTCGGGCCAGACGGTGACCGCCTTCTGGCACAGCGTGCGCCATGCCAACCCGCTGTCCATCGGCCTGAACTGCGCCCTGGGCGCGGCGCTGATGCGCCCCTATGTCCAGGAACTGAACAAGGCCGCGCCAGAGACCTTCATCAGCTGCTATCCCAATGCGGGCCTGCCCAACCCCATGAGCGACACCGGCTTCGACGAAACCCCCGAGGTCACGAGCCGTCTGGTGCATGAGTTCGCGGCCGAAGGCCTGGTCAACATCGTGGGCGGCTGCTGCGGCACCACGCCCGACCACATCGGCGCCATCGCGCGCGCCGTGCATTCCACGCCCACGCGCCGCCTGTTCTACCCCGAATCGGCCTGATCCGCCCTGCGCGCGTAGTGCCAGAATGCAGGCAGCGGGCCATGGCGGCTCGCCCCACCGAAGGCCTCTGACGTGAACTCTCCGCTGCCGCCCGTTCCCGCCCCTGCCAATTCTGTGGCCTTGCCCGTGCCGGCAGCCGCAGCCACCCCTGTGTCTGCCGTGCCGCCATCGTCCAGCCCTGCTGTGTCGGGCGCTGTTGCGTCGGGCGCCGCCGCGTCGGGCGCCGCCGTGTCGGGCGCCGTCACGGCCCCTGTGCCACCGCCTCCCGCCACGGCGGTGCGCTGGTCTGCCGAGATGCTGCAGAGCCTGCGGCTGCAGGCCTTCGAGCAGTTGGTGGCCCAACTGGCCCGGCAGGTGCAGGCCACGCCGGGCGCGCCTGCGCCGCAATGGCCTGCGCAGGGCGTCTCCCAGGTTTTGAGCCAGGTGCTGCAGACCCTGCTGGACCAGATCGGCACGCAGCCGCAGCGGCCCCTGCAGCTGCTGGCCGCCCAGCCCGGTTCGGCCGCGCTGATGCAGGCGCTGGCAGTCGCTGCCAAGGGGGCGGCTGCGTCGGGCGCCGTTGCGTCGGGCGCCGCTGCGTCGGGCGCCGCTGCGCCCGCTTCGGGGGGGAGCACCCAGGGCGCCTCCAGCCCGGGAGTCCCTCGGCCAGCGAATGCGCCCGCCAACCCGTCCGCCAATGCGCCAGCCAGTGCGCAGGCCGGCGTGCCTGCATCCGTTCCAGGTGCAGCGTCCGGCGCTGCGCCGGCGGCATCGGCCGCCGGGCTGCCTCCTGCCGCACCTGCGGCGTCTGCCGCTGCGCCCGCCACTGCCGCAGCCCTGGCCGCTGCTGTGACCAGGGCCTCCGTGGCCGATGCCTTGCTGGCTACGGCTGCGTCGGGCGCCGCTGCGTCGGGCGCGGCGCAGCAGGCAGCCTTTTCGGGCGCAGCGCCAGCGTCCCCGGCGCTGCCGCCATTGCAGAACTGGTGGGTGCAGCAGGGCACGCTGGTGACCCCGCAGGGCGAGCGCGGCTTTGTGCTGAGCCTGCAGGTCCCGCAGGCCTGGGCGCAGGCCCAGGGCGCCGCCGTGGCGCTGGCCGCTGGCGGCGGACCTGCGGCAGGCGGACCTGCGGCAGGCACCCCTGTGGCAGGCGTGCCTGTAGCCCTTGCCGCAGCGGGCTCGCTGGCGGCGGCGGGGCCCGCATCTGCCGGTCTGCGCCTGTCCCTGGATGTGCCGCTGCAGTCCCTGGGCTCGGGCCCGGTGGCCGTGGTGCTGCAGCCGAGCGGCGAGCCGCAGTCGCGCACCAGCGCGCTGCTGCTGCTGGAGCTGCAGCCCATGCGCCAGGCCGGTGTGCAGGCGCAGCCTGCCACGCCTTTCGCGGCCCTGTCGCCCGTGATGGCGCAGGAGGTGCAGCAACTGCTGCAAAACCGTGGCGACCCCTGGCTGCAGATGGCCGTGGCCCAGGCATCGGGCGCGCTGCCGCGCGAGCGCGGCGCGATGGGCGAGCACCGCTCGCACCTTTGCACGACCAAGGGCTGCCAGTACGAGGGCCGCGCGCCCTGCGCCCAGCCGTTTTGCAGCGAGATGAACCGGATATGGTCCGTGTCCCGCATGGAGCGGGCCCGCTGATGCGGCGGGCAGTGCCGCAAAACTGACCGGGCCTGACGGCGGCGTGGTCATGGCCGGCCTGCGCTTTCATAATGTCCTCCGGCTATCCGCCTTTTGCGCGGATGGCGTCTTTGGCCGGCATGTGCAGCGAACCTGCTGCGATCTGCATTCCGGCTGCCTTCATGTCGCAGCGGGCTGCCGGCCCGCCTGCGCGCCATCCAGCCACCGCCGTGTGGCCATTGCCTGCGCCGCCCACGACCTTGCCTGACGTGCCGGCGCGGTGCCATGACTGATCAGGAGTACTTTCAGGATGCGCAGTCCTTCCCGTCTGACCATTGCTTTTTTGGCGCTCGCGGCCACCGTGCCCGCTGCCGCCCAGTCCGCCGCGTCCGGCGTATCCATCAGCGGCTACCTTGACGCTGGCGTGTTCCGGGATTTCGACAAGACCAGCAGGCTGGGCACCATCCAGCGCAGCAACCTGGCACTGTCCGGCTTCGAGGACCTGGGCGGTGGCCTCAAGGCCACGTTCCGGCTGAGCACGCGCTTCGACCTTGATACGGGCCTGTCCGAGGATGCGGGCAAAAAGCCCTTCTGGCATGACGAGTCCACGGTGGGCCTGCAGGGCGCCTGGGGCCATCTGCGCCTGGGCCGGGCGCTCAGCGCGCTGTGGAGCCAGGAGTGGCGCTTCGATCCCTGGAGCAATTTCAACCGCATTGCCTCGCCGGCCTGGCACATGGCCCACTACCTGACGCCGACGGACCGCGCCAGCAACAACGGCTCGCCGGAATATGGCCGCATGGCCAATGGCGTGTTCTACGACTCGCCCCAGCTGGCCGGTTTCACGGTGCATTGGAGCGCCTCGCCCGAGCGCACCCAGGCGCCGGGCCGCCAGGGCCGTGCGCGCTCGGTCTCGGTCAATTACGACCGGGGGCCGGTGGCAGCCATGCTGGCGCATGAGCGCAACGGCAGCGGCGACAGCGACCTGTACCTGGGCGGCAAGTACCGCCTGGGCGCGGCTGCCGTGATGCTGGCCTATGACCGCAGCAAGTCCGGCACGCCCGGCAATGGCCCGGACAGATCGCGCATGGTGTCGCTGGGTGCCACCTATGGCGTGGGTGCGGCCACGCTCAAGGCCAGCTATGCGCGCCAGCGCCTGGACAGCGATACCCGCCGCATGCTGTCACTGGGCGCCGAGTACAGGCTGTCCAGGCGCACCATGCTCTACACCAGTCTGGGCCATCAGCGCTATGAGCGCCAGAGCCCGCGCACGGCCTTCGGCGTGGGCGTGGCGCATTCCTTCTGAGAGCGTGTGAGCAGCAGCGCCCGGCGTCAGCGCGCCACCCACTGGCCGGGCTGGTCCGAGGCGCGCAGCCTGGCCACCGGTGCGGTGCCGGGCAGGGCTTCGAGTTCCACGCCCTGTTCCAGCTGGAAAACGCTCACGGCCTGCTGCAGGCCATAGGCCTGCTCCTGCAGCGACTGGGCCGCAGCGGCCGCTTCTTCGACCAGGGCGGCGTTTTGCTGCGTGACCTGGTCCATCTGCGAGATGGCCTGGTTGATCTGCTCCAGGCCTGCCGTCTGCTCCTGGCTGGCGGCCGTGATCTCTCCCATGATGTCGGTCACGTTGCGCACGCTGGACACGATCTCCTGCATGGTCTGCCCTGCCTGCATGACCAGCGCCGACCCGTTGCTGACCTTGCTGGCCGAGTCCTCGATCAGCGTCTTGATCTGCTTGGCCGCCGTGGCGCTGCGGTGGGCGAGGTTGCGTACCTCGGATGCGACCACGGCAAAGCCCCGGCCCTGCTCGCCCGCGCGGGCCGCTTCCACCGCCGCGTTCAGCGCCAGGATGTTGGTCTGGAAGGCAATCGCATCGATGACGCCGATGATGTCGGCGATCTGCTGCGAGGAGGCATGGATGGCATCCATGGTGTCCACCACCTGCGCCACCACGCTGCCGCCCTTGTTGGCCACGGCCGATGCCGACAGGGCCAGCTGGTTGGCCTGGCGCGCGTTGTCGGCGTTCTGCCGCACGGTGGAGGTCAGCTCCTCCATGGAGGCGGCTGTCTCCTGCAGCGAGCTGGCCTGCTGCTCGGTGCGCGAGGACAGGTCGTTGTTGCCTGACGCAATCTGGCTCGATGCCGTGGCGATGGAGTCCGTGCTGGCGCGCACCTGGCTCACGATCTGCCCCAGGCTGTGGTCCATGGTGCGCAGGGCCTGCAGCAGCTGGCCTGTCTCATCCTTGTCGCGCGATTCGATGTGGCACGTCAGGTCGCCGTTGGCCACGGCCTGCGCCACCCTGACGGCTTCGCTCAGCGGGCGCGAGACGATGCGCGCCAGTGCCAGGGCTAGGGCCATGCCCAGCGCCACGCTGGCCGCCAGGATGCCGATGACCCAGCTGCGTGCGCTGGCGTACAGCGCATCGGCATGGTGGTTGGCCCGGGCGCCGCCATCCTGGTTGGACTGCACCATCTGGTCGATGAGCTCATAGAGGCTGCGGCTGACGGTCAGCGATACGCCCTGCATGGCCTGCATGGCCTCTTCGGTGCGCTGCTCGCGCGACAGCTGCATGATGCCGGGATGCTCCTTGGCATACTGCGCCAGCAGCTCTCCCAGCAGCCGGTAGGCGGACTGTTCCAGGTCCGTGCCCGCGTAGCGGGCATAGGCTTCATAGTCCTGCATGGTGCTGCGCCACAGTGAGTCCATGAGCTTCTCGAAGCCAGCCATGTCTTCGCTGCTGTTCGAGATCACGTGCTGCAGCTCATTGACCCGGTAGCGGGCCAGCGAGGCGCGGATGTCCAGCAGGATGCGCGAGGAAGGCATCCACCGGTTGGCCAGTTCGGAAGATGCCTGGTTGATGCTGCCCAGCTGCATCACGGCGTACAGCCCCAGGAAGCTGGTCAGCAGCAGCACTGCCGCAAAGGACAGCAGCAGCTTGGCGGAGATTCGGAGGTTGCGAAAGGCTTGCATTGCGCGGGGCCACGGCCCTTTGGCGGTGCCGTGGTGTCTCGTAAAAAAAGGGGCCGAAGCAGGGTCCGGCGATGCCTCCGGCCTGGCAGGGCAGGAGCGGGAAATGGGGGCATGCCCCGCGAACGCTGCCGCTGTCTAGGGCGGAAACCAGCCGGATGTCCTGCACACCCGGCCAGGCATGGCGCTGGCCCTGAGTCCATGCCGCTTCACTGCGCTGCCCCCGTTCTGCGGCGGACGGGCGCGCCAGAGCGCATCCTGCAGATGCGCAGTCTGGGGAAGGGGGAAGCATCGGGTTTTCACACATCTGATGAAACCTGTTTCCTTGTGTTTCATCAATCAGACTGGTCTGAAATCGTGGCGCGGCAGGCTTTCTACAATGCCTGCATGGCCATGCATTTCGATCTTGTGGATCTGCGCCTCATGGTGCATATCGCCGACGCCAACAGCATGACGCGCGGGGCGGAGCTGTCCTTCATCTCCCTGCCGGCGGCCAGCACGCGCATCAAGAACCTGGAGGAGAGCATCGGCGCCAAGCTGCTGTACCGCACCAGCCAGGGCGTGACGCTGACGCCGCCGGGCCAGTCCTTCGTGACCCATGCGCGCATGGTGCTGGGCCAGATCGAGCACCTGCGCGGCGACATGCAGGAGTATGTGCGCGGCATCAAGGGCCATGTGCGCGTGTTCGCCAACACCACTTCGCTGGGCGAGTTCCTGCCGCCCGTGCTGCGCCACTATCTGCGCAGCAACCCCGATGTGAACATCGACCTGCGCGAGCGCCTGTCGCACGACATCGTGCGTGCCGTGACCGAGGGGCAGACCGACATCGGCATTGTCGCGGGACTGGTGCGCACCGAGAATCTGCAGACGCTGCCCTACCGCCGCGACCGTCTGGTGCTGGTCGTGCCGTGCGGCCATGCGCTGGATGGCCAGACCCAGCTGCCCTTTGCCGACACGCTGGAGCTGGACCATGTGGGCCTGCACGAATCCAGCGCCATCCATGCCTTCCTGCGGCAGGCCAGCGACCAGCTGCACCGGCCCATCAAGCAGCGCATCCAGGTCGGCAATTTCGAGACCGCCTGCCGCATGATCGAGTCCGGCGTGGGCGTGGGCGTGTTGCCCGAGTCGGCCGCCAGCCGCCATGCCCAGTCCATGGACATCGCCATCGTGCCGCTGTCGGATGCCTGGTCGGTGCGCGAGATGCAGATTTGCGTGCGCAGCCTGCAGGCACTGCCTTCATTTGCCCGGGACCTGGTGGAGCTGCTGGTGGCCGATGCGCAGGGCCGGCTGGCGCTGCGATAGGGCCTGTGCCAGGCGCTATCGCATGCTGTCGAGCAGGGCCTCCAGGGTTTGCGGGTCTCGGATCATGGGCAGTGCTCTTTCTGCGTGCGGTCAAAGCGCCTCGGCCGTGCCGAGGATGGCGGTCGATTGGCTCGACAGCATGCCGCCGTTGCCGTGGACCACGGCCGTGCGGTGGCGCCCGAGCTGGCGCTGGCCGGCCTGGCCGCGCAGCTGGCGCACGGCCTCGATCAGCGCGAAGATGCCGTACATGCCCGGGTGCACGCACGACAGGCCGCCGCCGTTGGTGTTGACGGCCAGCCGCCCGCCGGGCGCGATGCCGCCCTGGTCCACGAAGGCGCCCCCTTCGCCCTTGGCGCAAAAGCCCAGGTCTTCCAGGAACAGCAGGGTGTTGATGGTGAAGGCGTCGTAGAGCTGGGCCATGTCCATGTCGGCGGCTGCCAGGTCCGCCATGGCGAAGGCCTGGGCACCCGACTGCACGGCCGCCGTGGTGGTCAGGTCGGGCATGCAGGAAATCTGGCGGCTCCAGATGGCCGTGGCATTGCCCAGCACATAGACGGGCGGCTGGGGCAGGTCACGCGCACGGTCGGCGCGCACCAGCACGATGGCGCCTGCGCCGTCGGTGACCAGGCAACAGTCGCGCACGCCCAGGGGGCTGGCGATGGGGCGGGCCGAGAGCACGTCCTCGATGGTCAGCGGATCGCGCATGAACGCCTCGGGGTTACGCTGGGCCCAGGCGCGCGCAGCCACGGCCACTTCGGCCAATTGCGCGCGCGTGGTGCCGAATTCGTGCATGTGGCGCGCGGCGGCCAGCGCATAGGCGGTCACGGGCAGCACGGGCTCGTACGGGAATTCGTAGGGCAGCGGGTCCAGCAGGCGCCGCGCGGCCTGGCTTTCTCGGCGTCCGAACGTGGCCGAGCGCTGGGCGCTGCCATAGCACACCAGCACGGCATGGCACTGGCCTGCATCCAGCGCGCGCATGGCCGGCAGCAGGTGGGCGATGAAGCTGCTGCCGCCGACCATGGTGCCGTCCACATAGGTCGGGTTGATGCCCAGGTGCTCGATCACGGGCAGGGTCCACATGCAGGCGTTGACGCTGCAGGTGGCCAGGCCGTCGATGTCCTGCATGCACAGGCCTGCATCGGCCACGGCGGCCTGGGCTGCGCGCGCCAGCAGGGTCATGTCGTCCATGCCAGGGGCCTCGCCGCAGCCATAGGTGGCAGCGCCTGCAATGGCCACGCGCCCGCGCAGCGGGCGGTTCACGGCGGCGGCGTCCAGGGCGGACCGGGGGATGCGTGTGCTGCGTGTGCTCATTGCGCATCTCCCGGCTGCGTCCCTGGAGCCGGGCCTGCCCCGGCCGGGCCTGACCTTGCCGGGACAGGGCGGAACAGCACCAGGCCGTGTCCCTGCTGCTGCGCCACACGGCCCTGCACGCGCTGGCCGATGCGCACATCCTCAGGAGCGATGCCCTCGACGCGGCCCATCATGCGCACGCCCTCATCCAGATCGATCAGCGCCACGTTGTAGTTGCCGCCCTCGTCGCGCTGGCGTGCGATGGTGGAGACGGAGTAGACCGTGCCAGCGCCGCTGGCGCGCACCCAGCGCAGCGTGCTGGCACCGCAGTGCGGGCACAGCTCGCGCGGGGTGAAGACATGGCGTGCGCACTGCAGGCACTGCTGCAGGCAGAAGCGGCCGGCGTCGAGCTCGGCCTGGTAGTGGGTCTGTGCGCTCAGGTGCATGGGTGGGGCCTCCGTGGTCGTCGTGGCAGTGCCGGCGGCTGGCAATCGCGGCTGCCTGCCAGCATGCCCGGACTGCGGGCGCGCTTCAATTTGCCAATCTGGAAGGGTGGCTTCACGGCTGCCCTGCACAGGACTTGCCTCAGAGTGCCTGCGCCTGCTCCTGCAGCAGCCGCTTGAGCACCTTGCCGTTGGGGCTGGTGGGCAGTTCTGCCAGTGTCACGATGCGCGAGGGTAGCTTGTAGGGCGCAAGCCGCTGGCGCAGGTGCCCGTGCGCTGCCAGGGCGTCGAGCACGGCGCCGGGGCGCAGTTCCACGAAGGCGATGACTTGCTCGTTGCCATCGCGCTCGGTCCGGCCCACTACGGCGCTGCGCTGCACGCCGGGCAGTTCGTTGAGGGCCAGCTCCACCTCGGCCGGGTAGACGTTGAAGCCCGAGCGGATGATCATCTCCTTGAGCCGTCCGGCCACGAACAGCGCGCCGTCGGCATGCAGCTCGCCCAGGTCGCCGCTGGCATACCAGCCGCCTTCGCGCATCACGGCGGCCGTGGCCTGCGCGTCGCGGAAGTAGCCGTGCATGAGGCCGCGCCCGCGTATCCACAGCTCGCCGCGCTGGCCTGAGGGCAGGGGCTGGCCCGTGACGGCGTCGCAGACACGCACTTCGGCGCCCTCCACCACATAGCCGGCGCTGGTGTCGGGGCGGTGCTCGCGCATGCGCGTCAGGTGCACCGAGCCGGCGTATTCCGACAGCCCGTAGCCATGGTGCAGGGGCTGGCCGAACGCGTCCTCCACGCGCCTTTTCAGCACCGGGTCCAGCGGTCCCGCACCTGTGTAGACGTAGCGCAGCGCGGGCGCGTCGGGGTGTGCTGTGCCCTGCGCCTGCAGCCAGGCCAGCAGGCGCGAATACAGCGCGGGCGGGCCCTGCAGCTGCGTGACGCCGTGGCGCGCCAGCGCATCCAGCAGGTCGGCGGGGTCGAACTGCGGGCGCATCACCAGCTGTGCGCCCGCGTGCAGCGAGGCCAGCAGCACCGTGCCCAGGCCGAAGATATGGGTCATGGGCACAAAGGCGTAGCTGCGGTCGCCGGGCCCCAGCGCGCGCGATGCCGCCGAGATGCGCGCGAAGTGCGCCAGCGCGTCATGCCCCACCATCACGCCCTTGGGCGTGCCCGTGGTGCCCGAGGTGAAGATCAGCGCCGCCACCGCGTCGCGCAGTGCGCCGACTTCGGCCTGCGCCTGCGCGCGAACGCGGCTGTGCTGCATGCCGGCCAGCGCCGATCCGCACGCGCCAAGGCGCTGCGCGTGCGCTGCCGCGCTGGCCGAGGCGGCCGAGGTGAAATAGACGATGCGTGCATCCGCCTTGTCCGCGAAGGCATCGATCTCTCCGGGCGCCATGCGCGCATTCACACCACAGGACCACGCGCCCACGCGGCTGCAGGCCAGGATCAGCGCGGCATGCGCGGGGCAGTTCTCGGCCACGGCCAGCACGCGGTCGCCGGGCTGTACGCCAAGCTGGCGCAGTTCGGCCTCGGCCGTGTCGGCCAGCGCGCCGATGTCGGCAAAGCTCAGGCTGCTGCCGTCCGGCAGATGGATGAAGGGGCGCTGCGGCGCCACGGCCAGCCAGCGGTCGAGAAGGTGGTGTATGCGTGTGTT
This sequence comes from Delftia sp. PS-11, assembly GCF_029870285.1. Taxonomy (GTDB): domain Bacteria; phylum Pseudomonadota; class Gammaproteobacteria; order Burkholderiales; family Burkholderiaceae_C; genus Comamonas. Next base: position 117,107 of record NZ_JACSYA010000005.1, read on the forward strand.
CATGCTGCGGCTCAGTCCACCACGATGCCCTGTGTCACGCAGGCCCACATCGCGCGCTCTTTGCTGCCGCGTTCGGCCAGCGCCTGGGGCGCGCCCGTCCATTCCTCGTAGCCCAGCTCCTTGAAGCGCTTGCGCAGCCCGGGCTGCGCCAGAGCGGCGTTGATGGCCTGATTCAGGCGCGCCACGACATCGGTCGCCATGCCCCTGGGTCCGTAGATGCCGTACCAGCCGCCCACATCGAAGTCTTTGAGGCCCTCGATGCCCGATTCGGCGAAGGTGGGCACGTCGGGCAGGGAGGCATTGCGCTGCGGCGAGGTCACGGCCACGGCGCGGACCCTGCCGCTGTGGATGTAGCTGCTGGCGGTGCTGATGATGTCCATCATCATGCTCAGCTGTCCGCCGATCACGTCGGCCATGGCGGGGGCGTTGCCCTTGTAGGGAATGTGGCTCATCTCGATGCCGCTGCGCCGCGCGAACAGCAGCGTGCCCAGATGGTTGGAGGCGCCCACGCCGGCCGAGCCGTAGTTGAGTGTGCCCGGATGGGCTTTGGCATGGGCGACCAGTTCGGCCGCGCTCCGGTACGGCTCGCGGTGGTTGACCACCAGCACGTTGTAGTAGCTGAGCACGGGGGCCACGGGCGTGAGGTCCCTGGCCGGGTCGAAGGGCATCCGGGGCATCACGTTGGGGCTGATGGTGATGGTGGGACTGGCCGCGAACCACAGCGTCAGGCCGTCGGCCCTGGCGCGCACGACTTCGCTGCCGGCCAGGGTGGCATTGGCGCCGGGCTTGTTTTCCACGACCACCGTGCCGCCCAGCTCCTGGGCCAGTGCCGCGCCGAACAGGCGCGCGCCCTGGTCCACAGGGCCGCCTGCGGAGTAGCCCACGATCAGGCGCAGGGGCTGCGCATCCTGGGCGGCGGCAGGCCCTGTGCCCAGCAGCGGTGACAGTGCCAGGATGGCCAGTGCCTTGCGGCGCAACGCGGTGCTCATGTGTGTCTCCTGCAAACGGTCGATGAGGCAATGCCGTGGCCTGCAGCCCGGCACACCCGGTCCAAGCCGGGCTGCAGGCCATGGTGCGGACATGGGCGCACCATGGGAATCTGCTTTTGCCAAAGCCAGGGTTTGTCGGTTGTTAGGGCTTTGCGTGGACTGTGCAGGAGTGCAGGGAAGGCTCCAGGCCTAGTCCCAGTGTGAGTCCTCTGACAGATGCTGTTCTAGCTCCATGGCATCGTGCAGTACGCGGCCGATGATCAGGTACGCGTCTTGCGTTCGGTAGATCAGGAAATGCCTGGGATGCCGCACGATACCTGTAGCTGTGCGCGCCCGTTCGCGGCTCAGGCGCAGGTGCCATGAGCGTACTCCCTCCCCCAATTCTGGCCGCTGTGTGCTGCCTGGCCGGTCTGGCTGTGCTGCAAGATCGCGCAACGCAGAGACGATGAGGGCTTGATAGCGCAGGCGTGCCGGTATGCCGAAATGGTCCTGCGTCCAGGCGAGGATGCCTGCCAGGTCTGCTTGAGCAGCGGCCGAAAGGCGGTACTGCGCCATCAGCCCTTTGTATTGGCCCGGGTCACAGCTTTCTGCCCCAGGGCCGCCATGAAACCCTCGAGTTCGCTGTCCGACAACTCGATGTAGCGGCCTGCTGCAATGTCAGACCAGCCTTGATGGGCTGCCGCCTGGAGTGCGGTGCGCTTGGCGGCATCCATGGATTCGCGCTGCTCGATCAGGCGTAGGCCTTCACGCAGCACCTCGCTGGCGTTCTGGTAACGCCCTGATTGCACCAGTGTCTCGACCAGTGCATGCTGGTGCTCGCTGAGCACGACATTGCGGGTGGGCATGGCTGCTGCTCCCTGTTGAAAGGAGCCCCAGTCTAAAAGGATTGGCATGCCATGCCAATCCGGTGCGTGCCTGCCGGTTAAATCGGGTCCCAGCTGAATACATCAGCAGAGCGGTCCATGGGGACAAAGCTGGCCTTGAGTGCGGGCATGGCGTGTTCGGCGATGTGCTCGGGCGACCAGCCTTCGCTGCGGTGCACCGAGCGCAGCGGGCGCGGCTGGCTCATGACGAAGATTTCGTTGTTGCGCACGGCGAAGACCTGGGCGTTGACCTCGCGGGCGGCATCGGACAGCAGGTAGACGGCCAGCGGCGCGATCTTGCCGGGCGTCATCTGCTGGATCCTGGCCACGCGCGCCTGCTGCTCTGGCGTGTCGGTGGGAATGGCGCCGATCATGCGGCTCCAGGCGAAGGGGGCGATGCAGTTGGAGCGCACATTGAATTTCTGCATGTCCAGCGCGATGGATTTGGACAGGGCCGTCAGGCCCAGCTTGGCCGCGCTGTAGTTGGCCTGGCCCAGGTTGCCGATCAGGCCCGAGGTCGAGGTCATGTGCACGAAGGCGCCGCTGCCCTGTTCCTTGAAATGGCCGGCGGCCGCGCGGCTCATGTGGTAGCTGCCGTACAGGTGGACCTGGATGACGGCATCCCACTCGTCCAGGCCCATTTTGTGGAAGATGCGGTCGCGCAGGATGCCGGCGTTGTTGACCACGCCGTCGATGCGCCCGAAGTGGTCCATGGCGCACTGCACGATGCGTGCGGCGCTGGCGGCCCCGGCCACGCTGTCGGTATTGGCCACGGCCTGGCCGCCTGCGGCGCGGATGTCTGCGGCCACCTGCTGCGCGGGCCCGGCGTCCGTGCCTTCGCCCGAGGTGGACGTGCCGATGTCGTTGACCACGACCCTGGCACCTGCGGCCGCCAGGGCCAGCGCCATGTCCCTGCCGATGCCGCCGCCGGCCCCCGTCACCACCACCACCTTGCCCTGCATCATCTTGTGCGCCATGGCCTGCCGTCCTCGCTGCTCGTTGATTGGGAAGAAGTCGCGTCCGAGCATGCCGGCAAACATGTGCGCGCGCCATTCGGCAATCGCAAGGGAGGACTTCGCGGCAATGAAAGCGCCGCCGGCGCCGCGCCAGCACCTGTCCAGCCTTCAGTGCCGCCAAAGGCTTGCTTAAGAAAACGCCGATTGCGGCCGGGCCCGCTTGCCCCGACCATGGCAGCCATGACAGAACAGCAACCCCGCGACACCATCGACGCCGCCGCGCTGGCGCACCTGCAGTCCTGGCAGGGCCGCAGCGAAACCCTCCAGGACCGCATCACGGCCGCGCCTGTGGCCGCGCTGTCGGCCACGCTGGACCGGCAGGACCCCGAACCCGGCGAAGGCACGGCGCTGCCGCTGCTGTGGCACTGGCTTTACTTCCTGCCCCATGCGCGCCAGAGCGAACTCGGCCCGGACGGCCATGCGCGCCGTGGCGGCTTTCTGCCGCCCGTGCCGTTGCCGCGCCGCATGTGGGCCGGCGGGCGCTTGCGCTGGCAGCCTGGCAACCCGCTGCAGGTGGGCCAGGCCGTGGAGCGCCGCTCCACCATCCGCTCGGTCAGCCACAAGAGCGGCCGCTCGGGCGAGCTGCTGTTCGTGCTGGTCGAGCATGCCTTCAGCAATGCCCAGGGGCTGGCGCTGACCGAGGAGCACGACATCGTCTACCGCGCTGCAGCCCGGCCGGCAGATCCCGTGCCCGTGCCGCAACTGCCGCCGCTGGCCGGCCAGCAGGTCTGGTCGCGCACCATCGTCCCCGACGATGTGCTGCTGTTTCGCTATTCGGCGCTGACCTTCAACGGCCATCGCATCCACTACGACCGCCGCTATGTGACCGAGACCGAGGGCTATCCCGGCCTGATCGTGCATGGCCCCCTGATCGCCACGCTGCTGCTGGACCTGCTGCGCCGCGAGCTGCCTCTGGCCCAGGTGCTGTCTTTCGAGTTCAAGGCCGTGCGCCCCACTTTCGACCTGCATGCCTTCAGCGTGCATGGCAGGCCGTCGGCCGATGGCCGCACCGTCGAGCTGTGGGCGCAGGACCACGAAGGCTGGCTGACCATGGCCGGGAAAGCCTGCCTGGGCGCTCCCTGAGCCGATTCGCGCCCTGCGGATGTCCGCCCTGCTGCAGTGCCGCTGGCCCGGGCCTTGTCCGGCTGGGGCGCGCCAGCCCGATGGACAGTGGTTATCGCCAAAGCGCAATGGATCATCAAGATGACAAAACAAACTCTCCGCCCTCTGGACGGCACCACTGTCGTTTCTCTGGAACACGCGGTGGCCGCACCGTTTTGCACGCGCCAGCTGGCCGACCTGGGCGCGCGCGTGATCAAGGTCGAGCGTCCCGGCAGCGGCGACTTCGCGCGCGGCTATGACCAGCGCGTCAATGGCCAGTCCTCGCATTTCACCTGGATCAACCGCAGCAAGGAGAGCCTGGCGCTGGACCTCAAGCAGCCTGATGCGCTGGGCGCGCTGATGCAGCTGCTCGAAGACGCCGATGTGCTGGTGCAGAACCTGGCGCCTGGCGCCGCCGCCCGCATGGGGCTGTCCTGGGAGGCGCTGCGCACGCGTTTCCCGCGCCTGATCGTCTGCGACATCAGCGGCTATGGGGCCGACGGTCCCTACCGCGACAAGAAGGCCTACGATCTGCTGATTCAGAGCGAAGCGGGCTTTCTGTCGGTCACGGGCACGCCGCAGGAGCCATCCAAGGCCGGCATCTCGGTGGCCGACATCGCTGCCGGCATGTACGCCTACACCAGCATCCTCTCGGCCCTGCTGCTGCGCGGGCGCACGGGGGAGGGCAGCCATATCGATGTGTCCATGCTGGAAGCCCTGGGCGAGTGGATGGGCTACCCCATGTACTACGCCTTCGATGGCGCGCCGCCGCCACCGCGCACAGGCGCCTCGCACGCCAGCATCTATCCCTACGGGCCGTTTGCGGCCGGTGACGGCGCCACTGTCATGCTGGGGCTGCAAAACGAGCGTGAATGGAAAGTCTTTTGCGAGCAGGTGCTGCGCCAGCCCGCGCTGGCCGCCGATGCGCGCTTTGCCAGCAATGCGCTGCGCAATGCCCACCGCGAAGAACTGCAGGCCCTGATTCTGGCCGTGTTCGCCACCCTGGATGCCGCCCAGGTGGTGGAGCGGCTGGAGCAGGCCGGCATTGCCAACGCCCGCGTCAACGACATGGCCGGCCTGTGGGCCCACCCCCAGCTGGCCGCGCGCCAGCGCTGGCGCAGCGTGCAGACGCCGGCCGGGCCGGTGCAGGCGCTGCTGCCGCCTGGCGCCAACAGCGCCTTCGACTATCGCATGGACGCCGTGCCGGCCGTGGGCGAACACAGCGAGGCCATTCTGGCCGGCCTGGGCTGGCCGGCCGAGCGCATCGCCGCGCTCTATGCCGATGCCAGCGTCCAGTGACACCGGCCCTGTGAAACCTGTGCGCAGCGCCTGCGCGGGAAAAAGCCATGAAGCATGAAACCCAAGTGAGCATCCATCCGCTGGCCCGGTTCGCCGCCACGCTGCGCTGGCAGGACATTCCCATGGACGTGCAGCGCCGTGCCGAAGACCTGTGGGTGGACTGGTTCGGCTCCGCGCTCGCGGGCCAGGGCGCGCGGCCCGTGTGCAGCATCGCGCGCTTTGCGCTGTCGCAGGGGCCGGCCCAGGGGCCTTGCGAGGTTCTGGGCAGCGCAGCCACAACCTCGCCCATGATGGCGGCCCTGGCCAATGCCGCCGCCTCGCATGTGGCCGAGCAGGATGATGTGCACAACGGCTCGGTGTTCCACCCGGCCGCCGTGGTGTTTCCGCCCGCGCTGGCCATGGCGCAGAGCCTGGGCGCCAGCGGCGCCGAACTGATGGCCGCCTGCGTGGCCGGCTACGAAGTCGGCATCCGCGTGGGCGAATTCCTGGGCCGCAGCCACTACCGCGTCTTTCACACCACGGCCACGGCTGGCACGCTGGCGGCGGCGGCCGCTGTGGGCCGGCTGCTGGGCCTCACGCCGGCCCAGATGCAGCATGCCTTCGGCTCGGCGGGCACGCAGTCGGCAGGGCTGTGGGAGTTCCTGCGCACGGGCGCCGACAGCAAGCAGCTGCACACGGCCCACGCGGCGGCGGCCGGCCTGATGTCGGCCTGCCTGGCGCATGACGGCTTCACGGGCGCGCAGGATATCTTCACGGGAGCCCAGGGCCTGGCGGCAGGCATGTCCACCGATGCCGATCCTGCCCGGCTCACGGACGGCCTGGGCACGCGCTGGGCCACGGCCGAGACCTCGTTCAAGTGGCATGCCTCCTGCCGCCACACCCATCCGGCGGCCGATGCGCTGCTGCAGGTCATGCGCGGGCATGGCCTGGCGCCTGCCGATCTGGCCCGGGTCACCTGCCATGTGCACCAGGGCGCCATCGATGTGCTGGGCCCCGTGGTGGCGCCCGGCACGGTGCACCAGAGCAAGTTCTCCATGGGCACGGTGCTGGCGCTGGCCGCGCGCCACGGCCATGCGGGCCTGAACGAGTTCGACAGCGAATACCAGGCTGCCGCCACCGTGGCTCTGCGCGACAGGGTCGGCATGGTGCTGGACCCCGAGGTCGATGCCGCCTACCCGCGCCGCTGGATCGGCAAGGTCACCGTGCACACCGCCGATGGCCGCACGCTGCACGGCCGTGTGGAAGAGCCCAAGGGCGACCCCGGCAACACGCTGTCGCGCGAGGAAATCACGGCCAAGGCGCTGCGCCTGATCGCCTATGGCGGCGCCGTCCCGCAGGACGCCGCGCAGGCAGCCGTGCAGCGGCTGTGGCAGGTTGCGCAATGGCCCAGGGTGCTGCGCCTGCTCAATTGAGCTTTGCTTGTTCCGGCAGGCACCTGCCTGGCCGGCTGTTCTGCGGGAAAGGCGCCAACCAGAGCGCTACCCGTTTCCACCTCAGTGCACAGGAGACAAACCATGCAACACCGACTCATCCGCCGCCGCCTTGTTTGCGCAGCGGCCGCTGCCTGCGCGCTTGCCGCAGGCCCGGGCGTCCAGGCGCAGGCCCAGACCAATACCTGGCCGGACAAGCCCGTGGTGCTGGTCGTGCCCTACAGCGCGGGCGGCCCCACCGATGTGGTTGCCCGCCTGCTGGCCGTGCCCATGGGGCAGGCGCTGGGCCAGAGCGTGCTGGTCGAAAACACCGTGGGCGCGGGCGGCACCATCGCCCCGGCGCGCGTGGCCAAGGCCCGGCCCGACGGCTACACCATCCTCATCCACCACATGGGCATGGCCACGGCCCCCGCGCTGTACAAGAAGCTGCCCTACGACCCGCTCAAGGACTTCGAATACATCGGCCAGGTGCTGGATGTGCCCATGACCCTGCTGTCGCGCAAGGACTTCCCGGCCAATAACTTCGCCGAGCTGCTGGACTATGTGAAAAAGAACCAGGACAAAGTCTCGCTGGCCAACGCGGGCATCGGCGCCGTCTCCCAGCTGTGCGGCATGCTGTTCATGCACCAGGCGGGCGTCAAGCTCACCACCGTGCCTTACAAGGGCGCGGGCCCGGCCATGAACGACCTGATGGGCGGGCAGGTGGACCTGCTGTGCGACCAGACCACGCAGACCGTGCCCGTGATCAAGGACGGCCAGCGCGCCAAGGTCTTCGGCGTGACCACGCCCAAGCGCCTGTCCTCGCTGCCCGACATCCCCACGCTGGACGAGCAGGGCCTCAAGGGCTTCGATGTCAAGGTCTGGCACGGCATGTATGCCCCCAAGGGCACGCCCAGGGAAGTGGTCATGGCCATCAACAAGGCGCTGAACGCGGCCCTCAAGGACGACAACGTCAAAAAGCGCATTGCCGAGCTCAGCTCCGATCTGGTCACGCCCGACAAGGCCACGCCCGAGAGCCTGCGCACCCACCTGCAGGCCGAGGTGGCGCGCTGGGACAAGGTCATCAAGGCGGCAGGCCTGTCCGCTGATTGAGCGCCATCCACCAACAGGGGCATCCGCATGCACGATCTGGCACGCCAGGCCACGTCCTTTCTTTTTGTGCCCGCCACGCGGCCTGAGCGCCTGGGCAAGGCCCTGGACAGCGGCGCTGACATGGTCATCGCCGACTGGGAGGACGCCGTGGCCCCTGCGGACAAGGAGGGCGCCCGCGTGGCCCTGGCCCAGGCCGTGGATGCGCTCGATGCGCCAAGGCTCGCGCGCCTGCTGGTGCGCATCAACGCTGAAGGCACGCCCTGGCATGCCCAGGACCTGCGCGCCCTGGCCCTGCTGACAGCCAAAGGCGTGGCGGGGGCCGTGCTCGCCAAGGCCGAGAGCGCACGCACGGTGCAGACCGCTGCCGGTGCGGCGGGCGCGCAGGCGGTGCTGCTGCCCCTGGTGGAAAGCGTGGCCGGGCTGGATGCCGCCGATGCGCTGGCGGCGGCTCCCCAGGTGGCGCGGCTGGCCTTTGGCCACCTGGATTTTCAGGTCGATGCCGGCATGGACTGTGGCGAGGACGAGCAGGAACTGCTGCCCATGCGCATGGCCCTGGTGCTGGCCTCGCGCCGCGCCGGGATCGCCGCCCCCGTGGACGGCGTGACCGTGGATACGCGCGACCCCGCCCGTCTGGCCGCAGACGCGCTGCGTGCGCGCCGCATGGGCTTTGGCGGCAAGCTGTGCATCCACCCGGCCCAGGTACAGCCCCTGCACGCGGTGTTCGACCCCGGCGAGGCGGCCGTGGCCCATGCGCGCCGGGTGCAGCAGGCGCTGGCGCAGGCCGGCGGCGGCGTCTGTGTGCTCGACGGCCGCATGTGCGATGCCCCTGTGCTCCAACAGGCCGAGCAGGTGCTGGCGCGCCATGCCTGGGCGCTGCGGCGCGGACAGTGAGCGATAAAACGCATCAACTCCGGAAAAGCGTGCAGGTTTTCGAGTTTTCCCTGATGATGAATATAGCTCTTGAATACGATTTTCTTGATTGATAGCGAAACGCATGTTTTGGGTCTGTTGCCAGAGCCTCATGGTGTGCAATCGGTGCGTACCGCTGTTGCTGGGGGCGGGATTTTCGCTGCCCTGCCGGATAGGCATGCGCTTGCGTATTTTTCGGTCGTCTCGCGTCCATGATGGCAAACTGGTTCAGTCCAGTGGCCAGAACCATATTTCTTTTGAATCAAAATAGCAGGCTGAATTGCAAACCAATGTGCTATTTGCAGACTCGATGATGTCGATATGACCACCGTTGTAGCCTGAAATTTTCCAGAAGAAAATAACTCCCTTTTTTCCGGAAAGATTTTCTATTGCTTTTGTGGTATTTATTATCTGAGGTTTGCCAAAAACATGAGGTTTTGCCAGCTGGTCGGCCAACAATTTTGCCCCTGGCTCAAAAGTTCGGCCTTTGTATTTTCCAGTCTTGATTTTCAAACGTCCATCAAAGCGGACACCTGATTTGATGAGCGCAAGACTCATTCGACTTGCACAGGTGTTCTGGTATGCTGGGTTTTGTTTGAGCAATTCGGCGTCATTGTATCCAAGCTCCTCATGCAGCTTCTCTCGAGAGACATGATTTTCTTGAAAATTGTTTGCAGAATAATGATTGCTTTTCAAGGTTGCATAGGATGGCTTCACTTTCTCTCCTTTTTACAGGGAAATTGCCCTTCGAGAATTTCGGTAATGACGATGGCTGCGCGTTTTTTCCGCTGCTTGGCATTTGTTTTTTCGAGATTGCTGTAGAGTGTCTCCGCCAAAGTGATGGTCTTGAATTGCTGATAGCTGCACCATGCGTCACCTTCGGTGGCATCCAGAACGCCCAACAGATACATTTCAGCGTATCTTCTTTGTATGGGGTCTTTTCCCATGTACGCTGCCAGAAAATCTTCTGCTGACAAATTATTGTTTTCTATAAATAATCTCTGTGAATCTGGAGTGGCTTGGATCAGCCTGGGTTCTGCATTGACACAAATATGCAGGCCGAGGGTCAATGCAAGAAATATAGGGGTCAGGAGGCTTGCTTTGCTGCCTGAAATTTTCATCACGAACATATCTGCTGCTATTTTTGAAAATGAAGAATGGCCTATTTATATTGAAATACTCTTGTGCGCTGCATTAAATTAATTCAGCCATACTTCGGATTTTATTTTTGGCATGAAGACATAGTGAAATATTGCTGCGCCACCGGCATCGGTTTCACCTAAATACACGGATGTTGCCTGTATATTGAATGGCTTGATATTTTCGAAAATCATCTGCGTGTCGCTACATTCCATGTGATTGATGGGCTATGTGAGCTGGCATCATTCCATCCTTTGTGATGTAAGCCTGTTAAATCGCCTGTGGTACATGAAAATTTCATAGTGCGTGATGATTTTGATTTATTTATCTTGGGTAGAAAAATTTTCTAAAAATATCGTATTGCGAAGAGAGTATTGCAGAAGTGCAGAAAAAAATCTATCAGATCAGTCCTAGAAATATTCTAAGACTTGAACAATGATTGAATTAAATTGGTCTTTGTGCTCATAAGACCAAACACCTTGATTGGAATTTTTATGAATTTCCTACAGAAACCGTAGCAACAGCGCCAAGAATTTTTTGGGGATGCTCGCAATGCACCGTGGTGATCAGGTCGCCGTTATTGGTCGAGATATAGCGGAGCGTCAGGTTGATGGTTCTGCGCCGAATGCCATAAGCTCATGCGAGCAGCATATCTAGCCCAGCGCGCAGTCCGGCAGCGCGGCGATAGCGTCACTGTGCTCGTCGCCATGGCTGTTTGTCTGATGGAGGCTTGGTGCCACGCCACCGAAGGTATTGGATGGATGTTCTTGGATCTGTGTGTTCATGCCGGCGATCATCACATCGGCATCGCTCAATCCACGCGTGCACCTGTTGATTGGACGACCTTCGCCCAGCGCGCGATTTCCCGGTCGATATGGGCCTGCAGCGCCTCGGGCGTGGAGCCTACGGGCTCGTAGCCGCCTGCTGCCAATTGCGACTGCAGCGCGGGCTGGCGCAGCGCGGCGGCGATTTCGCTGCTCAGGCGCTGGATGATGTCCGCCGGTGTGCCGGCTGGCGCGATCAGGGCATACCAGCCGGTCACATCGAACCCCGCCAGACCCTGCTCCTGGATGGTGGGCACTTCGGGCGCCAGGGCCGAGCGCCGCGCGCTGGTCACGGCCAGCGCCTGCATGCGCCCGCTGCGGATGTGGGGCATCGAGGTGGAGATGCTGTCGAACGTCAGATCGATATCGCCTGCCAGCATGGCATTGACCACGCCCGCGCTGCCCTTGTAGGGCACATGGGTCATGCGCACACCCGCCATGGTGCTGAAATACTCGGCGGCCAGATGCCCGGTGTTGCCATTGCCCGCCGAGCCGAAGGTCAGCTGGCCGGGGCGCGCCTGCGCCGCCTGGATCAGCTGCCGTATGTCTTGCACCGGCAGCTTGCTGCTGGCGGCGACCACCATGGGCAGCTGGGCCACCAGCGATACCGGCGCGAAATCCTTGCGCGTGTCATAGGGCAGCCTGGGATAGAGGCTGTCATTGATGGCGTGGGCCGCCAGCACCATGAGCACGGTGTAGCCATCCGGCCTGGCCCGGGCCACGTACTGCGATGCCAGCGTGCCGCCCGCGCCGCTCCTGTATTCGAGCACCACGGACTGGCCCAACTGCTGCTGCAGCTGCAGCGCCAGCGGCCGGCCCAGCAGGTCGGCGCTGCCGCCGGGTGGATAGGGAATGACCAGCTGGATGGGCTTGGCGGGCCAGGGCTCGGCCGCCAGCGCGGCATGTGCCAGGGGCAGGGCGGCCAGCAGGGCCAGCAGGCGGCGTCGGATGGGCATGGGCAGTCTCCGGTTCACCGCCCCAACGATAGAAAACCCTGGGCCCGAGGGCACCAGGGTTTGACTGGAGATCTGCTTCGCCATTCGGAAACCTGCGCTTAGGCAGGGTGGAACAGGGGAGCGCTTGTGGCTGGCGGGCGCAGCCATCAGAAAAAGGCGCCGAGGCGCCTTTTTCCTGGTTCGCCGCATGCACGGCGCCAAAACCGGTGAGGCCCAAGGCCAGGGACGCCGTGCAGCAGGAAGCGGCGAAGCCGCTCAGCGGGCTTCAGGGATACAGGCCGCGCATTTCGCGGGCATGCAGAATGCGCTGGCAGGCCACGATGAAGGTGGCGGTGCGCAGCGTCACGTTGTGCTGCTTGGCCACTTTCCAGATCGCCGCGAAAGCTTCCTGCATGATGCGCACCAGGCGCGCGTTGATTTCGTCTTCGGTCCAGAAGAAGCTGGAGAAGTCCTGCACCCACTCGAAGTAGCTCACCGTCACGCCGCCGGCATTGGCCAGCACGTCGGGCAGCACCAGCACGCCCTTGTCGGTCAGGATGTCGTCGGCTTCGGTGGTGGTGGGGCCGTTGGCGCCCTCGATGACCATCTTGGCCTTGATCTTGCCGGCGTTGTCCTTGGTGATCTGGCCTTCCAGCGCGGCGGGGATCAGGATGTCGCAGTCCACGGCCCAGAAGTCGGCCGCGTCCATGGCCTCGGCGCCCGCAAAGCCGCCCACGCCGCCCTTGGCCGCCACATGGGCCAGCAGGGCCGGCACGTCCAGGCCGTTGGAGTTGTGGATGGTGCCGGTATGGTCCTGCACGGCCACGACCTTGGCGCCGGCTTCGGCAAACAGCTTGCCGGCGATGCCGCCCACGTTGCCAAAGCCTTGCACGGCAATGCGCGCACCCTCGATCGGCAGGCCGGTCAGCTTGGCCGCTTCCACGCCCACGGTGAACACGCCACGGCCTGTGGCCTCGACACGGCCCAGCGAGCCGCCCAGGTCCACGGGCTTGCCGGTGACCACGCCGGTGGCGGTGGCGCCGGTGTTCATGGAGTAGGTGTCCATCATCCAGGACATGATCTGGCCGTTCGTGTTCACGTCCGGCGCGGGGATGTCCTTGGAGGGGCCGATCAGCAGGCCGATTTCGCTGGTGTAGCGGCGCGTCAGGCGCTCCAGCTCACCGCGCGAGAGCTTCTTGGGATCGACGCGGATGCCGCCCTTGGCGCCGCCGTAGGGCACGTTGACGGCCGCGTTCTTGACCGACATCCAGGCCGACAGGGCCATGACTTCGGACAGGGTCACGTCCTGGTGAAAGCGCACGCCGCCCTTGCCGGGGCCACGGCTGAGGTTGTGCTGCACGCGGTAGCCCTCGAAGTGGGCGATGGTGCCGTTGTCCAGCTCGATCGGCACATCCACGACCAGAATGCGCTTGGGGCGCTTGAGCGTTTCCACCCAGCGCGCGAGGTGGCCCAGGTAGGGCGTGACGCGGTCCACCTGCTGCAGGTAGTTGCCCCAGGGGCCGAGGTGGTCGGCCTGCAGGTACGAGGGAATGGCGTGGTTGATGATGCCGGTCGGGGTGGCCGAAGCGGGTTGCTGCATGGTGGTTCCACACAAGAGTTGTCTAAGGCTTTCAGCTTATTGCGGCGGCATTTGGCTGTCCAACGCCTTATGTGAGCGTGCCTTATGCATTTAATGCATAACCATGGGATCGCCTTGTCCGGCGCACAATCGGGCCCCTTCAACCCACGAAAAACTGCCCCATGAACCCACCGTCCCGCACCCCTACGGCCCTGGCCCATGCGCTGCTGAAGGCACGCCACAGCGGCGAGCTGCTCGATGCCGATGAATGGTCGGATGTGGTGGCCACGCCGGCCGATGCCGCCGCCGTGCAGGCGGCCATGGCGCCCGCGCTGGGCTGGCGTGTGGCGGGCGTGGCGCACGGCCCGGGCCGCGTGCCCCGCTACTGGAAGTCGGGTGCGCCGCGCCGCGATGCGCCCCTGGCCCATGCGCCGCTGCCCGAGGATGGCGTCTGGGCCAGCCCGTCGGTGGCCGGCGGCGCGCCGCTACATCTGCGCGGCATCGAGGCCGAGATTGCGCTGCGCCTGGGCTGCGAGGTGACGGCCGGGACAGCGGCCGCACTGCAGCCCGGCGAAGGGCTGGCGCTGATCGACGGCATCACGGCGGCCATTGAGGTGGTGGACACGCGCTGGCGCCAGCACCGGGATGCGCCGCCGCTGCTGCTGGCGGCCGATGGCCTGTGCCATGGCGCCCTGGTGCTGGGCCCCTGGCAGGATGCCTCCCGGCTGCTGCCGCGCGACTGGTCGGCCCAGGTCTGCCGGCTGCGGGTGGGGGAGGGGCCGCTGCAGGAGTTCACGGGCACCCATCCGCTGGGCGACCCGCTGTGGCTGCTGGCCGGCTGGCTGCAGGCGCTGACGGGCCGCTACGGCAGCGTGCCTGCGGGCACGGTGGTGACCACGGGCACCTGGAACGGCCTGGCGTTTGCCCGGCCCGGCGATCTGGTGGTGGCGCAGCTGGAAGGTGTGGCCGAAGCCAGCCTGCAGCTCTAACTGCAGCCTCAGGCGATCCTGTAGTCCTTGAGGGCCGGGTCGCCGGGCGGAAAGCGCAGGTCCAGATTGCGCAGCACCTCGCGCAGCAGCGTGGCGATCATGAGGTTGCGGTGGGTCTTGGAGTTGGCCGGCACGACGGTCCAGGGCGCCCAGGGCGTGTGCGTGGCGCCCAGCAGGTCGCCATAGGCCCGCTGGTACGCCTGCCACTGCGTGCGCACCTTCATGTCGTTTTCGTCGAACTTCCAGTGCTTGGCCGGGTCGTCCAGCCGCTCCTGCAGCCGGGCGCGCTGCTCGTCCGCGCTGATGTGCAGCAGGAACTTGACGATCACGGTGCCGGTTTCGCTGAGCATGCGCTCGAAGTCGTTGATGTGGGCAAAGCGCTGGCGCTGCTGCGCGGGCGTGATCCAGCCGTTGACCACGGGCACGAGCACGTCTTCGTAGTGGCTGCGGTTGAACACCGTGATCTCGCCCGCGCCAGGCACCCGCTGGTGGATGCGCCAGAGGTAGTCATGTGCGCGTTCGGCCTCGGTGGGGGCCCGCCAGCCCACGGCGTTCACGCCCAGGGCGCTCATGCGGCCGAAGACGCCGCGCACGGTGCCGTCTTTGCCCGCCGTGTCGGTGCCCTGCAGCACGACCAGCAGCTTGTAGCGGCGGTCGGCGTACAGCAGGTTCTGCAGCGCATCGAGTTCCGTTGCCAGGGCCTCGACGGCGGCCTTGTCCTCGGCCTTGCCGTTGCCCCTGGAAAAGGGCTTGGCCGAGGGATCGAAGCCCGCCAGATCCACGTCGTTGCCATGGCCGCCGGGCTGCCATTGCCACCACAGGTCCTGGATCTGGTCGTCGGTGCTGGAAAAGGGCGTGGATGCTGCTGCTGTGTCCATGGGTCCTCCGCAATGGGGCGCTGTGCGGCGCGCGGGCCGAGCCGCTGTGCGGACATTGTCACGCAGACCTGCGCCCGCCCGCGTCAGGCAGGGCCGCGCGCCGGCGTCTGCAGCAATTGCACGAAGCGGCGCGCAGCCAGGCCCAGGGGCCGCTGCTTGGACCAGACCCAGTCCACGAACAGCGGGGTGCCGTTGCTGATGTTGGCCAGCGGGATGCGCAGCAGCGCGCCCGACTGCAGCAGCGGCTCGACGACGCTGAACGGCAGCCAGCCCCAGCCCAGCCCGGCCGAGATCATGGACAGGGCCGCCAGATGGCTGTCGCTGCGCCACAGCTGGTGCGAGAACACGAAGCGCGGGTCGGTGTGGGCCAGGTCGCGGCTGGCCAGCAGAATCTGGCGCGTGCCCGCCAGCTGGCCCAGGTCCAGGTGCTGCCGTTCCCCGGCGCCCAGCCCGCGCGCCAGTGGGTGGCGGGCCGACATCACGGCGACCATGGTCTCCTGGCCCATCTCCTGGAACTCTTCGCGCCCGTCCATGGCCGGGCGTTCGAAGACCAGGGCGAACTGGGCGCGTCCCGTGTGCAGCTCCTTGAGCGCGTCGGCCTGCGCGGCGGCCAGCACCTCGACCTCCAGCCCCGGAAACTCCTCGGCCAGCGGCTGCAGCGGCGCCGCCCAGGCGGTGCACAGCAGCTCGGGCGCGATCACCAGCGTCAGGCGCTGCTCCAGCCCCTGGTGCAGGGCCAGCGCCTGCTGGTCGAGCTGCTGCAGCCTGGCGGCCAGCAGCCGTGCCTGGGGTTCGAGCGCCCGCGCAGCCGCCGTGGGCCGGGGCTCGCGGCCGCTGCGGTCGAACAGTTGCAGGTCCAGCTCGGCTTCCAGCTGGGCGATGGCCATGCTCACGGCCGAGGGCACGCGCCCGAGCCGGCGCGCGGCGGCGGAGAAGGAGCCGTGGTCCAGCACGGCAAGGAACAGCGGGACCTGTTCGGCAGGAAATCCCATGGCGCGACCTGTCAGATTTATTGAAAGAATCTGACTTTAACGTTCAATTCCCGGCACATACACTGCGCCCCTATGACCTTGCCAACAACCAGAAAGGGCCTGCAGGGCCCCAAGCGCAGAGTTGTCTTCGTGACCCTGTATGAATTCATTGCCATCATTGCCTCCGGCCTGCTGTTCATGGCCATCGGCCAGAGTGCCGGGCACTCGGGCGGCATGGCGGTCGCGGCCTCGACGCTGGCCATCGCCTGGAATCTGGCCTTCAACTGGCTGTTCGAGCGCTGGGAAGCGCGCCAGAGCGTCAAGGGCCGCTCGGTGGCGCGCCGCGTGGTGCACGCGCTGGGCTTCGAGGGCGGGCTGGCCATGGTGCTGATTCCGCTGATGGCCTGGTGGTTCGGCGTCTCGCTGTGGGAGGCCACGCTGATGGAGGCCGGCCTGCTGGTGTTCTTCCTGGTCTACACCTATGTCTTCAACTGGTGCTTCGACCATGTGTTCGGCCTGCCGGCTTCGGCGGCCGCTCCTGCCGCCCAGGCAGCCCGGGGTGCTCAGGGCGTGTCGGCTTGAAGCAGCTGGCCGGCCACGGCGGCGGCGGCCGTGCGGGTTTCCACGCCGAGCTTCTCGAAGATGTGCTCCAGGTGCTTGTTGACCGTGCGCGGGCTCATGCCCAGGATGTCGGCGATGTCGCGGTTGGTCTTGCCCTTGCTCAGCCAGGACAGCACCTCGGTCTCGCGCGGGGTGAGCGCCACCTGCTGCAGCGTGCGCGAGGCCCGTGCCTGGGGCGCAGCGTGGCTGAGCAGCAGCATGGACTCGCCCAGGCCGCCAGCGCCCATGTGGCGCGCCAGCAGCTGGCGGCCATCGGCCAGCTCCAGCGCCTGCTGGCCCTGCTGACGCGCCTGGGCCAGCCAGGCCGTGGCCGGCTCCTGCGGGAACGCCTCCTGCAGCCAGCGTGAGGCCTGGGGCGAGCGCCAGGCCACGCGGTCCTGGCCGTCCAGCACGACCACGCCCAGCCCTGCCACATCCACGGCCTCCTGGGCCTGGCGCGTGGCGCGGGCATTGCGCACATGGGTGGCCAGACGGGCCAGCACCTCGGGAATGCGCAGCGGCTTGACCACGTAGTCCACGCCGCCTGCGGCAAAGCCTTCCACGATCTGCTCGGTGTCCGACAGCCCGGTCATGAAGACCACGGGCACATGCGCCCAGGGCGGCGTGGCCTTGAGCTGGCGGCACAGCGTGAAGCCGTCCATGCCCGGCATGACGGCATCCAGCAGCACGCCGTCGGGCACGGTCAGCGCAAAGCGCTGCAAGGCCTCTTCGGCGTCGCGTGCCGCGAGCACCACATAGCCTTCGGCGGCCAGCGCCTCGCACAGCATGCGCAGGCTGTCCAGCGCGTCGTCCACCACCAGGATCACATGGGCGTTGCGGGGAGGGCTGTCGGTCGTCATGGTGTCTCTTCCCTGTTTTTCATGCATCGTCATCATCTTCGTCAGGCTGCGGCAGCAGGCGTGCCAGCGCATCGAAGTCGAAGCGGTCGGCGCAGGCCTGCAGTGCATCGAGCAGCGCGCCATGCTGGGGCGCCTGCTGGCGGGCCTGGCGCAGGCGCTCGCGCAGTGCGCTGGCCTGGCCCGAGCGGGCCAGCCGCACGAGGTCCTCGCGCAATTGCGGCTCCAGCGGCGCAGCAGGCGTGGATACGCCGGGCGTCGCCACGCTGGGCGTATCCACGCCGGGCGTATCCACGCTGGGCGTCGAGGTTAGCGCAGGCGGGCGGTTGTCATGCACCCATTCGAGCTGGAGCACGCGCTGCAGCGCCTGCAGCAGTTCGGACTCGGTCACAGGCTTGGCCACGAAGCCCTGGCATTGGGCATCGGCCAGGCGCTGTGCATCGTTGTCGAAAAGGTTGGCCGACACGAAGACCACTGGCAACTGCTGCGCGCTCCAGCGTGCGCGCAGCAGGGCGGCGGTCTGCCAGCCGTCCAGGTCGTCCATGCTGATGTCCAGCAGCACCAGGTCGGGCAGGCTCTGGCCCACGATCTCCAGGCATTCGCGGCCGCTGGCCGCTTCGCGGATCTCGAAGCCCAGCGGCAGCAGCAGGCCCGCGAGCAGCTGGCGCTGCAGCGGCTGGTCGTCCACCACCAGCAGCGTGCGCCGGGGCGGCAGGTAGCCGATGACGCTGTGCAGCGTGGCCGCTGCGCCGGGTGGCGCCCAGGAGGCATCGGGCGCCATCTCGGGCAGGTACAGGCGTACCGTGAAGCAACTGCCTTCGCCGGGTGTGCTGCGCAGCGTGAGCTGGCCGCCCATCAGCTCGGTCAGCAGGTGCGTGATGGTCAGGCCCAGGCCCGTGCCGGTCTCGCTGACACGCCGCCCCGCGCTGCCGCGCTCGAAGGGCACGAAGATGCGCTCCAGGTCCTGCGGCTCGATGCCGATGCCGGTGTCGATGATCTCGATGCGCGAGACATGGGGACGGAAGTCCATGCGCAGCCGCACCTCGCCCTGCTGCGTGAAGCGCACGGCGTTGGACAGCAGATTGATCAGGATCTGGCGCAGCCGCTTGGCATCGGCGCGCACCCAGCGCGGCATGGTGCCCAGCGTCTCGACCACGAACTGCAGTCCCTTGGCCTGGGCCTGCTGGCGCAGCATGGCTTCGATGTTGTCGATGAGCGCGGGCAGGGGCAGGGGAGCCAGGTCCAGGCGCAGGCGTCCGGCCTCGATGCTGGCCAGCTCCAGCGAGTCGTCGATGAGTGCGCGCAGGTGCTGGCCGCTTTGCTGCATGGTGCACAGGGTCTCGCGCACGCTGCCGTCCACGGCCGGGTTCTTGAGCAGGATCTGCGTGTAGCCCAGGATGCTGTTGAGCGGCGAGCGCAGCTCGTGCGTCATGCCCGCCACATAGCGTGTCTTGGCCTGGCTGGCCTGCTCGGCATGGTCCTTGGCCGCCTGCAGCTCGGCGTCCGTGCGTTTGTGCGCGGCGATCTCCTGCAGCAGCAGCTGGGTCTGGCGCTCGGACTCGTCCTGTGCCATGCGCCGGCTGTCGGTGCTCAGCACCACCCACCAGGCCGCGACGGCGCACAGCAGCGCCAGCAGCGCAAAGACCTTGAGAAAAGGCATGCGCAGCATGTCGCCCTGCGCCTGCAGGCTTTCCTGCATGTAAACCACGCCCACCATGAAAGCCATCACGGCGAACAGCGCCAGCATTACCGCCAGGTATTGACCAACGCGGAAATTGACCTTGGTGGCCCAGCGCTGCGGCAGCAGGGCCGAGGCCAGTGCGCGCAGCTGGTCACCGGCGCGCGAGCCGCTCTTGCAGCGGTCGTGGCAGCGCGACTCCAGCGTGCAGCACAGCGAGCAGATGGGCGCGCCATACGCCGGGCAGCGCGCCATGTCCTCGGACTCGAAACGGTTCTGGCAGACGGCGCACTGCACCACTTCGCCGGGTTGCCAGTGGGCCTGGGCGGGCCGCGCGATGTAGTAGCGCCCGCCGGTGGCCCAGGCCAGCAGCGGCGACAGCAGCATGGACAGCGCCAGCGAGATGAAGGGCGAGAAGGCCGCTGCCGCCTCGCCCAGCAGCCCGGCATAGGCGCAGCAGGCCACGGCGGCGGCCAGCAGCATGGCGCCCAGGCCCACGGGGTTGAAGTCGTAGAGGTAGGCGCGGCGGAACTCGATGCCCGGCGGGCTCAGGCCCAGGGGCTTGTTGATGACCAGGTCGGCCACCAGCGCCCCCACCCAGGCGATGGCCACATTGCTGTAGACGGCCAGCACCTTCTCCAGCGCGCCGAAGACGCCCAGGCCCATCAGCAAGGTGGCGATGACCGTGTTGAACACCAGCCAGGCCACGCGCCCCGGATGGCTGCGCGTGATGCGCGCGAAGAAGTTGGACCAGGCCAGCGAGCCTGCGTAGGCATTGGTCAGATTGATCTTGATCTGCGAGACCACGACGAAGACCACGGTGACTGTCACGGCCAGGCCCGGCAGGCCCATGGCCTGCAGCACCTGGCGAAAGCCCGCCAGGAACATCTGCGTGGGCTCGGCCGCGCGCGCCGGGTCCACCTCCAGCTGCAGCGCGGCAAAGGCCAGAAAGGCGCCGCCGGCCATCTTGAGCATGCCCATCACCGCCCAGCCCGGCCCCGCCACCAGCACCGCGCCCCACCAGCGCAGCCGGTTGGCGCGCGTGCGCGGCGGCAAAAAGCGCAGAAAGTCCACCTGCTCGCCGATCTGCACGACCAGCGCAAAGATCACGGCCGATGCCGCGCCGAACATCAGCGGATCGAACTGGCTGCTGCCCGAGCGCAGCCCCGACAGCCCCGTGAAGTCCCGGTACAGCTGGGGCTGGGCCAGCGCGATCCAGACAAAGGGCAGCAGCAGCAGGAACAGCCACAGCGGCTGGGTCCAGGCCTGCAGGCGCGAGATCAGCGTGATGCCGCGCATGGCCAGCGGAATGATGATCAGCGCCGACAGCGCATAGCACCACTGCAGCGGCCAGTCCACCACCAGCTGCAGGGCCAGGGCCATGATGGCCGCCTCCAGCGCGAACAGGATGAAGGTGAACACCGCGTAGATCAGCGAGGTGATGGTCGAGCCCAGGTAGCCGAAGCCCGCGCCGCGCGTCAGCAGGTCCATGTCCAGCCCGTAGCGCGCCGCGCACACGGCGATGGGCAGGCCCGTCAGGAAGATCACCAGCCCCACGGCCAGGATGGCCCACAGGGCGTTGGCGAAGCCGTAGTTCAGCGCGATGGCGCCGCCGATGGCCTCCAGTGCCAGAAAGGACAGCGAGCCGAAGGCCGTGTTGGCCACGCGCAGCTCGCTCCAGCGCCTGAAGCTGCGGGGCGTGTAGCGCAGCGCGTAGTCCTCCATGGACTCGTCTGCCACCCAGGCGTTGTATTCGCGCCGGAACCGGAAGATGGTCTGCGGCGCGCCCTGGGTTTCGGTATGGGGCGGGGAATGCATGAAAAACACACAAGCAAGAAACGTGCGGCGCCAATGCTGGCGCGGGTTTCGGCGGGGCGGGCAGGGCGCATGCGCATGCCACTACGTCAATTGACGTATGGGCGGTTTCAAGGGTTGTTCCTAATCTTCAACCCATGGCGCAGCCACGGCATGTGGCAGCGCCGACCCGATCCCGAGCACCTCAACCGATCCTGACAGGAGAGCCACCATGAGCCACCCATCCGACCCCCGCACGCCCGGTTTCGCCAATGCGCAGATGGGCCGCCGCCGCGTTTTGCAGGCGTTCGGCGCCGCCTCGGTGGCCGGCCTGCCGGCCTGGTCCTTTGCCCAGCCCACGGCCCAGGTCAACACCACCAAGCTGGCCGTGACCGACACCGAGGTCGTCGTGGGCCAGCTGCACTCGGCCACCGGCACCATGGCGATCTCCGAGACCGGCTCCATTCAGGCCGAGCAACTGGCCATCGACCAGATCAACGCCATGGGCGGCGTGCTGGGCCGCAAGATCCGAGTGATCAAGGAAGACGGCGCCTCCGACTGGCCCACCTTCGCCGAGAAGTCCAAGAAGCTGCTGATCAATGACCGCTGCGCCGCTGTCTTTGGCTGCTGGACCAGCGCCTCGCGCAAGGCCGTGCTGCCCGTGTTCGAGAAGGAAAACGGCCTGCTGTACTACCCCACCTTCTACGAAGGCCTGGAGCAGTCCAAGAACGTGATCTACACGGGCCAGGAAGCCACGCAGCAGATCCTGTACAGCCTGGACTGGGCCAAGACCGAGAAGAAGGCCAAGACCTTCTTCCTGATCGGCTCGGACTACATCTGGCCGCGCACCTCGATGAAGATCGCGCGCAAGCACATCGAAAACTTCCAGAAGGGCAAGGTCGTCGGCGAGGAGTACTACCCGCTGGGCAGCACCAACTTCGGCTCGCTGGTCAACAAGATCAAGCTGCAAAAGCCGGACTGCATCTTCGTGGCGGTGGTGGGCGGCTCCAACGTGGCCTTCTACAAGGCGCTCAAGGCTGCGGGCATCACGGGCGACAAGCAGCTGCTGGTCACGCTGGCAGTCACCGAAGATGAAATGACCGGCGTGGGCGGCGAGAACTTCGCGGGCTTTTACTCCTCGATGAAGTACTTCCAGACGCTGGACAACGAGAACAACAAGAAGTTCGTGGCCGCCTTCAAGGCCAAGTACGGCCCCAATGCCGTCATCGGCGACGTGACCCAGGCCGGCTATCTGGGCCCCTGGCTGTGGAAGGCAGCCGTGGAAAAAGCCAAGAGCTTCGATGTGGACAAAGTGGTCGCCGCCTCGCCGGGGCTGGAGCTCAAGACCGCGCCCGAGGGCTATGTGAAGGTGGATGCCAACCACCACCTGTGGAGCAAGTCGCGCATCGCCATGGGGCAGCCGGACGGCACGTTCAAGGTGGTTTCCGAGTCGCCGGATCTCATCAAGCCCGATCCGTTCCCCAAGGGATATCAGTAAGCACCCCCTGAGGCGCTTACGCGCCTTCCCCCTCTCTACTTGCTTCGCAAGGGAGGGGGACGACACCCTCGGTGCGGGGCGGCCCTTCCTCGGTGTCTCCCGCGTCGGACCCTGCCAGTTGCAGGCGGGGGCGGTTCGTCGCATTGATTGCGTTTTCCGATTGGCTTGCGCGCAGGAGCTGCACCATGAGTTTTTCCGACATGATGAATATCGGCCTGATGCAGGGCTTCGCGGGTCTGAGCCTGTTTGCCGTGCTGCTGCTGATGGGCCTGGGCCTGGCCATCATCTTTGGCCAGATGGGCGTGATCAACATGGCGCATGGCGAGTTCATGACCATTGGCGCCTACACCATCTACCTGGGCTCCACACTCACGGCGCAGCACGCGCCCGAGTTCATGCCCTATTACTTTCCGCTGGCCATCGTGGCCGCCTTTCTGTTCGCCTTCGCGGCGGGCTGGCTGGTGGAGTGGGGACTGATCCGCCACCTCTACAAGCGCCCGCTGGACACGCTGCTGGCCACCTGGGGCGTGAGCCTGGCGCTGCAGCAGTGCTTTCGCACCTTCATCGGCCCCAAGGAAGTCAGTCCCACGCTGCCTGACTGGCTCATGGGCTCCTGGGCCCCCTCCGAGGGACTGGACATTCCCATCAACGGTCTGTTCGTGCTGGCGCTGACCGTGGTCGTGACGGCCGGCGTGCTGATCGCGCTGCACAAAAGCCGCTGGGGCCTGCGGGTGCGCGCCACGGTGAGCAACCGCGTGATGGCCAACGCCATCGGCATCGACACCAAGAAGACCGACCGCCTGACCTTCGCGATTGGCTGCGGCATCGCTGGCGTGGCCGGCGCAGCCTTCACCACCATCGGCTCGACCGGCCCCACCTCGGGCTCGCTGTACATCGTGGACGCCTTCCTGGTCGTCACCTTCGGCGGCGCGGCCAGCCTGCTGGGCACCGTGGTCTCGGCCTTCGGCATCGCCCAGACGCAGTCCATCACCGAGTTCTTCATGGCGGGCTCCATGGCCAAGGTGATCACGCTGTCGCTGATCGTCTTCATCCTGATGCTGCGACCCCAGGGGCTGTTCGCCTCCAAGGTCCGCCGCTGAGCAGGCGCCTTCCCCCGATTCACCCCGCATTCACCGGAGTCTTTCCATGCAAGCCCTCAAAGCCTGGATACAGCGCTACCAGCTCGCCAGCCTGGTGCTGCTCACCGTCCTGCTGGCGGTGGTGCTGCCCCTGGCGCTGGACATCTTCCGCCTCAACCTGGTCGGCAAGTACCTGACCTATGCCTTCGTCGCCATTGGCCTGGTCATGGTCTGGGGCTATGGCGGCGTGCTCAGCCTGGGCCAGGGCGTGTTCTTCGGCCTGGGCGGCTACGCGATGGCCATGTTCCTCAAGCTGGAGGCGTCCGATCCCATCAGCACCAAGATCCAGTCCACGCCGGGCATTCCCGACTTCATGGACTGGAACCAGCTGACCGAGCTGCCGGCATTCTGGGTGCCGTTCAAGAGCCTGCCGTTCGCGCTGGCCGCCGTCATCGCCGTGCCCACGCTGCTGGCCTGGGTGGTGAGCTTTGCCATGTTCAAGCGCCGCGTGGGCGGGGTGTACTTCGCCATCATCACGCAGGCCGTGGCGCTGATTCTCACCGTGCTCATCATCGGCCAGCAGGGCTACACGGGCGGCGTCAATGGCATGACCGACCTCAAGACCCTGTGGGGCTGGGACACCCGCACCGACAGCGCCAAGTACATTCTCTACTACGTCTGCGTGGCCCTGCTGGTGGGCGCCATCGTGCTGTGCCGCTGGATCCAGAAGGGCAAGGTGGGCACGCTGCTGCTGGCCATGCGCGACAAGGAAGACCGCGTGCGCTTCTCGGGCTATGACGTGGCCAACTTCAAGGTCTTTGTGTTTTGCCTGGCCGCGGCGCTGTCGGGCATCGGCGGGGCGCTGTTCACGCTGCAGGTGGGCTTCATGTCGCCCAGCTTCGTGGGCATCGTGCCCTCCATCGAGATGGTCATCTACGCCGCTGTGGGCGGGCGCATGAGCCTGGTGGGCGCTGTCTACGGCACGCTGCTGGTCAATGCCGGCAAGACCTACTTCTCCGAGAGTTTTCCCGACCTGTGGCTGTTCCTGATGGCGGGCCTGTTCATCGGTGTGACCATGGCCTTTCCCATGGGGCTGGCCGGACTGTGGGACAGCCGCATCGTGCCGTGGTGGAACCGCCGCCGCCAGGGCGCCGGCAAGGCGGCCAGCGCCGCGCCTGCCCCGGCGGCCGCCCCCTTGCCTGCCACCCCTCAGACCACCGCCGCCAAGCCATCGCCTGCCCTGTCCGAAGGCATGGGCCGCCAGGGCGCCTGAGTCCCGCTGGAGCACACCATGAGCAATACCGACTTCACGCTGGCTGTCGAAGACCTCTCCGTCTCGTTCGACGGATTCAAGGCCATCGATGCGCTGAACCTGTACCTGGACCGCGACGAGCTGCGCGTCATCATCGGCCCCAACGGCGCGGGCAAGACCACGCTGCTGGACCTGATCTGCGGCAAGACGCGCGCCACCGGCGGCAGCATCAAGTTCAAGAACGAGGAACTGACGGGCATGGCCGAGTACCAGCGCGTGCGCTTAGGGATAGGGCGCAAGTTCCAGACGCCCTCCATCTACGAAAACCTCTCGGTCTTCCAGAACCTGGAAGTCTCCTACCCCGAGGGCCGCTCGGTCTTCGGCGCGCTGGCCTTCCAATGCACCAGCGCCGTGCGCGAGCGCGTGCAGGCCGTGGCCGCCGACATCGGCCTGGCCGACCGGCTCGACACCGAGGCCGGCCTGCTCAGCCATGGCCAGAAGCAGTGGCTGGAGATCGGCATGCTGCTCATGCAGGAGCCCGAACTGCTGATGCTGGACGAGCCCATCGCCGGCATGAGCGCCCGCGAGCGCGAACTCACGGCCGAGCTGCTGCAGCGCATCTGCAAGAACCGCTCCGTCATCGTCATCGAGCACGACATGGAGTTCGTCGCGCGCATCGCCCACAAGGTCACCGTCATGCACCAGGGAAAGATCCTCGCCGAAGGGCCCATGGACAAGGTGCAGGCCGACCCCAAGGTCATCGACGTTTATCTGGGCCACTGAACGCAGGAGAAGCGCATGCTGCAAGTCAAAGATCTGTATGTGGCCTATGGCCAGAGCGAGGCGCTGCACGGCATCTCCTTCGAGGGCCGCGAGAACGAGACCGTGGCCATCATGGGCCGCAACGGCATGGGCAAGACCACGCTGTTCAAGAGCCTCATGGGCGTCATGCCCGCCAAGAGCGGCCAGATCACCGTGGCCGGCCAGGACGTGACCCGGGACGAGAGCTTCCGGCGTGTGGCCAAGGGCATCGCCTACGTGCCCCAGGGCCGCATGATCTTTCCCACGCTGACTGTGGAGGAAAACATCCAGACCGGACTGGAGAACGCCAAGACGCGCCAGGTGCCTGACGACATCTACGCGCTGTTTCCCGTGCTCTGGGACATGCGCCGGCGCAAGGGCGGCAACCTCTCGGGCGGCCAGCAGCAGCAGCTGGCCATTGCGCGCGCCCTGGTCACCGACCCCAAGGTGCTGCTGCTGGACGAGCCCACCGAGGGCATACAGCCTTCCATCATCAAGGACATCGCCAAGGCGCTCAACGAAATCCGCAAGCTGCGCCGCATCACCATCGTGGTCAGCGAGCAGGTGCTGTCCTTTGCCATGGATGTGGCCGACCGGCTGTTCGTCATCGAGGGCGGGAGATTGGTCCATGAAACCGCCCGCGCCGACACGGACGAACAACGCATCAAGTCCTACCTCTCTGTCTGATCTGTTTTTCCCACTGCCATCGCAAGGAGCACACCATGGCCGAAACCCTGATCAAGGTCGATCTGAACCAGTCCCCCTACGACAACCCGCAGGTGCACAACCGCTGGCATCCGGACATTCCCATGGCGGTCTGGGTCGAGCCGGGCGCGGAGTTCAAGCTGGAGACCTATGACTGGACCGGCGGTGCCATCCAGAACAATGACAGTGCCGAGGATGTGCGCGACGTGGACCTGTCCACCGTCCACTTCCTGTCCGGCCCCGTGGGCGTCAAGGGTGCAGAGCCCGGCGACCTGCTGGTCGTGGACCTGCTCGACATCGGCGCGCGCGACGACAGCCTCTGGGGCTTCAACGGCTTTTTCTCCAAGCAAAACGGCGGCGGTTTCCTGGACGAGCACTTCCCGCTGGCCCAGAAGTCCATCTGGGACTTCCATGGCATGTTCACCAAGAGCCGCCACATCCCCGGCGTCAACTTCGCGGGCCTGATCCACCCCGGCCTGATCGGCTGCCTGCCCGACCCCCAGATGCTGGCCGCCTGGAACGAGCGCGAAACCGGCCTGATCGCCACCGACCCCGGCCGCATCCCGGGCCTGGCCAACCCGCCCGACGCCAGCACGGCCCACATGGGCCAGATGCAGGGCGAGGCGCGCGACAAGGCCGCTGCCGAAGGCGCGCGCACCGTGCCGCCGCGCGAGCACGGCGGCAACTGCGACATCAAGGACCTGTCGCGCGGCTCGCGCGTGTTCTTCCCGGTCTATGTGGATGGCGCGGGCCTGAGCGTGGGCGACCTGCACTTCAGCCAGGGCGATGGCGAAATCACCTTCTGCGGTGCCATCGAGATGGCCGGCTGGGTGCACATGCGCGTCAATCTCATCAAGGGTGGCATGGCCAAGTACGGCATCAAGAACCCCATCTTCAAGCCCAGCCCCATCACGCCCAACTACAAGGACTATCTGATCTTCGAAGGCATCTCGGTGGACGAAAAGGGCAAGCAGCACTACCTGGATGTGACCGTGGCCTACCGCCAGGCCTGCCTGAACGCCATCGAATACCTCAAGAAGTTCGGCTACAGCGGCGCCCAGGCCTATTCGCTGCTGGGCACCGCGCCCGTGCAAGGCCATATCAGCGGCGTGGTGGACGTGCCCAACGCCTGCGCCACGCTGTGGCTGCCCACGGAGATCTTCGACTTCGACATCAACCCCACGGCCGAAGGTCCGCAAAAGATCATCACGGGCGGCGTGGATCTGCCCATCGCCCCCGACAAGTAAGCCACCCACGAGCGCAAGGCCGACCATGCCCACCTACGACTACCACTGCGCCGAATGCGGCGGTTTCGATGCGCTGCGCAGCCTCGCGCAGCGCAACGAGCCTGCGCCCTGCCCGAGCTGCGAGGCGGCATCGCCGCGCGTCTTCGTCAGCGCGCCGCGCCTGGCCTGCACCAGTCCCGAACAGCGCCGCGCCCACGATACCAACGAGCGCGCGCGCCATGAGCCCAAGCGCTCGCGGGATGTGGCCGAAGGCAGCTACGGGCGCCTGCGCCATCCTTCAGGCTGCGGCTGCTGCAGCACGGCGGGCAAGCGCGGCGCCACGGTCACGGCGCCCAATGGCGCCAAGGCCTTTCCGTCCAAGCGGCCCTGGATGATCAGCCACTGAGCAGCCGCCCGCGCCAAAGACAAGGCCCGCAATCGCGGGCCTTGTCTTTGGCGGGGCTGCCGTTCACGCAGCGCAGTGCAGCTGCCAGCCGGCAATCGGCACGACATCGCAATCGGCTTCGTCGGCCACACGGTCGGCGACCAGCCAGGTGCCCGCCTGCAGCGACAGCAGCGGGTGGTGCCAGACGCCGCAGTGCAGCTGCACGCCCTGCTGGCCGTCGGTGACGAAGGCCCGCAGGTGGCCGGGGGTGATGGCGCCGGGCGCCAGCGCGGCATCGGCCACCACCAGCAGCATGCGCAGCGCAGCGCCGAACGGGGCAAAGGCCTGGCTGCCCTGGCGGTGGCGCTCCAGCAGCCGCAGCTGCGCAGGCAGCGGCGTGGCGGCGGCCTCGAACAGGCTCAGGCTGATGGCGCCCGGGACGCTGGCCTGCGGCCGCGCCAGATCGTGGTGGCGCACGCAGCTGCCATCATTGATGACAATGCGCCTGCCGCCCGGCGCCCGTTCGATCACCTGGCCGAAGGGGGCGAAGGCCTCGGCCGTCAGCGGGTTCACCAGCAGCGCTGCCATGCTCAGTGCACCGCGCCGATGAAGCCCGCCAGCTCCGGCGTGCCGGGGTTGGCAAACAGCGCCTTGGCCGGGCCGCTTTCATGGATCACGCCCTGGTGCATGAACACCAGCTGGTCGCCCACATCGCGGGCAAAGCGCATCTCGTGGGTGACCATGATCAGCGTCATGCCCTCGGCGGCCAGCTGCTTGACCACGGCCAGCACCTCATTGACCAGCTCCGGGTCCAGGGCCGAGGTGATTTCGTCGCACAGCAGCACCTTGGGCTGCATAGCCAGCGCGCGGGCAATCGCCACGCGCTGCTGCTGGCCGCCGCTGAGCTGGTCGGGATAGCTGTCGTACTTGTCGCCCAGGCCGACCTTGGCCAGCATCTGCCGCGCCAGCGCTGCGGCCTCGGGCTTTTTCACGCCCTTGACCACCACCGGCGACAAGGCCACGTTTTCCCCCGCCGTCAGATGGGGGAACAGGTTGAACTGCTGGAACACCATGCCCACGTTCAGGCGCAGCGCACGCAGTTGGGCGGGCGAGGGCATGCCGCCTTCCGTGCCCTTGAGCACGGCATCGTCCACGGCGATCTGGCCGGAGTCGATGGACTCCAGCCCATTGATCGAACGCAGCAGCGTGCTCTTGCCCGAGCCGCTGCGCCCGATGATGGCCACCACCTGGCCGCTTTCGACGCGCAGATCCACGCCCTTGAGCACATGGTTGTGGCCGTAATGCTTGTGTACGGCGCAGACATCAACGAGCGGCATAGAGCTTTTTCTCCAGGTGGGATGCGTAAAGGGACAGGGGCCAGCACAGCAGGAAGTAGCCTGCGGCCACCAGTCCGTAGAGAAGGAAGGGTTGGAAGGTGGCGTTGGCCAGCATCGAGCCGAGTTTGGTCAGCTCGCTGAAGCCGATGATCGAGGCCACCGCCGTGCCCTTGATGATCTGCACCGAGAAGCCCACCGTGGGCGCGATCGACAGGCGCAGCGCCTGCGGCAGCACCACATGGCGCATCTGCTGGAAATAGCCCATGGCCAGGCTGGATGAAGCCTCCCACTGGCCGCGCGGAATCGCTTCCACGCAGCCGCGCCAGACCTCGGCCAGATAGGCGCTGGTGTACAGCGTCAGGCCAATGGCGGCAGCGGTCCAGGGCGACAGATCCAGGCCGGCCATGGAAGCGCCGAAGAACACGATGAACATCTGCATCAGCAGCGGCGTGTTCTGGAAGGCCTGGATGTAGGCCTTGGCCAGGCGGCGCAGGTTCAGGCTGCGGCCCACGCGGGCAAACAGCACCAGCAGGCCGGCGGCGCCGCCCAGCACAAAGGCCAGCAGCGACAGCGCCAGCGTGGCCAGCAGGCCCTCGGCCAGCTTGGCCAGAATGGGCAGCAGGGGGATGTCGGCGATCATGCAGCGTCTCCGGCGGTGGCAGTGGCACAGGTGGGGGCAGTGGCACGCGGCGCGTGCGGCGTGCGGCGCGCGACCACGAAGCGCCGGCCGATCCAGGCCAGCAGCTGGCGCAGCGCCAGGGCCAGCGCAAAGTACAGGGCGGTCACCACCAGATAGGTCTCGAATGCGCGGAAATTGCGCGACTGGATGAAGTTGGCGGCGAAAGTCAGGTCCTGCGCGGCGATCTGCGACACCACCGAAGTGCCCAGCATCACGATCACGATCTGGCTGCTCAGCGACGGCCAGACCTTTTGCAGCGCCGGGCGCAGCACCACATGCCGCAGGGTGGCCCAGCGGTCCATGCCCAGTGCGCCGGCCGCTTCGAGCTGGCCGCGCGGCGTCTCCTGGATGCCGGCGCGCACGATCTCGGTGATGTAGGCGCCCAGGTTGATCACCGTGGTCAGCAGGCAGGCCTGCCATTCGTTGATCTGCAGGCCCAGCGATGGCAGGCCGAAGAACACGAACATCAGCTGCACCAGGAATGGCGTGTTGCGGATACCCTCCACGTACACTTTGAACAGCCAGTGCAGCGGCGCGATGCGCCAGGCGCGGATGGCGCCGCCGGCCACGCCGATGGCGCCGCCCAGCACGGCGCCGGCCGCCGTCAGCGCCAGCGTGAAGCCAGCGCCCTGCGCCAGCAGGCCGCCGTAGTCGAACACGGCGCCGAAGTCGAATTGATAGGCCATGGAGGGGTTTCCGGGAAATGGGGGAAAGCGGCAGGCCGCCCGCAGCGGCCCGCGTGGCGCTCACAGGGTGGCGGGCAGGGGCATCTTCATCCAGCGTTGGGACAGGCCATTGAGCCGGCCATCGGCCTTGAGCTTGGTGATGACAGCGTCCACCTTGTGCAGCAGCGCTTCCTCGCCCTTGGCAACGCCGATGTAGCAGGGCGTGTCCTCAACCGGGAACTTCACATCCAGCTGGCGCAGCCTGGTGCGTTCGTTGACGGCATTGGCCACGATGTTGCCCAGCGTCACCAGTTGCACCTGGCCTGTCAGATAGCTCTGGGCCGTGGCGTTGTTGTCCTCGTAGCGCTTGATGGTGGCCGAGGCCGGCGCCACCTTGCTCAGCGCCAGGTCCTCGGTGGAGCCGCGCGTCACGCCCACGGTCTTGCCTGCCAGGTCGGCCGGTGTCTTGATGCTCACATCCTTGGGGCCATAGACGCTCTTGGGAAAAGGCGCATAGGCCTGGGTGAAGTCGATCACCTTGGCGCGTTCGGCGTTCTTGCCCAGGCTGGAGATGACGATGTCCGCCTTGCCCGTGGTCAGGAACGGAATGCGGTTGGTGCTGGTCACCGGCACCAGCTCCACTTTCACGCCCAGCTCCTGGGCCACCAGGGAGGCCATGTCGATGTCATAGCCCTGCAGCTTCAGGTCGGTTCCCAGCGAGCCGAATGGCGGGAAATCCTGCGGAATCGCCACGCGCAGCACGCCGGCCTTCTGGATGTTGGCCAGCATATCGGCATGGGCCGTGCCGCCCAGGCCTGCAGCGGCCAGGGTGGCTGCTGCCATGGCGGTGCGGATGAATGCGCGGCGGGCAGTGGAAGAGAACGTCATGCGAAAGCTCCTTGTGAAGACGGGGTGAGGCAAAAGGAAACGGGGTCATCGGCCGCAGGCGCATCCAGATCGATGCCGCTGCGCTGCGCGGCCGACAGCAGGTGGGCGCGCATGGCACAGGCTGCGGCAGACGCATCACCGGCGCAGACGGCCTGGGCAATAGCTTCGTGCTCGCGCGCCGGCTTGTCGTCGGCGCCGCTCCAGGCAAACGGCAGGCGCAGGCTGTGGCTGATGGCATGCTCCAGCTCGCGCGCCATGGCCACCAGGCCCGGATTGCCCGACAGCTGCGCCAGCAGCAGATGGAATTGCAGATCGGCCTCGGCGGCGGCCAGCAGGTCATTGCGCTCCAGGGCATGCGCCAGCTGGCCCTGTGTCCATTGCAGCTGGCGCAGGCCTGCGTCATCGGCGCGGGCGGCGGCCAGCGCGCTCCAGCCCGGCTCCAGCACCAGGCGCAGCTCGATCAGTTGGCGCGGCGACAGCGTGCCCAGCGCCGGCGTGGCGTAGGCGCGCGGCATGCGTGCGCTGCCGCCGCGCGGGCCGTTGATGCGCACGCCCTTGCCCGGCTGGATATCCACCAGGCCCAGCGTCTCCAGCATGGACAGCGCCTCGCGCAGCGAGGCGCGGCTGATGCCCAGTTGCCGTGCCAGCTCGCGCTGCGGCGGCAGATGGCTGCCGCTGGCGTAGTGGCCGCTCAGGATGTGCTGCTGCAGCGTCTGGGCAATCGATATCGGAATGCTTTGCATGGGGGCGGCAGGTTGGCAAGGGGGTGGCCTGACTGGTCAGACCGCATGCAAGGCAATTGGCAAATTGCGTGCCAGGTTCAAAAAAAGGAGCGCCATCTCCAATTCCCATCAAGAGAAAATGCGTTATTCAAGGGGAATAATTTCTGGCGTTTCCGGCCTCTGTCCCCGGCCAGCCCAGGGCGGGCAGCCTGTGCGGCCGCGAT
This sequence comes from Delftia sp. PS-11, assembly GCF_029870285.1. Classification (GTDB taxonomy): domain Bacteria; phylum Pseudomonadota; class Gammaproteobacteria; order Burkholderiales; family Burkholderiaceae_C; genus Comamonas. The sequence goes on from NZ_JACSYA010000005.1 coordinate 149,512, forward strand.
TTGGTGCAGTGCCGCATGGTTTGGTGCGTGCATGCCCGGATTGCGGGCATGCCGCCTGCACTGCATGCCTGCGCCAGCCGTCGTAGAATCTCGGGCTTTGGCCCGAGGAGCGTTGCAGCGCGGCACCCGTCGATCCGCACAGCGGATGGCATGCCGTGTCAGGCTTGGGCCAAGCGCGTGTCCCGGCGGATTCCGGACCGCGTCCACGGTGTCAACGACGCTCACCTGTTGCCAGGCTGTTTTTGCAGGTGAGCGCTATGTCGTCCTCTTTCACTCCCCCTCCCATGCGTCTGTCGGGCCTGGAGCCCGTGCTCATCGGCGAGGGCACGCTGTTCGTCAACGTCGGCGAGCGCACCAACGTCACAGGCTCCAAGGCGTTTGCGCGCATGATCCTCAACGAGGAGTACGAGCAGGCGCTGTCCGTGGCGCGCCAGCAGGTAGAAAACGGCGCCCAGGTCATCGACGTCAACATGGACGAGGCCATGCTCGACAGCAAGGCCGCCATGGTGCGCTTCCTGAACCTCATCGCCTCCGAGCCCGACATCGCCAAGGTGCCGGTCATGGTGGACAGCTCCAAGTGGGAGGTCATCGAGGCCGGTCTGCGCTGCCTGCAGGGCAAGGGCATCGTCAACTCCATCTCCATGAAGGAAGGCGTCGATGAGTTCAAGCGCCAGGCCCGGCTGATCAAGCGCTACGGCGCGGCCGCCGTGGTCATGGCTTTCGATGAGCAGGGCCAGGCCGACACCTACCAGCGCAAGATCGAGATCTGCGAGCGCGCCTACCGCATCCTGGTGGACGAAGTGGGCTTCCCGCCCGAGGACATCGTCTTCGACCCCAACATCTTCGCCGTGGCCACCGGCATCGAAGAACACGACAACTACGCCGTGGACTTCATCGAAGCCGTGCGCTGGATCAAGGCGAACCTGCCCGGCGCCAAGGTCTCGGGCGGTGTCTCTAACGTCAGCTTCAGCTTCCGGGGCAACGACCCCGTGCGCGAGGCCATCCACACCGTCTTCCTGTACCACGCCATCGCCGCCGGCATGGACATGGGCATCGTCAACGCCGGCATGGTCGGCGTCTACGACGACCTGGAGCCCGAGCTGCGCGAGCGTGTCGAGGACGTGGTGCTCAACCGCCGCCCCGATGCCGCCGAGCGCCTGCTGGAGATCGCCGACGCTGCCAAGGGCGCGGCCAAGGACGACAGCAAAAAGCTCGAATGGCGCGGCACGCCCGAGCACCCCCGGACCGTGGGCGAGCGCCTGTCGCATGCGCTGGTGCACGGCATCACCGACTTCATCGTCGCCGACACCGAAGAGGCCTACCAGCAGATCGTCGTGCAGGGCGGCGGCCGCCCGCTGCACGTCATCGAAGGCCCGCTCATGGACGGCATGAACATCGTCGGCGACCTGTTCGGCGCCGGCAAGATGTTCCTGCCCCAGGTGGTCAAGTCGGCGCGCGTGATGAAGCAGGCCGTGGCCCACCTCGTGCCCTACATCGAAGAGGAAAAGCGCCAGCAGGAAGCGGCTGGCCTTGACGTCTCCAGCAAAGGCAAGATCGTCATCGCCACCGTCAAGGGCGACGTGCACGACATCGGCAAGAACATCGTCACCGTGGTCCTGCAGTGCAATAACTTCGAAGTCATCAACATGGGCGTGATGGTGCCCTGCCACGAGATCCTGGCCCGCGCCAAGGCGGAGGGCGCGGACATCATCGGCCTGTCGGGCCTGATCACGCCCAGCCTCGAAGAGATGCAGTACGTTGCCGGCGAGATGGACAAGGACGACTACTTCCGTGTCCGCAAGATTCCACTGCTCATCGGTGGCGCCACTTGCTCGCGCGTGCACACCGCCGTCAAGATCGCTCCCAAGTACGAAGGCCCCGTGGTCTACGTGCCCGACGCATCGCGCAGCGTCAGCGTGGCCCAGAGCCTGCTGGGCGAAAACAAGAACGACTACCTGGCCGAGATCCAGGCCGACTACGACAAGGTCCGCACCCAGCACGCCAACAAGAAAAAGACCCCGCTGTGGAGCCTGGAGCAGGCGCGTGCCAACGCCACGCCCGTGGACTTCTCCCGGCCGCCCGTGGCGCCGCGCGCCCTGGGCCGGCGCGTGTTCCGCAACTTCGACCTGGCTGAAATCGCCGAATACATCGACTGGGGTCCGTTCTTCCAGACCTGGGATCTGGCCGGCCCCTATCCGGCCATCCTCGACGATGAAATCGTCGGCGCCCAGGCCCGCCAGGTGCTGGCCGACGGCCAGGCCATGCTCAAAAAGATCATCGAAGGCCGCTGGCTGCAGGCCAACGGCGCCATCGGCCTGTTCCCGGCCAACCGCGTGGGCGACGACATCGAGTTCTACACCGATGAGTCGCGCAGCGAGGTGCTGATGACCTGGTACGGCATGCGCCAGCAGACCGAAAAGCAAAGCGTGGCCGGCCCGGATGGCCAGCCCGTCATGCGCCCCAGCCGCTGCCTGTCGGACTTCGTGGCCACCAGGGAGTCCGGCATCAAGGACTATGCAGGCCTGTTCGCCGTCACCGCCGGCATCGGCGCCGAGAAGAAAGAAAAGGAATTCCAGGACGCGCTGGACGACTACTCGGGCATCATGTTCAAGGCGCTGGCCGACCGCCTGGCCGAAGCCTTCGCCGAATGCCTGCACCGGCGCGTGCGCAAGGACCTGTGGGGCTATGCGCCCGACGAAAACCTGGGCAACGAGCAGCTCATCAAGGAGCAGTACCAGGGCATCCGTCCCGCGCCCGGCTACCCCGCCTGCCCCGACCACAGCGCCAAGACCAGCCTGTTTGCCGTGCTCAAGGCCGACGAGATCGGCATGGGCCTGACCGAAAGCCTGGCCATGAACCCGGCCTCCAGCGTCAGCGGCTTCTACATCGGCCACCCCGATGCCGTGTACTTCAACGTGGGCGAAATCGGCGAAGACCAGCTGGCCGACATGGCCGCGCGCCGTGGCATGGACATCGAACAACTGCGCCGTCTGCTGGCGCCGAATCTCGCCTGATCGGCCCGGCCGCCTACTGGTCCGTCCAGGGGGCGGACTTCCACAGCGCGGTGAAGTCCGCCGTGGCCTTGTTCAGGCGTGGTACCTGTTGAATTTGTCCTGGCCCAGATGGCAGACAAGGCGCCCAAGGCGCCTTGTCTGATGCGTGACGGGTCAGCTCTGCTGCCTTAGAGTCCCAGTTCCTTGTTGTACGCCTTGCGCGCGGTCACGGCCGTGTCCGTGAAGTCGGTGAATACGCCGTCGATGCCCAGGCGGTAGTAGGTCAGGTATTCCTGCACGGGGTCGCCCTTGTACAGGCCGGCCAGGCGGCCCGGCTCGTTGCGGAAGGTGAAGCTGTGCACGATCAGGCCGGCCTTATGGGCGTCGCGGATCAGGCCCGTGTCCTTGACGGTGTTCACGTCCTTGAGGCCTGCGCCGTCTTTGTAGGGCACGACGGAATGCGCCAGCACCTGCGGCTTCCAGGGGCCGATGCCATCGGCATAGGTCTTGATTTCGGCCAGGCCGGCAGGCGTGAGCATGGTGGCGAAGGTGCGGGCGTCGCCGGCCAGGGTCCAGCTGTAGGGGCGGCCGCTGATGAAGGTCCATTCATCGTTGGTGATGTAGACCATGGAGCCGTCGCGCAGGTTGTAGTCGTTGCCGTCGATCAGCTGCACGCCCTTGGCCTTCATGCCGGCCAGGCGCAGGTACTTGAGGCTGGCCGGGTCGAAGCTCTGGATGTAGATGGGCGAGTCCTTGGTGTTGAGCTTGTTTTGCTCCAGCAGCTTGATGACGGCGTCTTCGAAGGGGCGCGAGCCCGGTGCGCCGCAGCCGTTGGCAATCGCCTGCTGGTTGTTCCAGTAGGGGTTCTTGGTTTCGGCGTAGACGGGAATGGTGCGGCCCAGGGCCTTGCCCTTGGCTGCGGCGATGTCGATCACGTCCTGGGCGCTGATCAGGGGCAGCTTGCCGTTCCACTCGGTGGGGCGCTCGGAGCGGTTGTCCAGGATGGTGCCGCCCAGCCAGCTGCGCAGCTCCTGCATGGTGAAGTCGCTGATGGACCAGTCGTTGCGGTGATCCTCGCCGTCCACGACCAGCGCCTTGAGCACGGACTTGGGATCGTTGGGGTCGAGCTGGTCGCTCAGGTACTGGGACGGGCCGTTGGCGGCAATGGCCGGGTACTTCACGTTGACCAGCACGCCTGCCGCGGTGCGCTGGCGGCGCGCCACCTCGGCATTGGTCTTGGCCACATCGGCCACGTTGGTGCTGTCGCTGAGCCATGCGTTGTGGCGCGCGACCAGCTGGCAGTCCCGCGTCAGGTGCATGTCCAGCTCCAGCATGTCCGCGCCTGCGTCGGCAGCCGCCTCATAGGCCATGCGGGTCTGCTCCGGGTACTTGCCCGAGAAGCCCCGGTGCGCGATCACCTGGGGCTGCTTGCCATCCAGTGTGAGGTAGAGCGAGCTGCCGTCGCCGCCGCAGGCTGTCAGGCCAAGGGCCATGCACAGGGATGCGAGCAGGGGGGCGCGGGAGAAGGACACAGGACGTCGGGTCATATCCGGGCAGTGGTGAGTTGATGAACGGCGCAGCACGCGTGTATAGCGAGGGTGCAGCGCGCCAGCCCGGCAGGTTATGCATCCGATGATGTCTGCACCATGACAGTGCGCTTTTCCGTGCCGGGATTGGCATTTTCACCACGACTGGCGGGTGCTGGCACCCGCACTGGCACAGGGTTATCCCTTGAGCACGGGCGCCAGGGTGGCGCGCAGGCGGTCGCTGGCCTGCGGCGCTTGCGCGGTGCGGATCTCCAGCGAGCGCTCCACCGTGCCGATGTGCTCCAGCAGCAGGGCCTTGGCGCCTTCGGTATCGCCGCACTCCAGCGCCGCCACGATGCGTTCATGCTCGGCGCAGGACTGACTTGCGCTGTGCGTGGACTGGTACAGCGTGGCCGCCAGCGTGGTGCGGGCAGTGAGGTCGCGCAGCGTCAGTGCCAGCAGCCTGTGGCCCATCTGCTCGGCCAGGCAGACATGGAAATCGGCCAGCAGGAAAGCGCGTGTGGCAGCGTCGGCGCCTTCTATGGCCTGCTGCTCCTGGGCGATGTGGCGGCGCAGCTGGCCGATCACGCTTTGCATGGGGCGCCCGGCCTCGCCCAGGATGCCCGTTTCGATGATGCGCCGGGCCGCGAAGGCATCCTGCGCCTCCTCGGCCGAAGGCTGGACCACGTACCAGCCCCTGCGCGGCTGCACCTGCACGAAGCCGCGCGCCTGCAGCTGCATCAGGGCCTCGCGCACCATGGTGCGGCTGACAGCGAAGTTGTCCGCCAGCTCCTGCTCACCCAGCCGTTCGCCGGGGGCCAGCTTCTGGGCCAGGATGGCTTCGACGACGCGCTCGGCGATGTGCAGGGGGCTGACAGGGGTCATTGCTTGGAGGTGTGGCTGGCGTTGATGGGAGTCGCGGATGCGTTGGCAGTGGCTTCGCCAAAGTCCCGATTGTCGGCCATGCCGTCGAGCACCGCATGGGCGCGCTCACGGTCGATATCGCCTTCCCATGCCGCGATGGCCACCGTGGCCACGCAGTTGCCGATCAGGTTGCCCAGCGCGCGGGCGATGCCCATGAACCAGTCCACCGACAGCACCAGCACCAGGCCGATGGCGGGGATCGCCGGGATGGCGTGCAGCGTGGCGGCCAGCACCACGATGGCCGAGCCCGGCACGCCGTGGGCGCCCTTGGACGTCACCAGCGCGATGGCCAGAATGGTCAGCAGATCGGCCATGCCGATGGGCGTGTTCGTGGCCTGGGCGATGAACACCGCAGCCAGCGTGATGTAGATCGAGAAGGCGTCCAGGTTGAACGAGTAGCCCGTGGGGATCACCAGGCCCACTGTGGAGTCGCGCACGCCCATGTTGCGCAGCTTGGACATGATCTGGGGCAGCACGCTGTCCGAGGACGTGGTGGCGAAGACCACCATCAGTTCTTCGCGCAGGTAGCGCAGCAGCTTGATCAGGCTGAAGCCCGACATGCGCATCACCAGGCCCAGCACCACGAAGACGAAGAAGATCACCGCCACGTAGAACAGCAGCACCAGCATGCCCAGCTGCTTGAGCGAGCCAATGCCGTACTTGCCCACGGTGAAGGCGATGGCACCCAGCACGCCCAGCGGCGCCAGCTTGATGATGATGCCCATGATCTTGAACAGCACATGCGACAGCGTGTCGATCAGCGCGCCCACGGGCGCGCCGCGCTCGCCCAGCATGCTCAGGCCGCAGCCGAAGAGCACCGCGAACAGCAGCACCTGCAGCACGTCGCCCGTGGCGAAGGCCTGGACCACGGTGGTGGGGATGAGCTTCATCAGGAACTCCACCGTGCCGCCGCTGGTCAGCTTGTCGGCATTGCTGGCGTAGGCGCTCATGGCCGAGGCGTCGAGCTTGCCCGGGTCCACATTCATGCCCGCGCCGGGCTCGAACACGAAGGCCAGCACCAGGCCCAGCACCAGGGCGATGGTGGTCAGCACCTCGAAGTAGATCAGCGCCTTGACGCCGACGCGGCCCACGCGCTTGAGGTCGCCCGCGCCCGCGATGCCATGCACCACGACGCAGAACACCAGCACGGGGATGATCATCTTGATGAGCTTGATGAAGCCATCGCCCAGGGGCTTGAGTTTGATGGCCCATTCAGGGGCCAGCAGTCCGGCGAGCACACCCAGGATGAGTGCGATCACCACCTGTCCGAACAGTGATCTGGCAAAGCGGCGCATAGTCGTCTTTCGCAAGTTGGAGGATTCTTGTATGCAAATAGTTGTGCACGTTGCATGCAAGAATGTAGACAAGCGAAAGACGTGCCAGCAGAGGGTATTCCCTGCTGGTTTGCATCACTGCAGAGTGCATCTGCCCTGACTTGCGCGTATCAAATCACGGCCGGACAGGCATGGGTGACCGTTGTGGTGCACGCAGGCATCAAAAATGCCCGCGCATGGTGCATGGCAGGGCGCATGCCCTGTCGAGGGGCCTGCGCAGGATGGCGCAGTCGCTCTGAGTCCGGGCATACAGCGCAGCGGCTTGCTCGGGTTTGCCGGGGCAGTGTGCGGGGGCGCGCGAGGACAATCGCCGGGTCGGGCGCAGACCGCGCCCTCCATTTGCACCGATTGCGTTTCCATGTCCCATTCCACACCGGCCTGCCCTCAGTGCGGCCTTGAAAACACCTATCCCGACGCTGCCAGCTACATCTGTCCCGACTGCGCCTTCGAGTGGCCCATGCAGGCCGAGGAGGATGCCGGCGAAGGCGCCACAGGCGACGGCATCGTGCGCGATGCCAATGGCAATCCCCTGGCCGATGGCGACGCCGTGATTCTGGTCAAGGACCTCAAGGTCAAGGGCTCGTCCTCGGTGCTCAAGAAAGGCAGCAAGATCAAAGGCATCCGCCTGGTCGATGGCGCCGATGGCCACAACGTGGACTGCAAGACCGAGCTGGGCTCCATGCTGCTGAAGTCGGAGTTTCTCAAGAAGGCCTGAGGCCATTGTGCGGCGGCTCGGCCTGCCGCCATTGGCCGGGCTGCAGTCCGTCCAGCGCATAAGGCCCGATGGCCGCGCGCACCAGACGCAGCGTGGGGTGGCCGATGGCGGCCGTCATGCGGCGCACCTGGCGGTTGCGGCCTTCGCGGATGACCAGTTCGATCCAGCAGTCTGGAATGCTCTGGCGCACGCGGATGGGCGGATCGCGCTGCCACAGCGCGGGTGGCGGATCGAGCCTGCGCGCGCGCGCCGGCAGCGTCATGCCGTCATTGAGCTGAACGCCCTGGCGCAGGGCCTGCAGAGCCTCCTCGCCGGGGATGCCCTCGACCTGCACCCAGTAGGTCTTTTCCATTTTGAAGCGCGGGTCGGCGATGCGCGCCTGCAGCGGTCCGTCGTTGGTCAGCAGCAGCAGGCCTTCGCTGTCGGCGTCGAGCCGGCCTGCCGCATGCACGCCGGGCACGTCGATGAACTCCTTGAGCCCGCGCCAGCGGCCCTCGGGCGTGAACTGGCTGAGCACGCCGTAGGGCTTGTTGAAGCACAGCAGGCACGATGGACTACTGTCCGGCTTGCTGGCGGAGTCGGGGCGTGAGCGCAGCGCTGGGCGCTGAGAGGGGCGTTTTCGGGGTTGCTGCATGGACCCCTGGATTGTCGTCTGGATGCGCAGCCTGCATGCACTCTGGCGTCGATGCGCTTTCTCCATGCGGGAGCCGGGCGGGCCCGCACTGCGCCCACCCGGTGTGCATCGCGGCCTCAGGCCAGCGTGTACGCGGTCTTCACCGTCGTGTAGAACTCCTGCGCGTAGCGGCCTTGCTCGCGCGGGCCGTAGCTGCTGCCCTTGCGGCCACCGAACGGCACGTGGTAGTCCACGCCGGCCGTGGGCAGGTTGACCATGACCATGCCGGCCTGGCTGTGGCGCTTGAAGTGGCTTGCGTACTTCAGGCTGGTGGTGGCAATGCCTGCGGCCAGGCCGAAGGGCGTGTCGTTGGCTACGGCCAGGGCCTGCTCATAGTCCTTGACGCGGATGACGCTGGCCACGGGGCCGAAGACTTCCTCGCGGTTGATGCGCATGCCGGCTTCGGTATCCACGAACAGCGTGGGGGCCATGAAGTAGCCGTTGTTGCCGCTGCCTGTGTGGCAGGCCACGGCGCTGCCGCCGTGGGCCAGCACGGCGCCTTCGGCCTTGGCGATTTCCACATAGGACAGGTCCTGCTCCAGCTGGGCCCTGCTGACCACGGGGCCCATGTCGGTGCCTGCGGCGCGGGCATCGCCGACGCGGATCTTGGCCATGCGCGCCTGCAGCGCCTCGATGAAGGCAGGGTAGATCTTGTCGGTGACGATGAGGCGGCTCGATGCCGTGCAGCGCTGGCCGGTGGAGTAGAAGCTGCTTTGCGCAGACAGCTCCACGGCCTGGGCCAGATCGGCGTCGTCCAGCACGATCTGGGGGTTCTTGCCGCCCATCTCCAGCTGCACCTTCTTGCCGGTTTCCACGCAGGCCTGGGCGATGCCGCGGCCCACGCCCACCGAGCCGGTGAAGCTGACGGCGGCCACGTCGGGGTGGCGCACCAGGGCATCGCCGATGACGCGGCCCGGGCCCATGACCAGGTTGAAGACACCGGCAGGAATGCCGCTGCGGTGGATGATGTCGGCCAGCGCCCAGGCGCTGCCGGGCACGAGGTCGGCAGGCTTGAGGACCACGCAGTTGCCGAAGGCCAGGGCCGGGGCGATCTTCCAGGCGGGAATGGCGATGGGGAAGTTCCAGGGGGTGATCAGGCCGACCACGCCGATGGGCTCGCGCGTGATTTCGATGCCGATGCCCGGGCGCACGGAGGGCAGGGTTTCGCCGGCCAGGCGCAGGCATTCGCCCGCGAAGAACTTGAAGATCTGGCCTGCGCGGCCCACTTCGCCGATGGCCTCGGGGCGGGTCTTGCCTTCTTCACGCGCCAGCAGGTCGCCCAGCTCTTCCTTGCGGGCGAGGATTTCGTTGCCGATCTTGTCCAGGGCATCGTGGCGGGCCTGGATGCCGCTGGTGCTCCATGCGGGAAAGGCCGCAGTGGCAGCGGCGATGGCCGCCTGCACATCGGCGGCATTGCCCTGGGCGTATTCGCCGATGACGTCCGTCAGGTCGCTGGGGTTGGTGTTGGTGCTGTAGCTGTCAGCGGCCGTCCATTGGCCGTTGATGAGGTTGTTGTACTGGGTCATATGGGTGTGTCGTGCGTTGAAGGGAGGTGATGGCCGTCACACGGCGCCATGCGTTTCGACATAGAGCGCGTAGAGGGAGTGGCTGCTTGCCATGTACAGGCGGTTGAGCTTGGGGCCGCCGAAAGCCAGGTTGGCGCAGCGCTCGGGCAGCCGGATGAAGCCGATGGGCTTGCCTTGTGCATTGAACACCTTGACGCCGTCCATCTCTTCGGACTTGCCCAGTGGCAGATGGGCTTTCATGCCGCCGCCGATGTCGGTGGCCTCTGCCGCGAAGGCGCCCGAGAAACCCCAGCCGCACCACAGGTTGCCGTCGCGGTCAACGCGAAAGCCGTCCAGGGCGCCAGGGCCTTGTGCATCGATCAGCTTGGTCTTGTTCGAGACGGTGCTGCCATCGGCCGAAACGTCGAAGCTCCACACGCTGCGGTGGGGCGTTCCCTTCCATTCGACGACGTAGAGTTTTTTCTCGTCGGGCGAAAAGGCCAGGCCGTTGGGGTTGACGATGTCGGTGATAACGGCTGTGATCCTGCCGTCCCGGCCGATGCGGTAGACGTTGGTGGTGGCCTGCTCGGGCGTGGCGCGTGTGCCTTCCCATTCGCCATTGATGCCGAACAGCGGGTCGGTGAACCAGATGCTGTCATCCGATTTCACGACCACATCGTTGGGCGCGTTCAGGCGCTTGCCCTCGAAGCTGTCGGCCAGCACGGTGATGCTGCCGTTTTTCTCGGTGCGCACCACGCGGCGCGTGACCGAGTGCTCGCAGCTCACCAGCCGGCCCTGGCGGTCGCGCGCGTTGCCGTTGGCATAGTTCACGCCTTCCTTGTGCACCGAGAAGCGGCCGGTCTTTTCCTCGTACTTCATCAGGCGGTTGTTCGGGATGTCCGACAGGATGAGCGTGCCGGTTTCCGGGAAGTAGGCCGGGCCCTCGGCCCAGCGCATGCCCGTGCCCAGCTGCTCCACGGTGCTGCTGTAGATGCGGTACCTGGCAAAGCTCGGGTCCAGGATGTAGACGGACGGGTCCGGGTAGCGCTGATTGGGCCTGAAGTCGAAGGACTGGGCGCCAGCGGCGGCGCCCATGGCGCTCAGTGCCGAAGCTCCGGCGCCCTGGAGAAGGCGCCGGCGGTTGAGTTTCTGCTGCATGCAATGCCTGCCGTGCGGATGGTGGTGATGGATGCCTGTGTGCTGTGCAGGGGCCGCTTCAGCGGACCATGCAGGGGCGCTTGTTGTCGAAGGTCCAGCCGGGGATGAGGTACTGCATGGCCATGGCGTCATTGCGTGCACCCAGACCGTGTTCCATGTACAGGGCATTGGCGCGCTGCAGCGCGGCGCGGTCCACGGTCACGCCCAGGCCGGGGGTCTTGGGCACTTCAACGAAACCGCCCTGGATCTGCAGCGGGTTTTGCGTGAGGTACTGGCCGTCCTGCCAGATCCAGTGCGTGTCGATGGCCGTGACCTTGCCGGGCACGGCGGCCGCCACATGGGTGAACATGGCCAGCGAGATATCGAAGTGGTTGTTGGAGTGCGAGCCCCAGGTCAGGCCCCAGTCGCGGCAGGTCTGGCCCACGCGCACGGAGCCGGCCATGGTCCAGAAATGGGGGTCGGCCAGCGGGATATCCACGGACTGCAGCGACAGCGCATGCACCATCTGGCGCCAGTCGGTGGCGATCATGTTGGTGGCTGTGGGCAGGCCGGTGGCGCGGCGGAACTCGGCCATGACTTCGCGGCCCGAGAAGCCGTTTTCGGCGCCGCAGGGGTCTTCGGCATACGCCAGCACGCCGCGCATGTCGCGCATCAGGCGGATGGCGTCCGCAAGCCGCCAGCCGCCATTGGGGTCCAGCGTGACGCGCGCTTGCGGGAAGCGCTGTGCCAGCGCGGTGACGGCCTCGATTTCCTGCTCGCCGGCCAGCACGCCGCCCTTGAGCTTGAAGTCGTTGAAGCCGTAGCGCGCGTAGGCGGCTTCGGCCTGGCGCACGATGGCAGCCGGGTCCATGGCCGTCATGTGGCGCACCTGGGTCCAGTCGTCGCTGCCGCTGGTATCTTCACCGGGCTTGACGTAGGGCAGGTCGGTCTTGTCCGTGGGGCCGACGAAGAAGAGGTAGCCCAGCATTTCCACGCGGTCGCGCTGCTGGCCTTCGCCCAGCAGGGCTGCCACGGGCACGCCCAGGTGCTGGCCCAGCAGGTCCAGCAGGGCCGATTCCACGGCGGTGACGGCATGCACGGCGATGCGCAGATCGAACGTCTGCAGGCCGCGTCCGCCCACGTCGCGGCCAGCCAGCGCCTGCTGCAGGTTCTGCAGCAGCTTCAGATGGTTGCCCACGGACTGGCCGATCAGCACAGGCTTGCTGTCTTCCAGCGCCTGGCGGATGCCTTCGCCGCCCGGCACTTCGCCGACGCCGGTATGGCCTGCGCTGTCGTGGATGAGCACGATGTTGCGCGTGAAATAGGGCGCGTGCGCGCCGCTGAGGTTCATGAGCATGCCGTCGCGGCCGGCGACGGGAATGACTTCGATCTCGGTGATGGTCGGGGTGCTGGACATGGCAGTCTCTTGGATCGGTCTTGGAGGGAAATGGGGGCTATGCGGCGGCGCTGGCCGCCTGCTGCTGCGCGGCGGACCATGGCACTTCGGCCACGGGCTCGCCCGTGGCGATGAACTGCGCGAGGTTGCGCAGCACGAGGTCGGCCATGGCGCGGCGGGTTTCATGGGTGCCGCTGGCGATGTGGGGTGCGAGCACCACGTTGTCCAGGGCCAGCAATTGGGCATGGGGATGGGGCTCGTCCTCGAACACATCCAGGCCCGCGCCCGCGATGCGGCGCTGCTGCAGCGCCTGGACCAGCGCGGCTTCATCGACCACGCTGCCGCGCGCCACGTTCACCAGAAAGCCCTGCGGGCCCAGCGCATCGAGCACCTGGGCGTTGACGAGATGGCGCGTGCCTTCGCCGCCGGCGGCCGTGATGACCAGGAAGTCGGCCCAGCGCGCCAGCTCCAGCAGCGAGGGCAGGTAGTGGTGGGGCGAGCCCTCGATGGGGCGGCGGTTGTGGTAGGCCACCTGCATGTCAAAGCCTGCCGCGCGGCGGGCCACGGTGGAGCCGATGCGGCCCATGCCGAAGATGCCCAGGCGCTTGCCGCTGGCGCGCGTGTGGATGCCAAAGCGCCCCCGGCTCCAGTCACCCCGGCGCACGAAGCGGTCCGATGCGCTCAGGCCGCGCGCAGCGTCCAGCAGCAGGGCAAAGGCCAGGTCGGCCACGCAGTCATCGAGCACGCCCGGCGTGTAGCCCACGCGTGCGCCAACGCGCTGCAGGGATGCGCGGTCCAGCGCGTCAAAGCCGACGCCGAAGCTGCTGACAAAGCGCAGCCGTGGCAGGGCATCGACCACGTGCGCCGGCAGGCCCATGGCGGCTGACGTGACCAGGTATTCGAACTCGGCGCCGTGCTCGACCAGGAAGCGCCCGGGGTCGGCCTGCTCGCTGAGGATGCTCACCTCATAGTCCCGGGCCAGCTCGGCGTCGAGCTGGGGCAGCGGCATCTTGCCGAATTGGAGAACGCGTGGTCGGGAGGTCATTGCCATGCCTGGAAATCCTTGCTTGAATCAATGGCGGAGGCCGCAGCCTCCGGGTTGGGAAGGCGGCCTGCCATGGCAGGCCGCCAGGAGCGGACAGCCTATTCGGCCTTGATTCCCTTCTCGGTGATGAGCTGGGCGTAGGTGGCGTTGTCGGCCTGGATCAGCGCTGCAAACTGCTGTGGCGAGGTGGTTCTTGCGACAGCGCCCTGCTCATTGAGCTTGCGGGTGATTTCGGGCTGGGCCACGGTGTCGCGGATGGCCGCTGCCAGGCGGTCGATGGTGGCCTGCGGCGTCTTGGCCGGTGCCAGCACGCCCACCCACGAGATGGATTTGAAGCCGGGCACGGTTTCTGCCACCGTGGGCACGTCCGGCAGTGCCGGAACCCGCTGATCGCCCGTCACTGCCAGGGCCCTCAGCTTGCCTGCCTTGATATGGCCCAGGCTTTCGAGCACGGTGGCAAAGCTGATCTGCACATGGCCGGACAGCAGGTCCACGATGGCCGGACCACCGCCACGGTAGGCCACATGCTGGATGTCTGTCTGGGTGGCGCTCTTGAACATCTCGCCTGCCAGATGCATCGATCCGCCCGGGCCGGAGGTGCTGTAGCTGAATTTGCCGGGCTGGGCCTTGAGCAGTGCAATCAGGCCTGCCACATCCTTGGCCTGCACGCCCGGATGCACCAGCAGTACCTGGGGCAGCTCGGCGACGAGGCTGACTGGCGCGAATGCCGTCCTGGCATCGTAGGGCAGCTTCTTGTAGAGGATGGGGTTGATGGACTGGGTACCGATGTTGCCCAGCAGCAGGGTGTTGCCGTCGGCCTGCGCACGGGCCACCTGGTCGGCACCGATCACGCCGGCGGCGCCGGGCTTGTTTTCGATGATCACGGTCTGGCCCAGCCTGCTGCTCAGCGCCTGGCTGAGCAGGCGGGCACTGGTGTCGCTGCCGCCGCCGGGTGCGAAGGGCACGACCAGGGTCAGCGGTTTGCCGGACTGCTGTGCGCTGGCGGCGCAGGACAGTCCGGCAAGGACCAGTGTGACCAGCAGGCGGCGTGAAGGGTTTCGCATGCGTTGTCTCCGTTATCGGTGTTGTGGCTGCATGGGTTGTGGAAAAAAGCCGGCGCACACAGAGGGCGCCGGCGGCAGGCCGCCTCAGTCGGCGGTGATCTTGCGGGTCTGGATCAGCTGTTTCCAGCGCTCGGATTCCTGGGCCTGAAAGCGTGTGAACTCCTCGGGGGTGTTGGCCACGATCTCCAGGCCCTGCTCCACGAAGCGCTTGCGGATGTCGGGCTGCTGCATGGCGGCGATGGCGGCCTTGGCCAGCTTGGCCTTGACGTCGGCTGGCAGGCCCTTGGGCGCAGCCATGCCCTGCCAGGAATAGACCTCGGTGCCCTTGACGCCGGCCTCGGCCAGCGTGGGCACATCGGGCAGCACGGACGAGCGCTGGGAGCCGGTCACCGCGATGGCGCGCAGCTTGCCGCTGCGCAGGTGCGGCAGCACGGCATTGACGTTCTGGAACGAGAAGTCCACCTGGCCGCCGATCAGGTCGGTGATGGCCGGTGCGCCGCCCTTGTAGGGCACATGCATGCCTTCGGTGCCGCTTTGCTGCCAGAACAGTTCGGCCGACAGATGGTCGGAGGAGCCGTTGCCGGAGCTGGCAAAGCTGACCTTGCCGGGGTTGGCTTTGAGCGCCGTGATCACCTCGGCCACGGTACGGGCCTTTTGCGCAGGGCTGGCCACAAGCACGTTGGGCGCCTGCACGGGGATGGTGATGTAGTCGAAATCCTTGGCCGCGTCGTAGGGCACGCTCTTGACCAGATGGGGCGTGACGACGAAGGGGCCCAGCGAGGCCACCAGCAGCGTGTAGCCATCGGCCGGTGCGCGCTTGACGGCGCCGGCGCCAATGGTGCCCGTGGCGCCGGGGCGGTTTTCCACGACGAAGGGTTTGCCCAGCTGTTCGCCCATGCTCAGGGCCATGGCACGGGCGACGGTATCGGTGGAGCCGCCGGCCGGGAAGGGCACGATGACGTTGACGGCCTTGTCGGGAAAGTTGCCGGACGCCTGGGCGGCCAGGGTCAGGGCGGCGCCCAGTGCGATCAGTATCTTTTTCATGCGTTGTCTCCAGCAGGCGCGGGGCCGGTCCGTGGTCCGGCCCCTGCGCCCGGGCTTATTGCGGGCCCAGCTTGTCGATCAGGGCCTTGAGCTCTTCCATCTCCGAGGGCTTGAGGTCCGACAGCGGCGCGCGCACGGGGCCGGCATCGTGGCCGACCAGCCTGGCGCCGGCCTTGATGATGCTCACGCCGTAGCCTTCGACACGGTTGCGGATCTTCAGGTAGGGCATGAAGAATTCCTTGAGCAGCCTGTGCTGAGTGGCCATGTCGTCGGTGCGCACGGCTTCGTAGAACTGCATCGCCGTCCTGGGGATGAAGTTGAAGACGGCCGAGGAGTAGACCGGCGTGCCCAGCGCCTTGTAGGCGGCGGCATAGACTTCGGCCGTGGGCAGGCCGCCCAGGTAGGCGAAGCGGTCGCCCATCTTCATGAAGATGGAGGACATGGTTTCGATATTGCCCATGCCGTCCTTGAAGCCCACCAGGTTGGGGCAGCGCTCGGCCAGGATGGCCAGCGACTCGGGCGTGAAGCGGGTGCGGTCGCGGTTGTAGACGATGACGCCGAACTTCACGCTCTTGCAGACCTGCTCCACATGGGCGATCAGACCTTCCTGGCCGGCTTCGGTCAGGTAGTGGGGCAGCAGCAGGATGCCGTGCGCGCCCAGGCGCTCGGCTTCCTGGGCATGGGCGATGGCCGTGCGCGTGGGGCCGCCGGCGCCGGCGATGATAGGCACCTTGCCACGGCAGGTGTCCACGGCAGTTTTGATGATCTGGCTGTATTCATCGCCGTACAGCGAGAAGTACTCGCCCGTGCCGCCGGCCGCAAACAGGGCGCTGGCGCCGTAGGGGGCCAGCCATTCGAGGCGGGCGGCATAGCCCTTGGCATTGAAGTCGCCGTTGCTGTCGAAGTCCGTCACGGGGAAGGACAGCAGGCCGGAGCTCATCACGTCTTTGAGGTCTTGGGGTGTCATGGGGCGTTCCAATCAAAAAGGGGGAGGTAGTAAAGCGGAATCAGTCGAGCTTGAGGCCGGCGGCCTGGACCACCTTCTGCCAGCGCTGGCGCTCGGTGTTCAGAAAGCGAGTGGTCTCGGCAGTGGTCATGGTCACCACCTCGGCGCCCTGGCTGGTCAGGCGCGCGCGCACCTCGGGCGAGCGGATGGCGGCGACCAGGGCCTCATTCAGGCGCTGCACGATGGCCTCGGGCGTCTTCGCTGGCACGACCACGCCTTGCCAGGTGCCGGTCTCGAAGCCGGGCACGCCCTGCTCGGCGATGGTGGGCACGTTGGCCGCCAGCGGCATGCGCGAGCCCTTGGACAGGCCCAGCAGCTTGAGCTTGCCGCTTTGCACATGGGGGTAGGTGGCCAGCATGCCGTTCATCAGCACCTGGGTCTGGCCGGCGACCGTGTCCTGGATGGACTGCACGCCGCCCTTGTAGGGCACATATTCCCAGCGGGCGCCTGTGGCGCGCGCCAGCTCCACGCCGGCCAGATGCGGGGCGCTGCCCGTGGCCGTGACGGCAAAGCTCAGGTCCTGCTTCTTGGACAGCGCCACCAGCTCCTGCAGGTTGTTGGCGGGCACCGAGGGGTGGACCACCAGCAGATGGGGCGAGTAGGCCAGCATGGCCGTGCCGCGCAGATCCTTGTCCAGGTCGAAGGGCAGCCTGGTATAGAGCGAGGGCGATATGGCCAGCGCGCCCAGGTCGCACAGCATCAGCGTGTGGCCGTCGGGCTGGGCCTTGGCCACCATGTCGGCGCCCAGATTGCCGTTGGCGCCGGGTTTGTTCTCGATGACCACGGGCTGCTTGAGCGCCTGCGAAAGCAGAGGGCCGATGGCGCGCGCGATGATGTCCGAGCTGCCGCCCGGCGGGTAGGGCACCACCAGCTTCAGCGGGCGCGTCGGCCAGTGGCTCTGGGCCTGCACGCCGGCGCCCGTGGCGGCGAGTGCGGTGGCGCCAGCGGCGCGCAGGAACTGCTTTCGGCTCAGGGTCATGTATTTGTCTCCTAGAGATTGTTGTCTGTTGTCATACAACATAAAAAGATTCTCAACCCATGCATAGCACATGAGTTAAGGGGTTTACCCTAGGTTGAACGGAATTGCCAGACCGGCTTCAGGCGTTCAGACCTGCGGGTGTGCTGGACTTCTGTGCCAGGCGCAGGCGCTCGCGGCTGTTGGTCAGGTGGATGCGCATGGCCGCACGCGCCGAGTCGGCGTCCTGGCGCTCGATGGCCGAGAGGATTTCCTCATGCTCGCGGTTGACGCGGCGCAGGTAGTCGGGGTCGCGCTGGGGCTGGTGGATGGAGGCGATGCGCGTGCGCGGGATCAGCAGCGCGCCGAAGTGGCGCAGGATGTCGCCAAAGTAGCGGTTGCCCGTGGCGTCTGCGATCCGGGTGTGGAAGGCCAGGTCATGGGCCACAGTGTCCTCGCCGCGTGCGAAGGCTTCCTCGAAGGCGCGCAACGCGGTGCGGATGGATTGCAACTGCTGCTCGCTGCGGCGCAGGGCGGCCAGTCCCGCGCTTTCCGTCTCCAGGCTGATGCGCAGCTCCAGCACGGCCATGACATCGACCGCTGCCGTGAGCTCGTCGGCATTGAGCATCAGCGTGGCGGTGGCCTGCGGCGCGCGCACGAAGGTGCCGATGCCATGACGCGTCTCGACCAGGCCCGACGCCTGCAGGCGCGACAGCGCCTCGCGTACCACGGTGCGGCTGACTTCGTAGGCCTGCACGAGCGAAGACTCCGTGGGCAGCTTTTCACCTTCGGCCAGCAGGCCGTTGCGGATCTTGCTCGCGAACTCGTCGAACAGCAGGGCGGCCAGATTGCGGCCGCTGCGACCGGACTTTCCTCGCAGGGGTAGCTCGATCGATGGGGGTAATGCGGGAAATCCCTTTGCCGAACTTTCCATGCTATTGATCATAATCGCTCCCAGTTGTACGACAACATATCACAAGACCTGTGCGCTACAGCCCCGTGAATCCACCTGCAGGCCCTTGCCGCTGTACCGAAAACCGTCACCAGAACCTGACCGCCACCCGATGAGCACTTCCCACGCAATCCGCCATATCCGCATCACGCCCATCGCCTTCCGCGATCCGCCGTTGCTCAATGCGGCGGGCATCCATGAGCCCTGGGCGCTGCGCTCCATCATCGAGATCGAAACGGCCAGCGGCCTGGTCGGCATTAACGAGAGCTATGGCGACCAGCCCATGCTCGACGCGCTGGCCAAAGCCGCCCCGGCCCTGGTCGGCCTGTCGCCCTGGGCGCTCAACGAGATGGAAAGCCGCGTGGCGGCCCTGGTGGCGCCGTCGGCCCAGGTGGCCTCGGAGTTCCTGGGCCAGCAGGTGTCGCTGGCGCCGGGCACGCATGTCTCCAAGACGGTGGCCAAGGTCATCAGTGCCTTCGAAGTGGCCATGCTCGACCTGCAGGGCCAGATGGCCCGGGCCCCTGTCGTGGACCTGCTCGGCGGCGCGGCGCGCGACCGTGTGCCGTTCTCGGCCTACCTGTTCTACAAGTACGCCGGGCACATCGGCAACCCCTATGCGCCGGACGCCTGGGGCGAGGCGCTGACGCCGCAGCAACTGGTGGAGCAGGCGCGGCGCATGATTGCGCAGTACGGCTTCCAGAGCATCAAGCTCAAGGCCGGTGCACTGCCGCCCGAGCAGGAAGCTGCCGGCATCCTGGCGCTGGCCGAGGCTTTCCCCGGCACGCCGCTGCGCATCGACCCCAATGGCAACTGGACGGTGGAGACCAGCCTGAAGATCGTGCAGCAGCTGCGCGGCGTGCTGGAGTATTACGAAGACCCGGCACCGGGCCTGGACGGCATGGCTGCCGTGGCGCGCGAATGCGATGTGCCGCTGGCCACCAACATGGTGGTGACGGACTTTGCCGAGTTCCGCCGCAATGCCGAGATGGGCTGCCCCGTCAAGATCGTGCTCAGCGACCACCACTACTGGGGCGGGCTGCGCGCCACGCAGCGCCTGTCCACGCTGTGCCGCACGTTCGACCTGGGCCTGTCCATGCACAGCAACTCGCACCTGGGCGTGAGTCTGGTGGCCATGACGCACCTGTGCGCCAGCGTGCCGCTGCTGACCTATGCCTGCGACACCCACTACCCCTGGCAGGACGAGGAGATCGTCGAGGGTGGGCGCCTGCAGTTCGAGCAGGGCAGCCTGCGCGTGCCCACGGCCCCTGGCCTGGGCGTGACGCTGGACCGCCAGGCGCTGGCCCGCCTGCACGACAACTACCTGCACTGCGGCATCCGCAACCGGGACGACCTGGGCCAGATGCGCAAGTACGACCCGTCCTTCACGGGCCGGCAGCCCCGTTTCTGAGCATCGCCCTTGAGCACTGCTGACCAACGCACTATTTCAATCATTCAGGAGACAACCATGCAACGCCGCACGCTGATCCAACGCTCCCTGGCCGCCAGCTCCCTGCTGCTGGCCGGCGCCTTTGCCGCCATGCCCGCCGCAGCCCAGGGCGACTGGCCCACGGGCAAGGCCATCACCTACCTGGTGCCCTTCCCGCCGGGCGGCAACACCGACACCCTGGCCCGCGTGATCGCGCAGCCCCTGAGCAAGGCGCTGGGCACGCCGGTGGTCATCGAGAACAAGGGCGGTGCCGGCGGCAGCGTGGGCTCGGCCCTGGCAGCGCGCGCGCCCGCCGACGGCTACACCATCCTGGGCGGCACCATCAGCTCGCACGCCATCAACGTGAGCCTGTACTCGAAGCTGGACTATGACCCCGTCAAGTCCTTCACGCCCGTTGCCATGCTGGGCTCCGGCCCGCTGGTGCTGGTGGTGCCGGCCACCAGCCCCTACAAGACGCTGGCCGACGTGCTGGCCGCCAGCAAGGCCAAGGCCAGCGGGGGCGGCCTGTCCTCGGCCTCGCCGGGCAATGGCACCTC
Source organism: Delftia sp. PS-11 (assembly GCF_029870285.1). GTDB lineage: Bacteria > Pseudomonadota > Gammaproteobacteria > Burkholderiales > Burkholderiaceae_C > Comamonas. The sequence continues at coordinate 169,764 of NZ_JACSYA010000005.1, forward strand.
CAACCACATGGCGCTGGCACTGCTGGGCTACCAGACGGGCGTGAAGTTCACGCACGTGCCCTACAAGGGCAGCGGCCCGGCCGTGCAGGATGTGATCGGCGGGCAGGTGGACATGATGTTCGATACCGCGCTGGTCGTGGGCCCGCACATCCAGTCCGGCAAGCTGCGTCCGATCGCCGTGACCAGCTCCAGGCGCCTGGAGTCCCTGCCCGATGTGCCCACCATCGCCGAAGCGGGCGAAAAGGGCTTTGACATGGGCTCGTGGCAGGCCGTGTTCGCGCCGGCAGGCACGCCCAAGCCCATCGTGGACAGGCTCCATGCTGAAATCATGAAGATCGTCGCTACGCCTGAAGTGCAGGCCCGCCTCAAGAGCTTCGGCATGCTGCCCTCTTCGATGACGCCCGCCCAGCTCGCCGACTTCCAGAAGGCCGAAGTGGCCAAATGGGGCCAGGTGATCAAGGCCGCCGGCATCAAGGCCGAATGATCCCCCTGAGCGGCTGCCTGGCAGCCGCGCCGGCACCCTGGAACATTGAAACGACATTGCCATGAGTACCCCACTTGCGCTTTCCATCAGCATGCACCCCGCCGACAACGTGGCCATCGTGGCCAACGACGGCGGACTGCCCGCCGGCACGGTGATGCCCGATGGCCTGGTGCTGATCGACAAGGTTCCCCAGGCCCACAAGGTGGCGCTGGTGGACATTCCCGAAGGCGGCGCCGTGCGCCGCTACAACGTGGTCATCGGCTACGCGCTCAAGCCCATCGCTGCCGGCAGCTGGGTCCATGAGCGCCTGCTGCAGATGCCCGAGGCGCGCTCGCTGCAGGGCCTGCCCATGGCCACCGTGGAGCGGCCCGTGCTGGAGCCACTCGCGGGCCATACCTTCGAGGGCTACCGCAATGCCGACGGCACGGTGGGCACGCGCAACATCCTGGCCATCACCACCACGGTGCAGTGCGTGGCCGGGGTGCTCGATTTCGCGGTGCGCCGCATCAAGGCCGAGCTGCTGCCCCGCTATCCCAACGTGGACGACGTGGTGGGGCTGGAGCATACCTATGGCTGCGGCGTGGCCATCGATGCCGTGGGCGCCGAGATCCCGCAGCGCACGCTGCGCAACATCAGCCGCAACCCCAACTTCGGCGGCGAGGTGATGGTGGTCAGCCTGGGCTGCGAAAAGCTGCAGCCCGAGCGCCTGCTGCCGCCGGGCTCCTTTCCCATCGCCGATGAGCGCGCGCCGCAGCTGGACGTGGTCTGCCTGCAGGACGAGGCCCATGTGGGCTTCATGTCCATGATCGACTCCATCATGGAGCGCGCCAAGGTCCACCTGGAACGCCTGAATGCGCGTCGCCGCGAAACCGTGCCCGCCAGCGCCCTGGTCGTGGGCGTGCAGTGCGGCGGCAGCGATGCCTTCAGCGGCGTCACCGCCAACCCGGCCGTGGGCTTTTGCACCGACTTGCTGGTGCGCGCAGGCGCCACCGTGATGTTCAGCGAGGTGACCGAGGTGCGCGACGGCATCGACCAGCTCACCTCGCGCGCCTCCAGCCCCGAAGTGGCCCAGGCCATGATCGATGAGATGGCCTGGTACGACGCCTATCTGGACAAGGGCCGCGTGGACCGTAGCGCCAACACCACGCCCGGCAACAAGAAGGGCGGTCTGTCCAACATTGTCGAAAAAGCGATGGGCTCCATCGTCAAGAGCGGCTCGGCCCCCATCACGGGCGTGCTGTCGCCGGGCCAGCGGCTGGCGGACCGGGGCATCGAGCGTGGCCTGGTCTATGCGGCCACGCCTGCCAGCGACTTCATCTGCGGCACGCTGCAGGTGGCTGCCGGCATGAACCTGCATGTGTTCACCACAGGCCGGGGCACCCCCTATGGCCTGGCCGAGGTGCCCGTGATCAAGGTGGCCACGCGCAGCGATCTGGCGCGGCGCTGGCATGACCTCATGGACGTCAATGCCGGGCGCATCGCCGATGGCCAGGCCTCCATTGCCGACGTGGGCTGGGAGCTGTTTCACCTGATGCTGGATGTGGCCAGCGGCCGCAAGAAGACCTGGGCCGAGCAGTGGAAGCTGCACAACGCGCTGGTGCTGTTCAACCCGGCGCCGGTGACCTGAGCCTGCCTGCGCACCCGCGCAGCCCTGTCAGCATGCGCTGACAGGGCTGCAGGGCATGGCTGCGCACAATGGAGCCATGCCTTTTGCCTCCTTTTCCTGGCGGGCCCGTGGCCTGCGGCTGCCAGGGCCCCTGCGGCCCCTGCGCGAGGCCGTGCAGCTGTGGCTGGACGCCGATGGCCTGCGCATGAGCGCCGCCATGTCCTTCTACGGCGTCCTCAGCCTGGCGCCGCTGCTGCTGTTGCTGGTCGGCCTGCTGGGCTGGTGGGTGGACCGCAGCTATGTGGAGCACCAGCTGATCGGCCAGATCCAGGAGGTGGTCGGCGAGCGTGGCGCCCAGGTGGTGCGCGGCGCACTGGACAGCGCCCGGCGGCCTGACGAGGGGCGGCTGGCCTCGCTATTGGGCTTCCTGCTGCTGATGTCGGGCGCCACGGGCGTGTTCGTGGAGTTGCAGGCGGCGCTCGAAAAACTCTGGCTCTCGGGCGGCGTGCCACCGCCGCCCAAGGCCGTCTGGTGGCGCATGGCCGTGCTGCGCTTGCGCGGCCTGGCCTATGTGCTGGCCCTGGGCTTTCTGCTGCTGGTGTCCATGGTGCTTTCCACCGCCATACAGCTGCTCACCCACTGGGCTGCAACCCTGCTGCGGATGGAACCTCCGGGGGTCTTGATCAGTCTCATCAACGAAAGCGTGTCCTTTGGCATCGCCGTGCTGCTTTTCGTGGGCCTGATGCGCCTGGGCGCGGGCCCCCAGCCCCGCCTGCGCTATCTGGTGCTGGGCGCCGTCACAGGGGCCCTGCTGTTCACCCTGGGCAAGCAGGCCCTGGCCTGGTACCTGTCCACGGCAGCTGTGGTCTCAGCCTATGGCGCGGCGGGTTCGCTCGTGGTGGTGCTGATGTGGATCTATGTCTCGTCGGCCATTCTGCTGCTGTCCGCCGCCACGGCCAAGGCCTTCAGCAATGCCCAGGCGCGCTTTACCCACCCCCTGCGCTGGACGCGATCCGCCGCTGAAAAACCGGAGGATGGCTGGCACTGAGCCGCCGGCCTGCGCTCCCGGATGGGGCAGCATGGATGATGGCGTGAGATGAAGATGCGCGGCCGCAGCCCGGCCGCATGAACAGGAAGAACATGGACCGATTGCAGACCATGCGGGTATTTCAGACCGTGGCCGACGAGGCCGGGTTTTCGGCGGCGGCACGCCGCCTGGACATGTCCGTGCCCACGGTGACAAGGCTGGTGGCCGATCTGGAGCAGCACCTGGGCACGCGGCTGCTGCAGCGCACGACGCGCAGCGTTTCGCTGACAGGGGCCGGAGAAGCCTATCTGGAGCGCGTGCGCGCCATCCTGGCCGATGTGGAGGACGCCTTCAGCCTGGCCCAGTCGCATACGCAGGAGCTGTCGGGCTCCGTGCGCGTGCTGACACCGCCGGTATTCGCCGAGCATGTGCTGGGCAGTCTGGCTGCGGACTTCCACCAGCGCTATCCCCAGGTGTCCATCGAGGTGTTCGTGGAGTCGGCCAGCGAAGCGGCCGTGGGCGAATACGACATCACCTTTCTCAGCGCCGAGGAAGGCTATGACGCCAACGTGGTGGCGCGGCCCATCATCTCCACCTGCGGCCTGGCCTGCGCCGCGCCCGAATACCTGGCTGCGCATGGCATACCCGCCATGCCCCAAGACCTGCAAGACCACCAGTGCCTGCTGCGCCGCCGCGTCCAGGGCCGCACCGACCTGCTGCGCCTGCGCCGCATCGATGGCAGCGCGGACGAGGTCGAAATCTCCGTGCAGCCCGTGCTCGTGGCCAACCACACGGGCACGCTGCTGCGCGCCACGCTCGCTGGCGCCGGCATCAGCACCCAGCCGCTGAACCTGATCGCACCCCACCTGCGCTCGGGTCGGCTGTGCCATGTGCTGCCCGAATGGACCACGGGCCACTTCACGATCTATGCCACCTTGCCCACGCGCAAATTCATGCCGGCGCGTGTGCGTGCCTTTCTGGATTTCGTGGCCGAGTACACCCAGCGCTCCATGCAGGGTTTGCCCAAGGCGCCGCCGTCCGCGCAGCCGGCCTGAACCCGGGCAGGTGCTGCCTGCCTTCGAGGTTCACAGCAGGCTGGCGCCTCCGTCGAGCACCAGCGCCTGCCCCGTCATGTGGCGCGATGCCTCGGAAGCCAGGTAGACCACGGCGCCCTTGAGGTCCTCTTCGCCGCCGATGCGGCGCAGCGGTGCGCGGGCAATGAGCTGGTCGCCGAGTTTGTCGATCAGGCCGTTGGCCAGCTTGCTGGGGAAAAAGCCCGGGCAGATGGCGTTGACACGGATGCCGTAGTGGCCCCATTCCGAGGCCAGCGTGCGGGCCAGGTGCACGGCTGCCGCCTTGGAGGTGTTGTAGGCAACGGTATTCATGCCGGGCGGCGTGCCCTTGAAGGCCGCGACCGAGGCCGTGATGATCACGTTGCCCCGCCCCTGGGGAATCATCACGCGGCGCGCGACCTCGCGCGTCAGGAAAAAGGGGGCCGAGACATTGAGGTTCATCACCTTGTGCCAGGCCTCGTCCGGGTACTCCTCGGCCTTGGCGCCCCAGGTGGCGCCCGCGTTGTTGACGAGGATGTCGATGCCGCTGCAGCGCGCCAGCACATCATCGACCAGCGCGGGGATGGCGTCGAACTGCTGCAGGTCGTTGACAAAGGTCTCGACCGGGTAGCCCAGGCCCTGCAGATGGGCCTGCGCCTGGGCCAGCTCATCGGCCTTGCGTGCCGTGATGGCAAGCCGGGCGCCCATCTCGCCCAGCGCCTCGGCCATCTGCAGGCCCAGGCCGCGCGAGCCTCCGGTGATCAGGGCCGTCTTGCCCGTGAGGTCGAACAATGCTTTCACGCTCATGCTGAATGTCTCCTGGCTGGGTGTCCGTGGTTGACCCACGGGCACCATGCTAGGTCCGTCCAGCCGCGTGCGCTGTCGTCTAGGCTACTGCAGCAGCCCGGGGTGCTTACTTCTCGACGAAGGCGCGCTCGACCACGAAGTCGCCGGGCGTGGTGGTGTTGCCTTCCTTGAAGCCGCGCTGCTCCAGCAGCTCCTTGAGCTCGTTGAGCATGGCCGGGCTGCCGCACAGCATGACGCGGTCGGTCTCGGGGTTCAGCTCGGGCAGGCCGATGTTCTGCGGGAAGGTGCCGGCCGTGATCTGGTTGGAGATGCGGCCCTGGTTGCGGAAGGGCTCGCGCGTCACCGTGGGGTAGTAGATGAGCTTGTCCTTGACGATCTCGCCCAGGAATTCGTGCTCGGGCAGCTCCTTCTCGAACAGCTCCTGGTAGGCCAGCTCCTCGACCTGGCGCACGCCATGCACGACGACGACCTTCTCGAAGCGTTCGTAGGTCTCGGGGTCGCGCGCCACGGCCAGCCAGGGCGCCAGGCCCGTGCCGGTGCCGATCAGGTACAGGTTCTTGCCGGGCAGCAGGTAGTCGATCAGCAGCGTGCCGGTGGGCTTCTTGCCGACGATGATGGTGTCACCCACCTGGATGTTCTGCAGGCGCGAGGTCAGCGGGCCGTCGGGCACCTTGATGGACAGGAACTCCAGATGCTCCTCGTAGTTGGGGCTGGCAATGGAGTAGGCGCGCAGCAGGTTCTTGCCATCGACCTTCAGGCCGATCATCGTGAAATGGCCGTTGGAAAAGCGCAGCGCGGTGTCGCGGGTCGTGGTGAAGGAGAAAAGGCGGTCGGTCCAGTGGTGGACGGACAGCACGCGTTCTTCAAGAAAAGCACTCATGTTGGCAATACGGTGGATTCGGGGCGGGCAAGGCCCGCCGGGACGTTGCAATGAGGGGTCAGTGCCGTTCAGGCACGCGGTGGCGGGAAGCACAAGGGGCAGGACGCATCGCGCATTGCCGCTGCTTCGTGGCGGCCGGTGACCGGACAAGGTGGATATTGTCCGGCAAATGGCCGCAAAACGGTGTGGTACGGGCCTTTGTCTTGATACGGATTAGTGATAAGCAAAATGACGGCGCCCGGGCGCTCCATGCCGGCTGGCGGCGCTGCGCCATCATGCGCTGGCCTCTGGCGCCGCCTCCCGCAGGGTCCATGGGCGCACAGCCTCGGCCAGCCAGTCCATGAGCACGCGCACGCGGCGTGGCAGCTGGCGGCGCTGGGCATAGACCAGATGCAGGGCCATGGGTGGAGGGGGATGCCGGGGCAGCACCTCGATCAGTGCGCCGGTCTCCAGCAGTGACTGTACGGCCAGGCGCGGGACTTGGATCAGCCCCAGGCCGGCCTGGCAGGCCGAAAGATAGGCTTCTGCATTGTTCACCGTCAGCGCGCCCGCCATGGGCAGGTGGCAGGTCTGCCCGCCCTGCTCGTACTCGAAGCCCTGCGCCCTTGCTCCCAGCGTGCGCTGGTAGTGCACGAGCCGGTGCCTGTCCAGGTCGGTCAGGCTGGCAGGCAGGCCATGGGCCCGGACATAGCAGGGACTGGCGCAGGTGGCCAATGGCAGCAGGCCCAGCGGCCGCGCCACCAGTCCTGGCTCGTCCACGGGCCCCAGGCGCAGCACGCAGTCAAAGCCTTCGCGCACCAGATCCACGCGCCGCTCGGTGCAGCTCAGCTCCAGCTCCAGCGCCGGGTGCTGGCGCAGCAGTTGCGGCAACCGGGGCATGACCACATGGCGCACCAGTCCGGTGGACATGTCCAGCCGCACCTTGCCCTGCAGCGGCGCATCGCCATCCTGCTGGAACAGGCCCTGGAATTCGTCGATGTCGGACAGCAGGTCCTGGCAGCGCGCGTAGCAGGCCTGGCCGTCCTGGGTCAGCTGCACGCGCCGCGTGGTCCGGTGCAGCAGCCGCGTGCCCAGCCGCGCTTCCAGTTGCTGCACGGCATGCGAGACGCTGGCCTTGGGCAGTCCCATGCTGTCGGCGGCACGTGTGAAGCTGGCCATCTCCGCTACACGGCTGAAGATTTGCATGTGCTCCAGAAGCTTGATTGTTTGCATGGAATGAACAAATAAATCAAAAAAGACCAATTTATCCAAAAAACTGCCTTCAATACAGTGGCTGGCATTGCAACCACTTTCTGGAATCCGCGATGACCGCAAACGCTTCCTTTCCTGTCCACCCTCGCCGCATCGTTCTCATCACCGGCGGCAGCAGGGGCCTGGGCCGCAATGCCGCCGAGCATCTGGCGCGCCAGGGCTTTGACGTGGTGCTGACCTACCGTGAGCGCGCCGACGAAGCGCAGGCTGCCGTCGCCGCCATCGGGGCGCTGGGCGCTCGCGCGCTGGCCCTGCAGCTGGATGTGGCACGCAGCGCCGGCTTCGCAGACTTCGCCGGCCGTGTGCGCCAGGCGCTGGCCGGGCAATGGCATGTCGGGCATCTGGATGGGCTGGTGCACAACGCAGGCATCGGCATCCATGCGCCGTTCACGGCCACCACCGAAGCCCAGTTCGACGAGCTGGCAGCCATCCACCTGAAGGCTCCGTTTTTCCTGAGCCAGCACCTGCTGCCGCTGCTGCGCGACGGCGCCAGCATCATCCATCTGTCCAGCGGCCTCACGCGCTTCACCCAGCCGGGCTATGCGGCCTATGCATCCATGAAGGGCGGCGTGGAGGTGTTGACACGCTACCTGGCCCGCGAGCTGGGGCCGCGCGGAATCCGGGTCAATACGGTGGCGCCGGGGGCCATCGCCACGGATTTCGGCGGCGGGCGCGTGCGCGACGATGCGCAGGTCGGCGCCGCGCTTGCGGCCCAGACCGCGCTGGGCCGCGTGGGCCTGCCCGACGACATCGGTCCCGTGATGGCGGCACTGCTGCAGCCCGGCATGGGCTGGGTGCAGGGCCAGCGCATCGAAGCCTCGGGCGGCATGTTCCTCTGAGTCCGTGCCGCGTCGTCAGCGCAGGCGCCCGTGCGCCACCATGCCCAGCAGCACGATGGCGGCCGCCGCGCTGATGTGGCCCACCCAGGCCACCAGCCCCAGGGACCAGGGCTGCACCTGCAGCGCTGCCCAGAGCGACAGCGCCAGCAGCGCCCAGCCTGCTGTGCGCAGCCAGCGCGCGCGCTCAGGGGGCAGCTCCTGGCCGAGCAGGTCCTGCTGGTGGCGGTCCATGGCCAGGGCCAGGCAGGCGAAGGCGCCCAGGGCCAGGAGCTGGCAGATCAGATGGGCGCCGCTCATGCCTGTGCCTCCGTCTGGGGCATTGCGGCTGTTCTGGCAGCACGCGCGGGCCTGGCCTGGGGCCGGTGGCGCCGCGTGCGCAGTGCCAGATGGGCATGCAGTGCGGCCAGGGCCAGCAGCATGAGGTCCATGCCCGCGAACACCCAGTCGCCATGGCGCAGGCTGGCATGCAGGCCCCGGTCCGTGGTCAGTGCGTTGGCCACGGGCAGCAGCGCCAGCATGGCGGCTGCAGTCCACAGCAGCTCGACCCAGGCCCGCTTGGCAGGCCGGCCCAGCGCCCAGAACAGCGCCGCGCCCCAGGCGATGAACATGGCGTGGATTTCCCATTCGGCGCGCTGGGCCATGCCCAGGGGCAGCAGCCGGTTGGCCCACAGCATGGCCGCCATGCCGATGGACAGGCCCGCGATGGTGGCAATGTTGAGCCGCTCCACAAGCCGCATGCTGAAGTGCGGCCTGTCGGGGTCGGGCAGCTTGCTGCGCCGCTTGACGGTCCACAGCACCAGCCCTGTGCCCACCATGGCCGTGCCGGCCAGGCTGACGAGAAAGTACAGCCAGCGCGTGGCCAGATCGCCAAAGCGGCCCAGGTGCAGCGCGTAGAGCACGCCGCGCGTCTCGGCGGCAGCGCCCACGCGGTCCTGCGCCTGCAGCAGCGCGCCGCTGGCGCCGTCGAACAGCAGGAACTGCGGGCTGAACGAGACGCGGCCATGGTCGCCGCGTATCACGGCCACGCGCGCGCCGGCGTCGCCAGGCTGGGTGATGTTCAGGCGTCCCACCTGGCCCGGCCCCCAGCGCTGCTCGGCCTGGCGCACCATGTCGGCCAGCGGCGCCAGGGGCGCGGCCTGGCCCGTGGGCTTGCCGGGCGCGATGAAGGCGTTCAGCTGCAGGCTTGCCTCCTGGCGCTGCTGCGCAGTCATGTCCGTGGCCAGGCTGGCCCAGGGCATGTACATCAGCGCCAGTGTCACCAGCCCCGTATAGGTGATCATCAGATGGAACGGCAGCCCCAGCACCGACAGCGCGTTGTGTGCATCCAGCCAGGAACGCTGGCCCTTGCCCCAGCGGAAGGTGAAGAAGTCGGCAAAGATCTTCTTGTGTGTGATCACGCCGCTGACGATGGCCACCAGCATGAACATGGCGCACAGGCCCGCAAGGTAGCGGCCCCACATCACCGGCATGTAGTGGAACTGGAAATGGAAGCGGTAGAAGAACTCGCCGCCGCGCGTATCGCGCGCCACATCTTCCAGGCGCGCACCCGTGGCGGGGTCGAAAAGGCTGTGCTCGAAGCCGCGCTTGTCAGGGTTCTCGGCAGGGCTCCAGAACACCAGGGCCGCCGTGCTGCGCTCGTCGGGCAGCGAGATCAGCCAGCGCGGGCTGTTCGGCGCCAGGCGCGCCATGGCATCGCCTACGCGCTGGGCCGCCAGCGCAGGCTCGGCGGCCTGGCTGGCGGGTGGCAGCTCGGGCTGCATCCACTGCGTGATCTCGTTCTTGAAGTAGCTCACCGTGCCCGTGAGGAACATGGCGTAGAGGAACCAGCCCAGCAGCAGCCCGGTCCAGGTGTGCAGGCCGGACATGGCCTGGCGAATGCCCTGGGCCTTGGCTGCGGGCCGGGGTTGGCTGGCGGCGCTCATGCCCCGATCCCCTTGCCCCAGGTCCACCAGGCGGCGGGCGCCAGCGCCAGGGCCACGGCCAGCAGTCCGCCCCAGGCCCGCCAGGCGCTGCGCACGGCAAACACCCAGACGGCCGCGCCTGCGTAGACGGCAAAGCTCAGCAAGGTGCCCGCGATCGCCGCCTGGACCCGGTCGGCGGGCAGGGCCAGCACGGCCACGCTGGCCAGCGCGGCCACGGCATAGCCGCCCAGCAGCGCAGCCAGGATGCGCGAAGTCAATGGGCCGTGGCGGTGGAGCCAGTCGATAGGAAGGCGCAGTGGCAAGGAGGGCATGGCGCAGTGCCTGGGCAGGTTCGGACAACGCCGCCGGCACGGGTCATGGCGTGGCGGCGGCTGCATGGGCGCTGCATATTATTTGAGAATAATTCCCATTACAAGTGGTGCGTGCAAAATCTTTGGCATGCGCACCAGGCAACGGGGTGCGTTCAGCCCACCGGCATCCGCATGCGCGCCTGCAGGTTGTCGAACACCTGCCGCGTCACGGGACTGACCACGTGGCTGCGGATGTAGAGGCGGTAGATCAGGTCCGGCAGGGGCGGCATGCCGTCGCCCATGCCCAGTACGCGCAGGCCGGGGTCGAGCTGCTCCACGCCGCGCGCCGTCACGCCCAGGCCCGCGCGCAGGGCCGCACGGATGCCGACCAGGCTGGTGCAGGTGTGGCGCTGTGTCCAGGCGATGCCCGCAGCGTCCAGCGCTTCGCAGCCCAGGCGCCGGAAGATACTGGGCCCGTCGGCCATGACCAGGGGAACCGGCCGGCACGGGTCGTGGGCATAGCCTGCGCCGCACAGCCAGACCGTGGGCGTGGAGCGCAGGGCAAAGCCTTCGAAGCCTTCGTCCTCGCGGTTGGACAGGGCCAGATCCAGCTCGCCCTGCCTGAGCGATTCCATCAGAAAAGGGCTGCGCCCCACATGGATGTCGATCTGCATGCCCGGAAAGTTCTGCGCAATCTCCCGCAGCACGGGCGCCAGCATGTTGTCGGCCGCGTCATGCGGCGCGCCGATGCGGACCCGTCCCTGCACCTGGCGGTGCTGCAGATTGCGCAGCGCTTCATCGTGGATGGCCAGCATGTGGCGCGCATAGCCCAGCAGCCGCTGGCCATGCTCGGTGAGGCGCTTGTTGCGGCCCTGCTTTTCGAACAGCGCATGGCCGATCTTCTCTTCCAGGCGCTGCATCTGCTGGGTGATGGCCGACTGTGTACGCCCCAGCTGCACGGCAGCGGCGGCGAAGCTGTCATGGCTGGCAATGGCGGCCAGCGTGCGCAGCAGGTCCAGATCAAGCGTCTCCATACTTCAATTTTATTGAAGTATTTTTGGCCGCAGCGCGGATTGTCGCGGCGCAGGCGCCTCACTACAGTGGGTTCCAACGACGACAAGGAGCCCACTTTGAACACCCTTTCCGAACAGCGCAGCGCTGCCGTGCAGGCCGCCATTGCCGCAATGAAGCAGGCCATCGGCACCGGCCCGGCCACACGCGCCAGCCTCGATGCCGTGCTCCAGCAACTGCTGGGCCTGGCCGCGCAGCGTGAATTCTGGCAGCAGGCCGACTACGCTGCGCCAGAGCAGGGCGAGCACCAGGCCCGCTACCTGATCGCCGAGGACGCCGACCAGAGCTATGCGCTGTACCTCAACGTCATGCGCCCCGGCAAGCGCATCGTGCCGCACAACCACACCACCTGGGCCTGCATCGCCGCTGTCGAGGGCACGGAGCACAACCGTGTCTACGAGCGCACCGATGACGGCTCCGTGCCCGGCCGGGGCACGCTGCGCGAGACGGCCCTGGTGGTCGTTGCGCCCGGCGAAGGCATTGCCCTGATGCCCGACGACATCCATTCGGTGGAGATCCGGGGCGAGCAGGTCATCCGCCATCTGCACATGTATGGCCGCGCCCTGGAGACGCTCAACGAGCGCACCAGCTACGACCTGGAGGCAGGCACCTGCCAGACCATGTCCATCGGCGTGCAGACGCGCCGCTGACCCGCGCTTTTCGCCCGCTTTTTCCCTGGCTTTCTCACTGCCGCAGCGCGCTCCGTCGGAGCGTGCCGGGCAGGGCTTTGCCCGATGTTTTCCGAACGCATGCCATGACTGCATTCCTTGACGCACACACCCTCAAAGCTTGGCTGCACGACGGCCAGGAAATCGCGCTGCTCGATGTGCGCGAGCACGGCCAGTACGGCGAGTCCCATCTGTTCTATGCCACGCCCTTGCCCTACAGCCGGCTGGAGCTGGATGTGGTGCGCCTGGTGCCGCGCCGCCAGACCCGCATCGTGGTCTATGACGGCGGCGATGGCAGCGAAGGCGGCGCCGCTGCAGGGGTGGCCGAGCGCGCCGCCCGCCGCCTGGTCAGCCTGGGCTACACGCAGGTGCACGTGCTCGAAGGCGGCACGCGCGCCTGGAGCGCTGCCGGCTACACGCTGTTTGCGGGCGTGAACCTGCCCTCCAAAACCTTTGGCGAGCTGGCCGAGCATGCCTATGGCACGCCGCGCATCACGGCCGGGCAGCTCGCGGCGCTGCAGGCTTCGGGCCAGCCCCTGGTGGTGCTGGACGGCCGGCCGGTTTCCGAATTCCGCAAGATGAACATCCCCGGCGCCATCTGCTGCCCCAACGGCGAGCTGGCGCTGCGCGTGCGCAGCCTGGTGCCCGATGCGTTCACGCCCATCGTGGTCAACTGCGCGGGCCGCACGCGCTCCATCATCGGCGCGCAGACACTGATCAACCTGGGCATTTCCAACCCCGTCTATGCGCTGGAGAACGGTACCCAGGGCTGGTATCTGGCCGACCTGCCGCTGGAGCATGGGGACACGCGCCGCTATGGTGAGGACTCTGCCAGCGATGCGCTGCTGGAGCCGGCCCGTGCACTGGCCCGGCGCTTCGAGGTGCCCGAAGTCGATGCCGCGACCGTCCTGGCCTGGAGCCGCGACGGCGCGCGCAGCCTCTTCCTGTGCGACGTGCGCACGCCCGAGGAATTCCAGGCCGGCTCGCTGCCCGGCGCACAACACACGCCGGGCGGCCAGCTCATGCAGGCCGGCGACCAGTACGTGGGCGTGCGCGGCGCGCGCCTGGTGCTGTTCGACAGCGATGGCGTGCGCGCACCCGTGGTGGCCAGCTGGCTGCGCCAGCTCGGCCATGACGCCAGCGTTCTCCAGGGTGGGCTGCACAGTGGCCTGGCACTGGAGCCCGCGCCGCTGCCGCAGGTCCCTGCGCTGTCCTCCATCACGGCCCAGGCGCTGCACCAGCGCATGGCCCGGGGCGAGGTGACCGTGGTTGATCTGCGCGCAGGCATGCAGTACCGCGCCGGCCATATCGCGGGCGCACGCTGGTCCATCCGCCCGCGCCTGGCACAGGACCTGGCCGGCGAGGCCCGCCAGATCGTGCTGGTCGCGGACGAGAGCGCACTGGCCGGATGGGCTGCGCTGGAGCTGCCCGGCCCTGCGCCGCTGCTGCTCGACGGCGGCATGCAGGCCTGGCAGCAGGCCGGACTGCCCGTCGAGGCCACGCCCGACAGCCCGCCCGATGCCGAGTGCATCGACTACCTGTTCTTCGTGCATGACCGCCATGACGGCAACAAGGAAGCGGCCCGCCGCTACCTGGCATGGGAGACAGGGCTGGTGGCCCAGCTGGACGTCCGGGAGCGGGAGGCCTTCCGGCTGCCGGAACACGCCGCCCACTGAGGCGCGCCGGGCCTCGGCACATAGCACCAAACCACTACAGGAGACAAGACATGTTCGCAATCCCCACCATGGCCAGGGTGCTGGCCGCAGGCATGGCCGCTCTGGCGCTGCTGTCGCCGGCGGCGGCCGAGCCGCTGGCCACGCGCAACGGCTTCCCGAACCAGCCCATCCGCTTCATCTCCCCCTTCCCGCCCGGGGGCGGCAACGATGCCAGCACGCGCTGGGTGACCACGCGGCTGCCCGAGGCCACGGGCCAGCCCGCCCTGGTGGAAAACCGGGGCGGCGCGGGTGGCAACATCGGCGCCAAGGCCGTGGCCGATGCCAGGGCGGACGGCTACACCGTACTCACGGGCCAGGTGTCGCTGATGGCGGTCAACCCCGTGCTCTACAACGCACCGGGCTTCGATCCCCTCAAGAACTTCGTACCCATCACCCAGATCAACGCAGCGCCGCTGGCCATCGTCGTCGCCTCTGCCTCGCCCTTCAAGAGCTTTGCCGACCTGGTGGCGCGCAGCAAGAGCGAGCCGGGGCGCGTGTCCTATGCCACGCCGGGCAATGGCACGCTGTCGCATCTGGTGGGCGTGGTGCTGTCCAAGGAAAACGGCGTGCCCATGACCCATGTGCCCTACAAGGGCGCAGGGCCGGCCATCAATGACCTGCTGGGCCAGCAGGTCGATGTGCTGATCACCTCCACCTCGTCCGTGGCGGGCCTGATCCAGGCAGGACAGGTCCGTGCCCTGGCCGTCACCAGCCCGCGCCGCATCGGCGTGTTCGGCAAGGTGCCCACGCTGGAGGAGCTGGGCTTGCGCAATGCGCGCTTCGAGGACTGGTACGGCTTTTTCGCCCCCGCCGGCACGCCACCCGAGCGCGTGGCCTACCTGCACGAGGCCATCACGCGCACCCTGCTGCTGCCCGAGGTGAGCAAACTCATCGTCGATGGCGGCAGCGAAGTCGTGGCCAGCACACCCGAGGCCTTTGCCGCCCAGCTGCGCCAGGACATCGAACGCTGGTCGCGCGTGGCCCGGCTCTCCGGCGCGAAGATCGACTGATGGCCGCCGCATCCGCTTCTCCAGGCGCCGCCCTGCAGGCACAGACCCGCATGCTGCATGCGGGCAAGGCGCCGACCTGGGCCGGCGGCACGGCCGTCAATCCGCCCCTGGTGCGCGCCAGCACCGTGCTGTTCGACAGCACGGCCCAGCAGCGCGAGATGCGCGCACGCCGTGGCAGCGAGCGCATCTTCAGCTACGGCGCACGCGGCACGCCCACCAGCTTCGCGCTGGAGGATGCCGTCAGCGAGCTCGAAGGCGCGTACCGCACGCGGCTGCTGCCCACGGGGCTGGCGGCCATCGGCATGGTGCTGCTGAGCTACCTGCGCCCGGGCGACCATGTGCTGCTGACCGACAGTGCCTACCAGCCCGTGCGCCATCTGGCCGGGCAGTTCCTGCAGCCCTATGGCATCGAGTACAGCTTCTTTGCCGCCGATGGCAGCGACGCCCAGGCCCGCATGCGCCCCAACACGCGCATGCTCTATGCCGAATGCCCCGGCTCGCTGGCTTACGAAATGTGCGACCTGCCCGCGCTGGCGGCCATGGCCCATGCGCATGGCGCCCTGGTGGTGGCCGACAACACCTGGGGCTCGGGCTGCCAGTACCGGCCGCTGGCGCTGGGGGCCGATGTGTCGGTCATGGCGGCCACCAAGTACCTGTCGGGCCACTCCGACGTGATGATGGGCACCGTTGCCACCACCGAAGCCGCCTGGGCGCCGCTGGCCGCGCGCTGCGACGCCTTCGGCATGGCCGTCAGCCCCGACGACGCCTGGCTGGTGCTGCGCGGCATGCGCTCGCTGGCGGCGCGGCTGCGCATGCATGAAGCACACGCGCTGGAGGTGGCGCGCTGGCTGCAGCGCCACCCCGCCGTGGCCACCGTACTGTGCCCGGCGCTGCCCACCCATCCGGGGCACGCGCTGTGGCAGCGCGACTGCCACGGCACCAATGGCCTGCTGTCTCTGGAGCTGGCGCCCGGCACGCCGCAGGCCAGCGTGGACCGCTTCATCGACGGCCTGCGACTGTTCGGCATCGGCGCCTCCTGGGGCGGCTATGAAAGCCTGGTGACCGCGGCAGACATGGCGCAGGCGCGCAGCATCACCGACTGGAGCCGGCGCGGCCCCGTGGTGCGGCTGCACATCGGCCTGGAATCCCCGCGCGACCTGATCGCAGACCTGGAGCAGGCACTGGATGCTGCCTTGACCCCCCGGACGACTAAGAACCGCTAACACGACCCAGCAAATCGAAGATTTGCGGTTGAGACGAGGCGCGAAGCCGCAGGCAGTACAACCGGTACGACAAGGCGAAGCAACGACGTATCAAGGGTTGTGTTAGCGGTGCTAAAGCACCCGCATGATCAGCAGCGCCGTGTCCTGCAGCACCTGCAGTACGCGGTCCACCGCATCCTCGGTGGTTTCCTCGCCGATGGGCATGTTGACCGACAGCGCAGCGATCACCTTGCCGTGGCGGTCGCGCAGCGGCACGGCAATGCCGCGCACCCCGATCTGCAACTGCTGCTCCAGGATGGCGTAGCCGCGCTGGCCCGAGCGGCGTATCTCCTCCAGCAGCCGCTCGTGCTGCAGGATGGTGTAGGGCGTGTGCGGCGCCAGCACGCAGGTCTTGAGCCACTCGCCCACCTCCTGCTCGGGGCGTGAGGCCAGCAGCATCACGCCGGCCGAGCCCAGCGGCGCAGGCACGCGCGCGCCCAGCACAAAGCCCGTGCTCATCACGCGGTTGGTGCTGGTGCGCGCGATGAAGACCAGCTCCCAGCCATCCAGCACGCTCAGGTAGGCCGCCTCGCCCAGCTGGGCCGTGATCTGCTGCAAAAAAGGCTGCACCGTGCGCGGCAGCCGCGCGGCGTCGAAATACGACCAGCCCACCTTGAGCACGCGCGGCGTCAGGCTGAACAGCGTGCCGTCGCTGGTGGTGTAGCCCAGGTGCTCCAGGGTCAGCAGATAGCGGCGCGCGGCCGTGCGCGTCAGGCCCGTGAGCTGTGCCGCCTGCGTGGGTGTGAGGCGCGGATGCTCGTTGTCGAAGGCCTCCAGGATGGCCAGGCCTTTTTCGAGTCCGGCAATCCAGTCGCGCCGGTTCAGCGGTTCTTTTCCCATGGTTTACCCGAATTTTGATCGAATGTCGATTGTCAAGGCGCGATTATCGAACGCATACGCGCGAATGATGATTGTAGGCCAGGGCAATGCTTTCTACGCTGTGAAGTCTCCCATCCGTGCACCCGCAGTCATGACCTTGCCGACCCATCCCCTGCCCAAATCGATTGCCACCGTCTCGCTGTCAGGCACGCTGCCTGAAAAGCTGGAGGCAGCCGCCGCAGCCGGTTTCGATGGCGTGGAGATCTTCGAGAACGACCTGCTGCAGTACGGCGGCAGCCCCGCCGAGGTGCGGCGCATGGCCGAGGCGCTGAACCTGCGCATCTTTCTCTACCAGCCGCTGCGCGACTTCGAGGCCATGCCCCGCGAGCAGTTCGCGCGCAACCTGGCGCGGGCCGAGCGCAAGTTCGACGTGATGCAGCAGCTGGGCGCCGACATGGTGCTGGTCTGCAGCAATGTGCAGGACGCTGCGGCTCCCGATCTGGCGCTGGCCGCCAGCGATCTGCGCCAGATGGCCGAGGCGGCCGCGCGCCGGGGCCTGCGCGTAGGCTACGAGGCCCTGGCCTGGGGCCGCCATGTGCGCAGCTGGCGCGACGCCTGGCAGATCGTGCAGATGGCCGACCACCCTGCGCTGGGCCTGGTGCTGGACAGCTTCCACACGCTGTCGCTGGGCGATTCGCTGCAGGGCCTGGAGGCTGTGCCGGCCGACAAGCTGTTTTTCGTGCAACTGGCCGACGCGCCGCGCCTGTCCATGGATGTGCTGTCCTGGAGCCGGCATTACCGCAACTTCCCCGGCCAGGGCGAGCTGCCCGTGGCAGAGTTCACGCGCGCCGTGCTGCAGGCTGGCTACCGGGGGCCGCTGTCGCTGGAAATCTTCAATGACGCCTTCCGCGCAGCGCCTGCGCGGCTGACGGCGCGCGACGGCCTGCGCTCACTGGTCTGGCTGGAGTCGGAGGCCGGCGGCACACCACTGCCCTTGCCGCCTGTGCTGGCTGGCGTGGACTTCATCGAATTCGCCGTGGACGAGGCCGCTGGCGCGCAACTCGCCCAGCGGCTGCAGGCCCTGGGCTTTGCCCATGCCGGGCGCCACCGCTCCAAGGCCGTGCAGCTGTACCGCCAGGGCGGCGTCAACCTGATCCTCAACGCCGAGCCCGACAGCGCGGCCGCAGCCCATTTCGCGCTGCACGGCCCCTCGGTCTGCGCCATCGGCCTCAAGGTCGATGACGCGGCCCGCGCCATGCAGCGCGCGCAGGCGCTGGGCTGCGAGGAGTGGAACGAGCACATCGGCCCCGGCGAGCGCGCCATCCCCGCGCTGCGCGCGCCTGACGGTCTGCTGCTGCACCTGATCGATGACCGTGGCGCCGACCGCAGCATCTACGAAAGCGACTTCGTGCTGGATGCCGCCGCCGGTGCTGCGCCATCGGGCGTGGCGCTGGCGGGGCTGGAAGGCGTGGACCACTTCGCCCAGGCCCTGCCTGCCCACCGCTTCGACAGCTTCGTGCTGTTTTACCGCGCCGTGTTCGGCATGCGCCCCGATGCGCTGCATGAAATTGCCGACCCCTATGGCCTGGTGCGCAGCCGCGCCATGGTGGCCGAAGGCGGGCAGGTGCGCATACCGCTGAACGCTTCGGACAGCGGCGTGACCACCACGGGCCGCTGTCTGCAGGCCCATGCGGGCTCGGGCGTGCACCACATCGCCTTCGCCTCGCGCGAGGTCGAGTCCACCGTGCGCGCCATCGACAGCACGCGCGCCGCCATGCTGCCTGTGCCAGCCAACTACTACGACGACCTGGCCGCCCGGCTGGGGCTGGACGAGGCGCAGCTGCAGCGGCTGCAGTCGCTGGGCATGCTGTACGACCGCGATGCGCATGGCGACTTCCTGCACGCCTATACCGCGCCTTTCTGCCAGCGCTTTTTCTTCGAGATCGTGCAGCGGCGCGGCTACCGGGGCTATGGCGCGGCCAACGCCTCGGTGCGCATGGCCGCGCTCACGCAGCTGGACCGGGGCTGAGCGCCAGCTCTGCGGCCAGCACGCGCACCAGCTCGGCCGCCGGCATCGCGCGCGCCAGCGGCGCGCCCTGGCCGGCCCAGTGCGCCGCGTAGTCGCTGCAGCCCTGGGCGGATGCCGCCTGGTGCAGCGCCTTGCCCGCATCGTAGGTCCTGGGGTAGTCGGGCAGCGGCAGGCCATGGCGGTGGCCCAGCGCATGCAGACGGTTGACGATGCCGCGCGCCGGCCGTCCCGAGATGGCGGCTGTGATGCCCGTGTGGTGGGCGCGCTCGCTGCGCAGTTCGGCGCGGTAGGCAGGGCTGGCCGCCGACTCGGGGCACAGGATGAAGGCCGTGCCCATCTGCGCCGCGCAGGCGCCCAGCCGCAGCGCGGCTGCGATGCCCTCGCCATCCATGATGCCGCCGGCCGCGACCACGGGCAATCGCGTATGGCGCGCCAGCACCCGCACCAGCGCAAAAGTGCCCATCAGGCTGTCCTGTCCGGGGTCGAACGTGCCACGGTGCCCGCCGGCTTCCACGCCCTGGGCCACGATGACATCCACCCCCGCCTGCTCGATCCGGCGCGCCTCGTCCAGCGAGGTCGCGCTGGCCAGCGTCACGATGCCGGCTGCGCGCAGCGCGTCGATGAGCCCCTGCTCGGGCAGCCCGAAATGAAAGCTCACCACGGCCGGGCGCTCCTGCAGCAGCATCGCCTGCAGCGCCGCGTTGCCGGTGGCGCTGGCATAAATCTCGTGCAGGCCGGCAGGCGGCGTGGTGCCAAAGCGCGCGAACTCGGGCGCCAGTTGCTGCAGCCAGGCGGTCTCGCGCTGCGCATCGGCCTGCGCCGGCTGGTGGCAAAACAGATTGATGTGCACAGCCCGGCCGGTCAGTGCGCGCGTCTGCGCGATCTGCTGGCGAGCCTGCTCCGTGGTGCTGGCGCCGATGCCCAGCGAACCCAGGCCGCCCGCCTCGCTGACGGCGGCTGCCAGCGCGGGCGTGGAGATGCCAGCCATGGGGGCCTGAATGATGGGGTGGCGCATGCCCAGGCGTGCCATCCATGCGGTGTGGGTGCTCATAAGACTCCTTGGTATCGAATCCTGGCGCGGCTGGCGGCGATCAGCACCGTGCCCAGTACCAGCGATGCGCAGCCAATGGCGAACAGGCGCTGGTACGAGCCCAGGCCCGCATAGCTCCAGGCCATGAAATAGCCCGACACCGCCTGCATCAGCGCAAAGCCGGCCGTCGCGTAGCCCCACATGCGCTTGTGCTGCGCAGGGCCGATCAATTGCATCAGGTAGCCCGAAGTGATGGCCGCCATGCCCGGCGACAGCGCCCCCACCAGAAAGGAAGAGACCGCATGCCCCGCAAAGCCCGTCCATAGCAGCGGCATGGCAATGGCCAGCGCCTTGAGCGCATACGCCCCCGTGGTCGTGCCCCACCAGCCAAAGCGCGTGGCGCACAGCGATGCCGCCAGCGGCCCGGCAATGGCGCCCAGCCCGAAGATGGCCCATTGCGTGGAAGCATAGGCATCACCCAGCCGCAGCTCGCGCGCCAGATAGTCCACCCAGAACACCGTGTGCGGCACAAAGCCGAACGCATCCGTCATATAGGCCAGCATCACCAGCACCACGGCCCATGTCCACAGCGGGGTGGCAGGCACCGCCTGCGCGTGGGGCGTGATGGCCAGCGGCGCTGGCGCCGGCAACTGCCCGGCATGGCGCGCGCCCAGCCATCCGGCCCACGCGCAGGCGGCAGCCAGCGCCCACCAGGCCGCGCCCAGGCCCTGGCGCGCCAGCAGCGGCACCAGCGTGGCCGACAGCAGGGCGCCCGCCCCGATGCCGCAGAACATCAGCGGGCCCAGCGCCGCACGGCGCAGCAAGGGCGTGGCTGCCAGCGCCACCGAAGGGCCCAGCACCATCAGAATGGCGCCGCTGATGCCCGAGACGCAGCGCCAGGCGAAGAACCAGGGCATGGGCAGTGGCCAGGCGCAGGCCGCAAAGCTCAGCGCCGTGCCCGCCCAGCACCACCGCAGCACGCGCAGCGCGCCCAGGCGCTCGGCCAGCGGCGCGGCGGCCAGCGCCCCGATCAGGTAGCCCAGCAGATTGGCCGCGCCCAGATAGGCCACCTGCCCTCCGCCGAACCAGCCCGCCTGCACCATCTGCGGCATCAGCGCCGTATAGGCAAATCGCGCCAGGCCGACGCCGCCGAGCGTGGCCATGAAGCCGGTCAGCAGCGGGGACAGTTCATTGCGTTGAATCACGGGAGTGCGGGCCATGGCGGGGAGATGGGCATACCTTAAGCGGCTCCGGCCATCATGTCCAATGATTCAAAATGATGATGCCAATCTTGATTGAAGATGGGCAAGCCTGCGAAGTCCACCATGCAACTCAAGTCCCTGCGGATGTTTCTGGCCGTTTGCGACAGCGGCAGCTTCGGCGCTGCCGCTCAGCAGCTGCACACCGTGCAGTCCAATGTCACCGCCCATGTGAAGAAGCTGGAAGACGAGACCGGCGTGCAACTGGTCGAGCGCAGCGCGCCCGTGCACGCCACGCCTGCCGGCCGCCTGCTGGCGCGCCATGCGCGGCGCATGCTGGCCGACCATGACGAGGCCCTGGCCCTGCTGCAGGGCAGCGCCCGCGCCGCAGGCACGCTGCGCATCGGCTCCATGGAAACCACGGCCGCGCTGCGCCTGCCGCCGCTGCTGGCGCGCCTGCACCAGACCCAGCCCGGGCTGGATCTGGAGCTGCGCACGGCCCCCACGGCCGAGCTGCTGGCCGATCTGCTCGCGGGCCGCATCGACTGCGCCTTCGTCTCGGGCATGCCGCCGCAGTCCCGCCTGCAGGGCTGGAAAGTCTTCGAGGAAGAACTGGTGCTGGTCACCGCCTTCGCGCTGGCGCGCTTTCCCGACGCCGCACAGCTCAGCGCCATGCCTTTCCTGGCCTTTCGCCAGGGCTGCAGCTACCGCCAGCGCATCGAACTGCTGCTGGCCGCGCGCGGCGTGGCGGCGCGTATCATGGAAATGGGGTCACTGGACGCCATCCTCGGCTGCGTGGCCGCCGGCATGGGCTATGGCCTGCTGCCGCGCAGCGTGGTCCAGGCCCAGCAGCACCGCTTCGGCGTGCACATCACGGCCCTGCCAGGGGTTCTGGCCCGGGACGTCGCCCATGTGGAAACCTGGTTCACCGTGCCCGCACGCGCCGGCTGGTCGCCAGCGCTGCATGCCTGCGTGCAGGTGCTGGGCATTCAGGTGGATGCGGTGGCCATGGGTGCAGGAAACCTGTCACTGGCCGTCTCATGACGGCATCCGCAGCACGCGCCGGTACTGCATGGCTTCGGCCACATGTCCTGTCTCCACGGCCGTGCTGCCTGCCAGGTCCGCGATGGTGCGCGCCACCCTGAGCGCGCGGTGGGTGCCGCGCGCCGACCAGCCCAGGCGTGCTGCGGCCTTGTGGGCGAAGAGCAGGGCCTCGGGCGACAGGCCCAGGTGATCGTCCAGGGCCTGCCCCTGGAGCTGGTGGTTGGCGCAGCCCTGGCGCTGCACGGCCAGGGCGCGTGCCTGGATCACGCGTTCGCGCACGGCATCGCTGCCTTCGCCGCTGCGCGCGGCCAGCAGTTCTTCCGGCGGCAGGGCGCTGACTTCCACATGCAGGTCGATGCGGTCCAGCAGCGGGCCGCTGATGCGCGCCTGGTAGCGCGCCACCTTGTCGGGCGTGCAGCGGCAGCGCTGCACCGTCGATCCCCAGTGGCCGCAGGGACAGGGATTCATGGCCGCGATCAGCTGAAAGCGCGCGGGAAACTCGCAGCGCCGGGCAGCGCGCGCAATCGTGATCTGGCCGGTCTCCAGCGGCTCGCGCAGCGCCTCCAGCGCACTGCGCGCGAACTCGGGGAATTCGTCGAGAAACAGCACGCCGTGGTGCGACTGGGATATCTCGCCGGGCCGTGGCGGCGAGCCGCCACCCACCAGCGCCACGGCGCTGGCCGTGTGGTGCGGGCTGGCCGTGGGGCGCTGGCGCCAGTGCTGCGGCGTGAAACGGCCGGCCAGGCTGGCGATGGCGGCGGCCTCCAGGGCCTCGTCATCGTTCATGGGCGGCAGCAGGCCGGCAAAGCGCTGGGCCAGCATGGACTTGCCCGATCCCGGCGGCCCCACCAGCAGCAGGCCATGGCCTCCGGCTGCCGCAATCTCCAGCGCACGCCGGGCCTGGGCCTGGCCGCGCACTTCGGCCAGGTCCGGTCCGCTGTGCGTGGCGGCTGCCGGCTGCGGCTGCACCGCGTGCCAGCCCGGCCCCGGACACAGCCGCTCCTCGCCAGCCTGGGGCTCATCGGTATGGCCGCTGTCCTGCAGTGTCTCGTCCAGCGTTGTCTCTGCCTGCGCGGCGCGTGCGATGAAGCGGCGCACCACATCGAGCAGGTGGTGCGCGCAGAACACCTGGGCCGAGGGCACGAAGGCTGCTTCCTGCGCGCTGCCCGGCGGCAGCACCAGGCGCGCGCCATCCTGCTGGCGGTGCCGTGCCAGTGCCGTGGCCAGCGCGCCGCGCACGGGCCGCAGCGCGCCTGACAGCGACAGCTCTCCCGCGAACTCGTAGTCCGCCAGGGCGCTGCCATCGATCTGCCCGCTGGCCGCCAGAATCCCCAGCGCGATGGGCAGGTCGAACCGTCCCGAATCCTTGGGCAGATCGGCGGGCGCCAGGTTGACGATGATGCGCTTGTTGCCGGGAAACTCCAGCCCCGAATTGAGCAGCGCCGAGCGCACGCGCTCGCGCGCCTCCTTGACCTCGACATCGGCCAGACCGACCAGGGTGAACGATGGCAGGCCGTTGGCCAGATGCACTTCCACGGTGACCCGTGGCGCATCCAGCCCCAGCAGCGCGCGACTTTGAACCAGGGCCAGACCCATGGGCACCTCGCTGAAACATCAGACACAAAGAAAAGACCGCACGCAGCACTGCACGGCCCCGCAAGCCAAGTATGTGCAGGGTCTGCGGGTTTTGTGGGGTCTGCATGCAAAACTCAGAATAGTCTTATCCGTCAGACCTGCACACCTCTGAATCGGAAGCCGCCAGCCGGGTGGCTGCTGCGCTTGCAGCACCCTGTCCGGGGGCGCTTGAGCCTGGTCCGCAATGGCTGCCGGCAGGTGGATTTCACAAGTGCAACGAGCGCACAGGACAGTGAATAAATAGCGTTTGTTCTGGCTGTGCGACCCCGATAGAGTGTGGCCCGGCAATGCATGGCATGCATGCAATCCGGTGCGTTCCAGGCTGGTCCGGCCTGCCGCCACCACACTTCGCCATGGACGGCGTACGGGAGACAAAACACGATGAAATTCCAAACCCTGGGCCTTGCATCTTTGGGCCTGTTGTTGCTGGGGTGCAATGGCGCGGAGGCGGTCAGCGAAGTGGCGCTGCCGCAGCTGGGCGCCGCACAGCCTGCCCCTTTGGCGCATTGCACGGATCTGCCGGCACGCTTTGGCTTTGCGGGCACCCGCATCCTGACCGCCGAGGTGGTGCCGGCCGGGACCCTGACCAACGCGGGCCAGCCGGTGGCCGAGCACTGCCGTGTCACGGGCAAGATGAATGAGCGCGTCAGCGCGGTGGATGGCCAAAGCTACGCCATTGCCTTCGAGATGCGCATGCCCAAGGACTGGAACGGGCGTTTTCTTTACCAGGGCAATGGCGGCACCGATGGCGTGGTGGTGCTGGCTGACGGCGCATCGATCGGCAGCGGAGGCATGCTGCGCAGTCCCCTGCAGATGGGCATGGCCGTGATCAGTTCCGATGCGGGCCACACGGCGGCCCAGAACCCTTTGTTCGGGATTGATCCGCAGGCCCGCCTGGACTATGGCTACAAGGCGGTGGGCACGCTGACCCCCATGGCCAAGGCCCTGATTCAGTCCGCCTACGGCAAGGCGCCCGATCGCTCGTACATCGCAGGCACTTCCAACGGCGGTCGCCATGCCATGGTGGCCGCATCGCGTTATGCGGCGATGTATGACGGCGTGCTGGCGCATTCCCCGGGCTTCAACCTGCCCCGCGCCGCCATCGCCAATCTCTCGAATGTCAAGCTGTGGGATACGGTGGTGACCACGCGCGTGGTGAACAACCAGCCCGATTACGAGTCGGCCCTGCCCGCCAGCGAGCGGCAGGTGGTGGCCAATGCCATCCTGGCCCGCTGCGATGCGCTCGACGGCGTGGCCGACGGGCTGGTGCAGGACCTGGCTGCCTGCCGCACGGCGTTCGAGCCCATGCGCGATCTGCCCACCTGCAGCGCAGGCCGCGACGGCACCTGCCTGACGGCGGCGCAAAAGACCGTGATCACCAAGGTCTATGACGCCGTGCGCAACAGCGCAGGCGAAACCATCTACACCGGCTTCCCGTTCGATCCGGGCATTGCGCAGGTGGGCTGGGCCGACTGGAAGTTCCGCAACTCGCTGCGCACGGCGCGCAATCCGGTGTCGGTTGGCTATGTCTTTTCGTCGCCGCCCTACAGCGACCTGAGCATGGCCAGCGACACCAGCAAGTCGGCGGCCTTCGCGCTCGGCTTTAACCTCGATGCAGAGGCGCCCAAGCTCTTTGCCACCCAGGGCATCTACACGGAAAGCAGCATGTCGTTCATGACCATGCCCACGCCGACCCGGCTGGATGCGCTGCGCGACAAAGGCGGCAAGCTGATGGTGATCCATGGCGCTGCCGATCCGATCTTCTCGGTGGACGATACCCTGGCCTGGTACCGCACCCTCAACGACAGCTACCAGGGCCGCGCGGACCGCTTCTCGCGCGTCTTCGTGGTGCCGGGCATGGGCCATTCCCGGGGCGGCCCTGCCACCGACCAGTACGACGCGGTGACTGCGCTCATCGACTGGGTCGAATCGGGCAAGGCGCCCGAGCGCATCGTGGCCATGGCCCGGGGCGCGGCAAACGCAGGTGGTGCGAACACCGAGCTGCCAGCCAACTGGTCGGCCACCCGCACCCGGCCTCTGTGCCCCTATCCCCTGGTGGCCCGCTACCAGTCCGGCAACCCCGAGTCGGCCGACAGCTTCGCCTGCAAGCCCTGACAGGGTGTTCAAAGCGCAGGCCTGAGCGCCTGCCCCCGCACTGGCGCGCTGCCCGCCACATGGTAGGCAGCGGTGCTGCGCGGCAGCGGCGGGCGGCCGCGGATGGCGTCGGCGATCTTCTCGGCGATCATGATGGTGGTGGCGTTGAGGTTGCCGGTGATGATCTCCGGCATGATCGAGGCATCCACCACCCGCAGGCCCTGCATGCCATGCACGCGGCCCTGGCCATCGACCACCGCCATGCCGTCGCTGCCCATCCTGCAGGTGCAGGAGGGGTGGTAGGCGGTTTCTGCATGGCGGCGGACGAATTCGTCCAGCTCGTTGTCGGTCTGCAGGCGTGCGCCGGGGCTCAGTTCGCGGCCCCGGTACGGGTCGAGGGCGGGCTGGGCCATGATCTCGCGGGTGATGCGGATGCCGTCGCGGAACTCCTGCCAGTCCTGTTCGTGGGACATGTAGTTGAACAGGATGCTGGGGGGCAGGCGCGGGTCGCGGGACTTCACATGCACGCGCCCCCGGCTGGGTGAGCGCATTGAGCCCATGTGGGCCTGGAAGCCGTGCTCTTTGACCGCGTTGCTGCCGTTGTAGTTGATGGCGACGGGCAGGAAGTGGAACTGGATGTTGGGCCAGGCGAATTCGGCGCGGGTGCGGATGAATCCGCCGGCTTCGAAGTGGTTGCTGGCGCCCAGGCCTGTGCCCTGGAACAGCCATTCGGCGCCGATGGCTGGCTGGTTGTGCCATTGCAGTGCCGGGTACAGCGAAACCGGCTGCTTGCAGGCGTACTGCAAATAGACTTCGAGATGGTCCTGCAGGTTGGCGCCGACGCCGGGCAGGTCGTGGACCACCGGGATGTCCAGTCCGCGCAGCAGTTCGCCGGGGCCGACGCCCGAGCGCTGCAGCAGTTGCGGCGAGGCGATGGCGCCGCTGCAGACGATCACTTCGCGGCGGGCGTGGGCGGCAATGCGCTGGCTGCCGCCGCCCTGCAGGTAATCGACGCCGATGGCGTGCAGGCCGCTGAACCGCACGCGGTCGGCCAGGGCGTGGGTGACGATGGTCAGGTTCGGGCGCTTGCGCGCCTGGTCCAGGTAGCCGCGCCCGGTGGCGGCGCGGCGGCCGTTCGGGGTGACGGTGCGGTCCATGGGGCCGAAGCCTTCCTGCTGGTAGCCGTTGAGGTCGTCGGTGCGCGGGTAGCCGGCCTGCACGCCGGCTTCGACCATGGCGTGAAACAGTGGGTTGTTGCCGGGCTTGGGGGTTGCGACGCTGACCGGGCCATCGCCGCCGTGGTAGTCGTTGGCGCCGGTGTCGCGGGTCTCGGCCTTGCGGAAGTAGGGCAGGCAGTCCAGGTAGGTCCAGTCGCGCAGGATGGGGTCGTGGGCCCAGTGGTCGAAGTCCAGGGCATTGCCGCGGATGTAGCACATGCCGTTGATCAGCGAGGAGCCACCCAGGCCCTTGCCGCGCCCGCACTCCATGCGGCGCTGGTTCATGTGGGGCTCGGGGTCGGTCTCGTAGGCCCAGTTGTAGCGCCTGCCCTGCAGCGGGTAGGCGAGGGCGGCAGGCATCTGGGTGCGGAAGTCGAAGCGGTAGTCGGGTCCGCCGGCTTCCAGCAGCAGGACGCTGGCATCGGGGTCTTCGCTCAGGCGGGTGGCGAGCACGTTGCCGGCGGAGCCGGCGCCGACGATGATGTAGTCGAATTCCATGGATCAATCCTTCGCAATGCGCGGCGCCCGGTGCGGCGCGCGGGAGGGCTGCCGCGTGGGCAGCCGGGGCAGGTGGTGGCGCAGTGCGCTCAGAACACCGAGGCGAAGTCGCCCAGCTCCACTTGCACGGATTTGATGCGGGTGTAGTGGGCCAGGGTGGCGATGCCGTTCTCGCGGCCGACGCCGGACTGCTTGTAGCCGCCCACCGGCATTTCGGCGGGGGATTCGCCCCAGGTGTTGATCCAGCAGATGCCGGCCTGCAACTGGTGGATGACGCGGTGGGCGCGGGCCAGATCGCGTGTGACGACGCCGGCAGCCAGGCCATAGTCGGTGGCATTGGCGCGGCGGATGGCTTCGGCTTCGGTTTCGTAGGTGAGTATGCTCATCACCGGGCCGAAGATTTCCTCGCGGACGATGGCCATGTCGTCGTGGCAGTCGGCGAATACGGTGGGCGCGACGTAGGCGCCCCGGGCGAACTCGCCTGTGGTCACGCGCTGGCCGCCGGTTACCAGGCGGGCGCCTTGCTGGCGACCGGTTTCGATGTAGCGAAGCACGCTCTCCATGTGGGCGAAGCTGGTGAGCGGACCGAAGTTGGTGGCGGGGTCTTCGGGGTGGCCCAGGCGGATGCGCTGGACGCGCTCGACCACCCTGGCTTCGAAGGCGGCGGCCAGGGACCTGGGCACGAACACGCGGGTGCCATTGGTGCAGACCTGACCGGAGCTGAAGAAATTGGCCATCATGGCGATGTCGGCGGCACGGTCGAGGTCGGCGTCGTCGAACACGACCAGCGGCGATTTGCCGCCCAGCTCCATGGTCACTTCCTTGAGCGATGAGCTGCTGGCGCTGGCCATGACCTGCTTGCCGGTGGCAGTGCCGCCGGTAAAGGAGATTTTCTCGATCTGCGGGTGCGCTGTCAGCCACTGGCCGACTTCGCGGCCGCTGCCGGTGAGAACGTTGAACACGCCGGCGGGCAGGCCGGCTTCGGTGTAGATCTCGGCCAGCTTCAGGGCCGTCAGCGGTGTGACTTCGCTGGGCTTGAAGATCATGGCGTTGCCGGCAGCCAGGGCCGGGGCGGATTTCCACAGGGCGATCTGGATCGGGTAGTTCCAGGCGCCGATGCCGGCGACCACGCCCAGCGGTTCGCGGCGTGTGTAGACGAAACTGGTCTCGCGCAGCGGGATCTGCTCGCCCTCGATGGCAGGCGCCAGGCCGGCATAGTATTCGAGCACGTCGGCGCCGGTGGCAATGTCCACGGCACGGGTCTCGGACAGGGGCTTGCCGGTGTCGAGGGTTTCCAGCAGGGCCAGTTCGTCGTTGCGCTGGCGCAGCAGGTCCACGGCGCGGCGCAGGATGCGCGAGCGCTGCATGGCGGTCATGGCCGCCCAGACCTGCTGGCCTTCGATGGCGCTGGCGACGGCGCGCTCGACGTCCTCCTGGCCGGCGCGCTGGACCTGGGCCAGGACTTCGCCGCTGGCAGGGTTGATGGTCTCGAAGCTGGCACCGCTGCCGGCTGCGACATAGCGGCCTCCGATGTAGAGCTGCTGTGGTGCGAATCGGGCCATGGGAACTCATCCTTTCGTTTCGGCCGGGCACGCGGGCCGCTGGCTTGCGTGCGGGCTCTTGTCAGTGATTTCCCTGAGAGGTCCAGACCTGTCCCAGGGCGCTGGATTCAAGCCTACTTTATTTTGATTGAACGTTCAATCAATTAAGAATAAGCTGCCCGCCATGGACGGCGCAGGCCGCCACCGCGCCTTCCGGCGTGCTCTCTTTGCCCTGGAGTTCGTTGCCACATGCCCACCGCTTCCCCTGCCTTGCACGCTGCGCCGAAGGCGCGCCTCAACCCGCTGGTGTTCTTCGGCTCGACCCTGTGGATACTGGCCCTGACGGCGGCGCTGATACTGTGGCCCGAGGAGGCGGGGCGCTGGCTGCAATCGGCCCAGGACGGGCTGTCGCGCAGCCTGGGCTGGTACTACATGCTGGCCATCGCGGCCTATCTGGTGTGCGTGCTCTACCTGGCGTTCTCACGCTTTGGCCGCCTGCGCCTGGGCGCCGAGGACGAGCGGCCGCAGTTCAGCTATGGCGCCTGGGCGGGCATGCTGTTTTCCTCGGGCATCGGCATCTCGCTGCTGTACTTTGCCGCTTCCGAGCCCATTGCCCATCTCCACCACCCGCCGCAGGGCGAGCCCGGCACCATGGCGGCGGCACGCCAGGCCGTTCAGCTGGCTTTTCTGCATTGGGGCGTGCACGGCTGGGCGATCTATGCGCTGGTGGGCCTGGCCGTGGGCTACTTTGCCTACCGCCATCAGCAGCCACTGGCACTGCGTTCGGCGCTCTATCCGCTGTTCGGCGAGCGGCTGACGCGGGGCGCCGTGGGCCATGCGGTGGACAGCTTCGGCATCGTCGTGACATTGCTGGGCCTGGTGACCAATCTGGGCATCGGCGCGCTGCTGGTGTCCTCGGGCCTGGAGTACCTGTTCGGCCTGCCGCACAGCCAGGGGGCGCTGCTGGCGGTGATCCTGGCCATGTCGACGGCAGCGACGCTGGCGGCGGTTTCGGGCATCGAGAAAGGCATCCGCCGCCTGTCCAACCTGAATGTCGCGCTGTTTTGCGCCCTGCTGCTGTTCGTGCTGCTGGCCGGAGACACCCTGCACCTGCTCAACAGCCTGGTGCAGAACCTGGGCGATTACCTCAACGGCCTGGTGCTCAAGACCTTCGATCTCTACGTCTACACCGGCACCCCCGGCCAGCGCGATGCCTGGCTGGGACTGTGGACGCTGTTCTACTGGGCCTGGTGGATTTCCTGGGCGCCCTTTGTCGGCATGTTCATTGCGCGCATCTCGCGCGGCCGCACGGTGCGCGAGATGGTCTGCGGCGTGATGCTGATTCCGCTGGGCTTCACCCTGGCCTGGCTTTCGGTGTTCGGCAACAGCGCGCTGGACCTGGTGATGCAGCATGATGCTGCGCAACTGGGCAAGGCGGCGCTGGAGCAGCCGGCCATGTCCATCTACCTGCTGCTGGCGCACTACCCGATGGCCAAGGCGGTGATCGGCCTGTCCATCTGCGTCGGCTTCGTGCTGTTCCTGACCCCGGCCGACTCCGGCTCGGTGATGCTGGCCAACCTGTCGCGCCGCGATGGCGACCTGGACCGGGATGCGCCCCACTGGCTGCGCATCTTCTGGTCGCTGGTGGTCACCCTGGTGACCATCGGGCTGCTGTTTGCCGGCAACTTCACGGCGATGCAGACCGCCGTGGTGCTGGCCGGCCTGCCGTTTTCGGCGGTGCTGCTGCTGTACATCGCTGCCTTGCTCAAGGCGATGCGCGCCGACATGCCGCCACCGCCGCCCGGGCCGTGAGGCCGCCTGGACGCGGATCAGCGCCGCGCCTGGGCCAGCAGCAGATCGAGGTAGTCGCAGGCAATGCGCAGCGACTGCCGGGTGTCGGTGTCGCCGGACAGCGCGCTGCGCAGCCACAGGCCGTCGATCAGCGCGGCCAGTCCCCTGGCGGCGGTGCGGGCGGCTTCCAGATCCAGTTCCTTGCGCAGTTCGCAGCACAGATTGGAGTACAGCCGCCGGTCGTTGGCCCGCTGCAGGCGGCGCAGCGCGGGGTGGTGCATGCTGGCCGCCCAGAACGCCAGCCAGGTCTTGATGGCCGGGCCGTTGACCTGGCTGCCGTCGAAATTGCCCTCGATGATGGCCCGCAGGTGCGCGCGCGGCCCCGGGTCCGCCAGTGCGGCGCGGCGCTCGCGCACGGCGTTGGCCAGGGCCTGCATCACATGGCGCATGGTGGCTTCGAGCAGGCCGTTCTTGTCCTTGAAGTAGTGGCTGATGATGCCGTTGGAGACCCCGGCCAGCTGGGCGATATAGGCAATGCTGGCATCGGCCATGCCGACCTGGTCGATGGCCTGCAGGGTGGCGTGGATCAGCTGGGAACGGCGGATCGGCTGCATTCCGATCTTGGGCATCAGTGCCTCCGGTGGGGGTCAGGTGTGGGGTGCGCGCAGTCTAGCGTTTCTTTTTCAGGTTGCGCAGGTGCGGCAGCAGGCTGCCTGAGCCCGCGCAAGCGGTGAAAGCAGGCGGCTATCTGGCCCTGGCCTTTCTCCAAGCCGACTCTGATATACGCTGAGTCCTGGGGGGGAGATCGAACAGAGGCCGCTCCAGCGGTTGTGTGCCCACGTCCTGCGCCAGACGAGCCCATCTGTCATGGATCAGTTGCCATGTGCTGTCCAGATAGTCGTTCGCCATCTGGTAGTCCAGTCCGAACTGCCTGGCTGCCCGCAGCAGGTGGTCGGCGGTTGCGGCTGCATCGCCATTGCGCAGCACCCCCATGGACAAGGCCCGGACATCCATCACTTGTCCGCCATTGGGCGTATAGGGCGCGATGTCGTAGGCCGGAGCGAGGCACCAGCCGCTACCGCGGCGCAGGAAGCCATGGTTGCGCGGATGATCGTCACCGTTGCCGATCAGGACGTTGAACGCCATGCGGCGCCACAACTCGGGCAGGTGCTGCTGCACTCCCCAGCGCAAGGCGTTCAAGCCCATGTTGATGTATGTGCGGCCCGGGGCATCGCGGCCGGCTGCAGCCGCACCCAGCATCGTGGCTCCGCTGGCGAAGTGCAGCCGCTCCAACCGGCCATCGGCGTTCCAATGGCGATCAAAACGCTTGACCAGTACGGTGCCGCGGCCCTTGCGCTGTATGAATTCCACTTCGGCCGCCTCAATGCCGGCCTCGCGCGCCAGCTTCATGCACAGGTACTCACGCAGGGGCGAGGAGGGTGCATCCTTGCTGCCTGCAAATTTGGCCATCCACCACTGGCCCTTGTGTGTCACGGTGATCTTTGGCCGCTCGCCGCCCAGGCTCGTGGAGGGCAGGCCGTGAAGGCGTGTGATGATGTGCGCGCCTGGCTGAGCCGGCTCTGTATCGTCCATCACATCGAACATATCCTGCGAGGATCGGGGCACAAATGCCATCTTCGTGTCGATGTCATCGCAGACGACCACAGCGCCCACCGAGTCGCCCTCGGCGTATTCGAGTGTGTCCAGCGCGCTCATGCTGGTCACCGCCCTGCGGCGCAGGAGCATGTCCAGTCCGAACCCCTCCGGCGTGACATCGCGCAGGATGTCGAAGACGCCCTGGTAGTCCGTGGTTTTGGCCATGCCCCTGAAGCCTCGCAGTTGCCTCTCATCGAGTGCAATGCGGTCAGTGCGCTCCACATAGGCCTTGTCATACGCGAAAGAGCCCAGGGGGATGGCCGCAGTTCCCGCCAGCGTGAAAGTGCCTGCCCGCACGGGCTGGGTCTGCCCGGGCAGCCAGATCCACACGGGTTTGCTGGTCATGGCGAGCGCCTCTTTTCACGTACCCGCAT
This sequence comes from Delftia sp. PS-11, assembly GCF_029870285.1. Lineage (GTDB taxonomy): Bacteria > Pseudomonadota > Gammaproteobacteria > Burkholderiales > Burkholderiaceae_C > Comamonas. The sequence continues at coordinate 202,575 of NZ_JACSYA010000005.1, forward strand.
GGGCATGTTTGACTCCAGCAGCGCAAACTCATGGTCGTTCTTGCCGACGGCCTGGATGCCGTTGATGAAGTCGTTGATCAGATCGAGTGCCCACAGTGCCTTCAGCCAGAAGCCCATCTGCACCGAAACCGACCCCGCCTCCATGCTGGTGACGGTGCGTTCGGAAAGATCGCTGCGCGAGGCGAGCTCCGCCTGGGTCCAGCCCCGGGCGATGCGTGCCGTGCGCACCTTGGCGGCGAGGATGCCGGCAGCATGCTCGGCCTCAAAGGGCAGCAATGCGGTATCTGAGCTTTTCTTCATACGCGGCGTCCTGGCGGATGTGTTGCTGAATTAGCGTTTATTTGCGTCTTATTATCTATATGACGCAAATAAATGCTGATAAAAGGCTCTGGGCAGATCATTTGCATCAGTCCGCCCATGCACACACCGTTTGCGCCGCCATGCAAGTTCGGCCTGGCTCACGCAGGCATCCATGCGCGCAATGCCATCAGGCCACCCATCAGCACCAGCTGGTGCAGCATGTAGTACGGCAGGCTGTGCCGCCCCAGCCAGGCCAGCAGGCGCAGGGGGCGGGTGGCCGGGCGCTGCGGCATGGCCGGGGCCGCCAGGTTCCGGCTCGCCGGCTGGCGCCCTGCCCACAGGCCCAGCATGGCCACGCCCAGCCAGGGGAGCAATGGCACATAGTCTTCGGTGGGAGGCAACTGCGTGACCAGGCCCAGCACACTGCCAGCCCGGCCGTTGAGCATTTGCACCAGCGGCTCAGGCCAGCTGGCGCCCAGGGCCTGATACAGCGGCGGCAGGGCGAGGGCTGGCACCGCGACGGCCAGCAGGCAGGCATCGCGCCAGCGCTGCATTCTCCACAGCGCAAGCGATACCAGGGCAATGCAATGCAGCACGCCGAAGTAGATGTAGCTGTCCGCAAACATGGCGTACGAAGCCACGGACACTGCCAGTGCGCAGGCGGTCAGGCGTCCCCAGCGTGCCCATGGCATGGCCGCCGGCGCGGCTCTGGCCTGTACCTGCGCCTGCGCCAGACCCACGCACAGCAGAAACAGCGTGACGATGCCTCTTCGCTGCCATGTCCAGAACGGGTCGCCGTAGAAGTCCTGGCTCCAGAAGCCCAGATGGCTCAGGTCGAAGCACAAATGGAACGCTGTCATCCAGACCAGCGCCAGCCCGCGCAAGGCATCCAGGAACATCCAGCGGGAAGCGCAATGGCGCGCAAGGCAGGCGGCAGGCATATGGGCGGCAGGCAGATCCATTGGGCTGAAGCCCTGCAGTTTGAAGCAATGCAGGTTCGCTGGCGCAGCGGCGCGGGTCAGATCGTGTCGGTGCGAGTGCGTTGTGCGCTATTTTCAGTCTCGCAGCGTTGTGAGCGGGCAACTGCGGTGACACTGGGGGGATGCCTGCGCTGCAGCGCATCACGATTTGCGGCCCAGGGCATGCAGCAGGCCGATGAATTTTTGCTGCTCCGCGTTGAGCGCCTCGTCGGCGCGTGTGAGGATGCCGAAGGGGGCCAGCGGTGCATCCAGGCGCAGCGGCAGGGCTTTGACCAGGCCCATGCGCAGATAGTCCTTCAATGCCGATTCGGACAGCAGCATCACGGCGTCGGTCAACTGCACCAGCTGCTGCATGGAGTAGACCGAGCTGCATTCGATGATGTCGGCCGGCGCGGGCAGCTCCAGGCGCTGCAGCAGCTGCTCCAGCGCAATGCGCGCGGGCGTGGTGGCGGGCTGCAGTATCCAGGGCCATTCACGCACCAGCTCCTGCCAGTCGAGCTTGCGCCGGCGTGCCAGCGCATGGCCGCTGCGCACGACCACCAGCAGCCGCTCGTTGCCCAGCTCCTCGAAACGGTAGCTGCCGTTGTCGGCCGCAGGGCTGCGCCGCGCAATGGCCAGGTCGATGCGCCGCTGGTCCAGCAGGCGCAGCACCTGGTCGCTGGTGTCTCCCATGATGCGCAGGCGCAGCTGCGGGCTTTGCGCCTTCATGCGCGCCACGGCGGTCATCACCAGATCGGGCGCAGCGCCCATGATGGTGCCGATGGACAGGTAGCCGTAGCCGCCCTGGCGGCGTGCTGCCAGGTCTTCGGCGCAGCGGTCCAGGCTGTTGAGCGAGGCCTCGGCAAAGCGCACCAGCTGCGCGCCCAGCGCGGTGGGCCGCATGCCGCGCGGCAGGCGCTCGAACAGCTGGCATCCGAACATGTCCTCGATCTCGCGCAGCATGCGCGTAGCCGCAGGCTGGGACATGGCCAGGCTGATCGATGCGCGGTGCAGATTCAGGCTCGACCCCAGGGCCACGAGCATGTGCAGGTGCTTGTAGCGCAGCCGGTTGAGCAGGCTGCGGTGCAGCACGGGCGGGGTGGTTTCAGGCGTCTTTTCAGGCATAAGCACAAGGTATCGGATGTGACCGAAATTCGATTTGCTGAGTATCGGTCATGCGCCGTACATTGGGCCTCCGACAAGAAGCGCCAGACGCCATCCAGGAGACACGCCATGCACAGATCCCTGCCTTTTTCATGACGCGCTGACGCTGCCGGCGTCCGCGCCGCGCATGCCCCGCCTTCCTCGACATCACGCCTTCAGTGCCCCCGGTCCGGCGGGCGCCGGGGCGCTCCATTGCCTGCAAGGACACACGCACATGAAAAAACTTCCCGCCCCTTTGCTCGCCAGGATTTCCTGGCGGCTGCTGCCCTTTTTGCTGCTCATGTACATCATGGCGTTCCTGGACCGGGCCAATGTGGGCTTTGCCAAGATCGCTTTCCAGGCCGATACCGGTATCAGCGATGCGGCCTTCGCCTTCGGCGCGGGCGTGTTCTTCGCCGGCTACGCGCTGCTGGAGGTGCCCAGCAACCTGATCATGCACCGCGTGGGCGCGCGCCTGTGGATGTGCCGCATCATGGTCACCTGGGGCCTGGTGTCGGCGGCCATGATGTTCGCCCACAACGAAACCACCTTCTATGCGCTGCGCTTCCTGCTGGGCGTGGCCGAGGCAGGGTTCTTTCCCGGCGTCATCCTGTACCTGACCTACTGGTTTCCGGCCGCGCACCGCGCGCAGGCCATGGGCTTTTTCTACTTCGGCGCGCCGCTGGCCTTCATCTTCGGCAGCCCGCTGTCGGGCCTGCTGCTGGAGCTTGACGGCATGGGGGGCTGGCATGGCTGGCAGTGGCTGTTCGCAGTCGAGGGGCTGATGGCCGTGGCGGTCGGCATCTGGTCGTACTTCTACCTGGACAACCGTCCCGCCGACGCCGCCTGGCTCAGCCGCGATGACAAGGCGCTGCTGCAGGACATCCTCGATGGCGAGGAGCGCGCCAAGGGCGGCCATGGCCACAGCCTGCTGTCCGCCATGTGCCAGCCGCGCGTGCTCTATCTGGCGCTGGTCTATCTGCTGATCCAGGCCAGCGTCTATGGCGTGGTGTTCTACCTGCCCAGCCAGGTGGCGGGCCTGCTGGGCACCAGGGTGGGCCTGCAGGTGGGCGTGGTCTCGGCCATTCCCTGGCTGTGCGCGCTGCTGGCTGCCTGGTGGATTCCGGGGCAGGCCGAGCGCACGGGCAGGCCGCGCGGCATCGCCAGCCTGACCCTGGTGATGGCGGCGGTGGGCATGGCCGCTTCGGTGAGCTTTGCCAGCCCTTTGCTGGGCGTGGCTGCGCTGTGCCTGGCAGCCGCCGGCTTCATCGCCGTGCAGCCTGTGTTCTGGACTTTTCCGGCCAACACGCTGGCAGGCGCGGCGGCGGCGGGCGGCATCGCACTGATCAACTCCCTCGGCGCCGTGGGCGGCTTTGTGGCCCCCATTGCCAAGAACTGGGCCGAGGGCTTTTTCCACTCTCCGGCGGCAGGCCTGTACCTGCTGGCGGCCACCACGCTGCTGGCCGCTGCCCTGGTGCTGGGCGTGAGGGTGCGCATGGCACCCGGGCCCCTGGCCCATGCCGCCGCCTGAATTTTTTTGCACAAGGAACCAAGCATCCCATGAGCTCCATCCCCACGATCAAGCATGTGCGCGCCTTCACGCTCAAGGGCGGCGGCGCCGACTACCATGACCAGTCCGACGGCCACTGGATCGATGACCACATCGCCACGCCCATGTCCAAGTACCCTGCGTACCGGCAAAGCCGCCGCAGCTTCGGCATCAATGTGCTGGGCACGCTGGTGGTGGAGATCGAGGACAGCGCCGGTAACGTGGGCTTTGCCGTGACTACGGGCGGCGAGCCTGCCGCCTATATCGTGGAAAAGCATCTGGCGCGCTTTCTCGAAGGCGCGAAGGTCACCGACATCGAGCGCATCTGGGACCAGATGTACCTGTCCACGCTGTACTACGGACGCAAGGGCATCGTCATCAACACGATCTCGGGCGTGGACCTGGCGCTGTGGGATCTGCTGGGCAAGGTGCGCGGCGAGCCCGTGCACCAGCTGCTGGGCGGCGCCGTGCGCGATGAGCTGCAGTTCTACGCCACGGGCGCACGGCCCGATCTGGCGCAGAAGATGGGCTTCATCGGCGGCAAGATGCCCCTGCACCACGGGCCTGCCGAGGGCGAACAAGGGCTGCGCCGCAATCTGCAGGAGCTGGCCACCATGCGCGAGCGGGTGGGCCCGGATTTCTGGCTCATGCTCGACTGCTGGATGAGCCTGGACCTGAACTACGCCACGCGCCTGGCCCGGGGCGCGCACGAATACGGCCTCAAGTGGATCGAGGAAGCCCTGCCGCCCGATGACTACTGGGGCTATGCGGCGCTGAAGAAAAACGTGCCCACGGGCATGCTGGTGACCACGGGCGAGCACGAGGCCACGCGCTGGGGCTTTCGCCAATTGCTGGAGATGGGCTGCTGCGACATCATTCAGCCAGACGTGGGCTGGTGCGGCGGCATCACCGAGCTGCTCAAGATCTCGGCCCTGGCCGATGCCCACCAGGCCCTGGTCATCCCCCACGGCTCCAGCGTCTACAGCTACCACTTCGTGGCCACGCGCCACAACAGCCCGTTTGCCGAGTTCCTGATGATGGCGCCGCAGGCCGACGAGGTCGTGCCCATGTTCCATCCGCAACTGCTGGGAGAGCCCGTGCCCGTCAACGGCCGTATGCGCATCTCGGCGCTGGACAAGCCGGGCTTTGGCGTGCAGCTCAATCCCGAATGCGCGCTGCACCGCCCCTACACGCACTGAAGGAGTGTCCATGCAACTGCCTGTCAATCCCTTCAAGGCCGCGCTGCGGCGCGCCGAACCGCTGTACGGCATCTGGGCCGGCTTTGCCACGCCCTACGCAGCCGAGATCATTGCCACCACGGGCTACGACTGGATGCTGGTCGATGGCGAGCATGCGCCCAATACCGTGCCCTCGCTGCTGGGCCAGTTGCAGGCCGTGGCGCCCTATGCCACCCATCCCGTGGTACGGGCCGTGCAGGGCGACACGGTGCTCATCAAGCAATTGCTGGATGTGGGCGTGCAGACCCTGATGGTGCCCATGGTCGAGACGGCTGCCCAGGCCCGCGAACTGGTGCGCGCCATGCGCTACCCGCCCCACGGCGTGCGCGGCGTGGGCGGCGGCCTGACGCGGGCCACACGCTGGGATGCCGTGCCCGACTACATCCGCACGGCGCATGAAGAGCTGTGCCTGATCGTGCAGATCGAGTCGCGCCTGGGCGTGGACAACGCCGCCGAAATCGCCGCCACCGATGGCGTGGATGCCGTCTTCATCGGCCCGGCCGATCTGTCCACGGGCATGGGCCATGCGGGCGATGCCAGCCAGGGCGAGGTGCAGGACGCCATACGCCGCACCATCGAGGCCGTGCGCGCCCAGGGCAAGGCCTGCGGCATCCTCGCGCCGCGCGAGGAGGATGCGCGCCGCTACGCCGCATGGGGCTGCAGCTTCATTGCCGTGGGCATCGACATCAGCCTGCTGCGCCAGGCTGCGCTGGCCAACCTGGCGCGCTACCGCGCCACGGGCCAGGCCGCTTCAGCATCCCGCACCTACTGACCCCAAGGAGGACTCCATGGCATCCCTTCCCGTGCTGCGCAACTTCATCGCCGGCGCTTTTGCCGGCAGCGACGATTTCCATGACGTGACCAACCCCGCCACGGGCGCGGTGCTGGCGCGCTCGCCCCTGTCCACCCCGGCCGATGTGGATCGGGCCCTTGCCGCTGCGCGCGGCGCCCGCAAGGACTGGGCGCGCCGCCCTGCCGTGGAGCGCGCGCAGTACCTGCGCCGCATCGCGGCCCGCATCCGCGACAACGCCGCAGCCATCGCGCGCACCATCACAGAGGAACAGGGCAAGGTGCTGGGCCTGGCCGAGGTCGAGGTGAACTTCACCGCCGACTATCTCGACTACATGGCCGAATGGGCGCGCCGCATCGAAGGCGAGGTCATCACCAGCGACCGGGCGGGCGAGCAGATCTTCATGCTGCGCAAGCCCCTGGGCGTGGTCGCTGGCATCCTGCCGTGGAACTTTCCCTTCTTCCTCATTGCGCGCAAGATGGCTCCGGCCCTGCTCACGGGCAACACCATCGTCATCAAACCCAGCGAGGAGACGCCCATCAACTGCCACGCCTTCACCGAACTGCTGGCCCAGTGCGAGCTGCCGCCCGGCGTGTTCAACGTGGTCTACGGCCAGGGCGGCACGGGGGCGGCGCTGGCCGGCCATGCGGGCGTGGACATGGTCAGCTTCACGGGCAGCGTGGCCACGGGCGAGCGCATTGCCGCCGCCGCCGCGCCCCATATCACCAAGCTCAACCTGGAGCTGGGCGGCAAGGCGCCAGCCATCGTGCTGGCCGATGCCGATCTGGACCTGGCTGTGCGTGCCATCCGCGATTCGCGCATCATCAATACCGGCCAGGTCTGCAACTGCGCCGAGCGCGTCTACGTGCAGCGCCAGGTGGCCGACGAGTTCACGGCCCGCATCGCCCATGCCATGGCCGCCACGCGCTATGGCGATCCCATCGCCCGGCCCGATGCGGAAATGGGACCGCTGATCAACCGCAAAGCGCTGGACAGCGTGCAGGCCAAGGTGCGCCAGGCCATCGCCGATGGCGCGCAGCTGGTCACGGGCGGGCAGGTGGCCGAGGCGGCAGAGCTGGGTGCGGGCTTTCACTTCCAGCCCACAGTGCTGGCCGGCTGCAGCGCCGGCATGGAGATCATGCGCAAGGAGATCTTCGGCCCTGTGCTGCCCATTCAGGTGGTCGAAGATCTGGACGAGGCCATTGCCCTGGCCAACGACTGCGAGTATGGCCTGACGTCGTCGCTCTATACACGCGACCTGTCCAAGGCCATGCAGGCCATGCGCGAGCTCGATTTCGGCGAAACCTATATCAACCGCGAGAACTTCGAGGCCATGCAGGGCTTTCACGCGGGCGTGCGCAAGTCGGGCGTGGGCGGCGCCGATGGCAAGCATGGGCTGTACGAGTACACGCACACACAGGTGGTGTATCTGCAGGGGTGATCTGCTTCAGGGAGGCGCCTGCCGTTTGCGGTTGCGCGGCGCCTTGGGCGGCGGGCTGCTGGCGTCCATGGCACGCGCCCGTTCGCGGATACGGGTGAAGGCGCGTGCCATGGCCTGCAGCTCATCTTCGGGCACGGCGTCCATGAGTTCGCGGTTGATGGCCTGCACCTGGGGGAACAGCTCGGCATGCAGGGCACGGCCCGTGTCGCTCAGGCGCAGCAGCGCGCGGCGCGCATCGCCTGCCTGGCTTTCGCGCCGCACCAGGCCCTTGGCCAGCAGGGCCGTGATGGTGCGCGAGGTGCGCGTGCGGTCCAGCTGGGCCTGCTCGGCCAGTTGCGAGGGCTGAAGCTGCCCGGCCTCGGCCAGCAGGCCCAGCATGCGCCACTCGCGCCGCGTGATGCCGTAGCGGCCCTCGCACAGACGCACCACGCGGCTTCCGGCCGCAGCCTGCAGGCGTGCCAGGTGGTAGAGAAAAAGATCGTCTAGCACGGCGGGGTTGCGCCAGCGCAGGCTGTCGGTCATGGGGCAGGATGCGGGTTTATGCCGGTGATGATGGATTAGATGCATTGTCGGCTGCCTGGGTACAGTGGCTGCAGAACCACCATCAGGAGACATGCATGACCCGTCCCCCCCATAGAGCTTGGATGCGCGCTGCTGTGGCCTTGGCTGCGGCGGTTCTGTGCGCCGCGCCCGCCCAGGCCCAGGAGTGGCCCAAGGCCAGGCCCATCCGCATTGTCGTGCCCAATCCACCGGCCGGCCCCTCCGACATCTCGCTGCGCCCCGTGGCTGCGGCCATGCAGGCGGCGCTGGGCCAGGCCGTGGTGGTGGACAACAGGCCTGGCGCCAACGGCAACATCGGCGCGGCCGAGGTCGCGCGCTCCGCGCCCGATGGCTACACCTGGCTGTGGACCATGGATGCGGTGCTCACCGTCAACCCCCATGTCTACAGGAGCCTGGGCTACAAGGCCGATGCGCTGGAGCCGCTGGTCGTGGCCGCGCGCTTTTCGCAGACCCTGGTCTGCGGCCCGGCCACGGGCCTGAAGACGGTCCGGGACATGATCGCTGCCAGCAAAACGCGCGAGTTGACCTATGCCTCGGGCGGCGCAGGCTCGCCGGGCCATCTGGTCATGGAGTCGCTGCTGGCCACCGCTGGCGCGAAAATGGTCCATGTGCCCTACAAGGGGCCCGCGCCCGCCATGCAGGACCTGCTGGGCGGCCAGGTGGACTGCGGCTTTCTGGCCGGTCCCACGGTCCTGCCCCAGGTGCAAGGCGGCAAGCTGCTGGCCCTGGCCACCTCCGGCAAGACGCGCTCGGCGCTGGCGCCCGAGCTGCCGACGATTGCCGAGTCGGGCTTTCCCGAGTTCGATGGCACGTTCTCGATCCTGCTGGCCGCGCCCAGGGGCGTGCCGGCCGCCGTGCAGCAGCGCTTCATCGAGGCCATGAACGAGGCCATCCGCGCGCCCGCGCAAAAAGAGCGCGCCAGGGCCCAGGATATCGAGATGGTGGGCTCCACCGTGGCCGAGGCCCAGGCCCGCACCAGAGCCCTGTCCGCCCAGTGGGGCGCCCTGGTGCGCAAAATCCAGCTCACGAGCGACTGAACCCGCGCGCAGGGCCCGCCGTTTTGGCGATACTGCGCGACCGTTGCATCCCGTTTTCATTGTTCAACGCATTCACCTGCTTGCCGGCATCCATGGCTTCCCAACGCCCCAATCTCATCTTCATCCTTGCCGATGACCTCGGCTATGCCGACCTCGGCTGCACGGGCGCGCGCGATGCGCACAACCGCGCCACCGACGTCTCGCCGCGCCTGGATGCCATGGCCGCCCAGGGCATGCGCCTGACGCGCGGCTATTCCAACTCGGCCGTGTGCTCGCCCACGCGCTTTGCCCTGGCCACGGGCCGCTGGCAGTACCGCCTGCGCGGCGCCGCCGAGGAACCCATTGCCAGCGTGCATGGCGACAAGGTGCTGGGCCTGCCGCCCGGCCATCCCACGGTGGCCTCGCTGCTGCGTGACGCCGGCTATGCCACTGCCCTGGTCGGCAAGTGGCACCTGGGCTACCCGCCGCACTTCGGCCCGCGCCTGTCGGGCTACGAGGAGTTCTACGGCTTCCATGCGGGCGGTGCCGACTATTTCGCGCACTGCGACCCGCGCGGACGGCCCGACTTCTGGATCAACGAGCAGCCGCACGAGGAAGAGGGCTATCTGACCGACCTGCTCAGCCGCCGTGCCGTGGACTTCGTCGAGCGCCAGACCGCTGACAAGCCCTTTTACCTGTCCCTGCACTACAGCGCGCCGCACTGGCCCTGGCTGACGCGCGACGACCTGCAGGAGTCGCAGCGCATCGGCGGCTTTGGCAAGCACACCGACGGCGGCACCCTCGAAACCTACCAGCGCATGATCCACCACATGGACGAAGGCATCGGCTGGGTGCTGGATGCGCTGGAGAAAAAAGGCATGGCCGAGAACACGCTCATCGTCTTCACCAGCGACAACGGCGGCGAGCGCTTCTCCAACAACTGGCCCTTCATCGGCCAGAAGATGGACCTGCTCGAAGGCGGCATCCGCGTGCCCCTGCTGGCACGCTGGCCCGCGCGCATCGCGCCCGGTGCCGTCAGCAGCACGCCCAACCTGACCATGGACTGGTCAGCCACCTTCCTGGATGCCGCCGGCGTGCCCGCCCATGCCGACTACCCGCTCGATGGCGTCAGCCTGCTGCCGCTGCTGGAGGACGGCACCTGGAATCCCGAGCGCGACCTGTGCTGGCGCATGAAGCACCGTGGCCAGCGCGCCCTGGTGCGCGGCGACTGGAAGTACCTGCAGGTGGAAGGCGTGGAGTACCTGTTCAACGTGGTGCAGGACCCGCGCGAGCGCGCCAATCTGCGCGAGCGCGAGCCGCAGCGGCTGGCCGAGCTGCGCCAGGCCTGGCAGGAATGGGACGCATCGCTGCCGCCCATCCCCGAAGAAGCCAGGGTTTCGCTGGTCTTCACGCGCCAGGACCTGCCGGCCGCGACGTTCTGAACCCCCTCGCCCATGCCCTGATAAAGAGCCCGCACCGGGAAACCGGTGCGGGTTTTTCTGTACCTGTTGTTTCATATTTGCACCAAAATAGTGCAAATCAGGGCAAATGCTGGGGTGTCGCAAACGTTCACCGCATCGGTGCAGATTTTTTGCACAAGGCCGGTGCACTGTGGGATGCTGCAGTGCCGCATTGGTGAGTCAGAGGGCATGGATGGGTGCCACGAAAGCTGGCACGGTCCGTGCTTGATGACGGTATCACGAAATTTTTCAAACCGGAGGATCCCATGTCCCGTGCCAGCCTCAAGAAGTTCGCCATCGCCTGCGCCGCTATCGCTCCGCTCTGGGCCCATGCCCAGCTCACAGCCAATGTGTCGCTGACCACGAACTACAAGTTCCGTGGCCAGGACCAGGACACGGCGCGCAACAAGGCGGTCAAGCCGGCGCTGCAAGGCGGCTTCGACTATGCGTTCGGCGACAGCGGCTGGTACATCGGCAACTGGAACTCCAGCGTGGACTGGCTCCCCAAGAACTCGCTGGAAAGCGACTTCTACGGCGGCTACAAGTTCAAGGCCGGTGAAGTGGATCTGGACTTCGGCGTCCTGCAGTACCTGTACTCGGGCAACACCGCCGGCAACACCACCGAGCTGTACGGCGCAGCCACCTACGGCCCCTTCACGGCCAAGTATTCGCACACGGTCTCCAAGGACTACTTCAACTGGGCTGGCGAGAAGTCCGGCTCGGGCCGCTCGGGCCGCAACACCGGCTATCTGTGGCTGGGCTTCAGCCAGGAAGTCATGCCCAAGGTGACGGTCAAGGCCTCGCTGGGCTTCACCCGCTTTGCCAGCGACATCAAGGGCCTGGGCGTGCCCAACTACATGGACTACAGCGTGGGCGGCGCCTATGACTTCGGCGACGGCCTGTCCCTGGGCGCAGCCGTCACGGGCGCCAACAAGAAGGCGTACTTCGGCGATGGCAACAAGGCGCGCCTGATCGTGACGCTGACCAAGACCATGTAAACGGATTACAGGAGCCAAGCATCATGAAACTGGTGACCGCCATCATCAAGCCCTTCAAGCTCGACGAGGTGCGTGAAGCACTCTCTGAAATCGGCGTGCAGGGCATTACCGTGACCGAAGTCAAGGGCTTCGGGCGGCAAAAGGGCCACACCGAGCTGTACCGCGGCGCTGAATATGTGGTGGACTTCCTGCCCAAGCTGCGCCTGGAGGCCGCCGTGCCCGATGCCCTGGTGGACCGTGTCATCGACGCCATCGAGGCGGCAGCGCGCACCGGCAAGATCGGCGACGGCAAGATCTTCGTGCTGCCCATCGAGCAGTCCGTGCGTATCCGTACCGGTGAGACCGGCGACAGCGCGCTGTGAGTTTCAACCCCCTGTATCCCGAAAGACTGCCATGACCAAACGACTTCTTTCCATGGGCCTGGGGCTGGGCCTGCTGGCCGCAGGCGCCGCAGCCCTGGCACAGGAGCCCGCTGCTGCTGCCGCTGTGGCCGATGCCGCCGCCGCTGCAGCCCCTGCCGCTGCGCCTGCTGCCGCCGAGGCACCGGCGCCGGTGCTCAATGCCGGCGACACGGCCTGGATGCTGACCTCGACCATGCTCGTGATCCTGATGGTGATCCCGGGCCTGGCGCTGTTCTACGGCGGCCTGGTGCGCACCAAGAACATGCTGTCCGTGCTCTGCCAGGTCTTCGTGTCCTTTGCGCTGATCACGCTGCTGTGGGCCGTCTATGGCTACTCGCTGGCCTTCGCCGGCGAAGGCAGTTTCTTCGGCGGCTTCGACAAGCTCTTCCTCAAGGGCATTGCGCCCGATACGCTGTCGGCCACCCTGCCGACCATTCCCGAATACGTGTTCGTGGCCTTCCAGTCCACGTTCGCAGCCATCACCGTGGCCCTGATCGTCGGCGCCTTTGCCGAACGCATCAAGTTCTCGGCCGTGATCCTGTTCGCTGTGCTGTGGTTCACCTTCAGCTACATCCCCATGGCCCACATGGTCTGGGGCGGCGGCATCCTGGGCAAGGACGGCGCGCTGGACTTCGCCGGCGGCACCGTGGTGCACATCAATGCCGGTATCGCCGGTCTGGTGGGCTCCTACATGGTGGGCAAGCGCATCGGCTTCGGCAAGGAAGCACTGCCTCCGCACAGCCTGACACTGACCATGGTGGGCGCTTCGCTGCTGTGGGTGGGCTGGTTCGGCTTCAACGCCGGCTCCGCAGGCGCCGCCAACGGCATTGCTGGCCTGTCCTTTGTCAACACCATCGTTGCCACAGGCGCTGCCACTGTCTCCTGGCTGGCTGCCGAGGCCCTGCACCGCGGCAAGGCCTCGATGCTGGGCGCTGCCTCTGGCGCCGTGGGCGGTCTGGTGGTCATCACCCCCGCTGCCGGTTTCGTCGGTCCCATGGGCGCCATCGTCATGGGCCTGATCGCCGGCCCGGTCTGCCTGTGGGGCGTGTCCGGCCTCAAGAAGCTGCTCAAGGTCGATGACGTCTGCGACGTGTTCGGCGTGCACGGCGTGGGCGGCATCCTGGGTGCCATCCTGACCGGCGTGTTCTGCTCCTCCAGCCTGGGCGGTATCGAGCCTGCTGACTTCAGCATGGGCCATCAGGTCTGGGTGCAGGTCAAGAGCGTGCTGCTGACCGTCGCCTGGTCTGGCGTGGTGGCTGCCATCTCCTACAAGGTCTGCGATCTGGTGGTTGGCCTGCGCGTCAGCGAAGAGTCCGAGCGCCAGGGCCTGGACATCACCACGCACGGCGAGGTGGCTTACTACCGTTGAGCACGGTTTCAGGGATTTCATTGCGGATTGGCCCCGGAGCGAAAGTTCCGGGGCCTTTTTTGCGCGCGCAATCGATGCATTGAAGGCACAGGTGTTTTGCCGCCGCAAGCGAACTTCAAGCCTGCCTTTCAAAAAATTCACGGCGCCCGGCTGGTGCAGCGCGGAGCCAAGCCGCTACGATGCGCAGCATGGACCCCGCCCACAGCCACCTTCTCCAGATCGCCGAGCGCGTGCGCGCAGCGGCAGCCGACGGCACGCCGCTGCGCATACGCGGCGGCGCCACCAAGGATTTCCACGGACTGTCGCTGCAAGGCGAGCCGCTGGACACCCGGCCGCTGGCCGGCATCGTCGGCTACGAGCCCAGCGAACTGGTCGTGACCGTGCGCGCCGGTACGCCGCTGGCCGAGGTCGAGGCCCTGCTTGCCGCCCAGGGGCAGTGCCTGGCATTCGAGCCGCCGCATTTCGATGGCGCCGTGCCGGGCCGGGCCACCGTGGGCGGCATGGTGGCGGCTGGCCTGTCGGGGCCGGCACGGGCCAGCATGGGAGCCGTGCGCGATTTCGTGCTGGGCCTGGAAATGCTCAACGGCCAGGGCGAGCTGCTGCGCTATGGCGGGCAGGTCATGAAGAATGTTGCCGGCTACGATGTCTCGCGCCTGATGGCCGGCGCCTGGGGCACGCTGGGCCTGATCACCGAGGTCAGCCTCAAGGTGCTGCCAGTGGCGCCTGCCGAGGCCACGCTGCGCTTCGAGTGCAGCCAGCAGCTGGCGCTGGACTGGCTCAATGCCTGGGGCGGGCAGCCGCTGCCCCTGAACGCCAGCAGCTGGCAGCCGCTGGAGGGCTCGGCCCGGGGCGTGCTGCATGTGCGCCTGCGGGGCGCCCGCGCCGCCGTGCAATCGGCCTGCGTGCGCATGGGCGGGCAGCGCGTCGATGACGCCCATGCCCGCGCGCACTGGCAGGGCTGCCGCGAGCAGCGCCTGGCCTGGTTCACCGGTCCGGCGCCCGGGCAGGTGCTGTGGCGCCTGTCCGTGCCGCAGACGGCACCGGCACTGACACTGCCAGACGGCTGTGCCGGGCCGCTGCTCGAATGGCATGGCGCGCTGCGCTGGGTGCGCGCGCCACGCGCGCAGGGCGAGCCGTTGCGCGCACTGGCCCGCGCAGCGGGCGGCGCGGCCACCCTGTTCCGTGGCGAAGCCGAGGACCAGCCGGGCGCAGGGGGCGATCTCGACGCCTGTGCCGACCGCGCCACGGCCATGCTGCACGCACGCCTGAAGCAGGCTTTCGATCCGGCCGGCATCTTCAACCGGGGCCGCCTGGCCGCCGCCTGGTAAGGCTTTCGGGCCCGCACCGACCATGCGACCGCTGCACCAGCGCCTGAACCAGTACCTGCACCTGCTGACCGACCGCCACCGCACCGCGGCCAGCAACCGGGCGCTGGGCCTGCTGCTGGCCTTCAACGCGGGTGCCGTGAATGCGGGCGGCTTTTTGCTGGTGCATTCCTATACCTCGCACATGACGGGCTTTGTCTCCCTGCTGGCAGACAACCTGGTGCTGGGCAACACGGCCCTGGTGCTCAGCGCCTGCGGGGCGCTGCTGGCCTTTGTCTGCGGCGCGGCCGCAACGTCGCTGCTGGTCAACTGGGCCCGCCACCATGGACTGCGCAGCAGCTATGCGCTGCCGCTGCTGCTGGAGGCTGTGCTGATGCTGGCCTTTGGCCTGCTGGGCGCAGCCATGCTGGCCTGGCCCACGCCGTTCACCGTGCCGCTGGCCGTGCTGCTGCTGTCCTTCATCATGGGGCTGCAGAACGCGGTGGTGACCAAGCTGTCGTCCTCGCAGATCCGCACCACGCACATGACGGGCGTGGTCACCGATCTGGGCATCGAACTGGGCCGTGCGCTTTACTGGAACCGCCATGGCAGCCCGCCCGAGCGCCGCGTCCATGCCAACCATGCACGGCTGCGGCTGTTTGCGGGCCTGCTGGCCATGTTCCTGCTGGGCGGCATTGCGGGCGCCATGGGTTTCCGGCATCTGGGTTTTGTGTTCGTCGTGCCGCTGGCCGTGGTGCTGTGCCTGCTGTCCCTGCCGCCGCTGTGGTCGGACCGCGCGCGGCTGCCCCTGCTGCTGGGCCGCCGCCCCGCGCAGCGCACCTGACCGATTTCCGATTTCCCCCAAAAGAGCCCCACCATGCAGACCCAACTCGCACCCCAGTACCGCGCCACGCCCGAGGGCCAGGAGGCCGAGGCCATCCTGCGCAAGTGCGTGCACTGCGGCTTTTGCACGGCCACCTGCCCGACCTATCAGCTGCTGGGCGACGAGCTGGACGGCCCGCGCGGGCGCATCTACCTCATCAAGCAGGTGCTCGAAGGCCAGGCGCCCACGCGCGCCACCCAGCAGCACCTGGACCGCTGTCTGACCTGCCGCAACTGCGAAAGCACCTGCCCCAGCGGCGTGCAGTACGGCCACCTGGTGGATATCGGCCGCAAGATCGTCGAGGAGCAGGTGCCGCGTCCGCTGGGCGAGCGGGCCAGGCGCTGGGCGCTCAAGGAGGGCCTGAACTCGGCACTGTTCGCGCCGGCCCTCAGGCTGGGCCAGGCCGCGCGCGGCCTGCTGCCCGGCGTGCTGGCCGAGAAAGTGCCCCAGCCCCAGCAGACGGGCGTCTGGCCGGTGCGCGAGCATGCGCGCAAGGTGCTGCTGCTGGCCGGCTGCGTGCAGCCGGCCATGATGCCGCGCATCAACTTCGCCACGGCGCGCGTGCTGGATGCGGCAGGCATACAGACCGTGATCGCGCCCCAGGCGGGCTGCTGCGGCGCCGTGAAATTCCACCTCAACGACCAGGAAGGCGGCAAGGCGCAGATGCGCGCCAACATCGATGCCTGGTGGCCGCAGGTGGACAGCGGCGCCGTCGAGGCCATCGTCATGAACGCCTCGGGCTGCGGCGCCACTGTCAAGGAGTATGGCCATCTGCTCAAGGACGATCCCCGCTATGCGGACAAGGCCGCGCGCATCAGTGCGCTGACGCGCGACCTGAGCGAGCTGCTGCCGCAGATGCTGCCCGAGCTGGCCGAGCGCCTGCAGGGCAGGGTGCGCGCGCCGGCCGCGCCCATGGCCTACCACCCGCCCTGTACCCTGCAGCATGGGCAAAAGCTGCGCGGCGGTGTGGAAACCCATCTGGCCCGCCTGGGATTCGACCTGCGCGTGGCGCGCACGGAGTCGCATCTGTGCTGCGGATCCGCAGGCACCTACTCGGTGCTCCAGCCCGAGCTCTCCCACCAGCTGCGCGACCGCAAGATCGCCGCGCTGGCCGAAGGCTTCGGGGCCGAGCCGCCGGCCGCCATCCTTTCGGCCAACATGGGCTGCATCGTGCACCTGCAAAACGGCACGCAGGTGCCGGTGCGCCACTGGGTCGAGGCGCTGGACGACGCGCTGCAGGCGTGAAGCCACTGTACTGGATGCGCTACGCCGTGGGGGCTCATGCAGCGCATGCCTTTGCAATGCTGGCATGATGCGGGGTTTCGTTTTCTCCAAGCCCATGTGCTCTGCCATGACTGAATCCGTGTCTGAACCGCAAGAACAGAACGCCGCACTGCCGGTGGACGCCGCTGCTGGCGCCGCGCCGCAGGCCGCTGCCAGCGCCGATGGCCAGGGCCGCAAGCGCTCGCGCCGTGGCGGACGTGGCCGCCACAAGGGCAAGGCCACCGGCGCCGCCGCCGAATCCGCCGCCGCAAAGGCCACTTCCGAGTCCCCTGCGCCCAAGGCAGCACGCGGACCGCACCCGCTGCTGGCGCAACTGGCCCAATGGCACCCGAAGCTGTTCGGCGAACAGCCCCTGCCGCTCAAGCGTGGCATCTTCGAAGACCTGATGGCTGCCCACACCGAGGCCCTGGACCGCGAACAGCTCAAGCTGGCGCTGTCCCAGCACACGCGCTCGAATCGCTATCTCACCGTGGTGGCCAGCGGCCAGGCGCGCCATGACCTGCAGGGCCAGCCGGTCGAGGCCGTTGCGCCGGAGCATGTGCACCATGCGCTGATCGAGGTTTTCCGCCGCCGCCAGCAGCGCTCGCCCGAAGACCTCGCGCCCAAGCTGCGCAACCGCATCATTGCCGCCTACGAGGCCTCGGGCCTGTCGCGTGACGACTACATGGCGCGCGTGCAGGGCCGCGACGAGGCTGCGAACGCACTGGTGGCCGAGGCCCTGGCCGAGGCCGATGCCCGTGCCGCCCGCGACGAGGCGCTGCTGCGCGCCTTCCAGGCCAGCGGCCAGGCCACCGAGGCCGCCTTTGCCGACATGTACGGCATGAATCCGCGCCAGGTGGCGCAGCAGCTCGAACGCGCACGCCGCCGCCACGCGCCGGCCTGACGCGCCACTGCTGGCCGCGCCACTGCTGGCCGCGCCGGCATGCAACCGCCGCCGCGTGCCCCTGCCGGGGCCGCGCCGGCGAACCCGCCATGGATCAAGGGCGGCATCCACGCTGCGCAGCCTGTGCCAGTGCCCGGATGCCCGCCATGGGCGGGCCCGGGGATGCACTGTTTCACGGACGCCGCCGCTCCCGGCCACGGGATGGCTGCGCCTTGCCGTGCGCGCGCATCCCGGTCCAGGGCTGGCGCGCAAGGCACCTTCAAAGCAAAAAAAGCAAAGGAGACTTGCGATGTGGCTGGGTTTGTCGTTGTTCTACGTAGGCGCCGTGCTGTGCCTCAACGGCCTGTGGATGCTGGGGCGCATTGCCGACCGGGAGATCTGGGTCATCAACGTTTTCACAGGTCTGGTGTCGCTGATCATCGGCCTGGCCTCGGCCTTCGGGTCGGAACCGGACGCGGCTTCGGTCAAGACCGGGGCGCTGACCCTGCTGTTCGCCTTCACCTACCTGTGGGTGGCCATCAACCGCTTCACCGGCGCCGATGGCCGGGGCCTGGGCTGGTTCAGCCTGTTCGTGGCCATCACGGCTGTGCCCGTGGCCATCGACACGCTGATGGGCGCGCGCTCTGCCATCGACTGGTGGATGGGGGCCAACTGGGCGGCCTGGGCGCTGCTGTGGGCCCTGTTCTTCGTGCTGCTGGCCCTGGGGCGCAACATCGGCCGCGCGACAGGCGCCCTGTGCATTGCCCAGGGCATATTCACGGGCTGGCTGCCGGGCTATCTGCTGCTGGCAGGCCGGCTGGCAGGCTGACCCTGCCGCCAGCGGTTGCCGCCATCAGTGGCAATCGCGGCGTGCGATCTCCAGCAGCCGTGCCACTTCCTCGGGGTGCTGGCGCAGGTTGTGCCTGTGCCAGCGGCCGATCAGCCACATGATGCCAGCCACGACCAGGCCGAAGACCGTGATGGCGCCGAATGCCGACAGCCCGAACTTGGTGGACATGGCGTAGAAGGCGCCCAGCGCCAGAATGCAGGCCTGCTCGTTGAAATTCTGCACGGCGATGGAGCGGCCTGCGCCCATCAGGTTGTGGCCCCGGTGCTGCAGCAGGGCGTTCATGGGCACGACCAGAAAGCCGCCCAGCCCGCCCAGCAGGATCAGGAAGGGAATGGCCACCCAGACATTGCTGATGAAGATCATCAGGATGACCAGCAGGCCCATGGTGACGCCCAGCGGAATCACGCTGGTGGCGTTGTCCAGGCGCATGCGCGTCGAGGCAATGATGGCGCCGACCGCCGTGCCGATGGCCACCACGCCCACCAGCGCCGAGGCCTGGGAGGTGCTGTAGCCCAGCGCCGCCGCGCCCCAGGCCAGCACGATGTAGCGCAGATTGCCCGAAACGCCCCAGAACAGCGTGGTCGTGGACAGCGAAATCTGGCCCAGCTTGTCCGACCACAGGCGCTGGCTGCAGTTCCAGAAGTCCGGCAGCAGGGCCATGGTGTTGGCCAGCAGGCTCTTGTCCGGGTCCTGGCGCAGCGGGCGCAGCGGCACGTCGGTCTGCGGTATGCGCAGGTTGAACCAGGCGGCCAGCGCATAAACGCCGACCAGCACGGCAATGGCCGCCTCGGCCGACGTGTCCACGCCGGTCTCTATCCACGGCAGATCGAAGTCCAGCAGATGGGCCGATATGCCCGGGCCCAGGAGCTGGCCGCCGACGAGCACGCCCAGGATGATGGAGGTGATGGTCAGCCCCTCGATCCAGCCATTGGCCTTGACCAGCTGGGAGGCGGGCAGCAGCTCGGTGAGAATGCCGTACTTGGCGGGCGAGTAGGCCGCGGCCCCCAGTCCGACCACGGCGTAAGCCAGCAGGGGATGGTTGCCGAACAGCATCATCAGGCAGCCGACGATCTTGATCGCGTTGCTGATGAACATCACACGCCCCTTGGGCAGGGCGTCTGCGAATGCGCCGACGAACGGAGCCAGGATCACGTAGAACAGCGCGAACATGGGCACCAGGGCGGCGCGCTGCCATTCGGGCGCTCCGTTGGTGCGCAGCAGCTCCACGGCGGTCACGAACAGGGCGTTGTCTGCCAGCGAGCTGAAGAACTGCGCTGACATGATGGTGTAGAAACCGCGCTTCATTTCATGGATGGTGGGGCGATGTGCAGGCCATCGGCCGGGTGAATAATGGGCCCCTGGGCAAGTGACTGGCGGTTATATCACGCGGCATTTTGCCGCTGGTGCCAGAATCCCAAGCTTCTGAGTGAGTGAAAACCATGCCACGTCCCATTCTTGCCACCATCCATCCCGCTGCGCTGCGCCACAATCTGGAGCGCGTGCGGCAGGCGGTCCCCGATGCCAAACTGTGGGCCGTGGTCAAAGCCAACGCCTATGGGCATGGCATCGAGAACGTGTTCGAGGCACTGCGCGGCGCCGATGGCTTTGCCATGCTGGACCTGGCCGAGGCCGAGCGTGTGCGCCAGCTGGGCTGGCGTGGCCCCATTTTGCTCCTGGAAGGCGTGTTCGAGCCGCGCGACCTGGAACTTTGCTCGCGCCTGTCCATTTGGCATGCGGTGCACTGCGATGCCCAGATCGACTGGCTGGCGGCGCACAAGACCCAGCAGGGCCACAGGGTCTTTCTCAAGATGAACTCGGGCATGAACCGCCTGGGCTTCACGCCCGGGCGCTTCCGTGCGGCCTGGGCCCGGCTCAACGCCCTGCCGCAGGTCGAGGAAATCTCGTTCATGACGCACTTCAGCGATGCCGACGCGCCTGCCGGGCAGCCGGGCATCTCGGTGCAGCTGCAGCGCTTTCACGATGCCACGCGCGACCTGCCCGGCGAGCGCAGCGTGGGCAACAGCGCGGCCACGCTGCGCCAGGGCAGCGATGCCCAGGTGCGCTGCGACTGGGTGCGTCCCGGCATCGTGCTCTACGGCAGCTCGCCCGACTATCCCCAGCGCACGGCGGCCGAGTGGGGTCTGCAGCCGACCCAGACGCTCAGCTCGCGCATCATCGGCGTGCAGCATCTGGCCGCTGGCGACAGCGTGGGCTATGGCTCGCGCTTCACGGCCGATGCCCCCATGCGCCTGGGCACCGTGGCCTGCGGCTATGCCGATGGCTATCCGCGCCACTGCGGCACCGGCACGCCCGTGCTGGTCGATGGCGTGCGCACCCGCACCCTGGGCCGGGTGAGCATGGACATGCTGGCCGTGGACCTGACGCCTGTGCCCGGCGCCGGCCTGGGCAGCGAGGTCACGCTGTGGGGCCGCGCCGGCAACGGCGCCGTGCTGTCTATCGATGAGGTGGCCGAGGCCGCCGGTACGCTGGGCTATGAGCTGATGTGCGCCGTCGCCCCCCGGGTGAACAAGACCATCGATTGATCAGGGCGCGGCTTGCACGCTGCCCCTGGCCCGCTCCAGCAGCGCCATCAGCTGCTGCTGCGCAGCCGGCTCCCAGTCCTTGAGCAGCCGGGCCGCAAGGGCCTGGCGCGCCTGGTGCAGACGGTCGAACAAGGCCTGGCCCTGCGCGCTCAGGCGCAGGCAGCGCACCCGGCGGTCCCGGGCATCGGGCTCGCGCTCCAGCCAGCCCTGCTCCTGCAGCTGCGCCAGCATGCGCGCCAGCTGCGCCTTGTCCTTGTGGCTGTGATCCACCAGCTCCTTTTGCGTGCGGCCCGGGTGGCGGCCCACGAACATCAGCACGCGCACCTCGTTGAGTGTCAGTCCCTCCCCAGCGTGCTCCAGCTCGTCGCGCATGCGCGCGCGAAACAGATGCAGCAGTTCGTGCATGACCTCGAAGATATCGGCGGGCAAGGAGGAATTCATGGGGCTGTCAGTAGGGTTATTGGTTGATAAAGTCAACTGATTCGGGGATATTTAGTGGACTTTATCAACATTTTAACTGGTGCCGCCCTGCCGGCCAATCCATGAGCCTGTCCATGCCGACTCCCTCCCTGTCTTCCCAGTCATCCCCTGCTGCGGCCACGGTCGTGCAGCGTGTGCGCCATCCTTTCCGGGCCCGCCATGTGCAGCTGCTCTCGCGTGAACAGCCCAGCCCCGGCTTCGTGCGCCTGACGCTTGGCGGCCCCGATCTGCAGGACTTCACCAGCGCGGGCTTTGATGACCACGTCAAGCTCATCCTGCCGCAGGCCGGGCGCGCGATGCCGGCATTGCCGGTGCTGCTCGATGGCCGCCCGGCCTTCGTGGAAGAGGGCGAGCGCCCCACGCTGCGCGACTACACGCCGCTGCGCTACGACGCGGCGCAGCAGACCCTGACCCTGGACTTTGCGCTGCACGATGCCGGCCCGGCCACGGCCTGGGCGCTGAATGCGCCGCTGGGCCAGTGGGCCGGGCTGGCCGGTCCGCGCGGCAGCCTGGTGATTTCGTCCCAGCTGTCCTGGCACTGGCTGTTCGGCGATGAAACCGCCATGCCGGCCATCGAACGGCGGCTGGCCGAGCTGCCGGCAGGCAGCCGGGCCGTGGTGCGGGTGCAGTTGCGCAATCGCGCCGACCGCCGCGCGTGGCGCAGCGCCGCGCAGCTGGACTGCGCCTGGGTTGATTCGCTGGCCGATGCCGTGCAGGCGCTGGAGCTGCCGCAGGGCGAGGGCTATGTCTGGGCCGCTGGCGAGCACAGCGCCATGGCCCGGTTGCGCACGCTGCTGCTGGACAAGGGCGTGGCGCCCCGGCGCATGCGGGTGGCCTCGTACTGGAAGCAGGGCCAGGCCGGCCACCATGAGGACCTGAGCAATCCGGGCTGATGCGGCCCGGCGGTGTGGCCGTCCCTGCTTGCCTGCAGGGCGAACGGACGCAAAAAAGCCCACCGAAGTGGGCTTTTGCATGTTGGTTGCGCGAGAAGGATTTGAACCTCCGACCTTTGGGTTATGAGCCCAACGAGCTACCAGACTGCTCCATCGCGCGGTAATTCTGGCTTGCTGCAGTGCAGCGAAGATGCGTAGTATATCGCATATCTTTGCGCCGTGCAAAGAATGCTTGCCAACGCGCCATGCGGCAGCGCGGATGGGGCGGCTCGGTATAGTGCCCAACCCATGGCCAAAGACAAAACCACATTCACCTGCAATGCCTGCGGCGGCACCAGCGCGCGCTGGCTGGGCAAATGCCCGGCCTGCGGCGCCTGGAACTCGCTGGTCGAAACCCTGGCCGAGCCTGCGGGCGGCGGCAAGAACCGCCTCAGCCAGCCCCAGGGCTATGCGGGTCTGGCCAATGCCCAGCCGGTGACGCCGCTGTCGGCCATCGAGGCCCAGGACGTGGCGCGCACGCCCAGCGGCATCGAGGAGCTGGACCGCGTGCTCGGCGGCGGCGTGGTCGAGGGCGGCGTGGTGCTGATCGGGGGCGATCCCGGCATCGGCAAGTCCACGCTGCTGCTGCAGGCCATGGACGCGCTGCACCGCCTGGGCCTGCCCACGCTGTACGTGACCGGCGAGGAAAGCGGCGCCCAGGTGGCGCTGCGCTCGCGCCGCCTGGGGCTGGAGGCCAGCCAGGTCAATGTGCTGGCCGAAATCCAGCTCGAAAAAATCCTGGCCACCATGGAGGCCACGCAGCCCGCCGTGGTGGTCATCGACTCCATCCAGACCGTGTACTCGGACCAGCTGTCCTCGGCGCCGGGCTCGGTGGCCCAGGTGCGCGAATGCGCGGCGCATCTGACCCGTGCGGCCAAGACCACGGGCATCACCGTGATCCTGGTCGGCCATGTGACCAAGGAGGGCGCGCTGGCCGGCCCGCGCGTGCTGGAGCACATGGTGGACACGGTGCTGTATTTCGAGGGCGACACGCACAGCAACTTCCGGCTGGTGCGCGCCATCAAGAACCGCTTTGGCGCGGTCAACGAGATCGGTGTGTTCGCCATGACCGAGAAGGGCCTCAAGGGCGTGACCAACCCCAGCGCCATCTTCCTGTCCCAGCACAGCGAGCCCGTGCCCGGCTCGTGCGTGCTGGTCACGCTGGAGGGCACCCGCCCTTTGCTGGTGGAGATACAGGCCCTGGTGGACCAGGGCGGGCCCGCGCCACGGCGCCTGTCGGTGGGCCTGGACCGCGACCGCCTGGCCATGCTGCTGGCCGTGCTCAGCCGCCACGCAGGCGTGGCCTGCGCGGACCAGGATGTGTTCGTCAATGCCGTGGGCGGCGTGCGCATCAGCGAGCCTGCAGCCGATCTGGCGGTGATGTTGGCAATCACTTCCAGTCTGCGTGGCCGTGCGCTGCCCAAGGGTTTTCTGGCTTTTGGCGAAGTGGGCCTGGCCGGCGAGGTGCGGCCTGCGCCGCGCGGGCAGGAACGGCTCAAGGAGGCTGCCAAGCTGGGCTTCACCATGGCCGTGGTGCCCAAGGCCAACGCGCCCAAGAAAGCCATTGCGGGCCTGACCGTGCATGCCGTGGAGCGCGTGGACGAGGCCATGAATATCGTGCGGGGCATGGGTTGAACGCCTGGCCGAGCGCTCCGAGGGGGCATACGCACTGTCCGCAGCGGCCCCCGGGCGTGCGCATAAGACAATCGGCGCCATGAATTTGCGCAATATCCTGATTCCTCTGGGCCTGCTGGCATTGCTGGTGGCGGCGCACCAGTCCTACGGCTGGCTGGGTGTGTTCGCGGTGGGCGGCGGCATCGTGATGTGGCTGCTGCTGCATTTCACGCGGCTGATGTCCATCATGCGAAAGGCCTCGGACCGGCCCATGGGCTATGTGGGCAGCGCCGTGATGCTCAACGTCAAGCTGCGGCCCAAGGTGTCGCTGATGCATGTGGTGGCCATGACGCGCTCGCTGGGCGAGCGCCTGTCCGAAGAAGGCCAGCAGCCCGAGATCTACCGCTGGACCGATGGCACGCAGTCGCATGTGACCTGCGAGTTCATGAGCGGCCGCCTCGTGAAGTGGTCGCTGGAGCGCCCCGTGCAGCCGCCGCAGCAAGATCCTGCGGGAGCCCCCGCGCCCTAGAATAGCGGGTTGGCATTCTGTTCAACCCCCTGAGGATGTTCCTATGAGCCCCGTTGTTCCCTCGATGGCCGACCGTGACGGCAAGATCTGGATGGATGGCCAGATGGTGGACTGGCGCGACGCCAAGATCCATGTGCTGACCCATACGCTGCACTACGGTTGCGGCGCCTTCGAGGGCGTGCGCGCCTACCACACCGAGCAGGGTCCAGCCATCTTCCGCCTGCAGGACCATACCAGGCGCCTGTTCAACAGCGCCAAGATCCTGCGCATGCAGATTCCGTTCACCCAGGACGCGGTGAACCAGGCCCAGGTCGATGTGGTGCGCGCCAACGGGCTGCAGTCCTGCTACCTGCGCCCGCTGACCTGGATCGGCGACCGCAAGCTGGGCGTCTCGCCCAAGGGCAACACCATCCACCTGATGGTGGCCGCCTGGGCCTGGGGCGCCTACCTGGGCGAGGAAGGCATGCAGCGCGGCATCCGCGTCAAGGTGTCGAGCTTCACGCGCCACCATGTGAACATCACCATGAGCCAGGCCAAGGCGGTGAGCAACTACACCAACTCCATCCTGGCCAATACCGAGGCGCTGGACGATGGCTACGATGAGGCCATCTTGCTGGACGCCTCTGGCTTCGTCTCCGAAGGCTCGGGCGAGAACATCTTCGTCATCAAGGACGGCGTGGTCTACACGCCCGACCTGTCGGCCGGCGCGCTCAACGGCATCACGCGCAACACGGTGATGCACATCTGCAAGGACCTGGGCCTGGAAGTGGTGCAAAAGCGCATCACCCGCGACGAACTGTACATCGCCGACGAGGTCTTCTTCACCGGAACGGCCGCCGAGGTCACGCCCATCCGCGAGGTGGACCGCATCGAGATCGGCACGGGCAGCCGCGGCCCCCTCACCGAGAAGATCCAGCAGGCCTTCTTTGACATCGTCAACGGCCGCAACCCCAAGTACGCCCACTGGCTGACTCGGGTCTGAGCACCCTTAGAGACCCACGAAAGAGATACGAAAACATGACAACGAACGCCACCGTCGAACTGGCTGCCAAGGACCTCAACGCCCAGGGCGGCGTGTTCTGCCCCAGCCCCAAGGCCGACATGAAGCTGTGGAACAGCCATCCCAAGGTCTACCTGGACGTGGCCCACACCGGCGAAGCCAAGTGCCCCTACTGCGGCACGCTGTATCGCCTCAAGGCGGGCGAGGTCTTCGCGGGCGGCCACTGAGCCGGCGCCACGACGAAAGAAACAGGCCATTGGCCTGTTTTTCCGTTTCAGACGCCTGCCGGCCGCTGGTGCAGCGCCTGGTGCCAGATGCTGCCCGGCGCAGCCGGGCCATGCAAGGCCATCATGTCCGTGAAATGGCGCCGTTCGCCGCCGCGCAGCTTGATGATGGGCGCCGCCACGGCTGGCGCCTTCGCCAGGCACAGCTGGGGGTAGAGCAAATACCATTTCCAGCGCAGCGCGGCATGGTAGAAAAACGCCGTATCCTCCGCTTTGAACAGCTCCAGCTGCGCATCGCCAAGGCGCCGCATGACCTGCTGCGCCGCCACATGGATCAGCAGGTAGGCCGGGTCTGGAATGCGCTGCAGGATGTCTGCCGCATCCGGCCTGGACTGCAGGCGCTGCAGGTAGGGCGCAGTACCCTCGGTGATCAGCGCCTGGTGAAACTCCTGTTGCCACTGCGATACAAAGCGCGAGCCGGCCGGCGCGCAAAATGCCCAGCTCTCGATGACGGGAAAGCGCTCGTCGCTGGTGAAGCCCTGCAGGTAAAAGCCTGCCAGCTCGCATGAGCCGGCGGGTGTCATCCAGTCCAGCGGAGCAGTCAGCAGCGTGGTGGCATCGAACCAGTAGCCGCCATGGCGGGCCACGAGGTACAGGCGCAGCCAGTCCGACTGCTTGGTGGGATGGAGCTGATCGAACTGTCCCGGCAGATCTTCGGGGGCCACGTGCTGGCGCACATTGTGCGGCCCTACGACGATGATCTCATGGCCGGGACATTGGTGGTGCCAGCTTTGCACGCATTGCTGCACGAAGGGGTCGAGCTGCGCCTGGTTCCAGTAGGTCCAGATCTTTTTCGGGATCTGCGCCAGCGGGCCATCGGCTGCCAGGGTCGGTCTGGACAGCCTGATCGGCGCGGGCATGGTGTAATTTGCGCCGATTTCGGATGGCGCTGCCCAGCGATGGAGCAGCCTGAATAAGACCGCAGGAATATTTTTCATGAGCGGGTGGAAAGCGGATTGCCTGCATTTTGGGGCAGAAAGTCGCGGTCTTGATGAGAATTGAAAAGATGCAACTGCCAGCGCAACTCACGACGCTGGCGGCTTTTTTGGTACCCGGCCTGGCCTTGTGGCTGCGCTCGGGCTATTCGTATGGTCCGGCCCTGATGCTGCTGGGCGCGCTGTGTTTTGCGCCGAAGTGGATACGCCGCCGGCCCGAGCCTGCAACCCTGTGGCTGGCAGCGCTGCTGTGTGCCATGGCCGTCATGTGGTTCGGCCTGTCCGAGCTGGAGATGGGCCTGGCGCGCTGGGACCGCCCTGTCAAATTCCTGCTGGGCGCCGTGTGCCTGTTTTTCGTGGCCGCTTTCCCGCCCCGACCCGAGGCCTTTCAATGGGGCCTGATCCTGGGCTGCGTGGGTGCCGGTGGGCTGGGGCTGTGGCAGGTCTATGGGCAGGGCATGGATCGCGCCAACGGCTACACCAATGCCATCCAGTGGGGCAACACGGCGCTGCTCATGGCCATCTGGCTGGGCGTGCACATGGCGGTCTACTGGCGCCAGTGGCATCCGGCCTTCAAGGCGCTGGCCGGTGCGGGCATGCTCATGGGCCTGCACGCCTCGGTGCTGTCGGCCTCGCGCGGCGGCTGGGCGGCCCTGGCCGCCGTTGTCCCGCTGGCGCTCTTTTTCGTTTGGAAATTGCGGCGCGAAGCGCTGGGGCGGCTGGTGCTAGGCATGCTGGGCATGCTGCTGGCCGTCGGCCTGGCCAATGAGTCCATGCTCAGAAACCGCATGGAGCTGGCCGCCCGCGAGGTCAATCAGTTCGTGGGCGAGCAGGGCACCCAGTCTTCCATGGGCATACGGCTGGAGCAATACCGGCTGGCCTGGGACATGATCCGCGAGAAGCCCCTGCAAGGCTGGGGCATGCGCGGCTATGTGCAGGAGATGCAGCGGCGCGTGGATGGCGGCAGCTACAGCCCCTCCATCCGGGAGTACAACTTCATCCATAACGAAATACTCGATCTGTGGGTCAAGATGGGCATCGCCGGCGTGTTGCTGCAAATGACGCTGTTCGTCTCGATTGCCGTGCTGTTCTGGCCGACAGACCGGCGCATGCAGTGCGCCGCAGCCGATCCCGGGCGCTGGCGCGCGCTGCTGGCGCTGCGCCTGAGCGGCGTGCTGCTGGCCCTGTGCTATGGCATCTTTGGCATGTCGCAGCAGTTCTTCGTACACAACAGCGGCAGCCTGGTCTTTGTGTTCTGCCTGGTGACGCTGTGGTCCGGCCTGCTGGGCCAGGAGCGTGCAGCCCGCCTGGCCTCGAGCGCCTCCACGCAGGCGCGCTGCCCATGAGTACGACGCCAGCCACGCACCGCAGCGCCGGCGCCCGTCCCCGGGTGCTGCACTTCGTCACCGGAGGCTTCTCGGGCGCGACCCAGGTGGCAGTGGATCTGGCGCTGGCCCATCTGGCCTCGGGGCGTTTCACGCCGAAGCTGGTGCTGCGCCGCAAGCGCAACACCGAGGCGGCCCGCGTCGATGCCTTGCGCGCGCGCGGCCTCGATGTCGAGGTCGTGCCCGGCTGGGCGCATGCCGCCACCGTGGCCGAACTGGTGCGTGTGTGCCGCCAGTGGCAGCCTGACATCCTCGTCGCCCATGGCTACAGCGAGCATCTGTGGGGCCGCTATGCGGGCCTGATCGCCAAGGTGCCCTGCCTGGTCCATGTGGAGCACAACTCGCGCGAGCGCTACACGCGCTGGCGGCTGGCCCAGGCGCGCTGGCTGGCGCAGCGCACGGCGGCCATCATCGGCGTCTCCGAAGGCGTGCGCCAGAGCCTGCTGGCCCATGGCTTTCCTGCCGGAAAAACGCATGCCATCAGCAACGGCATCCAGGTGGCGCCATTCGAGGCGCCGCCGCCGCCGCTGGCCGAGCGCGTGCCCGGCATCGTCATGGCTGCGCGTTTTGCGCGGCAAAAGGACCATGCCAGCTTGCTGCGCGCGCTGGCCGTGCTGCGCGAGCGCGGCCTCACGCCCCCGCTGCACCTGGCAGGCGCCGGCAAGGAGCGGCTGCAAAATGCGGCGCGCCGGCTGAGCGAGCAACTGGGCCTGCAGGAGCAGGTGCGCTTCCTGGGCCTGTGCAAGGACGTGCCCGGCCTGCTGCGCTCCCATCAGGTCTGCGTGCTGTCCACGCATTACGAAGGCATGCCCCTGTCGCTGATCGAGGGCATGGCCGCCGGCTGCGTGGTGGTCGGCAGCCGCGTGGTGGGCGTGCAGGAAGTGCTGCGCCATGGCGACAACGGCCTGCTGGCCGGGCATGCCGATCCCGTGTCGCTGGCCGATGCCCTGCAGGCCGCGCTGTGCGATGCCGCCCAGGCCCAGCGCATGGCCGATGCCGCACGCGCCGAGGCCCTGGAGCGTTACAGCCAGGCGCGCATGACCGCTGACTATGAAAACCTTTTCGAGTCCCTGCTGCGCCAGGGCGTGCAGGCACGATGATGAACTGGCTCAGCATTCTGGTTCCCGTCTACAACGTGGAGCCCTATCTGGCCGAATGCCTGGAGTCCGTGGTCAGCCAGGCCGGCGAGGGCGTTGAAATCCTCGTGCTCGACGACTGCTCCACCGATGGCTCCTGGGCACTGATGCAGCAGTTGGCTGCCCGCTGGCCGCAGCGCCTGCGCCTGATGCGGCATGAGCGCAACGGCGGCCTGAGCGCGGCGCGCAACACCATGATCGGCGCAGCCACGGGCGAGTACCTGTGGTTTCTGGATTCGGACGACAAGCTGCTGCCCGGCGCCATGGGCGAGCTGCGCCAGATTGTGCAAAGCCAGGCGCCCGACGTGGTGCTGTGCGATTTCGCGGTCTGGCGCGAGCGCCCGCGCCTGAAGCACCGCCTGCGTGGAGAGCTGCACCGGCGCAGCTTCAGCGGTCCATCGGGCACGCTGGGCCGCAGCCGCGATGTGCTGCTGGCCGGGCTGCTGGAGACCGGGCTGCTGCATGCCTGGTCCAAGATCTCGCGCCGCAGCCTGTGGGATACATCCCTGCGCTTTCCCGAGGGGCGGTATTTCGAGGACATGATGGCCATGCCGCTGATGGCGCTGCGCTGCGCAAGCTTCTACCACTGCCCGCGCCCCTGGGTGGCCTACCGCCAGCGCGGCGACAGCATCCTGGCCACCATGAACGAACGCAAGGCCCTGGACCAGGCCGGCGCGCTGCGCCCGCTGGCCGAGGCCCTGGGCACGCAGGGACACGCCCCCGCGCTGCGCCTGGCCTGGGCGCTGCAGTGCGCACGCAACTACACGGGCGCCATGCGCTACTTGCAGCGGCAGGCCGCCACCCTGGGCGAAGCCCGCACCCGTGCGCTGGCCCAGTCGCTGCGCGAGGCCTTCGAGGCCTCTTCGCCGATGACGGCGCAGCAGTTGCAGGCAGCCTGCTGGCGCAAGGGCTGGTGGCTGCGCGGCGCCCGGTTCCGGCGCTGGTGGAACATAAAGTGGTAACAGCCATGGCCGACAAACTCCCATTGAAAACCCGTGGCGAACTGTGGCTGGCGGCCTGGATGCGCCGCTACTACCAGCTGCGCCAACGCACGCTGGAGACGGCGCCCGCCCAGCGCTTCACACGCTATGACATCGGCGCAGCCTCGCCCGCCGATACCGGCGCTGCCCCGCGCAGCGGCACCATCCCGCGCATCATCTGGGCCTACTGGAACGGCCCGCAGCCGCCGCTGCTGATCCAGCGCTGCTTTGACAACTGGGCACGCCTGAACCCCGGCTACAGCATCCGCATCCTCAACGACGCATCGCTGCCCCAGTACCTGCCCGACCTGCCTCAGACCGTGCATGCGCTGACCGTGGCCAAGCGCTCGGACTGGGTGCGGCTGGAGCTGCTGCACCGCCATGGCGGCATCTGGCTCGATGCCAGCACCATCCTCACCGAATCCCTGGACTGGGTGCTGGAGCAGCAGCAGCGCACCCAGGCCGACCTGGTGGGCTACTACCTGGACCGCTACACCAGCGACCCGGCCTGCCCCGTGGTCGAGAGCTGGTTCATGGCGGCTCCGCCTGCCAGCGCCTTCATCCGCGACCTGCAGCGCGAATTCGCCGGCGAGGTGGTCGGGCGCAGCGGCGAGCAATACATCGAACATCTGCGCGCGCGTGGCGACTACGAGCAGCTGCGCCAGAACATCGACATCCCGGCCTACCTGAGCATCCATCTGGCCATGCAGGCCACGCTGCGCAGCGGCAGCAGCTACCGCCTGTGCCTGGCCCGCGCCGAGGACGGCCCCTTTTTCCTGCATGTGAAGGGCGATTGGCGCCGCGCCCCGCTCAAGATCCGTCTGATGTTTTCGCGCGCCGCCCGGGCGCCGGCGCCGCTGGTCAAGCTGCGCGCGCCCGACCGCAAGAAACTCGACCTCTACCTGGAGCGCGGCCTGTACGTGCCCGGCAGCATCGCCGACCGCTATCTGCCGCCCTGAGGGAGTGCTCAGGCCAGCGGCAGCCGCAGCACGAAGCAGGCGCCGGACTGGCCATCGGCGCGGCCTTCGCAGTGCACGCTGCCGCCATGGCGCTGGGCAATGGAGCGCACCAGCGCCAGTCCCAGGCCCACGCCGCCCGAGCGTTCACTGGCGCCGGGCAGGCGGAAGAACTTCTCGAAAATGCGCTCGCGGTGCGCAGGGGGCACGCCAGGGCCGTGGTCGCAGATGCGGATCTCTGCCATGGCGCCCTGGCGCGCCAGCTCCAGCGTGATGCCTCCGTGGCTGTAGCGGCGCGCGTTTTCCAGCAGATTGCGCACGGCACGGCGCAGCAGTTTGGCGATGCCCGGCACCTCCAGCGCATCGGTGGACTGCAGATCCAGGTCCGCCTCGACGCGTGCGCACTCCTCGGCCGCCAGGCCGATCAGGTCCACGGGTTCGACCGAGCCCACGTCGCCTTCGTAGGTCTCCAGCCGGCTGGCTAGCAGTATTTCGTCCACCAGCTGGTCCAGCTCCGCGATATTGCGCTGGATCTCGGCACGCGCGCGCGCGCTGGTGGGGTCGTCGCCCATGAACTCCAGCCCCATGCGGATGCGCGTCAGCGGCGAGCGCAGTTCATGTGAGGCATTGGCCAGCAGCGACTTGTGCGATGTCACCAGGGCCTCGATGCGCGCCGCCGCCGCATTGAACTGGTGCGCCAGATCGGCCACCTCGTCATGGCCATGCTCGGGCACGCGCACCGACAGATCGCCCTCGCCGAAGCGCTTGACGCCGCGCTGCAGATTTTCCAGGCGCTTGAGCAGCCGCCGGATGATGGGGAAAACGCCCACGGCCACGGCCACGCCGACCAGGCCCAGCATCCACAGGAAGCCGAACGGCGGGCGCAGCCAGAAGGCCGCAGCGCCATCGTGCGGCGGGCGATCGCCACGCGGCGGGCGCGGCGCCATGTGCAGCATGTAGGTCCGCCCGTCGTCGGCCGTGATCTCGAAGCGCAGACCCTCCTCCATCGGGCCGGGGATGCGCCGGGCGCGGCCCTGGGCCAGCACATTGCCATCCGCATCGCGCAGCGCCATGTCGCGCGAAGGCTGGGAGCTGGCTCCCTGCGCGTTCTGGGCGTTCTGCTCGGCGGCGATCTGCCAGGCCCAGGCCACGGTCAGCGTCAGCACGGCCACGCCGCCGACCACGGCCAGCCAGATGCGCAGGTACAGGCGCTGGGCAAAAAGGGTCAGCAGTTTCATGCAGCCTCGCCCCTAGTCCTGCTGCTTGGCAAACACATAGCCCACGCCGCGCACGGTGAGAATGCGCTTGGGCGTCTTGGGATCGGCCTCGATGGCCGCGCGGATGCGTCCCATGTGCACATCGATGGAACGGTCGAAGGCCTCCAGTTCGCGGCCGCGCACGGCCTCCATGATCTGGTCGCGCGTGAGCACGCGGCCCGCGCGCTCGGCCAGCGTGACCAGCAGGTCGAACTGGTACGAGGTCAGCTCGCAGGCCTGCCCGGCGATGGTCACCGTGCGCGCATCGCGGTCGATCTCCAGGCTGCCAAAGCGCAGCGCCTGCGCCGAGGCGGCTGAATGGGCGTTTTCGCTGCCGCCGCGCCGGCGCAGGATGGCGCGGATGCGCGCCAGCAGCTCGCGCGGCTCGAACGGCTTGGGCAGATAGTCGTCGGCGCCGATCTCCAGGCCGATGATGCGGTCCATGGGATCGCCCTTGGCCGTCAGCATCAGCACCGGCACCTGGGCGGCCACGCCGGGCAGGGCCCGGATGCGCCGGCAGACCTCCAGGCCATCCATGTCGGGCAGCATCAGGTCCAGGATCACCAGGTCGGGCAGCTCGGCGGGCGGCAGGCCGTCGGCCGGCTGCAGCCGCTCCAGCCCGCTGCGCGCATCGCCCATGTGGGTGACCTGCAGCCCGTTGTTGCCCAGGTAGTCGCTCACCATCTGCGCGAGGCGGGCGTCGTCTTCGATCATCAGCAGGTGATGGGTGCTCATGGGGGGCAGTGTAGTCATGCTGTGGGCCGTCGTGTAACGACGCCCATGGTCCGCCAGCCGGGTCAGCCGCGCTTGTCGCCTGCGTAAAGTTGGGTAAACGCCGGCCCTCGTGGCGGGCCATTGCGCTCTGCGCGGCTCAGGCTGCGCCCCTGGCCTGCACGCGCGAGGCCAGCGCGATCAGCAGCAGCACGGGCAGGCCCAGCAGTGCCGTGGCCTGGAAAAAGACCTGGTAGCCGTGCGCATCGACAAAGACCCCCGAAAACCCCGCCAGCCACTTGGGCGCCAGCAGCATCATGGAGCTGAACAGCGCGTACTGCGTGGCCGAATACTGAACGTTGGTCAGGCCCGACAGGTAGGCGATGAAGGCGGCCGAGGCGATGCCCCCGGCCAGGTTGTCGGCGCTGACCACGAAGATCAGCGCCGTCACATCGTGGCCGCGCGTGGCCAGCCAGGCAAACAACAGATTGGTCGCTGCCGACAGCACGGCGCCCAGCATCAGCACCCGCATCACGCCCCAGCGCATGGCCAGCGCGCCACCCAGGAAGGCGCCGGCCAGCGTCATGACCACGCCATAGACCTTGGTCACGGCAGCGACCTCATCCTT
Organism: Delftia sp. PS-11; assembly: GCF_029870285.1. Lineage (GTDB taxonomy): Bacteria > Pseudomonadota > Gammaproteobacteria > Burkholderiales > Burkholderiaceae_C > Comamonas. The sequence continues at coordinate 236,352 of NZ_JACSYA010000005.1, forward strand.
GGTGAAGCCCATGTCCACATAGAACGGGTTGGCCATGATGCCCATGACCACGTCGCTGATGCGGTAAATGGCGATCAGCCCCAGCACCAGCAGGGCCTGCCAGCGGTAGCGGCCCAGGAAATCGGCGAAGGGCTCGACCAGCGCACCGCGCAGCCAGTCGGCCAGATTGCGCGCGGGCGCCGGCGGGCGCTGCGCAGGCTCGGGCGACAGCAGCACGGTGAGCATGCCCACGCACATCGACGCTGCCATCACCAGGTAGGCGAAGCGCCATGCGCCGCTCTGGTAGCCGGACGCATCTGCCACCTCGGCCCGCGCCGCCAGCCACAGCACGCCCGCGCCCGCCCAGATCATCGCCAGCCGGTAGCCTGTCTGGTAGGTGGCGGCCAGCGCGGCCTGGCGCTCGGCATCCGCCGACTCGATACGGAATGCGTCCAGCGCGATGTCCTGCGTGGCCGAGCCAAAGGCCACGGCCAGGGCGCACCACACCATGGGCGTAAGGGCCAGGCGTGGATCGTTGAAAGCCATGCCGCAAAGCCCTGCCGCCACCAGCAGCTGCGCGAACAGCAGCCAGCCGCGCCGCCGTCCCAGCCACCGCGTCAGCAGCGGCAGCGGCATGCGGTCCACCAGCGGCGACCAGACCCATTTGAACGCATACGCCAGGCCCACCCAGCTCAGGTAGCCGATGGTCGTGCGGTCGATGCCGGCCTCGCGCAGCCAGAACGACAGCGTGCCCAGCACCAGCAGCAGCGGCAGGCCCGCCGAAAACCCCAGGGCCAGCATGCGCGCGCTGGCGGGCTCGGCATAGACGCGCCACGTCTGTATCCAGCTGCGCCGGGGCGCGGGTTCTGCGGGGTGGGTGCCGGCGCTGGCCGGTGCGGGGGAGGGTGGGGACGGCTCGGTCATGGTCGAAGGCAGCAGGCAGTGGCCATTATCCGCGCCGGTGGCGCCGCCGCGCGCTGCGCGCTACCATCCCGTGCACAGCACACTGCCATGGCCTACACCCTTTCCAGCCCTCCCAGCGAAGCCGGGCCCGGCTTTGCGCCGCACAGCTCCGTGCGCTGCTATGGCGGCGAGCACCAGGCCCATGCCCACGGCCATGCGCAGATCCTCTATGCGCTGCAGGGCCGCATGGAACTCGAAGTCGGCGGGCGCAGCGCCTTTGTGGATGCGGTCAGCGGCATGCTCATCCCTGCAGGCGTCGAACATGGCTACCTGGCCGCACCGCGCTCACAGGTGTTCGTCATCGATGCGCCGCCCGGGCCCGGTCTGGACCGGGTGCGGCGCTTCTCCGTGCCGCCAGCCCTGCGCGGCCACGGCAGCAGTGGCCCGGCCTCCGAACAGCTGGCCCAGGTGCTGCAGGCGCCGGGCCTGCTGGCGCGCCGTGGCCTGGACCTGCAGCAGCTTGCCTCGTGCGTTCAGGCTGCACTGCACGAGGACTGGCCCACAGCACGGCTGGCCGCGCTGTGCCACATGAGCCCCCAGCGCTTTCATGCGCGCTTTGCCGAACTGGCGGGCCAGCCGCCCCAGGCCTGGCTGCGTGGCCTGCGCCTGGACGCCGCCACACGCTGGCTGGCACGCGGCCAGCCCCTGGAAGCCACGGCGCTGCGCTGCGGCTACGCCTCGGCCAGCGCCCTGGCCTATGCGCTGCGGCGCGACCGGGGCGTGACGGCACGGCAGCTGCGCGGTTGAAATGCCTGCCATCGTCCGGCAGCGACGTTTGCGCCTTGGATGCTGCTATGAGACCCGCCTGTGGTCCGGGACGGCGAGCATGTCACCCAGTTTTTTGCGCCATCGGGCGATCAGCCCAGCTGCCACCCAGAATTCGACAAGACAAAACAGGCCAATCACTTGGGGAAAATCCACGCCAGGAATGAATTTCAATACGGGGATGATCATCAGGAGCATACTGATATTTACCATCAGCTGTGGATAAAAAATATCAGACAAACCGCGAAGCATGCTCAACAGAAAGCTGAAGCTGCAATCCATTAGATAAAAAACCAAAAACAGATAACCAAGCCCCGAAATATGTGATGCCACCATAGTGTCTTCGCTGAAAAGAGAAATCATCCATGGTAATGCCAGCCATGCAAAAACTCCTGTTGTGATGACGACCCATAGAAATAATTTTCTGAAAACTTTCCAAAAAGACAAAAGCATGGAAGAATTTTTTGCACCACAAGCAAAAGACAATTTGATGGTTGCCAGTTGTGAAACTCCCGTCACAGGTATCAGCAGTAAAAAAATGATGGAGTTCAATATTGCAAATGCGGACGCATAGGTGGCCCCAAGGCTGGCACTGTATAAACCCACATAGAAGAAAAGATATTTTTGTGAAACTGCTCCAGCCGCCACGGATCCACCACTTTTCAGGGCGCGAAAATAAATTTGTCTCTCTGTGATGAAACGAAGGCTGGCCCTGGCTGCTCTGAAGAATGCTTTCCTGTCGATATAAAACAGACAAGCTGCCATGGAAGTAAGCAAGCCTGCCACATCTGTGGCCAGATATGCCAATGAGATTTCATAGGCTTGCGGTTCGGGATTGGCATGTAGCACCCAGATAACGGCAACGATTTGCAGTGCGACTGCAAGCATTCGAAGCCTGAAAACCAGTGTGATCTTCTGATAGGCTTCCAGCAGAAAATTGATGCCTGCATGGATTGCCACGATCGGCAGGCTTAGAACCAGTACCTGATATGCCAGAAATGCCTGATTGCTTATTCCTGACTCTGAAATAGAGTTAAATGGATTGGGTGAAAAATAAGCAATTCCGATGGCTATGACCGACAAGGCTATCATGAACCATAAGCCAGCAAAGAAAATGCCGAATAAATCTCGGTGGTTTCCCGCGCCCATGCTCTTGCTCAGTTCTGCCTGAAGTCCATACTGGATGGCGGTATTGGCTACAAAGAAAATCGCTGCTGCAGAGAGTGCCAGACTGAAAGCTGCCAGAAGCTCAGTGGATGCCGCTCCCAGCAGGCCAACGATGATGATGCTGGCGACTTGTGTGGCAGAGCGATTGGCCGCTATTTTCAATGATTCATTGAGAAGTTGAAGGATTTTCATGGCCTTTCATTGATATGAAAATCAGATGATATTTTCTTCAAAACTCATGTTTTATATCATGAATAATTAATATTTAAAATACCTAAAACATTGCATCCAATTCATTTGGTTTATATTTCCAAGTGTCAAGTGGGTTTTGCTTGATTTATGCGCGCTGAGTCGCTTTATTACAGGTTTCTGCGCTGTTTTGGATGGGTGCCGGATTTCTATCTGGGTGCTGAATGTGACAAATCTTCCAGTGCCGGGGTGTGCACTTCGAGCATTCCTCGACATTCGCTCCGTGCGCCAGGCGCACCATGGCACCCATGGTTCGCACATCTTCTGCATCTTCCTCGGTCACCGGCATCGCCTTTGTGGCGGTGGCAGCCGTGCTCTGGGGCACGACGGGCACAGCGCAAAGCCTGGGCGCGGGCGCGCTTTCGCCCTTTTGGGTCGGGGCGGCGCAACTGGCTGTCTCCAGCCTGTTCCTGCTGCTGATTCTGGCGGCATCCCATCTGCAGGCCCGCAGGCGGGCGCCTGCCGCCGCGCCCGGCCAGCCCCTGTTGCCCAATCCCGTGCGCCTGGGCCTGCGCCCGGCCTGGTTCCTGCTGGCATCCCTGGGGATTGGCGGCTACAGCATCTTCTTCTACGAAGGCGTCACGCGCACCGGGGTGGCCGTGGGCACGGCCGTGGCCATTGGCAGCGGCCCTATCTGGGCCGGGCTGATGCAGGCGCTGGTGCTGCGCGCGCCCTTGTCGGTGCTATGGTGGGCCGGCACCCTGGTGAGTGTGGCCGGCGGCGCGGCCATGGTCATGGCCCGGGGCGGCGCCATGCTGTCCTGGAGCGGCCTGCTTTTGTGCCTGCTGGCGGGGCTGTCCTACGCGGGCTATGCGCTGATCAACAAGCGCCTGGTCACCCATATGCCGCCCAGGGTGGTCAACTGCTATGTCTTCACAGGAGCGGCGTGTATGGCCGTGCCGGTCGCGCTGCTGTACAGCGGCCTGCCGCAGTGGAGCCTGGCGGGCGTGCTGGTCGTGGTCTATCTGGGCGTGGTGGTTTCCGGCATGGCCCATATGCTGTTTTCCATCGGTCTGCGCAGCATCTCGGGCGCCACGGGCGTGACGCTGAGCCTGATCGAGCCCGTCGCAGCCTTCGTGCTGGCCGTCTGGATCGTGGGCGAATACCAGCCGCCGCAGTCCTGGGCCGGGCTGCTGGCCGTGCTGGCCGGGCTGATGCTGGTCATCGGCGCAGAAATGCGCGCGCAGCGTGCGGTGGCTGCGGTGCAGATGGCGTGAAGCGCCTGGGCCGCGCTGCGGCGGTGGCGCAGTGCAGGCCTGCGCCGTTCGGCCGGATGCGCTGTTCCTGCTGTGCACAGCGCGTTCCGTGCCGCTAGACTTGGCGCCATGCAGCCATCTCATCTCACTTCCGAGCCCTGTGCCCAGACGGGCTGGGGCTGTGCCTGCGCGCCCTGGCGTGCGCGCCGTGGCTTTTTGCGCGTTGGCAGCGCCGCTGCGCTGGGCCTGGCCACGGCCAGTGCCTCGGCGCAGGTCGATGTAGGCGGCGCCTCCAGCCTGCGCAAGCTGGTGCCCGCCGAGACGCTGGAAGGCGCCGCCGTGGACCAGTACCAGCAATTGCTGGCCAAGGCCCGCGCCCAGGGCGCGCTGGCAGGCGATGGCCATCCCCAGCTGCAGCGGTTGCGCGCCATTGCCCAGCGGCTGATCCCCTATGCGTTGCCCTGGAACACGCGCGCGCGCTCCTGGCGCTGGGAGGTCAACCTGATCGGCAGCAAGGAAATCAACGCCTTTTGCATGCCGGGCGGCAAAATTGCCTTCTACACCGGCATCCTCGATCAGCTGCAGCTGACCGATGACGAAATCGCCATGGTCATGGGCCATGAGATGGCCCATGCGCTGCGCGAGCATTCGCGCGAACAGCTGGCCAAGAACCAGGCCACGAGCATCGGCATCTCCCTGGGGGCGCAACTGCTGGGCCTGGGCGACCTGGGCAATACGGTGGCGCGGATGGGCGGCCAGTTGCTGTCGCTGAAATTCAGCCGCAGCGACGAAAGCGATGCCGACCTCGTGGGCCTGGAGCTGGCCGCGCGCGCCGGCTACAACCCGCAGGCCTCGGTATCGCTGTGGCGCAAGATGGGCCAGGCCACGGGTGGCGGGGCCGGTGGCGGGCTGGCATTCCTGTCCACCCATCCGGCAGGGCCGGACCGCATCCGCGAACTCGAGCGCAACGTCCCGCGCGTCGAGGGCCTGTACCAGGCCGCGCGGC
>NZ_JACSYA010000060.1 GCF_029870285.1 Delftia sp. PS-11
CTTAGAGAAGGTGGAGTGGTCGGGCACTCGGTCTTCGAGGCCCAGTCGGCAGAACCAGCGATAGGCCAGATTTAGATGAACCTCCTCGCACAACCGACGCTCGGAGCGGATGCCAAAGCAGTAGCCCACGATCAGCATGCGGATCATGAGTTCGGGATCGATCGAGTGGCGACCCGTGTGACTGTAGAACGGGGCCAGATGCTGGCGTAACTCGCTCAGATCTAGAAACCGGTCGACACCCCGCAGCAGGTGGTCACGCGGGATGTGATCGGCGAGATTGAATGCGTAGAAGAGTTGATCCTGACTTGCCTTCTGTCCCATCATGATGTGCGCCTCCGTCAGTGACGATGGACTACCCACCGTTGATCCGGTTCCCAGCCAAGGGGAGTTTTTCAACACAATAGGCCAAGAGCAGTCGTTCGCCTCCAAGCCGCTACCGGCGGCTACAGACCGGTTGCAGTCGGTCGTGCCAGGCTCTGCCATCGACTGCTAACCTCAGCACCGGTCATCCGGGTCGGCGAGGACCAGCGTTGAATGTTCGTGTAGCGCCTATTGGCGCATGCGCATCGTGTCGAAGCAGTACTATTCGGCCATCGGAGACGCTGGTGCCACACTGAGAGCCTGTCCGCTGCGTAACTGATCGAGCACCGTTTGAACCCGCGCAAGTAGGTCATCGTATGTGACGATGTCGACGACACCTTTGGAATCGCGACGCAGCACTTCGAATTCACGCCGTTGCACATCGGACAGCGTGTTGCTTCGTCCTATGATCAAAATGCCGGAGGGGTTGACGATCCGAATCCTAAGGCCCGCAGGCAGGTAGGCTCGCAACAGTTGGGTCAAGTAGTCCTCGCCAGCCGGCCCCCAACGGCTAAGATGCCTCAGGTAATGAGTGACCTGCCCCATGGCGCCGACTAGGTCGCGCATCGGCAGATGGTGGTCGCGATAGTGCACCGGCAGCATGATGGGCTTGCCCATCGGCTTCTTGATCTCGATGACGTCGACGTTGCCTGAGGCATCGACCAAGAGAAGGTCGATGCGCCGCCATTTAGAGGCGTCAGCGTCCCAAAGCCTGACCTCGGAGAAAGCCTTAATGTACCTGGGGTTCAGCAGCAGGATTATCTCTACAATCTCCAATTGCCACTGCGCCTCGGAAGTTCCTAGCTCGTTGACCAGCATGGCCTGCAGCCGTTTCAGAGCGAAGTCGTATTTGGCGACGTCAAACTGGCGAAAAGGGGCCTCAAGATTTGGCGCGGTCGCCACGGTACGCCTGTCGACATAGGCATTTAGCAGTGCTTCCGCGTCGATTGCCGGCTCGGTGTACTGGCGGACCACAGTTGCGACACGCGCTTGGACATAGCGACGAAGTTCGTACGGCGTCGGGAACTGGTTCAGCAACCGCTCGTATTCGGGGAGCGGAATTGCGTCCGGATCCGGGCCGCCGATGACTATGCGCTCAAGGCCGAGGCTTTGAATGATGTTGAGGATGGACACCTTGCGTTCGGCGCTGAACCATTTCCAGTTGGGCCGTGCGTCCTGATATAACAGGACTGGTGTCTCAAAACCAAGGATCTGGGGCTTGAATCGGAAGTAAACGCCATCTGCTGTCGCGACGGAAAACACCAATCGATCGTCGTTAACCCACAGGATGTCATCGTCATCGCTGGCCGCATTGGCTTTTTCTTCGGCAGCGTCTTCCACAAGGTCCTTCGATGTGAGGTGGAACGTGCCCTTCACAAGCAGTTCTTCGTCCCGTTCGAAAATTTTGTGAACCCAACTGCTGTCGTCGCGCGGGCGGTAGATGAGATAGAGCTCTTTGTCGGAGACTTCGAATTCGACGGAAGGTTTGGTCATGCTCAATTCAGGACGAGGAGATTACCATAGTAGTTAACGACGTCGATGTCGTCGCAGTCAGCAGGGAGCGACGTCAGTCAACGGTGCGGATGCGGTCAAAGGTGTCGGGTTTGGTCCTTGAGACGCCTCAGCACTGATCTTAAAGACAAAGCTTGGTTGCATACACTTCATTTAGAGTGGCTAACACCACTTCGTCGCAGGCCCCCGCAGAGCGGTTATGCTCGCTTCCCTCATGGCGCGACAACCCGTAAGCAAAGAACTGTGGCGACAGCTGCAACCACTGATCCCAGCCTTCGTGCCTTCCGCCAAAGGCGGTGCGCGCAAGCTCGCAGTCAGCGATGAAGCCGCACTCAACAGCATCCTGTTCGTGCTGCAAACAGGTATTCCCTGGGAAGACCTTTCCCAGTCCCTTAGATACGGTAGCGGCATGACTTGCTGGCGGCGCCTGCGCGATTGGAATGCCGCGTGAACACGACCAAATCGATTGGATCCGGGCCAGTATTGATGGCTCCTCGGTACCAAGCCCCCGGGGGGCAGGAAACGGACCCAAACCCCACGGACAGAGGTAAGCTCGGCTCCAAGCGGCACATCGTCGTAGATGCCAGAGGCATCCCGCTGGCGATCTTGGTCAGCGGCGCGAACCGGCACGACTCCAAGATGTTCGAGAGGTGTGTGGACGCGATTCCTGCGATTGCAGGCCTGCCAGGGCGCCCCCGTAGAAGACCGGTAAACCTACACGCCGACAAAGGCTACGACTTCAAGCGATGCCGAGCCCACCTGAGGCAGCGGGGCATCATTGGCCGGATTGCCAGACGAGGCATTGAGAGCAGCGAGCGGCTGGGCAAGCACAGGTGGGTGGTGGAGAGGACGCACAGCTGGTTTGCAGGCTTTGGCAAGCTGCGAATCCGCTTTGAACGACGGCTGGATATCCACGAAGCGCTGCTGAAATTGGCGGCAGCGATCATCTGCGCGCGCTTCGTGGATCGGTGGTTTTAGCCACTCTAACGCTGACGGACGGCGTGCAGCATAATCCCAAGACGCAACACGTTTGAGTGCAAGGGAGGGTTCCATGATAAAGAAGATTCGAATCCGCGGGTATCGCATCCATCGCGATTTGACGATCTACCCAAATCCAAAGCTGAACCTCATCGTCGGAGGTAACGAGTCTGGAAAGTCCACACTCATAGAGGCCATTGTACTGACCCTCACCGGGCGAATAAATGGGCGAAGCGCCGCAGAAGAACTCAATCCGTACTGGTTCAATGCGGCAGATGTTGCTGACTTCATCGCCAAGCGAGAGGCTGGCGAACTGACGCGGCTGCCAGAAATTGACATCGAGATATTCCTGGACAACATCCCAGAACTTCAGGAGCTCTGCGGAGCCCACAATTCCAACCTACCCACCGAGGCATGTCCGGGCGTGCGGGTCCGCTGCTTGCCCAATCCCGACTATCTGGCGGAACTCAAAGCTTGGGCGACTGCGCCAACGCCGCTTCTTCCTGTCGAGTACTACTGCGTCGAATGGTCGACCTTCGCGGACGTGAGACTGACCATGAGGCCGCGGGCACTAACGACCGCAGTGATCGACGCGCGCACCGTGCGCAGCTCTGGCGGCGTTGACTATCACCTGCGGCAGATCCTGGGCAGCCAGCTCGAACCGCAGGAGCGAGCAAGCATCTCCCTTCAGTACCGTCAGGCCAAGGCGGCGCTGTCGGAATCGGCCTTCATGACAGTGAACCAGCGCATCGGGCAGCTTCACGCGGCCCTGCATGCCCAGCCCATCGCGCTTGCGATGGACCAGACGGCGCGGACCTCCTGGGAGGAGTCAGTTGCTCCCCATGTGGCGGGCGTCCCGTTCACGATGTCCGGGCAAGGACAACAGTCAGCGATCAAGATCGCGCTGGCCATGAACCGGTATGCGGGTCATGCCAAGTACGTCACCATCGAAGAGCCTGAAAACCATCTGAGCCACACGAGCCTAGCGACGCTGCTAGACAGGATGGGCGCCTTGGCCAGCGATGACCAACAGCTCTTCATCACGACTCATAGTTCAAGCGTCCTTAACCGGCTCGGCATTGAAGCCCTGCAGTTCCTGGGGCCAGCGGCACCTGTCAAGCTCGACGAGTTGAGTACCGGGACCGTGGGTTATTTCAAGAAACTGCCGGGCTTCGACACGCTGCGGCTCGTACTGGCCGACAAAATTGTTCTGGTCGAAGGTCCGTCGGACGAGATCATTTTCGAGCGGGTGTTCGTGGACCTCTTCGGCAAGCGTCCAATGGCATGTGGCATCGACGTCGTGAGCATGAGGGGGTTGTCGCTGGCTCGCGGCCTGGAGCTATGCCATAGCCTGGGCAAGAAGGTTGCGGCAACGCGTGACAACGATGGCATCGACCCGGCCGAGCTCCGAAAGCCGTTAGCGCAGTGGTTGGCCGCAGGCCAGAGGGAGGTGTTCATCGGTGAAGTCGCCCATGGCCACACGTTGGAGCCACAGCTGATCTGGCACTGCGGCGAGGCACAGTTGCGCACCATCCTGGGGATTGCCGACACAGCGAACCTCGAAACCTGGATGACCCGCGAGAAAACGGAGGCCGCGCTGCGCATCGCTAGCTCCTCAGAGGCCGTCACGGCGCCTGCCTACATGGTGCAGGCTGCAAAGTTCATACATGGCTAAGCGGGTCACGCTGGCGGTAGCTGGGTCACGCAAGACCCAGGGCATCGTCGAGCACTGCGCAGGCCTGCCGGCGGCGCGGCGAGTCCTTGCCTTGACCTACACACAGAAGAATCAGCAGGAACTACAGGATCGCCTAGCCCGGCAAGCTGGCGACCACCTGAACATCGAGGTGCTCGGCTGGTTCACGTTTCTCCTGCGGCATTTCGCTAAGCCCTTCCTCCCTTTCATGTTCCCCGGCGAGAAGGTGCAGGGCTTCAACTTCGAAGGCATACCGTACCGCATGGCCAAGGGTAAGGCGCGTTTCCTCGACAAGGGAGGTGCCGTCTACCGGTCAGAACTCGGCCGCCTTGCTTTCGAGCTGATCACTGCCAGCAAAGGCGCGCTCATCCTCAGGTTGGAGTGTATCTACGACGAGATCCTGATCGACGAGGTGCAGGACTTGAGTGCCTACGACTGGGACATCCTTGATGCGCTGCTTAGTTCAAGCATCGAAATATGGATGGTTGGCGACATCCGCCAAGCCGTTCTTGCGACAAATGGGCGCAGTTCCAAGAACAAGAAGTACGCCTACGCGGATGCGATCAATTGGTTCAGAACCCGCGAGAAAAAGGGCCTCGTCGCGATCAGCGAAAGCACCATCACTTGGCGATGCCACCCTCAGATCGCGGCGTTCTCGGACCTTATCTTCGACTCGTCGTGGGGCTTCCCGGGCACCGTCTCGCAGAACGAGACGGTAACGGGCCATGACGGCGTGTTCCTAGTCCGTGGCGAGCACGTCGCGGCCTACGTGTCCGCCTACAGCCCGCAGAGCCTGCGCTACTCCGCCGCTTCAGCGAAAAAACTGGACCTGACCTTCATGAACTTTAAGGTGGCTAAAGGAGCTACTTTTGCGCGTGTGCTGATCGCGCCAACATCCCCGATCACTGATTTCATCCGAAGCGGTGCCAGCATGGAGCCACTAACAGCATCCAGCTTCTACGTCGCAGTGACGCGGGCAGAGCAAAGCGTTGCCATCGTGCTCGACGATCCGGGCGATTCGAAGCTACCGTACTGGACGCCGCCTGCGAGATAATTAACGTCCTGGTTGGGCTAGAGAAAATATTCAATTAACTAGAATCAACGGATTTGCCATTATGCGATTAAAAAAATGCGAATTTGAAGAAGCCGAGTATTGCGGCCCTTTATTTAATCAACTTTCAACATCCAGCTTGCTTTGGGAGCCAGGTCAGGTATTTGAAAATCATATTGGCATAGATTATGCGCTCTTCACTACCCATTTGTATCTACATAAACTTCACGGGCATGACTTTCCATTAAATGGAGTGGTACTGTCACAATGTAAATTGGAATATATTTGGGATAATTGCCGATCAAAGAAAAAACTTCCTTCTTTTCGGCTAAACGTGTTTATTCAAGCCAAACGCCCGCAGTATGGGCGTTATGCACCCAAGGCACTGAAATTAAAAGGACTTAAGTCTCCTTATTGGAAATTCGAAATAACGCCTCATCAACAAATTGCACTTGAAAAACTTCAAGAGCGACTGAATGATCGGGCAATTATTTGTTATGCGTGTCCTGTTTTTCATAAGGCAGATATTCTTCACAAATGGACACTGGAACCACGCATAGTAGAAAATTCCACCTTCCCAGACGTTGCTACACTTAAAGGCCATTCCGCTTGGAATTTTTCTGAGCCAGGGGCCATTGGAGTAGCAAATATTGTTCCAACCGCCAGTAATTCTCCTTCACTTCTCGAAAGAGTTGGCCTTTTAGTAGGCCAAGGAAAATCAGGCTCAGGTGGAATTTTTGAGGAATTGCAATTTTTATCTGACACTATAAAATTCACCATGGAATCGGTTGCAGATGATGCAACCTATATTCGGGCGCGTTTTTTTGAAGGCATAAGATTGCTTCAAGAGGTTACCAAAGAACTCGCCGACGGGGGAAAGCAACAAGCACTTTTTGCCTACGCTACTATTATTCATTTTTGCTGTCTAAATCGAACTCAATGGCTCATCGCAGGTCATGATGAATAATAAATCATTTTACTCCATTTTATTCTGAAATAATATATCAGGATAAATTTTTTGGATTTCTGCTCACAACTTAGTA
>NZ_JACSYA010000061.1 GCF_029870285.1 Delftia sp. PS-11
TGCGCTGGCTGGCGCGCTACCATCGGCGGCATGACCAATGCATCGACGCACCCTCACCTCACCATACTGACCGGCGCCTCGCGCGGCATGGGCCTGGCCATGGCGCTGCAATTGCTGCAGGCGGGCCATGTGCTTGTCGCCATGTCGCGCTCGCACAGCCCGGCGCTGGAGCAGGCGGCAGCACAATCGGGAGCCACCCTGCTGCAGTGGAGCGTGGACCTGGCCGCCCCGCAGGCCGCAGCGCAGCGGCTTGGCGAATGGCTGGCAGGCCAGGACGCGGTGCGCTATGCCAGCGCCACGCTGATTAACAACGCCGGCGTCATCCCGCAGATCGCGCCACTGTCGCAACTGCAGGCCGCCGATATCGCGCAGGCACTGCGCGTGGGCCTGGAAGCGCCCATGCTGCTCACAGCAGCCTTCCTGGCAGCCACCGAAAGCTGGACCGTGCCGCGCAAGGTGCTCAACATCTCCTCGGGGCTGGGCCGGCGCGCCATCGCATCGCAGGCCACCTACTGCGCGGCCAAGGCCGGCATGGACCATTTCAGCCGCAGCGTGGCCCTGGATGAAGCGCTCAAGCCCCACGGCGCGCGCATCTGCTCTCTGGCGCCCGGTGTCATCGATACGGACATGCAGCAGCAACTGCGCAGCGCAGATGCCACGGCATTCCCCGATGCCGGCAATTTCGTCCAGCTCAAGGCCGGCGGACAGCTCACCTCGCCCCAGGAGGCTGGCGCACGCGTGCTGGCCTGGCTGAACCGCGCCGACTTCGGCGAACAGGCCGTGGCCGATGTGCGCCAGCCCTGAAGCTGGCGCATGGCACGCATCTAAAATGGCCTGTTGCCTGCGGGCGGGACACAACCCCGGCCCGTGGGGGCAAGCCCTTGTGGCGCGCAGTGCAGCATCCACATACATTGTGGACAGGCCGCGCAAGATGGCGAAACACCCCTGACGGCCATCGCCAGCCCCTTCGTTCGCGGTACCGCAGCCGATGCCCGCCATCTGCGCATGGATGCGGCACCGCCCCATACGACCCTGGAGTTTCTTCTTTCATGTTCCGCCAACTGATCACCTGCACCGCCGTGGCCGCTGCCATGGCCATGAGCTTTTCCGCCGCAGCGCAGACTGCCGCTGCCGACTACCCGAACAAGCCAGTGCGCATGATCGTGCCCTTCCCGCCCGGCGGCGGCACCGATATCCTCTCGCGCGTGATCTCCAGCAAGCTCACCGAAGTCAGCAAATGGACCGTGGTGCCCGATAACCGCGCAGGCGCGGGCGGCACCATCGGCATCACCGAAGCCGTCAAGTCCGCACCCACCGGCTACGACATGGTCATGGGCCAGAAAGACAACGTAGTCCTGGGCCCCTATCTCTACAAGAATCTGCCCTGGAACCCGGTCAAGGACCTGGTGCCCGTCGCCCATGTGGCCTACACGCCCATCGTGATCGCCACCAGCGTGAACTCGCCCTACAAGACGCTGACCGATGTCGTGGCTGCCGCCAGGCAGAATCCGGGCAAGCTGACCTATGGCTCGCCAGGCAACGGCACCAGCATCCACATCTCGGGCGTGCTGCTGGAAAAAGCCGCAGGCATCAAACTGGTCCACGTGCCCTACAAGGGCTCCAACCCGGCCCTCATGGACGCCCTGTCGGGCAATGTGGATCTGCTGGTATCGTCCGTGCCCTCGGCCATCGCCCAGATCAAGGCCGGCAAACTGCGCGCCATCGCCGTGACCTCGGCCAAGCGCTCGACCTCGCTGCCCGACACGCCCACGCTGGCCGAATCGGGGCTCAAGGGCTTTGATGTCAGCACCTGGTACGGACTGTTCATGCCCAAAGGCACCCCGGCGGCCATCGTGGCCAAGGCCAACTCCGAGGTGAACAAGCTGCTGGCCATGCCCGAAGTGCGCGAAGCCATCCAGACACAGGGTGCCGAACCCCAGTCTATGACCGTGGCCGACTTCGACAAGATGTTCCAGGCCGACTTCCGCCAGTCCAAGCAGATCGTCGAGTCCTCGGGCGCCAAGATCGAATAAGAACCGCTAACACGACCCAGCAAATCGAAGATTTGCGGTTGAGACGAGGCGCGAAGCCGCAGGCAGTACAAACGGTACGACAAGGCGAAGCAACGACGTATCAAGGGTTGTGTTAGCGGTTCTAAGCCCGGCCTGGCGGCAATGGCGCGGTACAGCCTTGGCACCGCGCCTGCCTGTACATGTTGTTACTGCGCAACATGACCTGGGTCAAGGACACATATGACAGTTACATGAATACTTCTGCGGAAAGCATCTGATTTCTGGAGAATGCCATGGCACTGCTGGTCTGGGTCCCCGAACTGGACACAGGAATTGCGGAAATCGACCGGCAGCACCGCCGAATCGTCGACTACATCAACAAACTCTACGAACTGCGTTCCTCCCATGACCGCGAAGGTCTGGGAGACGTGATCGGCGAGATGGTGGACTACACCGTCTCCCACTTCGTCTTCGAGGAAAGCCTGATGGAAAGCGCAGGCTACACCTTCTCGGGGCCGCACAAGAAAGTGCACGAACTGTTCACGCGCCGCGTCATCGAGATGCAGACCCGCTTCGATGCAGGCGAGGACGTTGCGGCCGAGCTGCACGGCATGCTGTCACGCTGGCTGTTCAACCACATCCGCAACGAAGACTACGGCTATGTGGACTCGGCCAAAGCCTACCTGCGCATGACGCAGGAAGCCAGCCCCGCAGCGGAAAAGGAACGGCTCAAGGCCGAGGTGCTGCACGAGCTGGAGCTGCAGCGCAAGAAGAAAAGCTGGCTGGGCCGGATCTTCGGCCGCTGAGAGCAGGACAAAAAAGGCTCCCCGTGCGGGGAGCCGGCTCAGCTTATCAGGAGCCTCCGTCTTACTCGCGTACCACCAGCACCGGCACGCGCACGGCCCCCAGCACACGCTGGGTCACGCTGCCCAGCACCAGCTTTTCCAGGCCACGGCGCCCCTGGGAGCCCATGATGATCAGGTCGGCGCCCGTGCTTTCCAGCACGCGCACAATGCCCTCGTGCACAGCATGGCCCTCGCCCACCACAGTGGAGACGGCAATACCGGCCTCATCGGCGATCTTTCTGACGGCATCCAGCGTCGTGTTGGCTTCCGCAGTGGCCGCGTTGAGGTACTGCGACTGGCCATAGGCAAAGTCGGCGCCCACGCCCGTGAAAGGATAGGGATCAACGACATAGACTGCCGTCAGCGCGCTGCCGAACGTCTTGGCCAGCTCCACGCCCTTGTGCACTGCCAGCGTAGAGCTGTTGGAGCCGTCCACGGGAACCAGAATGTGCTTGAACATGCTTTCTCTCTCCTTTGTTGGGATGGCGGCCGCCACACAGGGCCGGAGGCCGCCGGTTCGATGCATGACAGTCTGCCCCGATGACGGGCCAGCATCTTGATATTTATCAAGCCTGCCGGCGTCGGTCCAGCTCGGCCCCCTGAAAACCCTGACGGCGATAGGTCAGCACCAGCGTATCGCGCACACCGCCCGGCCGCTGCGGCTGTATGGGCGTGGTCTCATGGATCATGCGCGCATCGTCCAGCAGCAGAACGGACCAGGGCTCGGTCAGCGTGAAACGCTGACCGCTGGGCCCAGCCGCCTCGAAGATGCGTGTCTCGCCGCCCTTGACGCCATCGCGCCCTACCAGAATCACGGCCACCAGGTCCACGCCATCGCGGTGTGCGCCCTCGGGCGTGGGCCGGCCGATGCCATCCGTCGTGTCAATGCGGAACTGGTGGGACTCGATGAACCAGGGCTCCTGCCGGCCCGGCTCGCAAAACACCTGATCCGACAGGTTCGCCAGTGCCAGCAGCAGCCGGTGCCAGGCCGGGCTTTGCGCCGTGGCATCGTGCATGGGCTCGAACATGCGCAGCATGCCGCCATGCAGCGCGTTGTACTCGACCGGCTGCCAGTGCGCGCGGTGAGGAACCTGATGCAACTTGCCCGCCTCGGCAACGAAGCAGGAGTGGCGGCGGCGACGGTAGCGGCCACCGTCCTTGAGAAAGGCATCCGGCGGCAGCCCGGACCAGTCGGCGGCCATGGCCTGCAGCTCAGGCAGGGCCAGCCCAGCCCAGGCTGCGAACGCATCGGGACGCAGCACCGCATAGCCTGCGTCGCGCAGCGACTGCGCTGCATCCTGGGGGGCGATATAGGGAGGGGAGAACGTGATGTGCGCCATAGGCCGCACAGCTTACTCCCGGCACACGGCCCGCACAGTGATCCTGCGCATGAATTTACGCAACGCAGTGGCAACAGGAGCGCATCAATGGCTGCACCTCATCCAGCCAGCCTCCCAGATTTGGGCGGCCTGAAGCGCCTGGCAGCGAAGGCGCCACGTGAATCTTACTCATGATATTCATCAAATATTTTTCTCCAGCACCCTTCCACTCTTTCACGCCATAAATCCGGTGTACTTTTTTCGAAGAAATTACCATCAATAGGATTATTTATTCTGTAATTTATAGCATATTTCATGAATTTTTTCTTATATTTATCCATTTTATAACTTCTCGGGTATATTAAATTCACATATGAATAATACCACTTAACCGGAAAGTCACAATAATCAAGAATATACAAAGATAATTTTCTCTCTTTTTCATAAGAAACATTTTCTTTATTTTTCAGAATATTTTTCTCAATATAAGATATCTCGTCATATATTGAAAATGGCGCATCTACATACTTTATAACATCGTAAATTGAGTCAAAAATCGCAAATATTAGCATCACACATAGCGTAATGAGAAAAATTGTGATTTTATTGATTCTTTTCATATGCCTTGTCTGCTGGCATTATGCATAGGTCTCGCTCAGCAGTCCCGTGCCTCTGTAGAAGTAGTAGCTGACCTGGACGGTCTGGCCTAGCTTGAATCAGCCATTCCAAGCTGTCATCGCCATAGAATTCGATAAATTATTAAAAATATCAATTTAATTTTAATTCGTTATTAATATTTTCCCAGCACTTATTTATAAAATTTCGGTATGCCAAACTAACTCCCTTACATCTTTCGAAATATCTATCATTTATTGGGTTGTTCTTTCTATACTCTGCTGCAAAATTCAGTTCATTTATGTATATTCCACTCTTGTAATTTAAATAATCATTACCCATCAAAAAATCGTAAGAGAATTTTAACCTACAGTGCTTGAATAGATATTCTGTCACCCTCATCTCGCCCAAGCAGTCTGGATCTTTAGAATTTTTTATTGAAAAATTCATCTCACTTATTGCTGAAAATTTCTCTATATTTTCATGTTTCACATTACTGAAAAAATAGCCTAAGCTATATCCAAAAATAAAAATAACCAAAGCCATAAGTGAATTAAGCATTTTTTTCATGATTTTTTATGCACGATAATTTATCTTCTGGACAAGTTCCTCCGCCAGGATTCACTATTCTTATATCCCACTTTATTGCACCCTGTTGACTGATACTCAGCCTCAGTATTCTCAGATGGTCCGTATGCAGATAAAAATTTGTTTGTTGAAATAAATCTGTAGTGATAATCACAGACGCCTACGACTGGATGAGGCCGAAATGATCAGGATCTATAAATTTGATCCACAAACAGCGCAGCAAGGTCTATAGAACGTACCCCTGTGGCAGGAGCAACTCCGTGATGTGAAGCTGACGCCCCCGAACACTGACATGCACCACCTGCATAGAAGAACCAATTGGTTTATGAACTTTGCGCTGATCTCATAGTGTTAATAATATTTTTCAAAAAATCATCGAAATTTAAATTTAATTTAACTTGATTTAATATTCAATAAATTAAATATTGAAAAAATAAAAAACCAGTCAAAAATATTATTTTTTCATGAATAAAAATTAATAATTTTATTTTATATAAAACAAAATTATTAACCATTAAAATGACGCAAAATGGAATTGCAATTTCTAAAGCAGTCCAAAAAAAACGGATTTATTATCTTCAGAATATTTTTTGAAAACAAAGATCCAGAAATACATCCAACAATAAATATATAAATGCATCCATTTATTGCTCCATAAAAAAGTATAAATAATATTCTTTTAAGCATACTATTTTTTGATGATGGTATTTTGCAAAATTTAGAGCGTGTTATGAACTTTGCTCCTTGAGCCCGAAGCTGAGGGTTAGAGTTCGCGAATGCCTCGCAAGCCCTATCCCACGGATGTCAGCGATGAAGAATGGAGCTTCGCTGCGCCATACCTCACCCTGATGGACCAGCACGCACCTCAGCACGAGC
>NZ_JACSYA010000062.1:2500-5373 GCF_029870285.1 Delftia sp. PS-11
AATCGGAACAGCCTTCTAGTGATAGTCAGACGGTTAACAAAACGGAATGGAAAGTCCGGCCATAGTAGGTGATAGCCCTGTATGTGAAAACCGACTGGTGGTACTGAGCTAGAGAAAAGTAGGGCGGGGCACGAGAAACCCTGTCTGAATATGGGGGGACCATCCTCCAAGGCTAAATACTCATCATCGACCGATAGTGAACCAGTACCGTGAGGGAAAGGCGAAAAGAACCCCGGGAGGGGAGTGAAATAGATCCTGAAACCGCATGCTTACAAAAAGTAGGAGCCCGCAAGGGTGACTGCGTACCTTTTGTATAATGGGTCAGCGACTTACATTCAGTGGCAAGGTTAACCGAATAGGGGAGCCGTAGAGAAATCGAGTCCGAATAGGGCGTCCAGTCGCTGGGTGTAGACCCGAAACCAAGTGATCTATCCATGGCCAGGATGAAGGTGCCGTAACAGGTACTGGAGGTCCGAACCGACTAGTGTTGCAAAACTAGCGGATGAGCTGTGGATAGGGGTGAAAGGCTAAACAAACTTGGAAATAGCTGGTTCTCTCCGAAAACTATTTAGGTAGTGCCTCAAGTATTACCTGCGGGGGTAGAGCACTGTTTAGGCTAGGGGGTCATGGCGACTTACCAAACCTATGCAAACTCCGAATACCGCAGAGTACAGCTTGGGAGACAGAGCACCGGGTGCTAACGTCCGGACTCAAGAGGGAAACAACCCAGACCGCCAGCTAAGGTCCCTAAAATTGGCTAAGTGGGAAACGAAGTGGGAAGGCTAAAACAGTCAGGATGTTGGCTTAGAAGCAGCCATCATTTAAAGAAAGCGTAATAGCTCACTGATCGAGTCGTCCTGCGCGGAAGATGTAACGGGGCTAAGCCAGTTACCGAAGCTGCGGATGCACAGTTTACTGTGCGTGGTAGGAGAGCGTTCTGTAAGCCTGTGAAGGTGTCTGGTAACGGATGCTGGAGGTATCAGAAGTGCGAATGCTGACATGAGTAGCGTTAAAGGGGGTGAAAAGCCCCCTCGCCGTAAGCGCAAGGTTTCCTACGCAACGTTCATCGGCGTAGGGTGAGTCGGCCCCTAAGGCGAGGCAGAGATGCGTAGCTGATGGGAAACAGGTCAATATTCCTGTACCGATGTGTAGTGCGATGTGGGGACGGAGAAGGTTAGCTCAGCCAACTGTTGGATATGTTGGTTCAAGCCTGTAGTCGTGCCTGGTAGGCAAATCCGCCGGGCTTAGATGAGGGGTGATAACGAGTCTGCTTGCAGACGAAGTGAGTGATACCCTGCTTCCAGGAAAAGCCACTAAGCTTCAGCTACACACGACCGTACCGCAAACCGACACTGGTGCGCGAGATGAGTATTCTAAGGCGCTTGAGAGAACTCTGGAGAAGGAACTCGGCAAATTGATACCGTAACTTCGGGAGAAGGTATGCCGCAAGTAGGTGAACTTGTACAAAGGAAGCCCAAAGCGGTTGCAAAAAATCGGTGGCTGCGACTGTTTAATAAAAACACAGCACTCTGCAAACACGAAAGTGGACGTATAGGGTGTGACGCCTGCCCGGTGCTGGAAGATTAAATGATGGGGTGCAAGCTCTTGATTGAAGTCCCAGTAAACGGCGGCCGTAACTATAACGGTCCTAAGGTAGCGAAATTCCTTGTCGGGTAAGTTCCGACCTGCACGAATGGCGTAACGATGGCCACACTGTCTCCTCCAGAGACTCAGCGAAGTTGAAATGTTTGTGATGATGCAATCTCCCCGCGGAAAGACGGAAAGACCCCATGAACCTTTACTGTAGCTTTGTATTGGATTTTGAACGGATCTGTGTAGGATAGGTGGGAGGCTTTGAAGTGAGGACGCTAGTTCTCATGGAGCCGACGTTGAAATACCACCCTGGTGCGTTTGAGGTTCTAACCCAGGTCCCTTATCGGGATCGGGGACAGTGCATGGTAGGCAGTTTGACTGGGGCGGTCTCCTCCCAAAGCGTAACGGAGGAGTTCGAAGGTACGCTAGTTACGGTCGGACATCGTGACGATAGTGCAATGGCATAAGCGTGCTTAACTGCGAGACTGACAAGTCGAGCAGATGCGAAAGCAGGACATAGTGATCCGGTGGTTCTGTATGGAAGGGCCATCGCTCAACGGATAAAAGGTACTCTGGGGATAACAGGCTGATACCGCCCAAGAGTTCATATCGACGGCGGTGTTTGGCACCTCGATGTCGGCTCATCTCATCCTGGGGCTGTAGTCGGTCCCAAGGGTATGGCTGTTCGCCATTTAAAGAGGTACGTGAGCTGGGTTTAAAACGTCGTGAGACAGTTTGGTCCCTATCTTCCGTGGGCGCTGCAGATTTGAGGAAGCCTGCTCCTAGTACGAGAGGACCGGAGTGGACACACCTCTGGTGTATCGGTTGTCACGCCAGTGGCATTGCCGAGTAGCTAAGTGTGGAAGAGATAACCGCTGAAAGCATCTAAGCGGGAAACTCGTTTCAAGATGAGATCTGCCGGGGCCTTGAGCCCCCTGAAGAGTCGTTCAAGACCAGGACGTTGATAGGCTGGGTGTGGAAGCGCAGTAATGCGTTAAGCTAACCAGTACTAATTGCTCGTGAGGCTTGACCCTATAACTTTGATGACACGTTCATCAAGGTGGTTATGCCAAAGTAAGGCGCAGTCAAAATACCGCTGATTACAGACTCTATGAATTCGTTGTGTTGCTCCAAGAGCAGCGCGACAACAAGTTATGCCTGATGACCATAGCAAGTTGGTCCCACTCCTTCCCATCCCGAACAGGACAGTGAAACGACTTAGCGCCGATGATAGTGCGGGTTCCCGTGTGAAAGTAGGTCATCGTCAGGCTCTTACAGCC
>NZ_JACSYA010000063.1 GCF_029870285.1 Delftia sp. PS-11
CCCGATATGGACCCGCAGGTCGAGGTGAGCCCGGACAGCCTGGCTTACGTCATCTACACCTCGGGCTCCACAGGCCGCCCCAAGGGCGCGCAGCTGAGCCACCGCAACGTGGCGCGGCTGCTGGACGCCACCGATGCCTGGTTCGGCTTTGGCCCGGACGATGTCTGGACGCTGTTCCATTCCTACGCCTTCGACTTCTCGGTCTGGGAGATCTTCGGTGCGTTGTGCACGGGCGGGCGGCTGGTGGTGGTGCCGTACTGGGTCAGCCGCTCGCCCGGGGACTTCCTGGCGCTTTTGCGCCAGGAAGGCGTAACGGTTCTCAATCAAACACCCTCTGCCTTCGGACAGCTGGTCCACGCGGTGGAGCAGGATGCAGAGGGCGGTGCAGGTCTTTCGCTGCGCCATGTGATCTTCGGCGGCGAGGCGCTGCAGCCCGAGAGCCTGCGGCCCTGGTTCGACCGCTTCGGTGACCAGAGCCCCAGGCTCGTCAACATGTACGGCATCACCGAGACCACGGTGCATGTGACGTACCGGGAGATCACCAAGGCGGACTTGGACGGTGGCCGCAGCCCGGTAGGCGTTGCGATACCCGACCTGGGGCTGTATGTGCTGGACGGCAGCCTGAACCTGCTGCCGCAGGGCGTGGCCGGGGAGCTGTACGTGGCGGGTGAGGGCCTGGCGCGCGGTTATCTGAACCGTGCAGGTTTGAGCGCGGAACGCTTCATCGCCAACCCGTTCAGCGATTCAGGCGAGCGCCTGTACCGCACAGGCGATCTGGTGCGCTGGACGGTGCAGGGCGAACTCGAATACCTGGGCCGTGCCGACCAGCAGGTCAAGATCCGGGGCTTTCGCATTGAGCTGGGCGAGGTGCAGTCGCAACTGCTGGCCCAGCCCGAAGTGCGCGAGGCCGTGGTGCTGGCCAGGGAGGGGGCAGGCGGGGCGAGATTGGTGGCCTATGCGTCGCTGAACGAGGCGGCCGACGAAGGTCGGCTCAAGGACAGGCTGGGCCAGGTGCTGCCCGACTACATGGTGCCCTCGGCCATCGTGGTGCTCGAAGCCCTGCCCTTGACGGCCAACGGCAAGGTGGACCGCAAGGCGCTGCCCGAGCCGGAGATGGTCAGCGCCCAGCAATACGAGGCGCCGCAGGGCGAGCTTGAAGAAACGCTGGCGGGCATCTGGGCCGAGGTGCTTGGCGTGCAGCGCGTGGGCCGGCAGGACAACTTCTTCGAGCTGGGCGGGCATTCGCTGCTCGCTCTGGGCCTGCTGGAGCGCGTGCGCGCCCAGGGTCTGCGCGTGCAGGTGCGCACACTGTTCCAGCATCCGAGGCTGGCGGAGTTTGCGCAGGCGGTGCTGCAGGAGCAGCAGGGTGGACCGGTGGCCGGCGAGACCGATGTGCCGCCCAACGGCATCCCCGAAGGCTGCATGGCGATCACGCCCGAGATGCTGACCCTGGTGGCGCTGAACGAGCAGGAGATTGCACGCATAGAGGCTGCAGTGCCGGGCGGGGCGGCCAATATCCAGGACATCTACCCGCTGGCGCCGCTGCAGGAGGGAATTTTGTTCCACCATCTGCTGCAGTCCGGGGGCGATGTGTTCGTCTCGCCCAACCTGCTGAGCTTTGGAACGCGCGAGCAACTGCAATCCTTTGTGCACAGCCTCAACCAGGTGATTGCGCGCCATGACATCCTGCGCACGGCCGTGCTCTGGGAAGGACTGGCCGGGCCGGTGCAGGTGGTGCTGCGCCAGGCGCCGCTGCAGTTGCAGTGGCCAGATGCGGGTGATGCACATGAGACGCTGGTGCCGCAGATGCTGGAGCAACTGGGCAGCCACGACCTGCGCCTGGACGTGCGGCAGGCGCCGATGATACGGGCGCGGGCCGCGCACGATGCGGGGCAAGGCCGCTGGCTGCTGCAGCTGTTGAGTCACCACTTGGTGATGGACCGCATCACGCTGGACCTGCTGCTGCAGGAGGTGCTGAGGCTTCAGCAGGGCCGCGTGGCCGAGCTGCCGGTGCCCGTGCCCTTCCGGCGCTTTGTGGCACAGGCGCGCCAGGGCGTGGCGGACGGGTCGCACGAGCTGTTCTTCCGCAGCATGCTGGCCGATATACAGGAGCCCACGGCCGCCTTCGGCCTGCTGGATGTGCAAGGCGATGGCCGTGGCATGGAGGAGGCCCGCCTGCGTTTGGGCGCACCGCTGGCCCAGGCCATGCGCAGCCAGGCGCGTGCGCACGGCGTCAGCCCCGCCGCGCTCTGCCACCTGGCCTGGGCGCTGGTGCTGGCCCGGACCAGCGGCAGGCAGGAGCCGGTCTTCGGCACCGTGCTGATGGGCCGCATGGACGGCGGCGCCGGTGCGCACCAGGCGCTGGGCATGTTCATCAACACCTTGCCGCTGCGCCTGCCGCTGGGCGAAGGCAGCGTGCTCCAGGGCCTGCGCAGCACGGCGGCGGCGCTTGCGGCACTGCTGCAGCATGAGCATGCCAGCCTGTCGCTGGCCCAGCGCTGCAGCGGCCTGCCTGCGGGAACGCCGCTGTTCAGCGCATTGCTGAACTACCGGCATGGCGCGGCAGAGGGCGTTGCGCAGGATCTGGCGCGGGCCGGCGTGCAGATACTGGGCCGCCCCGAGCGCAGCAACTATCCCGTGGGCATGGCTGTGGACGACGACGGCCAGGGCTTTGTGCTCGTCGCCCAGGTGGTGCGCAGAGTGGGGGCCGGGCGCGTCTGCGCCTACATGCAGCAGGCCCTGCAGGCGCTGGTGCAGGCGCTGCAGCAGCAGCCCGACCGCGATCTGCGCACGCTGGACGTGGTGCCCCCGGCCGAGCGCCAGGCGCTGCTGATGCAGGCCGGCAACCCCCAGTCCTGGCCCCAGGCCTTGCCGGTGCACCGCCTGTTCGAGGCGCAGGCAAGGCAGCGGCCCCAGGCCCCGGCCCTGGCCGCGGACGGGCAGGTGTTCAGCTACGGTGATCTTGATCAGCGAGCCGGTCGCCTGGCGCAGGCCCTGATCGACCAGGGCCTGCGGCCCGGGCAGCGCGTGGGCCTGGTGGCCGAGCGCGGGGCCGGCATGGTGGCCGGCCTGCTGGCCATCCTCAAGGCGGGCGCTGCCTATGTGCCCGTCGATCCGGCCCTGCCCGATGAGCGCATGCAGTACATGCTGCAGGACAGCGGGGCCTGCCTGGTGCTAGCCTCGGGCCTGGCGCCGGGCCGGCTGGCCGGGCTGGACGGCAGCATGCCGCAAGTGCTGGATCTGGAACAACTGGAGCGAGCGGGCACGGCGCCTGCTCCCCGTGTGGAGGTCCATGGCGAACAGGCCGCCTATGTCATCTACACCTCGGGCTCCACCGGGCGGCCCAAGGGCGTGGTGGTGCGGCATGCGGCCTTCTCCAACTTCCTGCAGTCCATGGCGGCACAGCCGGGCCTGCAGGCGCAGGACGTGGTGCTGGCCACGACCTCGCTGTCCTTCGACATTGCGGGCCTGGAGATCTTCCTGCCCCTGGCCGTGGGCGCGCAGCTGGTGGTGGCCGGGCGCGAACAGGTGCGCGACGCGGCCGCGCTGGCGGCGCTGCTGGAGCGCAGCCGCGCCAGCGTGATGCAGGCCACGCCCTCGGGCTGGCGCCTGCTGCTGGCCGGTGGCTGGAAGGCCGCACAGCCCCTGAAAGCGCTGTGCGGCGGCGAGGCGCTTGCGCCGGACCTGATTGCCCTGCTGCGCGCGGCGGGTGTGGACCTCTGGAATCTCTACGGCCCGACCGAAACCACTATCTGGTCCAGCCTGCAGCAGGTGCAGGGCGATGCCGCCACGCTGGGCCAGGCCATCGCGGCCACCCGGCTGCTGGTGCTTGACGAAGGGCTGCGCTGCGTGCCGCAAGGCGTGGCCGGGGAGCTGTTCATTGGCGGCCAGGGCCTGGCGCGCGGCTACTGGCAGCGGCCGGGCCTGAGTGCAGAGCGTTTTGTGGCCGATCCTTTCGCTGCGGCTGGCGAACGCCTGTACCGCACCGGCGACCTGGTGCGCCGCAATGCCGATGGCGCGCTCGAATACCTGGGCCGGCTGGACCACCAGGTCAAGATCCGCGGCCACCGCATTGAGCTGGGCGAGGTGGAGGCCGCACTGCTGGCCCAGCCCGAGGTGCGCGAGGCCGTGGTCACGGCAGCGGGGTCCGGCAGCGATACGCGCCTTGTGGCGCATGTATCGCTACATGCACCGCTGCATGCAGGCCCGCCCCCGGACGCTGCGGCACTGCGCGCAAGACTGGTCAGCGGCCTGCCCGACTACATGCTGCCGTCCGCCATCGTGGTGCTGGACACGCTGCCGTTGAACAACAGCGGCAAAGTGGACCTTGCCGCGCTGCCTGCGGCGCAGGCACCGGCCAGGCAGTCCTACGAGGCGCCCTCGGGGCAGACCGAGGAAATGCTGGCCGGGCTCTGGTCCGAGCTGCTGGGCGGTGGCCGCGTGGACCGCCGCGACAGCTTCTTCGAGCGCGGCGGGCACTCGCTCAAGGTGGTGCAACTGCTGGCGCGGCTGCAGGGGGCAGGCGCTGCGGGGCTGACCGCCCAGGACATTTTCCGCACCCCGGTGCTGCAGGACATGGCGGGCCTGGTGCGCCTGCCGGCCCATGGCGGCGCGGGTGCTGCGGGTGCAACAGGCACGACAGGCGCGGATGCGCAGGCGCTTGATGCGCTGGATTCCTTTCTCGAAACTCTGGGGGATATCTGATGGACCGTGGCCGCCTGCGCCAAATCGCCGAGCGCTTTGCAAGCCTAAACCCTGCTCAGCGCACGCTGGCATTGCAAAAGATCCGTGCCGAGGGACTGGATCTCTCGCATTTCCCCATTCCTGTCCGCGCACCATCGTCCGACCAGACTGAAGCCCTGTCCCATGCGCAGCTGCGCCAGTGGTTTCTGTGGAAGCTGGACCCGCAAAGCTCGGCCTACCACATCGCCCAGGCCTCGTGGATGCATGGCGAGCTGGATCTGGCGGCCTTGCGGCAGGCGTTCGGCGTGCTGCTGGAGCGCCACGGCGGACTGCGCACGGTGTTCGAGGAAAGCCCCGACGGTCTGGCGCGGCAGCGCATCGTGCCGCAGCTGGCCCTGGAGCTGCCGCTGATCGACCTCACCCCCCAGCCCGCCGCACAACGCCGCGAACGGGCCCTGGCCGAAGCCTCGCGCCTGTGCCTCACGCCCTTTGACCTGACGCGCGGCCCGCTGCTGCGCGTGGCCGCCGTTCGCCTGGACAGCCGCCAGCACCTGCTGGTGGTGGTGATGCACCACATCATCTCCGATGGCCGTTCCATGCAGATCCTTCTGGAGGAGTTCGCAGGCCTGTACGCGGGACTGGTGCAGCAGCGCCCGACCCACCTTCCACCGCTGCCCATTGCCTACAGCGACTACGCCGCCTGGCAGCGCGACTGGCTGGAGGCCGGAGAAAGGCAGCGCCTGCTGGACTACTGGCTGCCCGAACTGGCCGGTGGCCAGGACCTGCATCTGGAACTGCCAGCCGACCATACCCGCGCGCCGGACACCGAGACCCGCTGGCATGCTGCCTGGCACCGGCTGGATCTGCCCGCCAGCCTGGTGGCAGGACTGGAGCAGCGCGCCCGCGAGCAGGGCACCTCCCTCTTCGTGGCGCTGTTGGCCGGGTTCCAGGCCTTGCTGCACCGCTATACCGCCGAGACCGATATCCGCGTGGGCGTGCCCGTGGCCAACCGCAACCAGCCCGAGGCCGAGCCGCTGGTCGGCTTCTTCGTCAACACGCTGGTGATGCGTGGCCGGCTCGATCCCCGCATGCGCCTGCTGGAGCTGCTGGCCCAGCTGGCCGAGCGGGTCCGCCTGGGCCTGGCCCACCAGGACCTGCCCTACGAGCAACTGGTCGAGGCGCTGCAGCCGCGCCGCAGCCTGGACGGCAGCTCGCTGTTCCAGGTGATGCTGAACTACCAGCACGAAGAGGCGGCCGGCCTGGCGGGCCTGGAGATCCAGAAGCTTGAACTGGACGGCCTGGCCGCCCAGTTCGAGCTGACCCTGCACGCCAGCCGCCGCGCCAACGGCAGCCTGCAACTGGGCTTTGCCTATGCGCACGAGCGCTTCGAGCCGGCCACGGTGCAGCGCATGGGCGCGCATCTGTCGCTGCTGCTGCAGGCGCTGGCGCATGCGCCGCAGTGCGCACTGGACCAGGTGGAACTGCTTCCCGGCGATGAGCTGGCGCAACTTCTGGACCGCAGCGCGCGCAATGGATCTGCCCTCAACCATGCGCAGCCCGCCTGCCTGCACCAGCGCTTTGCCGCAAGCGCGCAGCAGCGGCCAAATGCGGTTGCGTTGACCTGCGAGTCCGCACAGCTGAATTACGCCGAACTCGACGCCCAGGCCAACCGCCTGGCCCACCGCCTCATCGCCCTGGGCGTGCGCCCCGAGACCCGCGTTGGCATCGCGATGCAGCGCTCGCTGGAGATGGTGGTAGGCCTGCTGGCCATCCTCAAGGCCGGCGGCGCCTATGTGCCGCTGGACCCGGACTACCCGGCCAAGCGGCTGGTGCACATGGTGGCCGATAGCGCTATCTCTCTGGTGCTGACGCAGGCGGCGGTGCGTGAGCGCATTCCCGGTTCCGACGTCCTGCAGGTGCTGGAGATGGACACGCTGGACCTGTCGGCCGAA
>NZ_JACSYA010000064.1 GCF_029870285.1 Delftia sp. PS-11
CGCGCGCCAGCGGTGCCCCTCGCCCCGTGAAATGACCTGAATCAAGGGTAAACCCATGGTCTGATGTGCACCTGGTGCACGCAGTTCGCAGGTGCTGCAGCCCTGCCCACAATCCGCATCCATCACGGCACGCAGGCAAAAAAACCCTGTGCCACCGCAACGGAAACGGAGACAAGGCAGACCATGCAAACGGCAGCAGACACCCTGGCACAGGCACCCACCTACGACGTCGCCATCATCGGCGCGGGCCCCGTGGGCCTGACCCTGGCCAACCTGCTGGGACAGGCTGGCGTGCGCACGCTGGTGGTCGAAAAGCTCGATCACATCATCGATTACCCGCGCGCCATCGGCATCGATGACGAATCGCTGCGCACACTGCAGGCCGCTGGCCTGGCGGGCCAGGTCGAAGCGCACATCACGCCCGACCACTGGATGCGCTTTTACACGGCCACGGGCCAGTGCTTCGCCTCCATCGAGCCGCGCACCGACGAGTTCGGCTGGTCGCGCCGCAATGCCTTCATCCAGCCCCAGGTGGATGCCATCCTGCACCAGGGCCTGGCGCGCTTTGCCCATGTGCAGACACTGTTCGGGCGCGAGCTTGCGCATTTTGCGCAGGACGACAGCGGCGTGGACCTGACGCTGCAGGCAGGCGACGGCACGCGCCAGACGCTGCGCGCCCGCTTCATGGTGGCCTGCGATGGCGGCAACAGCAGCGTGCGCCGCACGCTGGGCATCGCCTTCGAGGGCCGCACCAAGCCCAACCAGTGGATCGTGGTCGATGTGCGCAACGACCCGCTGGGCACGCCCCATATCGGCATGCACTGCGATCCCGAGCGCCCCTATGTCTCGGCCGCGCTGCCGCATGGCATCCGCCGCTTCGAGTTCATGGTGATGCCCGGCGAAACGGAGCAGGAGCTGTCCCAGCCCGAGAACCTGGCGCGCCTGATGCGCAAGGTCGTGGCCGACCCCGAAAGCCTCGACTACATCCGCAAGCGCGTGTACACGCACAACGCGCGACTGGCAGCGAAATTCCGCGAAGGCCGCGTGCTGCTGGCAGGCGATGCGGCCCACATCATGCCGGTCTGGCAGGGCCAGGGCTACAACAGCGGCATGCGCGACGCGAGCAACCTGGCCTGGAAGCTGGCCATGGTGGCCAAGGGCCAGGCCGGCGAGGCGCTGCTGGACACCTACGGCCTGGAGCGGCGCGACCATGCGCGCAGCATGATCCATCTGTCCGAAGTGGCTGGCGACATCTTCGCGCCCGAAAGCCGCACCGCCGCCAGGGTGCGCGACACGGTGATGCTGGCGCTCAACGCTGTGCCGCCGGTCAAGCAGTACTTTGCCGAGATGCGCTTCAAGCCCATGCCGCGCTACGAGCAGGGCGTGGTGCTGCACGCGGCAGACAACCCGGCGCGGCAAGCTCCCCTGCTGGGCGGCCTGCTGGACCGCTCGGGCGATACGCCGCTGGGCAGGCTGCTGGGCCTGATGGCCGAGAAAAAGGAATCGCCCCTGGGCCGCCTCATCCACAGCCTTGAGGCCCCCGAGCCCAGCCCCGTGGGGCGCATGTTCATTCAGCCGCGCGTGACCGACGGCGAAGGCCGCATCCAGCGGCTGGACGATGCCATCGGCCCGCGCTTTGCCATCATTGCCTGGGGCACGGACCCGACACATGGCATGGACGCGCAGACGCTGGCCTTCTGGCAGCGCCTGGATGCCTGCCTGGTGCGCATCATGCCGCCGGGCCAGCTGGGACACTGCCCGCCGGTGCGCGAAGGCGTGCTCACCTTGGGCGATGTCCAGGGCCGGATCAAGGACTGGTTTGCCCGGCAGACGCGCTCCATCGCCTTTGTGCGCCCGGACCGCTTCGTGGCCGCGCTGGCATCGCCCCAGGAGACCGGCGCCGTGAGCGCGCAGCTGGCGCGCCTGCTGCATGCGCCGCTGCTGCCTGCGTACGCTCCAGCGCTGCAGGACTGAGCCATGGACACCACCGCCATCGCCCGTGCGCGCCGCGCCTTCCTGGGCATGTCGCACTCGCCGCTGCTGGGCCTCAACCCCATCGGCGATCCAGACCGGCTGGCACTGGAGGCCGCCACCGGCGCGGCCCGTGCTGCCGTCCATGCCTTCGCCCCCGAGCTGGTCGTGCTTTTGGGCCCTGACCATTACAACGGCTTTTTCAACGCGCTGATGCCGCCCTTTTGCCTGGGCACCGAGGTGCGTGCCGTAGGCGACTACCTGTCGCCCGCCGGAGCGCTGAATGTGCACAGCGAGCTGGCGCTGGCGCTGGCTTCGCACCTGATGGACAGCCACATCGACATCGCCCTGTCGCGGCGCATGGAGGTAGACCATGGCTTCGCCCAGGCCCTGCAGGTGCTGTGGGGCGACGATCTGGCGCGTACACCGCCAGTGCTGCCGATTTTCCTCAATGCCGTGGCACCGCCCGGCATCGCGCGGCTGGCGCGCTGCCGCGAAGTCGGCCAGGCCATCGGCCGCTTTCTGGACACCCTGCCGCAGCGCACGCTGCTGATCGGCTCGGGCGGTCTCTCGCACGAGCCACCCGTTCCCACGCTGGACCACCCGGACCCTGCGGTGCGCGAGCGCATCACCGTCGGCAGGCACCCCACCGAAGCCGAGAAGGACGCCAAGACCGAGCGCGTCAAGGCCGCCGGCATGGCGCTGGCGCGCGGAGAGGCCTGGATGAAGCCACTGAACCCGCAATGGGATCTGCAGTGGATGCAGGCCATGGCGTCGGGCGACCTCGCCGGCCTGTGCCGCCACAGCGAAGCCTCGATCGAGGCGCAGGCCGGCCGCTCGGCCCATGAATCCAAGACCTGGCTGGTGGCGCGCGCCGCGCTGCCACAGCACGCCGGGCTGCCCTGCCCCGTGAACGCCTACCGCGCCGTGCCCGAACTGATCGCGGGCTATGGCGTGATGTTCATGCACACCGACGACTGACTCTTTGCCTTTTCACGCCATGCACACCACCGAACAGATCGAAACCTGGGCCCGCCGCCTGCGCGAAGCCGAGCAGCAGGGCCAATGCATCGCGCCGCTGCGCGATGAAATCACCGATGAGGCCACGGCCTACGCCGTGCAGATGGCCAATGTGCGCCATGCCCAGGGCCAGGGGCGGCGCATCGTGGGCCGCAAGATCGGCCTGACATCGCCAGCCGTGCAAAAGCAGCTGGGCGTGGACCAGCCCGACTTCGGCACCCTGTTCGCCGACATGGTGTATGGCGACGACGAGCCCATTGCCATGGCCCGCACCCAGCAGCCCAAGGCCGAGGCCGAAGTGGCCCTGCTGCTGTCGCGCGACCTGGACCTGCGCGACGCCACCGTGGCCGATGTCATCGCCGCCACGGCCTGCGTGCTGCCTGCCATCGAGGTCGTGGGCAGCCGCATCGCGGACTGGAACATCCGTTTCGTGGACACAGTGGCCGACAACGCCTCCAGCAGCCTGGTGGTGCTGGGCGGCGTGCCCGTGAAGCTCGATGGCCTGGACCTCAAGCTGTGCAGCATGCACATGCAGCGCAACGGCGAAACCGCATCCACCGGCTCGGGCGCGGCCTGCCTGGGCCATCCGCTCAACGCCGCCGCCTGGCTGGCACGCAAGCTGGCCACGCTGGGTCAGCCGCTGCGCGCGGGCGATCTGGTGCTGACTGGCGCGCTGGGCCCGATGGTCGCGGTGCAACCGGGCGACCACTTCGAGGCCCGGATCAGCGGCGTGGGCACAGTGCGCGCACGCTTTGGCACCTGAGCCCTGCTAGACACCCCCACAGGAGACAACAACATGCATAACCGACGTACCCTCACCCGCCTCTTTCTTGCGTCCCTGGCCTGCGCCGCACTGCCCGTCCAGGCACAGACCTTCCCCAGCCGGCCCGTGGCCATGGTCGTGCCGTTTCCGGCCGGCGGCATCACCGATGCCGTGGCCCGCGCGCTGGCGCAGAAAATGGGCGAGCAGCTGGGCAAGCCCGTAGTCGTGGACAACCGCCCCGGCGGCGGCGGCCAGATCGCGGCGGCCTACGTGCGCCAGCAGCCTGCCGACGGCCACACCCTGTATGTGGGCGCGACCGAGATGTTCGCCATCAACCCCACGCTGTTTCGCAACTTCTCCTATGACCCGCTCAAGGACTTCACGCCCATCACCTCGCTGATTGCCTCCCCGCTGGTGCTGGTCGTGCCCGCCAACAGCCCCATGCACAGCGTGGCCGAGCTGGTGCAGCAGGCCAAGTCGCGCAGGGCTGGCCTGAACTATGCCTCGCAAGGCATCGGCTCCATCGGCCATCTGCTGGGCGAGACCTTCCGAGGCAAGGCCGGCGGCACTTACAACCATGTGGCCTACAAAGGCTCCACCCCGGCACTGCAGGACGTGATGGGCGGCCAGGTGGACTTCATGTTCGACCCCGTCATCACCACGGCGCCGCTGATCGCGGGCAAGAAGCTCAGGCCGCTGGCAATTGCGGCCGACAGGCGCTCGCCGCAGTTGCCCGAGGTGCCCACGCTGGCCGAGCTGGGCATCGCTGGCGTGGACGCCGGCGTCTGGTTCGGGGCCGTGGCACGCGCGGGCACGCCTGCGCCCATGGTCGAGCGGCTCAACGAGGCCATCCTCAAGGCCATGAAGGACCCCGAGGTGCTCAAGCGCTTCGCCGACCAGGGCATGCAGCCCTTTGCCTCCACGCCTGCGCAGTTCGGCAGCTTCATGCAGGCCGAGATCGCGCGCTGGGCGCCGCTGATCAAGGCCAGCGGCGCCTCCATTGACTGACACGCCCAGGACCTACCGACATGACCCGC
>NZ_JACSYA010000065.1 GCF_029870285.1 Delftia sp. PS-11
CGCGATCCAGCATCTGGCGGGCATGAAGGATTCGAAGGTGATCGTGGCGATCAACAAGGACCCTGAAGCGCCGATCTTCTCGGTGGCCGACTATGGCCTGGAGGCGGACCTGTTCCAGGCCGTGCCGGAACTGGTGAAGGCACTGTAAGCAGCCTGTGTAAGGAAAAAGAGGGGCACTGGCCCCTCTTTTTCCGTCCGCCAAGCCACTGGCCGCCGGATGCGGTATGAACCCAGAGGGAATCTCAATGAAGACGATACGCTTGCGCCTGGCCCGCACGGCCCTGGCCTTTGTCTGCTCCACCATGGCATTGGCTTCGCAGGCCAGTGCCTGGGTGGTGGGGCAGGTCGCTCCCATGTCGGGGGCCAATGCCACGCAGGGACGCGCCTATGCACAGGGCATGCGCCTGTATTTCGACCAGGTCAACAAGGCGGGCGGTATCCAGGGCCAGCCTGTGCAGCTGGTCACGGAGGACGATGTCGGCCACCCGGATGAGACCGTTGCCAAGACCCGCAAGCTGATCGACGAGGCCAAGCCCGTGGTGCTGGCCGGCTATTTCGGCAACCGCAATCTGGTGGCTTTGCTCGACAGCAAGCTGCTCGATCAGTCGCAGCTGGCTCTGGTGGGCTACCAGAGCACGGACACACGCGTGCTCAATGCGCCCATGGCCTTTGGTACGCGCGCGGGCCTGGCCGAAGAAGTGGCCAAGGTCGCTTCTCACCTTGCCACCGTAGGCATCACCCGGCTGGCCCTGGTACATGAGGAGCGCCCCGACGCCAAGGCGGTGACCGATCTGGTGAGCAGCGCCGTGGGAGCCCACAAGGCCAAGCTGGTGGCCAGTGCCACCGTGGGCTCCGGCAAGGGCTTGATGGACAAGGCGGTGGAGCTGCTGCAAAAGACACAGCCTGCGCCGCAGGCCCTGCTGCTCGTGGCTTCCAGCCCGGTGACTTCGGCCTTTGTCGAGACCTACCGCATGGCTGGCGGCAAGGCGCAGATCTACGCCACCTCCGAGGCCGATATCGAGCAACTGGCCAAGCGCCTGCCCGTGGAATTCATGAACGGGCTGTCGATCGCCCAGGTCGTGCCCAGTCCCTACAAGGTGACCATGCGCCTGAACAAGGAGTTCAGGGATGCGGCGGCGGCAGCGGGCAAGTCGCTCACTGTGCCGGTCAGCTACGCCATGATGGAAGGCTACGTCAACGCGCGCGTCATCGCCGAGGCCATGCGCCGCAGCCAGCCGCTGTCACGCGAAAAGTTCGCTGCCGCGCTGCGCAGCATCGATGCCCTCGATCTGGGTGGCTACTGGGTTTCTTTCCGTGCGGGCTCGCAGTCGGGCTCGAAGTTCGTGGATTTGTCCATCGTCAACGCATCGGGCCGCGTCACGCAGTGATGCCGTGAAGGTGCGTCCCTTGCTCCCGGCGGCCGTGCAGACAGCGCAGCCGGCCGGTGTCTTGTTCAGGAAGGTTCAACAATGACTTATTCGGCTCCCGTCAAAGACATGCTGTTCGCCATGGAGCATCTGGCCCGGATCGACCAGGTGGCTCAGATTCCAGGCTTCGAAGATGCCGGTCTGGAGACTGCCCAGGCTGTGCTGGAGGAGTGCGCCAAGCTGTGCGAGGGCGTGGTGGCCCCGCTGAACAAGGCTGGCGACACCGACCCGTCGAGCCTGAGCGATGGCGTGGTCACGACCACGCCGGGCTTCAAGGAGGCTTTCCGCCAGTATGCCGAGGGCGGCTGGCAGGGCCTGCAGCACCCGCAGGACTTCGGCGGCCAGGGCCTGCCCAAGACCATCGGCGCGGCCTGCGTGGAAATGCTCAACAGCGCCAACCTGAGCTTTGCGCTGTGCCCGCTGCTGACGGATGGCGCCATCGAGGCGCTGCTGACGGCCGGCAGCGACGAGCTCAAGGCCACCTATCTCGAAAAGCTGGTCACCGGCGAGTGGACCGGCACCATGAACCTGACCGAGCCCCAGGCCGGCTCCGATCTGGCCCTGGTGCGCACCAAGGCCGAGCCCCAGCCTGATGGCACCTACAGGATCTTCGGCACCAAGATCTTCATCACCTATGGCGAGCATGACATGGCCGGCAACATCGTCCATCTCGTGCTGGCGCGCGTGGCGGGCGCTCCAGAAGGCGTCAAGGGCATCAGTCTGTTCGTCGTGCCCAAGTTCCTGGTCCAGCCGGACGGGTCGCTGGGAGCGCGCAACGATGTGCATTGCGTGAGCATCGAGCACAAGATGGGCATCAAGGCCTCGCCCACAGCCGTGCTGCAGTATGGCGACAACGGCGGGGCCATCGGCTATCTGGTGGGCGAGGAAAACCGCGGTCTGGAGTACATGTTCATCATGATGAACGCCGCGCGCTATGCCGTGGGCGTGCAGGGCATTGCCGTGGCCGAGCGCGCCTACCAGCATGCCGTGGCCTATGCCCGTGATCGCGTGCAAAGCCGCCCGGTGGATGGCAGCGTGCGTGGCAGCGCCACCATCATCCACCACCCCGATGTGCGGCGCATGCTCATGACCATGCGCGCCTGCACCGAAGGCTGCCGCGCCATGGCGGCTACGGCGGCGGCGGCCTACGACGCAGCCCACCACCATCCCGATGCCCAGGTGCGCGAGGCCAATGCGCTTTTCTACGAGTTCATGGTGCCGCTGGTCAAGGGCTACAGCACGGAGATGAGCCTGGAGGTCACCAGCCTGGGCGTGCAGGTGCATGGCGGCATGGGCTTCATTGAGGAAACCGGCGCAGCCCAGTACTACCGTGATGCCAAGATCCTGACCATCTACGAAGGCACGACCGCCATCCAGGCCAATGACCTCGTGGGGCGCAAGACCGCGCGCGACGGCGGCCAGACTGCGCTGGCCATCGCGCAGCAGATCGAAAAGACCGAGGCCGAGCTGGCCGCCAGCGGCACGTCCGATGCCCTGGCCATGGCCCGCCAGCTCACCGCCGCGCGGCAGGCTTTCACCGATGCCGTGGCCTTTGTCTCGGGCCAGGCCAAGGCCGACCCCAATGCCGTTTATGCGGGCAGCGTTCCCTACCTGATGCTGGCTGGCAACCTGGTGGCGGGCTGGCAGATGGCCCGCGCCCTGCTGGTGGCTGAGCAGCTGTTGCAAAAGGGACAGGACGAGGCCTTCATGCGCGCGAAGATCGCCACGGCCCGCTTCTATGCAGAGCACATCCTGGTCAAGGCCGCCGGCCTGCGCGATGCCATCGTGCAGGGCGGCGCCAGCGTGATGGCGCTGCCCATGGATGCCTTCTGAGCGGGTACTGCGACAGACAACACACTGAGAACCAACGGAGACACCGCATGTCCAAGCTTCCCCCGGCGCTGCAGAAACTGGCCCTGCCCGTGATCGGCTCGCCGCTGTTCATCATCAGCAATCCCCAGCTCGTGATTGCCCAATGCCAGGCCGGCATCGTGGGCTCCATGCCGGCGCTCAATGCGCGCCCTGCCGCGCAGCTCGAAGATTGGCTGGCCGAGATCACCGAGACCCTGGCGGCCTGGGACAGGGCCCATCCCGACCAGCCCTCGGCGCCGTTTGCGATCAACCAGATCGTGCACAAGAGCAATGACCGGCTGGAGCATGACATGCAGGTGTGCGCTAAGTACAAGGTGCCCATCGTCATCACCAGCCTGGGCGCGCGCGAGGATGTGAACCAGGCCGTGCACAGCTGGGGCGGCGTGGTGCTGCACGACATCATCAACAACAAGTTCGCGCACAAGGCCATCGACAAGGGGGCTGACGGCCTGATTGCCGTGGCTGCCGGCGCGGGCGGGCACGCGGGCGTCAAGAGCCCGTTTGCGCTGATCCAGGAAATCCGCGAGTGGTTCGACGGCCCGCTGGCCCTGTCGGGCTCCATTGCCTCTGGCGGCGCCATCCTGGCGGCACAAGCCATGGGCGCGGACTTTGCCTATATCGGCTCTGCCTTCATCGCCACGCATGAGGCGCGGGCCCTGGATGCCTACAAGCAGGCCATTGTGGACGGCAACTCGGACGATATCGTCTACAGCAACCTGTTCACGGGCGTGCATGGCAACTACCTGGCGCCCTCGATCCGCGCGGCCGGGCTGGATCCCGACAACCTGCCGGTTTCCGACCCCAGCAAGATGAACTTCGGCGGCGACGCCAAAAAGGCATGGAAGGACATCTGGGGCTGCGGCCAGGGCATTGGCGCCATCCGCGAAGTCACAGGCGCGGGCGAACTGGTCGCCCGCCTCAAGCGCGAGTACCAGCAGGCGCGCGAGCGCGTGCTGGCTGCAGGCTGAGACAGCCGGGCTTGTCCCTGTTTGCGAGCGGCGCCTTCGGGCGCCGTTTCTT
>NZ_JACSYA010000066.1 GCF_029870285.1 Delftia sp. PS-11
GCGCACATGGTCCCGGACATGCAGGCACATCCTGGCCTGTGTGCTGCTCCTGCTGAGCCTGCCCCTGCTGCAGGCACAGGCCAGCGAGTACCCGCACATCAAATGGCCCAATGGCGAATACCGGGAAGTCAGCACCGACCTGCAAGTCAAGGTGCTGGGTGGAGCCATCGACATTGCCCGCACCTGGACGCTCGGGCGATGGTGGCTCAATCCTGCCTGGGCGCCCCTGAATTTCGAACTCGACCCCCTGGACCAGACGGCCAAAACCATTCAGCGCGCAGGCACCCTCTACGAAAGAAGCGGGCAAACGGGCATGTACATCGCCGCCGGCAAGGCCCATGCCCCCACCTTCATCCGGCAAACCAGCCGTGACGGGCACACCGGCTGGCAATGGTATGACCGCCGGGGCAACACCATCGACTACGACGCCAAAGGGCGCATCCTCGGCTATGCAGACTTCAATGGCGTGCAGGTCCGCTTCAGCTACGACAGCGCATCCAGCATCCGCATCCTGGATCACCACGGCCAGACAGCGTACAGACTCACGCTGGCTGATGGACTGATCTCCCGCATTGAAGACCGTGGCGGCAACACCGTGCGCTACACATGGCAGGGATCAGGGGCCGCCAGGCGCCTGACCGAAGTTCTGGACGCGCGGGGCAACCGCTGGACCTACACCTACGACGGCAATGGCCAGATCACCAGCCGCACCGACCCGCTGGGAGGCAAGGTCACGGCACAGTACAGCGCCAGTGTGCCCGCCCCGGCCCCTCAATTCACGCTGGGCAACCTGGGCATCACCCTGGACCCCGCCGGCACCAGCGGCACGGCGCAGAAACTGCAGGCCAACTGGGGCGGCGGGCGGGTCGGCAGCTTCAGCGACCGCCAGGGCACCACAACAGGATCGGTGCAATACCTCAGAGAGTCGCGCCAATTCATCGCCACACTGACCGACCCTCGAAGCAACCAGCTGGTCATCCACTACGACAAGCAAGGGCTGGAGACG
Source organism: Delftia sp. PS-11 (assembly GCF_029870285.1). Classification (GTDB taxonomy): domain Bacteria; phylum Pseudomonadota; class Gammaproteobacteria; order Burkholderiales; family Burkholderiaceae_C; genus Comamonas. Next base: position 1,007 of record NZ_JACSYA010000066.1, read on the forward strand.
CGCCGGGTTTTGAATGGCGAAACCATCCTGCAGCGCACCTGGAACGGCAACTACACCGACCAACTGGTGAACGAGCGCGGCCAGATCCGCACCACCGACTGGAACTACAACCGGCGTCCGCTGAAAATTCGCCACCCCGACGGCAGCCAGGAAAGCTACACCTACGACCCCGTACATGGCGAAACCACCAGCCATACCGACGAACTGGGCATCGTCACCGCATGGCGCCACGACAGCAAAGGCCGGGCCATCCAGCGCATTGAGGCGCAAGGCACCCCCCTGGAGCGCAAAACGTCATGGGAATACGACGAATGGGGCCAGATCGTGCGCCAGAGCCTGGGCCAGGGCGAACAGGCCAGCGTCACCACCTACGCCTACGACCGCAACGGCAACCGCCAGACAGTCACCGATGCGCAAGGCGGCACATGGCGCTACACGCACACCGTCACCGGGCAAATCGCCAGCGTCACCAATCCGCTGGGGCACACCACCCGCTACGAATACGACAGCCATGGCAACCGCACCAAAACCACCCACCCCTCCGGGCGCACATCCTCGGCCCGCTTCGATGCCCTCGGCAACGAAACGCAGAGCACGGATGGCGAAGCGAACGCCACCGCTGCCACCTATGACAGCCAAAGCCGGCTGGTGACGGCCACCAATGCGCTGGGCCATACCTATCGCTACGAATACAACGCCCACGGCGACATCGTCTCGCAGACCACCCCCACAGGCAACCGGCATGCACTGGAATACGACAGCCTGGGCCGTGTCGCCCGCTACACAAGCCCAGCAGGCGACAGCATCCAATACGCCTACGGGGCCCTTGGCACACCGCTGGCCAACCTGCTGCAAACCATCCAATACCCTGCAGGCCTTGCCGAACACCGGCAGTATGACCAGAGAGGGCGGCGAACCTCCCTCATCCGCAAAGCGCGCAATGGCGACAGCCTGCCCCTGCACTACAGCCTGGACAGCGCAGGCCAGACGGCCGCCATCACCAGTGCGGGCGGCAAAACCACCCTCTATGAATACGACGCGCTGGGCCGCATCGCCCAAACCATCGACGCCAACGGGCAAGCCACCCAACTGGCCTACAACCTGCTGCACCAGGCCACCCGCATCACCGATGCCAACGGCAACGTACACCGCAGGCAATACGACCGCCTCGGCCGCCTGACAGAAGAGACACGCCCGGAAGGCGGCAAAACCACCTACGCCTATGACGCAGCAGGCCTTCTGACCCAAAAAACCAACGCGGCAGGCGACGTCAGCCGCTACAGCTACAACAGCGACGGCCTGCTGACACAAGTCCTGCGCACCAGCGCACAGGCGCAGCGGCCCGAGCTGAGCACCACCACCACCTACCGCTACGACAAAGCCGGCCGCCTGACCGGCTACGAACAAAAAGATGGCAATGGCCAAACCATCAGCCAGGCCGATTACCGCCGCGATGCGCTGGGCCGCATCAGCCAGGAACAACTGATCTACGGCGAAGGCACCAGCCGCATCACAGCCACCCTGACCCAGGACTGGGATGCCGATGGCCGCAAAACCCGCCAAGGCTACCCCGACCACAGCGCGGCTGAATTCACCTACGACAAAGGCCACCTGCAGCAAGCCTCCCAGCCGGGCAGCACCGGCAAGATCACCTGGGCCAGCTACCAATGGATGCGGCCCACCCGGATCCAGTACCCGGGCGCCAGCAGGCGTATTGCCTACGACGGCTTCTACCGCGTCCAGGACATCCAGGTACAGGACGCCAACAACGCCAACCTGCTGGCACTGAGCTACCAATACGACGCCGACAGCAGCATCACGCGCAAGACACTGCAACTGGGCGCTGACATCAGCGGCAGCGTTGACTATGCCTACGATGCGCTGGACCGCCTGACCCAGGTGCGCCCCAGCGCCAGCCTGACCAGCCAGGGACTGCCCCAGGAACAATACGGCTACGACGCCGTGCACAACCGCACCAGCAGCCTGCACCAGCCCGGCGAATGGCAATACGCCAGCGGCAACCGGCTGCTGCAGCATGGACAGGCCGAGGAGATGGTGCGCTACAGCTACAGCGCCACAGGCCACATCCACAGCGCCACGCGCAATGGCAGCGTCACCACCCACACCTATGACGCCGCAGAGCGCCGGGTGGCCGTGGAGCACGACGGACAGATCACCGCCCGCTACCAGTACGACCCCTTCGGACGGCGTATCCGCAAAACCATAGGGTCCGCACAGAGTGCA
>NZ_JACSYA010000067.1 GCF_029870285.1 Delftia sp. PS-11
GAACTCTGTCACACGACACGTCGATTGTTGCCGGAAGGGGTGCGAGACTTTCGGTATGCTTGTGGTTGATTGATGATGATGTCGAAAACGTCGCTCCCCCGCAAATCGCTCCATCTCCCGCGCCAGCAAAAGGTCTGCGGTTCTGACGGTAAAAGCGACGGTAAAGACCCATGTCGATCACAGCCAAGTCCTTTAACCATGCGGGTTTGGACGGCCTGTTGATGATGGAGTGGGAGTGATCCCGCAATAGGAAACTGCTGGCACTGTCTGGCAGTTTTTATGCTCTAAGCCCGCGTCAATGCGGGCTTTTTTGTGTGCTCAGTATGGGGGCATATCCGTGTCATCAGGTCGGATGATATCGATGAGGGGCATGTTCAATAGAGGGCCAACGAACTGCAGTAGCACTCATGACAGGATGATGTAACATAAAGTGTCTTTTATGGCGCAGTTTTTTGCAGCGGCGGTACCCATTCATAAACCGGCTTCATGCCGCTGCAGCGTCTCCTTCAATTCACCGATGGCTGTTGAACTTTCGCGCCTCCAAAGTCCTACTGCTGTCCAGCGTGCGCTGGATGAGTTTTCACGTATTGGCCGGACGGTATTTTTAGCGCGATACGGGTTTGGAAAATCGCGCGACTTCCTGGTGCGTGATGGAAAAACCGGGCAGTTATGTGATTCCAAGGCCATCGTCGCTGCCGCCTTTGGCTACCAGTTTCCGGACGAAGGCCCACTCAAGCCGGATGATTTTGCCGGCGCAGGGGCCTGCGTCGTTTCTCGATTGCAGCGTCTTGGCTTTGATGTCGTGCGCATTGGCGAGGACTGGACTTCTGAAGAGGTCCAGGCCACAATCGCTTCGTACTTCGAGATGCTGCAACTGGAGGCTACGCAGCAGCGCTACACCAAGACGGAGTTCAATGCCCAACTTCGCCGGCAACTGCGTGAGCGCAGCAAAGGCTCGGTGGAGCTGAAGTATCAGAACATCAGCGCGGTGTTGCATGATCTGGAGTTGCCCTTCATTCGCGGCTATAAACCTCGTAGCAACGTTCAACTGCTGCTGCGGCAGTCAGTCCAGCGGTTTGTCCTTGATCACCCTGATCTGGTATCCCAGGTTGTGGACGCGATGGAGGAAGTCAAGACGCCTGGTCAGCAAACCTTCCATGCCTGCGTGGTCGAGCCGCCGGCGCTGGAGACAGTGGTGCAGCTTGCCAACACTAGGGGCAAGGTCAGGTTGGCACGCAAGACGAACTGGGCCCAGCGTGATGAAGCCAACCGCAGCCTTGGCCGTGCGGGTGAGCAATGGGTCATCGCGTTCGAGCAGCGGCGGCTCGCCAACGCCGGTTATCCAGAACTTTTCCAGCAGTTGGACTGGGTTTCGGATCGCCTTGGCGACGGGATCGGCTACGACATCCTTTCGCATGAGCGGCCCGGTGAGCATCGTTTCATTGAGGTCAAGACCACCAATGGCGGGCATGCTTCCTCCTTCATCATCAGCCGCAACGAGCTGGACTTCGCGCAAGAGGCCGGGGATGCATTTCATCTCTACCGGGTGTTCCATTTTCGGGAGGAACCAAAGCTCTACATCCTGAACGGGCGGCTGGCGGACCAGCTGCACCTGGAGCCTATTGACTATCGGGCGTCATTTCGACGTTTGGTAGGGTGAATCAAATGACGACCAAGCCTTGTCCATTTTGCTGTCTACCAGCGGAGCGTGTCATGGGACAAAACGCTCACGCGCTCTGGATTCGTGACGGTTTTCCCGTGTCGCCGGGGCACAGTCTCGTCATTCCTAAACGGCATGTCGGATCATTCTTTGAAACCAGCCTGCAGGAGCAGGCCGCATTGTTGGAGCTGCTCGATCAAGCCCGGGCAGCGGCAAGCGCTGAATTCCATCCGGACGGCTACAACATCGGCATCAACGATGGTGCTGCGGCAGGCCAGACAGTGCCGCATCTGCACATCCATCTCATCCCCCGTTTTCAAGGTGATCTGCCTGATCCCCGAGGTGGTGTGCGATGGGTGATGCCTGACAAGGCCGATTACTGGAGTTGCGGCAATTGATGACGAGCGCACCTCCCAGCGCGCAGCAGCAACTGGCATTTCTGACGAAGCTGCAGCGGCTTTTTACGGAAGGTGACTTCACTGCGACCTACAAGTTCGCGTTGCTGATTGCGCTGGCCGATCTTGCCGTGGAGCTGGGGGCAGATGATGGCGCCGAGTTATTGCTGACGACGCGGCAGATTGCTGACAGGTTCGTGCAGCAGTATTGGCGTCATTCGCTGCCATACAGTGCTGCTCACGTGCATGCAACGCCCGGGGTGCTGGCCCAGAATCTCGGGGCACAGGCTGCGGTGCTCACGGCCATTGAGGCGTTCCGAGCGGCATCGCCCTCGATAGCACTTTACAAAGCACGCAGTGAACCGGGATACGGCCCCTTGTTGTCCAAGGTGGCTGCAATCGTTTCTGCACAGCCTTTGACGTACCTGCAGAATTTTGGCGGCACGACCGATCCGTTCC
>NZ_JACSYA010000068.1 GCF_029870285.1 Delftia sp. PS-11
ACTGGACAACGCCAGCACCCACAAGAGCCCGATCATCAAGCGCTGGCTGCTCAGGCATCCACGGGTGCATCTGCACTTTACGCCGACCTCGTCGTCATGGATCAATCTGGTCGAATGCTGGTTCTCCATACTCACAGCACGTCAGCTCAAGCGAGGCCGGTTTCGCTCAACCCGTGCGTTGGAAAATGCGATCAGGTCCTATGTGGCCAAGAATAATGCTGCGCCCAAGCCTGAGAGGCTGAAATCTGCCTCGTGACTGGATGGGTTGAATTGATGCAAGTCAAATTTTTGATGATGCTAAGATGATGTTTTTACATAAGGAGGAGATGTATGCGTCGTGATTTGGCCGATCCAGAATTATTCGGTAATGAAGCGGGGGAAGATGAAGATGCTGAGATTCTTAATTCCTATTTTTTGAAGAAACCGGAATTTGATAGATTTTACAATTCAGCGCGTAAGATTGCTTTTGTTAGGTCTAGAAAGGGCATGGGCAAGTCTGCGTTACTGAAGCATACCCTTTATCAGAGGAGGAAGAGCTTTCCTGATGATTTGCTTATCTATGTGAAAGCATCTGATTTATATGCATTGCAGGAAACCAAAGCATCTTCTCCAACAGATATGATTTATGGCTGGCAGCAGCGTTTGTGCACACGTATCAATTTGGAGCTTGGAGCTAGATTGCGATTTGGTTTCAGCGATGAATCGATGATGCTCATAGAGTCGGCTGAAGTGGCTGGTTTTCGAAGTAGAAATATAATTAGTGCTTTGATAGATAGATTTAAAATAAAGGGATTGCCTTTAGAGCCAGAAAGGACGCGACTGGGTATTGCAGATTCGCAAAATTTGCTTAATCGAGTTTCGGCGAAGGAAGATGTAAATGTTTGGTTATTGGTGGATGATGTTGATGCGACATTCATTAATACCGAGCATGAGCGTTTGAGGGTGAGTACATTTTTTAGTGCATGCCGTAATTTGGTTTCAAATGTGGAAGGTCTCTGTATACGCGCGTCTGTGAGATCAGATGTATGGACTTTGCTGGCTCAGCACGACGAAGCCTTGGATAAGTGCGAGCAATATATGCTAAACCTTTCTTGGAGTACTGAGGAGACGGGCAGGATTCTCGAGGGTAAAATTCATAGCTATTTTGCTAGATATTATCCAGAAGACGGTAAATATGAGGCGCTCAATAGGAACAATGATCTTGATAGATCACAAATTAGAAGATTGGTTTTTAAGGAGCCATTTCCTTGGTCTCGTCGTTTTCTTGAAGCGTTTCGCCCAATTCATATTTTGTCCGCTGGTCGTCCTAGGTGGGCAACTCAGCTTTGTAAGTTGGCAGGAAAGGATGCATTTTCGAAATCTGCGGAAAGAATCGCCGTTGGACATATAGATGCTGTATTGAGAGAGTATGGTCAATATCGCCTTGCTGATTTATATAAGGAACATCGTCATCAGTGTAATCGCTTGGAGGATATTGTAGAAAGCTTTAGCGGAGGGCAAAAGAAATTTACCACGAAAGAGCTTTTGGATTTGATTACGGAAAAAATAATTAGACATCGAGGCTTGCCAAACATAGATGGAATCATCGCGGCGAATGGATCTCTGACCATTGCTCATCTCCTGTTTAGAATGGGATTTATTATGGCCCGTGATGAAGGTGACCAGTCTGGACTTGGATTTATCTCTTTCGAGGATCGCCCAAATTTACTATCTTCATCATCAAATTTGGATGATGGTTTGGCTTGGGAAATACATCCTAGTTATAGAGAGGTGTTGCGTATTAAGCCCGGCTCTGATGGTGATCATATTTCGACCAAACAACAGTCGAACGGGCTGCAAAAGAAAAACAATGAATCAAAATCAATCGACGGTGTCCCTGTTTCACAGGGTAGGGCATATAAATCAAATGATCCATATAAAGTACGTCGGTCCCAAAGGGCGAGTGGACGGGGGAGAAATTCATCTGAATAATTGATGGTATATTTATAAATGGACAATTCAATTTTTAAGTCATCCTTGAATTGTCTGTTTGTATAAATTATTCTATGATTTTTGGTAATATTTCAGGTAATTTTGGTGGTATGCGGCGAGCTCGTCCTCTTTTGTTTTTTGTGTCGGATGACATAATCATGGCTGAGTAATTTGTGGTATTTGGTATTGCATTTTTGGATATTTGTTTTTTTCCTTTTATATTATTTTCCAACTGTTTTGTTTCTTGCCTTCGAGCGGCTGCTTCCTCATGTGCTTTTTCATTCAGACGTTCAAAAAGTGCTTGTCGAGGTACTATCCATCCTCTGCCAAATTTTGTTCCAGGAAGATCTCCGCTTTTAAGTCTCGCAGCGGCAGTCTCTGTATCGCAAGTCAACAAGGCCGTAAGATCAGTTACGGTCAGAATTTCAGGGTCTGAGTAGGTGGCGGTCATGTGTGAAAGCCTCTTGCTTCGATATGATTGATCTCTATCTCTGT
>NZ_JACSYA010000069.1 GCF_029870285.1 Delftia sp. PS-11
AAACTCAAGGCTGCCATCATCGGCAGCGGCAACATCGGCACCGACCTGCTGATCAAGATCCTGCGCCACGGCCAGCACATCGAGGCCGCCGCCATGGTCGGCATCGACCCCGCCTCCGATGGCCTGGCGCACGCCGCTCGCATGGGCGTGGCCACCACCCACGAAGGCGTGCAGGGCCTGGCGCGCCTGCCCGTCTTCGCCGACATCGACATCGTCTTTGACGCCACCAGCGCCAGCGCCCATGTCGGCAACGACGCCTTCCTGCGCTCGCTGCGCCCCGGCATCCGCATGGTGGACCTGACCCCGGCCGCCATCGGTCCCTACTGCATCCCCGTGGTCAACGGCCAAGACCATCTGGATGCGCTCAACCTGAACATGGTCACCTGCGGCGGCCAGGCCACCATCCCCATGGTCGCTGCCGTCCACCGCGTCGCCCGGGTGCACTACGGCGAGATCATCGCCAGCATCTCCAGCAAGAGCGCCGGCCCCGGCACCCGCGCCAATATCGACGAGTTCACCGAGACCACCTCCAAGGCCATCGAGGCCGTGGGCGGCGCCACCCGGGGCAAGGCCATCATCGTGCTGAACCCGGCCGAGCCGCCGCTGATCATGCGCGACACGGTCTATACGCTGAGCGACTTCGCCGACGAGCAGGCCATTGCCCGCTCCGTCGAGCAGATGGCCGCCGCCGTGCAGTCCTATGTGCCCGGCTACCGCCTCAAGCAGGCCGTGCAGTTCGACCGCATCGAGCAGCCCATCCGCATTCCCGGCGTGGGCCAGGCGCTCACCGGGCTCAAGACCTCGATTTTCCTGGAGGTCGAGGGCGCGGCCCACTACCTGCCGGCCTATGCGGGCAACCTCGACATCATGACCAGCGCCGCCCTGCGCACGGCCGAGCACATGGCCGCGCGCGCCCTGGGCCTGCCCGCCTGAAAGGACCACCGACATGAACGGCAAGAAGATCTACCTCTCGGACGTGACGCTGCGCGACGGCAGCCACGCCATCCGCCACCAATACAGCCTGCAGCAGGTGCGCGACATCGCCCGCGCGCTGGACGAGGCCGGCGTGGACTCCATCGAAGTCGCCCATGGCGACGGCCTGCAGGGATCGAGCTTCAACTACGGCTTTGGCGCCCACACCGACCTGGAGTGGATCGAGGCGGTGGCCAGCGTCGTGCGCAACGCCAGGATCGCCACGCTGCTGCTGCCCGGCATCGGCACCGTACACGACCTCAAGAACGCCCGCGATGCGGGCGTGAGCGTGGTGCGCGTGGCCACGCACTGCACCGAGGCCGATGTCTCGCGCCAGCACATCGAGTATGCGCGCCACCTGGGCATGGAGGCGGTGGGCTTTCTGATGATGAGCCACATGACCACGCCCCAGGCGCTGGCGCAGCAGGCCAAACTCATGGAAAGCTATGGCGCCACCTGCTGCTACGTGGTGGACTCGGGCGGCGCGCTGGGCATGCAGGACGTGCGTGAGCGTTTTCGCGCGTTCAAGGATGTGCTGCGGCCCGAGACGCAGACGGGCATGCATGCCCACCACAACCTGAGCCTGGGCGTGGCCAACTCCATCGTGGCGGTGGAGCAAGGCTGCGACCGGGTGGACGCCAGCCTGGCGGGCATGGGGGCGGGGGCGGGCAATGCGCCGCTGGAGGTGTTCGTGGCGGCGGCCGAGCGCCTGGGCTGGAGCCACGGTGCAGACCTGTACCGGCTGATGGATGCGGCCGACGACATGGTGCGTCCGCTGCAGGACAGGCCGGTGCGGGTGGACCGGGAGACGCTGGCGCTGGGCTATGCGGGGGTGTATTCGAGCTTTCTGCGGCATTCGGAGGCGGCAGCGAAGAAGTACGGTCTCAAGACGGTGGACATTCTGGTGGAGCTGGGCCGGCGGCGCATGGTGGGGGGGCAGGAGGACATGATCGTGGATGTGGCGCTGGATCTGCTGCGCCAGCGCGAGG
>NZ_JACSYA010000006.1 GCF_029870285.1 Delftia sp. PS-11
CAGCCCACATCCATCGTGCTGGATGACCGCTGGAAAGCCCGCATCCTCGACGGCCGCGCTCTGGAGCGTGACGACATGGGCCTGGGAGACCACCCCGAACTGCCGCAACTGGACGAAGGCATGAAGCCCCGCGGCTTCTTCGCTGCGCTTGGACTGGAGCTGAGCCACACGTTTGCCGAAGACCAACTCGATGGCGATGCCCTCGAAGCTATGGGCGATGCAGTCAACTGGACCGCCTGGCAACCCACCCCGCCCCAGGGCGACGGGTGGAAGCTGGTTGCCATCTTCGACACCGAGGATGGCCCTGCTGCGTGGTGGCTGCGCGAGCTGGCCGAAGCCGAAGACGGCACGACCACCATCCGGAACCTGCAGGCCGAGATTGAGAAGCTGAAGGCTCGCATGGCCCGCGTCTCGCGCGCCAGTGCAGCGCCTGCCGCTGTAGCGGGGCCGGCCGACATGCGGAATGCGCTGCGATGGGCTGCTGGCGGCCTGCGGGCCGTGGCCGACGACAACGACACGCTGCGCATCGGCAGCGAGACGCGCACCGTGGGCGAAGTGCTTGACGCCGCGAACGCTGCACTCGAACCAGCAGCGCCCGCCCTGGAAGCGCCTGCAGCCCCGGCAGCGCCCAATGGCTGGAAGCTGGTGCCTGTGAATCCGACGATTGCAATGCTGCTTGCCGGTGACCATGCGCGCATCAGTACCGAGCACCAAACAAAGCCCCAGGCGGCATACGCCGCCATGCTGGCAGCAGCGCCCCAGGCACCTGCTGCGCCCTTGGGTCCGGCTTGGCGCTCAATCGCTGACGGCATCCCGCAGTGGACGGACGACAACTCCGTGCGCGTGATCGCCGTCACCGCACACGACTGCTTTAACGGCGTGCGAGTCCACGACATACGCGCAAGCGACTTCCACGACGCCGAAGGCGATGATGTGGCGCGCGTATGTACACACTGGGCATACCGTGACGACATCTGGCCGCGCGCCGGTTTGGCAGCACCTGCTGCGCCTGCAGTGGATGCGCTGGCGCCCGTGCAGGCCCTGCTGGACATGCACGCCGCTTTGCTGGATGCCAACCCCTACGCCTACTTCGAGTTGTCCTACACACGGCAGACCGGCTGGATGGCGTGGCTCACGGACAAGCCATTCCACGGCCCCGTCATCAACCCAGATCGGCAAGTGCTGGCGCGCGGCCAGGGCGACACACCCGCCGAAGCATGCGCAGCCGCAGCCCGGGCGAAGGAAGGCGGTGCAGCATGAAGACCATGACCCTGGATGAGTTTCAGGCTGCTTGCATGGAGCGCTTTCCAAGCTCGTTGCAGACCGCCGTGAAGTGCCCCATGTGCGGCACGATCCAGACCGCCCAGGACTTCATCGACGCAGGCCAAGGCCGCAGCTTCGATGATGTGCAGGGCGTCCTGGGCTTCAGCTGCATCGGGCGCTTCACCGGTGCGCCGGCACCACGCCGTGAGGCCGATGGAAAGCCGTGCAACTGGACTCTCGGTGGCCTGTTCAGGCTCCACAAGCTAGAAGTCGTGACGCCCGATGGCCAGTCGCACCCGCACTTCGAGTTGGCCACAAAGGCAGAGGCCGACGCCCATCGCGCAGCCCAGGCAGCAGCCAAGGGGGATGCATGACAGAGGCGCGCGTAATCGACGTGTGCTGCGGCAGCCGGATGATGTGGCTCGACAAGGCCGACCCGCGTGCCATCTTCGGCGACCGCCGAAGCGAAACCCTCACAGTCACGGACCGCTCACACCGCGAGGACGGCACGCGCACGCTGACCATCGAGCCCGACATGCTGATGGACTTCCGCGCACTGCCTTTCCCGGACAGCTCGTTCCGGCTGGTGGCCTTCGACCCACCACACCTGGAGCGCGCCGGCCCGCGCAGCTGGCTCGCGGCCAAGTACGGAAAGCTCAGCGACGACTGGCGTGCGGACTTGCGCCAAGGCTTCGCCGAGTGCTTCCGCGTTCTGGAGCCCGAGGGAGTGCTGGTGTTCAAGTGGAACGAGACCCAGGTGAAGCTCCGCGAGGTGCTGGACCTGACGCCGGAAAAACCACTGTTCGGCCAGGTCAGCGGCCGCGCGGGGATGACCCACTGGCTGGTGTTTATGAAGCCGCGCCCCGCAGCGCACAAGGAGAGCTGATATGGATCTCAACTACCTGATCGCCATGGGTCTGGGGGCCCTCGGCGGCGGCCTGGCCGTGTTCGTCCTCTGGATGCGCTCCCCAGACGGCGTTGACGCCGAGCGCTACCGCTGGCTCAAGGCCACCACAAACCACGTTACCAGCAACGGAGAGCGCATCGACGTGCGCGGCAAGGCCGGAGCCTGGGACGAGATCATCGACAAGCAGCGCGCCCAGGCACACAAGGAGAACGCATGAAAGAACGACCGATCCTGTTTTCAGCGCCCATGGTTCGCGCGCTGCTGGCAGGCACGAAGACCCAGACCCGCCGTGCAGTCGCCCTCCCAAGGTCGCGCGATTCGTTCGTCTTGGAAGACCGTGGAGCAGGCTGGTGGCCCTACCAGAGCGACGACGGCGAGAGCCCACTGTGCGATGACGGCATGGAGCACCCGTACACCTGCCCCTATGGCCGGCCCGGCGACCGCCTGTGGGTGCGAGAGACATTCGCCCGCATCGACGGGCAGACCCACCCGTGGATCGAGACGGACTATCGCGCCACCTACACGCACGGCGACCGGCTTGGCGATTCCCTCGGCATAAAGAAACGCTGGTCTCCAGCCATTCACATGCCCAGGCACGCCAGCCGCATCCTGCTGGACATCAAGGCAGTGCGCGTGGAGCGCCTGCAGGACATCAGCGAGGCAGACGCCGCTGCCGAAGGCCTGCTCTACAACACCGACCACATGGGGCACTGGAGCGGCACGGGCGAACGCTGGTACTCGACAGCGCGAGAGGCATTCCGTGACCTCTGGCAATCCATCAACGGCCCCGACTCCTGGGGCGCAAACCCTTGGGTCTGGGTCGTGGAGTTTGAGCGCGCCCAGACGCAGAAAGGACCAGCATCGTGAACACCACCCCCTCACAGGCCGCTCCCCGCCACTGGCGCCTTATCGAATTCAACCCACGCCGCGCGCTGCGCGATGCACCAGCAACGCGCGTGGAAATTGACCCGGACGGCGAATGGCTGTGGATGACGCCCCGCGACATCCGCCTGAACATCCGCGACCACGGCGACCACCCAGAGCTGCGCAAGGCCCTTGCCGCCTATGGATGCGAGAAAGGACAGACACCGTGACCACAAAAAAGACCATCGCCATGGAAGGCACTCCGATTGAAATCGGCGCAGCCGTCTTCATCAACCTGTGCATCCCAGCTGTCCAGCAGGCGCAGACACGGCTTCAAGCCACGCCCCAGCAGCTCGCACAGCTGTATTGCGGATTCCTGCAGGCCTGCATGGGCTCCATGGCCAATGACTTTGGCCAGGAACAAGCAGCCGCCATCGGGCAAACCATGATCGACGCATTCCGGTGCGCAGATCTTGGCCAGGACTCGGCAAAGCACTGAGGGGGACACCGTGACAACAGCACCAGAAGACCAACCCGCCGAGAGCGGGTTTTCTTATGCCTGAGCCCGCCAACCCTTGGGAGGCAGCCGACAAGGCCTACCAGCTCCACCATGCATCCTGCCCCCAGTGCCGCGCCGCTGGTGTCGCGCCGGGTAGGCAGGAGCGCTGTCCGGAGGGCATGGCCCTCTGGAAAACATATCTCGATGCGGGCGACCCGCCACATTTCACTTGGCTAGCAAAGAAAAAAGCGAATCATGTCCAACGACGTAACACTTAATCTGCATGAAGCAGCGGACCATCTGAAAATCCACCCCAAGACCGTGGAAGACCTGATTAGAGATGGGGCTTTGCCAGCAGGAAAAATCGGGCGGGCATATGTTCTGATGAAAAAGGATGTTATCCGCTATGCGGAGTCAATTATCCTCAAGCAAACAGCTGATCGACTGCGCGCCAAATCACCAAAGCGAATTCGCAAGATCGGTGCCCCGCAGATTAGCGTAGCGCATTAGCATGCGATGCGACTTGTGTCCTGTAATTTTCATAATTTGAGCCTCGCTGAGCTTGGTGCGCTCAAAAAGCCGGCTAACCGCCTCATGTCGCAGATCGTGGAACCGCAGGCCGTGGGCACCGGCCTGCTCCATGATGTCAGAGAACATGCTTGACAAGTAATCAGAGGTGTCGTGCAGGTCAGCAGGATCGCCAGACCACCACGGAAAAATCAATGATTGCGGGTTCTTTTCTTTGTCAAGACCCGCCAAATATTCCTGCAGCATCTTAACTGCCACCGTAGATAAAGGCACTTGCCTTTTATCTCCGTTCTTGGTCTTGTCTAAAAATACTGTTCGACGCGGCAAATCAACTTGCGCATGCGTCAACGTGTACATTTCGCGCATTCGCATTGCTGTTTCAACGGCAATCACAAAAATGCAGCGCAAAGAAGCCTGGTGCTCCAGCTTCAAAGGCCGCTGCTTTCGCGCAAGCACTCCCTCGTCAATTTTGGCCAAGATGGCCTCATATTCACCGGGCTCCAGGCGCCTATCGCGCTCCACGTCATGGCGTGCTCCGCCGGCAGCCAGGGCCGCGTCGGTCTTGGTGTACTGCGCATACCCATCCGGCAGTGAGCGCAGCGGATGGTCAGGCAGTGACAGCAGGCCCTTGCGCATGCCCCAGTCCGTGCATCTGGCCAGCGCTCCAACTTTGGCGCGGATTGTGGCCGGCGCCAGGCTCTCGACGCGCTTCATTTCGGTGATCCATGCATCAACCCATGCCGCATTGATGTCGCTCAGGGGGTAGTGCCCCCGGGCATCCACGATGGTGCGTAGCGCGCTGCGATCTTTGGGCGATGGGTGGGCATCGCGCTCGTACTCTCGCACCAGTTCTTTGATGGTCCGGACAACATCAGTTTTCTGGTGTTCTGCAGGGACGATGCCGCGCGCAAGCAGTGCATCGAGCCGAGCTGCGTACTCGTCGCCCTCGGCCTCGGAGGCGAAGGTCAGGTACAGAGGTTTGTCCAGTACACCCTTGCGCTTGAAGATGTACTGCCATGTTCCGTTGGGAAATTGTTTTTTGCCTGCCAACCCGGCCTCCAAAGTGCTGCGAACGGGCCGCGAGTCTACGCCTAGGCAGGTTGGTAAACAACTATTTTTGGCGGGTAGAGGCTCCCTTAGGCTCCCATCCTGGCGGGTAGATTGACCAAGAAAAAAGGCCCTAGATTTCTCTAGAGCCTTGTTTTCATTCAGTTTTAAGTGGTGGGTGCTAACGGGGTCGAACCGCTGACCTACGCCTTGTAAGGGCGCCGCTCTACCAACTGAGCTAAGCACCCACTTAGACTGATGTCAGTTCAGGGCATCTTTCAATGCCTTGCCCGGACGGAACTTGGGGACCTTGGCGGCCTTGATCTTGATGGTTTCGCCAGTACGGGGATTGCGACCGGTACGGGCTGCACGCTTGCCGACGGCAAATGTTCCAAAACCAACGAGCGATACTGTACCACCTTTTTTGAGGGTTTTCTTCACAGCCTCGATCGTGGAATCCAGTGCGCGCGCAGCCGCAGCCTTGGAGATGTCGGCGTTGTTGGCGATGTGCTCAATCAGTTCGGTTTTATTCACAAGATGCCTCTCGAGAAATAAGGGTATGGAGTGTTCCTGCGGCTTACGGGGCACTGCAAGGAGTCCGGCGCAACGGATGCTGCCGCTGTCTTGCGTGCGGCACATGCCGACCGGGGCCGATGCACACAATTAGAGCCACCGGCTTTCCATGTGTCAATTTTGCGCTGCTCAACACAGCGCCAGACGACGATTCTATGCGGTTTTGATAAGTGCTTTGGCTTAGGGCCGGTTTTTTGCGCCCTGGTAGCACCTTGAACCGATGGCATACAACTGCGCCAGCGGCGGCAGGCTCGCGCTAGCGTGCTACACGCGCCCGGATTTCCGGCACGGCCTTGCGCAGATAGTAAACCATGGACCAGACGGTGAGCACGGCCGCCACCCAGATCAGCACCTGCCCCCAGACACCGGTGTCGATGGCGCCGAGCAGTCTCCCGTCGTAGAGCAGAAAGGGTATGGCAACCATTTGCGCCGTGGTCTTGAGCTTGCCCAGCATGTGCACGGCCACGCTTTTGCTCGCGCCGAGCTGGGCCATCCATTCGCGAAGCGCCGAGATGGCGATTTCACGGCCGATGATGATCAGCGCGACGAACACATCGGTGCGCTGCAAGTGCACCAGTACCAGCAGCGATGCGCAGACCAGGAATTTGTCGGCCACCGGGTCCAGAAAGGCACCGAAGGAGGAGGTCTGGTTGAGTTTTCGTGCCAGGTACCCGTCGAGCCAGTCGGTCGCGGCAAACACGATGAACATCACGGTGGCGACCAGATTGCGGGTGGCCAGGTCGATCGGCGCATAGAACACCCCGACGATCAGCGGAATCGCAACGATCCGCGTGCAGGTCATCAAGGTGGGGATGGTCAGGAACATGGCCGCCATTGTGTCACGTGCCAGGGCTGCCGCGCTGGCCGGGCGCGGACCTTGCTCAATGCAGCGCCCGGTAGATCTCTTCGGCCAGTGCGGCAGAGATGCCTTCCACACTGCACAGATCCTGCACACTGGCCTCGGCCACCCCGCGCACGCCGCCAAAGCGCTGCAGCAGGCGGGCGCGTTTCTTGGGACCTACGCCCGGGATTTCCTCCAGCCGCCCGCCGCCTGTGCGCACCTTGGCGCGAGCAGCGCGCATGCCGGTGATGGCAAAGCGGTGGGCCTCGTCGCGGATCTGGGCGACCAGCATCAGCGCGGCCGAGTCATGGCCCAGGTAGACCTTGTCACGGCCATCGGCAAACACCAGCTCTTCGAGGCCGACCTTGCGGCCCTCGCCTTTTTCGACGCCAACGATGCGCGAGATGTCCAGGCCTAGCTGCTCGAACACTTCGCGCGCCATGGCCACCTGGCCTTTGCCGCCATCGACCAGCACCAGATCCGGCAGCCGGGGCTGTCTGGCTGTGAGTTCAGCACCACCTGCTTCGCGCTGGGCTTCGGCCACGCGGCTGTAGCGGCGCTGCAGCACCTGGCGCATGGCAGCGTAGTCGTCGCCGCCTGTGATGCCTTCGATGTTGAAGCGCCGGTATTCGCTGCTTTGCATCTTGTGGTGATGGAAGACCACGCAGGAGGCCTGCGTGGCTTCACCCGAGGTGTGCGAGATATCGAAGCATTCGATGAGCAGCTCGTCCAGGTTGTCGCAGGCCAGATCCAGTGCTTCGGCCAGCGCGCGGGTGCGTGCCTGCTGGGAGCCTTCTTCGGCCAGCAGGCGGGCCAGCTGGATGTCGGCATTCTTTTGCGCCATCTCCAGCCAGATGCGGCGCTGCTCGCGTGGCTGGTGCACGGCAGTGATGCGCACACCGGTCTGTTCGGTCAGCAGCGCCAGCAGTTGACGGTCCGCCGGATGGCTGACGATCAGCACCGGCGGCACGGCCACGCCCGTGTAATGCTGGGCGATGAAGGCATCGAGCACCAGGCATTCGATGGGGCGGGCGGATTCGGCAGTGCCAGCATCGCCGCTGCCTGCCTGGACTGCTGCCGCATCGCCCAGGTTGGCAGGGAAATACGGCCGGTCGCCAAGATGGCGGCCACCACGCACCATGGCAAGGTTGACGCAGGCGCGTCCGCCCTGCACCTTCACTGCCAGGATGTCCACATCCCTGTTGTCAGCCGTTTCGACGGCCTGCTGGTGCAGCACGTGCGACAGTGCCGTGATCTGGTTGCGGACCTCGGCAGCGCGCTCGTATTCGAGGCGCTCGGCATGCTCCATCATGCGCACTTCCAGCTGCTGCAGCAGTTCCTGCGTTTCGCCGCGCAGCATGGCCTCGGCGTTGCGCACGTCGAGCGCATAGGCTTCGGGCGAGATCATGCCAACGCAGGGGCCGGTGCAGCGCTTGATCTGGTAGAGCAGACAGGGCCGGGTGCGGTTGGCGAACACCGTGTCTTCGCAGGTGCGCAGTCTGAAGACCTTTTGCAGCAGGTGCATGCTTTCCTTGACGGCCCAGGCGCTGGGATAGGGACCGAAGTAGCGGTGGCGTTTGTCCACCGCGCCACGGTAGTAGGAAATGCGGGGGAAGCACTGCTGCGCTGGCTCGCCATCGCGGCCGTCGCGGGCGGCCACGCCGGTGATTTTCAGATAGGGGTAGCTTTTGTCGTCCCTGAACAGGATGTTGTATTTGGGGTGCTGCGTCTTGATGAGGTTGTTTTCGAGCAGCAGCGCCTCGGCCTCGGAGCGCACCACCGTGGTCTCCAGACGGGCGATCTTGCTGACCATGTGGCCGATGCGCGTGCCGCCATGGTCCTTGTGGAAGTAGCTGGAGACGCGGCGCTTGAGGTGGATGGCCTTGCCCACGTACAGCAGGTTGCCTGCTGCATCGAAATAGCGGTAGACACCCGGCAGGCCGGGCAGCGAGGCCACCTGGGCCAGCAATTCTTCGGAGTGCGGTTCGGACATGCGCGTATTGTGGCCGCAGCCCGCCGCTGCTGCAGGCCTCGGGCAAGGCAGCATCCAGCCCCTGCCGGACGCCGCCTTGCCCTGCCAGGCGCTTACTCGGCCTCGATTTTCGAGGACTTGACCACCTGGGCCCAGTTGGCCCATTCGGATTTGACCATGGCCCCCAGCTGCTGCGGGTTCATGTAGTCGGCCGTTGCGCCCTGTTCCTGGGCCTTTTGCCGGAAAGCAGGGCTTTCGATCACTTTGCGGAGGTCGGCAGTGAGCTTGTCCACCACGGGTTTGGGCGTGGCGGCAGGAGCGAACACGGCAAACCATGAGGTGGCATTGACGCCCGCGTAGCCGGCCTCGGCTGTGGTGGGCACGTCAGGCAGGCTGGGCAGGCGCTGTGCGCCCGTGACGGCCAGCACGCGCAGCTTGCCGCTTTGCACATGGGGCATGAAGGGCGGCGCCGTACCAAAGGTCAGGTCCACCTGCCCGCCCAGCAGGTCCTGCAGCGCAGGGCCGGTGCCCTTGTAGGGGACGTGGACCATCTTGATGCCCGCCTGCTGTTCCAGCATGGCACCCGTCACATGCTGCAGCGAGCCGTTGCCCGAGGAAGCGAAGTTGAGCCGGCCCGGATGGGACTTGGCATAGGCCACCAGCTCTGCCAGCGTCTTGACCGGCAGATCGGCACGCACCACGATGATCTGGGGCGCGGACAGCACATTGGCCACGGGCTGGAAGTCGCCCTGTTCCCAGCTGCGCGTCTTGGTCAGGTGCGGCGAGATCACATGGTAGCCCGAGTACTGCATGAGCAGCGTATGGCCATCGGCCTCGGCACGCTTGACCAGTCCGGCAGCGATGGCGCCGTTGCCGCCACCCTTGTTGTCCACCACGACCGATTGGCCGATCACGGGCGCCAATGCCTGGGCCGCCATGCGCGCTGCAAGGTCGGTGGTGCCGCCGGCAGCGGCAGGCACGATCATGGTGATGGCCTTGCTCGGATATGGCACCTGGGCATGGGCCACCGGCAGCGCCAGCGGCACGAGGGCGGCCAGCGCCAGCGCTGTGAAGTGTTTACGGGTGATGCGCGTCGTCATCCTGTGTTGTCTCCTTGTGTCGATCGTCATGAAAATCTTCAGGGCTCAGTCCACCGTGGCGCCTGTGTCCTTGACCACGCGCGCCCATTTGGGCAGGTCGGACTGCACCAGCGCGGCCAGTTGCGCAGGGCCGCCCTTGAAAGGCTCGCAGCCCACGCCGGCGAGCTTGTCCACCACATCCTTGTGCTCCAGCGCCTTGGCCACTTCGGCCTGCAGCTGGGCCACGATGGGCGCGGGCGTGCCAGCAGGAGCGAACATGGCGTACCACGGCGACTCGCCAAAGCCTTTGAGCGTCTCGCCGATGGTGGGCACATCGGGCAAGGCTGACACGCGCTTGCCGTTGACCACGCCCAGCACCTTGAGCTTGCCTGCCTTGATGAAGGCAATGGATGACGGCAGGCTTTGCACCGACAGCGGCACCTGACCACCTGCCACATCGGTGGCAGCAGCAGCGGAGCCTTTGTAGGGAATATGCTGCAGCTGGATGCCTGCAGCCTGCTGCAGCATCTCGCCGATCAGATGGTTGAGCGTGCCATTGCCAGCCGACGCGATCGCATACTTGCCGGGACTGGCCTTGGCCAGACGGATGAGATCGGCCACGCTGTTGCCAGGAAACGAAGGATGTGCCACCAGCACATAGCCGGCCGTTGCGATGGTCGCCACGGGCGCGAAGTCCTTCACGGGGTCGAAGCCCGGGTTCTTGTACAGCGCGGGGCCCACCACATGTGCGCTGTCGGCAGTCACCAGCAGCGCATAGCCGTCGTGCTTGCTGCGCGCCAGGGCGGCAGTAGCCAGCGTGCCGCCGGCGCCAGGACGGTTCTCCACCAGCACGGTCTGCCCCATCTGCTCGCCCAGCCGCTGGGCCAGCACGCGCGCGATGGCGTCGTTGGCGCCTCCTGCGGCCTGGGGCACCACGAGGATGACAGGCTTGGCCGGGTAGCGCTCCTGCGCGGCAACTCCAAAAGATGCGGCACACAAGGCGCCTGCAAGGCCCAGCGCAGCGCTGCGCCGGGTCATGATGGTGGTCAAAGGCATGGTATCTGTCTCCTGTCGTTGTCGTTGCTGCCGCCTCAGCGCCCCTGCGCCCGTTCGAGGATGGCGCCGAAGTTCTGCGGCACCGGGTGCAGATCGAGCCGGAGCCCGGCCTTGGCGATCTGGCTGGCCGTATCATGGCCTATCAGCGTCGGCAGGCTGCGCGATGCTGCGACGATCTGCGCCAGGTCCACGCCAGTGTCATAGCCCATGAGCTGCAGCGCATGCACCAGATCTTCGGTACAGGCATTGCCCGAAGCACCCGGCGCGTAGGGGCAGCCGCCGAGGCCGCCGATCGATGCGTCGAAGCGGTCGCCGCCCGCATCGATCGAGGCCAGCACGTTGGCCAGGCCCATGCCGCGCGTATTGTGAAAATGCAGCGTCAGCCCCAGACCAGGCCAGCGGGCACGGAAAGCCGCCACCATGGCGCGCACCTGCGTGGGATAGGCCATGCCCGTGGTGTCGCACAGCGTGATGCCCTGCACACCCAGCCCGGCAAAGCGCTGCACCCAGTCGAAGACCTCCTGCTGCGGCACGTCGCCCTCCATGGGGCAACCAAAGCAGCAGGACAGAGAAACGTTGACGGGCACGCCCGCCTGCTGCGCCGTGGTCACCACCTGGGCCAGTGCCGCGAAGGACTGGCTGCGCTGCATGCGCAGATTGCACAGGTTGTGGGTTTCGCTGACCGACATGACGAGGTTGAGCTCGTCGGTGCGCGCTTCGATGGCGCGCTCGGCGCCGCGCGCGTTGGGCACCAGGGCGGTGTAGACCGTTCCGGGGCGGCGCTCTATCTCACGCATGACGATCTCGCCGTCGCGCAGCGCGGGAATGGCCGTGGGCGAGACAAAGGCCGTGACCTCGATCTTGGACAGGCCGGCGCGTGACAGCGCATTGACCAGGGCGATCTTGTCCTCGGTGGGAACGAAAGCCTGCTCCATCTGCAGCCCGTCGCGCGTGCCGACCTCGTTGAAAAAGAGGCGGCGGCCCGCACCCTGCCAGATATCTGCGGCGTGGACTGCGCTCATTGGATCACTCCCTTGCTGCGCAGTAGCGCGATCTGTCCGGCCGTGAGGCCAGCTTCGGCCAGCACGGCATCCGTGTCGTCGCCCACGTGCGGTGCGCTACTGCGCACGGTGCCGGGTGTCAGCGACAGCTTGGGCACGATGCCCGGCACCTCGACGTCGTAGCCGTCGCGGGTGTGCTGGGTGAGGATCATGCCGCGGGCGCGATAGTGAGGGTCCTCGGAGATGTCCTTGGCTGTGTAGACCTTGCCGGCCGGCACGCGTGCGGCGGCCAGTTGCTCCATCACGGCCTGCACGCTCTGCCCGCGCGTCCAGCCGCCGATCACGGCATCGATCTCCTGCACGCGCGCCACGCGGCCTGCGTTGTCGGCCAGTTGCGGGTCGTCGGCCAGATCCTGACGTCCGACGGCAGTCATCAGCCGCTTGAAGATGGAGTCGCCATTGCCGGCCACCAGCACCCAGCCGTCCTGGCAGGGGTAGGCATTGGACGGCGCAATGCCGGGCAGCGCGCTGCCAGCGGCCTCGCGCACGGCACCGAAGGCGCTGTATTCGGGCAGCAGGCTTTCCATGACGTTGAATACCGCCTCGTGCAGGGCCACGTCGATGACCTGCCCCGCGCCGCCATGGACCTTGCGGTGGTAGAGCGCCATCATCACGCCGATCACGCCATGCAGCGCGGCCAGCGTATCGCCGATGGACACACCCACGCGCACCGGCACGCGGCCGGGCTCGGCCGTCAGGTGGCGCAGGCCGCCCATGGCCTCGCCGATCACGCCAAAGCCGGGCAGGTCCCGGTAAGGCCCCGTCTGGCCGTAGCCCGAGATGCGCAGGATGACCAGCCCCGGGTTGAGCGCATGCAGCTGCTCGGGCGACATGCCCCAGCCTTCGAGCGTGCCGGGGCGGAAATTCTCGACCAGCACATCGGCCTCGGCGATCAGGCGCCGCGCGATATCCTGGCCTTCCTGCTGACGCAGGTCCAGCGCCACAGAACGCTTGTTGCGCGACTGCACCTGCCACCAGACCGAGGTGCCATTCTTGATCATGCGCCAGTTGCGCAGGGGATCGCCAGCGCCCGGCGCCTCGATCTTGACCACGTCGGCGCCAAACTCGCCCAGGGTCTTGCCGCAGAACGGCCCCGCGATCAATTGCCCCATCTCGACCACGCGCACGCCGGCCAGGGCGCCGGGCGCGGGCTGCATTGTCTGTTGTGTCATTGGTGAACCATCCTCGATGTCTCCGGCCTGTACCCCATATCCCAGCGTGGGGCAGTGGTGCCGATATTGCCGTCTGCCGCCGCTGATGCAAAACGCTCAAGCGCGACGCTGCCATCGCAATACGGCATGGCAGGGCGGCACCGGAGGATAATGGTGGCCCCATGAAACTCGACCCGATCTCGCTGCGCCTGTTCGTGGCCGTGATGGAGGAAAGCGCCATCGCCCGCGCCGCTGCGCGCGAGCACATCGCACCATCGGCCGCCAGCAGGCGGCTGGCCGAGCTGGAGAGCCAGCTCCAGGTGGAGCTGTTCACCCGCAGCAACCGGGGCAGCGAGCCCACTGCGGCAGCCTATGCGCTGCTGAACATGGCACGCGGCGTTCTCAACGACCTCGACGGCATCGGCGCCCAGATGCGGGAATATGGCAAGGGTCTGCGCGGCCATGTGCGCGTGATGGCCAACATCTCGGCCATCACCCAGTTCCTGCCCTCGCAGCTGCAGGTTTTCATGGCACGCCACCCCCATGTCGATGTACGCCTGCAAGAGCGCGTGAGCAGTGACATTGCACGGGCCGTAGCAGACAACGAAGCCGACATCGGCATCCTCAACCAGGGCAGCTACGGCGACAAGATCGGGCTGCGCCCCTACCGGCGCGACCGCCTCATCGTCGTCGTACCACAGGGCCATGCGCTGGCGCGCCGGCGCAGCCTGCGGCTGGCACAGGTGCTGGAGCATGAACTGGTGGGCATGCACGCGGGCAGCGCGCTCAACCACCAGATCACGCGCGCAGCCGCCGACCTGGGCATGCAGCCAAGGCTGCGCATGAAAGTCACGGGCTACGATGCGCTGTGCCTGATGGTGGCTTCGGGCCTGGGCATCGGCATCCTGCCCGAGGGCAGTGCGCGCCTGTATCTGGCCGCCCTGCCGCTGCGCTGCATTGCCCTGGACGAGCCCTGGGCCGAACGCCAGCTCATGCTGTGCCTGCGCTCGCAGGAGGCCCTGTCGCCCGTGGCCCAACTTCTGGTGGAGCACCTGTGTGCGCCCTGACTGCCCCATGCTGACCTTTTTCCCCATAGACCCCAGCCCCGTCCCCACGCCGCGCCCTGCGCAGACCTGGGACCTCTTCTGTCAGGTCATCGACAATTTCGGTGATATCGGCGTGTGCTGGCGCGCAGCGGCCGAGCTGGCCGCGCGCGGCCAGCTCGTGCGCCTGTGGGTGGACGATGGCAGTGCGCTGGCCTGGATGGCGCCCCAACCCCACCCGGCCGGCCTGAGCGTGCATGCCTGGCCCACACAGGCCGGCGATATCCCGCCAGCCATCGGCGATGTGGTCATCGAGGCCTTCGGCTGCGAAATCCCGCCGCACTTCGTGGCTGCCATCGCAGGCAGGGCGCCGTTGTGGATCAACCTAGAGTACCTGTCGGCAGAAAGCTATGTGGAGCGCTGCCACCGGCTGCCTTCTCCGCTGATGTCGGGACCGGCCGCAGGACAGACGCGCTGGTTTTTCTACCCTGGCTTCACCGACGCTACCGGCGGCCTGCTGCGCGAGCCGGACCTGGCAGCACGCCAGGCGGCTTTCGCTGCAGGCCGACTGGCCTGGCGCACGCGCCATGGCATTGCGCCCGGCAATTGCGCCATCTCGCTGTTTTGCTACGAGCCCCCGGCCCTGGCGCCTTGGCTGGCACAGCTGCATGCCAAGCCCCCGGCCCTTGGCGCCACCCATCTGCTGGTGACACCTGGGCGTGCAGCCGCTGCCGTGGCACAGGCCATGGACACGATGCCGGCTGACATGCATGGGGCAGTGGTTCACCATGCGCTGCCCGCACGCACGCAGCAGCAGTTCGACGAAATGCTCTGGGCCTGCGACCTGAATCTGGTACGCGGCGAGGACTCGCTGGTGCGCGCGCTGTGGGCAGGCCAACCCCTGGTCTGGCATATTTATCCGCAGCATGACGATGCCCATCACGACAAGCTGAATGCCTTTCTGGACTGGCTTCAGGCCCCGCCCAGCCTGCGCGCGTTCCACCATGCCTGGAACGGCATGGCGCCTGCGGCCACACTGCCGGCACTCACCCCCGCGCTGCTGCGGCAATGGCAGCAATGCGTACAGGCTGCACGGGCAAGGCTGCTGAAACAGCCCCCACTGATTGACCAGCTGCAAGCTTTTGCAGCCGAAAAAAGCTAGAATGCACGTTTTGCCTCCCTGGAGAGGCGCCGCTTTGGGCGACCGCCCCGGCCGGCCGCCATCGCCCAGGGTTGCACCCGCCGCGGAACATGCGGCAGGCGCACCGTCGAACGCGACTTCGCTTGCCTGCCCTGTTGAGCGGCTCCAACCCCAGCTAAGCAAGCTATGAAAATCGCTCAAGAAATCCGCGCCGGCAACGTGATCATGCAGGGCAAGGACCCCATGATCGTTCTGAAGACCGAATACGCCCGCGGTGGCCGTGGCGCTGCCACGGTGCGCATGAAGCTCAAGGCGCTGCTGTCGAACATGGGCACCGAAGTCGTGTTCAAGGCCGACGACAAGATCGACAACGTCATCCTGGACAAGAAGGAGTGCACCTACTCCTACTTCGCCGATCCGATGTACGTCTGGATGGACACCGAGTACAACCAGTACGAAGTGGAAGCCGCCAACATGGGCGACGCCATCAACTACCTGGAAGACGGCATGGAAGCCGAAGTCGTGTTCTACGACGGCAAGGCCATCTCCTGCGAACTGCCCACCTCCGTGGTGCGCGAAATCACCTGGACCGAACCTGCCGTCAAGGGCGACACGTCGGGCAAGGTGCTCAAGCCCGCCAAGATCGCCACCGGCTTCGAAGTGCCCGTGCCCCTGTTCGTGGACCAGGGCGACAAGATCGAAATCGACACCCGTACTGGCGAATACCGCAAGCGCGTCTGAGCGTCTGCACTTTCCCTGAAAAGCCCCTGGCAGTCATCTGCCAGGGGCTTTTTATTTGCCACGGCGGCCATGGAATATGCGAAGCTGTACGTCAGCGCAGGGTCTGTATGCAGGCTCCCTGCACCGGGCAGAAAACCATAAACCACCAGGCGCCCCGGCGCCGCCCTGCAGCCACGCGACATGACACAACCCGCAGACCGCCTGCCACAGACAGGCACGCCCCCCGCACAAGAACCACCGGGCAGCGCCGCATCCACACCTTCTGCACCGCTATGGCGCACCTTTCTGGCCTTCCTGGGCCCCATGGTGCTGGCCAATACCCTGCAGTCGCTGTCGGGCACCATCAACAGCGTCTTCACAGGCCAGTTGCTGGGCGTGCAGGCACTGGCTGCCGTTGCCGCCTTTTTCCCGGTGATGTTCCTGTTCATCTCGTTTGTGATCGGACTGGGCGCTGGCGCTTCGGTGCTGGTCGGCCAGGCCTATGGCGCGCGCATGCATGACAAGCTGCGCGCCATCGCGGGCACGGCAATGTGCGTGGGGCTGCTGTTCGGTGCTGTGGTGGCCGTGTTTGGCAGCCTGTTCACCACCCCGCTGATGCGCCTGCTGGGCACGCCCCCGGACATCATGGAGCAGGCAACGCTGTATTCGCGCATTGTGCTGCTGGGCATGCCGGGGCTGTTCGTATTCCTGCTGGCCACCTCGCTGCTGCGCGGCGTGGGCGATACGGTCTCGCCCATGCTGGCGCTGCTGATCTCCACAGTCACGGGACTGGTCTGCACGCCGGCACTGATCACGGGCTGGGGCGGTCTGCCGCGTCTGGGCGTGGCCAGCGCAGGCGTATCGCTGATCATTGGCTACTCGCTGGCACTGGCATGGCTGGGCTGGCGGCTACGCCGCATCGGCAGCCCGCTGGCGCCCGATGCACAGCTAGGCAAGGCCATGCGCATCGACAAAGCCCTGCTCAAGAGCATTCTGCGCGTGGGCATTCCCACAGGCGTGCAGATGATCGCCTCGTCCATGGCGGGCCTGGTCGTCGTCTCGCTGGTCAACGGCTTTGGCTCCAGCGCCACGGCGGCCTATGGCGCAGTCAACCAGATCAACGCGTTCGCGCAGTTTCCCGTGATCTCGGTGGCCATTACCGCCTCCATCCTCGGCGCGCAGGCCATTGGTGCCGGGCGCAGCGAGCGCCTGGGCGCCATCACGGCCACCGCCATCTGGATGAATCTGGCGCTGGGCGCGGCACTGGCACTGATCGGCAGCCTGTTCGCACGGCCGCTGCTGGGCCTGTTCATTACCGATGCGCAAGTGCTGACGCTGGCCATCGAGCTGCTGCACATCGTTCTGTGGAGCGGGCTGCTGCTGGGCTGCTTCATCGCCCTGTCGGCCATCATGCGCGCCAGCGGCGATGTGGTCATCCCCACAGCCATCACCATCGGCGTACTGGCCGTGCTGGAGCTGCCCATGGCCTGGGCACTGAGCCGCAGCTTCGGGCTCATGGGCATCTGGATGGCCCTGCCCCTGTCCTATACCATCACGCTATGCCTGCAGGCCGCGTACTACCGGCTGGTCTGGAAGAAACGCCCCATCCGGCGGCTGGTGTGAAGCTGGCATGCCAAAGGGCTTGCCGCCGGCAAGCCCCTGGATCATGCGACGCAAACGCTCAGGCGTTCAGGTCCAGCACGATGCGGCCCTCGATACGGCCTTCATGCATGCGCGCGAAAATATCGTTGATATTCTCCAGACGGTCTTTGGCCACCGTGGCCCGGACCTTGCCCATGGCCGCAAAGTCCAGCGACTCCTGCAAATCAAGCCGCGTGCCGACGATGGAGCCGCGCACGGTGACACCGCTGAGCACCATGTTGAAGATAGGCAGCGGGAAACTGCCTGGCGGCAGGCCATTGAGCGATACCGTCCCGCCACGCCGGACCATGCCCAGCGCCTGCTCGAACGCCTTGGGCGATACAGCGGTCACCAAAGCGCCATGCGCGCCGCCAATTTCCTTTTTCAGATAGGCAGCAGGGTCCGTGGTCATGGCATTGACTGTGACCTGGGCACCCAGCCGCCTGGCAAGCTCCAACTTGGTGTCATCCACATCCACGGCCGCCACGTTCAGGCCCATGGCCTTAGCGTACTGCACGGCCATATGCCCCAGACCGCCGATACCCGAAATCACCACCCAATTGCCTGGCTTGGTATCGGTGACCTTGAGCCCTTTGTAGACGGTGACACCCGCACACAGTACAGGAGCAATCTCGATCAGGTCCACATTGCCAGGCAGCAGGCCTACGAAATTGGCATCGGCCAGTGCGTATTGCGCAAAGCCGCCATTGACGGAGTAGCCGGTATTCTTTTGCTGCTCGCACAGCGTTTCCCAGCCACCCAGGCAATGCTCGCAATGACCGCAGGCCGTATACAGCCACGGAATGCCGACGCGGTCGCCCTCTTTGACATGGGTAACACCCGCGCCCACTGCTGCCACATAGCCCACACCCTCATGACCCGGAATGAACGGCGGATTCGGTTTGACGGGCCAGTCGCCATGGGCCGCATGCAAGTCGGTATGGCAGACACCGCAGGCCTCGATTTTCACCAGGACGTGGCCGGGATCAGGCCGGGGCACCGGCACCTCCTCGATGGTGAGCGGCTTGCCAAACTCACGCACCACAGCAGCTTTCATGGTCTTGTTCATATGCGCCATCCTTTCACAACATCAAAAAGACAGCATCCCAGCGAAACTGCTGCTACGTATTGAGCAAAATCAGGCCGTGCCCAAAGGGCAAAAAAAGAGGCAGGGAAAATTCCCTGCCTCTTTGGTCTTTGAAGCACGCGGGACCAATGCCTATACCGGCTGACCCACCAGATCGTGGCCCTGGGTCCCGACGATCCGCGCCTTCACGAAATCGCCGACCTTGTAGGTCTTGCTGGCTTTTTCCGGCGGCAGCAGATGGACCACGCCATCAATCTCGGGCGCATCCGCATAGGTGCGGCCGACACCGCCCTTCTTGCCCAGGCCAACGGACTTGTCCACCAGCACCTGCAGCGTCTGGCCCACGCGCCGCTGCAGGCGGGCCGTGGAAACCTCTTCGGCCACAGCCATGAAGCGCGCGCGGCGCTCCTCACGCACTGCCTCGGGCAGCATGCCGGGAATGTCGTTGGCGGCAGCACCCTCGACAGGGCTGTAGGCAAAACAGCCTGCACGATCGATCTGCGCCTCGCGCAGGAACTGCAGCAGGTGCTCGAACTCCTCCTCGGTCTCGCCGGGGAAGCCTGCAATGAAGGTCGAGCGGATCACCAGGTCCGGGCAGATCTCGCGCCAGCGCTGCAGGCGCTCCAGATTCTTCTCGCCATTGGCCGGGCGCTTCATGCGCTTGAGGACATCGGGATGGCTGTGCTGGAACGGCACATCCAGGTAAGGCAGCACGCGGCCCGTGGCCATGAACGGGATGATCTCATCCACGCTGGGATAGGGGTAGACATAATGCAGCCGCACCCAGGCGCCATAGGGCTCGGCGATCTGCGCCAGCGTCTGCACCAGTTCGAGCATGCGCGTCTTGACAGGCTTGCCGTCCCAGAAACCCGTGCGGTACTTGACATCCACACCATAGGCAGAGGTGTCCTGGCTGATGACCAACAGCTCCTTGACGCCACCCTCGAACAGCGCACGAGCCTCCTTGAGCACATCGCCCACAGGGCGCGACACCAGATCGCCGCGCATGGAGGGGATGATGCAGAAGGTGCAGCGGTGGTTGCAACCCTCGGAAATCTTCAGGTAGGCATAGTGCTTGGGTGTGAGCTTGATGCCCGCTTCACCAAACGCACCCGGCACCAGATCGATGAAGGGATCGTGCGGCTTGGGCAGATGCGTGTGCACGGCATTCATCACCTCCTGCGTGGCATGGGGGCCGGTCACGGCCAGCACGCTGGGGTGCACCTCCTGGATCAGGTTGCCGCCCTCCTTGCCTGCCTTGGCGCCCAGACAGCCCGTGACGATGACCTTGCCGTTCTCGGCCAACGCCTCGCCAATCGTATCCAGGCTCTCGCGCACGGCATCATCGATGAAGCCGCAGGTGTTGACGATCACCAGATCAGCGCCCTCGAAGGTCTTGGAGGTCTGATAGCCCTCGGCGCTGAGCTGGGTCAGGATGAGTTCGGAGTCCGTGAGCGCCTTCGGGCACCCAAGGGATACCATACCTATACGCGGCAAGCGGGCTGCCTGTTCCACCTTCGAAGCGGTTTCATTCATGGGAAAAAATTCTCTTAAGGGTCTTGTCTATAGCTACCTGCGGTTCTCGGACCCCAAGCAATCAACGGGGAGCAGCACGGACAGACAGCTGGCATACGCGGAAAAATGGGCATCGGAGCACGGCCTGCAGCTCGACAGCAGCCTGACCCTCCGAGACGAGGGCCTGAGTGCCTACCACCAACAGCACATCAAAACGGGCGCGCTTGGAGTGTTTCTGCGCGCCGTGGAAGACGGCCGCGTGCCGCATGGGTCAGTACTGGTCGTGGAGGGGCTGGACCGCCTCTCGCGCGCCGAACCCATACAGGCCCAGGCGCAACTAGCCCAGATTGTAAATGCGGGCATCACAGTGGTCACAGCGTCCGATGGGAAGGCCTACAGCCGCACAAGGCTGAAAGAAAATCCGATGGATCTGGTCTACAGCCTGCTGGTGATGATCCGCGCCCACGAAGAAAGCGACACAAAGAGCAAGCGCGTGAAGGCCAGTATCAGGCGCCTGTGCGAAGGCTGGCAAAACGGCACATACAGGGGCCGCGTGAACCAGGGGCATGACCCGGAATGGGTCAAGGACATGGCAGGAAAGTGGGAGCTTGACGCAGAGCGGGCAGCAGCCGTGCGCCGGGCAGTGCAGCTATATGTACAGGGACACGGCGGCAAAGGGATTGTGCAGCGCCTCGATGCTGAAGGGCTCCAGCTCTACAGCACGACAGCCGCCAACAAGACAACACAGGTCTACAGGCTGCTGAAAATGCCGCAGCTCGCCGGCATCAAGCCCATCACCATCGATGGCGAGGAATACCAGTTGCGCGACTACTATCCTGCCCTACTGAGTGCAGATGAATGGTCCGAACTGCAGCGGGTCGCCGCGCAAAGCGGCCGCCGGCGGGTCAAGGGGGATCTGCCCCACGTCATCACGGGGCTGGGCATCACGATCTGCGGATACTGCGGCCACCCTATGTCGGGCCAGCACCTGGCCACAAAAAACCGCCTGCCAGATGGGCGGCTGCGCGACGGCAACCGTAGGCTGCTCTGCGCGTCGGCAGCAGCCTACGGCGGTGGCTGCCCCGTGGCGGGCAGCACAAGCGTGGCGCCCATAGAGCGCGCCATCATGTCGTACTGCAGCGACATCGTGAACCTGCAGGCCCTGTACGGCGCAGACCGCAGCCAGGCGCCGCGTGCCCAGGTCGCCGCTGCACGGCAGGAAGTGGACAAGATCAGCGCCCAACTCGACAAGCTCACGGATGCGATGCTGGCCAGCGCGGACGAAGGAACGCCCGTGGTGTTCGCACGCCGCGCCCGGCAGTTGGAAAGCGAGCTGGAGGCAGCGCAGGCCCGACTGCAGGGGGCCGAGCTGGATCTAGCCGGAGCGGCGCGCACGGACATTGCTGGGGCTGATGCTGCTTGGCGGGCACTCGCCGCCGGCGTGGAAGCACAGGAGATTGAGCCTCGGCTACAGGCCCGGCAGTTGGTGGCGGACACCTTCGAGCGCATCGTGGTGTATGCGCGTGGGGTCAGCCCCGACCCCGAGGCCTCCGAGCGCAGCTACAAAATTGACTTGGTGCTCATAGCACGTGGTGGCGTGGCTAGGCTGCTCACTGTGGATCGCCAGGGCAACTGGATCGCGGGGGAGCAGTCAGCCCTTAAAGATCAAACACACCGATGATGCATCGGCGTGCTTACTCTCTGGAATTGTAGATTTATTCTTTAAACACCCTACCAAATGTGGCACCATAAAAAGCATACCTACGACATCGAAACAGGACAGGGGTTTGGCGCGGAGCGACCTCGCACACAGTCATGCCGCCGCCAGCGAACCCAACGGAGCTCACCACTACACAGAGCAAGATCGCTGACAGTGGACCATCCGAGCAACTGGAGCCCCTGGGGAACAGGCATCATCGATGGGCATGTTCGCGTTTGACGCATTACGCCCTCAAATGCAACCAAGTCACCGAAATTCCCCTTGTAGCCACATCGAGCTGTCGCTTAAAAATAAGTAACTACTTACACCCAAAAAACATTCCTCACGAAAGAAAAATCTTCGCTTACAGCGAATTTTTTGTTGACCTTCAACCATCGCCAGTGCTAAAGTACGTCCTGACGGCTAGAGATCCAGTCTCGCGATTGGGGGAGCGAAAGCTCCATGGAGGTGCAAGCCTCTACTCCGTCCCTGCACCTGCATCAAGCAGTTGAACGGGATAGGCGCGTCGGCGAGACCGACGCGTTAATCGAGCCGAGGGAAATGAACGAGGTTTTCTCTACGATTGTTGGTTAGTGTGACTTGCGAGAGGCTCAGCAAAGCAAGCTGGGTCGTTTCACTAACATGTTCTTGAAAGAGACAAAATGCAACCGTATAAAACCGTTAAACCTCGTTCCGTTAAGGAAAAGAAGATGGGCAAGCCGTCGGCTGCTGACGAAAAAAGTCAGAAGCCTTCATCACTGGCCCTTCTGAGTGCTGTTATGAATTTTGTTGGGGGTCTCGGGAAAATTCTCGATTTCTGCGACAAGGGGATTGACAAAATCAAAGAATTCTTCTAACCGCAACTCACCTCGATTCTTTTACTTTTTTTGGAGGCTGTATGCTAGGCGAAGCGCTACGGCTTGTTCGTGTTTACCACGACATGACACAGACTCAGCTATCCTATGAGCTTGGTCTTTCGAATTCCTTTCTTTCAGAAATTGAATCTGGGAAAAAGACTCCATCCTTGGAAATCCTCGGAAAATACTCCGAGAGATTTGGAATATCAATGTCATCTTTACTTTTTTTCTCGGAAAGTCTAGATGACGACAAATTTGGCTCCAAGGTTAGATTTTCAGTTGGCAAGAAGGCATTAGCCTTACTTAACTGGGCAGCTAACACATCAAAAAAGCGGATTACCGCGAAGGCATAGAAAAATGCCTGGTTACGCATTTGATCAGTGTGCTTTTTTTAAACTACGTTCCAAGGCACGACTGGCGAATTTACTATGCACGAGCCAAGCCACACTCAAAGCACTCACTGGACCAAATCAATATAAATTATTTAAAATTCCAGAAACTACATGTGAGTTTACTGGAAAACCAAAAAAATCGCGCAATGTTGAGGAGCCCAAGCGTGAATTGAGGCGCATTCACGACAGAATTCGTGATTTACTTTCCCGTGTCGAATTAGTGAGTTATGCGCATGCGGCAGTCAAACACAGATCTTACCGATCAAACGCCAAAGCACATCAATATTCTGATGTTGTTGCAACATTTGATATTGAGCAATTTTATCCATCAACTTCACAAGAGCATGTAAAGCAATTCTTTTTTCAAGAGATGCAGTGCTCTGCAGATGTTGCCTCATTACTTAGCAAAGTTATTTGCTACTGCCCTACGCCAGGGGACGTTGGCCGCCTACCCACCGGTAGCCCTGTTAGCCCAATTATTTCTATCTATGCAAACAAGCCAATGTTTGACGCGCTTAATAGATTGGCGCGTTCATCGGGCTTGATTTTTACTTGCTATGTCGATGACATTACTTTTTCTGGAGCCAGGCAACCGCCTAAGCTTTGCAGGCGGGTTGAGTCCATTGTATCTAGTCATGGCCACAAAATCAATAAGAGCAAAACAAGATTTTTTGGAAAAGGCTCTACAAAGCACATAACAGGTGTAGTAGTTAGAGACGGAAAAATAGCAGTACCGCATTCTCGATTCTTTAAAGCACGAAAAATTGAAGAGAGAATCAATGAAGCAGGAACACAATTAGAAAAAATTCGCCTAACAAGAAAATTATCCGGTTTACTCGGGGAAGCAGCATCTATAGATGAAAGGTATCGCCCATTAGCTGAAGCCGCTTACAGCAGCTTAAATCATCCAATCTACGAAAAAGTTATTACCATTTCTGGTGAAATTATATTCACAAAAAAAACCGATACTCCATCAATATTTTCACCGATCCTTCCAGCAGACGACATTCCTCCATGGGACTAGATTTTTCAAAATTTTAATACACCGCACAAATTTCATATTTCCGAATTACAAGAAAAACAGAATTAATTTCTTTTCTAGGGCGTGTTATGAAATTCCGCGCAAGTCGTTGATTTCAATGAAAAATTTCACGATTTCCACGTTTTGCAAAAACGTGCGCAAGTGCTTGCCACAAAAGAGAATTTTTCAAAGTGCATAACACGCTCTAAGATAAATTCTATTTATTGCACAGCACCCTGGATCTTATTTCTGCATCCAAGGAAAATTTAATACTACGCATAGGCGGCTCCGTCAGCAGCACCAACTCCAAGAGGCTAGGCACAGAGAAGTCCTACTAGGCAGCACTAGATCTCAATATCTGATCTAAACGAAGATAAGGCTTGGATTGCGCAAAAGAACGTTACTTCTGGAGAAATCAGGCACAGCGGACTTTTGTCTTGCAACAGGAATGGAGCCAACACGATATTTATCGTCAATTTTCACCTTGTTCGCGAGCATCCTCGACGTCAAGGATCTGATTGACTTGGCTGGCCAGCGATCCATAGCCAGCCCGGCAGACAGCCAGCGCCTCCGCTACATCCCGCTCGCTTGCGTATCCGGCAGCGTCGTGCGCAGCGGGGGAAGGGGTCGGGGCCGCACTCGAAGAGTCGCCGGCAGCGGCTCGCACATCATCTGCACCGGAGGCAGCGGCGCCGATACCGTTGAGCATGCGGACAGTGCCAGCATCGAGACACTGGCGACGAGATAGCAGAGCGATTTGCGCATGTGCGCCTCCTAATTTTTTGTTCAGGGTGTCAAGCGCCGCAGCGTGCTTGCCGGCCGCAGTGCCTGCCGTCTTGCGCTCGGCTTGGCGCCTGAGGTCTGCGGCCTTGTCGGCGAGGCGCTGGACCTCGGCACGCGCCAGCGCCTCGCGGTCATGGCGTGCCTGCCAAGCCTGCCCAGTGAAATGCCAGCCACCGGCCGCGCCGGCGGCCGCACAGACCACGCCCAGCAGCACATAGGGCAGCGCGGCTGCAGCCACGCGCACGGCCCAGGATTGAGGAGTCAGGGCCGCCATGGGTCACACCTCCTGAATGCCTGCCATCGTGTTGCGGCCGTGGACGGTGATCACGCGATTGACGGGTTTGTCGGGCGTGCGGATCGACAGATGGACCCACTGCTTGCCGCCCACGCTCTCGTAGATGATCTGTCCGATGCCGAGCGCGTTGATATGCGGCGCCAGGGCCTTGGCCAGATCATACGGAGCGCCGAATTGCGGCGCCACGATGTCAGCAGCAGAGCCGATTGCGTGGTCACTGCTGGTCACGCCGCCCACAGCCGCATTGACTGCGCGCGAGCGGTAGCCGCTGGTGACGATGACGGGCACACCCAGATGAGCGCGCACGCGCTCCAGCATCGCGGCTGTGAGCACCAGGCGCTGCAGCGCCTCTGCAGTGGGCGTGTTGTCCAGGCCCAAGCGCTGGGCAGTGCTGCTGGCGGTCATTTCGGCCAGCGTGAAATGGGGGGTCAATTGCATATCTATCCCTCTTTGAATCGGGTGCGAACGATGAGCACGACAAAGCCCGCGAACATGCACAGTTCACGGGTCGATGGCGGGCGGGGGTCGAAGATGGGCGCGACGAGCGCGCCGGCGCCGGCAAGGGCCAGCAATGCCCAAGCCAGGGCCTTGAGCCAGGCGAGCAGCCGGCCATTGGCCGTCAGGCCGGGCAGGCATGGCCGCGTGCGCTCCAGCTTGTTGAGCGCCTCGGCAAGCACGACCAGGCCGAAGATCCACAGCAACGGGGATGCGAACTGCTGCATGTCAGCCTCCCTCTGTTTCCGCTGGCCAGTAGCGGCGCATCAGTGCGACAAGCACACGCTGCGCACCGGCACCAACGAGAAACGCCATGGACAGCATCAACGCCGGCGGCACGTTCGCAACAAGCAATGCCAGGGGTGTGAGATAGCCGGAGGTGATAGAACTTGCCCAGGCCACGGCCAAGCGACGCACAGATGTGCGCAGCAGCTCGCGCCATGTGTCGGTCGTTCCCGGAACCGTGTTGAGCAAGATGATGCTGACCAAGCTACCGAAGAAGCCAGCCAGCAGCAGATCGGCATGGAGCCCGAGGGGCATGCCGAATACCGTGAGTGCAGACGTCGAGACTGCAGCACCGGCCACGACAGCGGCACCGGCCGCTGTCGTTGTGGGTTCGGGCATCATGAGATTCCAGGCATAAAAAAACCCGCCGAAGCGGGTTGGTGTGTTTTGGGGCGCCAGCGATCAGAGCGTCACGGCCCGGCGAAAAAGCTCATCAAGCTCGGCCTGGCTGTGCCCCAGCGCAGCCCAGATTTGCTGCAGGAACGGGTTTGCACGCTCCCACGTCGCAGCACCCAGCTCCGCTTGCATGCGGCGCTTTTCGATGGGGTCAGGCTCTGCCGCGATCTTGGCCTCCAGCCAGTGCAAAACCGTGAGCTGCTGGCCGTCCACCTCCATGGGCACCGTCAGCAATACCAATTCGCCTTGGCGCTTGGAACATGAGTCAGGCACGGGCGGCGGCAGATCGGGGGCTGGCGGGGGCGGCGTCAAGGCGTGACCATCCCACAGCCAGCCCACGCCGCCCGCATGCTGCTCTGCATCGATGCAGACGGCATCCGGGTATGCGGCCTCAGCCTCGGCGACCGTGGCAATGATGGTGTTGACGACCACCCCGTCTTCGATGATGTGCACCTGCATTACGCGTATACCTCCAGAATGATCACGCCCGGCTTGCCGTTTTTGCCTTTGCCCAGGGTTGCATGCGCAGCAGAGCCTGCAGTGCCCGCAAACCCATTGCTGCCAGCGTAGTAATTGCCAGCGCCCCCGTTGCCACCGGCACCAGAACTTGCGCCGCCATCGCCGCCAGAACCGTGGTCCGCATCGAGCCCGATGGCGCCTGCCGCCGCTGTGGTCATGCTTGCGCCCCCCGTGCCGCCTGCGCCGCCAGCACTTGGTGTACCCGTGCCGCCAGCACTACCAGGGTTGTTGTTGGCAGGGTTTGCAGCCGTACGGCCCGCAAAAGCCATCAGGCCCGACGCAGCAACCGCCGATGCGCCGGCGCCCGCCGCCGATGTAGCGGTGGCTCCAGTGCTGCCCTGCGGCGCGTAAGACCCGTAGTAGTAAGAGCCACCGCCGCCGCCAGAACCGTGCCCTGGCCCGTTTTGCCCTGTTGCCGCAAAGCTGACGCCCATAGCACCGGCGCCACCACCACCGCCACCAATACCGCCAGCGCCGCCAGCACCTCCTGGGGCCAAGTATCCAAACATGGATGTCGTACCGCCCGCACCACCAGCAGCCCCCGCAGCACCAGCTCCGGCCATAATTGGGCCAGTACCGGCACCAGTACCGCCATTACCAGCAGTGCCGCCAGTTGCTGCAGCTGCGCCGCCAGTCCCAGGTGCGCCAATGGCGTAGGTGTAGGCCGTACCAGGCACGATGGCAATAGGCGGCGTGCGCACGACCAACCCGGACCCGCCAGGTGCGCCAAGCCCCCCGCTCCCGCCGCCGCCACCGCCACCACTTGTCGCACTGCCGGATGTGACGCCGCCGCCGCCACCACCACCCCCACCGGCCCCCGCACCACCGCCGCCGCCACCCGCGCCGGACAGCAGCGCGATCACGTAGGAGTACCCTTCTGGAGCCGTCCAGCTTGTACCGCTTTCCAGCACCACAATCTTTGGCTTGCGGGTCTCCAGATTGCCCGATCCAACAATCGATTGCCCATCGACGGTTTTGACGTTGTTTCCGCTGACAAGCTTTTCCTGATATGCATCATTGGGCAAATACGCCGCGCCCCATTGCATATCCACCTTAAAAACACGCATGGAATTCAGTGCCGTATCAAAGTACAGAGCGCCAATAGCCAGCGGATTGCCCTGATTGTCCACAACTGGCGGAACAGATTTCTCGCCAAGGTAGCGCCTTGCGAATTCGAGAAATTTTGCAACCGCCTCATCCCGCGCAGACTCCGCATCCTCCATGGCCTGCACCGCCGTGTCTTTCGCACTATTCGCGGCCAGCTCACTGCACCCTGCATCTTCAGCAGAATACTTCGCGCTGTTTTTGTAGCCCTCAGCCTCACCATGCTTGAGCGCAACATCACGACCAATCTGAGAGATGGCTGCAGCAAATGCATTGAGCTGGCCAGTGAACAGCGGCAGGTGAGTGCCAAAATACTCATCGACCTGAGGGCGCACTACCGATGGTGGCTGAGTGCGATCAATCAATGGCAGAGGGGTTACTTCGGGAATATTTTCATCGCTCATAGTGTCATCGCAAGAGACTCCAGTTCCAGGGTCGTATAGAGCACCATGGGACCGGGCAGGTTGATTCGGAAATCCTTGTAGTAGCCAAGCACGTTGACATTGATCAGCTCGGCTCGGTCCGTCAGCTCAAAATAAGCCAGGGTCGCGCGCAACCCCGCGAGCCGCCGAGATAGCGGATTGAAGTCCTGCACTGGGGTTTCGGCGCGCAGCTTGACGATCTGGGAATAGGCCCCCTCTTGGAGGGTCAAGCGTCCAAACTTGTCGGTGCTCTTCGTTGAGTAGTCCTCAATCCCATAGTCAACGCCGTACTCGGCCAGACCAATGGAGCGCGCGTATCCCAATCGACAGACGCCACAGGCAACGCCAGCGGTACCCGTGAGTTGAATCTGCACACTGCCGCCGTAGACAGCCCCGGGCAGATCCTTCAGGAGCACCGCTCCACGCTGACGGAATGGCTCAAAGAACCAGTCGTAAAAACCGGCGATGGGCGTGTCGTCAAGATCCAGGGTAGCGCTATAGATAACCTGACCATCCAGCCATCTGCTTACTGCTGCCTGGCGCCCGACAAGCTCCATCAGCAACAGCGAGTCAGCGCCGCGCGCCACCATGGACACATCGATCTCCGTTTCGTCCACGGTGAACGTGCCGATAGCGTCATCAAACATGGCCCAGCGATTCGTGGGGCCACGGTTGAGCCAGCGCGGCGTGTCGGACTTCGCGGAGACTTCGGGCGGTGTCGCATCAACGCCGGCGGTCAGGGCCTCAAAGTTGAGGTGCACGCCGCTGACAGCACGCATGACGACCTGGCCGACCACATAGCTGACCACAGCGCTCCAGGGCGGATAGTCATCCTCTGCCACGCTGCTGGATAACAGCGTGGCATCGGTAACTGGTTCGAGTTCAATCACATTCATGCATCACCCTTTCTTTGCTGCAGCTTCCCGCAGCAGGCGGTTTGTGCCTTGGCCCTCTTCCTTGACCGCGGCCAGGGCCTTGGTCAGTTCCGTGCGCAACAGCACCACTTCTTTCTGCAGGGCCTGCAGTTGTTTCACCTCGGGCGAGACTTCCGGGGCCTTTTCCACTGCGCGCAGCTGGTTGATCGTCAGCCCGAATCGCCGCTCCATTTCGAGCGGGTCTGTCGTGCTGTCGCGCACCTTTTGCAGCATCGTGTTCGTGGCCTTCGCCAGTTCACCCTGAGCGACATCGCCGCCCGCCAGGGCTGCACTGATCACTTCGTCGTACTGGCGCACGGCCTCCGCAGCCTTGTCCTTGGCCGAGAATGAGCTGTAATCCCCCAGCAGCAGCTCGTCGGCCAGGCTGCCGGCTGCGCTTTGCAGCGCCGCGAGTGCCTGGGCCGCACGCTCGGCCTCCTGGTCTACGCCCTGATAGGTCGTGACCATGTAGTCGAACAATGTGGAGTACTGCGCCTCGGTGATCTGGCCCTTGCCCAGCGCATCCGTCACCCGCGCGAACGACTCATAAAAAGCCGTGTTGTCGTACTGGCCCAGGCCATCGACCAGTAGCGTCAGGTCGCGCAGCGTCTGGCCTTCGCCAAGGGTGATTTTTCCCTCCAGCTCTTTGGCCGCACGCGCAGCATCCGCCGTGGTCAAAATGCTGGCGGCCAGGGCGGCAGCATCGGACACCAGCTTGCCGCGCACCTCTGCAGCGCGCAGCTCAGGCAGCTGCAGGCGCAGCTCCTGCGCGGATCGCGCATACATGTCGGCCTGGCCCCACTCCTCCTTTTGCTGCGCCAGAGCCGCCGCATCTGCGTACATGCCAATCGCAGACATGGCCGCATCCACAGACCCTGCAGCGGCTTTGCCAAACTCCGTGCTCATGCTGCCCAGCAGGCCAATGGCGTTTGTCGCTTGCGACAGACTGGTATTGGCTTTGCGGGCGGCCTCATCCATGCCGGCGACGATGCCCGACAGCTGGCCAAAGACTCCCTGCAGCGACGTGATGCCGGCGCGCGCCTGCGCTGCTGCCGCATCGGCCGCACGACCGAACTGAGCCGCCGTATCGGACAGCAGCGGGATCAGGTCGCCAAAGGTGGCATTGAGGTACTCCAGCGCCGCCTCCGCCTCCTGGACTGTGATCCGGCCATTGGCAAACGCCTGGTTGATTGTGTCGATGGAGCGCGCGACCAGCTGCAGATCCTCGCCGACCACCGTGCCATAGCCCGGCATCCAGCCCACGGACCCCACGTTGCCGGCCAGCAGCTTGCCCTCGGCAGCGCCACGGGCCATCCCCTCCCACAGCCCTGTCAGCAGGCCATTGACCATGGGGCCGAACATCTCAGCCCCCTGCACGCGCAGCTCACGCAGCACGGACTCCTGCGTGTACGCCATCACCTCGCCCTTGAGCTGCGCAATGACAGCCGCCGAGTTCGGGATGCTCAGCGCATTGGCCTGCGCACTGGCCAGCAGGCCGGCTGCAGCCTGCCCACGCTGGCGCGCCATCGCATCGTTGAACGCACCCGCCTGAAACTGCCCACCCGCCGAGAAATCCGCATAACGCGGCATGTTGGCGCTGACAGCGGCAGCCAGCGCACCCGCTGTATCGCCAGCGCGCAGGCGCTGCGCCGACAGCTCGGCGGCAAGCACCTGCTCGGTCTGCCGGACGATGGCGCCGATCTGCTCGACATAGCCGGCCAGCTCATCGCCCAGGCCCAGCGTGCGCAGTTGCGCGAGCGCGCCAGCGGCACCATCGAGCTGGTCGGCGAACGCAGAAAACTGCGTGAACTCAGAGCCCGACAGCCAGAGGCTGCCGACAAAGCCGCCCTCCTCCTGCTGCTCTTGCCGGCGCAGACTCGCCAACAGCCCATCGAGCGAATCGCGCTGCTCGCGCACGATGCTATCGGCCTGCTCGCGCATCGCTGCCATGGCCTGTGCTGCAGCCTCGGTAGCCGATGCCGCCGCCTGAGCTTCGCTGATCTGCTTGCGCAATGCCTCGTTGTAGTCCCAGGCAGCCAACTCAGCAGAGTTATAGCCGTCCGTGGCAATCGCGCGCGTAGCAGCCAGATAAGCCGCTTCGTCGCCCTGCGCACGCAGCAAGTCCGCTTCCAGCTTGCGGCGCTCATCGAGCAGCCCCTGCATGGCGCGGCCCAAAGAGTCCGCGACGGCTTCCGACTCTGGTACCACACTGGCGAATGCATCCGCGACACCCAGCATTGCAGCGACAGTGCGCGCGCCGGCATCACCCAGCGCAGCATTGGCCTCCACAATCGCCCGGAACTCAGCGCGCGTGCGCGGCATCTCGATGCCGACTGCCGCCAGCGCCTCGGTCACATCGCGCGTGACATTCGCCGCGCGTTCTCCCTCGCTGTAGAACTGCTCGTAATACGCGCTCACGCCCGCACTGAGCTGCTCCAATCCGC
Organism: Delftia sp. PS-11; assembly: GCF_029870285.1. Classification (GTDB taxonomy): domain Bacteria; phylum Pseudomonadota; class Gammaproteobacteria; order Burkholderiales; family Burkholderiaceae_C; genus Comamonas. Next base: position 31,615 of record NZ_JACSYA010000006.1, read on the forward strand.
CGGCGTGCTTGAGCAAAGCAGTGAACGTGCTGTCTGCCAGCGAACCGAACCCCTGCAGATTGCGCCGCATGCTGGTCAGTACACCATCCAGCGCTGCAATTTCCTGCAGCGCCGCCGTCAGACCCTCCAGTGTGATCTCATCATCAAGGCCATCGAAGACAGACCGCATCCAGCCGGGTATATCCGCCGTCTTGATCTCCGCCACCAGGGCAGAGCCCATGTCAGCGACATACTGCGCCCAGGCTTTTTCCGGGTCCGCACCCAGCACACCATCGCGCGCTGTGTAGTCCTTGAGCGTTTCGCCTGTCAGCTGGTTGATCAGCCTGAAGTAGCCGTAGCTGTCCTCATCGCCATGCACCGGATTGACTGCGAAGCCCGCCACGATGTCGATCTGTTTTGCGCTATCGCCCGCGTACTTTGCAAGCGACTTGTAGACGCCGGACAGCGCATTGACCGTGGTCCCCAGCTGCTTGCCGAGGTCTGCGCTATGGCGCTGTGTCAGATCGTCATACCAGTCGCCGGCAGCACGGCCAAACAACTGGGCTGCAGCCTGGTCATTACTGCCGCCGGCAGTGCTGTACGCAGCACCTGCATGGTTCGCACCTCGACTGCCGAATGCTTTATCCAGCGAGGTACCCAGGAAAGATCCGATGGTCGCGCCGATAGGGCCACCAAACCACTGCCCGACAGCCGTACCGATGGCAGAGCCATAGCGCCCTTTGCTCAGATCGAAAAGCGCCTTGCCATAGCTGAGGACACTGCCCGCCGTGTTGATGACATCACCGTACTCGGCAACCTTCACGCCGAGATCCATCAGGCTTTCGCCAGCTTTCTCAAGCCCTTTCTCGAATAGCTTGGTGCCGAGCTTGTTGATATTCATCCCCAGGCCCGTTCCGAAGTCCGTCAGCAGGGAGGCATCGAAAGCGTTGTACGCAGTCTTCACACCGCTCAACCAGCTGACAGGCCCACCGCTGCCACTCGACTGCGATGCAGTGCCGGCATTCAAGCCAAGCATTGATGCCAGACCGCTGGCCACATTGCCTGCTGCGGGCTGCACAATGGCCTTGATGATCGGGGTGAAGACCAATGTGCGGCCCAGGTTGCGCATGTAGTCCCCAAAGCTGCGCCCACCCTCCATCAGCTGGTCAGACAGGCTTTGCCCGATCTGGTCCACCCCTTTTTGCCAGTCGGCCACGTTCTCGGCTGTCGCTGTCGCCGTAGCTTCGCGGATCTGCTTGTCGCGGGTCAGCGAGAGGCGTTCACGCAGCAGTTCAATTTCCTGCATCAGCGCAAGCTGCTCGCGCGAGTTAAACCCGCTGGCAGCGCTGGCACGCTCCATTTCTGCCAGCTGCTGCTCTTTGATCAAGAGGATGGCCTCTTGCCGCCGCGCCAGTACGTTGGCCTGCTGCGCAGCGGAAAGGCCGATCAGTTCGATCTCTTCGCGCAAAGTCTTGTTGCCGTCAATCAGCGACTGCACGTTCTGCTCTGCAGCGCTCGCTATATCCTGGCGGCGCTTCCGGTCCTCTTCGGCATGCCGCAGGAAATCCTTGCGCGCCTCGTTCTCTTTTTCCAGCGCAGCCAGGCTGTCGATCTGGGCCAGCACATTGGCACGCTGGGCAGCAGACAGCCCCTTGAGCGAGCCTTTCAGCTCCTCTGCAAACTTGATGCGCTGCTTGTCGGATTCCGTGAGCTTGTCGCCGCTTTGCAGCTCCTGCGTTTGCTCCGCAATCTTTTCGTCCAGGGACTTCGTGAGCCCCTCATACGCCGTCTGCAACTGCTTGGCGGACTGCGCACTGGCCTTGGCGCCTTCGTCCTGCTTGGCGTAGAAATCCCTGATCTGGCGTTCCATCTCGGGCGTGAATGCCGAGCCAAGTTTGCGCTTCCACTCCTCAATCTCAACAGCGGCTTTCTGCGCCGTGGTGCCGTATTTCTTGAGCCACTCTTCGGATTGGCCCAGGGGCTTTTCCGAGCTGTTGGCTGCATCGGCCACACCTGACACCTGGTCTGCGACCTCTTGCACGGCAGGCTTTGCCACGCCGGCGGCAGTGCGCAGGGCATCCAGGTGCGTGCGGATACCATCAATGCGGGCCTCCAGCTTGGCCGTCATCTGCCCCTTGGGGCCGCCCGCACGCTCAAGCAGCGCCTCGGCTTGGGCCAGGCGCTCGGTCTGGAATTCGATTTCCTTGGTGAGCTTGTCGCCCACAGGGTCTGCCAGATTGGCTGCAATGGCCGCACCCGTGGCTGCACCAATGCCCAACAGCACCAGGGTGGCAGGATTGGACGCCAGCGCAATGCTCAGAGCCAGCACCGCTGCACGGGCCTTGCCCAGCGCCCCGACAATGCCACCGGCGCCGCCGATGGCAGCCGCAACTTTCAGGGCACCAGCCGCAGTGCCGGCACCGGCCAGCATGCCCAGCACCACGCCGATCTCGCCCTTGTGTTCTGCCGCAGCCTGGCCCAGTTCCACCAGCTTGGCCATGCTGCTGGCGGCAAAGGTGCCAACGTCAGCGACGACCCCAATGAAAGCCTGAAAGCCCGCGCGCACGCTTTCGCCGCTGAGCGTTTCAGCCAGGCCGTTCACGCTGTCGCGCAGGCCTGGCAGGCTGGCACTGTCGGCCGTCATCAGGCTGTCAACCGCATGGGTCACGGCCTGCAGCGCACCGCCCAGCGTGTCGCGCGCAGCTTGCGCCGCGCCGCCATAGCTGGCCTCCAATGCGTTCAGGATGATCTCCTGCGCCTTGGCCGTCTGCCCTGTGCGCTCCAGCTGCTTGACCATCTCCTTTTGCTCCGCCGTAAAGCGGAAACCCTGCTCAGACAGGGCGGACAGGCCTGCGCTGGGCACGTCCAGGGCCTTGCCGATGGTCTCTGCGGCCGCAGTAACCTGGTAGCCCATGCGCTCGGACATATCGACCACGGCTTGCATGGCGCGCGGCATCACCTTGCCGACCACGCCCGAATAGCTGAGCATGCGCGCCTGCGCCTGGTTGATCTGGCCTGCGCTGAAATTGCTATGCTTTTCCAGGCTGTCGGCCATCTCGTTGAGCTGCTCGACACTCCAGCCGGCAGCCCCGCCCGTGGACTTGATGGCAGCCGCAAGCTGCTGCTGCTCTTTCTCTGCGTCGATGGTCTCCTGCTTGATCTTGGCAATCGCCGAGGTCAGCCCAAACGCGCTAACGGCGCCGCCAATGGCCCCCAGCACAGCGCCCTTGAGGCTGTCCATGCGGGCGGCCACACCGGCAGCCATCTGCTCGTAAGTGTCTTGCACGCGCTTGGCGTGCTGTTTTACTTCCTGCTCGTTGGACTCCAGACCCTTGCTGAACTGCGCGTATTCCAGCGCGAGCTTGACGACGAGCGAACCCAGTGCGGACATGGCTAGCCCCTCTCTTGTTGTTGTCTGATTTCATGCAGGGCCGACAGGGCAGCACGCTCCATCATCTGCAGGCCGGCCATGATTTCGCGGCGTTTGCGCTGCTGCGCGAACAGATCCAGCCAGGCAGCAACGCCGGCATAGTCGAGCCCGACATGAACCAGCTTGGAGCCGTCCAGTCCCATGGGTACAGGGACGATGCGCCACTGGGTCTGCACATCAAGCCAGGCCATCACGACATCCCAGTTTTCAGCCCAGACGCCGAAGGTCTCCGGCGGTTTTTCCAAGATGGCACGCTGCGCTTCGATGGCAGCGGCCACGCGCTCGATGTCTTGGGCCGGCGCGCCCATCGCCTGCATGGCTTCCAGCATGGACTCCTCAGGCAGATAGACACTGACCGGCGGCGGGCGGATTCCCGCCCACCAGCGCGCGGCCTCGATCAGTTTTTTGCTTTGGCCCCTGCGTTGGCGCGCAGGTACGTCAGTGCGGTTTCACGCGCTGCGCCCGACAGGCGCAGGAAAGCGGCCTTGTTCTCGGGCGTGAATTCGACAGGCCGGCGCTGCAGGTCCACCATTTCCCAGCCCACCAGCACCTCATCGACGACCTCGGCAAAAGGCTTGTCGTGCAGCTCGGCACGGCGCTCTTCGCCAGTGCGCAGGAAGATGGCCGTGAAGGTCTCTTCACGCCACAGGCCGTTTTCCGTCTTGACCTGCATCTTGACGGGCTCTTTGAAAGTTTCGGAGGGGGTCAGATTGAACATGGGATGTCCTTTGTTGAAGTGATGGAGAAAACAAAAAGGCCGCGAAACGCGGCCCAGCAGGGAGAGAAAAATGCGGCGCATCAACGCACGATCACGACCAGTTCGTCATCGCCGTTGGCGGGGTTGATGTCGAATGGCAAAGCCATCATGGCCACGCCCTGGTCATCGCTGAGCGTGAACGGGCCGGGCTGGATATTGGGCATTTGCAACTCCACGATGTTGCCGGCATCCAGGCCGTGGACGATGTTGCAGGCGCCGGTCTCGCTCTTGCGCACGATCTCGGTCCAGTCCTTCGTCGTCGCCTTGGGAAACTCCATCGTGATGGAGCCCGTGGGCTTACGGTCCGGGCTCGATGCACCGGCGCAGTTGATCAGCTCGCGCCAGGCCAGCTGATTGGCCAGGTTGACCGAAAACGCACTGGTGCAGCTGGAGTGCCCGAAGATGTTGAGCGTGGGCGTGTTGGTCTTGCCAACGACCTTGGGCTGCATGAATGCCGAGTAATCCACGCCCGTCGGCATGGCGCCTTCCTCGGGCTTGGAGTACGCGCCGAGAAACTCGTATTTCATGACCGGGATGCCCTTGGGGTTCAGCTCGAAACTGACCGTCGCCTTGGCATCCGTGATCTTGAACAGCGTGCCGTCGAGGTAGCCATACAGCGTCAGCACGGGCTCGCCACCGCTGACCAGGTGATACTGCACATCCACACCCGGCGTCACGGTCTCCGAAAAGCCGCAGGCCTGCAGCAACTCGCCCCAGGCCGGCGGCTGGCCAGCCGTGCCGCTGCCGGCCAGCTCGACCTCGCATGTGAGCTTGCGATGCTCGCCTGCCGTGAGCTTGCCGCCATTGCCCTTGTACGGACGGATCAGCGTGCGCTCGACCTGCTCGGCCGTGATCGGCTCAGGCGCCAGGGCGCGGCAGAGGATGGCATTGGCTCCGGCCGTTGGCACCACAGGGGTGCCGACTGCAGGCTGGAGCTTGGCCAGCAGCAGCATTTGTTTCATGGACTTGCCCATGGGTCTTCCTTTCTCGTTGATAGGGGCTGCAGCGGGTCAGTCCTTGCGCAGCGCGCGCACGCCCGTCGCAGGATCACGCACATAGCGGCCCGCGCGGCCGTGGAATTCATCCGGTGCAGGCAGCTTGGTAGCTTCGTGGTGCTCCAGCTTGGCGGGCTTGCCGGACTCGGCCAGCACAGTCTGTGCAGACGTCTGCACTGCGGGGATCTGCTCTTTCTTCTGGCTCATGGTTGATCCTTTGCTGTGATGTATCGGGGGGTGCGCAAGCGCACGATCAGTGCGCGGCCGTAGACCTGCGGGTCGTCCTCATAGTCGGCGTCCTCGCACCCCACCTCCCACTGGTAGTGCTCCATGCCCTCCAGCGCAGCACGCATGGCACCGCCCCCGCCGGTCGGCAGCAGGGCATCCAGCTCGATGGCGCTGCGACTGAGCACGATCACCGTGGCGTCGTGTGCGTCATAGCCGCCACCGGCACACCACCCCGGCTCCGGCGCGGTCTCCACACTGAAGACCGCAGCGGGCCAGGCCGGGCGCGGCGGCAGCTCAAGCCACCAGGTATTGCCCAGCACGCTTTGCAGCACCGGCAGCAGCCGCTGATGGATGCTGGTCGATGCGGTCATGTGCTGCCTTTCTTGCGCTCGCCGGCCAGGTAGCGCTGCAACGTGCGCTCCATGGCAGTGATCGCGTTGTCGCTCTCTTGCTCGAATGCGGGCTCAATGAATGGCTTGTGCCCCACCAGGCCCTCAGATGCAATGCGCCGGCGCGCGCGCAGGCTTGTGGCCTCGTACTTGCGCGTGCGCGTGACCACACGCCCATTGCGCAGCCGCTGCGTGTATGTCGTGGTGCCGGTCTTGACCGATGCAGGCACCACACGGCGGCCCCGCTCGACCCAGCGCCAGTAAAACGGATCGTTGTCCCGGCGCGTCTGGATACGCCCACGGCTGACGACCAATCGTTTTTGGCCCCGGGCCTGCACCTTCTGCGACTGGTCGCGGCCGTGGCGCACACCGACGTGGTACTGGGCCGTACCATCGGGCGCCTTGGTCTCGCGCTTGATGGCGATGTTCTCGACCATGGCGCCACTGATCACCGATCCATTCGATTTGGCAATCGCTCTGGCGCGCTCGATGATCAGCCGCCCACCCGCGACAACCATGCGCCGAGCGACTTTGCGAGCCACATCCTCGCGCACTTCCCGGAAAGACGCAGCCAGTTCGGACACGCCGGTGATACCGGTTTTCTCAGCCATCACGCACCCCCGTTTCGCATGTGAGGACCAGCGATTCACGCCGCCCGGCGAAGTTGTTGACGTGGCGAATGGCGTGGCATTCCTGGCCATGCAGCAGCCGCATGGTGGCGTCAACACCAGGCATCCAGCGAATCGTGAATTCGGTCCGTCCTACCGAGACTTCACCACCCGCTGCACTCGTGGCGGGTTTTTCCACGCCAGCGAAGTCGCGCCGGCTCGCAGGCAAGTCCTTGGCGAAATCCACCCACTGCCGCACCATGCCACCGCTGGCGTCCTTGTTCACCTCAAGCCGCTGCAGGGTGATTTGTTCGTTGAGTTTTCCAGCCTGCACATCAACACCCCTTTCTGCGCTTGGGGTTCAGGCAAGCCCTGGCACCCGTGGGCAAACGACTGGCTGCGCTGCCTGCCACCACGTCTTCCCGATTCGCATACAGATCACCCAGGATCAGCAAGATGCCTGCGCGCACCATGTCCGTGCACACCATGGGCATTGGCCCGGCTTCGCCGGCTGCGACAGCTGCAGCCATTTCCGCTTGGGTGGCAAAGACCTGACGATCCAGATAGGCGACTGCGATTTCAATGGCTGCCGACAGCTTGAGCTGGATATCAGCGTCCTCAAAGTTGGAGACCACGCGCAAATGGGCCTTGGCCTGCTCCAGGCTGACCAGCGGTTCAGGCATGGTCAGCCCTCGGCAGACGGGGCATTTGCAACACCCTCAGCAGCACCGCCATCGGCTGCTGATTGATCCTCAGGCTGGGGAGCCAGCGACGGCTCAGGGACAGTGGGACCGGCCGCAGGCGGCGATTGATCTGCCACGGCAGCCAGGCCAGCCAGCGGAGCCAGATCGGTGCTGACGGACTCCACCGGCCGCAGGGTTGCCGTTTGGGCCGGCTTGGGCGTGGCATTGCGGCGCGATCCCGGTGCAGATGCGTTATGACCAGGCCCTGCCGGCTTTTTTTCACTTGGCGCCGGCTTCGTGCGAGGCTCGCGGACCATGCCGTGGCGCTTGTAATGCGCCAGGGTCACTGCGTCGAGGCCGTCGGGGATGGCATCGCCCGGCCGGTAACGCTTGCCGTCACGCTCAAAGGTTTTTGCTGCTTCCATGTCTTTGCTCCAGATGTGCAAACGCCAGCACAAGGGCTGGCGTTTGTGAAGGGTCTGCGGTCGGTTACGGCTGCGGGAATTGGCCCGACACCATGGCAGAGGGACGCTCCACCGTGAAGCCCAGTCGCTCTTCGACAATCAGAGCCACCATGCCTTTGACCGCGAAGTCGGCATGCTGCTCGGCCACGCGCACGCTGACCTCCTCGCGGTCGTAGATCGTGGCCGCAAAGCCGCTGCCGGCCAGGAAGTCGTCCGCAGCCATGGCATGGCTTTCGACCACCGTCTTTCCCCATACACGGGGCGCGGCACCATCCGTGGGCGTGCCGAAGATGTAGGCGCCGTCGTTGGTCTTCATCATCTGGATCAGTGCCCAGTCTTCCAGGCTCAGCACCGCGAAAGTCGCCGGATACTGGGCCTTGGCCACCTGCAGGAAGGCCCAGCGCAGATAGTCCAGCTTGGTATGGGCCGGGCCACCGTTGGGCACTGCGGGCATGCCAGCAGCGCTGAATGCCACCGCTTGGGGCGCCAGGCCGAGCAGATTGCCATTGGTGCCGTCGCCGAACAACAACTGACCGTCTTCCTTGATCTTCAGGCCCTGGCGCATGCGGCCATCGACCAGGCCCTGCAGTTGCGGCGCATCAGCCAGCACCTGACGGCTGGCAGGAATCCAGTGGCCGATATTCTCGACAGGAGAGCTTTTCTTCTCGAAGGTCAGACCGGATTCGGGCAGCGCATTGCCCTCGCCATTGCGCGAGCCGGCGTTGTTGGTGAAGAGCTTTTCCTGCACCCATTCAACGGAGTTGGTGGCAATGCTGACGGACATGAACAGGTCACGCACTGTCAGTGCGGGATCAGGCCCCATCACGATACCGGCCTGGTAGGGCAGGATCAGCGAGACAGCGCTTGCGGCGGAGCTGGTGACAGCCGCCTTGCCGAACAGCGGCGCATTCATGGTGGCCAGCTCAACCACGCCACCGCGATAGCTCTTGCAGACTTCGGATTCGCTGACCAGCTGGCCCAGGCTCTTTTTCTGGTCACCGCCACCGCCCAGCAGGTTGGCGGCCTTCTTGGCGATTTCGGCCACTTCGTCATTGACCTTTTCCAGCGCCTTCTCGACCTTGTCCACCTTCTGGACAGCATCCTGAAATGCAGCCTTGGTCGCAGCGTCGGGCATGCCAGCCTTCAGCTCTTCGTGGATCTTGGACACGCGACCGTCCAGATCGGCATGCGCCTTGCGCACCTGCTCTACCGTTTCTTTGGCCGCCTTGGCGGTTTCGGTCAGTTGTTCCAGCGCCTTGCGGACATCTCCCCCCACTTCGCCCGTGAGCGCCATGGGCAGCGCGCCTGCTGCTGCCAGGCCGGCCCAGGTCTCGGGCGCCACAATAGGGACGCCCAGCAGGCTGGCAGCAGCCAGAATCGCCATGGCGGCGAGCAGTGCAAAAGTGATGTGCTTGCGGGTAATGCGATGCATGATTTCAGTTCCAGGTAAATGCGTGCGTGAGGTGCTTAAGGTTGTCTGCCAGCGTCCCGCTGTCTGGACCACCGTCCCGGTAGTCCAGCGACTGAAAGCCGCCAGCAGCCAAGGCCTTGGCCTCGCGCTGGCTGTATCCGAGGCCACGCAACTGCGCCTCGAAATCTCGTATCGTGGTGGCGGCCTTGACGGTCTCCACCAGCGCTTCGGGGTTCATGCCAAACGGCACGAGCGAAAATTCCCAGAGGACGGCATCCTTGATGAGCCGCACATAGTCGCCGTCTCGCTCTTCCCAGGTCGCCCCACCGTCGGGGATGTCGAAGCCCACAGAGAGGCCATCGAGCACGCCGGATTTCATGAGTTCATAGGCGTCCTGCACATAGCTCACGCCGAGGGCCAATTGCCCCTCGACCCACAGGCCACGCTCATCCTGCTTGCACTTGGCCTTGCCGGCCAGGCGCTTGAGGTCGTGATTCATGGCGATTCGCACCATGCCGTCGCGCGTTTCCTTCATCGCACGAAACGCGCCGGGCAGGATCACGTCGCGGCCCAAATCGACGTTGTTGAACACGGCGGCATAGCCTGTGAAAGTGCCGTCCGCCTTGGCTTCCTTGATTTCAATCGGTGCGATCAGGCGATCCATTACGCGCCTCCTTTGTCTCTGGTCAGGATCTCCCCGAGCAAGCCGGAGGGCGCCATGTTGAGGGGCACATGCAGATCGTCTGCACCGTCCATCAATGGCATGTCCTCGCGCTCGCGGATCTCGTTTTGCGTGATTGCGCCGGCCGTGCGCAACTTCATGTAGTAGTCGCCTCGCTGCGAGCTGTCGCCGCGCAACAGGCCCCGGACATCGAACTGGAAATACATGCCGGCGCGGCGCTCGGCAGGCGTCAGCAGGCAACTGTTCAGCCCTGACTCGATACGCACCAGGTACGCCATCAGCGTGTAGTCGAGGAAATGCTTGTTCGCCTGCTCGGTGTTGGCGTAACTGGCCTTGTCCATCTCCATCAGCATGTGCAGCGGCACGCGGTAAATCCGCGCTGCTTCGGCGATCTGCAGCTTGCGCGATTCGATGAACTGCGCTTCATTGTTCGGCGTGCTGATTGGCTGGTACTCGGTCTCGCCATCCAGCACAGGCAGCTCACCTTTGTCGCGCGACTCCTTCAGATACTGCGCAAAGCCCGCACGGATCTGGTCCCGCTGCTGCTCGCCAAAATCAGCCGTCGTCTTCAAAATGCCCTGCGGGCGCCCTCCGCTGCCGAAGAACTCTGCCGCATACTTCTCCAGCGCTACAGCAAGGGCCAGGCTGTTGCTGTGCAACTGGTGAGGTGCATAGCCCTCCAGCTCGCCGACACCACCGAATCCCCGGATCGGCATCACATCCTCACGCTTGCGCTGGACCCGGCGGCCGTGGCGGTCGCTCAGCCAGTAGACGATTGCACCGTCCTGTAGCACTTCCGGTTTGACCCGGGACTTGTGCACGGGCTGTATCTGCAGGATGCGCCCCGTGGACTCCATGCGGTCTACTGCGTTGTAGGATTGGCCCATGGTGGCCAAGCTGACCACCATGGCCTCTTTCCACTCGGGCGCCGTCAGGTAGTCACAAGGCTGGTCGTGGACCAGCGTATAGCGCGGATCATCCTTGGCACGCTCGCGGCCCTTCTGGGTTGTGCGGTAAAGATGCAGCGGGATGGTGCCCACGGTCTCGGCAATCAGCCGGATCGCCGACCATGACGCCGTGATCTTCAACTGGGTCAGCTCCCCGACGGGCACCTTTGCCCAGGTTGGCCCGACACCAAGGACGTTCCAGCCATGCGGATTGGTCAGGGTCAGGTCAGTGCCCTTGAGCGCCCAGGCCATCGCCCCGAGCACCGCCTTTCGGATTGGACTCATGCGCTGTTCTCTTCTGCAAATGACGCCCAGAAAGCCTTGGCTTTCTGGCGCTTGTCGGTTTGAGGCTCCGCCAGGGCCAAGGCACGCCCGAACGCCATCAGCATGGCAATGGCGCCGTCGATCTTGTCTTCCTTGCGGTTCTTGGTCGGGCTTTTCAGCTCGTTGTATTTGCTGGTGAGCACCACCAAATTGCTAACCATCCAGCTCATCGCCGGATTGCCGTCGTGCCGCACCTTGCCTGCCAGCACCAGGGCTTCAAGCTCCTGCAGCGGCTGCGTAAAAAACAGGCTGCGCTGCGTGATCTCGACCATGGGCAGGCCCTCATCGATCAGCTTGCGCGCCCAGTAGCTGGACAGCGCCGGGTCGTATGCAGCTTCTTTCAGGTCGTGCATGTCGCGGTCGGCCTTGAGGTCGTCCGCCACCATGTCGAAGTCGGTCAGGTTGCCCGGACTGACCTTGATCCACCCGTCCTCTACCCAGCCCTGCAGCTGCGCAGTCTTGCTCTCCTGCAGTGCGGTCTGGTTGTAGTACAGACGTGTGCACACGTACCAGAGATCGTCACGCCGGAAAATCTTGACCTTCGCAGCGAAGTCGTTTTTCTCAGCCAGGTCGGTAGCTGCGTAGCACTCCTCATCGGCAAACTGCTCCTCGCGCAGCGAAGTATCGGCACAGGCGTTCCAGGCCTCCATGTCCATCCAGTTGGTGCCGGCATTGGTCCAGACGTTGAGGTGCTTCGTCAGGAAGTTGCCCCGGCTACTGGGCGTTGCCAGCGCCTTGGTCTTCGTTGCCTCCAGCTTGTCCAGCTTGGCGCTGATGCCAAGGTTTGGATTGGCCTTGCGCCAGACCTTTGGATCTTTCCAGTCGTCTCCTTCGTCGATGGTGTAGATCACCCCGAACCATGTCTCATCGACATGCGTGCCTTCCAGCACCTTGATGGTGTAGCTGCGCAGCTCGAAACAGATGCCGCCGGTATCCTTACCTGCAGTGGTGATCGCCGAGATCAGCGGCTGGCTGCGCGCCCCGTCTGCCGACTCGATCACATCCCACAGATCACGTTTTTTGTGGGCGTGCACCTCATCCACGGCAGCGCCGTGCACGTTCAGGCCGTCCTGCGTGCTGGCCTCAGCATTGAGGATCTTGAAGCTGCTGGCCGTGCTGGGGCATGTGATGTCGTGGCGGCCTACGGTCACGCCGAAACGCTCGCGGAACTCGCTATTGCGCAGCACCATTTCGCGGGCTGTATCGAACACCTCGCGCGCCTGCTCGCCAGTTGTCGCTGCGCTGTAGACCTGTGCGCCCGGCTCATCATCAGCGAAGGCCAGATAAAGGCACCGGCCAGCAGCCCGCGTGCTCTTGGCGTTCTTGCGCGCAACCTCCTCATAACTGCGCCGGAAACGCCGTTTGCCCACCTTGTCACGCTCGATCTGCACGCGCATCTCAACCTGCTCGACCGTGAGCCCATCGCTCATGGCGGCATCCCGGTGCGCCTGCATTTCAGCGTCGGTCCACGGGCGATGCACCCAGCCGAACAGATTGAACTCACAGAAAATCTGCCAGTCCTCAAGCCGGATCTTGGCGTAGCTCAGCATGCCGTCTTGATAGACAGGTTTGGCCCACTCGCCTTTGATGTGGCAAAGCAGCTCTTGGAACTGGCAGGCACGCCCTCCCAGTCGCACATCCACGACATACAGGAAGCCGGGATCTCCCTGCCGATCCAGATCACGCAGGAAGCGCTTGCATGCCAGCCGCTCATACTTGCCAGCGACCTCCTGACCTTCCGTCACCCGCCTGGCGTAAGCCTTGGCACGCTCGAAATACTCGGCTTGAGGTCTGGTCATAGTGCTCTAGTCGAAGTCGGCGAACCCTCGCGGAGAGGCCGGAGCGGCAGTGGGCGCAGCCGGGGATTGCTCATCCTTCGGTGCGTCGCCCTCAAAAAGCTGCAGCTGCGCGCGGATTGCGGTTGTCACATTGGCCTGCTCGGCAGGGCTCAGGCCGAACTTGGCCAGCAGCGACAGCATCATTTGCCGCTCGCTTTTGAGAATCTGATAGCGGGGGTGCTGCATCGGCAGCCCGTTCGGGCTGGTCACCTCAAACGCTGCCATCGGGTCTTTGCCTTCGGAGCGCAGCAGGTTCTGGCGCGCACGCAGCGAGTGGCGCAGCTCTTTCACATCCGCCACGGTCTCGCACAGCTCCTCGAAGATGTCCGAGTACACCGCAGAGATCAGGTTGTAGCGCAGCAGTTCTGCGCCAAGACGTTTCCACACCTTGCGAGCGCCCGGACTCAAGCCCTTCGGCACAGGGGGCATGCCCGCCTCGGGCCGGAATGTGCTGTCCAGGTTGACAGACATCGGGCGCTTGCCCCGGTTGCCCTCCAGCACTTTCAGCTCAACCGGCTTAGCTGCCGGGCCTCTTTTTCCCATGATCCACCTCCTACCCCCCCCACCCCCTGAAACCTGCGCATGCAAAAAATCCACGGAGCGGTCGGTTTCCACACAAAAGAGCCGGAACTTTCGAGACCCCCTACCCCCCTCGACCCCGGATCGACCCCGGACGGCGAAACGACGGCAAAACGGCAGAACGGCACCGCCGGCCAGGCAACCCCGGCCCGGCCGGCCACCCTCGGGAGGCTTCACCCCTCCCGGTATCCAGCCCATGCACGCCGCACACCCCGCGCGCGCTCGGCCTTGGACTTCTCGTCATGGCACGCAGCGCAGATTGCCTGCTCGTTGTCACGTGTGTCGGTGCCACCCTCCTCAAGCGGGATCACATGGTCCCGCTGGGTCGCAACGGTCACGATGCCTTTGCGATAACAGGGCCGGCAAAGGGGCTCACGCTCGAACAACTCTTTGCGCAGCTGCTGCAGCCTGCGGCCTGTCACCCGCTTGGCCGCCAGAGGCTTCTTCGCCCACGACTGCTTCGGGTGCTTTGGACATCGGCCCGTGCCATCGCGGACCAGCACGCCACAGCCAGGATGCGAGCACGGACGCGGGGCAGCTGATGGCACGGCGATGTCTCCCAAATTCGATTGACCAAAAAGAAAACCCCGCCAGGCTTTCGCTTGGCAGGGTTCGGCTTGGGTCAGCGGGTTGGGACACTTTCCACAAGTTGCCGCAAATGTACCAGGAGTCTCTATGACGTAAAACCCCCCAGCCGATCTTTGACAGCCCAAAGCTGCGCCAACTTACGCTCCCGGTCCCGCACCATCTCCCTCAGCCACTCATCAATGGCTCTGTCGGCAGCATCCAGTTGCGCATGCACCGTAGACGGGGCACGACCGATTCGCCTAGCCGTCCCGAGTACCCCCATATCGCGCAGATAGATCAGCTCAAGCACAAGAAAGAGATGCGGTTTAGATTGCTTGAGCGACTGCACAGCCCGGTCTGTTTCCTCGGCTTCCAGATGCAACACAGGGATAGTTGTTTCCCGCCCCTTCGGCGGCTGCTTGGTGCTAGCCATCCAGACGGCCAGGATGTTTTGCGAGGGAAAGCCAAGCCCATTGGCATCACGGCGAGCGCGCCACATCGCCCAGTTATCCAGCCGCCGCTTGATGTGCTCGATCCTGGCCATGCTCAACTCCTCGAATCCAGAGGCCCCAGCATGCAGACGAACTCGGGTTGCGCCATCTGCTGCAGCAAGTCGGCAATGCGCCCCACGCTGGCCCACGCCACGAACGGCGTGCCCACAGCTTGCGAACCCTCCACAGCCCAGAAGCAACCAGGCCGCCCAGCCAACCCCTGGCGCACCAATCCCCAGATCCGACGATCCGCCGCCGCCTTCTTCTGAATGTGCGCATAGACCCCGAGCATTCGCGTCTTGATGATCTGCTGCCCCACCTCGATCCTGCCCAGCTCATCCGGGGTCCACTGCGCCGATGCCGCTTGGACTGCCGGCCCTGCGGTCCTGATCTGTGTCCTAGTGTCCATCCTGTCCATCCCAATCTATAGAGTTCATGAGAAATCGCCTGATCCCGCGCGAGCGCGCCCGCGCCCATGCCTGCCAGCCTGCGCCCACCCGCTGGGCCAAGACCCGGCCACCAACCACTACACAACAGGCAATGCAGCAGCTTCAACCCCTGCGAATGGGGAAGTAGGTGGCCAATGAAGTCCAATGCAAAAGCTTGGACACCTTGGACACTTGGACACTCACGTCATAGGCGAATGGCAGGCCATCCCCGCAACCGCACCGCATCGGGGCCGCATAGCGACCACTGGCCCGCACGCGGGCGCACTGCAGCGAATCTCGCCTCCAGCAGTGCATGCGGCACGGCGCGTTTCAAGCGCCGCCAGCATCAAAAAGGGTTGAAGATCAGAAGGGCTCATCGCCTTCAAGCGCAGGATTGCCAGCAGCCAAACCAGGCGGCAGGGGCGGCGCCACGAACGTCACAGGAGCCTGTCCAACAGCCGCCGGATGGTCGGCAGGAGGCGGGGGCGGCAGATCGCCATCCAGGCCCGTGGGTCGGTCCTCAGGCGGCCAATCACGCGGCCGCGCAAAGCCCCAGGCCCGCACGCCATTGATCTGCTTTTTGACCCGCTCCCACCCTTCGTGCTTGAGCCATCCCGTGATCTGCGTTTGCAGACCGGGCGGGGCCTTGGCCGCATCAATGGCCAGGGCCTGCACCAGTTGAGAGATGGTCACGAACTCGGTTTGACAGCTCACCACAGCAGCCATGCCTACGGTCTGGTACGGACGAGTCAGCACATGCAACAGCTCACTTTCCACGGCTGTCTCCACCAGGCGGCTGTCCTGCATCGGCTTGAACAACCGCACCTCTTGCTCTGCCGTGGGAATGAAGGGTTCAGCCTGCAGATACAGGGCATAGGCCTCGGCCAACAACTGGTCGCGCACCTTGAGTACCCAATCCGTATTAATGCAGTGGCGCACGGGCACGGGCCAGAAACGCCGATTGCCGGTGCGGTCACGCAGGTATGTGTCCTCGTTTGTCGTACCCACCAGCACGCATTGGCGGGGAAAGCTCTCCACGTTGGTGCCGTAGGCCACACGGTAACGGTCCACCTTGGCCGAGATAAAAGCCTTGATCGCTCCCACCTCAGATTTGCTGAAGTGGGACAACTCGGCAATCTCGTACACCCAGATGCCCTGCACCTGCTCTTGCGCTTCCTTGCCGCGTCCCACTTCAAAGGCGGTATCGCTGTAAAACTCGCTGCTCGCCAGCACCTCGACCAGCGTCGATTTGCGCAGGCCGCCAGCCCCTTCGAGCACGGGGCAATAGTCGAACTTGCAGCCGGGCTCCATTACCCGATAGACCATGCCAAACACCCAATACCGGCTGACCAGGCCGAGGTACTCAGCCATGGCCGGCCGCAGCGACTCAGGCGACTCGCCCAGTGCATGGATCAGCCACTTGTTCAAGCGGGGCTTGCCATCCCACTGCAGGCCCGCCAGCCACTCGCGGACGGGGTGAAAGCGCCGCGTGCTGGCAACCGTATGCATTGCTTCCTCAAGCGCTGCCTTGCTGATGCTGGGCAGGCCGTACTGATCCGTGAGCCAGTCGCCCAGCAGCAGCGCATCCGAATTGCGCACCTCGCCCGCCCTGGCATTGGGCCACGGCCAGGGCTTGCGGCATTGCACAGTGTTGCGCAGCTCATCAAACCCCAGGACATCGCGCAGGCCTGGCAGGCGCCTCAGACAAGCGATCACGAACTTGCGCGAAACGTTCCAGCGGGATTTTTCGGCGTCGTAGTAGTACGTCATCCACTCGGGCACCAGCTTGCCGCCGATGCGCACCATGTCTCCGTCATCCTCCCCATCAGCATCAGCGGGAGTGCCTCCATGGCCAGGAGGCGCGTTACCACCGCCGCCCGTGCCAACGGGGGATCGCGCAGGCTCGGCCGGGCAGGCATCCTCAGATGCTTGAATCAAGGGCTGCGCCTGGCCAAAGAAAGCCAGCAGCCGCTCGCCATCCCAGCCATCCGTCTCGATAGCATCACGCGCATCCCAGCCGTCCACCACCACGCCTGGCATGGGGATGGGCAGGATACTGACAGCACAGCCATGTTGATCACGCAGCAACGCGCCAATGCCCAGCATTGCTAACACGCCCGGCTGCTTATTGGCCGGCAACAGAGGCTTGCCGCCCTCCAGTGCTTGCCGCGCCACGTCATCGCCCTTGACACTTTTGCGCTCTGCAGGAGTCAGCGGCTCCCGCTTGGAATCGCAGTCGGGCCACTGGATCACGGTGCATCCAGCCAGCCAAGACCAATCAGCCCGCTTCCAGGCTTTCGAGCCACCCGGCCAGCTCGCCACGCAGTAAATGCCCGGCGCCACACCGTCAAGCGCGGCCTGCAGCACCTCGCCTTTGAGTTCGCCCTCGACCAGCACAACGGTGCGACCCTCGGGCAGACGCTTGGATGGCAGAAACAGCGGCCGTGGCTCATCCCACTGCCGCCAGTGCCATTTACTGGCCCCATCCTTTGCCGACAGGCAGAACGTATACGGCAGCGTGTCTTTGCCGCCATCGCTCGTTGCAAAGCGCGCCACGTATCCATGCAGATCGCCACCCACCCGGTACTCTGCTGTGTGCTTCAGATCTGCAGGGAGCCGGTGGTAATGCTGGAACGTAGGTTCAGGGGCGTAGTCAGGGACCGGCGCCAGGGTCTTCCATTCTGACTCCCGCGTGCGCTTGGGGGCAGCCTCCTGCGGACGAGGATTTGCGGCAGCGGCCACGGCACCCGCACCGCCGCCATGCTTGACCAGTCCGGCCACGCTTTCCAAGCCCTCTTCCTTTGCAACCTGCACAGCCGCTTTTGCCAACGGCAGGTCATGGATCTGCGCGTACAGATCCAGCAGATCGCGGCCGGACTCGCCCGTGTGGAAATCGCTCCACTTGCCATTGTTCAGATTGACGCTGCAGCTCCCGCCCTTGCCACCCGCCAAGCTTCCGCACTTGTATTCGTGCCCGACGATTTCGCCCCCGTGGAGCCAAGCGGGCACTAGGCGGTCGCCACGCTCCAACAGCGCCTCAGCCAGTTCCGCATACTTGATAGGGGGAAGATCCTCACGCTGCTGCATGTTCACCTCCTGAAAAGCGCGCGACTACACAAGCCAGCGTCCCAACCGCCGGCAGCTTGTTCAAATCCATTGATTACCTCCAGACCTGCAGCGCTTGTGCAAGGCCAATTGCGTTATCAGCGCCATTTGCAGCAGACGAGTGCTGCATCAGCGCATACAGCGCGACGGGGCGATTGCGATAGCTCACCCGCCGTTCCCCCACCTTGGCAAGCACGCCTGCCCGGTGCATGTTGTCCACGGCACGGCGGCATGCATCGATGCCAACCCGCGCCGCTTCCGCCAGCTCACGCAAGGTGCAACCCTTGTCAGCTGTCGCCAACTCCTTACAAGCCAGGGCCAATGCCCGGCGAATCTCACCCGCCGGCCTCATGTGAAGTCCTCCGAGCGACCAGCGGCCCGGCGCGCATTGCGGCGCAGGCGGAACACCAGTTCGATGATTTCCATGCAGCCCGCTTCCAGTTCGTCGCACTCCGGGCCATCAAGGTGGTTGTCTTCCGTGACACGCGCGCAGATACCGGCGAGCAAGCCGTTCTTTGCCGTGATCTGCATGACCTTCTGACGGATTGCCGTAGCCTCGCAGGCCCAACCACCTTCGGGCGGGGGCGGCAGGTAAGCAGCCGCCATGCCAAACCGCGCATTGAATGACTGCAGCCACCGGCGTGCATCCGGCCGGCGCTGATCAATCAGCCACTCGCTCAGCAACTCCAGCATTTCGGTGCTCAGCGACTCGCCATCAGCACCCCGTAGACGGCGGCGCAGATCCTCGGGGTGGATCGCCTTTTCGCGCCTATCTGTCAGAAAGGCAGCAGCAGCAGTAACACCGCCAGGTGCCTCGCGCACTGCGTTGTAAAAGATGTCACGCCAGTCGGCGGAATAGCGGCGAGTCATTGCCGTTCCCCTTGAATGCTGGAAATTTCAGGATGGCGCCCGCCCCTGCCCTGGCTACGATGGAGGCTTCCACACACACCAACGAAACGACCAAGGAGGGCGAGCATGCTCGACAGCTTCATCAACTGGGTAAACGGGTTATCACAGAGCCTGGCCGCGACGGCGCTCCTCACACTTGCAAGCCTGCTGCTCAAAAAGTGGAATGACAGCAACGCCGAAACCCGGCAGCGGAGAGTCGAGCAAGTAAGCAACGCAGCCCGACGGAGCACTGCAAAGCTCATAGAACTAGCAACAGTCTTTGCTATCTTTTGGTTCTTGCTGACGCAGTTACGTCCGCTGATCACCGACTCGACACCTCCAAGCCGTACCGATGTTTTCCTGATCGTCTTCTGGACGTTCTGGCTACTGATCGTGTTTGTGCGCGTCATTACCGGCCCCTTTGCCACCACGCGCGTGCACGCCCCAGCAGATACAGCACGCCATACGCCAGGGATAAGTACGCTGCCGCCGCAAGACACACCGCCAACAGATCATGCAGAACCAGATAGCAACCGTCCCAGCACGCCCGGATCAGGGTCAGCATGACGTTTGCGAAAAAGAAGACCACCACTTCAAACATGGGCCACCTCCACAGAGGAAAAGAAAGACCCCTTCCAGCCCGCAACGCAAGCCGCACGCACCTGCCCGAGCGTGCAGCACCTTGTCGGATGGGGAGATGGCACCCGGGCGGCGTGGCAGGGTGGCTGGAGGGGGAGGAAATGCGGCTCTGCAACTCAAACTCCCTCGGCCTTGCTAGCGCCACGGTGCAAAAGCACTTCCCACCGAACGTGAGGGCGCAAGTGCTCGCAGAGCACGCCTGTCCCCGCCTCGATTGAAGGGCAGTACTCAGCGGGAGCCCCCTTCCCAGACTTCAGCCAGAAGGAGACGTGTGCCTGCTTCTTACCGACCAGACGGGCGAGCGCTGACTGACTGCCAGCCTTACGGATGGCAGAGACAAGCGCCTCATGAGGAGTCAAAGCAGTTTGTTGAGTCATAACAAGCTGCTTTGTATCTTACTACAAACTAATTTGCAACCAGGGAAACAAAGAAATTTGTAGCATCAGCCGATGTCCCAAGCCACAGAACAACTATCGGATCGCATCAGGCTAGCGATGGAGCTTGCCGGCATGTCTAGCCAAAGCGAACTAGCCCGCGCCGTGGGCGTCAAACCCCAAGCGATCCAGTACTTGCTGGACCCAAAAAACAGTGCGTCAGGTAGCAAACACTTAGTGAAGATCGCAGAAGCCCTGCGCGTCAGTGCCGTTTGGCTAGCAACAGGCCAAGGAACGCCCATAGAAATCGGCCCATCCTCAAACGTTGAGCCCGGACCTGATGTGGCACAGGGAAGGCTCTACCCTCTTATCACGTGGGTTCAGGCCGGGGTGTGGAACGGCAACTGCGAGGCCTTCACACCCTACCAGGCAGAGCACTGGTACCTAAGTCCACACAACCTAGGCCCCCGGGGTTATGTGCTTCGCGTTCGAGGCGACTCCATGACAAACCCGCAAGGCCGCTACTCGTTTCCTGAGGGAATGCTGCTGTTTGTCAATCCGGACAAGGAGGCCACACCAGGGCAGTTCGTGATTGCCCGGCGCGATCCAGACCACGAAGCTACGTTCAAGCGTTACATCAAGATTGATGGAGTACCCTACCTCGAAGCAATCAATCCGAACTGGCCCCACAGGTACCTTGAGATGCGCCCAGGCGACACCATCGGGGGCATCGTCGTAGACGCTTCATTCGGAAACCTACCCTAAACTACAAAACAACTTGTTGACAGCAAAAACAAACTGCTTTGTAATGCACCTGCCTGAGCAATCGCCCAGGCGGGCGTAACGGCTTGCACAGCCGGACGCCCTCCATCACCGCAGCGCAACGCTGCACAGGAGGACCGGCATGCAAAGCCCCCCATCAGTTCCTGCACTCGCGCCACCTGATCAGCTTGGTCAACTGCTGAAGCTGGCTCAGCGGGTATCTCAACTGAACCCCCAAAGCCCAACCATCGGCGCCGGCATGCTTGCATCGCTGGTTGCTGATGCACGCCGCGCGCTCGGCCAGGGGGCTGCACGATGACCCGCCTGAACAGTGCACACGTCTGCACTCCATGCATCGACCTCGATGCGATGTGCAATGCAGCCCACACCCGCTTGCATCAGCACATCCTGAAAGCCGTAAGCGTGGCCTACATCGCTCTCGGCATCGATCCGCCAGAAAGCCACATCATCGATGTGCTGCTGACGTTGCCCGGCATCGACCTCGCCACGACAGGAGGCCTGTGATGCACGACAGCACACTGCACAAGCCCCATGCGGCCATGTACTTGGTCATAGAGGCCGACCGCCGTGCCGAAAGCGACGTGCTGAAAACCATGCGACGCCGCCGGAAAAAGGATGGTCCAGAAACAAACGCGCTGTTCTCCGGCCACTACGAGCTGGAGCGTCTGGCGGACGATCACTTGCGCGAAGCCATAAAACGCGGGGTGCTGCTGTTCGTCGGTCAACCCGCCGCCATCGAAGCCGCTCGTGCAATTGAAAAGCAACGGAGGGCCGCATGCTGACCCTCTACACAGTGATCTGCGGGCGCGTGGTCCACACCATCCACGCCACAGGCGCATGTGACGCCATCGCCCAGGTGCTTTACCTGTGCGGCCCCATGGCCCGCATCAGCGCGAGGGCCGCACGATGAGCCGCGCCCCTATCCATCTGGACGGCCCGCACTACCCGCGCCGCTCCACCCGCCGCGCCGCATACCGCTTTGCGGTCGTGGTGCTGGTCGCCCTGGCAGCCGCTGCCTGCATCGTGGCTCCGCCCGCCATCGCTGCAGCAATCCACCACGCGGGGTAATCAATGACACAGATCCAGATCACCGGCGCGCTGTTGCAAGACGCCGAAGTACGCACCATGCCGCTGGGCGAGGGCCGCACGCCGATGCCCGTGCTCACGCTACTGATTGACACAGACGGCCCCGCACATATGCCCGTGCGCGCTGAGCAGGTCTACCCGCCCAGCCTGCGACACCACGCCGAAGCCGCAGCCCGCGCATTGCGCAAAGGCATGCGCGTTGCCGTCGATGCCCCGACAGCACAGATCCGCACCACCCTCGGCTACTGCAGCGCGATCACGCCGCTGCGCAAAGCCGGAGACATCACCCCCAAGCAATCCAAGGAGGCCGCTCATGGCTAATTCCATCGTCATCGAAATCAAGCACGTCGGCCCCGGCACCGTCCAAGTCGAATCCGACCTGCAGGCGCCTCGCGTTGGCGCGCCCCTGGCGCCGCAGGAATCCGCAGCGCTGGAAATGATCCAGCACATCCAGCGGCAGCCGGCCTGCCGCCGCGTGATCTTCGACAGCAACCGGATCGACCCCGACGCAGCCGCCTGCGTTGCCCTGGTGCGCGATCTGCTGGACCCCGAGGGCCTCGGCCACAGCGTCAGCGCCGAGGTGCGCAACGCAGCGCGCCGCGCCTTCGGCATCAAGGGCCAGCAGGAAGGGCTCGCAGCATGAACGCCGTCCTCGACACTCATACAGCCGCCATGCCAACCCCGGGCGCCGGTGCACTGATGCTGCATGTGCCCGTGCTCAGCATCGCCCGCAGCTTGCGCAACCCGCGCAAGCACTTCGACGCCGCCAAGCTGCAGGAACTCGCGGACAGCATCAAGGCCACGGGCGTGCATCAGCCCATCTTGCTGCGCCCGCTGCCCGAATCGCGCATCGCCGATGAACAGGCATGGGCAAAAGCAGAAAAGCGCGAGCGCGCGCAGTACGAGCTGATCGCCGGGGAGCGCCGATGGCGCGCCAGCCAGCTCGCGGGCCTGGCAGAGATCCCCGCGATGATCCGCCCCATGTCGGACGCCGAGGCCCTGCGCGCGGCCGTCATCGAGAACCTGCAGCGCGAGGACGTGACAAAGCTGGAAGAGGCCGAAGGCTACCGCGAACTGTTGGACTTGGGCGAGACCACTGCAGAGAAGATCGCCAAGGATGTGGGCAAGAGCCGCACCTATGTTTTCAACGTCCTCAAGATTTTGGACGCCTGCGAAGCGGTCCGCGAGGCGCTGCGCAAAGGAGAAATTGACTTCAGCCGCGCCCAACTGCTCGCCCGAATTCCGGGTGCACAGACCCAAGCACAAGCGCTTGAAGACATCTCCGAAACGGACTGGCGAGGGGAGAAGCCCGGCTATGACGAATGCGCAAAGATTGTCCGCGACAAGTACATGGTGCGGCTGGACAGGGCAAAGTTCGACATAGCAGATGCCAGCTTGATTCCTGAGGCAGGCAGTTGCGCGAACTGCAGCAAGCGAGCCGGCGCAAACGCGGAGCTGAAGAAGGAAATGGGCAGTGCAGACATCTGCACTGACAAGCCGTGCTATGAGGCAAAGGGCGAAGCGCACACTGCCCGCATGGTGCAAGCGGCCAAAGAGCAAGGGTATACCGTCATAGTCGGCAAGGAGGCCGAAGAGCTTCAGGCCCAGGGCTACAACGAGAAGCTGATCGGCTACCGCCGGCTGGATGCCATCGAAGACAGCCCCAGCGACCACTCGCTGCGCAAGATCATCGGCGACCAGATGAAGGCCGAGGGCATCCAGCCCGTCAAGATCGAACACCCGCGCCGCAAAGGCGAGCTGGTCGATGCGCTGCCGAATGAAACGGTGCTGCGCTTGCTAAAGACCGTGGACGGCCAAGCCAAGGCATCCGCAGCTGTAGCCAAGGAAGCCCGCCAGTTCAGCGAATCAAAGAAGGCCCAAGCCGAGGCAAAGGCCAAGGCGAAGTTTGAGCAGGCATGGCGCGATGCTCTGTTGGATCGCGCATGGAACAGCCTCAATGCTGAACAGCCCCCGGCCTTCAATCTGGATGTGCATCGCTATATCGCCCTGCGGTCCGTCAAGAGCCTTGGGACCGATGACGCGCAGGCAATTGCAGACGTGCTCGGCATGGACCGCGTGGGCGCCCACACTGCACTGATCGAGTACGCGAAGGAAACCGCCCACCCTGATCACCTGCAGCTCCTGTGCATCATGCAGGGGGACAGCCGCGCCACGCACAACCCCTACAGCGGAATCCCGAATGAGGGGCTGATGCTGGTGGCCGGCGCCGTGCTGCAGGACCGTCTGCAGGCCGTGATTGAAGAGGTCAAAACGATTGCAGCAGACAAGCATCTGCAGAAGATCGCCCCCGTTCAGCCTGCTGCCCCGAAGGCGGATCTACCCCTGCCCCCCGCTGCGCGCGCTGGCGGGAGTGGCGCGAAAGGCAAGGCCAAAAAACCCCACGCTGCGCGTGCCAGCGACATGCCGAAAACGACTGCCGCCGAGGCATCTGCCGCTATTACGGCAGCAATGCAAAGTCTAGGCGCGGACGAGTCCGCGCAGGGCGACGATGCAGGCCCAGTCGCAGCTGACGATGGCCAGGACAGTGCAGACGCCGGCACCGGGGCAGCAGATCAAGCAGCCACCAGCCAGGCGCCTGAATTCCAAAGCGGCGACCTGGTGCGCGTGAAGCAAGGCCTCAAGGGATCAACCGGCCGCATCAAAAAAGAGTGCGGCCGCGTGGGCGTGGTGCGCCATGGCCATGTCTCCCTGATCGTGGAATTTGGCGCCGGCGTGGGCCAGCGCGCAGGGTTCGAGGCCGAGGAGCTGGAGCCCTACACAGCAGACCCCATCGTCGGCAAGCGCGTTCGCGTCCTGAGCGCAGGCCTGATGCCCAAGCGCCAAGAATTCATGTGGCGCGAAGGCACCGTGCTGGGTGCCCGTGAAGACGGATGGGAAGTCGAGTTTGCCGGCAAGCCCGGCACCCCCGCAAAGACCGCCATTTTTGGCACCGAAGAACTGGAGAGCCTGGCATGAAAGGTCGCCGCAAACCATTCCGCAGTCGTTGGCAGAAGGGCAACACCTTCGCCACCATCAACCGCCACGGCACGCGCCTGACGGCAGCAGAAATCGCATCGGTTATCGACCCAGTGCGCGACTGCTTTGCGCAAATCCGCGCAGGCACCGCAACGCAAACGCACTTCGCAGTCCTGCAGACCACGATCCAAATAGCACAGGAGATCGAGGCCCAAGGCGTAGTGCGCGGCCTGGCCGAGCACATCGACTCCGCACTGGCTGCGAGCCAAGCATACGCGGCACGCTGCACGGTCGCCGACACTTGGCAGCCAAGTGCTGTCCATTTCTACGAGCTGGACGCGCTGGCCACGGCCATCGATCTACACGCTTTTCAGCTAGCGGAAGTCACGGCGCATGAGCTGCAACGTGCGGCAGACAAGGTAATCGCCCGCGCCCAAAGCGCCGGCATCGAAGTGCTGCGCTCATCCAATGACATGAGCACCACGGAACCCTACAAACAAAAGACCCAGGAGGTGCACGCATGATCGGCACACAACCCACAGGCGCCATTGAGGGCGTGCAGATCAGCGCGGTCAGCCATGAGGGCCTGAGCGTGATCATCAACGGCAAGCCCGGCCGCCTGGCCATCGTCACCGAGGACGGCCAGATCATCGCCGCCGGCAAGGATGTGGCCCGGGAAGCGCAGGCCGTGGCAGTGAACTGCTATCGCAACTTCCTGCAGGGCAAAGGGTTCCTGCGCATCCTGAGCAAGCCCATCCAACCAGGCGAGGCAGTTGCCTCGAAATAGACGCTACGCCACTCAAACAAAAAGCCCGCCCGGCCTCCTCGCGGGCTTTTTTACGGACTTCCGTTTGTTTCAGACTTGTTCTTCAACTTTGTGATCAGTTGCTCAATCGTGGCCGCTTGTCTTCGCTTCACGAGGGCTTTCACAAGCCATCCAAATGCAATCAGACTACCCAAAGCAAAAACTGCCTCCCAAGTATTCGCTGAGAAGATGAGATCCTTGAAGTTACAAGTTACGAGAGTAGTCACAAGAGCAGCAAGCAAACTGCATGGTGCTATCCACGCACTACGCGCCTCAAGAGTTTCCCGATGCTCGTTAAGCGAGAGACGAAGCTTGTCCTCTGTGATCTGTATGACATCCTGATAAAGATTGCTATGCACCTCTCGAATGGGTGCAGCAATTGGTGAGAAATGGCCTCTATGCTGCACTTGCAGCCTCTGTCAAGAAGAACTGGATATCAAGGTGATTGGCACTTCCAATGCGATTACCCGTAAAAATCATCTCCAGGATATTACCATCGTGTTCACCGAACTTTATAGGCTCATCAATACCCATCGGCGTTATCTTATTCCAGTTCACAATGCGAATAATCGCATAGTCATCTCGCACCTCCAAGTAAAAGGTTGAGCCGGGATCAGCCTCATCGTCCTCGAAAACGATATGCAACATCACCATCCATTCCTTTGCGGGGAACTCCAGTTTTACAACTTCCCCCTTTGGAACGAGGAGTGATGCTGACCCCAGTAGTTGACGCTTTCCGACGGAAATTTTCATAAAATCGGCCTCGTAAAAACCAGTTTAGATGCAGCAAGCCTGTGGCGGCGCATGAGGACTCATACGCGATTATCAACGACAAGCCGAGCCGCCCAGCCATCACCACTGAGGACTGCTAGGTCATCGCTAAGGGCAAGACATGCGAGGCGCAGGCAAGGGCCGTGTCCGTGAACTGCTACCCCAACTTCCTGCAGGGCGAAGGATTCCTTCGCAGCCTGAGCAAGCCCACCCAGCTAGGCGCGGCCGATGCGTCGAAATAGACGCTACGCCATTCCAACAAAAAGCCTGCCTAGTCACCCTGGCAGGCTCTTTTAAGCTACCCGGCTGTCACTGCAACCCAAGAGCACGCGCCAAAGACTCATCTCGCTCCCGCAGCACCTGCAGTCGCTCAGCATCAGTCAGATCAGTGAATTTCAACAAATACTCAAAGGGCTCAGTCCCTTGCTCGGCAGCACGTACCCCGAGTGCTTCACGCGCCTGTAGTGATCGAAGCTCAGAGAGTTCAACACCCAAGGCATCAGCGACCTCCTGAGACACGTTCTCTACTCGTGTCCGAGCTTGAGGATCTTCGTCAAGAAACCGCTGGATACCCAAATCAACCTGATCTTTGGATAGAAGTGGCTTGCTCATTCTTGCTCCAATGTCGTGTATCGCTGGGTTATATAGAGAGACTTATGGGCACCCAAGGGAGACGAAGCCCACACGCGGCGCGGCTGCGCCGGCAGGGGTTGTCATGTTTTTTGCGTCGCTCGTGGGATTCATAGGGGCGGTATTGTCCCAGTTCTGGACGAACTTGGCACTTCGCCCGTGAACTTGCCCCTGAAAGCTCAGCTATTGCGCTTGATTCCGAGCGCGCCCAGCATCTGCTCGGTCTGCTTTTGCATCTGTTCCTGCATCTGGCTGAACATGTTCTGGGACTGCTCCATGTAGCTGCTCATCATGTTCTGCATGGCAGGCGGCTGCATGCGCATAAACTGGCTCCAGGCTTCGGGCGAGGCGCCCTGGGCCTGTTCGGCCAGCTTGTTCTGGAAGTCGGTGAACATCTGCACGTTCTTTTCCAGGTAGGAGCCCATGTAGCCCTGCATGGCATGGCCGTAGAAACGGATGATGTTGGCCAGGACGGCCTCGGAGAACATCGGGGCGCCGCCGGCTTCTTCTTCCAGAATGATCTGCAGCAGAATGCTGCGCGTGAGGTCTTCGCCGGTCTTGGCGTCCTTGATCACCACAGGCTCGCTGTCCATGACGAGCTGCTTGACCTCGGCCAGCGTGATGTAGGAAGAAGTGTCGGTGTCGTAGAGACGGCGGTTGGGGTATTTCTTGATCACGCGCTGGGCGCTGGGGGCGGCAGTCTTTGTCGTCTCTTGCATTGCAAGTTTCTCCTATTGTGCGAACAACCGTTCTATTGCAGTGCAACAGATTCTAGGCAGCGAGCATGCGCCTGCGGCGCAGCGCTAACCCTGATGGTAGCCTCAGGCGGCAGGCCTTGCGGCCATTCGGCGCAAGAGCGC
The DNA here is from genome assembly GCF_029870285.1 of Delftia sp. PS-11. Classification (GTDB taxonomy): domain Bacteria; phylum Pseudomonadota; class Gammaproteobacteria; order Burkholderiales; family Burkholderiaceae_C; genus Comamonas. The sequence continues at coordinate 59,332 of NZ_JACSYA010000006.1, forward strand.
GCGACATTGCCATCAGTTGCTCTCTGTAAAGACAATTGTCACCATCGCACCCGGCCAGTGCTGCACCAGCGCGCATTGCCGCAGGCATCCGTACTGCGGCCGTTCAGCGGTCGGAAATTTTCATGGACTGGCTCCCTGCAAAAATCAGTAAGAGCGGGGCAGTTGCAACACGTGCTCGGCCACATGCCCCAGAATCATGTTGGTGGAGATGGGCGCGACCTGGTACAGCCGCGTTTCACGGAACTTGCGCTCCACGTCGTACTCGCAGGCAAAACCGAAACCGCCATGCGTCTGCAGGCAGGCGTTGGCAGCTTCCCAGCTGGCCTTGGCAGCCAGATACTTGGCCATGTTGGCTTCGACACCTGCGTTCTGACGCGCGTCGATCTTCTGGCAGGCACGCCAGCGCATGAGATTGGCAGCCTCCAGTTCGATAAAGGATTCGGCCAGCGGGAACTGGACGCCCTGGTTCTGCCCGATGGGCCGGCCGAACACCTTGCGTTCACGGGCGTATTCCGTGGCCTTCTCCAGGAACCAGTAGCCGTCGCCAATGCATTCGGCCGCAATCAGCGTGCGCTCGGCATTCAGGCCGTCGAATATCACCTTCAATCCTTTACCCTCCGTGCCCAACAGCGCGTCTTCGGGCAGTTCCAGGTTGTCGAAAAACAGCTCGTTGGTCTCGTGGTTGACCATGTTCAGAATGGGGCGCACCGTGAGACCGTTGCCGATGGCCTTGTCGAGTTCGACGATGAAGCACGACAGGCCATCGCTCTTTTTTTGCACCTGCTCGATGGGGGTGGTGCGCGCCAGCAGGATCAACAGGTCGCTGTGCTGCACGCGGCTGATCCACACCTTCTGGCCGTTGATGACCCAGCGGCCATCCCTCTTCACAGCGGTGGTCTTGAGTTTGGTGGTGTCGCTGCCGGTGGTGGGTTCGGTCACCCCCATGGACTGCACGCGCAACTCGCCGGCCGCAATTTTTGGCAGGTACCTGTGCTTTTGCGCATCGGTGCCACTGAACACGATGGTGTTCATCACGTACATCTGCCCATGGCAGGCGCCAGAGTTGCCGCCGCTGCGGTTGATTTCCTCCATGATGACCGAGGCCTCGGCCATCGACAGCCCCGGACCGCCGAACTCCTGCGGGATCAGCGCGGCCAGCCAGCCGGCCCTGGTGAGTGCGTTGACGAATTCCTCGGGGTAGCCGCGCGCCTCGTCGATCTTGCGGTGGTACTCGGCAGGAAACTGCCGGCACAGGCTGCGCACGGCATCGCGGATTTCCTGGTATTGATCGGGGGCAGAGAGGGCGCTCATGAATGGAGTCTCCGTAAGAGGTTTTGTTACGTCATAGTAATATTTGATGGATTGAAGAAATAATAGAATTTTCTGATTGAAGCATCAATTTTCGGCATCGAAGCAAACCACCCATGGACTTCAAGCAACTGCGCGCCTTCGTCACGGTGGCCGAGACAGGCAACGTCACCCGCGCCTCTGCACTGCTCAATCTCGTGCAGCCTGCCGTGTCGCGCCAGTTGCGCCTGCTGGAGGAGGATCTGGGCACTGAGCTGTTCGACCGCAGCCGCCACGGGATGCAGCTCACACCCGCAGGCAAGACCATGCTGGAGTACGCACGCCGCATCCTGGGCGAGGCGGCACGCGCCAAGGCAGAGATACAGCCTACGCAGGGGCCGGTGGCAGGCATCGTGAGCATCGGCCTGCTGGCCAGCACGTCAGACCTGCTGGCCTCTCTGATCGCCACCGAGGTTGCACGGCGCTATCCCCACATCCGTCTGCGGCTGACAATTGGCTACGCAGGGCATCTGCAGGACTGGCTGGAAGCCGGCGATGTGGATGCCGCCCTGCTCTACGGCCAGAAGGAAACGCCCGCACTGCATGTGAAGGCGCTCCTGGAGGAAAGCCTGTGGGTCGTGGCGGCACCATCTGCCAGGCTTTCGCGCAGGCGCCCTCTTTCCCTGTCGCGTGTGGCGCGCGAGCCCTTCGTATTGCCTGCCGCGCCGCAGGGGCTGCGCGCCATGATCGAACACGCGGCGGCCGAAAGCGGCCTGACGCTGCAGGTCTTTGCCGAGACCAATGCGCTGAGTGTGCAAAAGGAACTGGTCGCGCAGGGCCATGGCTGGACCATCCTGCCAGCCGTGGGCGTGACGCAGGAGGTCGAGCGTGGCCTGCTCTGTGCAGCGCCGCTTTGCAAGCCTGACCTGACACGCACCATCGTACTCGCAGCCCCCAGCAGCCGGCAGGCCACGGCCCCCGTGCGCTGCGTGGTCGGTGTGCTGATGGAGTGCGTCAAGGCGACGTTCGACGAGGGCCGCTGGCCAGATGCGCGCTGGCTTGGCTAGAGGCAGCCTCCCGGTCGATCTGCCGCTGTCCGGCGATTGTCCGCAGGCAGCGGCCGGGCATGGATCTCGGTATGGATGTGCAAGAGCCCTGGCCCATTCAGGAGGGCCGAGTCACCAATAAAAATGCCCGCTTTGAAGCGGGCATTTTTGCTGCAAGCTCTGGTTTTGCTTGCTATGTTTGGTAGGCGCGATTGGACTCGAACCAACGACCCCCACCATGTCAAGGTGGTGCTCTAACCAGCTGAGCTACGCGCCTGTCGTTTGTTGAAGCCGCAAGTATAGCAGCACAAAACGGGGCTTACGGGCAAATTGCACAGATTTGCCAGGCATGGCGCCAGCCGGGGGCCTCATACCACCTGGGCGCGCTCCAGCATGGCGTGCATGAGCACGTTGCAGCCTGCGGCGATATCCTGTGGCGTGGCGTCCTCGATTTCGTTGTGGCTGATGCCGTCCTTGCAGGGAATGAATACCATGCCGGCCGGCGCCAGCCGCGCCATGTAAACCGCGTCATGCCCAGCCCCCGAAACAGCCGGCATGTGCGAATAGCCCAGGGCCTGGGCAGCCCTTGCCACAGCCTCCACGCAGTCTGCATGGAAGGGCTGGGCCGGATAGCTGGACACCAGGGTGATCTCGATGGGCAGCCCGGTTTCCCGGCTCAGGCGCTCGGCCACGGCGCGGATATCGGCGTCCATGGCATCGCAGTCGGCGTCGGAGGCGTTGCGCAGGTCGATGCTGAACCGGACCTGTCCCGGAATCACATTGCGACTGTTGGGGTGCACCTGCACCATGCCTACGGTGCCACGGCCATGCGGCGGATGGCGGTGGGCGCAGGCGACAACCTCCTGCATCAGCCGCGTGGCCACTTGCAGCGCATCCTTGCGCAAGGCCATGGGCGTAGGGCCTGCGTGGGCTTCCATGCCTGTCACCACGCAGTCGTACCAGCGTATGCCGAGCACGCCTGTGACCACGCCGATCGTCCTGGCATGGTCCTCCAGCACAGGGCCTTGCTCGATATGCGCTTCGAAATAGGCACCTATCGGGTGCTCGCCGGGCTCCTGGCTGCCGACATAGCCGATGCGTTCCAGCTCCTGCCTGACGGTCTTGCCCTCGGCATCGGCTGCCGCGTAGGCATGCTCCAGCGTGAAAGCCCTGGCGAACACGCCCGAGCCCATCATCACCGGCACAAAGCGCGAGCCCTCCTCGTTCGTCCAGAAGGCCACCTCGATGGGCGCCTCGGTTTCGATGCCGTGGTCGTTGAGAGTGCGCACCACTTCCAGCCCGGCCAGCACGCCGTAGTTGCCATCGAACTTGCCACCGGTGGGCTGGGTGTCGATGTGGCTGCCGGTCATGATGGGGGGCAGGCTGTTGTTGCGCCCGGGCCGGCGCATGAAGCCGTTGCCGATCTTGTCGATGGTGACCGTCATGCCTGCTTCGCGTGCCCAGCGGGTCACCAGGTCGCGGCCCTGCCGGTCCAGATCGGTCAGTGCCAGCCGGCACACACCGCCTTTGGGGGTGGCGCCGATCTGTGCCAGCTCCATCAGAGAATCCCACAGGCGCTCATCGTTGATGCGCAGCTGCGCGATGTCAAGCTTTGCCGAGGTGTCCATTGCTTTCTCCTTGCCATGCAGGCGTTAGCGCGCCACAGCCGTGGGCTGCAGCGCAGCGGCACGGCGCTGTGCCGCATCGAAGTGGGGGCCGAATGCCGGGCGCTTGATGTAGCGCCCCCGGCCCTGCTCGGCGCGCAGATCGCCCTGCGCATAGGCCACCACACCCTGACTGATGGTGTAGCTGGGCATGCCGCGCACGGTGCGACCTTCGAAAATGTTGAAGTCCCCCTTGGAGTGCTGTGTCTTGACCGACAGCGTGTGCGTGGCCTGGGGGTCCCAGACCACCAGGTCGGCATCGGCCCCCACGCCGACAAAGCCTTTGCGGGGATAGATGTTGAACAGCCTGGCCGTATTGGCCGAGGTGATGGCCACGAACTCACTGGGCGTCAGCCGGCCGGTGTTCACGCCGGCATCCCAGATCACGGCCAGGCGCTCCTCCACGCCGCCGGTTCCGTTGGGGATCTTGGCGAAGTTGTCCCTGCCCATGGCTTTTTGCGCGGCGCAGAAGGTGCAGTGGTCCGTCGCCGTGGTGTGCAGCTGGCCCGATTGCAGGCCCTGCCACAAGGACTCCTGGTGCCCCCTAGCACGGAAAGGCGGGCTCATCACATGGGCCGCAGCCCTGGCGAAATCAGGGTCGCGGTACACGCTGTCATCGATCACCAGATGGCCTGCCAGCACTTCCCCATACACACGCTGGCCACGTGCACGGGCGGCAGCGATGGCCTGCGCCGCCTCGGTGCAGCTGACATGCACCACATAGATGGGCACGCCCAGCACGCCGGCAATGGCGATGGCCCGGTTGGCGGCCTCGGCCTCCACCATGGGCGGACGGGCCAGCGGATGACCTTCGGGACCGGTGATGCCCATCTTGGCCACTTCCTGCTGCAGCAGATAGACCAGTTCGCCGTTCTCGGCGTGCACCGTGGGCATGGCGCCCAGCTCCAGCGCACGCCTGAAGCTGTTCACCAGGGTTTCATCGTCGCACATGATGGCGTTCTTGTAGGCCATGAAGTGCTTGAAGCTGTTGACACCCTCCTCGCGCACCAGCGTGCCCATGTCGGCGTGGACCCGGTCGCTCCACCAGGTGACGGCAACGTGAAAGGAGTAGTCCGCAGCAGCCTTTTCGGCCCAGCCGCGCCATTTGCGATAGGCATCCAGCAGCGGCTCCTGCGGGTCGGGTATGACAAAGTCGATGATGCTGGTGGTGCCGCCAGCCAGCGCCGCTGCCGTGCCGGTATAGAAATCATCGGCCGTGACCGTGCCCATGAAGGGCAGTTGCATATGGGTATGCGGATCGATGCCGCCGGGCATCACGAACTGTCCCGAAGCATCGATCACCTGCGCCCCGGCAGGCGCCATCGCGGACGCATCCGCGCCCACGGCGGCGATCACTCCATCGATGCAGAGCACATCGGCCCTTTCCTGCCGGTCCGCGTTCACCACCGTGCCGCCACGCAGCATCACAGGCTTGTGCAATTGACTCATAGCGTCATTTCTCCTTGGGTTGGATGGGCCTATGCCTTGCTCAGCGCAGGCACGCTCTTGATCACCTGGCCGGCCATGCCGATGCGGTACACCACGCCGGCAATGAACAATCCGATGAACCAGGCGTAGTCGTAGGCATGCCTGAAGAAGTCACCCACATTCGGAAACGCACTGGGGAATGCCGCATGCAGGAAGCCGGGGAGATTGGGGGCCACGCCGATGGCGAATGCCGCCACGGCCACCCAGTTCCAGCCATTGGAGTAGTGGTAGGCGCCCTCCTCCTTGTAGAGGTCTTCCACGACCAGATGCTTTTTGCGCACCAGGAAATAGTCCACCATCAGGATGCCTGCGATCGGCCCCAGCAGCGCCGAGTAGCCGATCAGCCAGGTGAAGATGTAGCCCTCGGTGGACTCCAGAATCTTCCAGGGCATCATCACGATGGCAATCGCCACCGTCATGTAGCCGCCCACGCGGTAGCTGATCCTGCGGGGCGCCAGGGCAGAAAAGTCGTAGGCGGGCCCGACCAGATTCGCCGCCAGGTTCACGCTCACGGTATCGATGAGCAGCACGATCAATGCGATCAGCACGGCAGCGCCCGTCATGCGGCTGGCCACATCCACGGGGTCCCACAGGGCCTTGCCGTAGATCACCACGGTGCCCGATGTCACCACCACCGCCAGCATGGCCAGCAGCCCCATGGGCACCGGCAGGCCGATGGCCTGGCCCACCACCTGGTCCTTCTGCGAGCGGGCAAAGCGGGTGAAGTCCGGAATATTCAGCGCCAGCGTGGCCCAGAAACCCACCATGGCAGTCAGCGAGGGCCAGAATACCGACATGAACTGGCCCGCCTTGGGACCGCCCGGCGCGTACTGCGAAGGCTGCTCCATGATGGGGCCGAAACCGCCGGCCTTGCTGTAGATCCAGCCCAGCAGCACAAAGCAGATCACGATCTTGAGCGGTGCGGTCCAGGTCTCCAGCTTGCGGATGGACTCGATGCCATGCACCACGAAGTAGAACTGGATGGCCCAGAACACCAGAAAGCACACCAGTTGCCCGATGTTGATGCCCAGGCCCGCGATTTTTTCGCCCTCCAGGGGGTGGCCCAGCAGCACGCCCAGCAAGGTGTAGATCATCATGCCGCCAAACCAGGTCTGGATGCCGTACCAGCCGCAGGCCACCAGGGCTCGCAGCAGAGCCGGCAGCTTGGCGCCGTGGGTGCCGAACGAGGCACGCGCCAGCACGGCAAACGGGATGCCGTACCGAGCACCGGCATGGCCGATGAGCAGCATCGGGACCAGGACAATCAGATTGCCCAGGAACACCGTCATCACCGCCTGCGACCACGACATGCCATTCGTGATCATGCTGGCAGCCAGCGTGTACGCCGGAATACACATCACCATACCGATCCACAAGGCTGCGAAGTGGTACCAGGTCCAGGTTCGCTGGCTCGGCAGCGTGGGGGCGAGATCGTGGTTCCACAGGCTGCCTGTGGCCTCGCCGGAATGCGGGGCATGCGACATTGCAAAGCTCCTTCCCAAAGGAAAAATCACCAATTCATTGCCAATTCAGATTTCGACCATTTCCATCAGGCGCATGGCATGCCGGGCTGGACGGGTGTTTGCCGCGCCGCCAGCCGGCATGGCGCCTGCTAGCCCAGCGCCGCTGCGGGCTGGCGCATCGGGTTGTTGGGGTGTGTCGTCCAGTTCGCGTATTCCCCGGTCACTGTCTTGCCGGTGCGAGGGTCAACCTCGCCCGGCTGCAGGCTGCGCATGGTGATGCACTCGGGTACGGGGCAGATGGACACGCACAGATTGCAGCCCACGCATTCGGCGTCGTTGACCTCGAACCTGCGCACACCATCCTGCTTGCTGAAGGTGATGGCCTGGTGAGAGGTGTCTTCGCAGGCGACATGGCAGCGCCCGCACTGGATGCAGCTGTCCTGATTGATGACCGCCTTGTCGACATGGTTGAGGTTCAGATCCTTCCAGTCCTTGACTGTGGGCACCGCGCGGCCCTGGAAATCCTCGAGGCGGGCAAAGCCATGGGCATCCATGTAGTTGGACAGGCCGTCGCACATGTCCTGCACGATCCTGAAGCCGTAGACCATCGCCGCCGTGCACACCTGGACGTTGCCGCAACCCAGCGCGATGTACTCGGCCGCGTCCTTCCAGGTGGTGATACCGCCGATGCCGGAAATGGGCAGGCCCCGTGTCTGAGGGTCACGCGCGATCTCGGCCACCATGTTCTGGGCGATGGGTTTGACGGCCGGGCCGCAATAGCCGCCGTGCGAGCCCTGGCCATCGGTGCTGGGGTGCATCACCAGGGTATCCAGGTTCACGCCCATCAGCGAGTTGATGGTGTTGATCAGCGACACCGCATCCGCCCCGCCGGCCTTGGCTGCCCGAGCGGGATAGCGCACGTCGGTGATATTGGGCGTGAGCTTCACGATCACGGGCAGCTTGCTGTAGTGCTTGCACCACTGCGTCACCATCTGGATGTACTCCGGCACCTGGCCCACGGCCGCGCCCATGCCACGCTCGCTCATGCCATGGGGGCAGCCGAAATTCAGCTCCAGCCCATCCGCGCCGGTGTCCTCCACCATGGGCAGAATGCGCTTCCAGCTCTCCTCCACGCAAGGCACCATCAGCGATGCGATCAGCGCCCGGTCCGGCCAGGCCTTTTTCACGCGGGTCATTTCCTCCAGGTTGGTGCGCAGCGGCCGGTCGGTGATCAGCTCAATGTTGTTGAGCCCCATCACGCGCCGGTCCTGCGCCATGAGCGTGGAGTAACGCGGCCCGTTCACGTTGACCACATGCGGGTCCTCGCCCAGCGTCTTCCACACCACGCCGCCCCAGCCGGCCTCGAAGGCGCGGGTGACGTTGATTTCCTTGTCCGTGGGCGGGGCCGAAGCCAGCCAGAACGGGTTGGGGCTGTAGATGCCCAGAAAGCGGCTGCTGATGTCTGCCATGTCAATGCTCCTTGAAAAGTGCGGACACCGCCGCTCACACCCCTGCAGCCACAGCGCTGGTCAGCGCCTGGTGCATCGCCCGTGCGGCCACCTTGCCGTGCTCCACGGCATGCACGGTCAGGTCCTGACCGCCGGCACGGCAGTCGCCGCCCGCCCACACGCGGGGCACGCTGGTCTGTCCCTGGTCGTCGGTATCGATGCGGCCATCGCGCAGCGCCAGCGCCGCGCCGGCAGGCGTGCTGACATAGGTCTGACCGATGGCCTTGAGCACCATGTCGGCAGGCACATCGAACACCTCCCGGGTCACCTGCAGCCTGCCGTCCTGCAGGCAGGTCTCGGCCATGCGGATGCCGGTGACTTTGCCGTCCTGCAGCAGCACCTGCTGGGGAGCGGCCCACAGCCGCAGGCTGACGCCATGGGTCTGCGCCCACTCCTGCTCCACCGTGGAAGCGGACATCGCCTCCTGGCCCCGGCGGTAGAAGATGGTGACCTCCTGCGCACCCAGCAGCCGGGCCTGCACAGCAGCATCCACTGCCGTCATGCCGCCGCCGATGACGACCACGCGCCGGCCCACAGGCACCGTGGATTTGTCAGTCGCCTGGCGGATGTCGGCGATGAAATCCACCGCATTGCGCAGCCCTTCGGCCTGCGGCTCGGCAATGCCCAGCGCGTTCACGCCGGCCAAGCCCAGGCCCAGAAAGACAGCGTCATATCCGGCCAGCAGCGAGTCGAGCGTGAAGTCACGGCCCAGCCGCTGGTTGTTGCGGGGCGTGATGCCCCCCACCGACAGCAGCCAGTCGATTTCCTTTTGCGCAAAATTGTCCGGGGTCTTGTAGCTGGCCAGCCCATACTCGTTGAGCCCGCCCAGCTTGGGCCTGGCATCAAGCAGCACCACATCATGGCCCTGCAGCGCCAGCTGATGGGCGCAGGTCAGGCCGGCCGGGCCTGCGCCCACGACCGCCACCTTTTTGCCAGTGGCTGCGGCACGCTGGAACAGCGGCGCACCACCATCGGCCATGAACGCATCGGTCGCATGGCGCTGCAACGCACCAATTTCGACCGGCTTGCCTTCCTGGGTGTTGCGCACACAGGCCTGCTCGCACAGCTGCTCCGTGGGACAGACCCGGGAACACATGCCGCCCAGCGGATTGGCCGTCAGGATTTCACGCGCGGCACCACGGACATTGTCCTGCGCAATCCGGGCAATGAAGGCGGGCACATCGATGCCGGTGGGACAGGCCGTGGTGCACGGCGCGTCATAGCAGTAGTAGCAGCGCTCGGCCTCGATCAGGGCCTGCGTGCGGCTCAGGGGCGGATGGGCATCCGAGAAGTTGGCGGCGTACTCGGCCAGGTTCAGTCGGCCGGCGGCAATGCCGCAGGCGCTGTGCGCGGGGCTATCCATGGTGCATCCTCCGAATTCAGGATTGGGGGCGTGAAGAAAGCCTGGGCATGTGCGGCGATGCCAGGCCATGGGGAACAACGCAGGGGCGAGCGCAGCAGCGGCGTGCGCGCGGCCCCGGATCCAGCAACACAGTCTTCGGAGGTTTCATCGTGGTCCTCGTATGTGCAAAGTGGCGCCTCTTGCCGGGCGCCCTGGGGGTGGAACTCAATGTACGTGGGTGAAAAAATTTACCAATCAGTAAAATCACCCAAAAAGTCATCAGCAAGAAAGATGCCAGACAATCGCACCAAAATGGCGCAACTTGTTTCCACTTACTGCACGTGCAATGGCAACCTCTTCTGACACCGGCTTTACTTCCCAGGCACGATCGGCCACGCGCCGCCCCACCGCAGCGCGGCTGCGCAAGGAGCGCCACATCCTGCAGACGGCTGAGCTGCACTTTGCGCAATATGGTTTCGAGGGCGCATCGCTGGATCTGATTGCGCAGGACGCAGGCCTGAGCCGCCACAACCTGCTGTACTACTTCGCCAGCAAGGAAGAGCTGTACATGCGCGTACTGGGCGATGTGCTGGCACAGTGGCTGGCAGGGATGTCAGACCTGCTGCGCGGCGATGACCCTGCGCAGGCCTTGCACACCTACATACGCGCCAAGCTGCAGTCCTCGCGCGAGCGGCCCCATGGCTCCAAGGTCTTCACCCGCGAAGTCATGGCCGGAGCACCCCGCTTCGGCCAGGCCATCCTGAGCCAGGTCGGCCCCGCCCTGGCGGCAGACATGCAGGCATTCGAGCGCTGGGTGGCCCAAGGCAAGATTGCCCGCGTGGACTTCACCCACCTGATGTTCATCCTGTGGTCGGTGACACAGGCCTACGCCGATCAGCAGGCGCAGTTCGCCCTGCTGCTGGGCAAGCCGGCCCTGGCGCAAGAAGACTACGACACCGCAGCCGAGCTGATCTACCGGCTGGTCATCCGGGGTCTGCAACCGGACACCCAGTCGGACACACTGCCCAAGCCGGGCCAACGCACCATGGCGCAGCATTCCGGCACCAGTGCGTAAACCGTTCGCCAATGCACCGCATGCGGGCGCCATGCACCAAAAACAAAAATGCCCGCATGATTGCGGGCATTTTTGCTGCAAGCTCTGGTTTTGCTTGCGATGTCTGGTAGGCGCGATTGGACTCGAACCAACGACCCCCACCATGTCAAGGTGGTGCTCTAACCAGCTGAGCTACGCGCCTGTCGTTTTCCGAGAACGCGACTATAGCAGAGCTTTGGACCTCGTCCGGCAAAAATCCGGCTTCAGGACTGCTTCACATAGAAGCAATGCAGGCCATCGTGTGCAGCGCATACGCTACGCCAGCAAACAAAAAAGCCTTCTGAATTTTCAGAAGGCTTTTGCTTTCCGCCTGGCTGCGGAAAATTGGTAGGCGCGATTGGACTCGAACCAACGACCCCCACCATGTCAAGGTGGTGCTCTAACCAGCTGAGCTACGCGCCTGTTTTGTTCGAGAACGCAAGTATAGCATCACATTTCACCGCTCCAGAAAGAAGCGGTGAAATGTTCAGCGCCTGCGCGCCGACCGCACGCCCGCCACGCTGGCCACAATGCCCAGCACCTTGTTGAGGCGACCGGCATCGGCCACCTCCACGGTGAAGGTCATCCAGGCCGTGCCCTTGACAGATTGGGTCTGCACGCCGATGACATTGGTCTTTTCGCGGGCAAACACCTCCGAGATATCGCGCAGCAGCCCCTGGCGGTCAGCCGCCTCGACGGCCACATCGACAGGATAGACCGCCGAGGCCACTGCCGCCGCCTTGGGCAGGCCCCAGGCCACATCGATGACACGCTCGGCATTGCGGGCCGCCATCTCGCGGAAGTTGGAGCAATCGGAGCGGTGCACGCTCACACCCTTGCCACGCGTGACAAAGCCACGGATATCGTCGGGCGGAGCGGGCTTGCAGCACTTGGCCAGCTGGGTCATCAGGGAGTCGATGCCAACCACCAGCACCCCTCCCTTGGGGGAGTCCGTGCCGCGCGCCTTGCGCACCGGAGAGAACTCCTCGACGGCTTCCTCGACCTCCGCCGGGCGCAGCACGGCTTCGATGTTGCGCAGCGAGTACTCGTCCTTGCCCACGACCTCGAACAGGCCATCGGCCGATTTGAAGCCCAGCTGCACGGCCAGGTCTTCGAGCTTGACCGCTGTCTTGCCTTCACGCTGCAGCAGTTTTTCCACGGCCTCGCGCCCACGGGCGATCGTCTCATGCGTGGCCTGGGCATTGAACCAGGCGCGCACCTTGGCCTTGGCGCGGTTGCTGGTCAGGTAACCCAGTTCGGCATTGAGCCAGTCGCGCGAGGGGCGCCCCTCCTTGACGGTGGTGATCTCCACGGTCTGGCCGTTTTGCAGCGGCGTGTTCAGCGGCACCATGGCGCCATCGACGCGCGCGCCACGGCAGCGGTGCCCCAGGCTGGTGTGCACCGAATAGGCAAAATCCACGGGCGTGGCGCCCTGGGGCAGCTCGATGACGGCCGCATCGGGCGTAAGCACGTATATGCGGTCCTCGAACAGTCCTCGGTGATGAGCGCCCGCCAGATCGCTGCCCCAGGCCAGCAGCTGGCGCAGGACGGCAATTTTGGCGTCGTAGTCGCTGCTGGCAGACACCCCGGCATAGCCCTTGGTGCCAGCCTCCTTGTAGGCCCAGTGCGCTGCCACGCCATGCTCGGCATGGTCGTGCATGGCCTGGGTGCGGATCTGGATCTCGATGGCGCGCCCCGTTTCGTCGCGCACCACAGTATGCAGCGACTGATAGCCATTGGGCTTGGGCTTGGCGATGTAGTCGTCGAACTCGGCCTCGATGGGCGTGAACTGCTCATGCACCCAGGACAGGGCTGCGTAGCAGTCCTTGATCGTGGGCACGACGACGCGCATGGCGCGGATGTCGAAGACCTGGTCGAAGTTCAGCGACTTGCCACGCATCTTCTTGACGATGCTGTAGATGTGCTTGGGCCGGCCCTGCACCGTGGCGCTGATGCTGTGGGCGCGCAGATCGGCTTCCAGGCGCGCGCGCATCTGCTCCATGTAGGCTTCCCGCCCTGCACGCTTTTCATCGAGCAGGCGCGCCACCTCGCGGTAGGTCTCGGGCTCCAGGAAGCGGAAAGACAGGTCTTCCAGCTCCCACTTGATCTGCCAGATCCCCAGCCGGTTGGCCAGGGGCGCGAACACCGTCAGCGCCTCACGCGCGATGCTGGGCGAGACAGGGCATTTGCTGGCCGCGTAAAAGCGCAGCGTCTGCAGCCGCGAAGCCAGGCGCAGCAGCACCACGCGCAGATCGCGCGAAAAGCCCAGCAGCATCTTGCGCACGGTCTCGGTCTGCGTGGCCTCATCGTCCACATGCTGGCCGCCCAGCTCGGCGCCTCGCGCCTGCTGCTGCACGCGCATGAGCTTGTTGGTCTCGACGGCCAGGGTCGCAAAATCCTCGCCAAAGGCCTTGGCGATGACTTCCTGGGGACGGTTCAGATGCACGCTGGCATGCACCAGATAGATCGCCGCCTGCATGGTCTCGGAGCCGCCGATGGTCTTGAGGATGGCGGCCACGGCATCGGCATGGGCCAGCGTGTTCTCGCCCGTGGCCATGGTTTCGCTGGCAATCAGAGGCTCGGCAAAGCTGCGCGCACGCACCAATGCATGGACCTGCTCCGGCAAGGTCTGCGAAGTGGCGGCGATCAGATGGGGAAGCGCATGCGCAGCAGCCGGCGCGGCCGCCGCCGATGTGACGGCTGCTGCGGGCATCGCGCTAGTAGCGGTTTTCATAAGTCTCTCCAGCCTGCTCGGCAAGATTCAATGTGCTTGGCAAGCAATCCTCTCCCCATAAGAACTTGCAAACCAGAGCAACCTGCCCTGGTGCAACCAGAGTGGGCGCATGACCCACCCCTTCGAATTCAACGCAATGCGCTTTCGGCCCGCGCTGCGCCATGGCCCGGGCCGTGGCGTCTGTCAGCAGATCGGACTGCGCTCCACGGACAAGCAAGACACGTGCCGTGATCTGGTCATACAACTGCCAGAGCATGGCTTCGCCCGCCTGCGCCATCTCGCGCGTCATGCCGGCCAGGGGCGCGGCAATCATCGGGTCGTAGTGCAGCACCACGCCCTCTGCCGCTGGACGCAGCATGGGCTGCGTCAGCCGCAGCCACTGCTGGTCGCTATGTGGCCCGAATCCTGCGGAAATCAAGCGCAGCGCAGCCGCCGCCTGCAACTCGTCAGGAAAATGCAGGCTTTTACCCAGGTACTGGCCAATGCGCTCCAGCGCGGTCCATTCGATCACAGGCCCCACGTCATTGAGTACCAGACGCCGGATGGGCGCAGGCAGCGGCAGGCCGGGCTGGCCCGCGAGCGCCATGCCGATCAGCCCTCCCATGCTGGTGCCGACCCAATCCAGATGGCGGACAGGCGCACGGGCATGGACCTGGGCCAGCAGCGCCAGCATATCGGCGGCATACAGCGGCACCTGGTAACCGGAGGGCTCCTGCAGCCAGTCGCTCTCGCCACGGCCGGCCACATCGGGGCAGATCACGCGCGCGCGCAAACTCAACTGCTCGGCCAATGCATCGAAATCGCGCCCCTGGCGCGACAGTCCGTGCACACACACCACCACATCGGGATGGCAAGGATCGCCCGTGTGGTTCCACTCCCAGTAGGCCATGCGGCGCACGGGCGGGGAAGCATCTTGGGCGGGAGAAGGGTCCGAGGCACTGCTCCAGGAGGCGGGACGCCCGGCGGCTGCCGGGCAAGGTACGTAGTTCAGCGTAGGATGATTCATGGGAGCGCATTCACGGAGCCGGCGCCGATAATGGCTGTATCGCATCGTAATTCATTCGGAGACTCTCTATGTTGAAAGGCAAGACCGCGCTGGTGACAGGCTCGACCAGCGGTATCGGCCTCGGAATCGCCAAGGCGCTTGCGCGCCAGGGCGCCAACATCGTGCTCAACGGCTTCGGCGACGTGGACGGCCCGCGCGCGGAAGTACTGGCCGCAGGCCAGGCTGCGGGCGTCCAGGTGGCCTACCATGGCGCCGACATGAGCCGGGTGGCGGACATCGAGGACATGGTCCAGTACAGCGTGCGCAACTTCGGCCAGATCGACATCCTCGTGAACAACGCCGGCATACAGCATGTAGCGCGCGTGGAGGACTTCCCCCCTGAACGCTGGGATGCCATCATCGCCATCAACCTGTCCAGCGCCTTCCACACCTCGCGCCTGGTCCTGCCCATGATGCAGGCAGCCGATGGCGGCAAGGGCTGGGGCCGCATCATCAACGTCGCCTCGGTGCATGGCCTGGTGGGTTCGGCACAGAAATCCGCGTATGTGGCGGCCAAGCACGGCATCGTGGGCCTGACCAAGGTCACCGCGCTGGAAAACGCCACCACGGGCGTGACCTGCAACGCCATCTGCCCCGGCTGGGTGCTGACGCCGCTGGTGCAAAAACAGGTCGATGCCAAGGCCGCACAGCACGGCATCAGCAACGAGGAGGCGACCCGATTGCTGCTGGGCGAAAAAGAGCCCTCCATGCAATTCACCACGCCCGAGGAGCTGGGCGAACTGGCCGTTTTCTTCTGCTCGCCGGCAGGCGCCAACGTGCGCGGCGTGGCCTGGAATATGGACGGCGGCTGGGCTGCGCAGTAACGCGGCGCAGCTGCCAAGCCGGGCAGAAGTCACCAAGGAGGTGCCAATGCACAGCCTTGGTGACAGCCGCCCCTATGGCCTGTTAAGTGTGCACAGGCCCTAATGCATCTGCACAGAACCGGAGACGTTGACCACAACCTGGGCCTTGCCCGCCTCCACGGGCACAGCGTCCATCTCGGCGCCACTGGCCTTTGCCGCCATCGCGAACATGCGCGGGCGCGGCGGCACGGAGGCATCACTGCCGCTGACAGCGACCTCGCGCAGGCTGTAGCTGGCAAAGCCGAAACTCCTGGCCAGCGTGGAGGCACGCTGCTTGAACAGCTCGATGGCCTTGGCCTGGGCCTCTCCCTCGACTTTCTCGCGGGCCTCGCGCGACAGGCCAAAGCCGATCTGGGCCAGCGCCATGTCCTGGACCTGCGCCGCCGCCTGGGTAATGCGCGCGAAGTCGCGGCCCTCCAGGACGATCTCGGCACGGCCCTGCCAGCCATCGATCCGGTTGTCCTTGTTGTAGCGCGGATAGATGCCGAAGCTGCCCGAGCGCACATCCATCAGACCGGGCTGGGCCGTGCGCCGGGTGGCTGCCATGGCCGCCTCGACCACTTTCTGCAGCTGGGCCTGCACCGTCGCAGCATCCTTGCCATCGCGTGTGGCAGACAAGGTGGCAGTCAACAGGTCCTGCACCACTTCAACAGAACCTTCCGCCGACAACTGGACCACATTCATGGGCTGCGCCGGCACAGCGGCCGCGCCCTGGGCCCAGGCGCCACCGGCGCAGGCCAGTGCAGCAGCGGCCAGCATGGGCCGCAGCCAGGGATGGGAGTATGGTCTGGAGAGCTTGCTCATGCATTCACCCTTTGCAAAGAAAGGACCTTCAGGGATACAGCCACTGCCCGTCCTTTCGCTTCGGCAGGCGGCCCACGGATCTGCACTGGCTTGCGATTTGCAGCCGTTGCATCTGAGATTGATCGCATTATTGCAACGACAAGTGCATCAATCCACATTAATCCCAGTCAAAAATCGTCAAGAAACATTTATTGTTCTAAATTTAAAAGCAACATCTGTAACACAAGGCAAATGATGCTCTGCTTTTCCAGACTTTTCACTGCAAGCTGGCGACAATGGCCGCTGTTACAAATGACGGACAGAGGACGACCATGGCAACTGCGACCAACCGTACCGACAAAATCCTGGTAGTGGACGACGATGCGCGTATCCGCGACCTGCTGCGCCGCTACCTGACGCAGGAAGGCTTCGAGATCATGATCGCGGAAGACGGCAAGGCGCTGAACCGCATCCTGCTGCGCGAAACCGTGGACCTGATCGTTCTGGACCTGATGATGCCTGGCGAGGACGGCCTGTCGATCTGCCGCCGCCTGCGTTCGGCCAATGACCGCACCCCCATCATCATGCTGACAGCCAAGGGCGAGGATGTGGACCGCATCGTGGGCCTGGAAGTCGGCGCCGACGACTACCTGGGCAAACCCTTCAATCCGCGCGAGTTGCTGGCGCGCATCCATGCGGTGCTGCGCCGCCGCCCTCCTCTGGAGGCGCCTGGTGCACCGTCGGGCGACAATGAGGTGGTAAGCTTTGGCCCCTTTACCTTCGACCTGGGCACGCGTGTGCTGCAAAAGAATGGCGAGGAACTGCCGCTGACCACGGGCGAATTCGCCATGCTCAAGGCGCTGGTGCGCCACCCGCGCCAGCCGCTGTCGCGCGAGAAGCTCGCCCTGCTGGCACGCGGCCGCGAATTCGAGCCATTCGACCGCAGCCTGGACGTGCAGGTCTCGCGTCTGCGCAAGCTCATCGAGGAAGATGCAGCCGCGCCACGCTACATCCAGACCGTCTGGGGCGTCGGCTATGTGTTCGTACCCGATGGCGCCAACTGATGATGGCCATCCGCCGTTGTGCAGGCAGAGACAACCGGTAACGCATGCCGGCCGGCAAAGGCGTAATCTCGCAGCCGGCCGCTAGAACGACAAACCGCACTCCATGAGCTCCTTCACCGCTCCGCCAGCAGACGCCACGAGCCCGGCGCCCCTCGAGTACGAGCGGCGCATGACGACGCGCTCCCCGCTGGGACTCAATCTTTTCTGGCGCACCTTCTGCCTGCTGGCCCTGCTGCTGGTAGGCAGCATCCTGGCCTGGCTGCAGACATTGCGCGCGCTGGAGTTCGAGCCCCGCACGCTGCATACGGCACAGCAGATCGCTTCCCTGGTCAACCTCAGCCGCGCGGCGCTGGTGCATTCGGACGCCATCAACCGTGTCTCGCTGATCAAGACCATGGCTGACCAGGAAGGTGTGCGCATCCTGCCGCGCGAGCCCGGCGACAGCTTCGAGCTGCTGGACCAGAGCACGCTAGGCAACCGGCTGACCGAGGAGCTGACGCGCCGCCTGGGCTACGGCACCATCGTGGCACGCAGCGTCAATGGCGAGCCTGGCCTGTGGGTGGGCTTCACGATCAATGGCGACCGCACCTGGCTGCTGATGGACCGCTCGCGCTTCACGCCCGCCAGCGGTCGCACCTGGATGATCTGGCTGATCACGGCCGGCCTGCTGTCCCTGGCCGGCGCAGCCGCCATCGCACGCCTGATCAACCGGCCGCTCAAGCAGCTGAGCTATGCCGCCAACCGCGTACGCGATGGCGACTTCGAAGCCAGCCAGCTCGACGAGGAAGCCGTGACCAGCGAAATCCGCGAGGTCAACATCGGCTTCAACCGCATGGCGCAGAAGCTGGCCAAGCTGGAGCAGGACCGCGCCGTCATGCTGGCGGGCATCTCGCACGACCTGCGCACACCGCTGGCGCGCCTGCGGCTGGAGACCGAGATGAGCGTGGTGGACGATGTGGCACGCGAGCACATGGTGGCCGACATCGTCCAGCTCGACGCGACCATCGACAAGTTCCTCGACTATGCCCGCCCCGACCATGTGACGCTCAACCCCGTCAACCTGCATGCCGTGGTTTCCTCCTGCGCGTATGCCGTGCAGGACCACCGCGAGCTGCAGATCAACATGACCGTGCCAGAGGGCGTCTACGTGATGGCGGACGAGGTGGAGCTGGCCCGGGTGATCTCCAACCTGTTCGAAAACGCGCGCCGCTACGGCAAGACACCCGAGACCGAGACCACATACGTGGACGTCAGCGTCACCGAGCGCGAGAGCTGGGTGGTGATCCGCATCCGCGACCATGGCCGCGGCGTTCCGCCCGAGCAGTTGGCCAGCCTGACCCAGCCTTTTTTCCGGGGCGACTCCGCACGCACGGCTGCCGCAGGCGCGGGCCTTGGCCTGTCCATCGTGGACAAGACCGTGCAGCGCATGGGAGGAGTGTTCGCGCTGTCCAATTCCTCCACCGGCGGCCTGGTCGCCCATGTGCAATTGCAGCGCGCCTCCAGCGTGGCCAAGGGCGCAGAGCCCGAACAGCGCCTGCAGCGCCCGCAGATCAAGCGCCAGTTGCCCCCCCGCGCACAAGGCGGACAGGCTGAGGCACAGGACGCCGCCAGCAACTGAGCCTGGGCTGGCGCCCGGACATGCAAGGCCCCTCAGGCCCTGAACAGCAGCGCGGCTGCGCGGGCTTCCATGGCCTGCTGCTGGCCCACGGGCCCCAGCTTCTCGGCAGTCTTGGCCTTGACATTGACCTGGTCGAGCGCAAGGCCCAGGGTCAGGGCAATGCGCTCGCGCATGGCATCGATATGCGGTGCCAGCTTGGGCGCCTGGGCAATGATGGTGCTGTCGATATTGGCGATCTCCAGGCCCGTGGCACGCACACGGCGCGCAGCCTCGGCCAGCAGCACCAGCGAGTCGGCGCCCCTGAACGCGGGATCGGTATCAGGAAAATGGCGACCGATATCGCCCAGCGCCGCGCCGCCCAGCAGCGCGTCGGTGATGGCATGCAGCAGCACATCGGCATCGGAGTGGCCCAGCAGGCCCAGCGAATGCGGCACCTCGACGCCGCCCAGGATCAGTTTGCGCCCCGGCACCAGAGCGTGCACGTCCCAGCCCTCGCCAATACGGAAATTCATGTCAAATGCCTCAGATGCTTGCGCTGCAAGGCCGCGCATGGCGGACCTGCAGCCGTTTCAGAAAAAGGGATTTCCAGCCGCCTGGCCCGGGCTGCGCAGCCCCTGGTAGCGCTCCAGCGTGGCGCCATGCCCGCGCTGTGCCAGTACGGCCTCGGCCAGTGCGAAATCCTCGGGATAGGTCACCTTGAAATTCTGTGCGCTGCCCGGCACCAGCCGGGGCCGCAGGCCCACAGCCTCCATGGCGCTGGCTTCGTCGGTCACGCCATCACCCGCCTGCTGCAGGGCATTGCGCAGCTGCGCGATGCGAAACATCTGCGGCGTCTGTGCCAGCCACTTGTCGCTGCGGTCCACCGTGGCGGCCACGCGCACGCCGCCGGGGCCGGCCACGGCCGCCTTGAGCGTATCCGGCAGCTTATGCGCCAGCAGGCCGCCCACGGCATCGTGTTCGCAGGCATCGATGAGCGCATCGATCTGCTCGGGCGTCACCAGGCAGCGCGCGGCGTCGTGCACCAGCACCCAGTCACTGTCGCTGGCGCCCAGCGTGCCAAGGGCATGCAGGCCGTTGGCCACCGTCTCGGCGCGCGTCGCACCTCCGTACGGGGCCGTCGAGTGCGAGGCGGGCTGCGGGCACACACCGCCACGCCAGAATCCATCGCCGGGCGCGATCACGACCAGGGTATGGTGCACGCGCGGCACGCCTGCAAAGGCTGCCAGCGTATGCATGACCATGGGGGCGCCTGCCACGCTCTGGTATTGCTTGGGCAAGCCGGGCTCGCAAACTCCCGCCGCCACAGCCCGTGAGCCCGTGCCAGCGCAGGGAATCAGCGCCCAGAAACGCGCATTGCTGTCGGAAACCGGCACCGTGGCCGCAAGCAGATCGGTCATGGGGCCGGATTGTAGGGCCCGCCAGCTGGTGCTTGCCCATGCACGGACCCAGGGGATACACCTCGCTAAAATGGCAGATCACCCCTCTGCCCAGGCCGAGGGGTTTTGTCGTTATCCCGCCGCCACACCATGGAACTGCCCAAGCTCTCTCCCGGAAAACGCTTCACCCTGCCCCGCCCCGTGGGCAGCGCCGATGCCCTGATGCTGGCCCGCCTGGGCGAGCGTGAGAAGGCTGCCGGCCGTGTGACGGCCATCGTCACGGCCGACGCATCGGACGCACAGCGGCTGATCGACGAGATGGCGTTCTTCGCGCCCGACCTGCGCTGCGCGCTGTTTCCAGACTGGGAGACGCTGCCCTACGACAGTTTCTCGCCGCACCAGGATCTGATCAGCGAGCGTCTGGCCACACTGTGGCGCATCAACCAGCGCGACAAGGAGCAAGGCGCAGATGTGGTGCTGGTGCCCGCGACGACAGCCCTGTACCGGCTCGCCCCGCCCTCCTTCCTGGCGGGCTACACCTTTCATTTCAAGACCGGCCAGAAGCTGGACGAGGCCAGGCTCAAGGCCCAGTTGACGCTGGCCGGCTACCAGCATGTCTCCCAGGTGGTCAGCCACGGCGAATATGCCGTGCGCGGCGGCCTGATCGACCTGTTCCCCATGGGCTCGCTGCAGCCCTATCGCGTGGACCTGTTCGATGACGAGATCGACTCCATCCGCACCTTCGATCCCGACACCCAGCGCAGCCTCTACCCCGTGCCGCAGGTGCGCCTGCTGCCGGGGCGGGAATTCCCCATGGACGAGCAGGCCCGCGCCAAGTTCCGCCAGCGCTGGCGCGAACTGCTCGAAGGCGACCCCACGCGCAGCCGCATCTACAAGGACATGGGCCAGGGGCTGGCCACGGCAGGCATCGAGTACTACCTGCCGCTGTTCTTCGACGAGACGGCCACGGTCTTCGACTACCTGGGCGAAGAGGCCACCGTGGTGCTGCATGGCGATCTGGAGCCAGCCTTCCAGCGCTTCTGGCAGGACACCAGAGAGCGCTACCGCCTGGTGCAGGGCGACCCCGAGCGCCCGGCACTGGCGCCCGAAGTCCTGTTTCTGTCGGCCGACCAGTTCTATGCGCAGGCCAAGGCCTATGCGCAGCTATCGCTGCGCCCGAGCAGCGAGGACACGGCTGACGCAGAACCGTTCCAGAAGCTGCCGGATCTGTCCGTGGCGCGCGGCGCGGACGATCCGCTGGCCAGGCTGCAGGCGCACATCGACGCCAGCGCCCACCGCATCCTGCTGCTGGCCGAGTCCGATGGCCGGCGCGAAAGCCTGCTGGATTTTCTGCGCGCCTCGGGCGTGAACCCGCCAGTCTTCGACTCGCTGGCCGAGTTCCAGGGCGATGCAGGCGAAAAGATCGGCATCGCCACGGCCGCGCTGATGACCGGCTTTGCCTGGGCCGCGCAAGGCCTGGACTTCGTCACCGAGACCGAACTGTTTGCCACCAGCCCCTCGGGCCGCAGGCGCCGCCGCCAGGAGCAGGTCAGCGATGTCGAGGCGCTGATCAAGGACCTGTCCGAGCTCAAGGTGGGCGACCCCGTGGTGCACTCCGACCACGGCATCGGCCGCTACCATGGCCTGATCCATATGGACATGGGCCAGAAAAACCCCGACGGCACGCCCGCGCTGCAGGAATTCCTGCACCTGGAGTACGCAGGCGATGCCGTGCTCTACGTGCCAGTGAGCCAGCTGCAGCTGATCAGCCGCTACACCGGCGTCTCGCCCGAGGACGCGCCTTTGCACAAGCTCGGCGGCACGCAGTGGGAAAAGGCCCGGCGCAAGGCCGCAGAGCAGGTGCGCGACTCGGCCGCCGAGCTGCTCAACATCTACGCGCGCCGTGCTGCGCGCCAGGGCCATGCCTTCCGCTACTCGCCGCAGGACTACGAACAGTTCGCCAACGACTTCGGCTTCGAGGAAACGGCCGACCAACGCGCCGCCATCCATGCCGTGGTGCAGGACATGATCAGCCCCCGGCCCATGGACCGGCTGGTCTGCGGCGACGTGGGCTTCGGCAAGACCGAGGTGGCGCTGCGTGCGGCCTTCGTGGCCGTCACCGGCGGCAAGCAGGTGGCCTTCCTGGCGCCGACCACGCTGCTGGCCGAGCAGCACTACCAGACCCTGGTGGACCGCTTCTCCAAATGGCCCATCAAGGTGGCGGAAGTCTCGCGCTTTCGTTCAGGCAAGGAAATCACGGCTGCCGTCAAGGGCATCGCCGACGGCTCGGTGGACATCGTCGTGGGCACGCACAAGCTGCTGTCCGAGTCCACCCGGTTCAAGAACCTGGGCCTGCTGATCATCGACGAGGAACACCGCTTCGGCGTGCGCCACAAGGAGGCCATGAAGGCCATGCGCGCCGAAGTGGACGTGCTCACGCTGACGGCCACCCCCATTCCCCGCACCATGGGCATGGCGCTCGAAGGACTGCGTGACCTGTCTGTCATCGCCACTGCGCCCCAGCGGCGCCTGGCCATCAAGACCTTTGTTCGCAACGAAGGCACGGGCGTGATCCGCGAGGCCGTGCTGCGCGAGCTCAAGCGCGGCGGCCAGTGCTACTTCCTGCACAACGAGGTCGAGACCATCGAGAACCGCAAGCAAAAGCTCGAAGAAATCCTGCCCGAGGCACGCATCGCCGTGGCCCACGGCCAGATGCCCGAGCGCGAGCTGGAGCGGGTGATGCGCGACTTCGTGGCCCAGCGCTACAACATCCTGCTGTGCTCGACCATCATCGAGACCGGCATCGATGTGCCCAGCGCCAACACCATCCTCATCAGCCGCGCCGACAAATTCGGCCTGGCCCAGCTGCACCAGCTGCGCGGGCGCGTGGGCCGCAGCCACCACCAAGCCTACGCCTACCTGATGGTGCCCGACCTCGACAGCCTGACCAAACAGGCGCAGCAGCGCCTGGAAGCCATCCAGCAGATGGAAGAGCTGGGCTCGGGCTTTTACCTGGCCATGCACGACCTGGAGATCCGGGGCGCAGGCGAGGTGCTGGGCGAGAGCCAGAGCGGCAACATGATGGAAGTGGGTTTTCAGCTCTACAACGAAATGCTGTCCGAAGCCGTGCGCAGCCTCAAGGCCGGCAAGGAGCCCGACCTGCTCAGCCCGCTGTCGGCATCCACCGACATCAACCTGCACGCTCCCGCCCTGCTGCCCGAGGACTACTGCGGCGACGTGCACCTGCGCCTGTCCTTCTACAAGAAGCTGGCCACCGCCCGCACCAGCGACCAGATCGACATCCTGCTGGAGGAAATCGTGGACCGCTTCGGCAAGCTGCCGCCCCAGGCGCAGACCCTCATCGACGTGCACCGGCTGCGCGTGCTGTCACAGCCCTACGGCGTGGTCAAGGTCGATGCCGCGCCCGGGGTCATCCACATCACCTTCAAGCCGCAGCCGCCCGTGGACCCGATGGCTATCATCCACATGATCCAGAAGAACAAGCACATCAAGCTGGCCGGCAACGAAAAGCTGCGCATCGAGCGCGCGCTGGACACGCCTGCAGCCCGAGCCCAGATGGTGCGCGACGTGCTGCGCAACCTGGGCCAGCCCCTGGCAGAGCCTGCCAGGGCAGCCCAGCCAGCCTGAGCCATGCTGCTTGAAGCAAGCATCGCCCTGCTGGCGCTGGCCACCGCACTGTGGCTGCGCCCCTGGCGCATGCTGGCCAGCCGGTCCGGCCCGGGCGGCAGCGGCGATCCCGTGGCATCGCCGCTGGTCACGCCGCTGCTGGCCGTGCTGGTGCTGCTGCCCTGGATCTGGGCCCTGCCCACGCTGCACCACATGCCGCTGCAACTGCAGTGGTCATCGGCGCCGCTGGTCGTGCTCATGCTGGGCTGGCCGCTGGCCATGCCGCTGCTGGTGGTGGTAGGTGGCATAGCTGCCCTGCTGTCGCCGGCACTGGACTGGAGCGATGCGCTGGGCATTGCAGTCTGGCAGGGCATCGTGCCCGCCACGCTGGCCATGCTCTGGGGCGCGGCGATGCGGCGATGGCTGCCGCACCAGATTTTTGTCTACATCCTGGCGCGTGGCTTCGCGGGCACCGTGCTGTGCGTCTTCATCGCCGCGCTGCTGGCGCAGGCCGCCGGCCATGCCCTGCCGGGCGTCAACGAGGACCTGTCGCGCATTGCGCGCTGGCTCATGGCCTGGGGCGACGCCGTGATCACCGGCATGGTCACGTCCATCTTCGTGGTCTTCCGGCCCCAATGGCTGGCCACCTGGTCGGATGCCATCTATCTGCGCAGCCCGCCCGCACCCTGACATCCGGCACAAACATGGCACAAGAGCCCGTGCGCTGGCCGGGCAGTGGCTATGATTCGCGCATGATCTGCGCCAGACTGGTGCTCCATCTCCCTTTTTTGCACCCCCACCCATGACCGATGTCACCGAATTCGCGCCCGGACTGCTGATCCGCGGCACCCTGGCCCCGCAGAAACTGGCCGACTACAAGCTCATCGCGTTCGACATGGACTCGACGCTGATCACCATCGAGTGCATCGACGAAATCGCCGATGCCACCGGCAAGAAGGCGGAAGTCGCGGCCATCACCGAAGCCACCATGCGTGGCGAAATCACCGACTTCAAGGACAGCCTGCGCCAGCGCGTGGGCAAGCTGGTCGGCGTCACCGAAGCCGACATGGCCCGCGTGGTGGCAGAGCGCCTGAAACTGTCGCCCGGCGCCGAAAACCTGGTCAGAACCGCGCAGGCCGCCGGCCTGAAAGTGCTGCTGGTCTCGGGCGGCTTCACCTATTTCGCCGAACATGTGCGCGGCCTGCTGGGCATCGACTTCGTGCGCGCCAACGTGCTGGAGATCCAGGACGGCGCACTGACCGGCGGTCTGGTCGAGCAGCCCTGGGGTGACATCTGCGACGGTGCCGAAAAGCGCCGCACCCTGCTGGAGGTGGCCTCGCTGCTGGGCATTCGCCCCGGGCAGTGCATTGCCGTGGGCGATGGCAGCAACGACATCCCCATGATGCAGGCTGCCGGCCTGTCGGTGGCCTACCACGCCAAGCCGCGCGTGCGTGCCGAAGCCAAGGTCTCCATCACCGAAGGCGGGCTGGACAGGCTGCTGGAAATCCTGCGCTGAGCACGGCGCCAGGCTGGCCTCGCCAATAACTGATGGCGCCCTGTGGGCTTGCCCCTCGGGGCCAGCCGTGTATTTTCTACAATCTCCGGCGCAGTCCCATAAGCCGTCGCCACAGCGCCGACAGCCTCTCTACAACAGCGCACTGCCGCTGGCGCCTGCGCGCCAGATGACTGGAAATTTCCCGCACCACCCCCATGTACGGAACAAGGCCGCACCAGCGGCCCCCCGTACGGCTGCGCCTGAGCGCACGCCGCCTGTGTGCATGAACCTCAAGATTGGAAGAAACTCCGTGAAGACCTCGTTGCGCGCCACTGCCTCCATCGTCGCCCTGGCCATTGCCTCGCTGACCGTGCCATCGCTGGCCCAGGCCAAGCGCCTGGGCGGCGGCAAGACCGTGCGCCCGGCATCCATCGGCAAGGCACCGGCACAGCCTGCACCCGCTGCTGCGCCTGCTGCTGCACCCGCTGCTGCGCCTGCTGCTGCCTCCACGCCTGCAGCACCTGCCGCGCCAGCCGCCAGCAAGACCACCGCTCCGGCAGCACCCGCTGCTGCAACAGCACCTGCAGCGCCAGCCACTCCCACGGCTGCCGCAGCGCCGGCTGCCGCAGCACCCGCTGCTGCACCCGCTGCCGGCGGCAGCATGATGGGCACGCTGGGCGCCGCCGCTGTCGGAGCCGTCGCCGGATCTATGGCAGGCAATGCCCTGGCCGGCGCCATGGCCCCCGGCAAGGAAGCCGAAGCCAAGGATGCCGAAGCCAAGGCCAAGGCCGCAGAAGCCGAAGCGGCCGAACTGCAGCGCAAGGCCGATGAAGCCAAAGCCAAGGCAGAGGCCGCACGCGCAGCCGCCAAGTAAGGCCCCTTCATCGCCACCGCATTCAGGCCGCGCTTGTCGCGGCCTTTTTGTCGGTCAGCCCGGCCGGCCAAGGGAGAAGACGCTGATGCAACGCAATTTTTCTAATAAAGATCAGCTTCTTTATAACCAAATAGAAAAATTGTTCAACGCAGATGGCCAGCGCCGCACTAGACTATGCGCCTGCCTGCCGCCGGCCTGCACCACAACAATGCATCCGGGCCTGCGGCGTTTTATCGCAACCTGTTGAAGAAAGTCCTTCGGTCATGATGAAGAAAGCCCTCTCCGCCATCGCAATGGCCACGCTGGCCCTGGCCGCCCAGGCCGCCGACGTGCTCAAGGTCGGCGCCACCGCCGTGCCCCATGCTGAAATCCTCAACCATGTGAAGCCGGCGCTCAAGGCGCAGGGCATCGACCTGCAGATCAAGGAATTCAGCGACTACGTGCAGCCCAACGCTGCCGTGGAAGACAAGCAGCTGGACGTGAACTTCTTCCAGCACCAGCCCTATCTGGACAGCTACAACAAGGACCGCAAGACCTCGCTGGTGGCGGTACCCAATGGCAAGATCCATGTCGAGCCCTTCGGCGCCTACTCGCAGAAGATTAAGAACATCAAGGACCTGAAGGATGGCTCCACCGTGGCCATCCCCAACGACCCCTCCAACGGCGGCCGTGCCCTGATCCTGCTGGCCAAGCAGGGCCTGATCGAGCTCAAGGACGCCAAGAGCCTGACCCCCACGCCGCTGGACGTGGCCAAGAACCCCAAGAAGCTCAAGTTCAAGGAACTCGAAGCGCCCCTGCTGCCGCGCGCCCTGGGTGACGTGGACCTGGCACTGATCAACACCAACTACGCCATCGAAGCCAAGCTCAATCCCACCAAGGATGCGCTGTTCATCGAAGGCGCCGACTCGCCTTACACCAATATTCTGGTGTCCCGCCAGGACCGTGCCAACGACCCCAGCATCGCCAAGCTGGTCAATGCCCTGCACACCCCCGACGTGAAGAAGTTCATCCTCGAAAAGTACAAGGGCGCCGTGGTTCCTGCGTTCTGAGCGCCTGACCATCACACCATGACTCCAAAGCGCTGCCAAGGCAGCGCTTTTTTTCGCCCTGCCCAGGCCGTCAGCTGGCAGCTGCCGTGTCGGCCGCAGACTGACCAGATGCAGCAGGCCGCGTGACCGCGCTGCCCATGGCAGCGCCCATGATGCAGGCGATCGCCAGCCACTGCGTGCCGCTGAGATGCTCGTGCAGCAGCAGCATGCCCATGAGTGCGGCAATCGCCGGCTCCGTGGCCAGCGCGATGCCGAAGGTGGCAGGCGGCAGGCGGCGCAGCGCCAGCATCTCCAGCGTATAGGGCAAGGCACTGGAAATCGCGGCCACCGCCAGGCCGAACAGCAGGACGGATGGCTGCAGCAGCCGGCTGCCCGCCTCGGCCACGCCAAAAGGCACAACCACCAGGGCCGCGCATGCCAGGCCCAGCGACACGGCCTGCCCGCTGGGGATGCTGCCCAGCCTGCGCCCCAGCAGGATGTACAGCGCCCAGCAGACAGCCGCCCCCGCCGCGCAGGCAATGCCCACGGGCTCAAGCACCAGGGCGCCCGCACCGCTGGCCGATCCCAGCGGCAAAATCAGTGCCAGCCCCGCCACAGCCAGCGCCAGCCAGACAAAATCCACCGGACGGCGCGAATGGTAGATGGCAACGGCCAAAGGCCCCGAGAACTCGATCGCCACGGCCAGACCGAAAGGGATCGTGCGCAGTGCCATGTAGAACAGCAGATTCATCGCACCCAGCGCCACGCCGAAGCGCAGTAAAGCTGCAGCCTGCGCCCGCTGCAGCGGCCAGCGCCAGGGCCGCCATACCGCAATGAGGATCAGGGCTGCAAAGCCCACACGCAGCGCCGAAGTGCCCTGGGCTCCCAGCACGGGGAACAGCTGCTTGGCCAGCGATGTGCCCACGCCCAGGGACGTGACCGAGCCCAGCACGGCCAGCAGGGGCCATGCACGATTCCATGTGTTGTTTGTCATGGCAGGCACGATATTGCACACTCCGGGTGGAAATCACTCGTTTTTCCGCATGCCCGCGCAATATTCGCTCGTTCCTGCGGCTTTCCTGCGCCACATGCCAGCCACCACCTCAATCGACACATTCGACCGTGCCATCCTCGACATCCTGCAGCGCGACAACCTCACGCCGCAGCGCCTGATCGCCGAGCGTGTGCACCTGTCGGCGCCAGCGGTGCAGCGGCGCATCAAGCGGCTGCAGGAGCTGGGCGTGATCGCGGCCAATGTCGCCGTGCTGGACCCGGCGCACCTCGGCCGGCCGCTGACCGTGCTGATCAGCGTGCAGCTGGACAACGAGCGCCCGGACCTTGTCCAGCCTTTTCGCGCACGCGTAGCGCGTGAACCAGCCGTGCAGCAGTGTTATTACGTCACCGGTGATGCCGACTATTCATTAATCGTCACCGTGGCCGATATGCAGGAGTACCAGGCGCTTGCGCAGCGGCTGTTTGCGCAGGATGCCAACATCCGGCGCTACACCACCTCGATTGCACTGGAACGCATCAAGACCGGGCTGCAGTTGCCACTGGCAGAACATATGCCCATGGACGAAACATATCGATAACCTTTGAGGAGAAACACCATGAGCGCCCCCCCACCAGACAGCATGAACCAACTCGTCGCCAAGCGTACGCTGGAAAAATACGAGCGCGACTACTATCCCAAGCGTGACCGCATCACCATCTCCTTCCGGGGCGACGTGGCAGAACAGCACAAATTCGACAAGATCCGCCCCCTGTCGCCTGCCCAGCGCCATGGCCATCTTGTGGTCATCGAGGGCGAAAGCCAGAAAACCGGCAGCAAGGGCCACTATTGCATCGAGTGCAACAGCTGGAATCTCATCGAAGCCGTAGGCACCTGGACCCCTGCCGGCAGCCCTGCCGACTGAGACTGCACAA
The DNA here is from genome assembly GCF_029870285.1 of Delftia sp. PS-11. Taxonomy (GTDB): domain Bacteria; phylum Pseudomonadota; class Gammaproteobacteria; order Burkholderiales; family Burkholderiaceae_C; genus Comamonas. Next base: position 88,656 of record NZ_JACSYA010000006.1, read on the forward strand.
CCCCAGCCCTGGCAACTATCACGCGCCATGCGCCTGCCAGGCGCCAGTGGCCAGCCATCCGGACAGCGCCAGCATCGTGACGCCGGTCAGGCCATCGAGCACGCGCCAGGCCTGCGGCCTGCCGAACAGGTATTTCAAGCGCTGTCCCGCGAACGCCAGCAGCATGAACCATGTCAGACTGGCGCACGCAATGCCCGCCACATAGACCCCTTTGAGCATCCCCGGCTGGCGTGCGCCGATGGAGCCCATCAGCAGCACAGTGTCCAGATAGACATGGGGGTTCAGCAGGGTGATCGCCGCCAGCGTTGACAACACGCCCAGCGCACCGCGCTGCGCCAGCTGGCCCGGCTGCACAGGCCGGACCCCAGCTGCCATGGCCATGCGCCACAGGGCCATCAAACCATAGGCCAGCAGGAACAGGGCTGCGCCCAGCGTGAGCCAGCGCGCCAGTCCGGGCCGCGCGGACAGCAGCTGTGCCATGCCTGCCACACCCACACCGGTCAAAGCCACGTCGCTGGCCACGCAAAGCGCCACACAGGCGCGCACATGCTGTCCGTGCACGGCCTGGCGCAGCACGTACAGATTCTGCGCGCCAATCGACACAATCAAAGAAAGGCACACCGTAAAGCCTGCCAGCCATGAAGAAGAAACATCTGCATTCCACATGGCGGCGGATTCTCTGCGCCGGCAACGATTAAGTAAAATTACATTTACTCAATCAAATAAAGAAAATCTAATGTTTGACTACACCGGGCTGGAAGCCCTCGCGGCCGTGGTGCGGGAAGGCAGCTTCGAGCGTGCGGCGCGCAAACTGCACATCACGCCCTCTGCCGTATCCCAGCGCATCAAACTGCTGGAAGAACGCGTGGGGCAGGTGCTGGTGCTGCGCGGCCAGCCCTGTTCGGGCACGGAAGCCGGACGCCGCCTGTGCCTGCACCTGGAGCAGGTGGCCCTGCTGGAAAACGATCTGAGGCGCAAGAACCCCGAACTGGCGCCCGAGGGCCAGACATCACTGCCCACGCTCAAGCTGGCCGTCAACGCCGACTCGCTGTCCACCTGGTTCATGGATGCCATGGCGGCCTTCACGCAGGACGGCAATGAGCTGCTGGACATCAGCATCGACGACCAGGACCACACGGCCAAGCGCATCCGTGAAGGCGAAGTGCTGGCGGCAGTCACAGCCACATCGTCCGCCATTCCTGGATGCAATACCTGGCCACTGGGCCGCATGCGCTATGTGGCGGCCGCCAGCCCGGGATTCATTGCACGCCACCTGTCCGAGGGAATCACACCGCAGGCCATGGCCCGCGCGCCCATGATGAGCTATGGCCGCAAGGACAGCCTGCAGGACCAGTGGCTGCAGCGCCTGGGCATGGAAGGCCGCCGCAACACGCCAAGGCACTTTCTGCCATCCAACCAGGGCTACACGCGGGCCTGCGAACTGGGCATGGGATGGGGAATGCACCCGCCGCTGATGATCGGCCAGCAACTGGCCGACGGCAGTCTGGTGCAACTTCTGCCCGGCAACGATCTCGAGATCCCGATGTACTGGGCCCATGCGCGCAACGCCCAGGCCAGCCTGCAAAGACTGACCCACTGCGTCATACAGGCCGCAGCAGCCTGGCTGGACCCCATCGAATGAACCCGGCGCCGGGGCCGGGGCCCCTGGCACTGCCGGGAAGTAAGACTTTTCCTAGGATTAATCCGAATCACTCCTATTTTCAATAAGAAAAGTCCTATTCTCACCTCCAGAGGCGAGAGATTGCGTGCAGGCTGCCTACACTGAGGGCGAGTCAGAGTGAATAACTCAACCTCCCGCCCTCCCTCCACCCCACTCCGCTTTGCGGAGTCTGCCGCCATGCACATCTGCCCTGCACCTGCCTGCTCCGTGCCACGGCCCACCCTCGCAGTGGCGCGATTCCTTGAGATCCTGGTTGCCACGGCCCTCATCGCCGCAGGCCTGATAGGTACGCTGCACTGGCTTTATGGCCGCCAGGCGGACTCTCTTGATCGCTATCTGCATGCGGAAGCCGTGCAGCAGGCCGCAGCGATGCAAAGCCGGCTGCAAGCAGACCGCAAGGGCGCACTGGCAGGCAACTACGACGGCGACCAGATCCCCACGGCATGCGCACGGCCAGGCAGTGATGCCGGGCCGAAGGCGCAGGCGCAATACCGCCTGTGCCTGTGGCAGCTGGACCTGGCCCTGACACTGCCCGGCGGCAGAGCCAAGGTGCAAACCACTGGCGCCCATGCGCAGATTACCGTGCTCTGGCGTTCTGCCTCTGGCAGGAACGGCATCGAAAGCCATGCGGTCACGGTGCAGCCATGATGACGTCTGCAGCCTGTCTATTGCGCCGGACATCTGCCCGGCATGCACGGCCGCTGGCCTGTCTGGGCGCGGCAGTACTGTGCGTTGCAGCCATTGCAGGCCTGTACTCCGGCACCAGAACGGCGCTGCGGCGCGACAGCGCACTGTCTGGCATGCAGCAAGCAGCACACCAGGCCTTCGACACTATGCAAAGCGCTTTGGGCGGCACCCCGCTGGGCGGCAACCCGCTGGGCGGCAGTCCGCTGGGCGGCAGTCCGCTGGGCGGTACCCCGCAGGACACCGGGCGCGCTGTGGATGGTGTCGAAGTGGCGCACGGCACCGGGGATGCCACCCGCCTGCCAGGCTTGTCGCACCTGGGAACCGATCTGCTGAAAACCTCCGGCAGCACAGGCGCCGGAGATGCGTTTTTCATCGGCACCATGCACAGTGATGACATGGAAGCAAAGGGCGCATCAGGCCTGCTGCACTGCCGGCGTGATGCCGTCGTGCAGGACGGCCATCCATCCGGCATGCGATGCCGCATGCTGGCCAGGGATGCTGTGGACTTCAGGCTGGAAGCTGTTCGGGCCAGACCGCAGGGCACCTGGGCACAGAGCCAGCCGCCCCCTGGCACCTGGGACCCGGCAGCGCCCTTGCAATCGGCAGGTCCCTACAGAGTCAGGGCCGTGGAGGTGCACCTGCTCATGGCGTCTCCCGAGGACTGGGGAGCGCTGGCGCCGCAGCCGCAAAACCTGGCGTTCTACAGGAACAAAGACGGCAGCCCCGGCATTTTCAGCGCCAGCGACCGGCGCCTTTACCGCACGTTTCGCACCGTGCTGCATGTACACGAGCCCTTGCAATGACGACACCGACGCTCTGCGCCCCCCATCCGTCCCGCTGGGATCTGCCGCCCCGGGGTGCGCCCCAGCAAGGCATAGTGCTGATTGCAGCCATGTTGTGCCTGCTGGCCGTCGTGGCGCTGCCGCTGGTCACCATGGATATGGAACTGGCGCGTGGCCGCCCTGGCGGCAAGGATCCGGACCTGGAAATGGCACGCCAGGCAGCCGAGGCTGCGCTGAACAGTGGGGAAAGGCATGCTGCGGCACTGGCCACAGCCAGCGCCGCCTTCGACCACGCCTGCACTGCAGGCCTGTGCCTGCCGCCAAAGGATGGCCGTCCATGGGGTGACGCACTGAAGGCGCGCCCGGAGCTGGGCATCCCCATCGGTTCCCGGGCCGAACCGCCCCTGCTCTGGAGCGGCAGCACGCCCCCGCCGCGCTATCTGATCGAGAAGCTCGAGGGCAGCGCCGGCATCCGGGAACGGCAGGCTTACCATGTGATCGCCATCGGCGAGGGCCAGGAAAGGCGCCTGAATGGCCGACCCTCCTCGCAAGTGGTGCTGGAGAGCCTGTACATCCCCTGACGCAGTCAGGCCACGCAGGCGGATTATTGATCCGGCGCCCTTTGCATGCTGCGCGCGGCCGCACGCACGCGTGTCAGGGTGTGGAAATCGAGCAGGCGGGTGGCCATGATGGTTTCCCAGAGAAAGCAGGCCAGTGCCGACAGGAACATCAGCACGCCACACAAAAAGCTCAGCACGGCATAGCCGTGGCCATTGATGCCATAGGCTTCGCCCAGGAACAGCAGGGCGATGGTCAGGCCGATGCAAAAGCCGCAGGTGGTGAGCAGGCCGATGCAGACATTGGCGAGCCGGCCACGCTTGCGCAGGAAATGCAGCTCGGTCAGGCTACGGGCAATGAACTCCTCCTCTTGAGGAGTGCGCAGCAGTTCTTCGAGCTTGCGCGCACGGTCGATGATGCGCGCAAGCCGCCCTGCCACGGCACCGATCATGCCGGCCACGGCCGTCAGAAAGAACACCGGCGCCAGCGCCAGCTGGATGCTGTGGGTGATGGTGTCGGCGTCTAGCGACCAATTGATCATGCGGTCCTCTGCGTGCTTTGTTGTATGCGGTGATGCTGCGCTGGAGCGTTTTTCGCGCGGGACCGTATTGTGGCCGCAAGCCGGACCCGCCACGGCCACCTGGCTTGCTTGAAGGGCAAATTGCCACATGGCCATGGCAACTGCCCCCCGCGCTGATGACTACATCTTGAAGTTCAGCGAGATGAAGGCGGTGCGGCCGGGCCCCGGCGAGAACATGGGCTGGCTGCTGCCGGCGGGCCAGAAGAACGTGTCGTCCCAGGCGTAGGCGTACTTGCGGTTGGTGAGGTTTTTGACCTGCAGGTCCAGGCTCACGGTCTTGGTCAGCTCATAACGCACATTGGCATCGAACAGCACGAAAGCGCCATATTTGCCCTTGGCGTTCAGGCTGTCGATGTAGTAACTGCCCTGGGCGCGCCCCTGCATGCCAAGCCGCAGGTCAGGCGCTGCGCGGTACTCCACGCCCACATTCGAGATATGCCGGGGCGTGGAGAAAACCTGCTTGCCGGCCAGCGGCACGCCATCTGCCGTGAAGGCGCTGACCACCTTGGCCTCCTGCAGCGAGTGCGAGGCCCAGAGCTGCCAGCGGCTGCCCAGCCGGGTCGAAGCCTGCAGATCCAGTCCCCTGCGGCGCGTCTGGCCCAGGCCCACGGTGGTGCCGGTGGCCGGCATGTTGGCCACCTCGTCCGTCGCGTCCTGCTGCCAGAGCGCGGCGCGCATTTCGGTGCCAGGCGCAGGCGCGAATTTGACGCCGATTTCCTTGCCGGTATTGATCGACGGAGCGAACCGGGCCTGGGTCGGCGTGCTCATGTAGGCCGGTGCGCGCGAACCCGTCAGGATCTGGAAGGTGCGTCCCCAGTTGGCATAGACGCTGACGCTGTCGGTGGCGCTGTAGACCATGCTGAACTTGGGCTGGTGAATCCAGCCATAGTCCTGCAGTGAGGCCTGCACTCCGGTGTTCAGTGTCGTCTGTCCGGTGAATCTGTCGGCCCGAAAGCCGGGCACGAGCTTGAGCCGGTCGGTGGCCTGCACCACGGCCTGCACGTAGGCGCCCACGTTATTGAGCGTGTAGTTGTCGTTGTTGGAGACTGCGCCCGTCACATCGAAGTCGGTCGGCAGGGCGAACGGATAGCGAAAGCGCTGGTAGTTGTTGCGCTGGCGCTCCAGCTGCAGGCCGGTGTCCAGGGTCACGGCATCGCTGGCTCGCCAGGTCAGCGTGCTCATGAGGCCGGTCTGGGTTTCGTTCCAGCGCCGCATTTGCCGTGGCCCGTTGGCCAGGCTGGCAGCCTGGCTGTCAGTGAAGGTGACGCGGCGATCGTCCTCGTAGCGGTTGAAGTACAGCCTGTTGCTCAGGAACAGCCGGGAGTTCAGTTGCCAGTCGAGGTGGGCACTGATCTGGCGCATGTCGCGGTCATCGCCATCATTGGCGTTCTTGAGGGGCGACTGGCGGCGATCCTGCGCCATCTGCGCTGCTGTCAGAAAACCGGGCTCCTGGGCCTGGTGGGAGTACAGCCGCGCCACGATGCCGGCCTTGAGCGTGCCATCGGCAGAGGTCAGAAACCACTTGCCGCCCAGCGAGTATTTTTCGGAGTGGGCATGCTGGCGGTAGCCATTCGACTCCTGCCGGGCCAGGAAATAGTTCTGCGCAAAGCCGCCGGACTCACGGCCCAGCGCCAGCTGGACCTCGCGTGTCGCACCGCTGCCATAGGTCACGCGGCCTTCGGTGTAATCGCCCCCCTGGCGCGTGCCGAAGTTGATGTTGCCGCCGATGTTGTGCAGGCCATAGCGCGGGTCGTTGGTGCCACGGACTACCTCGATGTAGTCGATTTCCAGCGGGAAGATCATGTCGATGAAGCGCTGGTTGCCGCTGTTGACATTGCTGGGGATGCCATCGATCAGCACCTTGATGCCGTTGATGTAGCCCTCGCCGTTGAAGGCGCGGAACGTCGCCTTGCCCGATTCGGCCCCCATGCGGGTTTCGGTCAGCTGGATGCCGGGCAGCTGGCCGATGAGTTCCCAGCTGTTGGTGACGTTCTGGTTCTCGATCTTGTCGGCGCCCAGGATATCGACCGAGGTCAGCAAGGTCTTGGGCGTCAGGGCGCCCGTGGCGCCGGTGCGCACGGACACTTCGCCCAGGGTGGTGGTGGAATCGCCAGCCGTCTGGGCGGCGGCGCAAAGGCACAGGAAAGAGCACGCCACCGCAATGGGCAGCATTTTGGAAGGAAACAGCACAAATTTCTCCGCGGACATTCATGTCCGGACAGGCAAGACCACGGCGGCGCCAGGCAGGCGCTGCCATGCGCGCATCCCCCGCAGGGGATGCGCGCGGCTCAGGTGGATACGGAGAAAAAAGGCGGTGCCCGTGGGGCGGCAAACAGCCATGCGATACGCGGCAGCGCCACCGTGTGCCGGGGCGCCAGCCTGGGCGGCCCATGCGGCAGGGGCGCAAAGGAGCGAGGCTGATCGAGAAGGGAAAAACAGGCGCCCGCCAGATGCGCACAGATGGCGCAGTCGTCGGCATCCGCCGTGGTGCGCTGGGGGGCGGATGGAGAAGTGTCGGCCTGCGCGCCCTGCTCTGGGGACTGCGCCGCTGCCTGAACCAGTGCCGACAGGTGGGCATGCTGGTGCAGGGATGGCAGCAGGTCGTGCCCGACTGCTGCCAGCAGGGCCAACCACAACCACAACACGGACCAGCCCTTGCGCATGCCCGAATTGTAACCGTGGGGCCGGGGGCCATCGCAGCCGGTTGCAGGCCCAGCCCTGTGTGCCGGGGCTTTTGCGCTGGCGCAAGTGCCCCGCACTGGCACCTTGAGGCATCACAAGCCGCCAGGGCAGGCCCGGGGCGATAGTACGGCCAGGGCCCCAAGGATATCAACCACCCCAAGGAGGACTTGTGAAGCTGATGAACGATCTGTTTTCCACCGACTACGGCCTGATGAGCCTGGGCGTCATCGTCTTCGTACTGCTCATGGCGGGCTTTTTCCTGCGCCTGTTCCTGGGCAAGATGAAGCACGTGGCCAACGACCCGCTGCAGTAGACGGACCGCCGGCCACGGCTTGCCGGCACGGTGGCCGGTTCAGTAATGCGGCGGCAGCTCGTCGCGCAGGCTGGCCGGACCGCCTCCTGCGCCGCCGCCTTCAGGCACGCGGCGGCGCAGCTCACGCAGTTCATCGGCCAGCCGGTCGATCTGCTGCTGCTGGCGGTAGATGGTCAGGTTCAGCTGCTCCAGCAGGTCGTCGGTGTAGCTGGCCTTGATCTCCAGCTCCATCACACGGGCCTGCAGCGCCTCGGCGCTGTCGTGCGCCACGCTCATGCCTTGAGCGCCTGGGCCAGGCGGGCGATGCCTTCGCGGATCTTGTCTTCGTCTGCCGTGGCAAACGAGAGGCGAAAGCTCGTGGCATCGGGGTTTTGCGCAAAGAACGGCGCACCCGGCACAAAGGCCACGCCCTGGGCGATGGCGCGCTGGGCCAGTTCGCCGGCGTCGGCCAGCGCGCCGCCCTTGCCGGTCAGGCGCACCCACAGGAACAGGCCACCCTTGGGCTGAACGAATTCCACGGCATCGCCGAGCTGCTCGCGCAGCGCATCGCCCATGGCCCTGGCGCGGCGTGCATAGACTTCGCGCACATGGGCAAGCGTGGCGGGCATGGCGCCGGACTTCAGGTACTGGGCTGCCGTGGCCTGGGCAAAGGTGCTGGTGTGCGCATCGCTGAATTGCTTGCACATCACGGCCCGGCCCAGCAGGGCGGACGGTGCCACCAGCCAGCCGACGCGCAGGCCGGGGCTGAGCACCTTGCTCAGCGAGCCGCAGTGCGCCAGCCAGTCGCGGCTGCCCGGCACCTGGCTGGACAGGGCCAGCAGGCTGGGTGGGGGCGCCTCGCCAAAGTACAGGTCGCCGTAGGGGTCATCCTCGACCACCAGGGTCTGGTGCTGGACCGCAAGCTCCAGCACCTTGCGGCGGCGTTCCAGGCTGAGCATGGCACCGCTGGGGTTGCCGAACGTGGGGATCAGGTAAACGAACTTGGGCTTGTGCTCGGCGATGAGACGCTCCAGCGCATCGGTCTGGACGCCGTCGCCGTCGATGGGGGCCGTGATCACTTCGGCGCCATACAGGCGGAAACACTGGATGGTGGCCAGAAAGGTCGGGCCTTCGACAATGACCTTGTCGCCCGGGTTGATCAGGGTCTTGCCCAGCAGGTCCAGCGCCTGCTGGCTGCCGGTGGTGACGATCAGCTGATCGGCGGCGACATCCCGGGCGCCCTTGGCGGCCATGAAGGCCGAGAGCTGCTCGCGCAGCGGCTGGTAGCCCTCGGTGGCGCCGTACTGCAGCGCGGCGCCAGGCTCTTGCTGCAGCGCGGCCTGCGAGGCGGCGCTGATGCCGGCCACGTCAAACATGGCGCTGTCGGGAAAGCCCCCCGCGAAGCTGATGATGCCGGGCTTGCCCAGCAGCTTGAAAAGCTCGCGGATGGCGGAGGTCTCTACGTTGTTCAGGCGGTCGGCGAATTGCATGGGCAGCAGTCTCTCGTTGTAAGTGCGATGAAAAGACGAAACGCCCATTGTCGCCAATCCTGCCGCAGCTTTCCTGCGTGCGCCGCCCCCTGCACCGCTTTCATGGCCTATGGCGGCGGTGCGGGGGCGTGAGCCGTTCAGTCCACGCGGATATCGGCCCGCGCGGCCACGGCGCGCATCAGCGGCAGTTCGCGCTCTATGCGCTTTTGCAGCGCGCTGCCATTGCCTTTGTCGGGCGACAGACCGATGTCCACGAGCTTCTTGACCATGGCGGGATCGGCCATCACGTCGGCCAGGGCTTTTTCCAGCTGTTTCTGTATCGGCGCGGGCAGCCCTGCCGGCGCCAGGAAGGCGAACCAGGTGCCCATGTCGAAGCCGGGATAGCCGCTCTCGGCCACAGTGGGCACCTGGGGCAGCAGGGCCAGGCGCTGCGCGCCGAGCACGGCGATGGGACGGATCTTGCCGGCCTTGATCAGCGGCGCGGTGGCCACTACCGTGTCCACGGCCACCTGCACCTGCCCGCCCATGAGTGCCCCGAGGCTGGGCGAGCTGCCATTGAAGGGCACATGCATCATGCGCATGCCTGTGGCGGTCTTGAGCATCTCGCCGCCAAAGTGCACGGACGAGCCCGTGCCAAAAGATCCGTAGGACAGTTTGTCGGGGTCGGCCTTGGCCAGGGCTACCAACTCCTTGAGCGTGCGTGCCGGCGTATCGTTGTGGACCACCAGCACCAGGCCCATGTCAGCCACCAGCCCCAGCGGCGTGAAACTGCGCAGCGGGTCGTAGGGCAGCGTGGCGCGGATGGCGGGGTTGAGCGTCAGCGTGGTGCTGGCGCCCAGCAGCAGGGTGTAGCCATCGGGTGGCGACTTGGCCACCAGACCGCCAGCGACCACGGTACCCGCGCCGGGACGGTTTTCCACGACCACAGGCTGGCCGAGCTTGTCCGACAGCCCCGTGGCCAGCAGACGGCCCAGGATGTCCGTGGCGCCTCCCGGCGCGAACGGCACCACCAGCTTGACCGGGTGATCGGGGTACGCCTGGGCATGGACTGCGGGAACGGCAAGCGCCAGGCCGGAGGCCATCAGGCACGACAGAAAGCGGGAGCGGGACAAGGCCATTGCACGGATCTCCTGGGCAAACAAAGGAACGGGAACCGGGGAAAACTCAATCCAGCAGCGGGCTGCGCACGCGCGAAAAGCCGCCAGCCTGGTCGTAGGCATGGCCCAGCTGCAGCACGGCGAGATCGGACTGCGCCGGGCCGATGATCTGCAGCCCTGCGGGCAGCCCCTGAGGGCCGAAACCTGCAGGCGCCGCCAGGGCGGGCAGGCCCGCCATGGTGGCGGGCACGACTGCCTGCATCCAGCGGTGGTAGGTGTCCATCTCGCGGCCACCGACGGCATGGGGCCAGTCCAGCGCGGCATCAAAGGGAAAAACCTGGGCCGACGGCAGCACCAGAAAGTCATAACGCTCGAACAGCCGGCGCAACGCCTCGTACCAGGCCGAGCGAACACGCGCTGCTTCATAAACGGCCATGGCGGACAGCGCCAGCCCGCGCTCGATCTCCCACAGGGCCTCGGGCTTGAGCAAGGCGCGCCTGGCGGGGTCCGCGTACAGGCCCTGGTTGGCGCCCGCCACGCTGAAGCTGCGCAGATCGATCCAGGCACGCCACAGCCGCTCGAAGTCGAAGACGACCGTGGCCTCCTCGACCACGCAGCCCGCTGCCGTGAAATGCTGCAGGGCAGCACGGCAGGTATCGAGCAGGCCGGGCTCCGTGGGCAGATGCCCGCCCAGATCCCCCATCCAGCCGATGCGCAGGCCTTTGCAGTCGCGCTGCAGCTGTGTGGTCCAGTCCCTGGGCGGTTCGCTGCGGCGCGTCAGCGGCAGCCGGGCATCGAAGCCGGCCTGCACGGACAGCAGCAGGGCCAGGTCGGGAATATCCCGGGCCATGGGCCCGCAGACGCTGAACTGCTGAAAGAACAGCTCCTCGGTCGGCCCGTGGGGCACGCAGCCGACCGAGGTGCGCAGGCCATAGACATTGTTGAAGGCCGCCGGCGTGCGCAGCGAACCCATCATGTCCGAGCCATCGGCCACGGGCAGCATGCGCAGCGCCACGGCCACAGCCGCCCCGCCACTGCTGCCGCCGGCAGAACGCGAGGGATCGAAGGCATTGCGCGTCGTGCCATAGACCGGGTTGTAGGTATGACCACCCAGGCCGAACTCGGGCGAATTGCTGCGCGCGACAAACAATGCGCCACCGGCGCGCATGCGCTCGAAAACTACGGCATCGGCCTGCGAGACCTGACCCGCAAAGATGGGAGAGCCTTTGGTGGTCACCATGCCGGCGGCAGGCATTATGTCCTTGGGCGCCTGCGGAAAGCCGTGCAGCGGCCCCAGGCTCTGGCCACGCGCCAGCAGCGTGTCCAGCGTGCGGGCGCTGTCGCGCAGTTCGTCACGGTCCATGGGCGCCACCAGGGCGTTGACCAGGGGGTTGAGCCGGTCGATCTGCGCGCTGCAGGCATCCAGCACTTCGACACAGGACACCTCGCGGGCATGGATGGCTCGCGACAGAGCAGTGGCCGACATGTCCACGATGGAACTGCTGGCAGCAGCACGGTCAGGAAATGGTGCTGCGGCGCGAACGCTGGACTCCATGGATTCCTCGCTTTCTGTAACTGGTTGAATCCAGCATACGCAGAAGGGAATATTTCGACAATCACCTTTTTATCGGCTTATCGTTGCATTTTTTGCAAACCTCGGATTAACCCGCAATGCTCTCCCACCGCCTCCAGGACACTGCCCTGCGCTACTTTCTCGAAGTGGTACGCTGCGGATCGGTCAGCGAAGCTGCTGCACGGCTCAATGTCTCGCCCTCGGCGGTGAGCCGCCAGGTGGCGGGCCTGGAGGAGCTGCTGGGCGTGCCGCTGTTCGAGCGGCTGCCGCGCGGCATGGCGCCCAGCCCTGCCGGCGAGCTGCTGGCCGCCCACGCACGGCGCGGCGCACTGGAGGCGGACCGCGTGGTATCGGACATCCAGGCCCTGCAGGGCCTGCGCCGGGGACTGATACGTGTCTGCAGCTCCGGGGGCTTCGCCATCGAATTCCTGCCCCGTGCCATGGCGCTGTTCAGAGAGCAGCATCCTGGCATCCAGTTCCATCTGCGCGTGCTGGCGCCTGCAGCCGTCACCCGGGCCGTGCTCAGCGGCGAGACCGATATCGGCCTGACCTACAGCCGGGCGGCAGAGCGCGATATCGAGGTCTGGCACCGCCAGGTCTCGCCCGTGACGGCCATCATGCGGCCCGACCACCCGCTGGCACGCCATGCCAGCGTGACACTGGCACAGATGCAGCCCTACCCCATGGCTCTGCCCGAGGATGACAACACCGCGCGACAGCTGTTCGACATTGCCTGCGGGCACCGGCGCCTGGTGTTCGAGCCCGCGCTGGTCAGCGGCCAGTTCGAAACGCTGGTGCATTTCGTGCTGCATGGCGGCGGGCTGTCGCTGGGCGGAGAGGTCACCATGCGCGAACGGGTGCGCCGTGGCGAGCTGCATGCTGCGGCGATCCGTGAGCGCGGCATGAATGCGCGGGCCATCGAACTGCAGACACTGGCGGGCCGCACCCTGTCCAAAGGCACGCGGGCCTTTGTCGAACACCTGCGCATGCTGCTGCCCCCGGGCTGAAAGCCTGCCGCCTTCACCCCCGCAGGCCACAGGCCGGTGCATCCGCACGACAATGCCCGCCATCTCCACGGATACGCGTCACCCCCCATGAAAACCGACTGCATCACGCCCTTTTTCGCCACGCTCAAGGCCGCCAACCCCTCGCCGCAGACCGAGCTGGAATACACCAGCGTGTTCGAGCTGCTCACCGCCGTGCTGCTGTCGGCCCAGGCCACCGACGTGGGCGTGAACAAGGCCACGCGCCGGCTGTTTCCCGTGGCCGGCACGCCGCAGGCCATCCTGGACCTGGGACTGGAGGGGCTGGAGAGCTACATCAAGACCATCGGCCTGTACCGCAGCAAGGCCCGGCACCTGATGCAGACCTGCCAGATCCTCGTCGAGCGCCACGGCGGGCGCGTGCCGCGCACGCGCGAAGAACTCGAAGCCCTGCCCGGCGTGGGCCGCAAGACCGCCAACGTCGTGCTCAATGTAGCCTTCGGCGAGCCCACCATGGCGGTGGACACGCACATCTTCCGCGTGGGCAACCGCACGGGCCTGGCACCGGGCAAGACGCCGCTGGCCGTGGAGATGCAACTGCTCAAGCGCGTGCCCCCGGCCTATGCCGTGGATTCGCACCACTGGCTGATTCTGCTGGGCCGCTATGTCTGCCAGGCGCGCAAGCCACGCTGCTGGGAATGCGTGGTGGCGCCGTATTGCGACTTTGCGCCGAAAACACCGGCGCCGGCGGCTGGCAGGCGCTGATGAATGCCACGCTGCTGCCGGATTCGCATGACTGGCAATGAGCGTGGCAAATTCGGCAAATGGCAAAGATTTTTCACAATTCCAGTTACAAATAATCAATAATACGAATCATTCACAATCATCAGCCAGCTCCATTCCTGAACCGTCACACAGCAGCGACGACAGTACGCCAGCCGATAACTGCAACCTGACGGACCCTTCGAATGCGCGCTCGTGCTCCGTGGCATTGCCACGCCTTTGTTGCTACCTCCATCTCTCTGGCCATTCCCTTGCTGGCACAGGCCCAGCCAGCACAGACACCTGAAGCCCAATCCACTTCGACACCCGCGTCAAAGGCAGTCGCACTCAAGCAAGTCACTGTCTCCGGCAGCAATGCCGGACGCACCGAAGGCAGTGGCTCGTACGCGGCCGAGTCGGCTGGCACTGCCACACGCATGGAGCTTTCACTGCGCGAGACGCCACAGTCCGTCACGGTGATCACACGCGAGCGGCTGGACGATCTGGGCGTGGTGCGGCTGGACGACGCTCTGGCGCTGACCCCTGGCATCACTGTCGGCAAGAACGACAGCGAGCGCGCCAACTACTACGCACGCGGCTTTGCCATCAACAACTTTCAGATCGATGGCATGCCGCGCGGCGCCAACGCGCCGCTGCAGGACCTGCTGCTGTATGACCGCATCGAGATCGTGCGCGGCGCGACCGGCCTGATGGGGGGTACGGGTGATCCCTCGGCCACTGTGAACATGGTGCGCAAACGCCCCACACGGACCTTCCAGGGGTCGGCCAGCGTGTCCGCTGGCAGCTGGAGTGACCACCGCGCCGAGGTAGACCTGTCCACGCCGCTGAATGCGGATGGCAGCGTGCGCGCACGTGGCGTCTTCGGTCGCCAGAACCGCGACTCTTTCATGGACATGTACCACGAACGCAAGTCCACGGGCATGGCCATCCTGGAGGCTGACCTGACTGCCCGCACCCTGTTCACGGCAGGTCTGGACTTCCAGGACAACCAGCCCACAGGCGCAACCTGGGGGGCCGTGCCCTATTGGTCGGCCAGTGGAGGTCTGGCCAACCTGCCACGCAATTTCAGCCTGAGCACGCCGTGGAGCACCTGGGCCAATGAACAGCAGACGCTTTTCACGTCGCTGCAGCACCGCTTCGACAACGGCTGGAAGATCCACCTGGGCTACTCGCGCACCACCAGCCGAAACAACACCACCGTTGCCTATGGCGGCAGCGGCTACCCCGATCCCGCCACCGGCAAGGGCATGTCGCTATGGAGCGGTATATGGGGCGAGGCCAAGGCCATCAATGACAACATCGACCTGCATGCCTCTGGCCCCTTCTCGCTGCTGGGGCGCCAGCACACTTTCATCGCTGGCTGGAATGGCGGCTATCAGGTCAGCCATACGCCAGGAGGATCCGCCAGCCTGGGCTACCCTGCAGCCATCGCGGACTACCGCACATGGACCGGCAGCATTCCCCAGCCCGTGTTCACCCCGGACGGGTCGCATACCGAAGCCCGCTCGCGTCTGGGCGGCGGCTACCTGGCAACGCGGCTGAGCCTGTCCGATCCGCTGAGTGTCATCGTTGGCGCGCGCCTCAGCGACTACCGCACCGCCACCGAACAATTCAACACCAGCGGCCAGTACACGCGCACCACAGGCGTGCTGCGCGTGGAACGCGAGGTCACGCCCTATGTGGGCATGGTCTATGACCTGGACCGCAGCCACTCTCTGTATGCCAGCTACACCACACTGTTCAAGCCGCAAAACTACAAGGACCGCAGCAACCAGTACCTGGACCCCGAGACTGGTACCAGTGCCGAAATAGGCATCAAGGGTGAATATCTGGATGGCGCGCTCAATGCATCGGCTGCGCTGTTTCAGACCCGCAAGCGCAACCTGGCCGAACTTGATACAGGCGTGCCTGCAGGCTTTTTACTGCCCGATGGCAGCTCGGCCTACGTGGCCCGTGCCGATGGTGTCACGGCGCGCGGCGTGGAGTTCGATGTGTCTGGCCGGATCTCGCCAGCATGGAACCTGGGGGCCAGCTATACCCTCCTGCGCGCCACCACCGCCAACGCAGAGCGGGCCGTGCCGCAGCAGCCGCGCCACCTGCTGCGCCTGACCACGGCCTACCGCTTCAGCGGAGCGCTACAGGGACTCAGGCTTGGCGGCAGCGCCACACTGCAAAGCGCTACGTATGGCGAATGGCGAGGCGGCAAGGGACGCATCCCCCAGCCCGCCTACGCGCTGCTCAATCTGATGGCCAGCTACGAGATCAGCAGGAACCTGACTGCCCAATTCAACATCAACAACCTGTTCGACAAGAAGTACTACCGCAATGTGGGCTTCTACGACAGCGTGTTCTGGGGCGATCCGCGCAGCGTGACGCTCACGCTGCGCGCAAAGTTCTGACCCCCGGCATGGCTGCCCGGGCTCAGTCCGCCCGAAAGCCCGTGGCTGCCACCGCCTTGCCCCAGGTCACGGTGTCGGCACGCATGATGCGCGCCAGCTCCTCGCCGGTGGTGCCCGTCACGCGAAAGCCTGCCTCTTCCAGGCGGGTGCGGCTGTCGGGCTGCTGCAGGGCGCGCACGATGTCGGCCTGCAGCCGGGTGGCGATATCGGGTGCCGTCCTGGCAGGCGCGACGATGCCGAACCAGGAGTTGAACTCCAGCGCAGGAAAGCCCTGCTCCTTGATAGTGGGCACATCGGGCATAGCCTGGGTGCGGGTGGCCCCCGTGCTGCCCAGGGCCACGAGCTTGCCGGCCTTGACCTGGGGCGCGGCCAGCGCCGCCGTGGCGAAGACGGCATGCACATCGCCGCTGAACAGGCCGCCCAGGGCATCGTTGGTGTTCTTGTAGTGCACGGGCTCGGGCTTGAGCTGCACGGCACTGCCGAACATGAAGGCGCCGAAGTGGCCCGGCGTGCCCGCGCCGAAGGTGGCAAAGAACAGCTCCTTGCGCTGGCGTGCCCAGGCCACGAAATCAGGCACATTGCGGGCTGGCACCTTCTGCGGATTGACCAGCAGCACGAAGTCCGAGGTCACGACCTGGCTGATGGGCAGAAAGTCTTTTTGCGGATCGTAGGCCAGGCGCTGGTAGGTGCTGGGCGCGATGCTGAGCTGGCCGGTTTCGCCCAGCATCAGCGTATGGCCGTCGGGTGCGGCACGCGCGGCCTCGCTGGCTGCGATGATGCCGCCAGCGCCGGGCCTGTTGTCCACGACCACTCCCAGGTTGCCCCATTGCTCCGAGAGCTTTTGCGCCAGCAGCCGCGCCACAATGTCCGGCCCCGTGCCAGCGGGAAAGCCGACGATGATGCGCACCGGCTTGGAGGGGTAGCCGGGCTGCGCGCCAGCCAGGGTCCACGGCGCCAGGCCCGCTGCCAGCAGGGTGGCCAATGCGGCGCGGCGCGGCGCCAAAACGTGATGTGTCATGTCTTTTGTCTCCTGTGTATGGGTCGTTGTCGGGGCGGGCGCGGGTTACAGCAGCACGTGAAACCGCATCAGGACCTGATTGGGGTGGCGGGCGCCGGTGCCGACGAACATGTGTTCGTTGACCCAGGCCAGGGCTTTGCTGGCCGTCTCCATGCGGGGCGCGCAGCGAAAGTAAATGCATGCCGGGTCCACGGGCTCGCCTCGGGCCAGCCGCGCCATCTGCTGTGCATCGCCGCTGCGCAGCGCCTGGTTGCTGACGTAGATCAGGTCACCGGCATCAGTCTCCAGCACATAGCGCGCGTCCAGCTCGGCCAGTCCGGGGTGGACGATGCGCTGGAAGTCGGCACCGCCGGGCAGCACGCGGGCGCTCCAGCCATCGCCGTGCACCGTGCCCCCGAGAATGGGGATCAGCCGGCGCCCGCCATGCACGGTGGCGCCCACTTCCTGCGGCAGACCCACATCGACCCGCAGGTCGGCGAAGAAGCGAAAACGCGGCTCGGGCAGGGCCGCGAAGTCCGGTGCGAGGTCTGGCATGGTGCGATGGCTCCCGTGAAAAACTGGAAGCTAGCGTAAGCACCATTGCCCTGGATGGCTGTCATCCCAGAAGATGACAGCGACTTGCACGCCAACATCGCCATCTTGAGACACTGGACATCCTCCCGATCCGCCGGCGCCTGCTCCGACGCCCCTGCCCTGCCCGGCCATGCGCTGGGCCGCATCGTGGACAGCCTTGGCGAGCCGGGCTTTGCCCGGCAGGTGCTGGAAGCCATGCACCCGCTGCTGCCGGTGGCCTCCTGGTCGGTTTACCGCACGGGGCCACGCAGCCAGCCGCGCCTGTACATGTCAGCCAGCCGCGAGGCGCGCGACACCACGCGCGACTGCTGGTGGGCCTATCTCTCAGGCCCCTATCTGCGCGACAGCACCTGGCGCGGCGGCGATGCCGGCACGGCGCTGTGCCACATCACGGCCCAGGAAGTGGAAAGCGAGCACCGCGCGCTGGTCTATGAGGCCCACGGTATGGCCGAGCGCGTGTCCATCGCAGAGCACCAGGACGATGGCGGCATCTTCGCCGTCAACTTCTACCGGCACCAGCACCAGCGCGCGCTGGGCGACGCGCAGATAGGCCACTTCGAGGCCATGGCACCTGCCCTGCTGGCGCTGGCGCGCAAGCACATCGCGCTGACCGAGCAGCGCCCAGGCGCCAGCGCCCCGGCTGCCGACCTGCCGCCTGCCAGGCTGCGTCAGACACTGCCTGCGCTGCGCATGCGGCTGCAGCAGGCCCAAGCGGACCTGACGCCGCGCGAACTCGATGTCTGTGCCCGGCTGCTGCAGGGCATGACGCATGAGGGCATTGCCTGCGACCTGTCGGTCAGCCTGGCCACCGTCAAGACCTACCGCAACCGCGCCTTCGCGCGGCTGGGAATCCACTTTCGCAGCGAACTGTTCGCGCTGGCCATGGAGCCGCCGACCTGAGCTGCCAGCCGCTGCGGACCGTTCAATCCGCGCAAACCACGGTCCCCTGGGCCACGGCGCACAGTTTTTCCGTGCCTGCGGATACCGCAAAAACATCGCATTGGCAGGTGGCAAACCGTTTCCCGGCGCTGCGCGCATTCGCACGCGCGACCAGTTGCTCCCCCACAGCGGGCCGGATGTAGTTGATCTTGAACTCCACCGTCAAGGCGTTGCCTCCCAGGGCCAGTCCGCCAGCGAAGGTGATGGCGTTGTCTGCCAGATAGCTGATGACGCCTCCATGCGCATAGCCATGCTGCTGTTGATGATGCTCCTGGATCGCCAGACGCAGCTCTGCCGAGTCGCTGGAGACTGCGGCCAGTTCAGCGCCGATGTGGCGGCTGAATGGCTGGCTTGCAAAAACCTGTTGGGCAAACTGGTGCAATTTTTCCATCCCCATCTCCTTGATCGGTAAGCAAAGCTCAGTCCAGCGAAGCGCCGGATGCCTTCACGATGCCAGCCCACTTGGCGATGTCCTCGCGCAGCAGGGCCGCGAACTGCGCGGGGCTGACGGGCCGCTCCGCTGGCGCGGCCAGCTCCACCCCCGACGCCTGCAGCCTGTCGCGCAGATCGCTGGCGGCCAGGGCGCGGGCCATGGCATCCTGCAGACGCGCCAGCACATCGGCTGGCACGCCCACGGGAGCGAACAGTCCCACCCACAGCGTGCCGTTGTAGCCGGGCACGGATTCGCCGATGGTAGGCACATCGGGCAGCACGGGCGAGCGCGTGGCGCCACTGACGGCCAGGGCGCGCAGCCGGCCGGCCTGGATATGGGCCAGTGTCGAAGGCAGGCTGCCGAACAGCAGCGGCACCTGTCCGCCCAGCACATCGTTGAGCGCGGGCGCCACCCCCTTGTAAGGCACGTGCTGCAACCGGATGCCGGCCATGCTGTTGAGCATCTCGCCCAGCAGATGGTTGAGCGTGCCGTTGCCAGCCGATGCGTAGCGGAACTCGTCGGGCCGCCCCCTGGCCATTGCCAGCAGCTGCGGCACCGAATGGGCAGGGAATGACGGATGGGCCAGCAGCACATTGGGCACCGAGCCGATCAGGCCCACGGGCCGGAAATCCGCGACCGGATCAAAGCCCGGATTGCGGTACAGCGCGGGGTTGATGGCCTGGCTGCTGCTGATGGTCATGAGCAGCGTATAGCCATCCCTGGGCGCGTTGGCCACTGCCTGGGTGCCGATGTTGCCGCCCGCGCCGGGCCGGTTCTCGACCACCACGCTGGCGCCCAGCATCTCGGCCAGCTTCTGGCTGACCAGGCGCCCCACGATGTCGTTGGTGCCGCCTGGCGCCTGAGGAACAATCATGACGATGGGACGGGCGGGCCAGGCCTGGGCCATGGCAGGCAGTGGACCGGCCAGCGCCATGGCGGCAGCCAGCAGGCCACGGCGGCGCAAAAGGCCGGCAAAGCGGCGGGGGTCTGTCTGCATTGGCATGTCTCCTGATTCTTATGTAGTAAGCCCCCATGCTCGCCCAGTACGGGCGGCGGCACAATCGCGGATTTCGCGACCCCGCCTTCGGAATCCGCAAACCCCTGCCAGACACCGCACATGCACTTCGACCTGACCGATCTGCGCCTTTTCGTGCATGCCGCCGAGCAAGGCAGCCTCACACGCGCCTCCGAGAGACAGCATCTGTCCCTGGCTGCGGCCAGCCTGCGCATCAAATCCCTGGAAGAGCAATCGGGCCTGCAGCTGCTGTACCGCGAGGCGCGCGGCGTGCGCCCCACCCCCGCTGGCGAGGCCTTTCTGCACCATGCGCGCGGCCTGCTGCTGCAGACCGACCAGCTGCACCACGATCTGCAGGAATACAGTGCCGGCCTGCGCGGCCATGTGCGCGTGTTCGCCAATACCACGGCCGTCACCGACTTTCTGCCCGAGATCCTGCCGGCCTTCCTGTCCGCCCATCCGCGCGTGAACGTGGACCTGCAGGAGCGGCCCAACGCAGAGATCGCGCGGGGCGTGCTCGATGGCCGCGCCGACCTGGGCATCGTGGCGGGGCAGATCGATACTTTGGGCCTGCAGGCCATTCACTTCAGCACCGACCGCCTGGTGCTGGCCACGCCGCGCAGCCACCGCTTTGCGCGGCGCAAGCGCATTGCCTTCGCCGAGACACTGGACGAGGACGCCATCGGCATGCAGCAAGGCAGCACGCTGCAGACCTTCCTGGCCGGCGTGACCGAGCGCCTGGGCAAACCCATGAAGCTGCGCATACAGCTGTCGAGCTTCGACGCCATGTGCCGCATGATCGGCGCAGGCGTGGGCATCGGCATCGTCCCCGAGAGCGCGGCGCGCCGCAACCGCGACAGCATGCGGCTGGCGCTGATCGATCTGACCGATGCCTGGAGCGTGCGCGAACGCTACATCCTCGTGCGCGATCAGGCGCGGCTGCCGCGCTACGCCCGCGCGCTGATCGAGGAGCTGCAGGCGTATTACACAGGCTCAGGCGCGGGCGCTGCCAGCGGTGCCAGGCCTTGAGTCAGAGCTGACAAAGACTGCCGCTGCCTGCCCTGTGCATCGAAATTGCCAGGCTCCAGCCAGCGCTGCAAGGCAGCGCGCAGCGCCGGCCATTCGCGGTCGATGATGGAATACCAGGCGGTGTCGCGGCTGCGGCCCTTGTAGACCACGGCCTGGCGGAACAGGCCCTCGAACTGAAAGCCCAGGCGGGCCGCTGCCGCGCGCGACGGGGCATTGAGGCTGTCGCATTTCCATTCATAGCGGCGGTAGCCCAGCTCGTCGAACACGCGCTGCATCAGCAGAAACTGGGCCTCGGTCGCGGCGCGCGTGCGCTTGAGCAGCGGTGAATAGCACACATAGCCCACCTCTGCCACGCCATTGGCCTGATCGATGCGCATCAGGCCCACCGAACCGGTGGCGCGGCCCGTTTGCAGATCGATGATGGCATGGTGCAGCGGATCTTCGCTGGCCTCGGCGGCTTCGGCAAACTGGAGAAAGGCACGGGCATCGGCAAACGGGCCGACGGGCATGTAGGTCCAGTCACCGCCATCGGGCGCCTGGCTGAATGCCGCGTACAGATCGGCACCATGCCGCCCGGCGGACAGTGGCTCCAGACGGCAGTAGTGACCCTGGGCAGGGGTGCGCGGCGGGCGCTGGCGTGGCGTCCAGTCCGGCAGGGCCGGTCCTACGGGCTGATCAGGGATGGCAGTGGCAGGCATACGGGGACTCCTGTCAGAAACTCATGGCGCATCGGCCGGCTCCGGGCCACCGGCCCGTGTGCTCACGCCGGCCTGGGCAAAGCTGGCCATTTCGGCCAGCATGGCGCAGGCAGACACCAGCAGGGGCCAGGCCAGCGCAGCGCCCGATCCTTCGCCCAGGCGAAGCTGCCAGTCCAGCAGGGGCTCGGCCTGCAGGTGCGCCAGCATGCGCGTATGGCCGGGCTCGCCCGAGCGGTGCGAAAACACGCAACGCTCCAGCACGGCAGGCTGCAGGCGGCTGGCCACGAGCACGGCAGCCGTGGTGATGAAGCCATCGACGACAATGACCCGCCGCTGTGCAGCGGCCTGCAGCACTGCGCCCACCATGGTCGCCACCTCGAAGCCCCCCATGGCGGCAAGCGCCTGCAGCGGTTCGGTGGCCTGCGCATGCCGCTGCAGCACCTGCTGCAGCACGCCGATCTTGCGCTCCAGCCCGCCGGCATCCAGGCCGGTGCCCGCGCCGGTCACCTCGGCCAGCGGCTCGCCGCACAGCTGCGCCAGCAACAGCGAAGCGCAGGAGGTGTTGCCAATGCCCATCTCGCCCAGCAGCAGCGCGTTGCCGGGCAACTGGCTCACCAGGGCCATGCCATTGCGCAAGGCCATGGTGCATTCAGCAGCCGTCATAGCCGCCTCCTGGCTGCTGTCGCGCGTGCCATAGCCAAGCTTGCGGCGCCACAGCCGGGGCTGGCCGGGCTGCGGCAGCTTGTCGTCAGGGTCCTGCTCGCGCGGCGCGAAATCGCGTGCCACGCCGCAATCGACCACGTTCAGCGCCAGGCCATGCTGGCGGGCCAGCACGCTGACGGCGGCACCGCCCGCCAGAAAGTTCTCGACCATCTGCCAGGTCACGTCCACCGGATAGGCCGACACCCCGCGCGCGGCCAGGCCATGGTCGGCGGCAAACACCAGCATCTGCGGCTGCTCCAGGCGCGGCACTTCATCGCCCAGGATGCAGGCAATGCGCAGTGCCAGCTGCTCCAGCCGGCCCAGCGCGCCCAGCGGCTTCGTCTTGTGGTCGATGGCATGCTGCACACGCTGCGCGAAGGCTGCGTCGTGCAGGCTGGCAATCAGCGGAATGGACTCATGGGAAGACGGCTGTGGATTCATGATGCAAAAGGTCGTGTCCATGGCCCTGCTGCGGGCCTGTGCACACGATTGTGCGCCCGAAATCACGGCGCGGCCCCTGCGCAGGCGGTACGCCAGCCGCTGGCACGCACGGTGTTCTGAGACAATGCGTCCACATGTTCTCCCACGCACCACACCCCCCTGCGGTTTCGTTTTCGGCCGTGCAGCCCGGTCTCAAGCTGGCGGACCAGGTTGCCCAGCAACTGGAGGCCCGCATTCGCTCGGGCGAACTGCAGCCGGGCCAGAAGCTGCCGACCGAGGCGGAGCTGGTGCAGCAGCTCGAAGTCAGCCGCACCGTGGTGCGCGAGGCCATCTCGCGGCTGAAGTCGCGCCATCTGGTCGAGTCCCGCCAGGGCAGCGGCATGTATGTGAAGGCCGCCGGCATCGAGCCGCTGGACTTCGGCCTGTCCGCTGCCGGCAAGAACGCCGTGATCCAGATCGCCGAAGTGCGCCGGGCACTGGAGGCCGAAGTCGCCGAACTGGCCGCAGGACGACGCAGCGAGCAGGACATGCAGCGCATACGCCAGGCCGAGGACACGCTGGCCGAAGCCGTTCGCCAGGGCCGCGACGGCGTGGAAGAAGACATGGCCTTCCACCGCGCGATTGCCCAGGCCTCGGGCAACCCTTTCCTGATCAGCACGCTGGACTACATGTCGCAGTTCCTGCGCAGCGCGATGCGCATCACGCGCGCCAACGAAGCGCGGCGCGATGACTTCGCGCAGGCGGTCGAGCAGGAGCACCATGGCATCGTGATGGCCATCGAGGCCGGCGACCCCCTGGCAGCGCGCCAGGCAGCAGCACGCCACATGGGCAATGCCATCGCCCGCATTCAGCAGGCGGATGCCAGCTTCTGGGCACAGGACGGCGAACGCCTGGCGCGTGACATTCTGGCCGCCAAGCCCTGACGCCCGGCTCCTGAACACACGCCGGCACTTGCGGCAGCGCCATGCAGGCATGGGGATGCACCAGCATGTGCGCATGCTTGTCTCCTGCAAGGGTTTTCACTTAGTTTTGAATTTCACTAAATTTGTATGATGACCTGATGACATTATCAGAAGTCAATATCTTTCGTTCCATGGGCAAAGGGCTGCGTCCATGAGCAAGGAATCCCGTATCCGCGAGCAGATCTGCGCCGTTGGCGCCAGCCTCTACCAGCGCGGCCATGCGGTGGGCACCGCAGGCAACATCAGCGCCCGGCTGGATGACGGCTGGCTGATCACGCCCACCGATGCCTGCCTGGGCCGGCTCGATCCGGCCGAGCTGTCCAAGGTCGATGGCCAGGGCCAGTGGGTTTCTGGCCTGCAGCCCTCCAAGACCCTGGCGCTGCACCGTGACATCTATGGCGCAGACCATGGGGCGCGCGGCATTGTTCACACGCACTCCACCCATCTCGTGGCACTGACGCTGGCTGGCGTCTGGCGCGAGGACGAGGTGCTGCCGCCCATCACCCCCTACCAGGTGATGAAGGCCGGGCGCATTCCACTGGTCCGCTACCGCCGCCCTGGCGACCCCCAGGCCGCCGCCGAGGTCGCTGCGCTGGCAGGCCAGGGCCAGGTGCGCGGCGCGCTGTTCGAGCGGCTGGGCCCTGTGGTCTGGGAGCGCTCGGTGGCCCATGCCAGCTACGCCTTGGAAGAACTGGAAGAGACCGCGAGGCTCTGGCTGATGAGCCAGCCGCGCCCGCAGCCGCTGGAGCCGGCTGCCATCGAAGAGCTGCGCACCGCTTTCGGCGCGCGCTACTGACCGCCTGTCACCCGAGGCAGCACCCTCACTGCTGCCCTTTTTTCACCACAACCACAGCCGCGCAACCGCCAGGCGGTGCACAAGCGGCGTATTCCGGAGACCCTGCCCAATGACGACCAGCGAAAACGCGGCCCGCACGCCGCCATCGGACCCCGTGGAGACAGCACGCGCCTATGCCAAGGTGTTCTGGCGGCTCGTGCCTTTTCTCATGCTGTGCTATGTGATTGCCTACCTGGACCGCGTCAACGTCGGCTTTGCCAAGCTGCAGATGTCGCAGGATCTGGGCTTCAGCGAAACCGTGTTCGGGCTGGGCGCGGGCGTGTTCTTCATCGGCTATTTCCTGTTCGAGGTGCCCAGCAACCTGCTGATGCACCGCCTGGGCGCACGCATCTGGATCGCGCGCATCATGATTACCTGGGGCATCCTGTCGGCACTGTTCATGTTCGTCGAGACGCCAACGGGCTTTTATATCCTTCGCTTCCTGCTGGGGCTGGCCGAGGCGGGTTTCTATCCCGGCGTCATCCTGTACCTGACCTACTGGTACCCGGCCCACCGGCGCGCCAAGATCGTGGCGCTGTTCATGTCGGCGATTCCGGTCGCAGGCATTTTCGGCAACCCGCTGTCGGGCTGGATCATGGAGGCTTTCCATGGCGACAACGGCCTGGCGGGCTGGCAATGGATGTTCCTGATCGAGGCCATTCCGGCCGTACTGATCGGCATCGTGACCATCCTGTATCTGGACAACGGCATCGCCAGCGCCAGGTGGCTGACCGATGCGCAAAAGCAGTTGCTGGCCCGCGAGATCGAGATCGACCAGCAGCAGGCCGGCACCCAGCAGCACTCGCTCAAGGCGGTGTTCAGCGATCGCCGCGTCTGGTGGATGTGCCTGATCTATTTCGCCTTTGTCGCAGGCCAGTACGGACTGACGTTCTGGATGCCCACGCTGATCAAGTCCACGGGCGTCACGGGCGCGCTGAAGATCGGCCTGCTCAGTGCCATTCCTTTCCTGTGCGCCATCGTGGTGATGAATGTGCTGGGCCACAGCGCCGACCGGCGGCGCGAGCGCCGCTGGCATCTGATCGTGCCCGCGCTGATGGGTGCCGTGGGCTTTGCCATGACGGCCCTGTTTGCCGACAACACGGCCATCTCCCTGGTTTTCCTGTCCATGGCCGCAGCGGGTGTGCTGACCTGCGCGCCGCTGTTCTGGTCCCTGCCGACGGCATTTCTCACGGGGACAGCTGCAGCGGCAGGCATCGCCATCGTCAACTCGGTGGGCAATCTGGCCGGTTTTGCCAGTCCCTACATGATCGGCTACCTCAAGGACCTGACCCAGTCCACGCAGGCCGGCATGTTCGTGCTGGCTGGGGTGCTGGTCATCGGCGCCATCGCCGTATGGCTCACCCCCGCCAGGATGGTGAACCGCTGAGCGACTCGCCTGCCCATTTCACAAGCATCCAACCCCAAGTTCACGCCACATGAAAGTACTGATTACCGGCGGCGCCGGATTCCTGGGCCAGCGGCTGGCCCGCAAGCTGATCGACAAAGGCACGCTGCGGCTGCAAGGCGGCGACTGGCCCATCCACCAGATCGACCTGCTCGATGTCGTGGCCGCCGATACCCTGGGCGATGCCCGTGTGCGCTGCCTGGTGGGCGATATCGCCGACCCGCAGGTGCTGCGCAGCGCCATCTCCAGGGACACTGCCGTGGTCTTTCACCTGGCCGCCGTGGTCAGCGGCCAGGCCGAGGCCGATTTTGACCTGGGCATGCGCATCAACTTCGATGCCTCGCGCGCCCTGCTGGAGACCTGCCGCACGCTGGGCCACGCGCCGCGCGTGGTCTTCACCAGTTCGGTCGCCGTGTATGGCGGCGCGCTGCCTGCGACGGTGCGAGACGATACGGCGCTCAACCCCCAGTCCTCATACGGCACGCAAAAGGCCATGGCCGAGCTGCTGCTGGCCGACTACACGCGGCGCGGCTTCGTCGATGGCCGCGTGCTGCGCCTGCCCACCATCAGCGTGCGCCCTGGCCGGCCCAATGCGGCGGCTTCCTCGTTCGCCAGCGGCATCGTGCGCGAGCCGCTGCATGGCGAAGCGGCCACCTGCCCTGTGGCGCCCGATACACGCCTGTGGCTGCTGTCGCCGCGCCGCGCCGTCGAGGCCCTGGTGGCGGGCTGCGAGCTTGATGCCGCCGCACTGGCAGACCGCCGCCCCATCAACCTGCCGGGCGTGTCGGTGAGCGCAGGCGCAATGGTCGATGCCCTGCGCGAAGTGGCCGGCGATGCCGTGGCCAGCCGCGTGGCATGGCAGCCCGACGAACGGATCGAGCGCATCGTCGGCAGCTGGCCGGGCTGCTGGGATACCGGCCGCGCCGAGCGGCTGGGCCTGTGCGGCGACGAAGACTTCCGCGCAATTGTGCGCGCCTATATCACTGACGATCTGACAGCCTCCACGCAATGAACACCACCACCTCCTCCCCCCGCGCCGTTGGCGTGATCGGCCTGGGCGCCATGGGCGCAGGCATGGCGCAAAGCCTGCGCCGCGCAGGCCACCACGTCCACGCCTACGATGTGCGCCCCGAGGCGGCTACCGCCTTCGCTGCCCAGGGTGGCACGGCCTGCGCCACGCTGGCGGACATGGCCGCGGCCTGCGGCATCATCGTCAGCGTGGTTGTCAACGCGCGGCAGACAGAGTCCGTGCTGTTCGGCGAAGGGGGGCTTGCGGCCTCGCTGCGCCCGGGTTCTGTCTTCATCATGTGCTCGACCGTGGACCCCAACTGGTCCATCGCGCTGGAGGCGCGGCTGCAGGCGCTGGGCGTGCACTATCTGGATGCGCCCATCTCGGGCGGTGCGGCCAAGGCTGCGGCAGGCCAGATGACCATGATGACGGCAGGCCGCCCCGAGGCCTATGACGCCTGCGCGGACGTGCTGCAGGCCATGGCTGGCAAGGTCTACCGCCTGGGCAGCAGCGCGGGCGCGGGCAGCAAGGTCAAGATCATCAACCAGCTGCTGGCCGGCGTGCATATCGCGGCGGCCGCCGAGGCCATGGCCCTGGGCCTGCGCGAGGGCGTGGATGCAGCGGCGCTGTACGAGGTCATCACCCACAGCGCCGGCAACAGCTGGATGTTCGAAAACCGCATGGCCCATGTGCTGGCAGGCGACTACACGCCGCTGTCGGCGGTGGATATCTTCGTCAAGGACCTGGGGCTGGTGCTGGACACCGCGCGCCACAGCAGCTTCCCGCTGCCGCTGGCTTCGACGGCGCACCAGATGTTCATGCAGGCATCGGTGGCCGGGCATGGCCGCGAGGATGACAGTGCCGTGATCAAGATTTTCCCAGGCATCAACCTGCCGGAGGCCGCATGACACTGCTTCTGGGCTGTATCGCCGACGACTTCACGGGGGCCACCGATCTGGCCAACAATCTGGTGCGCGCGGGCATGCGCGTGGTGCAGAGCATCGGCGTGCCCTGCGGTCCGGTGGACGAGGGGGTGGACGCCGTCGTGGTCGCGCTCAAGTCGCGCACCATTGCGCCGCGCGAAGCCGTTGCGCAATCGCTGCACGCACTGCAGTGGCTGCGCAGCCAGGGCACCGCTGGCCGCGCCGTGCAGATCTACTTCAAGTACTGCTCGACCTTCGACAGCACGCCGCAAGGCAATATCGGCCCCGTGACCGAGGCGCTGATGCAGGCGCTGGACTGCGACTTCACGATTGCCACTCCGGCTTTTCCGGACAACCAGCGCACGGTTTTCAAGGGCCATCTGTTCGTGGGGGAGCAGTTGCTCAGCGACAGCGGCATGCGCAGCCACCCGCTCACGCCCATGACCGATGCCAACCTCGTGCGCGTGCTGCAGGCGCAGACGCGCCGCAAGGTGGGACTGATCGACCATGTGGCCGTGGCCGCAGGAGAGGCCGCCATCCGCGCGCGCATCGCGGCGCTGCGGGCCGAAGGCGTGGGCATTGCGATTGTCGATGCCGTGTCCAATGATGACCTGCTGCGCCTGGGCCCGGCACTGGCAGGCATGCCGCTGGTCACGGCAGGTTCGGGCGTGGCGATTGCCCTGCCGGCGAACTTCGGCCTGCAGCCGACGCCCCAGGCCGCCGCCCTGCCCCCTGCGGTGGGCCTGCAGGCCGTGGTCTCGGGCAGTTGCTCCGTGGCCACCCGTGCCCAGGTCGCGCATTTCATTGCCTCGGGCCGCCCGGCGCTGGCCCTGGACCCGCTGCGCCTGGCAGCAGGCGAGGATGAGGCAGGCAGGGCGCTGGCATGGGCCGGCCAGCACCTCGCCAGCGGCCCCGTGCTGGTGTATTCGACCGCCGAATCTTCGGCGGTGCAAGCCGTTCAGGCCCGCCTGGGCGTGGAGCAGGCCGGAGCACTGGTCGAGCAGGCGCTGGCCGCCGTGGCAAAGGGCCTGGCCGGGATGGGCGTGCGCCAGCTGGTCGTGGCTGGCGGCGAAACCTCGGGCGCCTGCGTGCAGGCGCTGCAGATCGCGCAGATGCGCATCGGTCCGCAGATCGACCCCGGCGTGCCCTGGTGCCATGCGGCATCGCCCGTAGCCCCCCAGGGGCTGCACATCACGCTCAAGTCCGGCAATTTCGGCACGGCGGACTTCTTCACCAAGGCGTTTGCCGCGCTCGCGGTGACACACTAGGCGCCCTCCCCTGACAGAAAGAGTTTCCATGCCCCGCTTTGCTGCCAACCTGTCCATGCTCTACAACGACCTGGACTTTCTCGACCGCTTCGCCGCCGCTGCGCGCGATGGCTTCCAGGCCGTCGAATACCTGTTTCCCTACGATTTCACGCCCGGGCAGCTGTACGAGCGCCTGCGCGCCAACGGCCTGCGGCAGGTGCTGTTCAACGCCCCGCCCGGCGACTGGGATGCGGGCGAACGCGGCCTGGCCTGCATCCCCGGACGCGAGGCGGAGTTTGCCGAAGGCATGGCGCGCGCCATCGCCTACGCCCAGACCCTGGGCTGCCCGCGCATCCATGTCATGGCAGGACTGCGGCCGGCCGGCGCCAGCAGCGATGCACTGCACGCCACCTACGTGGCCAACGTGCGCCATGCTGCGCGGCTGGCGGCAGGCCACGGCATTGCCATCTTGCTGGAGCCCATCAATGGCCGCGACATGCCCGGCTTCTTCCTGAGCCGCCAGGACCAGGCCCATGCGCTGGTGGCCGAAATCGGCGAGCCCAATGTGCAGGTCCAGATGGACCTCTACCACTGCCAGATCGTCGAAGGCGACCTGGCCACGAAGATCCGCCAGTACCTGCCCACGGGCCGCGTCGGCCACCTCCAGATTGCAGGTGTTCCAGAACGCCACGAGCCGGACGTGGGCGAGATCAACTACGGCTACCTGTTCAAGCTGCTGGACGAGCTGGGCTACGGCGGCTGGGTGGGCTGCGAGTACCGGCCTGCGCGGGGCGCGGCAGCGCATGCCACAAGCGAGGGGCTGGGCTGGATCAGGCCCTGGCTGTAAGCTGCTGGCGACGGCGGCAGAACAGGGCCGGACTCAGGAATACTCCAGATCGGCGTGCTTGCTGGCAACCATCCGGCCGGCCGACAGCGACATCATCAGCAGCGCAATCGCCTCATGCATGATCAGCGTGTGGGTGTTGCCGGTTTCCACCATGTTGTTGCGCAGCTGTTCGCGCACCTGATGGGAGCCGGTCACGTCGATGATGATGTCTACGGTCGGCTCCAGCAGTTCCATGAAGTTGGCGGTGACGCGCACGCCGTGCGTGCGTGCCAGTGCGATGCCGGGCTGGTTCAGGTCCAGGTCCGCCACGCCGCGCACCTGCACGAACGGGGCATCCAGCAGTTGCTGCAGCAGCGGGGTGCCGGTCTGTCCTGCGCCAATGACCACGATCTGGAATGCTTGCATCGGATATGTCCTTTGTTACGGCTTCAAAGCAGCGGACATCATAGGAATGATGCGCCGGCGCAGGCCAGTCTGCGCCCGGCCGAACGGGTTTTCCTGAGCCAGATCAAATTGCAGCCGGCATTTCAAGCGGACCGCGATGGTGCATTGACGTCCTTGCGCATGGCTCGGCGCACGAGTGCGGGCACATCGCCGTCATGCACAAAGCCCAGGCGGTCGCCCTGCGCCGTATGCAGTGCGGGATAGCGGCCAAATGCGGCCTGCAGCCGCTCGTCGGGCTCGTGGCGCAGCAGGGATTGCAGGCAGGCGCCATATTCGGCGGCAACGGCTGCGCACAGCTGCGCCATCGACACATGCAGGGCGGGCAATGTCAGCGCCAGGCCTGTGTCCTGTGCGGGCAAGGACAGCAGGGCTGCATGCAGCAGGTTGTCCACGGTGCGCGCAACGGAGAGCAGCCACATGGTGGCATCGGGGGAGACGGGGCAGACATAGGGCTCATGTGCCGCCAGAGCGTGCATGACGCCGCTCATGAAGGCAGAAAGCTGCCCGGCAGGGGCTGGCGGGCGTGCCACGATGCCAGGCAGGCGCAGCGAGATGCCGTCCACGCACTGGCGGCGCGAAAAATCGTGCACGAGGATTTCGCCAATCTGCTTGTGCGCCCCGTAGCTCATTTGCGGGCGCAGCGGCGTGTTGTCGTCCACCAGTGCCCCGAAGTCACTTCCCAGCACGGCAATGGAGCTGGCAAAGACAAAGCGCGGCCGCTTGCCGCTGGCCTGCGCCGCTTCCAGCAGGCGCAGCGTTCCATCGATATTGGCGGCGCGGGCCAGCGCGCCGTGCTGTTCGGCCATGCCGCCGGGCACGCTGGCCAGGTGGATGACCACATCGGGCGGCTCGGCAAAGGCGGCACGCACGGTGGCGGCATCGTCCAGGCTGCCAGTGATGGTGCGGCAGCCGGGTGCGGCCTGGGCCTGCGCGCTCACGTCGAGCAGCGTCAGCGATGCGCCCGCCAGGGGCGGCGGGCATTGCGGCGATTGCAGGCGCTCGGCCAGAGCGCGGCCGACAAAGCCGCTGGAGCCGGTGATGAGGATGTGCATGGTGTTTTCCAAGGATACGCGCTCAGTGCTGCACCACGCGCTGGTCGATGACGCCAAACGGCGCGTCGCCCGCCGGGGTGCGCGCGGCCATGCGCACACGGTCGCCAAAGCGCATGAACCCGGTGCGGGGCTGGCCCTGATCGATGATCTCGATGACGCGGCGCTCGGCAATGCATGACGAGCCTGCATCGCGGCTGGCATTGGAGACGGTGCCCGAGCCCACGATGGTGCCCGCCGTCAGCCGCCGCGTGCGCGCGGCATGGGCGATCAGCTCGCCAAAGCTGTAGTTCATCTCGCCGCCGTGGGCATGGCCGAACCACTGGCCGTTCCAATCGATGTGCAGCGGCAGATGCACCCGCCCGTCCCGCCAGGCATCGCCCAGCTCGTCGGGCGTGATGGCCACGGGCGCGAAACTGCTGGAGGGCTTGGCCTGCAGGAAGCCGAAGCCGGTACGCACCTCCTGCGCCCCCAGGGCACGCAGGCTCCAGTCGTTGATCTGCACCAGCAGGCGCACGGCCGCCAGCGCCTGGGCAGGCGTTGCGCCCATGGCCACCGGACCGGTGATGACGCCGAACTCGCCCTCAAAGTCGATGCCATCGGCCTCGCTCGGCAAGGGCACATCGGCCTGGGGACCGAGAAAGTCGTCGCTGGCGCCCTGGTACATCACGGGCACGGTGTCGAAGTCCGGTATGGGCGGCGTGTTGAAAGCGCGCTCCATCAGGCGGCCGTGGTTGAGGAAGGCCGAGGCGTCCAGCCACTGCGGCGCGCGCGGCAACGGCGCTGCACAGTCCGCGGGGTTGAAGGGCCGCGCCGCGACCGTGCCGTTGCCGTTGCCGTTGCCGTTGAGCGCCGCGTAGATGGCCTGCAGCGCAGGCGCGGCAGTGTCCCAGTGCGCCAGCGCGTGGATCATGGCAGGTGCAATGGCCGAGGCATCGGCCATGGTTTGCAGGTCGCGCGAGACGACGCACAGCCGGCCGTCAGGGTGTTCGCTGCGCAGGGTGGCAAGTTTCATGGTGTGAGGCTCCCTCAGGTGCAGGCTGCCAGCAATGGCATCAGGCCAGCGTGGCGGCGATGGCCGGGTCGTATGTGCCGTCGATCAGAACGAACAGCATGCGGCAGGGCTTGCCCGAGCGGTTGGCCCAGGCGTGGTTGGTGCCACGCTGCACGACAACGCTGCCAGGGCGCAGCGGCACCTGAGCGCCTGCGTCGAGCACCAGCGTCAGCTCACCTTCGATGACAATGCCGTAGTCCACGGATTCGGTGCGATGCATCAGGGGGTGTGGGGAATCGGCCTGCACGGTCGAAGCCTGGGCATCGCCAATCTGGGCGAAGGCCTCGTTCATCCGGTCCGCGCCACGGGCCAGGAATTCATCGGTATCGGGAGGAATATCGACAAAGCGGATGCGCGTGCCGTGGCGGGGCGGCGCAAGGGACAGCGCACCCAGGGTCGGATCCGCCCCGTTGTCTACCGGAGCCGGTGTGGCCAGCGTGGCCCAGACTTCGTGGAACACGGTGCCCGGGATGGCGGCAATTTCCACTGCCGTGGGCAGCGGCCCATGGGAGGTGACGATGGCGCGGCCCTGGTGGTCGTGGCCGGTGACGATGCGCTCAATGGCGGGAAAGCTCATGGGGGTGTCCTGTCAGTCTTCAAAAATGGCGACTGCACGCGTCCAGCCTGCAGAGGCGCCACGAATCTTGTGCGGGAAGCAGCTGATGACAAAGCCGCTCGGCGGCAGCGCCTCCAGGTTGTGCAGCTTTTCCAGATGGCAGTAGCCGATGTCGCGGCCTGCCTTGTGGCCTTCCCAGATCAGGCTTTTGTCGCCGGTTTCGGCGATGCGCCGGGCGGTGTAGGAGAACGGGGCATCCCAGCTCCAGGCATCCGTGCCGGTCAGGCGCACGCCGCGCTCCAGCAGATACATGGTGGCTTCGTAGCCCATGCCACAGCCTGCGCCCAGAAAATCGGGATGGCCGTAGCGCGAGCCGGCGCGGGTATTGACGACGACGATGTCCAGCGGCTCCAGCACATGGCCGATGCGGGCCAGCTCGGCTTGCACATCCTGTGCCGTGGCGACATAGCCATCCGGGAAGTGGCGGAAATCGAGCTTGACACCGTTCTGGAAGCACCAATGCAGGGGCACTTCGTCGATGGTCATGGACTTGCGCTTGCCGCCATTCATGGCGTCCTGCGTGGAATGGAAATGCCAGGGGGCATCCAGGTGCGTGCCGTTGTGCGTGGTCAGCGTCACCCATTCGCTGGCGGCGGCTTCGCCGTCGGGATAGTCCTCGGGCACGGTACCGGGCAGCATGGCGACGAACTCATGCACGGTGTCGGCGTGCTGCTGGTAGGTGATCTTGGGGGCCAGCGGCGGCGGGTCGGAGAGCACGCCGTTTTCCAGGTAAATGGACAGGTCCACAAAACGCCGTTGCGGTTTTTTCATGATTTTTGCTCCACAGGGGTGCGCGAAAAACAGAGCACGGCCATCGCGGCCATGCCGCATACGGCAAGGCCTGCGCTGCCATAGCCCAGGTGCTTGACCAAGGCGCCGCCCAGGATGGGGCCGATGGCGGCGCCCGTCATCAGCATGGCGGGCGTGGCCGCCACGGCGCGGCCCGTAGCATCGAGCCGTGCCAGCAGGCCGAAGGCAAAGGTGTGGGTGAAGATCATCACGGCGGCGAACACGGCTGTCGCTGCGGCGTAGGGCGCAAAGCTGGTGCTGTGGGTAATGGTCAGCGCCAGGGCGGCCTGCACCACCGGCCCGGCCAGCACCACGCTGCGTGCGCCAATGCGCTTTTGCAGCAAGGCCGCCAGGGGCGCGGGCGCCAGATTGACCAGGCCCAATGCGATCAGCACGCCAGTCACTGCCGATTCGGAAAAGCCGTTGTCGATGCCAATGCGCTGCACGAAGGCGAACACCATGGCTTGCGACAGCCCCATGCAGCCCACGCCCAGCATGCCGAACCAGACGGTACGCTCCAGCCTGGCCTGCGCCTGCCCGGTCTGCGGACTGCTGGGCAGCTTGGGAAAGCACAGGCTGCACAGCACGGCTGCGACGGCCATGATGCCTGCCAGCACCAGGAACAGCGCCGCCCCGCCCGCCTGGGCGATGAGCACAGGCACTGCGCCCAGAAAGCCGATGGCGAACACGCCCAGCGCCAGGCTGGCATAGGCAAACAGCTTGTGCGGGTTGGAGCTGCGCCCCATGGTGCCATGGGCCATGCTCAGGCCCGCGCCTGCGGCCATGCCGGCCGTGGCGTGCAGCATGGCCAGCGCCAGGAACGCCTGCGTCTGCGAGGCCAGGAAAAAAGCGCTGGCGGCCACGCCGAATCCGGCGGCTGCCACCAGACGCACCGGCAGCCGATGGATGCGTGGCGACAGCAGCAGCGAGCTGCACACAGCGCCAGCCAGGAACAGTGTGACCAGCGTGCCTGCCTGCTGCGCATCGAAGCGGTAGTGGCCGATGAGCGCGCCCACCCATACGGGCAGGCCGACCAGATCGACCATGCCCGCGCAGTGCGCGGCAAACAGCGCCAGCACGCCCGGCGCGCCGTAGCTCACGGACACGGGCGGCATGCCCGCAGTGGCGGTGATGTGGGCTTGCATGGTGCCACCTTCAGATGGGCTCGGCCAGCTTGGCCATGGTGGCGCGCATGATTTGCGCATGCAGGGCCTTGTCGCCGCCGGTGGCCTCGATCTCGCCGAGCTGGCCGGAGCTTTCGACCACGGCGCGGCAGCGCTCGAAGCGGCGCTCTTCAAAGGCGGCCAGCGCAGCATCGAGCGAGGCGGCACGGCCCAGCTCCTGGGCCAGCACGATGCCATCCTCAATGCCAATGCCCGCGCCCGATGCCAGGTGCGGCGTGGTGGCATGCACTGCATCGCCCACCAGCACTACGCGCAGCGAATTCCAGGGCCGTGGCATGAGCATGCTCTCCAGCGGACGGAAGACCACGCGCGACTGCGGCCCGATGTGCGCACGCATGGCCTGCACCTGCGGCGCGGAAAACGGCGCGAGAAGGTCGCGCAGCATCTGCGGCTGCAGCTCGGGAGCGATGCGCTCATTGACAGCGCGCTCCTCGGTGACGAAGACATACATCTCGTCTTGCGAGACGGGGTTGACGCCGACCTTCACATGGCCATCGCCCAGCCACATCTGCACCGTGGTGATGTCTGCCGGACGGGGCACGACCGCGCGCCAGATGCTCTGGCCCGTGTAGCGCGGTGCTGGCGCATCAGGGAAGAACGTCTTGCGGACCTTGGAATACAGGCCGTCTGCGGCGATCACCAGGTCATAGCGGCCCGTGCTGCCATCGGTCAGGCGCACCTGCACGCCGTCCGATTGGGGCAAGATCTGCTCGAAACTGCAGGCCAGCCGCACGTTGACACCGGCTGCGCGCGTGGCCTGGGCCAGGATGCCGGCCAGCACGGGGCGCATGATGCCCGCGCCGCTGGGCACGCCGGGGCCGGCAATGCACGGGGTGGGCATGACGCCCAGCGCCATGCCGCTGGCGGTGAACAGCTTGACCCCCTCGCCGCAGTAGCCCTGCTGGATGACGGCATCGAGCACACCCACGGTTTGCAGCGCGCGCAATGTGGGCGCACTGACGCTGATGCCCGCGCCGTCGGCACGCCATTGGGCATCGATCTCGACCAGATCGACGGCAATGCCTTGTTTGGCGCATTCGATGGCTGCGCTCATGCCGGAAAATCCGCCGCCGATGACGAGGGCGTTTTGAATACAGGTCATGGATTTGTCTCCAGGCGTTATAGGAAATTGTGGTGATGGTCCCGGATCAGGGACTGGGACTGTGCGGCAGGTACACGCCCAGGCGCCCGTCCTGCGCAACCACGGTTTGCAGCGGTGTCAGCCGCTGGCCCAGACACGGCCCGCGCAGGCATTCGCCAGTGGCGATGTCGAACAGCGCGCCGTGCGCGTGGCAGACGATGCGGCTGCCGTCGCCGTTGAGGTAGGCGTTCTTGCGCCAGGCCATGGGCGTGCCGCCCAGGTGCGGGCAGGCGTCCAGGTAGGCAAAGACATCGCTGCCCCTGCGCACCAGCATCAGCGTGTCCTGCCCTGTGCCGCCAGGGTCAAGGCCCAGCGATCCGGGATCGGCAAGCTGCTCGATGTGCGCCAGCCAGACGGGTGCATGGGGCGCGGACATCACAGGGCCTTGCCGGGGGGCGGAGGACCGCCGGGCGCCCACTTCTCACGGTGCTGCAGCAAAAAGAGCTGCGAGGCATCGGCGCCCATCGGCGCTTCGCGCGCGGTCCAGGCATCGTCGTGCAGATCCATGTCGGCGTCGTATTCCACATGGCAGCCCAGCGGGCTGTTGAAGTACCAGAACCAATTGCTGCCAAAGCGGTGGCGGCCAGGCCCCCAGAAGCTTTGATAGCCCTTGCCTGCGAAGCGCGAGCCGGCCTGCATCAGCGCCGTAGGGCCGCCCATGTGGAAGGTGAAATGCTCGCAGCCCTTCATGAACGGCGGCGTCTCGATCATGAACAGCGTGTGGTGGTCCTGCGTGCCTGCGGGCCGCAGGAATGGCCCGACGCCGGTGAAGCGGTCGGTGCAGGAAAAACCCAGGCGCGCATAGAAGGCCTCGGCCTTGGCCGCATCGGGCACGAAATAGACGACGTGCGACAGCGTGCGCGGCGTCAGGTCCTGGGCATCATCGACGCCCACGACATTGGGCGCCCGCTGCGCGGGGGCTCCGGGCGCGTTGATGGCTTCGGCAGGCAGGTGCAATGCGCGGCGCTGCGTGACCTGAAACCCCAGTGTGAAACCCATGTCGTCTTCGACCTCGATGGAGCCGTCGGGCAGGCGGCGCACCTCGCGGTCGCGCTGCAGCTCCAGGGCAATGGCCTGCACCGTGGCGGCGTCGGCCACGCCATACAGGGTCTTGCGCAGCATGCTGGCCGTGCCCAGCGCAGGCGGCAGGCTGGCATCGTCCTGGCGGCGCAGCACAATGGCCGTTCCGTCCAGGGCTTCGAAACGCCCTCCAGTCGCTGTCACATCCACAGGCTGGAGGCCGTAGTCGATCAGGTATTGGCTGCATGCAGCCAGGTCATCCACGCCAAAGACCAGGGCGTCGGGTCCGATGATGTTCATGGTGGTCATCGCTTAACAACAAATCTTCAAAGTGCGGTACGCGCGCCCAGGGTTTCGGCAACCCAGTCGGCGATGTAGTGGCCAGCGTTGGCGCTGTTGTCGAAGCTGGCGTGCTGCACGCCGCCTTCACGGTCGGTGAAGACTTTGAGCTCGCGCCGGGGGCTGTTGACCAGCTGGTCGTAGGTGCGCTGCGCCCACTTGAGCGGGATTTGCGAATCCTTCTCGCCGTGCGTGACCAGGAACGGCACCTTGATGCGGTCGAGCACGCCATCCAGATGCACGTCGCCGGAGATGCGCATGAAGTCGTCGATGTCCTTGGCGCCCCAGACCCAGCACACATGGGACCAGTAGTGCGGAACGGGAAAGTCACCCTCTTTTTCCAGCCGGCGCTTTTGCACATCGCGCCAGTCATGGTTGGCGCCCCACACCACGCCGCAGGCAAAGCGCGGCTCGAAGGCCACGGCGCGCGGACAGTAGTAGCCCCCCAGCGATACCCCTTCGCAGCCGATGCGCAGGGCATCGACATCGGCGCGGGTCTCCAGCCAATCGACCACCCGGCTGGCCCAGTGCTCCGTATCGAAGCGGGCCGTCATGCCGTGCAGGCGCAGTGCCTCGCCGGTGCCAGGCTGGTCGATGATGAGCGATGACACGCCGCGCCGTGCCAGCCATGCGGGCAGGCCGACGAAGTACTTCATCTCCTTCATCGAGTCGAGCCCGTTGAGCTGGACCAGCACGGGCGCTTTGCCGCCCTCGGGCACAGCGTCGGCCCTGACGAACAGGCCGGAGATGACGCGGCCATCCTCGTAGGGAATCTCCACGCGCTCGCAGTTGTCGCCCGCCAGCCGGACGCCGCGCTCAAACACGGCCAGAAAACGCTGGTACAGCGCCAGGCGGCCGGGCGCGCCATGCGCCTGCAGACGCTCGCAGGTCAGCAGGTAGTTGGCGGCACGCTTGTATTTCTCGCCGGCCGACAGCAGGCGCCCGCGCGCCTCGTCCTCCTCGGCCAGGGCGCACAGCTTGTCGGCCATGCGCTCCCAGGTTTCGCGGAATGCCTGCGCTCCGGCCGCATCGGGCTGCCTGGCAGCCTCTTGCAACGGGCGGCACATCTCTTCGATTTCGCCGATGCGTGCGCCCATTTCGATGGACAGATTGACGGACAGATCCCAAACATAGTTGGTGGGAAAGTAGCGAAACATTCGCGCTCCTTGCTGGTGATGGGGTGTGTTCAAAGACCGGGCCGGGCCCACAGCGGAATCGCCACGTTGACCCAGATGGCGTTGCTCTTGGAGGTGTTGGCCGCGTACAGGCCGCGCTGGTAGTTGACGTTGACCATGAAAGGCCCGGCGTTGTATGCGATGGAAGGCCCGATGGCGAAGCTGCGCATGCGGTTGCCCACGGATGTGCCGCCGAGCCTGTCGTCGCTGAACTGGTTCACGTAGGACCCGACGGCACCCACCTTCCAGCGTTCGGAGTTCCAGCCCAGGGTGAATTCCCCAACATAGGCGTTGCCCGAGCGGTAGCCGGTATCGCCGTTGCGCTGGTTCAGCAGCAGGCGGTTGGAGATGCCGACATCCAGCCCTTCGGACTGCTTGTAGCGGTAGGCCAGGATCGGCTGCCACGAGGTGTAGCCCACCGCCACATTGGCCATGCGGTCAGCCCGGTACGAGCCGGAGCGCAGCGCGATGTCCAGACCCGCTGTCACATTGGACTCGGGCGACAGGCCCCAGCGGGCAATCAGCGGCGAGACCGTGACGTTGGACAGACCCTTGTCGCTGCCGGCATGGCCGGCCACGCTCAAATCCAGCGACACCAGCGGCAGCACGAGCTGCGAGTACAGACTGGCGCCTGCAAGCTGCGTGCCCCACGAGGCCAGCAGGCGTGTGGTGGTCGAGCGCGCCGTCATCTTGAACGGCACGGGCAGCTTGTCGCCATGCGCATCGTTGAGCTGCTCGGATGAGGTGTAGCTCGTTTGCTGGACCGCGAACAGCCCGGCTATGGGCGGCATCGCCGCGATGTACTCGCTGGTCGAGCCTGCGGGGAAAGGCGAAACACCGCCCTCCATGGCCAGTGCGTTCTGGGCGCCCAGCAGGGCCAAAGCCGTGCAGCCTGCCGCTGCCAGGGGCAGGGTCAATACCTTGCGCATCATCGTGTGTCTCCTTGCCCGGCGCCTTTAGAAGTTGGGTACGACGCCGTTGTCTCGTTGTTGGCAAATGGCGCTTGTTCAGCGCTGTCTTTGTTCCTGATCAACCCGGAACGACACGTAGATTAAGATTTGCTAATACATCAAACAAACGGATTGTTTGGATGTGATGTATCGATTTGCCAAATAGATAAAGGGTTAACCCCAACCCACGGAGACAAGCCCTGCATGCGCTTCAACCAACTCGACCTGAACCTGCTCGTCGCACTCGATGCGCTGCTGACGGAGCAAAGCATCAGCCGCGCGGCCGAGAAAATCCACCTGAGCCAGTCGGCGATGAGCAACGCGCTGGCGCGGCTGCGCGCATATTTCGATGACGAGCTGCTGGTACAGGTGGGGCGGCGCATGGAGCCGACCCCTCGCGCCGACCTGCTCAAGGACGCGGTGCGGGACATCCTGGTGCGCGTGGAAGCCACGGTCGCCCAGCAGCCGCGCTTCGAGCCTGCGCAGTCCAACCGGCTGTTCCGGCTGCTGGTGTCCGACTACACTGCCATGACGCTCATGCCGCATCTGCTGGAGCTGGCCTACCGGCAGGCGCCATCCGTGCGCTTCGACCTGCGCCACCAGGTCGCCAATCCGCAACGCATGCTGGAACGCGGCGAGGCCGACCTGCTCATCATTCCCAAGGACTTTTGCTCAGGCGACCACCCGGCGCAGCCGCTGTTCGAAGAGCGCTTTTGCTGCGTGGTATGGGCGCGCAGCCGGATGGCCGAGGGCACGCTCAACGAGGCACGTTATCTGTCCGCCTCCCATGTGGTCGTACAGCCCGGCGACGGGGTGGCGCTGGCCGATTGGTTCATGCAGCAGCTGGGCGTGCACCGCCATGCCGACATCAGCACCTTCAGCTTTCTGTCCCAGGCGCAACTGGTCGTGGGCACGGAACGCATCGCCACCATGCATGAGCGCCTGGCGCGCAAGGCCCTGCGCTTTTTGCCCGTCGTCACGCGGGAGCTGCCCCTGCGCATGCCATGCATGACGCAGATGGTGCAGTGGCACCAGCACCGCACGACCGACCCCGGCCTGCTGTGGCTGCGCGCATTGCTGCATGATGCCGTGGCCGCAATGGATGCGGACCCGGGCTGACGCAAAAAAACCCGCCGGCCTCGCGGCGCGGCGGGTTGCGGGCAGTGCCTGCCGGTCAGCGCGGCACGAGCACCTGTTCCGTGTACTCGCGCAGCAGGCCGCCGCCTTCGATGGAGCCGCTGGCCTGGCCGTCCTTCACGCGGCCCACGCAGGAGCGGCGGTCGGCCTCGCTCTTGAACACATCGCAGCGGGCCAGCGCATTGCGCTGGAACTGGTCCATGCCACCGCCCGACTCCACGCCACCCCGGCGCGACTGCTCGCGCACGGCGGCAGCTTCGCGCTGGGCCGGGTCATTGCGGTCATAGCCCTTGCCATGGCCCTTGTGGTCCATGGACTCCATGCGGTCCTGGTGATGGTGCTTCTTGCCGTGGTGGTGCTTCTTGTGTTCGTGCTGATGCTGGGGACCGGGCTTGCCCTGGTCTGCGCCGGCAACGGCGGGCGGCGGTGTGCTGCCGGCCGCAGCGGCGGCTGGCTGCGCGGCAGCCAGGCCGGCCATGCACAGCGCGGCAGCGCCCAGGCCCAGTTGCAGGGA
Source organism: Delftia sp. PS-11 (assembly GCF_029870285.1). GTDB lineage: Bacteria > Pseudomonadota > Gammaproteobacteria > Burkholderiales > Burkholderiaceae_C > Comamonas. The sequence goes on from NZ_JACSYA010000006.1 coordinate 129,731, forward strand.
TCGGATCCATTGGGTTTGCATATCGTTCACTCCATTCCTCGTGAAAAACCAGGACCCAAGCATGCGCGCTTGCCGCAGCCGGTCTTATCGGTACAGCGCGGCAGCGCATGCAGGCCGTGGCCTACAGCTTGCGCCGCGCAGGGCCGAGAACCTCTGACGCAGGTCAATCCGGCTGGGCAAACCAGCGCTGCACGCCATCGGCCATGCGCGCAAAGACGCTATCGAGCGTGGGCGCATCCGCCCCCCACAGCGCGCGCAGCACCTGGGCGCTTTCAAACAGGCCATGCCAGTAGCAGCCGGCGATGCGGCCGTCGGGGCTGTGCCACAGCAGGCCAGGCACGGGCTCGGCCACGGCATGGCCGGCGGCACGCATGTCGGCGCGCACGCTGGTCTGGCCGTGGTGGATTTCATAGACCTGGGCCGATGCACCGGACAACGGCGCCAGCGCACCGGGCAGCGGCGGCAGGCGCACGCTGGCAGGGCGCACCGTCTTTTGCGGAGCAAACAGCGTGGTCAGCGGCAGCAGGCCCAGGCCGGCCGCATTGCCATCCACGCCATGCAGATCGATCAGCGCCTCGCCCAGCATCTGCAGGCCGCCGCAGATGCCCAGCACCTGGCGGCCTGCCGCCGCATGGGCGGCGACGGCGGCATCGAGCCCCTGGGAGCGCATCCAGGCCAGATCGGCCGCCGTGGCCTTGGAGCCGGGCAGGATGACCCAGTCGGCGCCCGCCAGCTGCGCAGGCGTGCGCGCCCAGACCACGCGCAGGCCCGGCACCTGCAGCAGGGGCTGGAACTCATCGAGGTTGCTGATGCGCGGGTAGGCAACGATGGCCACGGTGGTGTGCACGGCACGCCCTGCCCCGCCGCCCGAGCCCCGGTCGTCGAAGACGCCATCCTCCTCGGGCAGCCCGTGCTGCAGCTGCATGGGGATGGTGGCCACGGTAGGCACGCCCGTGCGCTCCTGCAGCATCTGCGGCGCAGGCGCGAGCAGGCGCGCATCGCCCCGGAATTTGTTGAGCACGAAGCCACGGATCAGCGCCTGCTCCTCGGGCGGCAGCAGCGCCCAGGTGCCGTAGAGATGGGCAAAGGCGCCGCCCCGGTCGATGTCGGCCACCAGCAGGCAATGGGCGCCGCAGTGGCGCGCCACGCGCATGTTGACCACATCGCTGGCATGCAGGTTGATTTCCGCAGGAGAGCCGGCCCCCTCGATGACAATCACATCATTGTCGGCGCGCAGGCTGTCCAGGGACTGTGCGATCTGCGGCCAGACACGCGCGCTGCGCCCGCGCCACGGCAAGGCCGACAGTTCCTCGCTGACCTGCCCCAGCAGCACGACCTGGCTGCGCATGTCGGCCTCGGGCTTGAGCAGCAGCGGGTTCATGCGCACATCGGGCGCGCAGCCCGCAGCCAGGGCCTGCAGGTACTGGGCCGTGCCGATTTCTCCCCAGGCGCCGCCCGGCGCGGCAACCACGCGCGCGTTATTGCTCATGTTCTGCGCCTTGAAGGGTACCACCTTGTAGCCGCGTGCGCGGTACCAGGCGCACAGCGCGGTGGCGACCCAGCTTTTGCCGGCGCCGCTGCTGGTGCCCAGCACCATCACGCACAGGGCCGGGCGCTGGCCGGGCTCAGGCAACGGCAGCCGCACGGCCGCCAGATTGTCAAAGGATTCCATGGTCTTTCCTTGCCTGCTGCCAGGCGGTTTGCAGCGCATCCTGCGATGCGGGCGCCAGCACGCCCATGCGCACGCAGCCGGGCAGGCCGAAACTGTCGCAGTCGCGCAGCTTGACGCCTTGCGCACGCAGGCGGTCCAGCAGTTGCGGCATGGCAGCGCCCTGCTGCGCCTGGGGCCAGCGCGCCACGAAATAGTTGGCCAGCGAGCCAGGCAGCACCTGCCAGCCCAGGCGCTGCACCAGGCTGGTTTGCAGGGCTTTCCAGCCGCTCAGCGATTGCAGGCTCTGCGCAAGCCATTGCTGCGCGGCTGGCGTGGTCCAGGCCGTGAGCATGGCCTCGCCATGGGCACCCACGGGCCAGGATGGTGCCAGCGCGCGCAAGGCGCCGATCTCGTCGCGGGATACGCCTGCCGGCGCAATCGCATAGGCCGCGCGCACGCCGGTCATGCCCAGGGCCTTGTTGGGTGTCCATAGCTGCCATGCATCGCACACCCCGTCAGGCACGGCCGCGCCCGGCTCCAGCCGCAGGGGCGCATAGGCGCAGTCGATCACGCGCCAGGCGCCGGCCGGCGCCGGCTGGCTCCAGCAGGGCCAGATGTCCTCGGGCTGCCCCAGGGGACTCGATGGCGCGCAGGCCCAGTGCAGCCCCGCACCCGCCTCGGCCGCGCCATCGCGCGCGGCCAGCGGCAGGCGCCACAGGCGCGCGGCATGGGCATAGTCGCCGTAGTGGTGGGCCGGCAGGCTGGCCATGGCCGCGCCCTCACGGGCCGCGTGCATGGTGATGCGGTGGATGAATTCGCTGGCACTGGCCGCCACGATGATGGCGTCAGCCGCCACGCCGTGCAGCAAGGCCAGGCGCGCGCGCAGCGCCGTGTACTGTGGGTCCGGGTACTGGGCGGCATGGGCCTGGGCCAGCGCCTGCAAGGCAGCCGGGCATGGGCCGCAGGCGTTGCGGTTGGTGGAAAAATCATGCGCGGGAACACCCAGCGCATCGGTGCCGCCGTGGATGGGGCTCATACGGACCACCCGGCGATGAGGCCGGCCAAGGCCAGCCCGGCCGCCGCCAGCAAGGCGACCACCCGGCCCGCATGGACCACGGCCTGCTGCAGCTCGGCGGCCAGAGGCACACGCCCCTCGGGATGGAGCACATAAACGCCGGGCTTGCCCAGGCGCACCCCCAGCAGCCGGGCCATGGCGCCCATGGGCCAGCCACCGTTGGGCGAAGGCGTGGTGCGCGCATCGCGGCGCAATCCGGCCCATCCCGGCCTGCAGCCCGAGGCCATGCCGGACAGGGCCAGCAGCAGGGCCGTGAGCCGGGCTGGAATCCAGTTGAGCAGGTCGTCGGCGCGGGCTGCCCATTTGCCAGCCCATTGCCAGTGGCGCCTGTCGCCGCCCTGCCCGCGCCAGCCCGGATAGCCCCACATCGCGTCTGCCGTGTTGGCAAGCCGGTACAGCGCCGCGCCGGGCAGGCCCGCCACGGCGAACCAGAACAGCGGCGCAAGCACGGAGTCGCTGAGGTTTTCGGCCAGGGTTTCGATGGCGCTTTCACGCACCTGCCCTGCATCGAGCTGCGCGGTATCGCGGCTGACCAGCCAGGTCAGGCGCTCGCGCCCTGCGGGCAGCGACTGCTGCAGCGCTGCCTCCACGGCCAGCACCTCATCGCGCAGCATGCGCCAGGCCAGCAAGGGCTTGAGCAGCAGGCCCAGCGCCAGGGCGCCCAGCCACCAGGACATGGGCAGCAGCAGCCACTGCAGCAGCGCATAGATGGCAAAGAATAGCAGCGCCAGCAGGCACCATGCGACGGCGCCCAGCGCAAAACGCGGCCAGTCGCGCGCATGCTCCTCGCACGGCGCAATCCGTCGGCCAGCGGCGCCCAGCAGCCGCCCCATGGCGACCACGGGATGCATCCACACCGGGGGCTCGCCCCAGAGCCGGTCGATCAGCAGGGCCACGGGCACGGCCAGTGCGGCGGCCAGGGCATGGCGTGCCCAGGGCTCGGCCTGGGGCTGGGACAGCGCCTGCCAGATCCACCACAGCGGGCTCAGCGCAGCGCCCGCCAGTTGCCAGGAAAGGCTGTCGCTCATGCCTGCGGCTGCGCCCCAGCGCCGGCCTGGCCCCAGAAATCGTCATACAGCATGTCCTGCAGCGGCGCACGGCTGGCCCACTTTTCCTGCTGGAGCATGGGCTCGGCATAGAAGGCGGACACCGGCCCCAGGCACAGCACGGCCAGGGGGCGGCTGCCCACGGGCATGTGCAGCAGCGCCGCCAGCGCCTCGGGATCGAAAATGGACACCCAGCCCAGGCCCAGGCCCTCGGCACGCGCGGCCAGCCACAGGTTCTGGATGGCGCAGGCCGCCGAGGCCACATCCATCTCGGGCAGAGTGCGCCGCCCGAAAACATGGGCCTCGCGTCCCGGCGGCATGGCCACGACCAGCACTTCGGCAGCATCCAGCACGCCCTGGACCTTGAGCTTCATGAAGTCTTCCTCGCGCTCGCCCAGCGCGCGCGCCGTGCACAGGCGCTCGTGCTCGACCAGCGCATGGATGTCCTGGCGCAGCTGCGCGTCGCGCACGCGGATGAAGCGCCAGGGCTGCATGAAGCCCACGCTGGGCGCATGGTGGGCGGCGCGCAGCAGGCGCAGCAGCACCTCGGGCGCGACCTCGCCCCCGCTGAAATGGCGCATGTCGCGCCGCTCATGAATGGCGCGATAGACGGCCTCGCGCTGCGCCTCGGTAAAGGGCTGTGCGGGAATGGTGCCAGGGGCCGGCGCAGGAGTTGGGCCAGATTGCGGTTCGCTGCTCATGCCGCTATTGTCCCGCGCAGGCGGCAGGGCCTGCGCAAATCATCAGTCCTCGATGCCCCGCTGGGCGGGAATGCCGGCCTGGAAGGCGTGCTTGACCAGTTCCATGCGGGTCACGGTATCGGCCACGGCGATGATCTCCTCGGGACAGCGGCGCCCCGTGAGCATGACATGCACATGGCGCGGGCGCTCTGCCAGGGTCTGCAGCACGGGCTCCAGAGGCAGCCAGCCATAAATCAGCGGATAGGTGATCTCATCGAGCACCACCAGGAAATACTCGCCCGAAAGAATGGCCGCACGGGCGCGCTCCCAGCCTTCGCGCGCGATCTGGGCCGAACGCTCATGGTCCTGGCTCTTCCAGCTGAAGCCATCGCCCAGGCCCTCGATGGGGATGCCCAGCTGTGCGAAGATGCGGTGCTCGCCAAAGCGCGCCGTCGGCACCTTCATGAACTGATAGACCTTGACCGGTTTGCCCCGCCCATGGGCACGGATGGCCAGGCCAAAGGCCGCCGTGCTCTTGCCCTTGCCGTCGCCGGTATTGACCAGCACCAGGCCCCGGCGCTCGCCTTCGGGCTTTTCATAGGGCTTTTCCGTGGGAGCCTGTTCGATCTGCATGGGTCACATCCTCCAAAGTTGCACGCGCTGCGGCAGGCATGCGCCGCAGCGGAGCGCCACTTTAACCGAGGCTGCAGCCGCTTGAAGCCGCCTTCGAAGCGGGTCACATATGCGCACTTGGGGATGGCGGCATCAGGCATCGCGCACGCAAGCCATCAGATGCCCCTGGATCAGGCGGAATCCCAGCTGTTTGCCAGCGGCGCATACCTGCAGGCACCTCGGCAGCGCCAGGGCAGCTAGGACCGCTATCGCGGATCACGCCTGAGCCGGGGCAGCGCCAGCCATTGCCCGTCGATGGCGCACACGCGCAGCCTGTGGGCAAACACCGCCTCCAGCGCAGCATGCGTGGCGGCATCGTCGCAGGCGCCCTGGTGGGCCACCTGCCCCTGATCGAGGATGACCAGTTCCTGGGCCTGCAGGGCCATGGAGATTTCATGCAGCACGCTGACCACGGTACAGCCCTGGGCGGTCAGGCCCTGCACGCATTCGAGCCAGTCGGCCTGGTGTGGCGGATCGAGGTTGGCCAGCGGCTCGTCCATCAGCAGCACCGGGGCCTGAACGGCCAGCGCACGGGCCAGCAGCACGCGCTGGCGCTCGCCGCCCGAGAGGCTGCCCATGCGGCGCCCGCGCCATCGCCCGCACCGTGCCTGGCGCAGCGCCTGTTCCACGGCGGCGTGGTCGGCCGCACCGGCGGCGCCCAGCCAGCCCTGGTGCGGCAGCCGGCCGAGCATGACCACATCGCCCACGGCCATGTCCTCGGCCACGGGCTGGTTCTGCCCCAGCCAGGCCAGCGCACAAGCGCGCTCCCGCGCGCGCCACTGGCCAAGCGGGCGGCCCAGCAGCGACACCTCGCCCAGGGTGTGCTGGCCCGGCAATGCCATGCCGGCCAGCGCGCGCAGCAAGGTGGATTTGCCCGCGCCATTGGGTCCGACGATGGCCGTCCAGCGCCCCGATGGCAACGCCAGCGATACATCGCGCAGCACAGGCTGGCCGTCCAGACTCACCCGCAGCCCGCGCGCCTGCAAGGCCGGGGCCGTCATGCGTCCCCCCCGCCGCGCAGGCCATGGCGGCCCTGCATGAGCCACAGCAGGTAGCTGCCGCCCAGGGCGGCAGTCAGCACGCCCACGGGCAATTCCTGAGGGGCGATCAGCCAGCGCGCCAGCAGATCGGCGGATAGCAGCAGCACGCCCCCCATGCCGGCGCTGAGCAGCAGCAGCCAGCGGTGCATGGCCCGTACCGTGGAACGCACCAGATGCGGCGCAGCCAGGCCCACAAAGGCCACCAGGCCGGTCTGGGCCACGGCCGTGCCCGTAGCCAGCGCCAGCAGCAAAAGCAGCGCCAGGCGCATCGGCGCCAGTGGCAGGCCCAGACTGTGCGCTGTGGCTTCCCCCAGGGCCAGGCCGTCGAGCACACGCCCAAGGCTCCAGGCGCACAGCAGCACGGGCAGCAGCACCGCCAGCATCAGCGCGCAGGCATCCCAGCCCACAAACGCCGTGCTGCCCAGCATGAAGGACTGCATGGCCTGCATGATGTCCGGGTTCATCAGCAGCACCAGCGAGGCGGCTGCCCCCAGCACCACGCCCACTACCACGCCGGCCAGCAGCAGCCGCAGGGTGTTGTGCGCTCCGCCGGCAAGGGACAGGGTCAGCAGCACCGCCAGGGCCGCGCCCATGAAGGCGGCACCCGAGACCCCCAGGCGCGCCATGCCTGCCAGCGCAAAGGGCGAAGCACCCAGCGCCGCCATGCTCAGCGCCACGCCCAGCGAAGCGCCCGATGCGCTGCCCAGCAGATAAGGGTCGGCCAGCGGGTTGCGGAACACTCCCTGGGCAATGGCCCCCGCCAGCCCCAGCAAGGCCCCGGCCAGCCAGGCGCCCAGGGTGCGCGGCAGGCGAATATCGGTGACGATCTGCCAGGCCAGGGGGTCGCTGCGCGCGCTCCAGACGCTTTCCCATCCGGCGCTGCCCACACAGGCACCCAGCAGCGCAAGCGCCATGCTGGCTGCCAGCAGGATCAGCGCCAGCCAGCACCTCAAGGCTGCGGTCCCTTGAGCGCGAGCGGCAGCCCGGCGCACATCAGCGTGGCCGATTCGCAGCATTGGGCCGCGCGCTGATTGAGCCAGCCCAGCGCATCGACAAAGGCGCGCACCTGCGAGCCCAGCGGGATCACGCCCAGGCCGATCTCGTTGCCCACCAGGATCACCGGTCCGGGCGCACCGCGCAGGCTGTCGAAAAACGCATCGCACTGCGCAGCCCAGCCGTCCGCCAGGCCTTCGCTGCCCTGGGCTGGCATCAGCCAGTTGGTCAGCCACAGCGTCAGGCAGTCCACCACCAGCAGGCGCTGTGGCCGGCTCTCGCGGCGCAGCACGGCAGCCAGATCCAGCGGCTCCTCCAGGGTGGCCATGCCGGGCACGCGCTCGGCGCGCTCGCGCTGGTGGCGGGCGATGCGCTGGCGCATTTCATCGTCCCAGGGCTGGCCAGTGGCAATCAGCGCGGCCTCGCGCTGCGGCCCGCCTTGCAGCCAGCCGCGCGCCAGCAGCTCGGCGCGGCGCGACTTGCCGCTTTTCTGCCCTCCCAGGATCAGCTGGCTGCGCGGCAGCGTGCCGCAAAGAGTGTGTTCGGTCATGGGTGCCCCGCATCTGCGCCCGCACCCAGCAGCGCCGCGATGGCGCGCGGCTGCGAAGGGAACCAGGCATGGAAATAGCTGGCGTGCACGCTGCCGTGGCGATACAGCGCCTCGCCCCGGCCGGCCTGCGCGGCCTGGCCGGGGCGGTGGCTGCGCCCGTCCTCAGGCATGGCAGTCTCCAGCCGGCTGTAATGGAAGGTATGGCCACGCAGCGTGCCCCATGCCGTCTGCAGCTGCTGCATGCCCAGGCCGGCCAGGCGCGGCTGCATGCGCACATGGCCAGGCAGCAGGCCCCACAGCGGCGAGGTACGGCCTTCGTTGTCGGTCAACTGCTCGCACAGCGCCAGCATGCCGCCGCATTCGGCCCAGACCGCCCTGCCCTGTGCCACATGCGCTGCGATATCGTCGCGCAATGCGGTATTGGCGGCCAGCGCAGCCAGATGCAGCTCGGGATAGCCGCCAGGCAGCCACAGCGCGTCGCAGGCGGGCAGGCGGTCTCCCGCCAGCGGCGAGAAAAATGCCAGACGGGCGCCCATGGCGCGCAGGCAGTCGAGATTGGCTGCATAGATGAAGCTGAAGGCCGCATCGCGCGCCACGGCCACGGTGCGGCCTTCAAGCCATGGGCCCACGGCCTCGGCCGGCACAGCAGGCCCGAACGCCACCGCCCAGTCCTGCCAGCTCGGCCCCCGGCCTGCACCCGCATCCCAGGGCATGAGCCCCAGCGGTGTGGCCTGCAGCGCATCGGCCACACGGTCCAGCCGCTGCAGCGCATCGTCGAGCTCATAGGCCGCAACCAGCCCCAGGTGGCGCCCGGGCAGCAGCGAGGCGCCGCCAGACTCCTGGACCCGCGCCAGCGCACCCAGCCATAGCGAGGGATCGAGCAATCCGTCGCGCAGCAGACCGGCATGGTGCTCGCTGCCCACGCGGTTGGCCAGCACCCCGGCCCAGCGCAGGCCAGGCCGGTAGTGCTGCAGGCCGCAGGCCAGCGCGCCGAAAGTGGCGGACATGCCCGAGGCATCGATGACGGCCAGCACAGGCAGTCCCAGGCGCTCGGCCAGATCGGCCGCGCAGGGCGTGCCGTCGAACAGCCCCATGACGCCCTCGACCAGAATGAGATCCGCCTGCGACGCCGCTGCATGCAGGCGCGCGCGCACATCGGTCTCGCCCGTCATCCACAGATCGACCGAATGCACAGGCGCACCGCTGGCCAGTTCGTGCCAGAACGGATCAAGAAAGTCCGGTCCGCATTTGAAAATACGCACACGGCGCCCCTGGCGGGCATGCAGCCGGGCCAGCGCCGCCGTCAGTGTGGTCTTGCCCTGACCCGATGCGGTCGAGGTGATCAGCAGGGCCGGGCAGCGCGCCGCCGGAACCTGTGCGGTTTCGATGTCCATGTTCGTTCCGTTGCAGTGCAGGCGCTCAGGGCCTGCGCACGCCCGTCAAAGGCCGCAAAGCAGTGGGCCAGCGCGCTGGCATCCCTGCCGGGGACGGCGAAGGCGCGGCGCATTGTAGTGCGCACCAGCAACGCTAGCGATAGCACGTGCATCATCGCCACGCAAAGGCAAACGCTGGCGCAGCAACGATTTCTTACGCAAAATATCTGCCATCTCCTTGTCCTGTCTTTGCTGCCCGCTACGATTTTGGAGAACAATCCAGCCTGCCTCACTGTTGCACGGTTTTCCTCGGGTTCTTTCCAGAACGTGTGGACCTTGCGCGCAAGTCCTACAATGCCAGCGTCTATGACCTCACAGACTTCCCTCGACCACATCGCAGAACGCGTGGAGCGCCTGCTGGTTAGCCACGAGGAACTGCAGCGCGCCAATGCGTTGCTCGCAGAGCAGGTGGCATCCCTGACTCAGGAAAGGGACTCGCTGCGCTCTCGCCTCAGTGCGGCCCGGGCGCGCGTGGACGCACTGATCGAGCGCCTGCCCTCCAACCAGGGGGTTTGAACCACCGCCGCAACCGCCGACGCCATACACGCCCATGAAGCAGATAGAAGTGCAAATCCTGCAGCAAAGCTATGTGCTGACCTGCCCCGATGGCCAAGAAGAACGCCTGATCGAGGCCGTGCGCCGCGTTGACATGGCCATGACCCGCATCCGTGACAGCGGCAAGGTGCGCTCACGCGAACGCGTGGCTGTGCTGGCTGCGCTGAACATGGCGTTTGATGTGCTTGACCGCGATGCCCAGCACGCCGAGCTGGCAACGGCACAGGCGGAAATGCAGTCGCTCAGAGACGAAGCTGCCGCCCTGTCAGCGCGAAAGCCCCTGGAGCCTACTGCCGAGGAACTGGCAGAGCTGCACCGCCAGCAGGCCGTCGCCGAAGAGCTGCTCCAGCGCCTGGACAAGGCGCTGGAGGGTGACAGCCGCCCGTCCTGAGGTCTGCCGGACATGCCATCACCCGGCGCTCTTGTCCATGGAAAGTCCATGCACGCCAAAGAAGTTCCCGCAGCCCGCTCCAATGGCCGTAAAATGGAGCCGTCTGCAAACCCGCCGGGCTTTATAGTTCCTTGGACCAATGCTCTATGAGCCCGGGCTTGGTACATTGCCATTCGAGCGTGATCGTCTCGCGTCAGATGAACCCAACGTCTGGCTGCCCTTGCCCCCCTGAACCCCGGTTCAGGATGACGGCCCGGTGGTCTTTGCAGACACCTGATACCCCGGCCCGGTGCACCCTGCGGTGCGCCGGGCTTTTTTATAGCCCACGCCATGCCTGAACTGCTCTATCTGGAGCTGGCCCTGCTGGGGCTGTGCTCCGGCTTTCTGGCGGGCCTGCTGGGTGTGGGCGGGGGCATGGTGCTGGTACCCTTTCTGACCTACTTCCTTGGCCGGCAGGGCCTGTCCGCCGACCTCGCCGTCAAGATGGCCATCGCTACGGCCATGGCCACTATCGTCTTCACCTCGTTGTCCAGCCTGCGCGCCCACCACAGGCGCGGAGCAGTGCGCTGGGAGATCGTGCGCAGCCTGGCACCGGGCATTGCCACTGGCGCACTGCTGGCCAGCCTGGGCGTGTTTGCGCTGCTGCGCGGCAAGTCACTGGCCCTGTTCTTCGGCCTGTTCATCGGCTTCACCGCGCTGCGCATGCTGCGCAGCGGCAGCAGGCCCGGCACAATGCGCGCGCTGCCAGGTGCCGCAGGCCTGTTCGGCGTGGGCTCAGCACTGGGTTTCATCTCCGGGCTGGTCGGCGCGGGCGGCGCCTTCATCAGCGTGCCGTTCATGACACGCCGCGGCGTGGCGATGCACCAGGCCGTGGGCACCAGCGCTGCGCTGGGCCTGCCGATCGCCATCGTGAACGCGGCGGGCCTGGTCTTCACGGGCTCGGGGGACCCGGGACGTCCGGCCTACTCGCTGGGTTATCTGTGGCTGCCCGCGCTGCTGGCGATTGCCTGCTGCAGCGTTCTGACGGCGCCACTGGGCGCAAGGGCTGCGCACCGTCTGCCGGTGGCGCAGCTCAAACGCATCTTTGCGATGCTGCTATTCACCCTTGCAGGCTACATGCTCTGGAAAGGCTGGAGCGCAGGCAGCTGAGCGCACTGCGCCTGATGCTGACGGAAAGCCACGGCGCCCATGCCAGTGCGCTGGGCCTGCAGGCATTCGTCAAAGCGTTCGCGGGGCATGCCGGGCGCGCACAGGAAACCCTGGAAATAGTGGCCATGCATGCGGCGGATAGCGGCCAGTTGCTCGGCGGTCTCAACCCCTTCGGCGACGATTTCCACGCCCAGCGCCTGGCCCATGTTGATGATGGCCCCCACAATCGCCTGGTCACCCTCGTCGCTGGGCAGACCCCGCACAAAGCTCTGGTCGATCTTGATCTTGGAGATCGGCAGCTTCTTGAGATAGGCCAGATTGGAGTAGCCGGTACCGAAATCATCAATGACCATGCCAACCCCCAGCTCAGCGATCTGGCGCACGCGCAGCGCCATGTCCTGGGCATCCTGCAGCAGGATGCTTTCCGTCAGCTCCAGCTCCAGCAGCTGCGGCGCCAGCCCGTAGCGCTGCAGCAATCCTGTCAGCCGTTCGACAAAGCCCGACTGGCGGAACTCCAGCGCGGAGACATTGACCGACACCTTGATGGCCATGCCCTGGCTTTGCCAGCGAGCAGCCTCCTGCACGGCCTGCTCCATGACCCAGGCCCCCAGCGTGACGATATAGCCGGACTCTTCAGCCAGCGGAATGAACACCCCCGGCGAGACCACGCCGAACTCGGGGTCGGTCCAGCGCAGCAAAGCCTCGGCCGCCACGATGCGGTCGCTGTCTATATGCACCTGGGGCTGGAAGAACACGGCCATGCGATCATGCTCCAGGGCCTGGCGCATGGCATGTTCGAGCTTCATGCGCGAGAGCAGGCCGGCGCTCATGTGCGGCTGGTAGAAGCTGAAATTGCCACGCCCCCGCTCCTTGACCCGGTACATCGCCGTATCGGCCTGGCGGATCAGCTCGTCCAGCGTGAGGCCATCAGCCGGATACTGGGCAACGCCAATGCTGCACTGTACGGAAAAGCCCAGGCCATCGAGCAGGAAGGGCCGCTCCATCTCCTGCAGGATGCGCCGTGCCACGCTGGCAGCCAGATCAGCGCTGCAGCCGTGCAGATACAGCACGAACTCGTCGCCGCCCAGCCGGCACAGGATATCCACGGGCCGCATGCAGTCGCTGAGCCGCTGTGCGACCAGCTTGAGCACGCGGTCACCGAACTGGTGCCCCAGCGAGTCGTTGATGATCTTGAAGCGGTCCAGGTCGATGAACAGGATGCTGAACACCGTACCGCTGGTGCGCGCCACCTCGATGGCGGCATCGACGCGCTGCGTCAGATTGAGCCGGTTGGGCAGCCCCGTCAGGGCATCGCTGTAGGCCAGCTGCTCGATGCGCTGCTGGGCTGCGCGCTGCTGCGTCAGGTCGCGCATGAAGCCAATGCTCTGCACCACATCGCCCTGCACATTGCGCAGCGGCACCCAGGACAGGCGCACCGCACAGTACGCGTCCGCGGACTGCCTCAGCCGCAGATCCCCCTCCCAGAAACCATTTTGCTGCCACTGCGCCTGCGCCATGCGCGTCAGGTCACCCGCCTCGCCATCATCCGTGGCGAACAGGGACACCACGCTGGCGCCGTCCGCCACCCGCCCGCCCAGCAGGCGCAGGCAGGCCGGATTGGTGCGCACCACCTTCATGTCTTCATCGGCGATGAAGATGCCGTCGAGGCTGGACTCGAACACCCTCGCCGCCAGCGACAGACCTGCCTGGGTCTGGACCTCTGCCGTGATGTCCCGAAAGGAGAAGATGCGCCCCATGGGACGGCCGCGGCGCAGCTGCGGCACGGCACGGCGCTCCAGCACCCTGCCATCTTTGAGTTCGAGCACATCGGTGGACTCGCGCAGCGGCTGGGCCGCAAGACTGGCCAGCTGGCGCGCATAGGCCGGGCCATCGCGCAGATGCTGCGCCAGATGCTCCAGGATGGCCGCATCGTTGCGCCGCACCAGCAGCGCCTCCGGGATGCCCCACAGCGTGGCAAAGCGGTGATTGAAGGCGCGGATATGCCCGCCCGTGTCGCACACCAGAATGCCGTCAGCGGCAGACTCCAGCGTGGCGCGCAATTCGCCCAGCAGGTTTTCGAACTCCGCTTCGTGGCGTGCCTGCTCGCGCCGGTCCAGCATGCTGACCATGAGGGTGGCCTCATCCAGCGCACGCACGCGCATCTCCACAGGCACGAGCTGGCCGTCGCGATGACGCACCTCGGTCAGAAACTGCGCACCGGCCTGCCAGTTGAACGGATCGCTCCAGAACGCCTGCTGCTGTGGCGTGGCTGCCAGCACCTGGACGGACAGACACGAAATCTCAGCGGGATCGTAGCCAGTCACCGCCTGGCTGGCCGCATTCGCCTGCTGCACGCGCAGGGACATTGCATCGACCAGCCAAAGCGCCTCCTGCAGCGAATCGAGCAGATGGGGCAGGGTCTGGCTCGGCAGGCTCTTGCTCACGGCAGCCCCCTTGGAGCATCCAGTTCCACCGCACGCTCGAAGTAATAGCACACACGCTGGCGCGGCGACAGGTAGTCCAGCGCATCGCGAGGCAGCTGCGCAGGACTGATGCCACGGCGGATGCCCAGCTCGGGACATGATTCCAGGGCCAGCAGCGGCGCCTGCGCTGATTGCACCAGGGGATCATGGACCATCACGCAGGGCTTGAGCGGACGCGAGCCATTGACCGACATGACCATGGCATAGCGGCCATCGGTCAGCTCGATCACCGAGCCCGGCGGAAACACCCCCATCATGCGGATGAAGGCATTGAGCACGGGCGCTGCAAATTTATCGCGCAGCCTGCTGAACAGCTGGGCCAGGGCTTCGTGCGGCGTCAGCGGGGACACCTGTGCGTCGCCGGGATTGCACAGGCGGTCATAGGTATTGATCAGGGCCAGTATCTGGCCAGCCAGGTCCATGTCCTCGGCCACCAGACTCAGAGGAAAGCCCGTACCATCCGCCCACTCATGGTGCTGCGCGATGGCGGTGGTCACCGCAGGCGGCAACCCCATGCGCTGGGCAATTGCCACCGATTCGCCCACATGGCTGCGGTAGCGTTCGCGCTGGGCTTCATCTGCAACCGGAGCCAGGGCCAGGCCATGCAGGCCATCGGCTCCTGCCTGGTCCTTGCCGGAATCGTGCAGCAGAGCTGCAAGCCCCAGCGCGCGCAGAGAGCTGGCATCCACGGACAGGGCTCGGCCCAGCAGCAGGCTGAGCACCGTCACGTTGACGGAATGCACGCTCTGGCTGCTGCCCACGCCGTCAGACAGCAGGTGAATGGCCACATCCTGGGGCCCTACCAGCTCTGCCAGACACCCTTCGACCAGGGACTCCGCCGGCTCGCGCGCCTGCTCGGGGTCCTGCGCGATGGCAGCGGCAATCATTTCGTAGCCGCGCTCCACCTGCTGAAAGCGCGCGTTGCAGCTGGCAAGCTGTTCACGCCAGTGCTGTGCCGACAGCGGCATATTCAGTCCACCGTCCGGCGATGGCTCAGAGGCGGAGGCGCAGGGCTCAGCCTCGTGCGCCGGCGTCGGCCGCGTCTCGCTGGGCCAGTCATCGCTCTTGTGGGGCACGCAGCGCACGGACTGCAGCCCCAGGGATTTGAGCGTGTCGATCTGCGCCTGGGACGCAATTTTGAAGCGGCTGACAGGGAAAGGATGGTTCAGCCACCCCACATCGAGCTGGACAAACATCCCGGGACGCAGGTCCCGGATATCGATGAGGACGGAATGGTTCACGCGCGGCAACGGCCCCGAGGCTGAAGGGATCGGCCCATACAGGCCGACGACGCTGGCATTATCTCCAGTTCTGAAGCGCTTTCAGCGATTCCAGGGGCACCAAACGTGCACTGCACGGGAACAGCTGTTGTTCAGCGGCACCACAGACTGGGTTTGTAAATCAGGTCCATCCACAGCGCCCAGGCTGCAACCCCCACCAGCATCAGTCCCGCCAGCCGTGTTCCCCACTGGGCACGCAGCCCATCCAGGCGATGGCGGCCCAGGCGCCACAGCCAGGGCCCGGCCACCAGCCACAGCCCGCTGCCCAGGCCAAAAGCGGCCATGGACAGCGCGCCCTGGACCGGGCCGCCACTGAGTGCAGCCACAAGCACGGCCGAGTACAGCAGGCCGCAAGGCATCAGCGCCCAGGCACAACCCGCCGCCGCCGCGCCGCCAGGGGCGCTCACCCAGGGCTGGACGCGGCGCCATGCAGCCCGGCCCGCAGACTCCAGCCATGCGGGCTGGCGGGCCTGTGCCAGCATGGCCAGGCCCCATGCCATGACAGCCACATGCGTCAGGGTCCAGACAGGCTGCAACGCCGTGGTCTGGCTGGTCAGCCAGGACAGGCTCTCCATGGCCAGCGCTGCAACGGCACCCAGGCCCGCATAGCCAGCCAGCCGCCCGCCATGGAAAAGCGCTGTGCGCCGCCACAGCCGGCTGTGCAGGCCATGAACGGCCACCACCTGCGTCCCGGCCGGTCCTGCCCCCCCCGTGACCATGCTGCAGGGCGCTGCGCACATGGCCAGGCAGTGGGGCCCGCCAACGAGCCCCATGATCAGGGCAGTCCAGAGCAATGACAAAAGCATGGGCGAAAGCGCAGACGGTGCCGGAAAATGGAAAGGCTAGATGATCCGGGAAAAGCGCGCCCGGTTCTTGTCAGCCTGCAAATACCGGTCAAACAGCATGGCAACGGCCCGCACGAAAAACCAGCCCATGGGCGTGACCTGAAAACCCTCGTCGTCGATCTGAACCAGTCCCTTGGCCTGCAGATCCAGCAGCGCAGCCATCTCGGGCGCGAAGTACTCGCGAAAACCTAGCAGCCAGGCCTGCTCCATGGGCTCGAAAAGCACCGAGCCCTGGCACATGATGGACATGATGACGGCACGGCGCACGAGATCGTCGCGCGACAGTGCCAGCCCACGCACCACGGGCAGCTGGCCTGCGTCGATGGCGTCGTAGTACTCCTCCAGCGTCTTGGCATTCTGGCTGTAGCTGGCGCCCACCTTGCCGATGGCCGACACGCCCAGGGCAATCAGATCGCAGTCGGGCTGCGTGCTGTAGCCCTGGAAATTGCGGTGCAGCCGCCCCTGGCGCTTGGCCACGGCCAGCGAATCTTCGGGCAGCGCAAAGTGGTCCATGCCGACATAGACATAGCCTCCCTCCATGAAGGCTGCTATCGAGCGCGAGAGCATGGCCAGCTTGTCCGCCGCCTGGGGCAGCTCCTCGGCCACGATGCGGCGCTGGGGCTTGAAGCGCTCGGGCAGATGGGCGTAGGCATACAGGGCGATGCGGTCGGGCCGCAGCGCGTTGACCTGGGCCAGTGTGCGCTCGAAAGACTCTGGCGTCTGCCTGGGCAGGCCATAGATCAGGTCCACATTGATCGAGGCAAACCCCAGCTCGCGCGCCTGGGCCACCAGCGCGAACACCTGCTCGGCGGGCTGTACGCGGTGCACGGCGATCTGAACCTGCTCGTCGAAGTCCTGCACGCCAAAGCTCAGGCGGTTGAAGCCCAACTCCCGCAGCACGGCCAGCCGCTCCCCGGTCACGGTGCGCGGATCCACTTCGATGGAATACTCGCCCCCCGGCTCCAGCTTGAAATGCTCGCGCAGCAACTGCATGAGGCGGCGCAGCTCGTCGTCGGAAAAGAAAGTGGGCGTGCCGCCGCCCAGATGCAGCTGGCTCACGGCCTGGCCCTTGCCGCAATGCGCGGTGTGCAGGGCCATTTCGCGCGCTAGATAGTCCAGATAGACCGCTGCACGGTCATGGTGGCGCGTCACAATCTTGTTGCAAGCGCAGTAGTAGCACAGCGATTCACAAAACGGCACATGCACATATAGCGACAAAGGCATGGTGCGCGCTGCGGTACTGGATTTACGTTGCTGCAGTGCCAGGATATAGTCATCGGCACCGAAGGCCTCGACAAAGCGGTCGGCGGTGGGAAACGAGGTATATCGGGGCCCCGATACGTCGAAACGACGCAGCAGCTCAGGGGTGACAGCGGTCATGGGGTTTTTCCTCTAATGCCACGACTGTGCCCCAGTGCATCGTCCATGTCATTGACTCACATCAAGAGTTGCTTGCAAGAGTGCTGCGACAATTTGATTTATCTCATCGCAATATACGAGGTCACCGCCGGTACGCTGCTGTGCCGTTGATGTTTAGCACATGAATCTTCAGACCATCAAAGCATCCTGCTCCAACTGCAATCTGCGCGAACTGTGCATGCCCATGGGCCTGGATGAGGAGCAGATGCAGCGCATCGACGAAATCGTGGCCACACGCCGCAAGGTCAAGCGCGGCGGCCTGCTGTTTCGCAATGGCGAATCCTTCACATCGCTGTACGCCATCCGCACGGGCTTCTTCAAGACCTGCGTGGCCACCGAGGATGGGCGCGACCAGGTCACGGGGTTCCAGATGGCTGGCGAGATCATCGGGCTGGATGGCATCGTCAACGACCACCATACCTGCGACGCAGTGGCACTGGAAGATGCCGAAGTCTGCGTCATGCCCTTCGACAAGCTCGAACACCTCTCGCGCGAAGTGACAGCGCTGCAAAACCATGTGCACAAGGTCATGAGCCGGGAAATCGTGCGCGAGCACGGCGTGATGCTGCTGCTGGGCAGCATGCGCGCCGAGGAGCGGCTTGCCGCCTTCGTGCTCAACCTGGTGCAGCGCCTGCACGCGCGGGGCTTCTCCAAGTCCGAACTGGTGCTGCGCATGACGCGCGAAGAAATCGGCAGCTACCTGGGCCTGAAGCTGGAAACCGTGAGCCGCACTTTCTCGAAGTTCGCCGAGGAAAACATCATCGAGGTGCGCCAGCGCCATCTGCGCATCCTGGACACGGATGCGCTCAAGCGCATCGTCAACAGCCAGCAGTGCCAATAAGGCGCTGCAGCGCACCGGCGCAAACAAATGGCCCGCATGAGCGGGCCATTTTTGCGTGAAAAATCAGTCGCGTCCCTGAAGGACCAGTTCCGCGTCGGGCTCGGAAACAATGCCGCCATTGAGTTCGCTGGCCGTGCGACCCAGCATGGTGGTCATCAGACTGGACAGCATGGTCACTACCCAGAAGGCAAAAAACGCCAGCGTGTAAATGCCCTGGCGCGACCACCCCAGGTCACCCAGCCAATGCAGCTCCAGCGGGTCCACAAAGGCAAATACCAGCATCTCCATCACGGCAGCCGCCAGGAAGGCGGGCCAGGCAATCCACATCCAGCGTTGGGCCAACATATGCGATCTCCTTGTGCTGCAGGGGAACGCACCCATTGTGCGCCCTGCCCCGACAGCATGCCAAGCCCCCGCCATGGCCAACCCTGATGCGGGAAACCCGCAGCATCAGCGGTTACTGGGCAGATCCTGCGTGGGAGTGACCGCATGGTTGCGGCCCGTGACCGCAGGCACCATGCTTTTTTGCGCCTCGCTCAGGCGCTCATTGATCTCGATGCCATTGCGGTAATAGTCCGGATCGATCACGGGATCGGGATCACTGATTGCAATGATGGCCGTTATCACGCCGGCGATCACCACGACCACGGGACCGGCCAGCACCAGCCAGACATGGGCAAACTTCCACCAGGGCTTGCCGCTATCCGGATGCGCAGGCGCTGGCACGGAAGCGGAAACAGCGGGACTCGAAGACATGGGAAACCTCTTTCTTGCAAGTGGCTCGCGCGGCATGGGCCCGCGCGAGACCGGATCATCATTTCAGGGCCGGCTTACCTGGGCACCAGGAACACAGCCTTTTCCGAGGTGCGGCCAGCCCCCTCCTGCACGGCTTCGATATCGAAGAATACGGCATGCGAGCCTGGCTCGGCAGAGCCATAGGGAATGCGCAGCCGCGCCGCGATGCCGCGCGTCTCGGCGGGGCCGACCTCGACCTCCGGCTCGGACGCCAGCTCCAGGCCATCGAGGCCATGGGCGCTGATGCGGTAGCGCTGGCTGTGCTCGGTCGCGTTCATGATCTGCAGGCGGTAGACATTTTCGAGCCGGCCTCCTTCGACGATGCGCGACAGCGAGGCGCGGTCACGGATCACATCCACCTTGACGGACTGGCGCAGCGCCAGGCTCACGATCATGGCCAGGCTCAGCCCCACCAGCACGGCGGTGTATATCAGCACGCGCGGGCGCAGCACCCGGCGCAGCACCTGGGCACGGCGCAGGGCGCGCGCCATGGCGTTCTGGGTGGTCAGGCGGATCAGGCCGCGCGGATACTCCATCTTGTCCATGATGGAGTTGCAGGCGTCGATGCACAGGCCGCAGCCGATGCACTCGTATTGCAGGCCGTTGCGGATGTCGATGCCTACCGGACAGACCTGCACGCACATCTTGCAGTCGATGCACTCGCCCAGCCCCTGGGCCTTGTAGTCCACCTTCTTGGTGCGCGGCGCACGCGGCTCGCCACGGCCTGCGTCGTAGCTGACGATCATGGTGTCCTTGTCGAACATCGCGCTCTGGAAGCGCGCATAGGGACACATGTACTTGCAGACCTGTTCGCGCATGTAGCCGGCATTGCCATAGGTGGCAAAGCCATAGAACAGCACCCAGAAGATCTGCCAGCCCCCCTGCAGGGCCATCAGTTCACCGCCCAGCGAGCGGATGGGCACAAAATAGCCCACGAAGGTGAAGCCGGTCCACAGCGCCACGGCAATCCACAGCAGCTGCTTGAGCGATTTCTTCCAGAGCTTCTCGGCAGTCCAGCCGCTCTTGTCCAGGCGCATGCGGGCGCTGCGGTCGCCTTCGACCTTGCGCTCGATCCACATGAAGATTTCGGTATAGACCGTCTGCGGGCACGAAAAGCCGCACCACAGCCGGCCCGCCACCGCCGTGAACAGAAACAGCGACAGCGCCGAGATGATCAGCAGCCCGGTGAGGTAGATGAAGTCCTGCGGGTAGAGCACCAGCCCGAACAGGTAAAAGCGCCGCGCGCCCAGATCGAACAGCACCATCTGGCGCTGGCCCCACTCCAGCCAGGGCAGGCCGTAGAAAACCAGTTGCGTGAGAAACACCAGGGCCCAGCGCCAGCGCGCAAAGACACCGCTGATGGCACGCGGATAAACTTTCTTTTCCGATTCAAACATTGACACCAGCGAGCCCGCGTCAGGCTCGGCCGGCGTGATCGGAATGACTTTGCGGGGAGGCTTGCCGCTGTCATCCCCACTCTCGGGCTTCATGGTGGGTTCCTTTGTTTTTTTGAAATGTCTGAAAACTCAAAAGCCAAAAAGGCGGTGCCGAAGCACCGCCTTTTGCTTTACTGCCGGGCTGCGCCGTCTTTGTGAGACAGGCCCCAGACATAGGAAGCAAGCACCGCGATCTGCGCCTCGGTCAGCTTTTCCTTCTGGGCAGGCATCTCATTGTGCTTGCCGTTGTTGATCATGGCCGTGATGGCAGCTTCGCCCCAGCCATGCAGCCAGACATCATCAGTCAGGTTGGGAGCGCCCAGCGCCTGGTTGCCCTTGCCATCCATGCCGTGGCAGGCGGCGCAGGCCGTGAACTTGGACTTGCCCAGCGACGCCTTGAGCGAGTCGTGCGGGCTGCCCGACAGGCTCAGCACGTAGTGTGCAAGGTTGCGCACGTCATCGGGCGAACCCACGGCGGCTGCCATGGGAGGCATGACGCCGATGCGACCGCCCGTGATGGTTTCCCTAATCTTCTCGGGCGTGCCGCCATGCAGCCAGTCGCCATCGGTCAGATTGGGGAAGCTCTTGCCGCCGCGCGCATCCGAGCCATGGCACTGTGCACAGTTGTTCATGAACAGGCGCTCGCCGATGGCCATGGCCTGGGGGTCCTTGGCCATTTCTTCGGTGGGCATGCTCGTGAACTTGGCATACAGAGGCTCCAGATCAGCCTTGGCCTTGGCCATCTCGTTTTCATAGGCGCCGCGCTGCGACCAGCCCAGCTTGCCCGCGAACGAACCCAGGCCAGGGTAGGCAGCCAGGTAGGCAAAGCCGAACACCGAGGTGATGATGAACAGGCCCACCCACCACTTGGGCATGGGATGGTTCAGCTCACGCAGGTCTTCGTCCCAGACGTGGCCCGTGGTGTTGTCGGCGGACGGGACCACCTTCTTGCGTGCCGTGATGTACAGCAGCAGCATGCAGCCGATGATGCCGCCCAGCGTGATCGCCGCGACATAGATCGACCAGAAGTTGTTTACGAAATCGCTCATGGGATGTTCTCGTTCTGGTGGAGGGACTCAGTCTTGCTCGAACGGCAGCTTCGCAGCCTCGTCGAAACGGGCCTGGTTGCGGCGGGCGAACGCCCACCACCAGATGCCGATGAAGCAAGCCATGGAGGCCAGCGTGGCCACAATGCGCATGGTGGTGATGTCCATGTCGCTCTCCTTTACTTGACAGCCCGGCCCAGCACCTGCAGGTATGCGATGACGGCTTCCATTTCCGTCTTGCCCTTGACCTGCTCGGCAGCGCCGCTGATCTCCTCGTCGCTGTAGGGCACGCCGACCTTGCGCAGCGCGCTCATGCGCGAGGCCACAGCCGTGTCGTCCACCTTGTTCTTCTCCAGCCACGAGTAGGCCGGCATGTTGGACTCGGGCACCACGTCACGCGGATTGTTCAGGTGGATACGATGCCATTCGTCGCTGTACTTGCCGCCCACACGGTGCAGGTCGGGACCGGTGCGCTTGGAGCCCCATTGGAAGGGGTGGTCGTAGACGAACTCACCGGCCACCGAGTAGTGGCCATAGCGCATGGTCTCG
Organism: Delftia sp. PS-11; assembly: GCF_029870285.1. Classification (GTDB taxonomy): domain Bacteria; phylum Pseudomonadota; class Gammaproteobacteria; order Burkholderiales; family Burkholderiaceae_C; genus Comamonas. The sequence continues at coordinate 151,660 of NZ_JACSYA010000006.1, forward strand.
GCGCGGAAGGGGCGGATCATCTGCGAGTGGCAGTTGTAGCAGCCCTCGCGCAGATAGACATCGCGCCCCATCAGCTGCAGCGGCGTGTAGGGCTTGAGGCCGGCCACCGCTTCGGTCGTGGACTTCTGGAAGAACAGCGGAACGATTTCCACCAGGCCGCCGACGGCGACGACCAGCAGCGTCAGCACGATCAGCAGGAAATTGTTGGTTTCCACCTTCTCGTGGGAAAAGCTCTTGGGAGCGGTTTGGTTGTGATCGGACATGAAAAATGCTCCTAGATGCTCAGGCGTGGGCCACGACGGCCGGCACGGCCACCTTCACGGAACGGCCCGAGATCGCAGTCTTCCAGGTGTTCCACAGCATCACCAGCATGCCGCCCAGGTACAGCAGGCCACCTGCCACACGGATCACGTAGAAGGGATAGGTCGCCTTCACGCTCTCGACGAAGGTGTAGGTCAGCGTGCCATCGGGGTTGACGGCGCGCCACATCAGGCCCTGCATCACGCCGGCGATCCACATCGCGGCGATGTACAGCACGATGCCGATGGTGGACATCCAGAAGTGCAGCTCGATGGCGCCCACCGAATGCATCTTGGTCTTGCCGAACAGGCGGGGGATCAGGTAGTAGAGCGAACCCATGGTGATCAGGCCCACCCAGCCCAGGGCACCCGAGTGCACGTGGCCAACGGTCCAGTCGGTGTAGTGCGACAGCGCGTTGACGGTCTTGATCGACATCATCGGGCCTTCGAACGTGGACATGCCGTAGAACGACAGCGACACGATCAGGAAGCGCAGGATGGGGTCGTCACGCAGCTTGTGCCAGGCACCCGACAGCGTCATCACGCCGTTGATCATGCCGCCCCAGCTGGGAGCCAGCAGAATCAGCGAGAACACCATGCCCACGGACTGGGTCCAGTCAGGCAGCGCGGTGAAGTGCAGGTGGTGCGGACCGGCCCACATGTAGGTGAAGATCAGCGCCCAGAAGTGCACGATCGACAGGCGGTAGCTGTACACCGGACGGCCGGCCTGCTTGGGGATGAAGTAGTACATCATGCCCAGGAAGCCTGCGGTCAGGAAAAAGCCCACGGCATTGTGGCCGTACCACCATTGCACCATCGCGTCCTGCACGCCGGCATAGGCCGAGTAGCTCTTCATCCAGCCCGCCGGAATGGCCACGCTGTTGACGATGTGCAGCAGGGCCACGGCGATGATGAAGGCGCCGAAGAACCAGTTGGCTACATAGATATGGCGCACCTTGCGGATGCCGACGGTCCCGAAGAACACGATGGCATACGACACCCAGGTGACGGCGATCAGCAGGTCGATCGGCCATTCCAGTTCGGCATATTCCTTGCCCTGGGTATAGCCCAGCGGCAGGGAAACCACTGCGGACAGAATGACCAGCTGCCAGGCCCAGAACGTCAGGCTGGCCAGCTTGGGCATGAACAGCCGCGTCTGGCAGGTGCGCTGCACCACGTAGTAGCTGGTTGCGAACAGCGCCGATCCGCCAAAGGCAAAGATCACGGCATTCGTATGCAGCGGACGCAGGCGTCCGTAGCTCAGCCATGGAATGCCGAAGTTGAGTTCCGGCCAGGCCAGCTGCGAGGCGATCAATACGCCCACAGCCATGCCTACCACTCCCCAGACGACGGCCATGATAGAGAACTGCCTTACGACGGAATCGTCGTAATAGACAGCATTGTTATTTGAACTATCCATCGTGCACCTCTTAGATTGCTATCAAAGTGTTCCTTGCTTCGCTTTCAGGCGCATTGACCCACGTCAATCGTCCCGAAGAATGCGCTCACCCTCTTGATCCACACTCTCGAATTGCCCGCGATAGACAGCCCACCACAGGGCCGCCAGAATGGCGAGCACCAGCACCACCGACAGGGGGATCAGCAAATACAAAATGTCCATGATCAGAACCTCCCCACCGTTGCGGTGGAGCCCGTCTGTATGGCGACGGACGCTGAGGGCGCAGCAGGCGTGCCCGTGTGATTCGTAGAGGCCAGCGGCAGGCTGCGCGCAAGCCGTGCGGCATTGAGCACCACCAGCAGCGAACTCAGCGCCATTCCCAGGCCGGCCACCCAGGCCGGCATGAAGCCGGCCAGCGCCAGCGGAATCGACACCGCGTTGTAGGCGGCTGCCCAGGCCATGTTCTGGCGCACCACCTGCAGTGTGCGGCGCGACAGCAGGCAGGCCTGCAGCACCAGTTCCAGGCTGTCGCCCAGAACAACGAAATCTGCACGTGATTGTGCCAGTGGCACTGCTCTGCCAAACGCAAAAGAGACATGCGCTCCAGCTAAAACCGGACCGTCATTGAGACCGTCGCCGACCATGGCCACATGGTGACCATCCGCCTGCGCCTGCTGCAGGCGCGCCAGCTTGTCCTGGGGGCTGCAGCCCCCCTGGGCCTGTTCGATGCCCACCCGGGCTGCCATGGCCCTGGCAGCCTCGTTGCGGTCACCAGACAGCAGCATCACTTCGATGCCCTGCGACTTCAGCGCATGCACGACGCCAGCCACCTCGGGACGCACATCCTCGCTGAGCTCGAAACGCGCCAGCGTGCGCCAGCCCTGCTGCGTCTGCTCGGCCAGCAGCACGCCCTGCACAGGCTGCTCGCCGGCCACGCCGGCATGCAGGGGCGAGCCCAGGCGCACATGGCGCCGCCCCTCCGGCCCCTGCAGCCACGCATCCAGGCCCAGACCTGCCTGCTCCTGCATGGTGTCCAGCTTCCAGGCAGTCACCGCTTCTGCACCGGCCTGCGCAATGGCGCGCGATGCAGGGTGGATGGACTGGCGAGCGAGCAGCGCCGCCAGCGCCAGCACCTCGTCGGCATCTTCATCGGCAGCGGGCACGAAGGCTCGCACCGTCAGGCCATCGCGCGTGAGCGTGCCGGTCTTGTCGAAAACCAGGGTGTCCACAGCCGCCAGCGCCTCCAGGCCCTGGAGATTGCGCACCAGCACGCCGCTGCGCGCCAGCGTGCCGGCGGCCGTGAGCATGGCCACAGGCGTGGCCAGCGACAGCGCGCAGGGGCAGGTTACGATGAGCACGGCCACAGCCACCATGACAGCCTTGCCGGGATCGGCAGGCCACCACCAGATGGCAGCACCCAGCGCCGCCAGCAGCACCACGACCAGAAACGGCCGCGCCACCTTGTCGGCCAGCTGGGCCAGACGCGGCTTTTGCAGCGAGGCGCTCTCCATCAGGTCCACGATCTGCGCAAAACGCGTCCCGGCGCCCACGCCATCCACGCGCACATCCACCACGGCATCGATGTTGTAGCTGCCTGCGGTCACGCAGTCGCCTTCGGCGCGCAGCACCGGCGTGGACTCGCCCGTCAGCAGCGCTTCGTCGGCATGGGTGCGGCCCCGCAAAATGGTGCCATCGGCGGGAAATGCCTCGCCGCTGAGCACACGCACCGTATCGCCCACCCGCAGCCGCCGCGTGGCCACGCGCTCGAACTGGCCGTTGGCCTGCTCGCGCAGCACGGCATCGGGCAGGCGGTTCATCACGGCCTCCAGCGCGCCGGCCGTGCGGTCGCGCAGGCGCAGCTCCAGCCAGCGCCCCGATAACAGGAAGAACACGAACATGGTCAGGGAGTCGTAGAAGACTTCCTTGCCAAAGGGTCCCGAGGGATCAAAAGTGCCCAGCGAACTGATGACGAAGGTGATCAGCATGCCCAGGGCCACAGGCAGGTCCATGCTCACGCGGCGCTGGCGTATGTCGCGCAGCGCACTGGAGAAAAAGGGCCCGCAGCAAAACAGCACCACGGGCAGTGAGATGACCCATGAAGCCCAGCGCAGCAGCGTCTCCATTTCCTGGGACAGATCGCCCGGGCGGGCCACATAGGCAGGCCACGCATACATCATGACCTGCATCATGCAAAAGCCGGCCACCAGCCAGCGCCACAGCGCGCGGCGGCTTTCGGCCTGACGGCGCTCGCGCGCGAAGGCATCGCGGGCGGGAAGCACCTGATATCCGGCGCGGCGCACAGCCTCCATCCACTGGGATGGAAGCACCTGCGCATGGCGCCAGGTGACGCGGGCACGGCGCGTGGCTGCGCTGACTTCGGCCTTCTCCACCCCGGGCACAGCACGCAACGCATCCTCGATGGTCAGCGCGCATGCGGCGCAGTGCATTCCCTCCAGCACCACGAACGAATCCCAACACGGGAAGTCGGTAGGCGATGAGGAAGGGTCTGCGGGAGTCGCGGGGCCTGCGGGCCGACCGAACGAACTCCACTCCTGCGGATCATCCAGCAGCCGGGCCGTGGCCTGCTGCGAGGTCGAGGGGCCTGAATCAAGCGCCGCAACCGCCGCCCCGCTGGACGGGTCTGCAATGGTGTGGGGCATGGTTCTAGCGTAATCGCGGGTCATGATACGCGTATTGACATTAATCAACCGTTAACCCACGGTTCGGTCTATGCTGACTCCATTGCCCCCATCCTCACTCACACGAAAGGAAAACGCATGTACAACCGCATCCTGATCGCCACCGACGGCTCCGAACTTTCCGACAAGGCCGTAGACAGCGGCCTGGGCCTCGCTGCGCTGTGCGGTGCCAGCGTCGTCGTCGTCAAGGTCGTGCAGCACTACCCCCGCAGCTATTTCGAGGGCGGGGAAACCGTGGACATCAAGCAGATCGAGCGCATCGAAGGCCAATGGGCCGCCAACGCACAGACCGCGCTGGATGCAGCCGCCGCCAAGGCGCAGGCGCTCAAGGTCAGCGTGACCACCGAGATCATCAAGTCCGACCTGATCGCCGAAAGCGTGATCGATGCAGCCAAGCGCCGCGACTGCGACCTCATCGTGATGGCATCGCACGGCCGTAAGGGTCTGCAGCGCCTGCTGCTGGGCAGCGAAACCCAGCATGTGCTCACGCACACCCACATCCCCGTGCTGGTGCTGCGCTAAGGCCCTGCGCCTGGCCCCTGGCGGCGGCATGCCTGCCAGGGCCAGGGCGCTTGCGGCGCGTCAGAAGCGCTGCGGCGAATAAGGGCGCGGATCGAGGTAAGGCGCCTCCCCGCTGATCAGCTCGGCCAGCAGCCGCCCGCTGGCCGGACCCAGCGTGAAGCCCTGGTGGCCATGGCCGAAGTTGAACCACAGGCCGGGGTGGCGCGGCGCAGCGCCAATGACCGGATTCATGTCCACCGTACACGGCCTGGCTCCCAGCCAGGGCTGCGCCTCCACGCCCTCGCCCAGATCCAACAGGCCGCGCGCCATGCGTTCGGCCTGTGCCAGTTGCACTGGCGATGGCGGAGCATCCTGCGCTGCGAACTCGGCGCCCGTGGTGATGCGCAGCCCGCGCGCCATCGGCGCGAGCATGAAGCCGGGCTCCGTGACCAGCAGCGGCATCGGCAGGGGCTTGTCCATGGCGTAGTGCCGGTGGTAGCCCCGTTTGACAAACAGCGGCAACCTGTAGCCCAGCGCACGCGTGGCGCCATCGGCCCAGGGACCGAATGCCAGCACCACCTGCGCGGCCTGCAGCACGCTATCGTGTGTCTGCACCTGCCAGCCGGCCCCCAGCGGCTGCAGGGATTGCACCTCGGCGCGCACCACCTCGCCGCCCATGCCTTGCAGCAGGCGTGCATAGCGCGCCACGAGTTCGCCCGGATCGCTGACCGCCCAGGGGTCGGTCCAGTGGATGCCGCCAGCCAGCGGACGGCGCAGCGCCGGCATGAGCCGGCCCAGTGCCGAGCTGTCCAGCACCTCGCAGCCCAGGGCATGCTCGCGGGCAATCTGCAGCGCCTGCCCGCAGGCCTCGTCAAAGCCTGCCGGCTCCAGAAACCCACGCACCCAGCCCTGGCGCTTGACCAGATCCTGCGCGCCTGCCTTTTCGACCCAGCCAGCATGCTCGCTCAGACAATGCGCAATGAGCTGGCCATAAGCCTGCGCCAGCGGCGCATAGGCCGCAGGGGCCGAGTTGGCCCAATAGCGCAGCAGCCTGGGCGCCAGCGCCGGCATGGCTGGCAACTGGTAGTGCACGTCGTTGCCACGCCCCAATGCCACGCCCGCCAACGTGCGCAGGTCACGCGGAAAGGCATAGGGCATCACCGCCTCACGCTGTATCAGGCCCGCATTGCCATACGAGGTTTCCAGCCCTGGCGCCTTGCGGTCCACCAGCGTGACGTGGTGGCCGCGCTGGCGCAGGGCCAACGCTGTGCTGACGCCGACCATGCCGGCGCCCAGAACCAGGATTTCTGAACTCATGATGCTCACTGCTTTCCTCTTGGACAGGGCTTTGCGCAAACAGGGGGCGGCTGCGCGCCGCGCCCACGGGCAGGCAGCCTGATCCGTGCAGGCTTCAATTGTGAGGGTGCTTTCGTTTGGGAAGCATCACAATTATGAGAAACAGTCATTGCGAATTCAGCAATTCATATCCGTCAATGCCACCTCTGCGTCACGGATGGCGTGCACCAGATGCTGCACGAAGGCCCTGCTGGCCTCCGGCAGGCTGCGCCCCGCCAGGGTCTGCACCTCAAGGTAGCGCTCATTCATTTCACTATCGCGCAGCGGCACGGCCACGACCGCCTGGGCCTGCAGCCGGGTGCGCACCGAGATCTCGCCATAGAAGGCGACGGCCTGCGGCGACGCACTGACGAAATTGGCCAGCGCATCGGGGTAGTTGCTGATCAGGGCCGGCGTATAGCGCAAGCCCTGGCGCGAGCAGCTGATGTCCAGCAGCTGCCGCAGGGAACTGTCCTTGGAGGGCAGCGCCAGCGGATAGCCAACCACCTGCGCCAGCGACACCTGGCGCTGGCGCGCCAGTGGATGCCGGGTACCCATCACGGCCAGGATAGGGCAAGGGTGGCGCAGCTCCACGCGGATGCCATGCTCGGGCAGCGCGCTGAGGGTGACGCCGATGTCGGCCTCGCCGTCGCGCACACGGTGTGCGATCTGCCCAGGCGCAAACACATCGAGATGAAACAGGATGCCCTGGTGCTGCTGCTGGAAAGCCCCGATCAGCGCAGGCAGGAACTCGGCAGCAAAGCCTCCGGTGCTGGCAATGCGCACCTGCCCCGTGCGCAGCCCCCGCAACGCACCGATCTCCGAGGCCACACGGTCGATCTCCTGCTGCTGCCGGCTGGCATGCGCCGCCAGCAGCTCACCCGCAGCATTGGGCACCATGCCCCGCGAGCGGCGCTCGAACAGCAGCGTATCGAGTTCATGCTCAAGCCGCGCGATCTGACGGCTCACGGCAGAGGGAGCCACGTTGAGCTTGAGCGCGGCTTCTTTGACCGACCCCGTGCGCACCACTTCCACGAAGTAGCGCACTGCGGTTTCCTGCAAAACCCGTGAATGCATCGTCTGGCTCTCCCACAAGAAAGGCACGGCCCCGGGACCATGGGCAGGCAGCAGGCCAGCCTTTCCAGCATGTCTTATGAATTGCTGATTTGGCAATTATCTATTCGATTCATTGCGCTTGTTGCAGTTCACTCTTTTTCTTAGCATGTCCGTCATGGTCCTGTCACGCCACGGCGGCCATGGCACCACACGCACTGCATCCTTTCCCAGCGGAGTCCACCATGCACCTGTTTTCCAGCACCCTTCGGCTTGCCGCTGCCGGTGCACTGGCCCTGGCAGCCTGTACCAGCGCCATGGCCACCGACGCCTATCCTTCCAGGCCGCTGACCATGGTCATTCCCTTCCCTCCTGGCGGAGCGGCCGATGTGCTGGGCCGCGTGATCGCCCAGAAACTGGGAGACACGCTGGGCAAGCCGGTGGTGATCGACAACCGTGCCGGCGCAGGCACCATCATCGGCGCCAGCTTCGTGGCCAAAGCCCCGCCTGACGGCTACACACTGCTGCTGAGTTCGGGCAGCACCTTCACCGTCAACCCGGCCATACGCAGCGACCTGCCCTATGACCCGGTCAGGAGCTTCGAGCCCATCGGCGTGACAGGCCGCAGCAGCCTGGTGCTGCTGGCCAACACCGACGTACCGGCCAAGACCCTGCAGCAGTTCGTGGACTACGTGAAGGGTGCGCCGGGCAAGTACGCCTATGGCTCCTTCGGCAGCGGCTCCACCTCGCATTTCGCAGCCGAGACCGTGCTGGCCATGACCGGACTCAAGATGACGCATGTGCCTTACAAAGGCAGCGCACCAGCCATGACGGCCCTGATCGGCGGACAGGTTCCATTCACCTTCGACACCGTCACAGCCGCCCTGCCCCAGCTCAGGAACGGCAAGATCCGCGCCATCGCCGTGACCAGCGCCAGACGCTCGGCGCTGCTGCCCCAGGTGCCGACCATGGCCGAGAGCGGCTATGGCGGCATCGACATGGACACCTGGCTCGCCCTGATGGCGCCGCGCGGACTGCCCGCCGAAGTGAAGCGCACGCTGGAAAAAGCCCTGGCCACCGCCATGCAGGATGCCGACACCCGCGCGCGACTGACGGCCATGGGCTTCGATCCCGCGCATGTCAATGCGGCCGGCACGGCCGACCTCATCGACAAGGAATTGCCCGCCATGCGCGCACTGGCCCAGCGCGCGCATATCCAGGCAGATTGACACAGACAGACGGCTGCAGGCCGCCTGCTCCGGGCCACCACGGCCTGGCAGGCATGCCACGCCATGACCACGACTGAACCCATGAACTCCACACACTCCCCGCCCCCGCAAACCGGCGAACTGCTCGCGCTGTCCGCCGTCGCACTGCGCCGGCTGATCGGCAGCAGGCAGTTGTCCCCCGTCGAACTGCTGCAGGCCTGCATACAGCGCATCGAGACCGTGAATCCGAAGGTCAACGCGATCACGGCCACCTGCTTCGACCGCGCCCTGGCCGAAGCCCGCATGGCAGAAAAAGCCGTGCTGGCAGGCGAGCCACTAGGTCTGCTGCACGGCCTGCCGCTGGGTGTGAAGGATCTGGAGCCCACTGCCGGCCTGCTGACCACCTGGGGCTCACCCATCTACCGCGACCATGTGCCCACGGAGGATATCGAGCTGGTGGCGCGCCTGCGCCGCGCAGGCGCCATCGTCACGGCCAAGACCAACGTGCCCGAGATGGGCGCAGGCGCCAATTCACGCAACAGCGTCTGGGGCGCCACGGGCAATCCTTTCAATCCCAACCTCAATGCGGGCGGCTCCTCGGGCGGTTCGGCGGCGGCGCTGGCCTGCGACATGCTGCCCGTGTGCACCGGCTCGGACACCGGCGGCTCGCTGCGCATCCCTGCCGCCAAGTGCGGCGTGGTGGGCTTCAGGCCTTCGCCGGGCGTGGTGCCCAGCGTGCGCAAGCCACTGGGCTGGACCCCCATTTCGGTGGTCGGCCCCATGGGTCGCACGGTGGAGGATGCATGCCTGCAGCTGGCCGCCTCGGCAGGCATGCATGCAGGCGATCCGCTGAGCTATCCGCTGGATGCCCTGTCATTCCTGCAGCCTGCGCCGCTGGATCTGGGACGCCTGCGCGTGGCCTGGACGGAAGACTTCGGCACCTGCGCCGTGGATGAGAACATCCGCGCCACGTTCCGGCGCAAGATCGGCGCCATGCAGCATCTGTTCGCGCGCTGCGACCGCATCGAGCTGGACATGGGCGAAGCCCACCGCTGCTTCGATGTGCTGCGCGCAGAAGCCTTCGTGGCCGGCATGCAGCAAGCCTATGAACGCGACCCGGACAGCCTGGGCCCCAACCCGCGCGCCAACTACGAGATGGGCGCCCGCATGAGCCTGCTGGATGCGGCCTGGGCGCAGGCGGAGCAGACGCGGCTGATCAAGCGCTTCCAGCAGGCCTTCGCCAGCTATGACCTGATCCTGTCGCCCACCACGCCGGTATCTCCTTTCCCGTGGACGATGCCGCATGCCACGCACATCAACGGCGAGGCGCAGGCCAACTACTACCGCTGGCTGGCGCTGACCTATGTGGTCACGCTCACCACGCACCCGGCGCTGTCCCTGCCCTGCGGCCTGGACCATGCAGGCATGCCTTTCGGGCTGCAGATCGTGGGGGGCTTTCGTGCCGACCACCAGGTGCTGGCCACAGCCCATGCGCTGGAGCAGGCTTTCAGCAGCCTGCCTGGGCTGCGCCGCCCGCGTCCGGACCTGGCGAACATGGCCACGGCCGAGCCCGCACTGCGCTCCATCGTCACTGCACCGCCGGTCCTGGACCGCAGCGGCGCCACGGGCACGGCCGCCACGGCAGTCTGACGCTTTCTGCGCGACGCTATCTGCGCGACACTTTCAGCACGAGAACAAAGGGCGGCCAGCGGGCCGCCCTTTTGCTTCGGGAGCACAGGTGTCCCGCTCCGCACTCAGGCAAACAGCCCCTTGTGCTGGTCGCGCAGCAGGTTCTTCTGCACCTTGCCCATGGTGTTGCGCGGCAGCTCATCCACCACAAAGCAGCGCTTGGGAATCTTGAAGTTGGCCAGCTGGCCCTTGAGCGCATCGATCACGGCCTGGGCATCGAGCGCAGCACCCGGACGGGGCACGACCACGGCCACGCCTACTTCGCCGAAGTCGGGGTGCGGCACGCCGACCAGGGCACTCTCGGCCACGCCGGGCAGTTCGTTGATGAAGCCTTCAATCTCGGCCGGATAGACGTTGTAGCCGCCCGAGATGATCAGGTCCTTGCTGCGCCCCACGATGGTCACATAGCCGCGCTCATCGAGCTTGCCCACATCGCCTGTGCGGAACCAGCCGTCGGCCGTGAACTCCTCGGCCGTCTTCTCGGGCATGCGCCAGTAGCCCTTGAACACATTGGGGCCACGCACCTGGATGTTGCCGATCTCGCCCACAGGCGCCTGCTGGCCTGCGTCATCCACGATGCGCACGCCCACGCCGGGCAGGGCAAAGCCCACGGTGCCCGCGCGGCGCTCGGACTGGCCGCCATGGCGCTCGTCGGCGCGGTAAGGGTTGGAGGTCAGCATGATGGTTTCGCTCATGCCGTAGCGCTCCAGGATGACATGGCCGGTGCGCGCCTGCCAGTCGCGGTGTGTTTCCACCAGCATGGGCGCGGAGCCGGAAATGAACAGGCGCATGCGGGCAGCCGCTTCGGGCGTGAGACGCGCATCGGCCAGCATGCGCACATACAGCGTGGGCACGCCCATGAAGACCGTGGCATCGCGCATGCGCGAGAGCACCGTGGCGGGCTCGAACTTCGACAGCCAGATCATGGGACTGCCGTTGAGCAAAGCGCCATGGATGGCCACGAACAGGCCGTGCACATGGAAGATGGGCAATGCATGGATCAGCACATCACCGTCCTGCCAGCCCCAGTAATCCTTGAGCGTTTCGGCATTCGACAGCATGTTGCCATGCGTGAGCATGGCGCCCTTGCTACGGCCCGTGGTGCCGCTGGTGTAGAGAATGGCCGCCAGATCATCGGTGCCGCGCTGCGCCACCTCATGTACATCGCCATGGTGGACAGCGCGCTCCAGCAGCGTGCCGCTGCGGTCGTCGCCCAGGGTGTAGACATGCTCCACGCCCGCCGTGAAGGCGATCTTGGAGACCCAGCCAAAGTTGGCCGGGGTGCAGACCACGACCGCCGGCTCGGCATTGCCCACGAAGTACTCGATCTCGGCGCTCTGGTAGGCCGTATTCAGCGGCAGAAAGACATGGCCGCTGCGCAGCGTGGCCAGGTACAGCATCAGCGCCTCGACCGACTTGTCCACCTGCACGGCGATGCGGCTGGCAGGCGGCAGATTCAGCGATTCGAGCAGGTTGGCGATGCGCGCGCTGCCATGGTCGAGGTCGGCCCAGCTGTAGAACAGGCTGGCGCCATCGCTGCCGACGGCCTCCACGGCCCACTGTTGCAAATCCTGGGGAAAGGCGGCGCGCAAGGCAGCGAACAGATTGCTGTTGGTCATGTCTGTGAAGAAGAAGGAAAAGTCCGCGTAGAAATCTCTGGCACGTTCATGGGTCGGTCGGCGGGGATGGCTGCGCGCAGGCCAGCGTACGCAGTATGTGCTCGCGGTCTGCATCCAGTGCCGGAGGCTGCCTGCGCACCAGAGGCTGCCGCAGTGAATCCTGCAAGGGATTGCCCGCAACACGCAAAGCATGCCCGCCAGGCGTGCGTACATGGGTCAGCATGCCTCGCGCGCGCACCTGCGGGTGCTCCACGATATCGGCCACGCTGTTGTACTCCCCCGCCGGGATGCCATTATCAGTGAGCAGTTGCAGCCAGTGGGACCTGGGACTGTCCCGCAGGCGGGCTTCCAGCGCAGCCTTGAGTTCAGCCTGGTGCTCGCAGCGCAGCGCATTGTCGGCAAAACGCGCATCTGCGGCCAGTTGGGGCAAATCCAGCAAAGCGCACAGCCTGGCGAACAGCGCGTCGCTGCCGACGGCAATCACAAACCAGCCATCCTGCGCGGCGAATACGTCGAAAGGCGCCATGGACGGATGCCGGGTGCCGATGGGCCCCGGCACACTGCCCTGCGCCTCCAGGCGCGCCACAGGGTTCTCCAGCAGGGCCACCTGGCAGTCGAGCATGGACACATCGACACGCTCGCCCTGGCCCGTTCGCGCGCGGCGCAACAATGCAGCCTGGGTGCCGATGACCGCATACAGCCCCGCGCCCAGATCGCCGATGGACACCCCCACACGGCACGGTCCCGTACCCGGGTGACCGGTCACGCTCATCATGCCGCTCATGGCCTGAACCACCATGTCGTAGGCAGGAAAGCCTCTGTACGGACCGGTCTGGCCGAAGCCCGAGACCGAGGTCATCACCAGCCTCGGGTAGCGCAGGTGCAACGCATCCCAGCCATAGCCTAGCTTGTCCATAGTGCCGGGCCGGAAGTTCTCGGCCAGCACATCGGCCTCCTCCAGCAGGCGCTCGAACACCGTACGATCCTGCGGCTGCTTGAGGTCCAGCGCAATGGACTCCTTGTTGCGGTTGACAGAGAGGAAATAGGCGGACGCCCCCTCCACGAAGGGCCCGATGCCGCGCGCATCGTCGCCCGATCCCGGCTGCTCGACCTTGATCACGCGCGCGCCAAGATCGGCCAGCATCTGCGTGCACATGGGGCCGGCCAGCACGCGCGTGAGGTCGATGACGGTAATGCCTTCGAGCGGCAGGCCCGTGGCCTGCCCGTTCACGGATGGATCATTCATTGCACACCGGCTCCAGAGCGCTGAGTCAATGCTTTCGATTCCTGTCCCTCCTTGAGGGCCCAGGCACGGAACTCCTCGACAGAGGCAGAAGGCGCAGCCAGATTGCCCTGGCTGGCCAGCCGGGACTTCACCTCTGCGTCCTGCAGCGCACTGGCGCTGGCATCGAACAACTTCTGCGCCACATCGTCAGGCAAGCCGGCAGGCGCGAACAGTCCGAACCAGAAGGTGTAGTCAAAGCCCGGCACGCCCGACTCCTGCATGCCGGGCAGATCCGGGAACAGCGGCGAACGCTGGGCCGTGCTCACAGCCAGCACACGCAGCCTGCCAGATTGCGCCAGCGGCAGCACCGAGGGTGGTGTGCCAAAGCTCAGGTCCACATCACCTGCACCCACGGCTTGGATGGAGGGGGCTCCGCCCTTGAAGGGCACATGCAGCATGCGCAGGCCGCCACTGGCGCCAGCGAAGGACAGCGCGGCAAGATGGGTGATCACGCCAGCGCCGGAGGAGGAATAGCTGAACCTTCCAGGCTGGCTGCGCACCAGCGCGATCAGTTCGCCCACGTCCTGTGCCGGAAAATCCTTGCGCACGGCCAGCAGCATGGGTGCAGAACTCCAGCGGGTGATGGGCGTGAAATTCCTGGCGCCATCGTAGCGCGCGCTCTTGTAGAGCAATTGGTCTGAGCCATAGATGCTGGCGCTGCCCAGCAGCAGCGTATAGCCATCGGCTGGCGCCCGCGCCACATGCTCGGACGCCAGTGTCGTGCCGGCCCCGGGGCGGTTGTCCACCAGCATGGGCTGCCCAAGGGTCTTGCCTATTTTGTCCGCCACGATGCGTGCCACCGCATCGGCTCCGCCTCCCGGGGGGAAACCAACAACCAGCGTGACAGGACGCACAGGATAGGACTGAGCCATCGCACTGCCAGCACACCCTGCCAGCAGCAACGACATCACGGTACGCTTGAACATGGCTTGTCTCCTCTGGAGTTAGAGGGCTGGCGCGATGCGGATCAACTACCCCTGAATACCGGACTGCGTTTTTCACGCCAGGCGCGCCCGCCTTCCTTCAGGTCTTCGGAGACGATGCTGCGCTGCACATCGCGCGCAATATCGGCCACGTCATGACAGCCACGCGCGATCAGGTTCAGGTGCTTTTTCATGCCGAACAAAGGGATGGGCGCCATGGCAGCCAGCGTGGCGGTGAGCTGGTCCACGGCAGCCTCGAAGGCTTCGGGTTCGGCCAGATGGGTCAGGAAGCCGCAGTCCTTCATCTCCCGCGCCTGCAGGCGTTCACAGGTCAGAAACAGCCGCTTGGCAGTGTCCAGACCCAGCCGGGAGACATAGCGCTCCAGCCCGCCTGCATAGAAATGCAATCCCAGGCGCGCAGCCGGCATGAACATCTCGGCTGCCGTGCTGCCCACGCGGAAGTCGCAGGCCAGGGCCATGTCCGTCGCCCCGCCGTAGACGCCGCCGTGAATGGCGGCCACGGTCACGGCGCGGCATTGCTCGATGGCATCCACCATCTCGCCGAAGCTGCGGCCTTGGGTCTGGCTGCCCTGGATCTCTGATATGTCGTAGCCGCTGCAAAAGTACTTACCCTCGCTGCGCAACACCACCACACGTACATCGTCGCTGCGATTGACATGTGCCATATGCGCCGAAAGAACACCCAGGTCTTCGGGCGCCAGCTTGTTGGCAGCCCCCGGACGCTGCAGCGTGATAGTGGCCAGATGGTTGCGGATGTCGAGTCGTGGCGTCATGTGTATCAGCTTCTCCAGAAGTGGTAATGGCTGCAGCGCAGGCATGCAGCGAGCACCGCATGCCTGCGCCACGTGGAGGATTATTCGATCTTCGCCCCCGATGCCTTGACCACCTGGGCCCAGCGGGCAATTTCGGAGCGCACCATGGCAGCGAACTGCTGCTGGCCCATGCCGCCATAGTCGGCTCCATTGCGTGCCCAGGCGGACTTGATGTCTTCGGCGGCGCCGATGCGCTGCACCTGCTCGATGACCTGGGCCTGAATGGACGGGGGCGTGCCCTTGGGAGCCCACAGCCCGTACCAGGTGGTGACGTTGTACTCGGGCAGGCCGGATTCGGCAGCGCATGGCACATCCGGAAAGGCTGGGTTGCGCTTGTCGCCCGAGACCATCAGCGCCCGGATGCGCCCGCTCTTGATGTGCTGGGCCGAGGAGCCCAGGCCATCGAACATCATGTCCACATTGCCTGCCATCAGGTCCTGCAGGGCGGGGCCTGCGCCACGGTAGGGAATATGGGTGATGAAGGTGCGGCTTTGCAGCTTGAACAGCTCCCCCGCCAGATGGTGGGAAGTGCCAGCACCCGCCGAGCCATAGTTGTAGCGCCCCGGACTCTTGCGCAGGTCGGCCAGCAGGTCCTGCACAGTCTTGTGCGGCACGTTGCGCGGGTTGACTACCAGGACCTGGGGGACGCTGGCCAGCAAGGCCAGCGGGACGAAGTCGCGCTCCAGGTCGTAGTCCAGATGCGGGTACACGGCGGGCGCAATCGCATGGTGGGTGCCGCCCATGAAGAAGTTGTAGCCGTCGGGGGCGAGCTTGGCCGCATAGCTGGCGCCCAGGGTGCCGCCTGCGCCGCCACGGTTGTCCACCACCAGGGGCTTGCCTGCGCTCTTGGCGAATTGCGCCGAAAACGGCCGGGCAAAGGCATCGGTGCCGCCGCCGGCCGGAAAGGGCACAACGAGGTTCACGGGCCGGGCCGGCCAGTCCGAGGCTGCACGGGCCGCCATGGGCCAGGCCAGGGCTGCCACAGAAGCACCGGCGGCGCGCAGCAGCGCGCGCCGTCCCGTGGGATGGAAAGCTTGCATGACTTGTCTCCTTGTCGCCTCTTCGAGAGGCTTTTTTCATTGTCAGGCGCAGCAGCCCCTGTACGCATGGGAAAGATGCGGCACGGGCCGCGCCTTTCTCACTTGCACAGGGCGTCGATGTCGGGGGACACCGGTATGCGGCCCTGCGCCAGCAGGCCGCGATGTTTGTCCAGGCGTTTGAGATCGTAGAGGTAATTGACCATCAGGCCCAGCGACTGCTTGAGTCCCTTGGGCGACAGGTCGGCAGCCCAGTTCAGCCGCTCCACGCGCGCACCGTTGCCCAGGTGAAAGCGGGCCACGGGGTCCAGCGGCCGGCCCTTGGTGGTCTCGCGCCCCAGGTAGTGGGCCGCGCAAAACAGCAGCGCGCGGCGCACGGGCGCATCGGGCGGCAGGGACTGCGGCGCCTCCAGGGCTGCCAGCAGATGCTCGGCGCCCATGCCGCCGGCCTCCTGCGCAAAGGCCTTGCGCAGGCGCTCGTCCATTTTTTCCAGCACGGCATCGCCATGCCTGGCAATCCAGGCGCGCAGCCCGGGAATCGGCGACAGCGTGGCGAAATGGCGCAGGCGCGGGAACTCCCGCGTCAGCGTCTGCACCACGTGTTTGATCAGCGAGTCGCCAAAGCTCACGCCGCGCAGGCCGGTCTGGGTGTTGCTGATCGAATAGAAGATGGCCGTGGTGGCTCTCTCCAGATCGGCGGCGGCGGCGGCTTCGTCCAACAGCGGCGCGATGCTGTCCGACATCTTGTCCACAAGGGCCACCTCCACGAAGATCAGCGGCACACTGGGCATGCGCGGGTGAAAGAGTCCATAGCAGCGCCGGTCGCTGTCAAGCCGGTTCTTGAGGTCGGCCCAGCTGCGGATATCGTGCACGGCCTCGTACTCGATGAGCTTTTCGATCAGCGAAGCCGGCGAGTCCCAGCTCAGGCGGCGCAGTTCCAGCAGGGCCACATCGAACCAGGACGAAAACAGGTGCTCCAGTTCGGCGTCCAATGCCGCAAACCGCGGCTGTTCGGCCTTGGGCAGCGCCAGCAGCTGGGCGCGCAGGTCCACCAGAAAGCCCATGCCTGCCTGGGGCTGGGCGAAGCGTTGCAGCAGCCGCGTGCGCGGCGACATCAGCGCACGGCGCAGGTCCATCTCGGCATGGCCGCGCTCGGCATCGCTGGCTGCCGTGTCATAGCGCTTGCGCGCGGCCAGCAGGGCTTCGGCATCGGGCCCGAACTGATCGATGATCAGGGTCCACAGTTCCTTGCGCGCAGGCAGTTCGGCCTGGGCATGCCAGTGCATGAGCTGCTGGGCGTGGCGTCCGCCTTCGACGTCGCTGAGCGAGGCATCGGCCGCCGCCTGCAGGTCTTCCATGAGCTTGCGCAGCTCGCGCGGAGACAGGACCTCCTCGCCGCGCCGCAAGGTGGCCTGCAGGCGCTGGGCCATGCTGCGCGGCACAGCCGCCTTGGGCGCATCGACGCCCTCTTTCTTCGCCGCAGGCGCGGCAGCATCGGTGCTACGGAACCGGGACACGTTGCGTGCAATCCAGTCGGTGGCCAGACCCATTCAGACTCTCCTCCATGTCAAACAGTCACGCAAGTGTCATTTGACCGCCTGAGCCAATGACAATTGCCTGCAGCTTGCATTATGAAAGGCCATGGGCAGCAGCGTGTACGCCAACGCCGTATCTTGCCTGCGGAATATCCCGATACGGGCGGGCTGCGCCTTTTTGCCAGGTTCAGGCAGACCGGCCCGCATACGCGGGGCGGCCGGCAGCCCACAGCCACATGGCCATGCCGCCGATCACCATCGGCACGCACAGCCACTGGCCCATGCTCATGCCCAGGGACAGCAGGCCCAGGAAGTCGTCAGGCTCACGGAAGTATTCGGCCGTAAAGCGCAGCACGCCGTATCCGATCAGAAACACGGCAGCCACCTGCCCCGGTTTGTGCTCCTTGCGGGCGTACAGCCACAGCACCACGAACAGCAGCAATCCTTCCAGCAGGAACTGGTAGATCTGGGATGGGTGGCGGGGCAGCATGGCGCCGCTTTGCGGGAACACCATGGCCCAGGGCAGCTCGGGGCTGGCAAAGCGCCCCCAGAGTTCGCCGTTGATGAAGTTGCCGACGCGCCCGGCCGCCAGCCCCGTGGGCACGCAGGGCGCCACGAAGTCGGCCACCTCCAGCCAGGAGCGGGCACGCGAGCGCGCAAACCAGACCATGGCGACGATCACGCCGACCAGGCCGCCATGAAAGCTCATGCCGCCCTGCCAGACGTAGAAGATCTCCAGCGGGTGAGAAAGATAGTAGCCCGGCTTGTAGAACAGGCAGTAGCCCAGCCTTCCGCCCGCCACCACGCCCAGCACCCCCAGAAACAGGATGTCTTCCACATCCTTGCGGCTCCAGGCGCGCTCGCCCTGCATGCGCGCAAAGGGAGGATGGCCCAGGCGGCGCGTGCCCAGCCAGAGAAAAAGGCCGAAGGCGGCCAGATAGGTCAGGCCATACCAGTGCACGGCAAGAGGCCCTATCTGCAGGGCCACGGGATCGATCTGCGGATACATCAGCATGGCACGCATTGTGCCGCAGTGCCGCAAGGCAGACGCCGGCCAGGGATTGGCGCGGATTACTGGCCCGGCGGCACGGCCGTGAGCTTGTCGAGCGCGACGAGCAGGTGGGCTCTTTCGGCGGGCGACAACAGTTGCTCGAGCTCATCCTCAAGCCGTGCCACCTCGCCTTCGGCAAGGCCCTGCAGCGCGCGGCCTTCGGGTGTCAGGTGCAGCTGCTGCAGCCTGCGGTCACGCGGGTCGGGCTGGCGCTGGATCAGGCCGCGCTGCACCAGGCGCTCGACCACGGGCACCAGATTGGATGGCGAAATGTCCAGCGCCTCCCCCAGCTGGCGCAGGTAGATGCCCGGATTGCTGTCCAGCAGCACGAGGATGGAGAACTCGCTGGGTTTGAGGTCGAACCCCGCCACGCGCTGCGCGAACAGCTTGTGGATGTGGATTTCGGTGCGCGTGAGCCGGTATCCGAGATAGCGCTGCAGACGCGACTGATCGATCGTGGATTCGGAAATGCTGTCCATGCGCACAAGCCTGGCTGAAAAAGAATGCAGAAAGATGGGCTGCCGCGCCAGCCGCCGACGGTCGGCAGCCGCCGGCGCGGCATGCGATCATAAGGCGCCGGGCAAGGCCACCACGGCAGACGCCTGGATGCGGCGCTGCCAATGCTCGGCATCGAGCAGTCCATGGCTGAAGAAGTAGTGTGCGCTCGCCGTCTTGGCTTCGCGCAGCGATGCATCCTCCAATCCCTGGCTGACGCGCACGGCGCGCGCCCAGGCAAATGCCATGCACAGCGTGCCGGTCAGACGCAGATAGTCTTCGGCACAGCGCGGCGCCAGCTCCGCATCGGCCTGCGCGCCAGCGCACAGCTCTTGCGTCAACGCCTGCAGCCTGTCACCCCAGGCGCGCAGCGGCGCCGCGAATTGCGCCTCCAGCCCGGCTGCGGCGCAGGCATCGGCCTCGTCGCGCAGCACCTGCAGCAGCGGCGCCAGCGCGCTGCCGCCGCTGGCGCAGACCTTGCGCTGCAGCAGGTCCAGCGCCTGGATCTGGTTGGTGCCCTCGTAGATCATGGCAATGCGCGCATCGCGCAGCGTCTGCTCGATGCGGTATTCGTGCACATAGCCATAGCCGCCGAAGACCTGCAGCGCATCGCTGGCCAGCGCAAAGCCCCTTTCGGTAAAGAAGGACTTGACCACAGGCGTCAGCAGCGATGCCAGCGCATGTGCGCGGCTGCGTTCCTGCGCATCGGGGGCATGTTCGGAAAGGTCCAGCTGATGGGCCACCCAGCTGGCGATGGCGCGCATGCCCTCGGACCAGACACGCAGGTCCAGCAGAATGCGGCGCATGGCCGGCTGCAGCGCAATGGGGTCGGCCGGCCCCTGCGCATCGGCGGGCCGTGGCTGCACGCGCATCTGGCGCCGCTCGGCAGCATAGGCGCGCGCCAGCTGCCAGGCCATCTCGGCGTGGCCCACACCCTGCAGGCCCACATGCAGCCGCGCCGAGTTCATCATCACGAACATGGCCGCCAGGCCCTGGTGGGGCTGGCCGACCAGCCAGGCCTGGGCATCCTCGAAGCGCATGGCGCAGGTGGCGCTGCCCTTGATGCCCATCTTCTTTTCAATGCCGTCGCAGTGGATGCCATTGGGCACCAGCGTGCCGTCGCGCGGAATGCCGCGCGGCGCGAGAAACAGCGACAGCCCGCGCGTGCCGGCCGGCGCATCGGGCAGGCGTGCCAGCACCAGATGCACGATGTTCTCGCTCATGTCCTGGTCGCCGCCCGAGATGAATATCT
Source organism: Delftia sp. PS-11 (assembly GCF_029870285.1). Taxonomy (GTDB): domain Bacteria; phylum Pseudomonadota; class Gammaproteobacteria; order Burkholderiales; family Burkholderiaceae_C; genus Comamonas. Next base: position 171,873 of record NZ_JACSYA010000006.1, read on the forward strand.
TGCTGCCGTCGATGCGGTAGCTGCCGTCGCCCGCAGGACGCGCCTGGGTGCGCAGCAGTCCCAGGTCGGAGCCGGCCTGGGGCTCGGTCAGGCACATAGTGGCCAGCCAGCGGCCACTGACGATGTGCGGCAGATAGGTGGTGCGCAGGTGCTCGTCGCCATGAGCGTGCAGGCAGGCGTAGGCGCCGTGCAGGATGCCGGGATACATGGTCCAGCCATGGTTGGCCGAGGCCAGCATCTCGTGCAGGGCGGCGTCCAGCAGCTGGGGCAGGCCCTGGCCGCCCGCCTCGGGCACGCAGGCCAGCGCAGGCCAGCCCGCCTCGACAAAGGCCGCATAGGCGGCAGGAAAGCCGTCAGGCGTGCGCACCCTGCCCTGCTCCAGGCTGCAGCCCTGCAGGTCGGCGCCGCCGTTGAGTGGCGCCAGCACGTCCGCGCAGAACCGCCCTGCGGCCTCGACGACCATGTCGGCGGTTTCCTGGTCCATGGCCTCATGGGCCGGCATGCGCTGCCAGTCGGCCTCGGCAGCCAGCCAGTGGCGGTGAATGAATGCGATGTCCTGCAGCGGGGGCTGGTAGTGGGATGTTGGCGTGCTCATGCCTTGTTCTCCGAAGTGGCCGCAACAAGGCGGCGATAGGGACCGATGGCGCTGGCCAGGCAGGCCACGGACAGCGCGGCGGCCAGGGCGGAAACCAGGCCCAGGGACAGGCCCACGCTTTTCTCATCATGCAGGACAAAGTCCGTGCAGAAAGCTACCAGGAAGGGGCCCATGCCCAGGCCGATCAGGTTGATCAGCAGCAGATAGATGGAGGTGACCTGGCCGCGCAGCTGGTTGGGCGTCACGGCCTGCAGGATGGGCGGCGCCAGCGCCACCGGCATGCCCAGGAAGAATGTGGTCGCAGCCACGGCCACCAGGGCGACGGTGGGCGATGGCGCAAAAGCCAGCGCCAGCCCCGTCAGCACCAGCACGGCTGTGGCCGCCAGCGAAATCACGACCGAGCCCACGAGCTTGCCGCGCGCGGTCAGGTGGTCGGCCAGCAGGCCGCTGAGCAGCATGCCGCCGATGCCGAAGGTCAGGATGATGACGCCATAGGCCGGACCGATTTCGCCGGGCGTCCAGCCCCACTGGCGGATGAAGGTGGCTGGCAGCCAGGCGGTCACGCCAAACGTGATCATGGCGGTGATGCCGGGGGCCAGCAGCAGCGGCACAAAGGCGCGCTTGTGGCGCAGCACGTAGGACAGATCAGGGGCAGGCCCGGCAGGCTGCGCCGCTGCCGCCTGGGCGGCTTTGCCCGCAGCCGCATGGGCCAGGCCCCGGCGCAGCGGCTCGCGCACGGTGTACATCAGCGCCACCAGCGGAATGCCGGGCAGCGCCACGAAGATGAAGGCAGCCTGCCAGGGCTTGAAACTGCCCAGCAGCGGAAAGACCACCTCGCCCGCCTGGCTCGTGGCCTGGATGACCAGGCCGCCGACGATGAAGGCCGTGGCCGAGCCGATATAGACACCCGAGGTGTAGATGCTCATGGCGCGTGCGCGGCGCTCGGGCGGGAAGTAATCGGCCAGCATGGAATAGGCTGCAGGCGACAGCGAGGCCTCGCCAATGCCCACGAACATGCGCGCCACGAACAGCGAGACAAAGCCCGTGACATAGCCGCCAGCCGCCGTGGCCACGACCCAGATGGCCATGCCGATGATGATGAGGTTGCGCCGGTTCCAGCGGTCGGCCAGACGGCCCAGGAAAATGCCGACGAAGGTGTAGAAGATGGCGAAGGCGAAGCCGTGGACGATGCTGAACACCCAGTCCGACAGCTGCAGGTCCTTCTTGATGGGCTGCACCAGCAGTCCCAGGATCTGGCGGTCCACGAAGGACAGCGTATAGGCCAGCAGCAAGATGATGGCCACATAGTAGGCATAGCCGAGTCCGGAAGGCGTGGCGGCTGCGGGTGCAAGCCTGGACGCGGACGCGGATGCACGGCCCGGCGGATAAGGCAGGCTCATGAAGACCTCCTGTGGAGGAAGGGAAACGGAAAGGAAGCGGTAGAAATGGAAAGGGCCGGCGCAGCGCGCCGGCCCCTGCGCCGGCATCAGCCAGCGCTGTCTTCAACCAGCATCAGCGCGTCGAGTGCGACCACGCCCTGCCCCTGGGGCAGCACGATGACGGGGTTGAGATCGATCTCACGGATGGCAGGCGTTGCGCGCAGCACCTGGCCCAGGCGCACGATCAGTTCGGCCAGCGCCGCGCGGTCCAGCGCGGGGGCGCCACGGTAGCCGTGCAGCAGGGGCGCGCCCTGCAGGCGGTCGAGTTCGCGCAGCACCTCGGCGGTGGACAGGTCCGCGTCGAGCAGGCGCGCATCGCGCATGATCTCGGCGGTCACGCCGCCCAGTCCGGCCAGGATCACGGGACCCCACTGCGGATCATTGCGCGCGCCGATGATCATCTCCAGGCCGCGCTTGCCCATGGCTTCGATCAGCACGCCGTCCAGCGCAATCGCGCTGTCGTAGGCCGCAACGTTGGCGTACAGCCGGCCCCAGGCCTCGCCCATGGCCTGCGCATCGGCAATGTTCAGGATCACGCCGCCCGCATCGCTCTTGTGGCTGAGGTCGGCAGACTGCGCCTTCAGCGCCACGGGCCAGCCAATCTCGTTCGCGATGGCCACGGCCTGCTCCACCGATGTGGCCAGCCGCCCGGGAGCGAACGGCACGCCCACCGCTGCCAGTGCCTGCTTGGACTCGTACTCGGGCACCACCGTGCGGCCGGCGGGCAAGGCCAGCGCCACCGGCTCGGCATCGGTGCGCTCGAAGCTGCGCGCACTGAAGGCCGACAGGCGCTGCACTGCGCGCAGCGCACGCTCCGTGCTGGGGAAATACGGAACCCCCAGGGCGCGCATCTCGGCGATGAATTCGGCAGGCACGGCCGCGCCCTCGTCCAGACCCGCAACGATGACCGGCTTGGCCGGATGCAGCTCGCGCACCGCGCGCAGCACGGGCGGCATCTTGATGCCGCAGGTCACGGGGTCGCCCTGGATCAGGCCCACAATGATGGTCGAGAAGCGCGCATCGCCAAACAGCGCATCCAGCGTGCGGAAATACAGGTCGGGTTCGACCAGGCCCTGGGCCGTCAGGTCCAGCGGATTGCTGACGCCCACAAAGGGCGGCAGCGCTGCGCGCAGCGCGGGCGAGTCATCGTCGCCGATGGCAGGCAGCGCCAGCCCCAGCTCCTCGGCCCAGTCCAGAGTCAGCGCCTTGAAGGCGCCGGACTCGCCGAGCACAGCCACGCCGGCAGCGGGCAGCACAGGGCAGCGGATGGCGATCTCGGCGATGTCGCCCAGCTCTTCCAGCGTTTCAGCAAAGATGGCGCCTGCGCGTTCGAGCTTGGTGCGCATCAGCGCATAGTCGCCGGCCATGGCGCCGGTATGCGTGGCGGCCGAGGCGCGCGCCGCGCTGCTCTTGCCCGGATGCAGCAGCACCACGGTCTTGCCCAGTGCACGGGCACGGGCCACGGATGCCAGAATGCGCGCGGGCTGGCGGAACTGCTCGACGATCATGGCGACCACGCGCGTCGAGGGCTGCTCCAGCAGGAACTCCACATAGTCCTCGGCATGGCTGGCAGCCTCGTTGCCCGTGGAGATGGCATGCGACAACGGCAGCGCGCGGCTGCCCAGCGTGGTGCACAGCACCGTCATCATGGCGCCGCTTTGCGAAACCACGCCGATGGCGGGCCGCTGGGCATCGATCTTCTGCGCATCGATGTTGACCTCGACGAAGGTCAGCGGCACGCGCTGCAGGTAGTTGATGCAGCCCAGGCAGTTCGGGCCCTCGACCACCATGCCGGCCTCGGCGGCAATGCGCGCGATCTCGCGCTGCTCGGCCATGCCGCGCTCGCCGGCCTCGGCAAAGCCTGCCGAGAAAATCACGGCCGCGCCCACGCGCCGGGCCGCCAGTGCGCGCACCGTGTCCAGCACGGCAGGCTGCGGGATGGCGAGCACCGCCACATCCACGCCTTCAGGCAGCTGCTCGACCGACGCCAGGCAGGCGCGGCCACCGATTTCGCTGCGCTTGGGATTGATCAGGTGGATATCGCCGGCAAAGCCGTTGCGCTCCAGATTGCCCAGGACCGAGGCGCCCAGCGCACCCGGCGTAGCCGAGGCGCCGACGATGGCGATGGAACGCGGCCTCAGCAGCCTGCCGATGTCGGGCCGCGATGCGGCCGCCATCTGTGTCGTTGTCATGCTTGTCTCCAATGGGTTGATGGCCACGCCCCCGCTGCAAGGGCGCGGCCATTCAGGATGTATGGGCAGGGATCAGGACTTTTGCTTGGACAGGTCGTAAGTGCCCAGGCCCGGCTTGTAGGTCTTGTCATCCAGGAACTGGCGCATGCCTTCCTTGCGGCCTTCGTTGTCGAAGCTGTTGGCCGCTTCCTGGGCACGCACCAGATAGTCTTCGGCGTTGTCGTAGCTCATGTCGCGCACGCGGCGGATGGCATCCTTGGTGGCCTTCAGGGCAATGGGGTTCTTTTGCAGCAGGGCTTCGGCCACTTCGGTGACGCGGGCCTTGAGGCGGTCGGCCGGCAGCGACTCATTGACCAGGCCCCACTCGGCAGCCGTGCGGCCGTCGATGTTCTCGCCCAGCATGGCGTGGTACATGGCACGGCGGAAGGACAGCAGCTCCACGGCCACCTTGGAAGCGCCGCCACCGGGCAGGATGCCCCAGTTGATCTCGGACAGGCCGAACTTGGCTTCATCGGCGGCAAACGCCAGATCGCAGGCGAACAGCGGGCCGTAGCCGCCGCCAAAGCACCAGCCATTGACCATGGCAATGGTGGGCTTCTGGAACCAGCGCAGACGGCGCCACCAGCCGTAGCTCTCGCGCTGGGCCTTGCGGGTGCCGGCCAAACCGGTGGCTTCGGTTTCGCGGAAGTATTCCTTCAGATCCATGCCGGCGGTCCAGGCCGTGCCCTCGCCCGTCAGCACCACCACGCCGACATCTTCACGGAACTCCAGATCGTCGAGCACGCGCATCATCTGGCGGTTGAGCTGGGGGCTCATGGCGTTGCGCTTTTCGGGGCGGTTGAATTTCACCCAGGCCACGCGGCCTTCGACGGTGCAGGACACGGTCTGTTCTTCGGTACGTTCGGTGCTCATTGCGCTTCCTTGTGCAGAGGGGGTATGGGTTAGGCGGCCAGTGCTTCGACCGCATAATCGTTATGATAAATAATCATTATTGAACATAGCAATACCACGTTTACCCTAGGGTCCGTTCCTGCAGATCAATGTGGACCGGCATCCAATACGAATGCTTCTGCGTCGCGCATGCATGCAGTGCGCCGTGCGCGGGGAATTGCCGCCAGGCTTTGGATACTTCGCAGGATCGCGCGATACTTGGGCCATCCAAAACCAACCACAGGAGGGAAAATGCAAGGACACCCGGAAGTCGTCGAATGCCTCAAGGAGCTGCTGCGCGGCGAGCTTGCAGCGCGTGACCAGTACTTCATCCACTCGCGCCAGTACGAAGACCAGGGCCTGCTGCGCCTGTTCGAGCGCATCGGCCACGAGATGGAAGAGGAAACCCAGCATGCCGACGCCATCCTGCGCCGCATCCTGTTCCTGGGCGGACGCCCCGACATGCGCCCCCATGCCTTCACGCCCGGCGAGACCGTCGAGGAAATGCTGCGCAAAGACCTGGAAACCGAATACCGCGTGCGCGACAGCCTGCGTGCCGCCATGGCGCTGTGCGAGCAGCATGGCGACTTCAACAGCCGCGACCTGCTGCTGGCACAGTTGCGTGACACCGAAGAAGACCATGCCTACTGGCTCGAAAAGCAGCTGGGCCTGATCGAAAAAATCGGCCTGCCCAACTATCTGCAGAGCAAGATGGGCGAACCGGCCTGACCGGACCGAGCCGGTCGCTCCACGATGACAACTGAAACTGGCAGCCCACGATGAAACGGCAAGCCAGTCGCCCCGCGATGAAGCAAGAGCCCTCAAGGGCCTGAAAGAAGAAAAAAAGGGATGGAAGGCCTTGCGGCTTTCCATCCCTTTTTCATTGCGCGCACCGCCAGGCGGCGGTGCGCCCCGGTATCAGTCGTCCAGCAGCGACAGGTCGCGCACGGCGCCCTTGTCGGCCGACATCACCAGCTTGGCATAGGCCTTGAGCGCAGCCGAGACCTTGCGCGAGCGCGGCTGTGCGGGCTTCCAGCCCTTGGCGTCCTGTTCGGCGCGGCGGCGGGCCAGTTCCTCGTCGGAGACCAGCACATTGATGCTGCGGTTGGGGATGTCGATGCGGATGCGGTCGCCATTGCGCACCAGGCCGATAGCGCCGCCCGCAGCCGCCTCGGGCGAGCAGTGGCCGATGGACAGGCCGGACGTGCCGCCCGAGAAGCGCCCGTCCGTCAGCAGCGCGCAGGCCTTGCCCAGACCCTTGGACTTGATGTAGCTGGTCGGGTAGAGCATCTCCTGCATGCCGGGGCCGCCCTTGGGGCCTTCGTAGCGCACGATGACGACATCGCCGGCCTTGACCTTGTCGTCCAGGATGTTCTGCACGGCCTCGTCCTGCGACTCGGTCACATGGGCCGTGCCCTCGAAGACCAGAATGCTTTCATCTACGCCAGCGGACTTGACCACGCAGCCATCGACGGCGATGTTGCCCGTCAGCACGGCCAGGCCGCCCTCCTTGGAGAAAGCATGCTCGTAGGAGCGGATGCAGCCTTCGGCACGGTCCAGATCCAGGCTGGGCCAGCGCGTGTTCTGGCTGAAGGCCACCTGCGTGGGAATGCCGGCGGGGCCTGCCAGATAGAAGTGCCTGACGGCCTCGTCCTGGGTCAGCGTGATGTCCCACTGCGCCAGCGCTTCGCCCAGCGTCCTGGCATGGATGGTGGGCACATCGGTGTGCAGCTTGCCCGCGCGGTGCAGCTCGCCCAGGATGGCGAAGATGCCGCCAGCGCGGTGTACATCCTCGATATGGTACTTTTGCGTGTTGGGCGCCACCTTGCACAGCTGCGGCACCTGGCGCGAGAGGCGGTCGATGTCCGCCATGGTGAACTCAATCTCGGCCTCGCGCGCAATCGCCAGCAGGTGCAGGATGGTGTTGGTCGATCCGCCCATGGCGATGTCCAGCGTCATCGCGTTCTCGAAGGCCTTGAAGCCCACGGAGCGCGGCAGCACCGAAGCGTCGTCCTGCTCGTAGTACTGGCGGGCCAGCTCGACGATGCGGCGGCCGGCGCGCTTGAACAGCTCTTCGCGGTCGGCATGCGTGGCCAGCACGGTGCCGTTGCCGGGCAGGGACAGGCCCAGCGCCTCGGTCAGGCAGTTCATGGAATTGGCCGTGAACATGCCAGAGCACGAACCGCAGGTCGGACAGGCCGAGCGCTCGACCTGCGCCACCTGCTCGTCCGTGTAGTTCTTGTCGGCAGCGATGACCATGGCATCGACCAGGTCCAGCTTCTTGAACTCCAGCGTATGCGTGGTGGGGTTGGCCAGCCGGGTCTTGCCCGCCTCCATGGGACCGCCCGAGACGAAGATCACGGGAATGTTCAGCCGCATGGCAGCCATCAGCATGCCGGGAGTGATCTTGTCGCAGTTGGAGATGCACACCAGCGCGTCGGCGCAGTGGGCATTGACCATGTACTCCACCGAGTCCGCGATGATGTCGCGGCTGGGCAGCGAGTACAGCATGCCGTCATGGCCCATGGCAATGCCATCGTCCACAGCGATGGTATTGAACTCCTTGGCCACGCCGCCAGCGGCCTCGATCTCGCGCGCCACCAGCTGGCCCAGGTCCTTGAGGTGGACGTGGCCGGGCACGAACTGCGTGAAGGAGTTGGCAATGGCGATGATGGGCTTGTCGAAGTCGCCATCCTTCATGCCGGTGGCACGCCACAGGGCGCGCGCACCAGCCATGTTGCGGCCGCCGGTGGAAGTCTTGGAACGGTATGCGGGCATGGGGAATCCAGTTGTCGGTTGTCGCGTATGCCCCATGGGCGCGTGGGCACGCCCAGGGTCTGGGCGAAGATTATGGCCCAGCACTACACATGCCGTTCAGACACGGGATTCACCAGGAGTACACTGCCCGCCCTTTGCGGCAATGCAGACATCGCCTGCCGCGAGACCGTTGCAACGACCAGGCAACGCTCAGCGGCGCGTACGCGAACGAATGCCCATGGCCTCCTTTTGCTTTTCGATGCGTTTGCGGCGGCGCTCGTCGATCTTGTCGGCGGCACGGCGCTTGGTATACCCGGACGTGTCCGCCCATACCCACCAGGCCGCTGTCACGCCATAAGCACCCAGCACGACCCACCATGACCAGCCCGCCACGGGCCCGACCTCGGCCAGCTTGAGCACCGTCAACAGCACGGCAATTCCCAACAAATACATCACACCCTCCTTGGCAAAACAATGCTCTACTACAAGTAACGTATCGCGCTTTGATACTCACTACAATGATTCAGCATAACGACCACGGAAATTCACGATGAAACAAACACTGATCGCTTTTACGCTGGCTTTCACGGCAGCCGCCCCCGCACTGGCGGACCAGGCCCTTGCCACTTCCAAGAACTGCATGGCATGCCATGCAGTCGACAAGAAGCTGGTGGGCCCGGCCTACAAGGAGGTGGCGAGCAAATACGCGGGCCAGAAAGATGCCGCCGACAAGCTCGCCACCAAGATCATCAAGGGCGGCAGTGGCGTATGGGGCCCGGTCCCCATGCCGGCCAACACACAGGTCAGCGAGGCAGAAGCCAAGAAGCTGGCAGCCTGGGTGCTGTCGCTCAAGTGAACTGACCCGCCTGCCGCAGGCACAGGGCCGCGCAGCGCCTGCTGCGCGGCCTTTGTTTTTGCGCGGCGCAGCAATCAGTGACCTGCCTGCTGATACTGCCGCACCTGCTGCTCCAGCTGTCCCACATAGGCTGCCATGCTGTTGTCAGACTCCTGGGCCCGCTGCACCAGATGGGCCTGGAGCAGGTCCAGCCGGGCCATCAGAGCATCCTGATCACGGGCATGCAGTGCCTCCAGCACTGCGCGCAGCTCGGTAAAGCGCGAAGCCTCGGCCTTGTCAGCCAGATCACGCTGGGCCTGCATCTGCCTGGCGTGGCGCCGCGCCTCCATCAGTACCGAGCCCTGCAGCCACAGCACATAGGCAATGAAAAACACGCTCAGCAGACCGGTCAGGCCCAGCATCAGCACGCCCAGCGGCGCCTGCACTTCGGTAACGCCCAGGGACACCATGGATGGCGCAGCCAGCGCACTCCAGTTGAACGCTGCCAGCAGCGCAATCAGTGCGACCGTGACCAGCAGCGACAAGGTTCTGAGATTCATGATGAAGGGACTTTCTCGGCTATCGCAATATCGACACAACAAACCGTGTTGTACCTCAGCCACGCCTGCAATGGCTGTCAGACAATGCAGAATCAGACTGGGTCGCATACGACTGGGTCGCATGCGGACCACCCGATCGGCCTGGGCAAAAAAAACCGGAGCACAGGCTCCGGTTTTGTGTCTGGCGTGAATGCCGCTCAGTTGGTCTGGGCCAGCTGCTCCAGAATGGCCGGGTTTTCCAGCGTGCTCGTATCCTGGGTGATGGCCTCGCCCTTGGCGATGGAGCGCAACAGCCGGCGCATGATCTTGCCGCTGCGGGTCTTGGGCAGGTTTTCACCGAAGCGGATGTCCTTGGGCTTGGCGATGGGGCCGATTTCCTTGGCCACCCAGTCGCGCAGTTCCTTGGCGATGCGCTTGGCCTCCTCGCCCGTGGGGCGGGGCTGCTTGAGCACCACGAAGGCGCAGATGGCCTCGCCCGTCAGGTCATCGGGACGGCCCACCACGGCGGCTTCGGCCACCAGGTCGGTCTTGGCCACCAGGGCCGACTCGATCTCCATGGTGCCCATGCGGTGGCCAGAGACGTTGAGCACGTCATCGATGCGGCCCGTGATGCGGAAATAGCCACGGTCCTCGCTGCGCACGGCGCCATCGCCGGCCAGATAGGTCTGGCCGCCCAGTTCGGCCGGGAAGTAGCTCTTCTTGAAGCGCTCGGGATCGCCCCAGATGGTGCGGATCATGCTGGGCCAGGGCTTGGTCACGACCAGCAGGCCGCCTGCGCCATTGGGCAGTTCATGGCCGGTCTCGTCGACGATGGCAGCCATGATGCCCGGCAGCGGCAGCGTGCACGAGCCCGGCACCAGCGGCGTGGCGCCCGGCATGGGAGCGATCACATGGCCGCCATTCTCGGTCTGCCAGAAGGTGTCCACGATGGGGCAGCGCTCACCGCCCACATGCTTGTGATACCACATCCAGGCCTCGGGGTTGATGGGCTCGCCCACGCTGCCCAGCAGACGCAGGCTCGACAGGTTCCAGTTCTTGGGATGGACGCTGGCATCGCTGTCGGCCGCCTTGATCAGCGAGCGGATGGCCGTGGGTGCCGTATAGAAGATGGTGCAGCCGTGGCGCTCGATCATCTGCCAGAAGCGGCCCGCATTGGGGAAGGTGGGCACGCCCTCGAAGACGATCTGTGTGGCGCCTGCCGACAGCGGACCGTAGGCCACATAGGTGTGGCCGGTGATCCAGCCGATGTCGGCCGTGCACCAGAACACATCGCCGGGCTGCAGATCGAAGGTCCACTGCATGGTCTGCCGGGCCCACAGCATGTAGCCGCCCGTGCAGTGCTGCACGCCCTTGGGCTTGCCTGTGGAGCCGCTGGTGTAGAGGATGAACAGCGGATGCTCGGCATCCACGGCCACGGGTGCGCATTCGCTGCTCTGGCCTGCCAGGATCTCGCCAAAGGTGTAGTCGCGGCCCGCCGTCATGGCACAGGGCGTGGCCGTGCGCTCGTAGACAAAGACATGGCGCACGGCCTCGCAGCCGCCCAGCGCCAGCGCATCGTCCACGATGGCCTTGAGCGGCAGTTCCTTGCCGCCGCGCATCTGGTAGTTGGCAGTGACCACCGCCACAGCACCCACGTCCACGATGCGCTCCTGCACGGCCTTGGCAGAGAAGCCGCCGAAGACCACGCTGTGCGTGGCGCCGATGCGGGCACAGGCCTGCATGGCGACCACGCCCTCGATGGTCATGGGCATGTAGATCAGCACGCGGTCGCCCTTTTGCACGCCCCGCGCCTTGAGCGCGTTGGCAAACTGCGACACGCGCTCGAGCAGCTCACGGTAGCTGACCTTGGTGACCTGCCCGTCATCGGCCTCGAAGATGATGGCGGTCTTGTGCTCCACCTCCGTGCCCATGTGCTTGTCAAGGCAGTTGGCACTGGCGTTGAGTTCGCCATCGGCAAACCAGCGGTAGAAGGGCGGGTTGGTGTCGTCCAGCACCTGGGTGAAGGGCTTGGTCCAGACCACGTTCTCGCGCGCCAGACGCGCCCAGAAACCCTGGTAATCGTTTTCGGCCTCTGCACACAGGGCCTGGTACTGTGCCATGCCTGCGATGCGGGCCTTGGACTCGAATTCGGCCGGTGGCGGGAAGACCCGGTTTTCCACCAGTACGGACTCAATCGGGGATGCTGTTGCGGTGCTCATGCTTGCGTGTCTCCTGGGCTGGCGAATAAGTTGTGGTGTGACTTTCAGGGGCCGGTCTTACATGCCACTGACTGGAACCCCCATGAATGGCCATACCTGGGGATTCCCCGCAGTCCCGGGCTGTCACAGATACAGCGGAATTTCGCCGCTAAAATCGCGCGCCCGTTGACTTCGGTCATTGTCCCATTCACCCACGCCCATACCTTACCAGCGCGATCTATCCACATGGCACGCCAGCAAACACCCCACAAAACCGCAGGCGCCCCCGAACTGCGCCCCCTGCCCGCCCTCATTTTCGCCAGCCGCTGGCTGCAGCTGCCGCTGTACCTGGGCCTGATCGCGGCCCAGGGCGTGTATGTCTGGCACTTCCTGCTCGAACTGTGGCATCTGATCGAGGCGGCCTTCGGCAACCAGCAGGCGCTGCAGGCCCTGATCACCAGCATCGGCTACAAGCACGACGTGCCTATCGAGGCGCTCAATGAGACCATCATCATGCTGGTGGTGCTGGCGCTGATCGACGTGGTCATGATCTCCAACCTGCTGATCATGGTGATCGTCGGCGGCTACGAAACCTTCGTCAGCCGGCTGAACCTGGACAGCCATCCCGACCAGCCCGAGTGGCTCGGCCATGTCAACGCCTCCATCCTTAAGGTCAAGCTGGCGCTGTCCATCATCGGCATCAGCTCCATCCACCTGCTCAAGACGTTCATCAATGCGGGCAGCTACGAAGTCAAGGTGCTGATGTGGCAGACCATCATCCATGTGGTCTTCCTGGCAAGCGCGCTGGCCATCGCCTACACCGACAAGCTGATCAACAGCACGCAAAGCAACAGCCAGCACTGAGCCTGGCTGCGCCCATGAAAAAACCCCGTGGCAATTGCGCCACGGGGTTTTTTCATGGATATGGCACCAGATCCTTTCGGGTGATCAGCGGGTATTTTTTGACCGCAGATCCAGCGTGAAGCTGTCCTCAAGCTGACGCTTCGCCGATTTTACCCACTGATAGCAGTTAATCCCTCATTAGACAATGATCCAAAGCTATCAATAAGTGAGCAAATCACCCTCTGAACCATGCCTTCAAGGGCTTGAATCGGTGCAAAACGGGGCCTGATCGGCTCATGCTTTTTGACGCAGTAAAACCTGCTTCATATAATTTCGACTTCTTTACAACCTGCCGTGCAGGTCATCGGCACCGCATTTGCATCGCATCTGACGGCCTGCCGATCCACCCCGGCGGATCGTTGTGCTCCTGGCACAGCCCCGTCAACCAGGCCGGAACCCGGCCCTGATGTTGTGGGGCATCGCGCTGATCGAGCTTCAGCCGCGATGCCTGCCAGAGACGCCGCGCGCCCTGTTGCCGCACGCTCTCGACCTTCTGGCCCTTGCGCACCGCCACGCGTGCCATCCGGGCCTCACAGGATGCTTTCGCATCCGCCTGACTCTTCGCTGCGGATGGCACAGCCTCCCCCGCAGCGCCCCGCATCAGGGCTTTATTCCGGCTTGCGCGCCAGCGTTTCCGCCTGCAGGCGGCGCTGGACTGTGTTCCATCCACACCAAGGAGAACGCCACAGTGGCCAAGCAGATCATCATCGATCATGTATTCAAGGTCTTCGGGGACGACCCCCAGACCGCGCTGGACCTCGTCAAGCAGGGACTGAGCAAACAGGAGATCCTGGAGCGCACAGGCCAGTCCATCGGCGTGTTCGACGCCGACTTCACCATCGAGGCGGGCGAAATCTTCGTCGTCATGGGTCTGTCGGGCTCGGGCAAGTCCACCCTGGTGCGCATGCTCAACCGCCTGATCGAGCCCACGGCCGGGCGCATCGTCGTCAACGGCCAGGATGTCAACGCACTGAACGAGCGCGACCTGCGCGCGCTGCGCCGCAAGGACATCTCCATGGTGTTCCAGTCCTTCGCGCTCATGCCGCACATGACGGTGCTGGACAACACCGCCTTCGGCCTGGAGCTGGCAGGCACCGACAAGGCCCGGCGACAGCAGTTGGCCCAGGCCGCACTGGAGCAGGTGGGACTGGGCGCCTGGGGCGCCAGCTACCCCGACGAGCTGTCGGGCGGCATGCAGCAGCGCGTGGGCCTGGCGCGGGCGCTGGCCTCCGATCCGTCCATCTTGCTGATGGACGAGGCCTTCTCGGCGCTGGACCCCATCATCCGCACCGAGATGCAGTCCGAGCTGCTGCGGCTGCAGCAGATCCAGCGCCGCACCATTGTCTTCATCTCCCATGATCTGGACGAGGCCATGCGCATCGGCGACCGCATTGCCATCATGAAAGACGGCCAGGTCGTGCAGGTCGGCACGCCCGACGAAATCCTGCGCAACCCGGCCGACGACTATGTGCGCAGCTTCGTGCGCGGCGTCAACGCGGCCTCGGTGTTCAAGGCGGGGGACATCGCACGCCAGGCACTGACCGTGGTGTCCGAGCACAGCGACCGCGGCTGCCGCGCCGCCCAGCGTTTGCTGGAGGACTCGGACCGCGACTTCGCCTATGTGGTCAATGCGCGCAGGCACTTCCTGGGCGTGGTCTCTGCGCAGTCGCTGCGCGACGCGCTGCACGGGCGCCCCGGCATGCTGGGGCTGAGCCATGCCTTTTTGCCCAACGTGGAGCCTCTGTCCGAGGCCACGCCCGTGGCCGATCTGTTCGGACCTGTGGCCGCCGCAGCCTGCGCCCTGCCCGTGGTCAATGGCACTGGCCAGTTCATGGGCGTCATCAGCCGCACCACCATGCTGCGCTTTCTGGACCGCGACACGCCACCCGTGCCACCGCCGCAGGAGGTCGTGCCCCCGGTCACGCTCAACCCTCACTTTCCGGGCTCTGGCGCCCCGGCCGTCTCCCCGACCATGGAGCCGGCCCAATCACGACAAGGAGATGCCGCATGAGCGACGCCGACAACCGCATGGCCCCACAGGCCACGGCCACCACTGAGCCCTGGGCCGATGCCGGCTCCCCAGCAACACCGCAAGCCGCCGATGCGACCGCCGTATCCAGCCCCCCGGCAGACCCCTGGGCAGCAGCTTCCACGCCTGCGGCGCCGGATGCATCGGCAGACCCCTGGGGCATGGCCGGCGGCGGCGAAGCCCCATCCAGCGACTGGCTGAGTGTGCCAGACAGCGCGGGCTCGCCCGGCGAGGCGCAGGCCAGCCTATGGCACCAGCTGACAGCGGACGGCCTGCCGGTCCAAGGCTGGATCAATGACGGCCTTGAATGGGTGGTCCAGCATCTGCGGCCCTTCTTTCAGGCCGTGCGCGCGCCCATCGACGGCACGCTCACCGGCATCACGGACGCCATGCTCGCCCTGCCCTGGCCGCTGCTGACACTGCTGCTGGCTCTGGTTGCCTGGCAGTTCGCGGGCCGCGCCATGGCCATCGGCGCCGCCATCTCGCTGCTCGTCGTGGCCGTGCTGGGCATCTGGCCCGAGGCCATGGTCACGCTGTCGCTGGTGCTGACCTCGCTGGTCTTTTGCCTGGTGATCGGCTTGCCCGTGGGCATTTTGCTGGCCTCCAGCGACCGCGCCCAGCGCTGGACGCGACCGCTGCTCGATGCCATGCAGACCACGCCGGCCTTTGTCTACCTGGTGCCTGTGGTGATGCTGTTCGGCATCGGCAATGTGCCCGGCGTGATCGTGACCATCATCTTCGCGCTGCCGCCACTGGTGCGCCTGACCAACCTGGGGCTGCGCCAGGTGCGCCCCGACCTGATCGAGGCCAGCCGCGCCTATGGCGCCTCGCCCTGGCAACTGCTGTGGAAGGTGCAGCTGCCCCTGGCCATGCCATCCATCATGGCCGGCGTGAACCAGGCGCTGATGCTGTCGCTGTCCATGGTGGTGATCGCTTCGATGATCGCCGTCGGCGGCCTGGGCCAGATGGTGCTGCGCGGCATCGGCCGCCTGGACATGGGGCTGGCGACCGTGGGCGGCCTGGGCATTGTGCTGCTGGCCATCGTGCTGGACCGCATCACCCAGGCCATGGGCCAGCCGGCGCGCGGCGGCAGGCGCTGGTGGCATACCGGCCCCGCGGGCTGCATCGCCCGCCTGCTGGGCGCTGGCAAGCCATCCACGCACCAGCGTGGCGGCGCCACCTGAGCCCGCAGGCACTGGCTGCGGCGCGCCCGGATCCATGGCTGCGCTGCCTTCCTGCAATGCGGCCTGCCCTGGCAGCCGCGTTGCCTTCTCATCACACACCGGAGGAAAACGAGGATGAACCAAGCACTGAACCACAAGCCACGGCAACCTGCCCTGCTGCGCCGCTGGCTGCGCGCAGGCGCCATCGCCACCGGCATTGCACTGGCCTGCACTGCGGCCCTGGCTGCGGGCGAGCAGCCCGGCAAGGGCGTGAAGGTGCTGCCGCTCAAGAGCTCCATCGCAGAAGAAAGCTTCCAGACCCTGCTGGTCATGAAGGCTCTCGAAAAACTGGGATATGACGTCCAGCCCTACAAGGAGGTCGAGTACCCCACGGCCCACGTAGCCATTGCCAGCGGCGATGCCACTTTCATCGCATCGCACTGGAACCCGCTGCATGCTGACTACTACAAGAACGCGGGCGGCGATGCCAAGCTCTACCGCAAGGGCGTGTACTCGGACAACGCGGCCCAGGGCTACCTGATCGACAAGAAGACGGCAGATGCCCACAAAATCACCAACATCGCCCAGCTCAAGGATCCCAAGATCGCCCGGCTGTTCGACGCCGACGGCGACGGCAAGGCCGATCTCACGGGCTGCAATCCCGGCTGGGGCTGCGAGGCCGTGATCGAACACCACCTGACGGCCTACAAGCTGCGTGGCACCGTGACACATCAGCAAGGCACCTACTCGGCGCTGATTGCCGATACCATCGCGCGCTACAAGGCCGGCAAACCGGTTCTTTACTACACCTGGACGCCCTACTGGGTCAGCGGCGTACTCAAGCCCGGCAAGGACGTAGTCTGGCTGCAAGTGCCTTTCTCCTCGCTGCCGGGCGAGCAGGCCAGGCTCGATACCCAGTTGCCCAACGGCAAGAACTACGGCTTCGTGGCCAACAAGCAGCAGATCGTCGCCAACAAGGCCTTCACCGACCAGCACCCTGATGCAGCCAGGCTGTTCGAACTGATGCAACTGCCCGTGAACGACATCAACGCGCAAAACCATCTGATGAGCCAGGGCCAGAACAAGCCCTCAGACGTGGCAAGCCACGTAGACAGCTGGATCAAGGCCCACCAGAAGATCTTTGACGGCTGGCTGGAGCAGGCGCGCGCCGCTGCGCGGTAAAGCGCGCCGGCAGTCGTGCCTGCCGGCGCTGTGCCTTGCGTGCGTCGCCTGGCTCAGGCGCCCGCAGTGGCGGGCTTCTTGAGTACCCGCAAGGCGACGGCAGTGGCTGCCACGCCCGCGGCCAGCGCCACGCCATACATGGCTACATGGGTGACGGCGTTGGGAATCGGCGCCACGAAGATGCCGCCATGCGGCACCTTCAGCTCCACGCCTGCCATCATGGAAACCGCTCCGGCCACGGCGGAGCCCAGCATCAGCGCGGGGATCGTGCGCAGCGGATCACGCGCGGCATAGGGGATCGCGCCCTCAGTGACAAAGGCCAGGCCCAGCACGCCGGCAGCCGGGGCGCTGCCGCGCTCCTCGCTGGTGAAACGGTCGGCAAACAGCCGTGTGGCCAGGGCCAGGCCCAACGGCGGCGTCATGCCGGCGATCATGGCTGCTGCCATGGGCGTATAGACCTCGCTGGCGATCATGCCTGTCGAGAACGCATAGGCAGCCTTGTTCACGGGGCCGCCCATGTCGAAGGCCATCATCGCGCCGAGCAGCACGCCCAGCAGCAGCGCGCTGGCACCCTGCATGCCGCGCAGCCAGGCGCTGAGCCATCGCAGCAGCTCGGCCACCGGAGCGCCCACCAGGTAGTACATCATCAGCCCCGTGAACGCCGTGCCCAGCACCGGCAGGATCAGCATGGGCATGAGGCCCTTGAGCGCCTGGGGCAGCCGGATGCGCGCGACCAGAAAGGCCACGCCATAGCCCGCGATGAAGCCGGCAGCGATGCCACCGATGAAACCTGCCCCCATGCTGGAGGCGATCAGCCCACCCACCATGCCCGGCGCGATGCCGGGCCGGTCCGCGATCGAATAGGCGATATAGCCGGCCAGCGCAGGCACCATCAATGCAAAGCCGCCCTTGGCGCCGATCTGGAACAACGTCCAGCCCAGCGTGCCCTGATGGGCTTCGTCATAGACATAAATGCCGCCCAGCGCAAAGGCGATGGCAATCAGTATGCCGCCCGCCGTGACAAAGGGCAGCATGAAGGAGACGCCCGTCATCAGATGGCGGTAAGGGCCGGCGCCCTGGGTCTTCGCTGGCGCTGGCGTGTCGCCAGGGGCTGCCTGACCATGCATGGGCGCCTCTGCCAGGGCTTTCTCGATCAGGGCACGGCCATCGCGTATGGCCGGCTTGGTGCCGCTGCGCAGCAGCCGCTTGCCGGCAAAGCGCGAGAGATCGACTTCACGGTCGGCGGCAATGATCACCAGGTCCGCTGCAGCGATCTCCTCGGGGGTGAGCGCATCGAGCGCGCCTACCGAGCCCTGCGTCTCCACGCGCATCGCATGGCCCAGCGCCGCAGCGCCACGCTGCAGCCCCTCGGCCGCCATGAAGGTATGGGCAATGCCCGTGGGGCATGAGGTGACAGCCACAATGCGCCTGGCCTGCGCGCCGGGCATGCCGAAGCTGGCCAGCACGCCGGCCGGATCGTCCAGCGCCTGCCTCAGGCTGCGCCGCTCGATGGCGGCCTGGGCAAAGCGCGAGGCCTGCGCCAGCGCATCCGCGTCGGCCTGTGCCGGCGCATCGCTGATGAGCAGCAACTGACGGGCCTGCGCTGCGGCATCGGTCTCATGGGGACTGGTCACGCCCAGGCTGCAGCGCACCTCAACGGCCACGGGCCGGGTGCCTGCCGCATGCCGCAGGGCCTCGGCAGCCAGCAAGGCCTCGGCGTCGCGTCCGGCGGTGGCAATGACAATGTAGATGGGGTTCATGCAAGCTCCTGAATCAAGGTGGCGGCGGCCAGGGTCTGGATCTGGTGCGCATCCAGAGGCAGGTCCGGTCCGTTCTGCAGCCAGGCCAGTGCGCTGGCCGTGGCCAGCCGCGCCATGTCCGCCAGTCCCAGGCCGCGCAGCCGTGCGGCCACGATGCCGGCCACCATGGCATCGCCCGCGCCCACCGAACTGCCGCGCGCCAACCGGCAGGGGCGCGCCACCACGGCGCCCTGAGCCGAAACGAACAGGGCGCCCTCCTCGCCCAAAGACACCACGGCCAGCCCCAGGCCCTTGCCCAGCAGCATGCGCGCTGCAGCCAGCAGGGGGCCTGGCCCGTCGAGTGGCATGCCCACGGCCGCCTCCAGCTCCTGCCGGTTGGGCTTGATGGCCCATGGCAGGACCGGTGCGTCCAGAGCGGCTGCCAAGGACGCGCCGCTGGTGTCGAGCAGCACATCGGCGCCAGCGGCCCGGGCCTGGGCCTGCAGGCGCGCCCAGCTGTCGGGCGGCAGGCCTGCCGGCAGGCTGCCGCACAGCACCACAACCAGGCCAGGGCGCAGATGCCGGGCCATGCGCTGCGCCACGGCGTGCAGCTGGGCATCGGCCAGCACCAGTCCCGGCAGGTTGATGTCCGTGGTCTGGCGGCCCGCATCAGCCACCAGCTTGATGTTGGTGCGCGTGTGGCCCGGCACGCGCAGGCAGTCGTCGGCGATGCCGCGCTGCGCGAAAAGCGCATCGAACAGACCGGCGTTGGCCGCACCCAGCACGCCCAGGGCCGCTGTCGCAACGCCCAGGCCGGACAGGCAGGACGCCACGTTGATGCCCTTGCCGCCTGCATTCTGCGCGCTGTCCAGCGCCCGGTGCACCTGGCCCGGCTGCAGCGCGTCCACGGTCACGCGCTGATCGATGGCGGGGTTGAGCGTGATGGTGATGGCTTGGGAGGCGCTCATGCCGCCACCTCCCCGGCCAGCGCGCGCACCTGCTGTGCATGCTCGCAATCGAGGGCGCGCTGCGCAAGCGCCTGCAGCGCCGGCATGCGCGCCGCGCGCAGGGCAGCCTTGACGCTGGGGATGTCGTTGGGTGTCATGGACAGCTCGTGCACACCCAGCCCCGCCAGCAGCAGCGCGCCGAACGGATCACCCGCCAGGCCGCCGCAAACGCCCACGGGCCGCCCGTGCGCCGCCGCTCCCTGAACGGTGGCGCGCACCAGGCGCAGCACAGCCGGATGCAAGCCGTCGGCCTCGGGGGCCAATTCGGGATTTTGGCGGTCCATCGCCAGCACGTACTGGGTCAGGTCGTTGGTGCCAATCGAGAAGAAGTCAGCGTGGCGCGCCAGCATGTCGGCCTGCACGGCAGCGGCCGGCACCTCGATCATGATGCCCAGCGGCACCGCAGGCGCATCCAGCGCGGTGCGCAGGCGCTCGCAGATGCCGCGCAATGCCAGCAGCTCCGGCACGCTGGTCACCATGGGGAACATGACAGACAGCGCCGCGCCATCACGGGCTGCGCGGTAGAGGGCTCGCATCTGCGGCTCCAGCAGGTCCGGGCGGCGCAGCAGCAGCCGCGCGCCGCGCACGCCCAGAAAGGGGTTTTCCTCGCGGGGCAGCGCCAGATGGGGCACCTGCTTGTCCCCGCCAATGTCCAGCGCGCGCACGACCAGGGGCCGCCCTTCGAGCGCCTGCGCCATTGCGCGGTAGGTTGCGTACTGTTCATCCTCGCCGGGCGTGCCGCCACGCTCCAGAAAAAGGAACTCGGTGCGCATCAGCCCCACCCCCTCGGCCCCCTGGGACAGCGCCAGCGCCACCTGCTCGGGCAGATTGACGTTGGCGCAGACTTCGATGCGTGTGCCGTCGCGGGTGATGGCCGGCTGGCCGCGCTCGGACGCCTCGCGCTCGCGCTGCGCCTGCTGGCGCGCGATAAAGGCGCGCGCATCGTCCAGATCCTGGACGCCAGGGTTCAGATAGATGCGGCCATTGGCGCCATCGACGATGGCCAGCGTGCCATCGGCCACGTCCAGCACACCGCAGCCCGCTGCCACGGCAGCCGGCAGGCCCAGGGTGCGCGCCAGGATGGCGGTATGGGAGGTCGGGCTGCCCTGGGCTGTCACCAGCGCAGCCACGCGGGCCGTGTCGATCTGAGCCGTCTCAGAAGGCGCCAGATCCGGGGCCACCAGAATACAGGCATGGTCTGGCAGTGCATGGGAGTCCGTGCCCACCAGCGCAGGCTCCAGCTGCGCCAACACGCGCTGGCCCACATCGCGCATATCGGCAGCGCGCGCGGCCAGCGCAGGATTGTCCAGCGCCTGCAGCCGGGCAGCAGCCTCCTCGACAGCATGCTGCCAGGCCCAGGCCACGCCATGGCCCTGCACCATGAGCCGGCAGGCCTGTGCGATGAGATCGGTATCGCTCAGCAGTTCGCACTGCGCGCCAAAGATAGCGGCATCGCCAGCACCCAAACGCCTGCGCGCATCGTCTTGCAGCGCCTTCAATTGCCCGCGCGTGCTGGCCAGGGCCGCGTGCAGCCGTTCCCCGCCTTCGGCGAGCGGCTGCGGCAAATCGTCAACCTCCGGAGCATGGTCGCGCCACTGATGAATGCGGGCAATCGCCAGCCCCGGGCTGGCGGCCAGCGCCACAAAAGCCGGCTGTGCCAGTTGCGGTCGCCAGCCCGTGGCCGGCGCCTCGGCAGCCTGGCGCGCAGCTTTCTCGGCATCGGCGCGCTCCTGGGCGACCAGGCTCTCGGCCAGCGCGCACAGCCTCCCGACTGCCTCGGCCGCATCAGGCCCACGGGCAGAGATGACGGCTGTATCGCCAAAACGCAGGCCCAGCTGCAGCAAGCCGGCCATCTGCCGGGCGTCCACCGCATGTCCGCCATGGCGGACTTGCACACGCGAGGCAAAGGCGCGCGCGGCCTCGGCCCAGCGCATGGCGGGCCGCGCATGCAGGCCGTTCGGGTAGGCCACGGTCCATTCGCGGGCCTCATCCAGGTCTGCCACTGCAGCGGCACTGGCCGAGGCTGCCGGGACCTGGGTCCCACCCAGCACCTCGGCCACGCGCTGGGCGTCACGGGTGTCGAACAAAGCCTCCAGCTCGGGAGTCTGCAGCAGGCCCGCGAGGCGGCGCAGCAGCGTGATATGGGCATCGGAACGGGCAGCTACCGCCACCACCAGATGCACCGACTGGCCTGGATTCCAGTCCAGGCCCTCGCGGACCTGCAGCACGGCCACCGCGTCGCGCAGCACCAGCGTGCGGTCCTGCGCACAGCCGTGGGGAATGGCCACGCCGTGGCCCAGAAAGGTTTCGGCCTGTGCCTCGCGCGCCAGCATGCTGTCCGCATAGCCGGGGGCTACGCAGCCAGCCTCCTGCAGCAGCCCGGCGGCCTGGGCAATGGCATCGGCCTTGCTGCCGGCCTGCGCATCCAGGCGCACGGCGATGTGCAGGCCATCAAGGGGCTGCGGTGGTTGTTTCAGTTCATCGATTGGCATGCCGCATTTTGGGAACGTTCCCAATTCGCGTCAATTTGCGCTGCAACATGACACGGGGATTTTTGCGATTAGCATGCACAAATCTTGATAAAAACAACGGGAACGGTTCCATTGAGCATCAGCATCAACGATGTCGCCCGGGCGGCCGGCGTCTCCAAATCCACGGTGTCGCGCGCACTGGCGGGCGGCTCGGTCAGCGGCGAGGTCCGAGCACGGGTCGAGGCTGCCGTACAGGCCACGGGCTACCGGCCCAATCTGCTGGCACGCAGGCTGCGCGCCCGTGATGCCGGCTCCGTGGGTGTGCTGGTGGCCGACATCCGCAACCCTTTTTTCACGGCCTTGATACGCGCCGTCGAGGCTGAGGCCTACCGCCATGGCCGCAGGGTTCTGCTGTGCAACACCGACGAAGACCCGCAGCGCGAAGCGATGTACCTGGAGCTGATGCATGAAGAGCGCATCGCAGGCCTGATCTTCGCGCCGACCCAGGCCACCCTGCACCGGCTGGAGCGCGTGGCGCTGGAGTTTCCGGTCGTGCTGGTGGACCGCGCGGGCGAAGCAGGCCGCCATGACAGCGTGGTGCTGGACAATGCCCGGGCCTGCGCAACGCTGGTCGAGCATCTGGTGGCGCAGGGGTACCGGCGCATTGCCGGTGTCTTCGGCAGCACCAGCAGCACGGCGCGCGAACGCTGCGACGGCTACCTGGCGGCCATGCGCGGCGCAGGCCTGGCGGCAGACCTGCGCCAGCTGCCGCCCCACAGCGAAGCGGCCGAAGCCGAGGTATCGCGCTGGCTGCGCCAGCCACAGCGGCCCGACGCTTTCGTGGCCAGCAACAGCCTGCTGCTGGAAGGCAGCCTGCGGGCCATCCGTGCCGCCGGGCTGCGCATCCCGCAGGACATTGCGTTGGCGGGTTTCGACAACGAGCACTGGACGGAACTGGTCACCCCCGGAATCACCGTCATAGAGCAGCCCGTGGAAGCCATGGGCCATGCCGCGATGGGCCTGCTCATGGAGCGGCTGCAAACCCCGGATCTGCCGGTGCGCAAGGTGGTGATGCAGGGACGCTGCATCGTGCGCGACTCCACCGGGCCTGCCGCCTGAGCCCAGCGGCCCTTGGCACAGGGTCAGCTGCGGGCCAGCAGCTGCCGCACGGCGTCGTCCACGCTCCAGGCCGCATAACAGTGAGGAGCCAGCGCATGGCTGCCAACACGCTCCAGCAGGTCGCGCACAGGGTCCTTGACACGGGCCAGGGCCAGCGGCACGCCAAGCTGGCGCAGCTGGGCCGCAAAGTCGCACAGGGCCTCGACGCTGGTGGCATCCAGGTCGGCAGACTCCTCCAGGCTCAGCACCACGCCGCCCGGCGAGGGCTGGGCACGCAGGCGCTCCAGAATGGCAGAGAACACCGGATCGGCATTGCCAAAGAACAGCGGCGCCTCGGGCCGGGCGATCAGCAGGCCCCTGGGCACCTGCGCGTCGGGATGGCGGTCCGCATCGACAAAGTCGCGCGTATCCGCCAGCCGCCCCAGCCAGCTCACGCGCGGACGCGACAGGCTGCGCAGCAGCATCAGCAGGCTGGCGGCAATGGCCAGCAGCAGCCCGTCAAGCACTCCCAGCAGCAGCACGGCGCCAAAGGCCAGCAGCGCAATCGCCCGGTCGCGGCGCCAGGCAAAGCAGGGCCGCAGGCTGGCGGGGTTGAGCATATGGCCCACGGCATGAATGACAATGGCCGCCAGCAGCGGCTCAGGCGTGCGCTCTATCCACGGCAAAAGCAGCCACACGGCCAGTCCTACCACGGCGCAGGCCACCAGCCCGGCCGCGCGGCTTTGCGCTCCTGCGACTTCATTGGCAGAGGTGGCCGAATAGCCAGCCCCCACGGGCATGCCCTGGAACAGCCCCGACAGCAGATTGGCCGCGCCCAGCGCCATCAGGTCGCGGTTGGCATCGACCCGGTCGCCATGGCGCAGGGCAAAGCTGCGGATCGATCCATAGGACTCGGCATAGAGAATGAGCGCCACCGCAAAGGCCAGCTCCCCCAGCCGCAGCCAGTCGGCACGCGACAGCTCGGGAATGCCGGGATCGGAGAAGTCCAGCCCTATCGGCCCCACGGAGGCTATGCCCCAGCGCGCGCACCATCCTGCCGCATCCAGCGCGATGCCTGCCGCGATCACGCACAGCGCCACCGGCAGGCCGCGCCAGCGTGCCAGCGCCCGCATCAGCGCCAGGGCCACGAGCACCATGACAAGGCCGGCAGGATTCCACTGGCGCCACGCCATGGCCAGTTCCCAGGCAAAGCGCGGCAGATCGGCATGCGCGGGCTGAAACGCCACGGCATGCGGAATCTGCTTTACCACGATGGTCAGCGCCAGGCCCAGTGCAAAGCCGCGCAGCACAGGCTTGGCGATGAGATTGGAGAGCGCCCCCAAACGTGCCAGCCAGGCCAGCAGAAAAAACAGCCCCGCCAGCAGCACCAGACCGGCGCCCACAGCCAGGCGCATCGCAGGCGCGGCATCAGGCACCGTGCTGGTAGCCGCCAGCAGCACGGCGGCAGACGACGAGGTCGCCGACACAATGGCAAAGCGGCTGCTGCCCAGCAGCCCGTAGGCAAGCAGGCCTGCAAACAGCGCAACCACGCCCGCCTGCGGCGGCAGGCCGGCAATCCCGGCGTAGGCCACCGCCTCGGGCAGCAGCAGACCGGCAATCGACAGGCCTGCCATCCAGTCGGCCCGCGCAGGTGCCACGGGCATGCACTTGCAGGCAGCGCCTATGGCTTTCCAATGCGGTTGAATCCCCATTGCCTCCCTTTGATTGAACTTTGCTGCACCGCACATCACAGCGGCAGCACACCAGCCTCCGGCCAAGAATACGCCTTTGAGTTACAAAAGGTCGCATACATGGAAACTTGCACCCATAATCACTGACAGCTTTTCCCCCATAGACCACATGAACCCGTCACACCCCCCCATCGTCCATGGCACGGAAGACGTGCTGATCAGCCTGTGCAACTCCGTCTCGCGCGTGCTACAGGTGGCAACGCAATGCCCCATCCAGTATTCGGGCATGGTGCAGCGCATCACCAAGACCAGCCTCAAGCCCGACATCGGCTGCTTCGTACTGGTGGACGGCGGCTTCTCGGGCCTGGTGATCATCAACTTCTCGGCGGCATCGGCCATGGAGCTGTACCGCAGCTACATGCTGAGTATGGGCATGACCGAGAGCGATCTGGCCACGTCCTATACCTCGGATGAAGTCAGCAACGTCATGGGCGAGCTGATGAACCAGGTGGTCGGAGACTTCACGAGCAAGGTCCAGCGCGAACTGCAGACCTACATCACGCAGAGCCAGCCCAAGATGATCCGCCTGAACAAGCAGGTCAACCTCAGCGTGGACGCCAACCTCGACTCCCCCGAGGCCCGCCGCGTGACCTTCTATACAGGCAACAACAACATCTTCTACCTTGAGCTGGCCGTGGACCGCACCGAGTTCATCAAGATCGTGGACTTCGAACCCCAGGAGCGCCCCGACCCCGATGCCCTCATGGCCCAGGCAGCAACCGAGCCCTCCCCGGCTGCAGCCACGCCCCCCGCCGCAAGCACCGATACCGACGAACTGCTCAAGTCCCTGGGCATGTGACCTCAGGCCCCGCAGCAGGGCCTCAAGACCCTGACGCAGTCGAATGTATGAGGGCGCAGACTGCGCAGTGGTTCGTCGCGTGCAGATAATTGGTATCCCAACAATTTGCATGCCATCTGATGCCATCCCCCTCCGAAAAAGCCACGCCAGCAGCAGCAGCAGCAGCAGCGGACCCGGCTACCATGCAACGGCATTTCATGTTCACGCTGGGCCAGGTCAACAAGCAATGGCGCCGCACGCTGGACAGGCTGCTGGCACCCATGGGACTGACCCAGGCGCTGTGGCTGCCGCTCATGCACCTGGCGCGCGCACCAGAAGCCATGCGCCAGAAAGACCTTGCCCACTCACTGGCCCTGGACAGCTCCTCGGTTGTGCGCCTGGTGGATGGCATGGCTGCGCAAGGCTGGATAGAGCGCGTGGACGACAGTGACCGCCGCGTCAAGAAGATACAGCTGACCCCCGCAGGCCACGCCCAGGTCGAAGCCGTGCAGCACCTGCTGCAGCGGGCCCGCAGCCAGGTGCTGGGCGCCGTGCCTGCCGGCGAACTTCAGGCCGCCTATGCCACGCTGCACCGGCTGCTCGCCGCCATGGCCGACATGCCGCACGGGGACGCCGGCGACGGGCCGGGCGATTGACGCCCCCGCTGAGGCCCATCATGACAAGCAGTCCCCCTCCTGCGCGCAAGGCTCCGCTGTGGCTGCTGGTCAGCGTGACCATCGTCGGCACGCTGGCCATGCACATGTTCCTGCCCGCCCTGCCCGATGCAGCCAGCCACCTGGACGCCAGCGCCAGCCAGATGCAGCTGACCATCACGGTCTACATCCTGGGCCTGGGCCTGGGACAGCTGATTTACGGCCCCTTGTCGGACAGCCTGGGCCGCCGCCCCATGCTGCTGGCAGGGCTCGCACTCTACGCGGCAGCCAGCCTGGCGGCCTTTCTTGCGCCATCGGCTCCCTGGCTGATCGCCGCACGTCTGTTCCAGGCCCTGGGCGGCTGCGCGGGCCTGGCGCTGGGCCGTGCCATTGCACGCGACTCCAGCACGCCGGAAGATGCCGTCGGCAGCCTGGCGCTGCTCAACCTGATGATGATGATCGGCCCAGGCATCGCGCCTGCCATCGGCTCGGCCATCGACGAGCACTGGGGCTGGCGGGCCATCTTCGGCACGCTGGCCGTGGTGGGCAGCGTGACCGCCGTCGCCATCTGGAAGCTGCTGCCCGAAACCGGACAGCCCACAGGCCGCCTGCAGTTGCGCGCCATCCGCGACGACTACCGCAGCCTGCTGAGTTCGCCGGCCTTTGTCGGCTTCGCGGCCGGTGGCGGCTGCGCCACCACCTCCATCTATGCCTTTCTCGCGGCCGCGCCCTTCATCTTCATCGGGCAGTTGCACGCCAGCAAGCACGAGGTGGCCATCTACCTGGGGCTGCTGATGGCCGGCATGGCACTGGGCAATGCGCTGGCGCGTCAACTGATACGCCACTGGACGCTGCAGCGGCTGATGCTCAGCGGCAACTTGCTGAGCCTGGTGTGCGCTGCATCCCTGCTGGGGCTAACCCTGTTCAACCAGCTCACGCCCGCCATCGTCGTGGCGCTCATGGCGCTGTTCGCGCTGGGCTCGGGCCTGACCAGCCCTGCGGCGCTGACCAGTGCGCTCAGTGTGCAGCCCCGCCTGACCGGATCAGCCGCCGGCGTCTATGGCTGCACCCAGATGGCCGTGGGCGGCCTGTGCACCCTGGGCGCCAGCCTGGGCAGCCACCCGGCGCTGTCGGCATCGGCTGTCCTGGTCGTGGCCTGCGTGGCAGGACAGCTGGGATTCCGCGTTGCACTGCGCCATGTGCGGCACAAGGAAAGCAACTGAGAATGAGATGTGTCATATACACGACAGTCATCACCGTACCCACGCCGCAGCGGACAACGCCTCGATTACATTGGCGCAGCCACACCGCAGGAGACACATCACATGCGCATATTTTCCTATTCCATCCCCCTGAAACAGGCCGCTGCAGGCACGCTGGCCGCCGCCGCGCTGCTGGCGAGCACCTCTGCTCTGGCGGGCTCCATTGAGGCAGCCGAGTTCAAGAGCGCCACGCTGCAGCGCAGCTGGACCTACAACGTCTATCTGCCCACAGGCTATGACGCGCAATCCAAGCTGCGCTACCCCGTCATGTACCTGCTGCACGGTAACGACGGCCAGCGCAACGACTGGCCTGTCAAGGGCAGCCTGCTGCGCACGGCAGACCAACTGATCCAGAGCGGGGAGATTCCGCCGGCCATCATCGTCATGCCCGACGCAGGCACGACCTGGTACGTGGACCTCAAGGAGCCCATGGAGACGGCCTTCTTCCAGGACCTCGTGCCCCATATCGAGAAGAAGTACCGCGCGCTCTCCAGCCGCGACGGCCGCGTGATCGGCGGCCTGTCCATGGGCGGCTACGGCGCGCTGCGCTATGTGCTCAAGTACCCCGAGAAATTCCAGGCGGCAGCCCTGCTCAGCCCCGCCATCTACAACCCTGAGCCGCCCACCGATTCCTCGGCACGCTTCGTCAAGGTCTTCGCCGAGCCCAACACGGACGGCAAATACAGCGGCACCGTATGGAAGAGCTACAACTACCCCACGCTGTGGGAAGGCTTTCTGGCGCGCAAGATCAGCGTGCCCATGTACATCAACTCGGGCGATGATGACGAGTTCATGATCGAGTCCGAGGCTGCCCAGCTGTACGGCCAGCTGCGCAAGAACAAGCAGCCCGCCGAGCTGCGCATCGTCAACGGCAAGCATGAGTGGCCCGTCTGGGAAAGCACCATCGGCGACGCGCTCAAGTACGTGTTCCGCACCGTGCGCCGCCCACAGGCAGACAACTGATCTGCTGCACAACACACGCCAAAAGGGGAGCCGATGGGCTCCCCTTTTTTTGATGGTGCCTGCAGCGCCTACAGGTTGCCGACCATCCTGGCAGGCACCACCCAGGCGTCAAACTGCTCGCCCGTCAGATGGCCAGACGCCAGAGCCGCCTCGCGCAGGCTGGTGCCCTCCTTGTGGGCCTTCTTGGCGATGTAGGCTGCCTTGTCATAGCCGATGTGCGGATTCAGCGCAGTCACCAGCATCAGCGAGCGCTGCACCAGCTCGTCGATGCGCTCCAGGTTCGGCTCAATGCCGACCGCGCAATGGTCATTGAAACTCTTCATGCCATCGGCCAGCAGGCGTACGCTCTGCAGGAAATTGTGCGCCACCATCGGCCGGAACACATTGAGCTCGAAATTGCCCGAGGCCCCGCCGAAGTTGATGGCCACATCGTTGCCAAAGACCTGTGCTGCCAGCATGGTCACCGCCTCGCTCTGCGTGGGGTTGACTTTGCCAGGCATGATGGACGAGCCCGGTTCATTTTCTGGAATCGAGATCTCGCCCAGGCCGCTACGCGGCCCCGAGGCCAGCCAGCGCACATCATTGGCGATCTTCATCATGCTGGCCGCCAGCGTCTTGAGCGCCCCATGGGCATGGACCAGGCCATCGCAGGAAGCCAGGGCCTCGAACTTGCTGGGCGCCGTCACGAACGGCTGGCCGGTGATACGAGACAGCTCGGCGGCCACGCCCTCGGCGTAGCCCCTGGGCGCATTCAGGCCTGTGCCCACTGCCGTGCCGCCCAGCGCCAGCTCATACAGATGCGCCAGCGAGGCACGCACATGCTTTTCGCCATGGGCCAGCTGCGCCACCCAGCCGGAAATTTCCTGGCCCAGGGTCAGCGGCGTGGCATCCTGCAGGTGG
Organism: Delftia sp. PS-11; assembly: GCF_029870285.1. Lineage (GTDB taxonomy): Bacteria > Pseudomonadota > Gammaproteobacteria > Burkholderiales > Burkholderiaceae_C > Comamonas. The sequence goes on from NZ_JACSYA010000006.1 coordinate 201,257, forward strand.
GTGCGGCCGATCTTGACGATATCGGCGCAGGCCTCGCTCTTGGCCTGAAGCGTGTTGCGCAGCAGGGCAATGGCGGGCAGCAGCCTGTGCTCGATGGCGGTGACGGCGGCCACATGCATCGCCGTGGGGAACACATCGTTGCTCGACTGGCTTTTGTTCACATCGTCATTGGGATGGACCAGACGGCCCTCGCCGCGCTCGCCGCCGAGGATTTCGCTGGCGCGATTGGCCAGCACCTCGTTGACGTTCATATTGGTCTGCGTGCCCGAACCCGTCTGCCACACCACCAGCGGAAACTCGCCGGGGTGCAGGCCCGCAATCACCTCGTCGGCCGCCGCGATGATGGCCTGGGCCTTCTTCTCGTCGAGCAGGCCCAGCTGATGGTTGACGATGGCCGAAGCCTTCTTGACCTGGGCCAGCGCATGGATGATCTCGCGCGGCTGCTGCTCGCCGCTGATGTCGAAATTCTGCAGCGAACGCTGCGTCTGCGCGCCCCAGAGCCTGTCGGCGGGAACATCGATGGGTCCGAAAGTATCTTTTTCCTGGCGGGTTGCGGTCATGGGTATGGACTCCTGGGTGAAAACAACGCGGCGCAGTTGGCTGGAGGCAGTTCGGCAGAGCCTGGGGAAACAAGGTCCGCAGATGTCTGGCTGGCAAAGCCGCAATGGCAAAAACCCGCCCATGGTAACCCTGTAAATGGGAATTCTTCGCATCTTTCGCCACAACATCGCCGCCAGCAGGCCCTTGTCCAGCCAAACCCCTTGACTCTTGTACAAGACTGCACGGATTTTGTGCACGCCAAGCCAGGGAGCGCCGATAATCGGCCCCGGGATTCCCCTCCCCCTGTTTCCCCGATCCAAAAGACACCCCACGATGACCACCACGATCCGCCAGCAGGACCTGATCGACTCGATCGCAGGCGCACTGCAGTACATCAGCTACTACCACCCCGCCGATTACATCGCCCACCTGGCGCGCGCCTACGAGCGCGAGCAAAGCCCGGCCGCCAAGGACGCGATGGCCCAGATCCTGACCAACTCCAAGATGGCAGCCACGGGCCACCGCCCCATCTGCCAGGACACAGGCATCGTCAACGTCTTCCTCAAGGTCGGCATGGACGTGCGCTGGGAAGGCTTCACAGGCGGCCTGGAAGATGCCATCAACGAAGGCGTGCGCCGTGGCTACAACCACCCCGACAACACGCTGCGCGCATCGGTCGTTGCCGACCCGCAATTCGCGCGCAAGAACACCAAGGACAACACGCCTGCCGTCATCAGCGTGCAGATCGTGCCCGGCGACAAGGTGGACGTGACCGTGGCAGCCAAGGGCGGCGGCTCTGAAAACAAGTCCAAGATGATCATGATGAACCCCAGCGACAACCTGGTGGACTGGGTTCTCAAGACCGTCCCGACCATGGGCGCGGGCTGGTGCCCGCCGGGCATGCTGGGCATCGGCATCGGCGGCACCGCCGAAAAGGCCGTGCTGCTGGCCAAGGAAAGCCTGATGGAAGACCTGAACATGTACGAGCTGCAGGCCAAGGCTGCGCGCGGCGAAAAGCTCGACCAGGTCGAGGAACTGCGCCTGGAGCTGTACGAAAAGGTCAATGCGCTGGGCATCGGCGCGCAGGGCCTGGGCGGCCTGGCCACCGTGCTGGACATCAAGATCAAGATGTACCCCACGCACGCGGCTTCCAAGCCCGTGGCCATGATCCCCAACTGCGCGGCCACGCGCCATGCGCACTTCGTGATGGACGGCTCCGGCCCCGTCTACATCGAGGCGCCTTCGCTGGACCTGTGGCCCAAGATCGACTGGGAGCCTGACTACAACAAGTCCCGCCGCGTGGACCTCAATACCCTGACCAAGCAGGAAGTGGCCAGCTGGAAGCCCGGCGACACGCTGCTGCTCAACGGCAAGATGCTCACGGGCCGCGACGCCGCCCACAAGCGCATCCAGGACATGCTGGCCAAGGGCGAGCCGTTGCCCGTGGACTTCACCAACCGCGTGATCTACTACGTCGGCCCGGTGGACCCCGTCAAGGATGAAGCCGTCGGCCCCGCCGGCCCGACCACGGCCACCCGCATGGACAAGTTCACCGACATGATGCTGGAGCAGACCGGCCTGATCGCCATGATCGGCAAGGCCGAGCGCGGCCCGGTCGCCATCGAATCCATCAAGAAGCACCAGTCGGCCTACCTGATGGCCGTGGGCGGCGCCGCCTATCTGGTGTCCAAGGCCATCAAGAATGCCAAGGTCGTGGGCTTCGAGGACCTGGGCATGGAGGCCATCTACGAATTCGACGTGGTGGACATGCCCGTCACCGTGGCCGTGGATGCCGGCGGCACCAGCGCCCACATCACGGGCCCTGCCGAATGGCAAAAGCGCATCGCCTCGGGCGAATTCAAGACCATCTCGATCGCAGCCGCCTGACCGGCAGCGCATCGCGCCAGCAAGAAACCGCCTTCGGGCGGTTTTTTTCATCGCCGGACTTTGCCGGCAGCGCCAAGGTTCCTTTGTACAGCGGTACGGATGTCTGATATCTGTGCAAAACTGCATCAGAACCTCCTGCATCTTCTTTGCGCTTCACCATGACCATCGTGCTCGCCCTGATCGCAGTGCTGGCTGCCATCAGCGTGGCATGGCGCCTTTTCTCGCGCCGCCATGTCCTGCCCTGTCCGTCCTGGCTGCGCTGGATGGTCGAACTCGACAACCCCTTCGCGGCCAGCAACAAGGCCGCCTTCATCGTGGAGCAACTGAAGATCCAGCCAGGCATGCAAGTGCTGGATGCAGGCTGCGGACCGGGCCGCGTCACCCTGCCATTGGCCCGTGCCATCGGTGCGCACGGACAGGTACTGGCCGTGGACCTGCAGCCGGCCATGCTGGAACAGGTGGCAGCAAAAGCACATGCCCAGGGACTGCACAATGTGCGCACCCAGGCCGCTGCGCTGGGCGGGGGTGCGCTGGAAGCGGGCCAGCATGACCGCGCCGTCATCGCCGCCGTGCTGGGCGAGATACCGGACCGCGCAGCTGCGATGGCCGACCTGTTCCATAGCCTGCGCCCGGGTGGCCTGCTGGCCGTGGCCGAACTGGTCTTCGATCCGCATTTCCAGCGCCGCGCCACCGTGGAGCGGCTGGCCTGCGATGCAGGCTTCATTCCCCATTCCTTCCATGGCCACGCAGCCGCCTACCTGCTGGTGCTGCAACGACCGCTCACCCCTTGATGGCCATGAGAACACCCGTGACAACCCTGAGCACGCAGCGCATGCACCTGCGCCAATGGCACGCCCGGGACTTCGCACCGTTCGCCGCACTCAACGCGGATGCCGAGGTCATGCGGCATTTTCCCGCGCCGCTGACGCGGCCCCAGAGCGACGCCATGGCGGACAGAATACAGGCACTGATTGCAGAGCGCGGCTGGGGTTTCTGGGCAGCCGAGCACCGCGCCAGTGGCGAATTCATGGGCTTCATCGGTCTGCATATTCCGGCGGCAGACCTGCCGTGCTCGCCCTGCGTGGAAATCGGCTGGCGGCTGGCACGCCCGTTCTGGGGCCAGGGCCTGGCGACAGAAGGCGCCAGGGCTGCGCTGGCCCATGGCTTCGATGTGCTTTGCCTTGCCTCCATCGTCTCCTTCACCGCCCTGTTCAACCTGCGCTCGCAAGCCGTCATGCAGCGGCTGGGAATGCTGCGTGACGAAGAAAATTTCGAGCATCCGGCCGTGCCACAAGGCCACGCACTGCGCAGGCACTGCCTGTACCGCCTGTCCCGCGGACAGTGGCGCCAGCAGCATTCGACAACACGCCATGGGCAAGCAGGTGCGGGCATACTGGAAGGCGCCTCCCATCAGTTCCCTCCACATACCCCATGACACTCCCGGCCTCACCCATTGGCGTCTTCGACAGCGGCATCGGCGGCCTCAGCGTGCTGCAGGCACTGCGCCATGAACTGCCGCACGAGCGCTTCGTCTACCTGGCCGACAGCGGCAATGCGCCCTATGGCGACGCGCGTGGCGATGCCTTCGTGCAGCAGCGCACACGCTGCATTGCGCACCACCTGCGGGAGCGGCACCAGATCAAGATCCTGGTCATCGCCTGCAATACGGCGACTGCCGCCGCCGTGGACCTGCTGCGTGCTGAAATGCCCGATCTGCCGCTGATCGGCGTGGAGCCTGCCATCAAGCCCGCCGCGCTATCGAGCCAGACTGGCCATGTCGGCGTGATGGCCACACGCGGTACCGCCGGCAGCGCCCGCTTCGCACGGCTGATTGCAGAGCACAGCGGACAGGTGCAATTCAACACCCAGGCCTGCGATGGCCTGGCCAAAGCCATCGAGGACAGCACGGCGCAGCCCGTTGCAAAAGACCCCATGGCCACAGAGATTGCCCGCCTGTGCGCCAGATACGTGGATGCGCTGGGCCGCTTCGGCCACAAGACCGGCGAGATGGACACCCTGGTGCTGGGCTGCACGCACTACATCTTCGCCCGCGAGCCCCTGCGCACCCTGCTCGGGCCGGACATCCAGCTCATCGACACCGGTGCCCCAGTGGCACGGCAGACGCGGCGCGTGCTTGCACGTCTGGGCGGCCTGGCGGATGAATCAGGCCCCTTGCCCGCAGACAGGGAGCAGGTACGGCTGATGACCACAGGCTCGCTGCAGGCCCTGCAGTCCGCCGCAGCGCGCTGGCTGGATCTGCCAGCACAGTGCTGCACCGCCGTTCAGTGCGGCGAGCCGGCGACCACGGCGGCCTGAATCAGGCAGGCACCTGCCACAGGCGCCTGCCTGAGTAATCCATCCAGCTCAGGTACAGGCGCAACTCGAACTCCAGCTGGTGGTAGTCAGGCTCCATGTGGGTGCACAGCTGGTAGAAGGCCTTGTCATGGTCGGGCTCGCGCAGGTGGGCCAGCTCATGAACGACGATCATGCGCAAAAAAGCTTCGGGCGCCTGCTTGAACAACGCGCCAATGCGGATCTCATGCCGGGCATTGAGGCGGCCGCCCTGAACCAGGGTACGGCGCGTGTGCAGGCCCAGCGCGTTGTGCACGACGTGGATGCGGCCATCGTAGGCCACCTTGTTCAGCGTGCCGGCATTGCGCATATGCCGGCTCTTGAGCGCATCCACATAGTCATACAGGCCCTTGTCCGTTCGCACGCAATGGGCCTCGGGGTGCTTGCGCAGCAGCCAGACTTCGGCCTTGTCCTCGGCCAGCCAGCCGCGCACCTGGGCCTGCAGCGCAGCCGGATAGGCAGACAGATAAGGCAAGGACAGCACCGGTCCTGCAGCCGCCTTGCTGCGCTGCACGCGCTCGCGGCGCACTGCGTCCACGACGGATCCGGAATACTTGGGCGTGCTGGCCTGTGCCGCCATGGCTGTGCGCTGCTCCGGGCAGCGCTGTGCGCTCAATGCAGATGGCGGGGACGGCGGTTGCCGCCGTGGCCCGTGCCCGAGCCGCCCATGCCACGCGGCGGCTTGCCAATCTCCAGCGAGCTGACCAGCGCATCGAAGCGCTGCGAGAACAGCTTGTCGATTTCCTCGACCACTCCGCCCAGCTCGGAGCCGTCGAAGTGCCGCTCCATCATGTTGACCACGTCCTGCACCAGCAGATCGCGCTGCACCTGCATGATGGCCGCTGGCGTCGGGCCAACGAACAGCATGACAAAGTCATCGCGCGACTCGGCCTCCTCGGACTCTTCTTCCTCGTCGAATTCGGTGTCGTAGAAAGTCACCTCTATGGCCGCGCCCTGCTCGGCCAGCTCGTTGATGCCCATGCACATGTCATCGAGCGACTGGCGGAAATCCTCATCGCCACGCACAGTCCAGCACATCTGCAGCAGACGCTCCTTGGCATCGAACTGCAGGCCTGGCTCCTCCTCGTAGACACTGCCGGCACCATCGGCCAGGGAACGCGCGCCCGCATATTTCCACAGCGGCCCCAGGGCCTCCTGAAGCTGCTCATAGGTCGTATCAGGGCGCAGCAGCACCTGGCCATGGACATGGATTTCGAAGGGAGCGTTGTAATTTGACATGTTCTGGTCTGAGAGGAGTTCGGCACTTGCGGCCGCGCTGCACCATACGCCGCATCCGCTATCGCCGTCCACCGGAGCACAACCCTGGCGGGCATGAAACCCGTGGCCTGATGCCAGGATTCTCGCACGTTATGCCAGTCGACATTGGATTGGCAAGCAAGGCAGCAAGGCCAGAGGACACACCGCCGCAGCGCACAGCCCGCATGTGCAATGCCTTCTATGTGAATCGCAGAACAACCTGAAAACTGCGGAACAGCGCACCTGCGGATAGCATCGTTTTGCTCCTACATCAATAGCAAAAAAGCGTTGCTATTCGGTGCTTGTGGTGGCCCGAGCCGGGGTCGAACCGGCACGCCCCTGTTCGGAAGCGGCGGATTTTAAGTCCGCAGTGTCTACCAATTTCACCATCGGGCCCATGCAGCCATGGCCTCTGGCCTGCATGCATACAGACTTGCATCAGGACGGACTCTGCCATATCGCAGCATGTATCAGCAACAAAAAAGGGAAGCATGCGCTTCCCTTTTTTCAAACTGGAGCGGGAAAACGGGTTCGAACCGTCGACCTCAACCTTGGCAAGGTTGCGCTCTACCAACTGAGCTATTCCCGCGCATCTGAAAAGTCATGTACTTTGCAGTGCAGAATTCTATTGTAACGCAATTTTTTGGATGTCTGGAAAAATCCACCAATCCCGCTGCCTGTCCGCGCCACATGGACGCAGCCCAGACAGTCTGCGCAGAGGGATGGCATCCTGCTGCCGGCCGCAGGCTTGCGTGAAGGGGCCTTGACCAAGCGCACCCAAGCCAAGCCCGGAATCATCCAGACATCTTCGCCGCATACTGGTCACCAGAGTAAGCTTACGCAGCCTTTTCCGGAACCACTGCCTCCTGCCCTCAACCCTTGCTTTGGACCATCCTGTTTGCGCCCCCCACCAACGAGGCCGGATATGGAACAACACATAGTGTCCTTCTTCAACCCAAAGGACGTGCACTCCGCACGAGCGCGCACGCGCAGCATGGTGACGGCAGCCAGCTACCTCTTGATGCTGATTGGCTTCGGGTGGGCGCTCTACTTTCTGATCATTGGCAACTGGCTTACTGCCGGACTCGAACTTCTGATCGCGGCCGCAGGACTTTACATCCGCCATCTGCAGCACCAGGGACGCACAAGACCCGCCTCGGCTTTGCTTTTCACCCTGGCATTCCTGGCCATCGCCACATTCTCGCTGGTACTGGATGTTCCAACCATCGCCGTGCCGCGCTCCAGCCACCTGTACTTTCTTACCGTAGGGCTGTGCGCCTACTACGTTCTTCATGAGGAGCAGCCATGGCTGCGCTACGGGGTTCCCTCGCTGTTTTTTGCCGCGTTCTACTTCTTTGCCTGCACCCACTTCAGCTTCGACACACCATACGCCATGCCAGACAGCGTGCGACTTGGGGGGACCTGGGTCAATGCCGCAGGGGCGATGTTTGTGCTGCTCATCACACTCTTTCTGATGAACACCGACCCCGCCATGCGCGGCGGGCTTCATTCAGCCATGCGCGACGGACTGGCGGCAAGGCACTTCAGCCTGCATTACCAGCCACAGGTTGACGCCGACGGCAAGGTGGTCGGGGCCGAAGCATTGCTGCGATGGAAAAACCCCGAGCGCGGCAGCATCAGTCCTGCCGAGTTCATTCCCCTGGCAGAACAAACGGGCTTCATCCTGACACTGGGGGCATGGGCACTGAATGAAGCATGCACCCGCCTGGCACAGTGGCAGCACGACGAGCAACTGCGCCCGCTGATGCTTTCCGTCAATGTCAGCGCATACCAGATACAGCAGCCAGACTTCGTCGATGTAGTCAGGACCATCCTGGCGCGCACAGGCGCACCCGCGCACAAGCTCAAGCTGGAATTGACCGAGAGCATGCTGGTCAACGACATTGAGGACTTGATCTGCAAAATGCAGGCACTTGCGCAGCTGGGAGTCGGCTTTTCGCTGGATGACTTCGGCACAGGCTACTCATCCCTGGCTTACCTCAAACGCCTGCCGCTGCACCAGCTCAAGATCGACAAATCCTTTGTCCGCGACGTGCCGACCGACAGGAACGCTGCAGCCATCGCCAAGACCCTCATTGCACTGGGGCAGTCGCTGAACCTGAAGGTGGTTGCCGAGGGCATAGAAACGCAGCAGCAGCAGACATTCTTGCTGGATCTGGGCTGCAGGGTGTTTCAAGGCTACCTCCTGAGCCGTCCGCTTGAAGCCGAGGCCTTCGAGGCATTTACCTCGCGTTTGAACAAGGACCACGCCGCGGCGCAAGCCAGCGCCGAAGCATCAGGTGCATAACAGGCACCTCAACGGCACACAGTACACACACAAAAACCCTCACTTGCACAATATCGCGCAACTCCAGAAACGACAAACGGCCCCGAAGGGCCGTTTAAGTCTTTGATTCTCTTAGAGAAATCTGGAGGCGCGAACCAGAGTCGAACTGGTCTAACCGGATTTGCAATCCGGGGCATAACCGCTTTGCTATCGCGCCAAATCACTAGCAATCTACCACAGCAAGGCTGCAGATATTTAACTGGAGCGGGAAAA
>NZ_JACSYA010000070.1 GCF_029870285.1 Delftia sp. PS-11
ATCGGCATAGGGGGCCTCCATCATAGGAGGCACCCCTGCCACACCACCCGGCATGCGGATCCGCACCGGGCGGTTCGAGAGCTTGAGGTCAGGAGAGTCTGGGCAATCCCATCTGATCGAACCAGGCAATCGTCAACACACTGTTGAGCAGCTTCCCACTGTTGCGCCACCAGCGGCGGCTATTCGCCGCCACCAGCTTTGCCGCCTCGTGCGTCGCCCCCCGTGCCTTGAGTTCCCGGTAGATCGTCCCACCCCGCTTCCAGTGCCTGAGCTGGATCGCTCGCAACCGGTGGCGCAGCCATTCGTCCAGCTCACGCCAAACTTTTGGCGTTTGCGCCAATCCGAAGTACGCTTTCCAGCCCAGCAGGTAAGGCCGCAGGTTGAGCACCACCTGCGCCATGCTGCAACCGACCGAGCGCCGCGTTTTCTGCCGGATCCGGGCCTTGAAGTCGTCCACGGCCTTGTGAGCCACAGCGCATTTGACTTCGCGCCCCTTGGCCTGCCACAGCGCGTAGCCCAGGAACTTGCGCCCAAAGGCGCTGGCCACCGCGCTTTTGGCTTCGTTGATCTGAAGCTTCAGATCCGCGTACAGCCTGCGCAGGTAGGCCATCGCCCTCTCGCCAGCCTTCTTGCTGCCCACATACACGTTGCAGTCGTCGGCGTAGCGCACGAAGCTGTAGCCTCGCACCTGCAGCGCCTTGTCCACTTCGTGCAGCAGCACGTTGGCCAACAACGGGCTCAGCGGCCCGCCTTGCGGCGTGCCCATCTGGCGCTCGGCAACCACACCACCATCCATGATCCCCGCATTCAGGTACGCACGCACCAGCCGGATCACTGCGGCATCCTTGATACGCCCTTGCAGCCTGTCGATCAGAATGTCGTGGTTCACCCGGTCGAAGAATTTCGCCAGGTCCACGTCCACCACCACGCGTTTGCCCGACTGCACATACGCCCGTGCGGCCTTCACCGCATCGTGCGCCCGCCGTCCGGGACGGAACCCGTAGCTGTACTCGCTCAAGCCCGGGTCTATCAAGGGTTGCAGCACTTGCAGCAGTGCCTGCTGGATCAGCCGATCGAGCACCGTCGGAATGCCCAGCTCACGCTGGCTCCCGTCGGGCTTGGGAATCATCACCCTTCGCACCGGCGACGGCCGGTAGCGTCCCTTGAGCAGCGCCTGGCGGATGTCGGGCCAGCGCGTGCGCAGCATGTCGGCGGTCTGCTCGATGTCGAGACCGTCCACCCCGGCTGTGCCCTTGTTGGCCTTGACCCGCTTCCACGCACGGTTCAGGTTCTCTCTCGTCAGCGCCGCCTCCAGCAAGCCACCAGTGCCTGCCCTTGGCTTTGCCAACCCTGTGCCCTGGTGCTCAAGAGGCGGGCCGCAGGCTTCGTCGCTGACAGGATCACGCACGGCTTCACCGTGCGCTACGCCCGCCCGCCCGGATTGCTCCAGCATCTGACGCATGGCCTTTGACATCCTCTTGTCCTCGGTCACTCACTCTCGTTCGGTCCTTCGCCTTGGCCTTGTGGCCTCAGCGGCCCCGGCTACAGCTACTACGACCTCTGCTGACTTCTCGCTGCGGCAAGGCCGTCGCCCTTTCAGGCGTGAGGCGAGATCTCCCCAGGTAAGAACGCACACCTTCATCGCACAACCGCCGCATCTACGCCACCTCGCCTTGGTCACAAGAGCTTTGTGGTTTCTTGCCCACTCGCCCTGCTTGGCAGCGCCTTCTATGCGGTTCTTGTTCATCGGCTCGCGATTTACGCTCCGCGCTTCCTTCCCACGCTCGGTCGCCCTTGCGCAGTTGCGCTTCACTTTGCTCACTGTGACCAGCTCGCAGCGGGACTTGCACCCGCAGGTGTGCGCCCATGCTGGGCGCACAA
>NZ_JACSYA010000071.1 GCF_029870285.1 Delftia sp. PS-11
CGCAGCAGGGTGGGCCGGTGGCCGGCGAGACCGATGTGCCGCCCAACGGCATCCCCGAAGGCTGCATGGCGATCACGCCCGACATGCTGACCCTGGTGGCGCTGAACGAGGAGGAGATTGCACGCATAGAGGCTGCAGTGCCGGGCGGGGCGGCCAATATCCAGGACATCTACCCGCTGGCGCCGCTGCAGGAGGGGATTCTGTTTCACCACCTGCTGCATACGGAGAACGATGCCTATCTGACATGGCACACGCTGTCGTTCGACAGCCGCGAGCGGCTGCAGCGCTTCATGGACAGCTTCAACCAGGTGATTGCACGCCATGACATCCTGCGCACGGCCGTGCTCTGGGAGGGCTTGGCCGAGCCCGTGCAGGTGGTGCTGCGCCAGTCCCGCTTGCAGACTCGCTGGCTTGAAGCCGGTGCAGCACAACCGCAGCGCCTGGATGTACGCAAGGCGCCCATGATCGAAGCGCTGGCTCTGCAGTCGCCTGAGGGCGGCCGCTGGTTGCTGCGGCTGGCCTGCCACCATCTGGTGCTGGACCATGCCACCGTGGATTTGCTGGTGGAGGAAATCGCCCTGGTGCAGCAGGGTTGCGTGCATGCGCTACCCGTGCCGGTTCCCTTCCGGCGCTTTGTGGCGCAGGCGCGCAGGGGCGTGCCTTCCGCCGTGCATGAGCAGTTCTTCCGCAGCATGCTGGCCGATGTGCAGGAGCCCACCTTGCCCTATGGGCTGCTGAATGTGCAGGGCGATGGCCGCAACGTGAGGGAGGCGCGTCTGGCACTGGATGCCGATCTGGCAAAGGCCGTCCGCCGCCAGGCCCGGCGGTATGGTGTGAGCCCGGCATCGCTTTTCCATCTGGCATGGGCGCTGGTGCTGTCCGGTGCCACGGGCCGTGAGGATGTGGTGTTCGGCACGGTGCTGCTGGGCCGCATGCAGGCTGGCGAAGAGGCGGTCCGCTCGCTGGGACTGTTTGTCAACACCTTGCCGCTGCGCATCCGGCTGGGCCGCCTTGGCTTGCGCGATGCGCTGCTGGCCACCCACGCCACGCTGTCCACGCTGTTGCAGCACGAGCATGCCAGCCTGACGCTGGCCCAGCGCTGCAGTGGCCTGCCCGCAGGCGCGCCGCTGTTTACCGCGCTGCTGAATTTCCGCTATAGCCGGCCGCAGGCGCGCACATCGTCGCAGGCGCTGGAAGGCATGGAGATCGTGGACAGCATGGAGCGGACCAACTATCCGTTGTGCATGTCCGTGGACGATCAGGCGCAGGGCTTTGGTCTGGTCGCCCAGGTCGCCGGCGCCGTTGAGCCCGCCGTGCTCTGTGGCCGCCTGCATGACGCGATGGACCAATTGGTGATGGAGCTGGCCCGTGGAGGCGCCAAGGCGCTGGGCGATATCGACCTGCTGGATCCGGAGGAGCGCAGCCGCTTGCTGGCCCATGGCCGATACCGGGTCTCACGGGCGCGTGGTGGTTATGGGGGAGCCATGGCGCTGCACGGCCGCTTCCAGGCCCAGGCACGGAGCCATCCCCGCGCCCCGGCCTTGCGCTGCGAGGGCAGAACGCTGACCTACGCCGAACTCAACACCCGCGCCAACCGCCTGGCCCATCGCCTCATCGCCCTGGGCGTGCGCCCCGAAACACGCGTGGGCATCGCCATGCAGCGCTCGGTGCAGATGGTGGTGGGCCTGCTGGCCATCCTCAAGGCCGGTGGCGCCTATGTGCCGCTGGACCCGGACTACCCGGCCGAGCGCCTGGCGCACATGGTGGCCGACAGCGGGATCTCTCTGGTGCTGACGCAGGCGGCGGTGCGTGAGCGCATTCCCGGCGCTGCTGCGCTGCAGGTGCTGGAGATC
>NZ_JACSYA010000072.1 GCF_029870285.1 Delftia sp. PS-11
GTCGAAGAAGCCGTGCGTTTGAAGGAAAAGGGCGTGGTCACCGAAGTCATCGCCGTCTCCTGCGGCGTGGCCCAGTGCCAGGAGACCCTGCGCACGGCCATGGCCATCGGCGCGGACCGTGGCATCCTGGTCGAGACGGCCGAAGAGCTGCAGCCGCTGGCCGTGGCCAAGCTCTTGAAGGCCCTGGTGGACAAGGAGCAGCCGGGCCTGATCATCCTGGGCAAGCAGGCCATCGATGACGATGCCAACCAGACCGGCCAGATGCTGGCGGCGCTGGCCGACCTGCCCCAGGCCACGTTTGCCTCCAAGGTCGAGGTTGCGGGCGAGAGCGTGAACGTCACGCGCGAAGTCGATGGCGGGCTGGAGACGCTGTCGCTGTCGCTGCCGGCGGTGATCACCACCGACCTGCGCCTGAACGAGCCGCGCTATGTGACGCTGCCCAACATCATGAAAGCCAAGAAAAAGCCGCTGGACACGGTCAAGCCCGAGGATCTGGGCGTGGACGTGGCGCCGCGCCTGAAGACGCTGAAGGTGGCCGAGCCGGCCAAGCGCGGCGCGGGCGTGAAGGTGCCCGATGTGGCAACCCTGGTCAGCAAGCTCAAGAACGAAGCCAAAGTGATCTAAAAGACTGTGGTGCCCCCACGCTGCCCTTGCTGCGCAAGGTTCGCTGCCCCCCAGGGGGGGCCTCGCGGCTTGGGGCGGCCCGGCGCCGCTCAAGCATTGAACTGAAAGGAATTCCATGACTGCACTGGTTATTGCAGAACACGACAACGCTTCGATCAAGAGCGCCACGCTCAACACCGTGACGGCAGCCATTGCCTGCGGCGGCGACGTGCATGTGCTGGTGGCGGGCGAAAACGCCGGCGCCGCAGCGCAGGCGGCGGCCCAGATTGCCGGTGTGGCCAAGGTCATCCATGCCGATGGCGCCAGCCTCAAGGACGGCCTGGCCGAGAACATTGCGGCGCAGGTGCTGGCGATTGCCGGCAGCTACAGCCACATCCTGTTCCCGGCCACGGCCAGCGGCAAGAACGCTGCGCCGCGCGTGGCGGCCAAGCTGGATGTGGCGCAGATCAGCGACATCACCAAGGTGGACAGCGCCGACACTTTCGAGCGCCCCATCTATGCGGGCAACGCGATTGCCACGGTGCAAAGCAGCGATGCGGTCAAGGTGATCACCGTGCGCGGCACGGGCTTTGACGCGGCGGCGGCCTCGGGTGGCAGCGCGGCGGTGGAGCAGGTGGCTGCGGCGGGCGACAGCGGCAAGAGCCGTTTCGTGGGCCGTGAAGTGACCAAGAGCGACCGTCCCGAGCTGACGGCGGCCAAGATCATTGTCTCTGGCGGACGTGCGCTGGGCAGCAGCGAGAAGTTCCAGGAAGTGATCACGCCGCTGGCGGACAAGCTGGGCGCGGCCATTGGCGCCTCGCGCGCGGCGGTGGATGCGGGCTATGCGCCCAACGACCTGCAGGTGGGGCAGACGGGCAAGATCGTGGCGCCGCAGCTGTACGTGGCGGCGGGCATCTCGGG
>NZ_JACSYA010000073.1 GCF_029870285.1 Delftia sp. PS-11
TAGTCCGCCCTGAACAACCCGTAAGCCTTTGATCTGTCTTGAAGTTCTTCGGATTGATGGCTGCATGATTTGCAAGTTATGCTGCTGCCAGCAACTGTTTTCCTGTAAATTCCTTCGAGGAGTCCGATGGGTCCGAAGCCTTCGCAGCCGCATACGGCCGAGTTGTTCCGTCCACGGCTGGACGAGCAGATCAACATGAAGCACCCGCTGGTCAAGCTGGCCGCGCTGATCGACTGGCCCGAGATCGAGCGCACGTTCGCGATCTCGTTCACCTCGGCCCGTGGCCGGCCCGCCTTGCCGCCTCGCTTGATCGCCGGACTGCTGTACCTGCAGCACACCTTCGATGCCTCGGACGAAGCGGTGGTCAACACCTGGGTGGAGAACCCGTACTGGCAGTTCTTCTGCGGCGAGACCTACCTGCAGACCGAGGCGCCCATCGATCCGTCCAGCCTGACGCGCTGGAGAAAGCGCGTTGGTGAAGAAGGCGTGGAGACGCTGCTGGCGGCCAGCATCGACGCTGCCCGGCGTGGCGGCGTGATCCAAAAAACCAGCGTGCAGCAAGTCATCGTGGACACCACCGTCATGCCCAAGGCCGTGGCCTATCCCACCGACAGCCGGCTGCTGGACAGGAGCCGCCAGCATCTGGTCAAGGCCGCCGAAGATCACGGACTGCGGCTGCGCCAGAACTACAACCGGGTGGCTCCTCGTCTGGCCGCGCAGATCGGGCGCTATGCACATGCCAAGCAGTTCAAGCGCATGAAGAAGGCCTTGCGCACGCTGCGCACCCGCGTCGGGCGGGTCCATCGCGAAGTCTGCCGCCAGTTGCACGTGCTGCCCGAGGCAGCCAAGGCCAAGGTCCAGGACCTGCTGCAGCGCACTGGCCGCATCCTGACCCAGCGCACCAAAGACAAGAACAAGCTGTACGCCCTGCATGCACCCGAAGTGGAGTGCATCAGCAAGGGCAAAGCCAGGACACCGTATGAGTTTGGAGTGAAGGTCAGCATCGCCACTACGCTCAAGGAAGGGCTGGTGGTGGGCATGCGCTCCATGCCGGGCAACCCGTATGACGGCCACACGCTGGCTGAGACGCTGGAGCAGGTGGGCATCCTCACCGGCACGGATAAAGCGCCTGCGACTGCGATCGTGGACAAAGGCTACAAGGGGGTGAAGCTCCAAGGGGTACGCATCCTGATGTCAGGCCAAAAGCGTGGGATTACCCGAACGCTCCAGGGCATGATCAAGCGGCGCAGCGCCATCGAGCCGGCTATCGGGCACATGAAGATGGACGGGCGCCTCGCTCGCAATCGACTCAAGGGCGCGCTGGGCGATGCGCAGCACGCGGTGATGTGCGGCGCGGGGCACAACCTGCGCCTGATCCTGGCCGCGCTGCGGCTTTATTGCGCCCGATTCGGGCTGTCGATGCGGGAGGTCATCGCTGTGTTGATCGCCCCTTTGCTCAATAACAGACCTGCCTGCAGCTGAAAACAGGATTGTTCAGGGTGGAC
>NZ_JACSYA010000074.1 GCF_029870285.1 Delftia sp. PS-11
GAGGTTGCCCCCGAATTCTGGAGTGCATAGCCCCAGCCCGGAGAATGCCGGGACAGGAGCATGAATTGAACAAGAAGCAAACGAGAGCGAAGTACACGCTGGAGTTCAAGCAGGAGGCCGTGCGACAGGTAAAGGCCGGGCGCGCTGCGTCGGTCGTGGCTGCGACGCTGGGTATGCCCAAGGCCAGCTTGACGAACTGGGTCAGGGCCGATGCAAGGTGCCAAACGGCAGGAATGCCCGAAGACAAGGCACAGGCGCCGGCAGTCACGCCCGAGCAGGCGGAGATTGCTCGACTGAGAGCGCAAGTGGCCAGGCTCACGATGGAGCGCGATATTGCAAAAAAAGCCGCGGCGTACTTTGCGCAGGATGTGCTGCAAGGTACGCCTGGATTCAATCGATGAATGGATGCTGGCCGGTCTCGCTGATGTGCGAGGTTCTGCAAGTCAGTCCCAGTGGATATTTCCATTGGAGAGCATCCGCAGGCAGTGCTAGCGACAGGGCGCGCAGCCTGCACAGCGACGAGATGTTGTTGACCCACATCCGGGCAATCCACCAGCAACTGCGTGGCGAGTACGGCTGGCCGCGCATGCACCGCGAACTGCTGGCTCGCGGCCTGCGAGTGGGCAAGGAACGGGTACGCCGATTGATGCAGTGTCACGGCATCCGGGCCAAGGGCAAGCGCAAGTTTGTGGTGACCACCGACAGCGCGCATCGCTTGCCGGTGGCTGCGGACCTGGTGCAACGCCGCTTCACGCCGGCTGCGCCCAACGTGCTGTGGAGCGGGGACATCACGTACATCGCAACCGACGAAGGCTGGCTGTACTTGGCAGCCGTACTGGATCTGCACAGCCGCCAGGTGGTGGGCTGGAGCCTGCAGGCGCACATGCAGACCGCGCTGGTCAAAGATGCGCTGCTGATGGCCTGTTTTCGGCGCAGACCGCCCGCCGGGCTGATCTTCCATAGCGACAGGGGCAGCCAGTATTGCAGCCAGGATTTTCAGTGTGTGCTGACAGCCTGGGGCATACGCAGTTCGATGTCGCGCAAGGGCAATTGCTGGGACAATGCTCCCACGGAGAGCTTGTGGGGACGACTGAAGACGGCCTGCATCCATGGCGAACGGTTCGCCACACGTGAGCAGGCACGACAGGCTGTGATGGACTGGATCGCCTTCTACAACCACTCACGGCTACATTCGGCGCTGGGCTATCTCAGCCCGATGCAGTTCGAACAACGTTGGTTGGCGGCGCAGCGTAAATCTGCCGCTTGATGATCCGGCTAAGCACTCCGGTTTTCAGGGGCAACCTCA
>NZ_JACSYA010000075.1 GCF_029870285.1 Delftia sp. PS-11
GCAATCGTCTCATTTTTCAAGACCCTCGCGCTGAATGTCGATTCACCCTAGTGGTAGTGGCTGGGGTAGTGGCTGGGGCGGCAGCGTCATCTGTCAGCCTGATGGCAAAATCGTGTTGGTAGGAACCAGTAGCAACGGCAGTAACAACGACTTCAGCCTGATTCGCCTGAATCCCGATGGCTCCCTGGACCGCTTTTTTGGCATCGATAAAACAGGCAAGCTGATGGTGCCTGTGGGCAGTGGCGATGACTTTGGCAGCAGTATCGCCCTGCAGTCTGATGGAAAGATTGTGGTGGCGGGAGTCAGTGGCAACGCCAGTGGCCTCACGGACTTCAGCCTGATCCGTCTTCACACCGATGGATCTCTGGACACCAGCTTTGGCCCTGGCGGAAAGGGCACACTGTTAGTGCCCGTGAGCAATGGCTATAACATTGGAGGTGGAGTCGTACTGCAGCCTGACGGCAAGATCGTGGTGGCCGGATCCAGCTACAACGGCAACGACAAAGACTTCAGCCTGATCCGCCTGGACCCCGATGGCTCGCTGGACAAAAGCTTTGGTGACCAGGGGACAGGTAAGCAAATGATTTCCGTTGGCAGCAAAATTGACGAAGCCTACAGCGTCATCCTGCAGCCTGATGGCAAGATCGTGGTGGCAGGATCCAGTGGCGACAGCAGTGTCAGAGACATCAGCCTGATTCGCCTGAATCCCGATGGCTTACTGGATACCAGCTTTGGCAGCCTGGGGACTGGCACACTGCGCATACCAGTGGGAAGTGGCTATGATCTTGGCCGCAGTGTCATCCTGCAGTCTGATGGCAAGATCCTAGGGTGAATCGACATTCAAGCTGGTAGCCAGGCCATGCTTGCAGCCAGGCACAGGAAAGCCATGAAGTGACTGGCCTTACGGTCATAGCGCGTCGCAATGCGGCGCAACTGCTTGAGCCTTGCAAAGCTACGCTCGATGGCATTGCGCGCTCTGTACAGGTCGGCATCGAAGGGCCTGGCCTGCTGGCAACTGCGTGGCGGAATCACTGCCTGTGCGCCAGCCGCCTCAACTTGCGCCACAAAGGCACGGCTGTCATAGCCCTTGTCTGCCAAGACATGCGTCGGCTTGAAGCCCTTGATCAACGCCGGCGCCTGC
>NZ_JACSYA010000076.1 GCF_029870285.1 Delftia sp. PS-11
AACCTGATCACCGTGGGCTACGGCGAGCGCGAGGGCCAGCAGCCGCGCGTGCAGGACATCGAGGCGCCTCTGGGCACCGTGGTGGCCGGTGGCGTCAAAAGCGCCGTAGTGCAAGGCCATCTGGTCATGACCAACACCACTGGCCATCCTGGCGCCGCGCCGGACAGCCCGTTGCGGACCGTGACCACAGGAGGCCATCACGCCCTAGTAGCAGCGCATCTGGTGGACATGGGGCACGGCGAGGGCAAGGACGGCACCAAGCGATTCAGCCATGGCATCCGCAGCCTGGAGGTGCCGCTCAACACGGTCACCGCCAGCGGCGCAACGAGCGCGCTTGCAGCCGTATGCCTGGAGCAAGCCAACGGCGGGTTCTATGAGGGCGACGGCCGCGCAGTGGGAGATCCCATGTCCACGGTCACGTCCAGCGGCACGCAGCAGCGCCTGATTACCGCCTACCTCGTCAAGTACTACAGCGAGGGCGGCCAGGACAGCGCATGCAACGAGCCCATGCACACCGTGCCCACGAAGGCCCGCATGGGTCTGGTGCAGACCTGCCAAGTGCCAGCCGCAACGCTGGCGCCCGAGCACGCCGCGCGCGCCCGCATGTGCGCCGAGCTGCTGCACAAGCACCTGCCCGAGCACTTCCCCGACCCCGCCGAGCTGGTGCTCATGTGGCACGCCGGGCAGTGGTGGGTGCTGGTGGACATCACGCTGCGCATGCTCAAGCCGCGCGAGCTGTTCCGCGCCCAGGGATTCCCGCGCGGCTACCGCTTCGAGCGCGTGCCCGACCCGTCCCTGCTGTTCCGCGACGGCAAACAAGCCGCCGACCCGCGCGACCTGCC
>NZ_JACSYA010000077.1 GCF_029870285.1 Delftia sp. PS-11
AGCGTGTTCAAAGTCTCCGTGTGAGCATGAGAAGCTCGGGAGATGAGAAAAGGCTATCCGAGCGACATCAAGCGCGAGCAGTTCGAGCAGATCAGGGAGTTGCTGGAGCGCGCTCGCAGGAAGACTGCGCCGCGCAAGGTGGAGCTCTACGAAGTGTTCTGCGCGGTGCTCTACCTGCTGCGCACAGGCTGCCAGTGGAGAGCCCTGCCGAACGATTTCCCCAAGTGGCGCACGGTGCACTCGTACTGGACGATCTGGAGCGAGCCGCGCGAAGGCGGCAGCCTGCTGGAGCAGGCTTTAAAAAAATCAGGTTGGCGCGGTCCGCGAGCAACAGGGGCGCAACGCCTGCAGCAGCTTCTTGATCGTGGACGCGCAGAGCGTGAAGAACGCGGACACGGCAGGTGCGAAGGGCTATGACGCGGGAAAGAAGGTCTCGGGCATCAAGCGCCATATTGCGGTGGACACCCAAGGACTGCCGCACGCGGTGGCGGTGACGACGGCCGAAGTGACTGACCGCAAAGGGGCGTTGCAGGCACTCGAGAGCTGCAAGCGCAGCCTGAAACGGGTGCAAAGCCTGCTGTGCGACAGCGGATATACGGGTGAGCCCTTCGTGCAAGGCGTGCACAAGATTCTGGGCGAGCATGTCACGGTGCAGATCGCCAAGAGAAGTGAGTTGAATACGTTCAAGGTGATGCCCCAGCGCTGGGTGGTCGAGCGCAGCTTCGCGTGGCTGGAGAAGAACCGCAGGCTATGGAAGAACTGTGAGCGCTGGCTCAACACCAGCCTGCAGTTCATCCATCTCGCCTTCCTGGCTCTGATGCT
>NZ_JACSYA010000078.1 GCF_029870285.1 Delftia sp. PS-11
ACCTCGCATGTGCCCGCCATTGGCGCGGCCATGGACCTGGGCAAGACCCACGAGCCCTACTGGCAGCCCTTGTTCAAGGGCTTCGAGCACTCGCGCCAGTGGATGAAGGACAACAAGCCTGATGTGATCTTTCTGGTCTACAACGACCACGCGACCGCGTTCAGCCTGGACCTCATCCCCACGTTCGCCATCGGCACGGCTGCCGAGTACCAGCCCGCCGACGAGGGCTGGGGCCCGCGCCCCGTGCCCAAGGTCATCGGCCATCCCGAGCTGGCCAGCCATATCGCGCAGTCCGTCATCCAACAGGATTTCGATCTGACGATCGTCAACAAGATGGACGTGGACCATGGCCTGACCGTGCCGCTGTCGCTGATGTGCGGCGAGCAGGACCCGCAGACGGGCGCCTGGCCCTGCCCGGTGATTCCGTTTGCCGTGAACGTGGTGCAGTACCCTGTGCCCTCGGGCCAGCGCTGCTTCAACCTGGGCCGCGCCATCCGTCGCGCGGTGGAGAGCTTCGACCAGGACCTGAACGTGCAGATCTGGGGCACGGGCGGCATGAGCCACCAGCTGCAGGGCGCGCGCGCGGGCCTGATCAACAAGGAGTGGGACAACCGCTTCCTGGACCTGCTGATCGAAAACCCTGCGGGCCTGGCCAGGATGCCGCATATCGACTATGTGCGCGAGGCCGGCTCCGAAGGCATCGAGCTGGTGATGTGGCTGATTGCACGCGGTGCCATGGCCGATGTGGACGGTCCTGCGCCGCTGCCCAAGGTCA
>NZ_JACSYA010000079.1 GCF_029870285.1 Delftia sp. PS-11
ACCCCAACCCACGACCTGGTGCAAAGAGCCGATGCCTATATGCGCGAGCGTCTGGGCATCAACAGCCCCTGGGCCGCCATTCCCGGACAGCAGGCCGAGCCCTACCTGGGCTGCCGGCGCAACTACCATGTATTGCTGACCGATGGCGGATGGAACGGGAACGAAAGGCCGACTTCTCCCAGAAACTACGACGGAACCGACAGGACGCTGCCCGATGGCACCGCCTACCGGACAAGCAGCCCACAGACCCGGATTTACCAGGACGTAGAGGACTACACCACCATCGCAGACTGGGCCTTCAAAAGCTGGGCCGACCCGCTGCAGAACCCGGCCCGCCTGCAAGGCGCTTTAAGGCCGTCTGCCGAATTGCGCAACGCCCCGGCCACCGAGACATTTACCAACCGCAGCCGAGGCACATCCACCACCCTGGAAAAATACTGGAACCCGCGCTACAACCCGGCCACCTGGCCGCACATGGTCACCTTCACCATCGGGTTCAGCAACGATGCACTGCCCCATACCAGCCACACGCCATACGGTGGCCGTTACGCCATCGCTGCCCCATCTTCCATCGTGCCCTATGGCTACGACGGCGACTTTGCCGACTATGCCAAAGGCAACTTTCAATGGTTGGCGCAGAGCCGCGACAGGGGCCACGACATGTGGCATGCCGCCATCAATGGCCGGGGCCAGTTCTACGCGGTCAGCAAGGGCGAGGACCTGGCCAAGGCGTTCCGCCAGATCGTGCAGCAGATCAA
>NZ_JACSYA010000007.1 GCF_029870285.1 Delftia sp. PS-11
GCCGGACGTGCGCCGAACGCGAGGCATCCACGATGCTGACGTTTTGGATTCACCGTGCCGGCACTGCGCCGGCGCTGTTCGCTACACGAGACCTCACACCAACTCTCGGCGAACATCAACATGAAAAAATTGGTCGGCATCAAATCCCGCGACGGCGGAAAATCCGCGTCCCTCACCTATCCGGTCCCCGTCAAGTCGGCGCGCAGAGTCCAGAAAGTTCGGCTGCCGGTCGGCGCCATCCGTATCGACGACGACGGAGAAAGCCAGCCCTTCGGCGTCGGCTTCATCAAGTTCGTCAGCGGCTACAGCCTGAGCCTGCTCAACGATGCGGACCAAGCGGCGGCACAGGCTTGGCTCGAGCAGGCCGCAACCCGCTGCGCGGAAGGTGGCGCGGCGCCAGCCAGGGCGTCTCTGCTCGATGTGGACGCCAAGCTGGACGAGCTGCTTGAGCTGATGAGGGTCAGTCGTGCTCAAGCTGGCTGCGCCAGCACGCTCGGTCCGGTTCTGCCACCGGCCGTGCCTGCTCCAGTCTATGTTCTGCCCGAGGGGCCTGCGCCAGACGAAGATTCAGAGGGCAAGCTTCTGCGTCTGCTCAGAACGTTCAACGCAGCGGCGGCCGAAATCGCGCCCATGATGCCCAAGCTAGCTGGCGTGTTTCACAGTAAATACAAGTTTCGTACCGAGACCGTGGAGGAGGTTGAGCGTTCTTGGGTGTTGGCCGCGACGATGGACAAACGTCTGAACGGTCGTGGTCAGCTCAAACGGACTGGTCCGCGCGAGGAGCAAGCGCAGGCGCGATTTGGAGTATTGGATTCAGTTGTGGACGCTGCAGACACGGAGTAATCGGCGGGGCAGTTAGAGCGATTCCACTCGCCAAATGGGATTTTTTGAGGCCTGCATCGCTGCCGAAAAACAAGACAAGACCAAGAGAAGGTGCTTGGCGATGTGCCTTGGTGGGGGCCTTAGATGTGGAAACCACAAGCGACGCAAGATGAGTGAGACCGGGTGTTCCAACCAAAAATCAAGGGCTGCTCCCTGTTTGCGATGAGATTCCTTTAGCTAAAAAGCAGCGGTTTACGTCCATGAGCCTAGTGACTACACAAGAAAGCAGTCGCATTTCGCAGACGGCACTTTCAACCCACTTAGGAAATATCATGGCAGACCAAAAAAACCACTTTCCATCTACCATTTGGCATGGTGTCGAAATTCGCGGCAACTACCTCTGCCTCTTTGAATCGATTGATAAGGGGCGCGTGAAGTACCTCACGCTCCAGCAGGAACATCTCGATGAAGCGGCAGAGGCATGTGACGAATTCGCATTGGATAGTCGTGAGCGAGTCAGTGCGTTCCAGGACATCATCGACTCTCGCGTCCATGAGTGGTGCGAGATTCTGACCCCTGAATTTTTCCTCGAATCCTTCACGAACCAGGTCTATAGCTTCGAGAAAGATTTTGTTCCGAAGTTGACGGGCAGTTTTGAGGATTTCATGGAGGCATACGACACGTATTGGGATGTCGTGAATGAGTGCATTTCGAGAACGCCGTTCGACGAGGCTCCCAGTGAGGCTGCTCTTCGAGAACGGCATCGCGAGTTGTCGGCCTACCTGGCCCGGCACCTTTGAGGCCGGCATGAGGGGGGTGTGCCAAGCGCCTCAAAAAATGGCGCTGGTTGCCTCTCGGCCGGCAGCGCCTATCAACAATTCATAACAGGGTGTGACCGAGTCACCCCCTGTTTTTTTGCTTAGTTCCCGCAGTTTTCGCACTCGAACTCTCAAGGTGAAGGGGAGTCCTCGAGTGGTTAGGTTTCGGAAGTTCAAGACCCAGAGGCGGTCTCGTAGATGCGCCTTCAGGACGCATGTAATTTTTTGGCCTGATGTCGAGCATCAGGTTGCTGGTGTGTGGCAGCTGCTTGAGTGGAGCGATGACCTCTCGACACACAGATTGCTTGTGCGGTTGTCCCTTCGTTGTGGTTCTGCTTCAGTGTCCTGCCCGAGCGCCCTGGGCCGCACGACGAATCAGAGGCTAAGCTTCTGCGGCTGCTCAGAACGTTCAACGCGGCGGCGGCCGAAATCGTGTCCGTGATGCCCGGGGCCCGCAGGCTGGTTCCACATCAGTACAAGTTCCGCCTCGAGACCGTCTAGGAAGTGAAATGGTGAGGGGCACGGGTGGCGACCATGGACAAAACGCTCACAGGGTCTCAGTCAGCTCGAGCGGACCCGGCCACGCGAGGAGCTGGCGCATGCACGGCTTGGGACAGTGGGCACGATGGTCGACGTTGCAGACGCGGATGAGTCCGTTGGGTCGTGAGTCCGTATGGGTCGCTACACACTGGGAGCTGGTCGCTGCAACTGACCGGCTCGCAGTGGTGCCAGTTGGCCGTGCTGCTCGGCCTATCCGCTGCAGCGCCCGAAGTTGTCCGAAATGGGGTGTTTGGCTAGGCTATGATGCTGCCGTCGGGCTTCCGGAGTGGCAGAAAGTTATGCCAAATCTATGCCAAACCAGTTGCCGATGGGTGCAAGTGCTTGCCAGCAACCGCTCGTAAGTGCTTGATTTTGCTGGACCCTGCTGGACAAGAACACCCGTCAGAGCCCTCGAATTGCTCTTGCTGCTGCAACAGCGCTTTCAGTGCCCGGGCCTGTTCCGAGCCCGGGCGGATGTAGGCCAGGCTGTTGCCGATCAGTGCACTCACCTGGCTGCGTAGGTCCTGGGCACGGCTGGCGTCGCCTCGGGCCTGCTCTTCAATCACCCGTTCGATCAGGCTGGCCGCAAAGGTCACTCCCGCCGCTTTCACCACCTGCAGGTCGCAGGGCGCCAGCAGCCAGGGGCTGGCGGTGTCGCGCAGGCCCGGCCGGCTGTTCGCCAGCAGGCCGGGCACGCTGCACAGGTACTGACCGGGGGTGTTATGCACGGTTTCGGCGGGATGGGGCGTATCCAGCAGCGTGCTCATGGTGGGGTAGTGGCGGCTGAGATCGTAGACGCCGCCGTCGCGCAGTACCACCACAGCGGGGCCTGAGGGGTTGCCCTGTACCCATGCCCGCCCTACCAGGGTGCCGGCCAGGCCATCGTCGGGCAGGCCCTGGGATTGCAGGTCCGCACGGGCTGCTGTGGCTGCTGTTGTTTCGCTCATCACAAAGTCCTTGATTAGCAGTCCAGGGCCCCCGGGGGCGGGACCACCGGCACAGCAGGGTCTCTGGCGGACTTTCCTGGACGCAGGACACAGAGTAGGTTCCGGCCCTGTACTGGTCCACTCACTTTTTTGCTAGCATCCATTCCAGATGCTTATGACTTCAGGTCCGCCTTCAGGCAAGCCCATCTCCCTGGCCCAGGCCTGCGCGAGGCTGCGCTTTCGGCATCTGCAGTTTCTGGACATCCTCGGGCAGACGCGCAACCTGCGCCTGACGGCCGAGCAGATGCACATCACGCAGCCGGCAGCCACCAAGATCCTGATGGACATCGAGGAGATCCTGGAGTCGCGGCTGTTCGAGCGGCTGCCGCGCGGCATGCAGCCCAGCGAGCTGGGGCTGTTCACCCTGCGCTATGCCGCCGACTCGCTGGCAGGGCACCGCAAGTTCGTGGAGGAGTTCAACGCACTACGGCAAGGGGGCCATGGCCATCTTTCGGTCGGCGCCATCACGGGTTCGGCGGCCCATATCCTCACGGCGGCAGTGGCCGAGATTCAACGCCTGCGGCCCCTGCTGGTGCTCAAAGTGCTGGAGCAAAGCAGCGATCAGCTGCTCGCGTGGCTGGCCGAGCGCAAGATCGACCTCATGATCGGCCGTTTCACCGACGATGCGCAAAAAACGCAGTTCCACTACGAGCGTCTGTCGAGCGAGCCCTTGCTGATGGTGGGAGGCGCCAGCCATCCGCTGCGTGGTGCGCGCGGGCTCACCATCACGGAGCTGTCCCGCTGACCATGGATTGTCTACCCCGGCTCCACGGCGCTGCGCAAGGTGACGGATGGCATCTTCGGCCACAACGGGCTGACGCTCAGCTCGGGCACGGTGGAGACGCCCTCCTTCGTGTTTGCGCTGGAGCTGATGCAGACGACGAACATGCTCTCGCTGCAGCCTGGCGCTCTGGCTCAGCGGTATATCCACAAGGGCATGCTCACCCGCATCCCGGTCGAACTGCCCTGCCCAGCTCCCGACCAGGCATCGGACCGGATGCCCGACTATGGACTGGTCACGCGGCTGGGAGAAGTCCCTGCACCGGCTGCACAGGCCTTCATGGACGCGCTTCGCGGGGCGGCGCGACTGGCGGGGCAGTGATGAGGATACGAAGCGCGCCTGTGACAGCGCTAACGATGCCTACCGCGTGTTGCGCCGGCTGTCTGGCAACGGCAGGCTGCCCTCGGGCTGGAATCAGTGGCTTGCGCAGGCGCGTGCCGAAGGCGAACGCCTGAGCCGGCTGGTGCCGGGTGAGGCCTCAAAGGTCTGCCCTCTGCTGTACCCCAAGCCATCGAAGCTCGCCATTCACATGACATCAATGTATTGCTGGATCCGATCCATCAGCACCGCGAAGTCCGGCTGCCCCTGGTAGTACAACGCGACTGTCTTGCGGTATTCCTGCGCAAAGCGCTGGCGCTGCTCAACGTCGGCCAGCACAAAGGCAGGATTACGGGCAATGACCTGTTCGTCGCCGGTTCGGAACCGCTGCTTCTTGCGAGCCTGGTACGCGGGCGTCTTCATGAAGGCATGAACCTCCTCCAGCTCCAGCAAGCAATACACATCGTAGTAGTGCCGCAGGAAATTGGCAGGAAACGCCTGGGCTTCGTCCAGTCGCCGGTACTTGGTAGAGATCGTCTGCAGTTTCTCGACGAAAGTGTGCGTGGGGGCATAGCACGCTACCGCCACTGCACGGTTGTCCTCTACAGCCACGCCGCGCGCCATGGCCACGTCCAGCGCCCAAGACGAGATCGTGACCGGCCGATTCGGGGCGGTGTCATCGAACCCAAGTTCCAGCAAAATGCCATCCTTGATGCCAGAGAGCGCGGGAACATGCGATGCGTAGATCAAGCGAATGCCGGCCCTGCGCATCTTGTCGTCATCGAACTGCGGATCACGCTCTACGCTGTCGATACCTGGAATGAGGATCCGTGTTGCCAGCGCGTCGTAGTACGCACGCCGTGATTCAACATGTGCAGGCTTATCCTGATTGCGTCCCGTCTTCACGTCCATGCCGTCGGGCGGTTCAATGCGGATATCGATGTCTTCGGAAAAACGGTGGATGACACCGAAGCCCTTCGACAAGGACGTGCCGCCCTTCAGTTCAAACTGAAAGCCCTGCGCCTGAAGGCCCCACAGGCAATGCATGATCCAGTAGTCCTTCTCGACCAGCATGGGATCAAGACCCCGTTCGTCTGCGACCAAGGCCAGCAACTGATCAAAATCACGTCGTTCGTGCAGGAACTCAGCCATCCGCCCACTCCCGCAGGCGCTTGCGAGTGGCCACGCTGCCAAAGCTGTCGGCTGCGCGCTGCAAGCGACTGGAATCGAATGAAAGCCGTTTGCTTCGCGCTTGGCGCAAGACCGCATCGCGGTCCTCCGCCAGTTCGTCCAGGTTGTTCAGCAGGTCCACGTACAGGAACTCTGGCGTCAGCTTCTTGGGGAAGCGAGGCTTCATCCGGAAGTCGAATTGCCGGTTGCCGAGCTTGAATACGCCGTGGCGCTTGTGGTTGTAAACCAGCGTGCGATTGTAAAGTTGGGTGGTACCCAGACCCACGGCGTTGTAAGCGGAGGGAGAGAACACCAGGAATTCCTTGTCGCGCAGGAACCCGCGCACCACCTGTTCATCGGCCGGTGGAAGCGGACCAAAGCTGGACTGTTCCGGTGCGTGGTACAGGCCCTGGGCCAGCTTCTTCAGCTTACCAGCTGCAACCAGTTCACGCAGATGCCGATCCACAGCCGTGGACAGGCGTGCGAGATCTTCCCGGCGATAAACGCGCCCAGCCTGAAGCTCGCCTGCGAGTTGCGCAGCAACGCCTCGCAAAGAGGAAGCAGGTGATTGGAGGATGGCAGGCATGAATGATTTCTCATTGAAATTTCATGCATTTTAGTATTTGCGGCAACTTGTCTTCCAGCGCTCTTGCCCCCATCTCTGTGATGAAGTCGTGAACAGGTTCTCAGGCCGGCCGAAGAACACGACCGTGCTCTGGCACGCGGTCTCCAGCTTGCTCCCCCTGAGCATCGCGCTGCTGGCGTAGCTCTTCGCTCTGGCCCAGCCCCGGCGCTCCATCGACAATAATGTGCGACCCAGCCGGCAACAGCTTGGCCTGTCTCGCGTTGAACCCCATATCGCCCCGCTGGCGGCGCAGGTTCCTGATAGCCCGCGAGAATGCCGGCGTAACTTTTTCCTGCAGACCCGTCGATTTGCTACGCCAACGCCTGTAGTTCAGCCGTGCAGCAAAGGGGGTAGACGGGGAACCGCTGCGAGCCAAAGAGAACGCAAGACATTGATTTCATTAAGCATGAGCCAGACAGATCAGCCAAATCAGCAACTCACGGAAACGCCACTGTCCGCTCACACGCCCATGATGCAGCAGTATCTGGGTTTGAAGGCCAACTACCCGGACACGCTGGTTTTCTACCGCATGGGCGACTTCTACGAGCTGTTCTTCGGGGACGCCGAGAAGGTGGCGCGGCTGCTGGATATCACGCTGACCACGCGCGGGCAGACGGCGGGGCTGCCGATTCCGATGGCGGGCGTGCCTTTCCATGCGCTGGAGAACTATCTGGGCCGGCTGATCAAGCTGGGCGAGTCGGTGGCGATTTGCGAGCAGGTGGGCGAAGTGGGCGCCGCCAAGGGCCCCGTGGAGCGCAAGGTGGTGCGCGTGGTCACGCCGGGCACGCTGACCGACAGCGAGCTGCTGTCGGACAAGAGCGAGGCGATTTTGCTGTCTCTGCATACGGCCGGGCGCCAGCGCTGCGGCCTGGCCTGGATGGCGGTGACGCAGGGCCGCATCCATCTGGCCGAGTGCGCGCAGGATGAGCTGGGCGCATGGATTTCGCGCATTGCGCCCAGCGAGCTGATCTACAGCGCGGGCGTGACCGAGCGTTTCGAGCAGGGGCTGTTCGCGCTGCGCCACGGCGGCGCCATCGCCTGCCCGCTGTCCCCGCGCCCTGACTGGCAGTTCGACAGCGGCCTGGGCGAGCGCAAGCTGCTGGAGCTGCTGGGCGCGGCCAGCCTCAAGGCCTGGGAGGCCGAGGGCCTGCCGCTGGCCCATGCGGCCAGCGCGGCGCTGCTGTCGTATGCCGAGCACACCCAGGGCCGCAGCCTGTCGCACATCCATGCCTTGCAGGTGCAGCGTGACGACGAGCTGATCGCGCTGCCGCTGGCCACGCGCCGCAATCTGGAGCTGGTCAAGACGCTGCGCGGCGAGGATTCGCCCACGCTGTTCTCGCTGCTCGATACCTGCATGACGGGCATGGGCAGCCGCCTGCTCAAGGCCTGGCTGCTGGAGCCGCGCCGTGACCGCGCGCAGGCGCTGGACCGCCTGGAGGCGACGCAGGCGCTGCGTGCAGGCATGGGCGTGGCCGCGCCCTGGCAGCAGTTGCGCGAGCAGCTCAAGGGCGTGAGCGATGTGGAGCGCATCACGGCGCGCACGGCGCTGCGCCAGGTGCGCCCGCGCGAGCTGGTGGGCCTGGGGCGCACGCTGCAAAAGGCTGCGCTGCTGGCACAGGCAGGGCAGACGCCCTCGGCCTATCTGACGCGACTGTTCGCCGATCTGCAGCCGCCCGAGGGCTGTGCCGAACTGCTGGCGCGCGCCATCATGGAGGAGCCTGCCGCGCTGGTGCGCGACGGCGGCGTGATCGCCACAGGGTTCGATGCCGAGCTCGACGAGCTGCGCGCCATCCAGAACAACTGCGATGAGTTCCTGCTGGAGCTGGAGTCCAAGGAAAAGCTGCTGACAGGCATTCCCAACCTGCGCGTGCAGTTCAACAAGGTCCACGGCTTCTACATCGAGATCACCAACAGCTACAAGGATGCGGTGCCCGAGCGCTACCGCCGCCGCCAGACGCTCAAGAATGCCGAGCGCTACATCACGCCCGAACTCAAGGCGTTCGAGGACAAGGCCCTGTCGGCGCAGGAGCGCGCGCTGCAGCGCGAGAAATGGCTGTACGAGCAGTTGCTGGACCAGTTGCAGCCGCATGTGCCCGCGCTCACGCGCGTGGCGGGCGCGATTGCCGCGATCGATGTGCTGTGCACGCTGGCCGAGCGCTCGCTGACGCTGAACTGGTGCGCGCCCGAGTTTGTCAGCCATCCGTGCATCGAGATCGAGGCGGGCCGCCATCCGGTGGTCGAGGCACGCATGGCCGAGACATCGAGCGGCAATTTCATCGCCAACCACACGCGCATGAACGCCAACACGCGCATGCAGATCATCACCGGCCCCAACATGGGCGGCAAATCGACCTATATGCGCCAGGTGGCGCTGATCGTGCTGCTGGCCAGCATGGGCTCGCATGTGCCTGCATCGGGCTGCCGCCTGGGCCCCATCGATGCGATTCATACGCGCATCGGCGCGGCCGATGACCTGGCCAACGCCCAGTCCACCTTCATGATGGAGATGACTGAGGCGGCCCAGATCCTGCACTCGGCCACGCCCCACAGCCTGGTGCTGATGGATGAGATCGGTCGCGGCACCAGTACCTTCGACGGCTTGGCGCTGGCCAGCGGCATTGCCACCCAGCTGCATGACAAGACGCGGGCCTTCACGCTGTTCGCCACGCATTATTTCGAGCTGACCGAGCTGCCAGCCAAGGCCCGCGCTGCCGTGAACATGCATGTCAGCGCGGCCGAGTCCGGGCACGACATTGTGTTTCTGCACGAAATCCAGCCCGGCCCTGCCAGCCGCAGCTACGGCATTCAGGTCGCCAAGCTGGCCGGCATGCCCGCCGGGGTGCTGCACCATGCGCGCCACGCGCTGCAGGCCCTGGAGGCCCAGGCCGACGAGGGCCGCCAGCAGGTCGATCTGTTTGCAGCCCCCGATATGCCCGAGCCCGATGCGGGCCCCCATCCGCTGGCCGAGGCCCTGGCTGCCATCAACCCCGATGCGCTCAGCCCCCGCGAGGCGCTGGAAGCCCTGTACCAGCTCAAGAAACTGGCGGCCTGAGCGCTTGCGCCCGCGCCGCACTAAACTTGCCACCACCGCACATTCGGACACCCCCATGACTTATTGCGTTGCTATCAAGCTCAACGCCGGCCTGGTTTTCCTGGCCGACTCCCGCACCAATGCCGGCCTCGACCAGATCAGCTCATTTCGCAAGATGATGGTCTACGAGAACCCCGGCGACCGCTTCATGGTGCTGTTGTCGGCCGGCAACCTGTCGATCACACAATCCGTGCGCGAGCTGCTGGAGAGCCAGCAGCTGCGCGATGAAGCCACCGGCGACATGCTGACCATCTGGAATGTGCGCAGCATGTTCGATGCGGCGCGCGTGCTGGGCGCGGCCGTGCGCCATGTCTATGAGCGCGACAGCGCGGCGCTGGCGCGCTCGGGCGTGGATTTCAATATCTCGCTGGTCTTCGGCGGCCAGATCCAGGGCGAGAACATGCGTCTGTTCCAGGTCTACTCGGCCGGCAACTTCATCGAAGCCACAAGCGAGACGCCCTACTTCCAGATTGGCGAGTCCAAGTATGGCAAGCCGGTGCTGGACCGGGTGATCACGCCGGGCACGCCACTGGACGAGGCTGCCAAGTGCGCGCTGGTGTCCATGGACAGCACGCTCAAGTCCAATCTCTCGGTGGGCCTGCCGCTGGACCTCATCGTCTACGAAAAGGACCAGTTCTCCTCCGACAAGATCGTCAGCATCGACGAGAGCAATCCCTATTTCCGCATGCTGCACGACAGCTGGGGCGAGCGCCTGCGCCAGGTCTTCGACAGCATCGAGGACCCGGCCTGGGATGGCGGCACCTCCGATGTGCCCATCCGTGTGCACAGCCGCCAGGCCCAGCCGCTGGCCAAGGTCAGCGCCCCCGCTGGCGCCACGCGCTCGGCTGCGCGCTCCATGGGCCGGCTGCCGCCTGCGGCGCTGCGCCAGCCCTACCACAGCGCACAGCCCACCTCCACGGCCAATGGACTGGCCACTTCGCCGATGACGCCCAAGGAGCCCAGGCTGTGACACCCGCCGGGCAGGCCGCTGCAGCGCATGCGCAGGCAGCACCACTGCCCGTGGTGTTCTCGCACGCCAACAGCTTCGGCCTGCCGACCTACCGGCTGCTGCTGTCGCTGCTGGCCCAGCGCGGCATCGTGGCGCAGGGGGTGGAGCGTTTCGGCCATGACCCGCGCTACCCGGTCACCAACAACTGGCCTCACCTGGTGGAGGAACTGGCGGCATTCGCGCGCGCCGAGGTCGCGCGCGTGGGCGGGCCGGTCTTTCTGGTGGGGCATTCGCTGGGGGGCTTTCTGAGCGTCATGGCAGCCGCGCGCCATCCGGAACTGGCGCGCGGTGTGCTGCTGATCGACTCGCCGCTGATCAGCGGCTGGCGCGCCAATGCCCTGGGCGTGGCCAAGCGCACCCAGATCGTGGGCTCTGTCTCGCCGGGCAAGGTCAGCCAGCGCCGGCGCAATGCCTGGGCCAGCGATGAAGAGGCGCTGGCCTACTTCAGCGCCAAGAAGGCTTTTGCCCAGTGGCACCCCGAAGTGCTGCAGGACTATGTGCGCGGCGGACTGGATGATGTGGATGGCCGGCGCATGCTGCGCTTCACGCGCGAGGTGGAAACCGCCATCTACAACACCCTGCCGCACAACCTGGCATCGCTGCTGTACCACCATCCGCTGCGCTGCCCCGCCGCGTTCATCGGGGGACGCGCGTCCGTGGAGATGCGCCAGGTCGGCATGGACCTCACGCGCCGCATCACGCGGGGCCGGGTGATGATGCTCGACGGCAGCCATCTGTTCCCCATGGAGCGCCCCCACGCCACGGCGGCTGCCATCGAAGCGTCGCTGCTGAACATGCTGGGGCACGAGGGCTGACAGGCAGCACGGCCGAATTAAAAAAGCCACCCGCAGGTGGCTTCAGATCCGTCATCGCGCGGCGGGCGGCGATCAGACCTCGCTCCAGGTCACGACGCCCGTGAACGCCGTGGCCAGCACGATGATGCCGAAGGCGATGCGGTACCAGGCGAAGGGCACGAAGCTGTTGGTCGAGATATAGCGCAGCAGCCAGCGAACGCACAGCCAGGCGCTGATGAAGGAGAACACCAGGCCCACGCCAAACAGCGGAATGTCGGCGGCCGACAGCAGGGCGCGCTCCTTGTAGAGGCTGTAGACGCCTGCGCCGATCAGGGTGGGAATGGCCAGGAAGAACGAGAAATCGGTGGCTGCCTTGCGCGACAGGCCCATGAGCATGCCGCCAATGATGGTGGCGCCGCTGCGGCTGGTGCCGGGAATCATGGCCAGGCACTGCACCAGGCCCACCTTGAGCGCATCCAGGGGGGTCATCTCGTCCACGGTCATCACGCGCGTGGCCGAGGCCGGACGGCGCTCTGCCCAGAGGATGACGAAGCCGCCCAGGATGAAGGTGGTCGCCACCACGGTGGGCGTGAACAGATGGGCCTTGATGAACTTGCCGAAGATCAGCGCCAGCACCACGGCCGGCAGGAAACCGATGATGACATTGAGCGCGAACTTCTGCGCCTGTCGGCTGGTGGGCAGCTCGACCAGCGTGGCGTGGATTTTCTGCCAGTAGACCAGCACCACCGCGAAGATGGCCCCCGTCTGGATGGCGATGTCGAAGACCTTGGCCTTGGCGTCGTCAAAGCCCAGCAGCGACCCGGCAAGAATCAGGTGTCCGGTGGAAGAGATGGGAAGGAATTCGGTCAGGCCCTCGACCACGCCCATGATAGCGGCCTTGACCAGCAAAAGAAAGTCCACGGGAAGCGTCCTGTAGGAATGCGGAAAACCGCAATTATCCCTGCGCCGTCCAGGCCATTTCGCAGCCACTGTGCCGGCTGTGCCGTCTTTTTTGCAAACCGCCTGCCTGCATTTCACGCCGCCAGGGCTCCGTCCACGCCGCCCTGGCGGCCACTCGTCGCATGGCGCTGGCGCCTGCGGGGCGCTGCGGCGACAGTCATGTCCAGACAGACAGCCCCACGGACACTGCCATGCAACTGACTCCCCTGATCGCCATCCACATGGGCGCCGCCCTGGCCGCCACCGCCATCGGCCCCGTCGCACTGTGGGCGCGCCGTGCCGGCGCCGCCCGCCCCCGGCTGCACCGCGCCGCCGGCCATGCCTTTGTCACACTGATGGTGTGCGCAGCGATTTCCGCCGGCTTCATCCGCGACACCAGCCTGCCCAACTGGGGCGGCTATACGCCTATCCACCTGCTGGTTCCGGTGACGCTGATCAACCTGGCCCGCTCTTTCTGGTTCCTGTACCGAGGCAACATCGAAGGCCATCGCAAAACCATGCGCGGCCTCTACTTTGGCGCCTGTGTTGTGGCCGGGCTGTTCACGCTGCTGCCCAGCCGCTACCTGGGCGGGCTGCTGTGGCGCCAGCTGGGCCTGCTGGCCTGAACGACAGATTTGCAAACCAAGGAGATACCACCATGCATGCACACCACGGCCCTGCAGGACAAGACACTCTGGAGCGGCAGGCACGCCGGCGCGCCAGCGCCAAGATGGGCTGGTTCCTCCATGCCAGCATCTATGTGCTGGTCAACCTGGGCCTGGCGGCGCTGTCGCTGTACCAGGGCCGCCACTGGGCCCTGTTTCCGGCGCTGGGCTGGGGCCTGGGGCTGGCCATCCATGGCGCCATCGTCTGGTTGGGCAATGGCTGGCATGCGCGGCTGCTGGAGCGGGAGCGCCAGGCGCTGGAGCAGCGCCAGAACAAGAGCCAGGGCCGGTGAGGGACACGATGCGATTACCATGGCCGACCATGCCAGACACCTCAACCACATCCCGACAGGCGGGGCCCGCGTTTTCCTTTTCAGGCGCCACGCTGGCACGCCACGGAGCGGCCACGGTGGCCATCAGCGCGCTGATCGCGGCCACGCTGACCCTGGCCTACCATGGACGCTGGGATGTGAATCTGGTCTATTCCCTGTCCATCGGCATCATCAGCTGGCTGACCATCGACCTGGGCCGCTGGCGTCTGAGCCGGGGCCAGACCCTGCCCTGGCCCGGCGGCTGGCGCGGCATGGCGCTGGTGGCTGCCGGCATCATGACCGGCTTTGCGCTGGGCTCGCTGATCGGCAGTACCTACCGGCAATGGGCCGAGCCCGGGGCCGTCAGCACCCTGGCGCACAGTCTGTGGATGCCACTGCTGATCACGACCATCGCCAGCATGACGATGTCCCTGGGGTTCTTTGTGCGGGGCTATTCGCGCCATCTGCAGATGCAGGCCGAGCAGGCCCAGCGGCAGGCAGCGCAGGCCCAGCTGACGCTGCTGCAGGCCCAGCTGGAGCCGCACATGCTGTTCAACACGCTGGCCAATCTGCGCGTGCTCGTGGGCTCAGACCCGCAGCGGGCGCAGGCCATGCTGGACCACCTGATCGCCTACCTGCGCGCCACGCTGGGCGGCTCGCGCAGCACTTCGCATGCTTTGCGCGAGGAGTTTGCGCGCCTGCGCGATTATCTGGAGCTGATGTCCATCCGCATGGGGCCGCGCCTGCGCTACACGCTGGAGCTGCCCGAGGAGCTGGCCGAGACCCTCGTGCCCCCGCTGCTGCTGCAGCCTCTGGTGGAAAACTGCATACGCCACGGCCTGGAGCCCAAGCTCGAAGGCGGCAGCATCACCGTTCGCGCACGCCGCATTGCTGCAGCCGCAGGCGCACAGATCGAACTGACCGTGGCCGATGACGGCATGGGCCTGGGCCATGCACCGCCCGGGCAAGGCGACGGCGGCTTTGGCACGGCGCAGCTGCGCGAACGACTGGCCAACCGCTATGGCGGCGCGGCGCGCTTCGAGCTGGCCGCGCTGCCCGAGGGCGGCACGCTGGCGCGCATCACCCTTGCATGAATCCATGCGCCTGCTTTCGACGGGCGCGCACAACGAAGGACTGACATGGCGCCACGCGCACTGATTGCCGAAGACGAGCCCCTGCTGGCCGAGGATCTGCGCCAGGCGCTGGCGCGTGCCTGGCCCGAACTGCAGATTGCCGCCATGGTGGGCGACGGCCTGGCCGCATCGCGGCAGGCCTTGGCGCTGCAACCCGATGTGCTGTTTTTCGACATCCGCATGCCGGGCCAGAGCGGCCTGGAGGCGGCCGCCGAACTGGCCGACGCCTGGCCCGAACAGCAGCCGTTTCCCATCCTGGTGTTCGTCACCGCCTATGACCAGTACGCCATGGCGGCTTTCGAGGCGCAGGCCGTGGACTATCTGCTCAAGCCGGTGCAGCCCGAGCGGCTGGCGCGCAGTGTGCAGCGCCTGCGCGAACTGCTGGAGCGGCGCATGGCGGCGCCGGCCGGCGACCCGCTGGCCCAGGCGCTGGAGCAGCTGCGCCGGCTGGCGGGCGCCACCGCCCCCGCCGCCAGCGAGCCGCCGCTGCAGATGATCCAGGCCGGCGTGGGCACGCAGATCCAGATGGTGCCCGTGCAGGAGATCGTTTACTTTGAAGCGGCCGACAAATATGTGCGTGTGCTCACGTCCGCGCACGAGTACCTGGTACGCACGCCGCTCAAGGAGCTGCTGCCCCGGCTGGACGGCGAGGCATTCTGGCAGGTGCACCGGGGCACGGTGGTGCGTGCGCAGGCCATTGCCAGCGCCCAGCGCGACGAGGCCGGCCGGCTGTGGCTGCAGCTGCGCGAGCGGCCGGAAAAACTGGCCGTGAGCAGGCTCTACGCCCAGCGGTTCAAGGCCATGTAGGCACCGGCCTCAGCGCAGCGGGCCCTGCTGCGGCAGCTCCAGCACATCATCCCAGGCGATGCCCTGCATCGCGTCCCAGTGCGCAACGATCACGCAGCGCGGCCCATGCCCGGCCACGGGTGCGGCCTGCTGGCCGGCCCAGCCGAGCCCGGCCAGCGCGTGCTGCACATGGCCGATGGAGGCACGGTCCAGCGCGGCCAGCGGCTCGTCGATCAGCACCAGCGCAGCGCCGCTGGCCCAGCCGGCGGCCATCCACAGCTTGCGCAGGCTGCCCGTGGACAGGGCCAGCAAGGGCTTGTGCAGATGGGGCGCCAGCCCCAGGCCTTCGGCATGGGTCTGCCAGAGCAGCTCGCTCCAGGCGGGGTAAAGCTGGCGCTGCGCCTGCACCCAATCGTGGACCAGCCGGGTGCTCTCGGCGCTCTCCAGCCCGGCACGCGGGTCGCGCCAGAACAGCGAGGGACGCTGAGTCGCATGGGGATACCCCAGGCGCCCGCCCTGCAGGGGCAACTGGCCCGCCAGCGCCTTGAGCAGACTGGTCTTGCCGCTGCCTTCGCCGCCGCAGACCAGGCACAGCCCGGCGGGCCAGGCATGCGATGCGCCATCCCACAGCAGACGGCCCGGCTGCCCGAAGCGCAGGGCCTGTGCGGTCACCATCGGCGGCGCCGGTGGCTGCGATGTGCTCATTTCCATGTGTTTTCCGCTTTCCGAGAACATGTTGCGCGATGCCGGCCATTGTGACGCGTGCATGACGCGGGCATGGTCCGGCGCTGCCTGCGCACGCGGCACAATGCCGTGCTTTTGCACCATACGATCACACCAGCGGACCCCTTGCCATGCACCTTGACTATCTGGATTTCGATTACAGCGAAGACGACGAAGGCACGGGCTGCTGGGATGCCATGGCCAGCGTGCCTGCCACGCGCGTGCCGGCGCTGGCCCGCGAGCTGGAGCAGCTGCTGCGCTGGGCCCATGCCGATTTCACGGGCCGGCGCGGCCCTGTGGAGGAAGGCGGCGACTGGGACTACGAACTGCAGGCCCAGGACGATGGCGGCCAGGCCCTGCCCTGGCGTTTCGATGCGGCAGCGGCGCGCCTGCATTGTGTAGCGGCGGGCGATGGCCGCACCACGGTGAGCCTGTCGCTCAGCGCCAGCGCGGCCTTCAGCGAGGCGCTGCGCGAAGCCTTTGGCCTCGGGGACTGAAGGCGCAGGGGCCTCCTGTCAGCGGACGATCAGCGCGCGGCCTGTGCGGAAGACTGCGGCGCGGGCTGCCATCGCCCCGCCACATTCTTGAGCAAGGTGTTGACAGCCGCCAGCCGCCGGTTGCGCACATCGATCAGGCTGCGCCGCGCCGACAGCACCGTGGTCTGGGCACTGAGCACATTCAGATAGGCCACGGTGCCCGCGCGGTACTGGTTGCTGACCACCTCCAGGGCCTTGCTGGCAGCGGCCACGGCTTCGGCCTGTACCTGCTGCTCGCGCGCCAGGGCCGCGGCCACGGCCAGGTTGTCCTCGACTTCCTGCAAGGCCGTCAGCACAGTCTGGCGGTAGGTGGCTGCGGCCAGGTCCAGCGAAGCGCGGGCCGACTCCACGGCAGCCGAACGCGCGCCGCCGTCGAACAGCGACAGCGCCAGCGAAGGCCCCAGGGACCAGAACAGATTGGGCGCACTGGCCAGATCCGACAGCGAGGCGCCCCGGTAGCCTGCCGATGCCGACAGCGTCAGCGCCGGGAAAAAGGCCGCGCGCGCCACGCCGACCTGGGCATTGGCCGCTGCCACGCGGCGCTCGGCGGCGGCGATGTCCGGACGCTGCAGCAGCAGGCTGGACGCCAGCATGGCAGGCACCTCGGGCGGCTGGGGCAGTTCACCGACTGCCTCCAGGCTGAAGGCTGCGGGCGGCAGGCCCAGCAGCGCGGCCAGCGCGTGTTCAAGCTGGGCCCGGCTGGCCTGCGACTCGATCAGCTGGGCCTGGGTGCTTTTGTACTGCGCCTCGGCCTGGGCGACGTCGGCCGCCGAGGCCACGCCCGCACGGTAGCGGTTGCGCGTCAGCTGCAGGCTTTGCTCATAGCTTTGCAGCGTCTCCTGCAGCAGCCGCGCCTGGGTCTCGGATGCGCGCAGCGAGAAATAGGTCTGCGTGACCGTGGCCTGGGCCGACAGGCGCGCAGCCGCCAGGTCGCTGGCGCTGGCCTGGGCACTGGCCTGGCTGGCACTGACCGTGCCTGCCACGCGGCCCCACAGATCCAGCTCCCAGCTGGTGTTCAGGCCCAGCGCATAGCCCGTGGACAAGGAGCCCGAGCTGCCGCTGGCGCCCGATGCGCCGCCGCTGCGCGAGCGCGTGGCGCTGGCCGTGCTGCCCAGCGTGGGAAACAGGCTTGCCTGGCTGCTGGCCACGGCGGCCTGCGCGGCACGCAGCCGCGCCGCCGCCTGAGCAATGCTCTGGTTGCCGGCCGCCGCCTGGGCCTGCAGGCGGTTGAGCTGCTCGTCGCCGAACAGCTCCCACCAGCGCTCGGGCACGCCTTCGGCTGCCTGCGCAGGGTCGGCCTGGCGCCAGATGCCCGCCTCGGCTGCTGCGGGCGTGGCCTGCTTGAACTGGGCTGGCACATCGAGCACGGGACGCTGGTAGGCCGTCTGCGTGGAGCAGCCGGCCAGCAGCGCGGCGGCCAGCCAGATGCCAGGGAAAGAACGTTGCGATAGCTGCATCTGCTTGGGCTTTCGGAAAGAGGTCACTGGAGGGCGGCTGCCTGCGCGGGCTGGCGCAGGCCGCGCAGGCCCAGGGCGCGCTGGCGCAGCCTGTCCAGCAGCACATAGACCACGGGCGTGGTGTAGAGCGTGAGCAGCTGGCTCAGCATCAGCCCGCCGACGATGGCGATGCCCAGCGGCTGGCGCAGCTCGGCGCCATCGCCCCGGCCCAGGGCCAGCGGCAGCGCGCCGCAGATGGCCGCCAGGCTGGTCATCAGAATGGGGCGCAGGCGCAGCTCGCAGGCGCGGTAGATGGCCTGCGCAGCCGTGGCATGGCCTGCGCGCTGGCGCTCCAGCGCGAAGTCGATCATCATGATGGCGTTCTTCTTGACGATGCCGATCAGCAGCAGCACGCCGATCAGCGCGATCAGCGAGAACTCGGTCTTGCACAGCATCAGCGCCAGCAGCGCGCCCACGCCGGCCGACGGCAGAGTCGACAAAATGGTCAGCGGGTGCACCAGACTCTCGTAGAGCACGCCCAGCACCAGATAGATGGTGATGATGGCCGCCAGAATCAGCAGCGGCTGGCCCGACAGCGCCTGCTCGAAGGCTCCGGCCGTGCCGCTGAAGCTGCCGCGCACCGACACGGGCACGCCCAGCTCGGCCACGGCGGTACGGATGGCGGCGCTGGCGTCCGACAGCGCCACGCCTTCGGCCAGGCCGAAGCTGATGGTGCTGGCCGGCGTGCCCCGGTCATGGTTGACGGCCAGCGGCGTATTGGTGGTGGTGATGCGCGCAAAGGCCGTCAACGGCACCTGCTCGCCACGGCTGTTGACGAAGAAGAAGCCGCGCAGCGTCTCGGGGCTTTGCAGGTAGCGCGGCGCGGCCTCCATGACCACGCGGTACTGGTTCAGCGGGTTGTAGATCACGCCCACCTGGCGCTGGCCAAAGGCGCTGTTGAGCGTGCTGTCGATCTGCGCCACCGTCAGGCCCAGGCGCGTGGCCGCGTCCCGGTCGATGACCAGGGAGGTCTGCAGCCCGTAGTCCGAGACATCGCTGTTGACATCGGTGATCTGAGGCAGTTGCGACAGCACCTGGCGTATGCGCGGCTCCCAGGTGCGCAGGTCCTGGATGTCGTCGGCCTGCAGCGTGTAGTCGTAGGAGCCTGAGCTTTGCCGCCCGCCGATGCGCACATCGTTTTGTGTGACCATGAACAACCGCGCGCCGGGCTCGTTCTTGAGCTTTTCGCGCAGCCGGGCAATGACCACGTCGGAGGGCACCTTGCGCTCGGCCAGCGGCTTGAGCGACATGAACATATTGGCCGCATTGCGCTGGCCGCCGCCCGTGAAGCCCGTCACGTATTCGACGGCGGGGTCCTCCTGCACAATGGCCAGGAAGCGCTTGAGCCGCTGCTCCATGGCCTGGTAGGAGGTGGACTGGTCGGCACGGATGAAGCCCATGACACGGCCCGTGTCCTGGCTGGGCATGAAGCCCTTGTCGATGGCCGTGTACAGGTATACATTGAGCCCCACCACGCCAGCCAGCACCAGCAGCACCAGCGGCGGGTGGCGCAGGCACCAGGCCAGGCTGGCGCGGTAGCCGGCCATGCAGCAGCGCTCCAGGCGGCCCAGCCAGGCGGAAAAACGCGATCCGGCAGGGCTGCCTGCATGCCTTTGCGCACCTGGGCGCAGCAGTGCGGCGCACATCATGGGCGTGGTGGTCAGCGATACCACCATGGACACCAGGATGGCCGAGGAAATCACCACGGCGAACTCGCGAAAGAACCGCCCCACGATGCCGCCCATGAACAAGATGGGCACGAAGACGGCGATCAGCGACAGACTCATCGAGACCACGGTGAAGCCGATCTCGCGCGCGCCATCCAGGGCCGCGCGCAGCGCCGTCTTTCCGCGCTCCATGTGGCGCATGACGTTTTCCAGCACCACGATGGCGTCATCCACCACAAAGCCCGTGGCCACGGTCAGCGCCATCAGCGAAAAATTGTCCAGCGTATAGCCGGCCAGGTACATCACGCCAAAGGTGGCCGCCAGCGACACGGGCACGGCCACGGCGGGAATCAGCGTGGCGCGGCCATTGCGCATGAACAGGAAGACCACCAGAATGACCAGCGCCACGGCGATGAGCAGCGCCCGCTCGACCTCGGCCACCGACGCGCGCAGCGTGGGCGTGCGGTCCGAGACAATGGTCAGATCGATGGCTTCGGGAATCGACGCCTTGAGCTGGGGCAGCAGCGCCCGCACGCGCTGCACGGCCTCCAGAATATTGGCATCGGGCTGCTTGAAAATCTGCAGCAGGATGGCGGGCTTGCCATTGGCCACGCCGTAGTTGCGCACGTCCTGCACCGAGTCGGTGACATCGGCCACATCCTGCAGCCGCACCGCGTTGCCGTTGTTCCAGCGCAGCACCAGCGGCGCATAGTCGGCGGCCACGCGCGCCTGGTCATTGGCTGCCACCTGCCAGTAATGGTCCTCGCGCTCCACGGCGCCCAGCGGCCGGTTGGCATTGGTGGCCGAGATGGCCGTGCGCACCTGGTCCAGCGACACGCCATTGGCCGCCAGCCGCACCGGGTCCAGTTCCACGCGCACGGCCGGCAGCGCGCCGCCGCTGATCGAGGCCTGGCCAACCCCCTCGACCTGCGAGAGCTTTTGCGCCAGCACCGTGGAGGCGGCGTCATACATCTGCCCGCGCGTCAGCGCCTCGGAGGTCAGCGCCAGGATCATGATCGGCGCATCGGCCGGGTTGACCTTGCGGTAGGTGGGGTTGCCGGGCATGCCCGAGGGCAGCAGCGTGCGCGCCGCATTGATGGCGGCCTGCACATCGCGCGCCGCGCTGTCCACCGTGCGCGACAGATCGAACTGCAGCGTGATGCGCGTATTGCCCAGGCTGGAACTGGAGGTGATCTCGTTGACCCCGGCAATCGCCCCCAGCGCCCGCTCCAGGGGCGTTGCCACCGTCGCGGCCATGGTGTCGGGGCTGGCGCCCGGCAGGCTGGCCGTGACCGAAATCGTCGGGTAATCCACCTGCGGCAGCGGCGCCACCGGCAGCAGGAAATACGACACCGCACCGGCCAGCGCCAGGCCGATGGTCATCAGCATGGTGGCGATGGGCCGGAAGATGAACGGCGCCGAGAGATTGGACAGCTGGCTCATGACCCAGCTC
Organism: Delftia sp. PS-11; assembly: GCF_029870285.1. GTDB lineage: Bacteria > Pseudomonadota > Gammaproteobacteria > Burkholderiales > Burkholderiaceae_C > Comamonas. The sequence goes on from NZ_JACSYA010000007.1 coordinate 20,664, forward strand.
CCAACATCTCAGGCCGAACGCAGCAAAGGCCCTTCTTACACATGGGCAGCCCCTTCGGGGCGACGGTCCCGCCACCGCTGAGCCCACCCTTCAAAGGTCAGATAGATCACCGGCGTGGTGAACAGCGTCAGCAACTGGCTCACCAGCAGGCCGCCCACCAGCGTCACTCCCAGCGGATGGCGCAGCTCGCTGCCCACGCCAGTGCCCAGCATCAGCGGCAGGGCGCCGAGCAAAGCCGCCAGCGTGGTCATCAAAATGGGACGGAACCGCAGCAGGCAGGCCTGGAAGATGGCCTCGCGCGGCGCCAGCGCCTGCTCGCGCTGCGCCTCCAGCGCGAAGTCGATCATCATGATCGCGTTTTTCTTGACGATGCCGATCAGCAGCACGATGCCGATGATGGCGATGATGTCCAGATCCAGCCCCGCCAGCAGCAGGGCCAGCAGCGCGCCCACGCCCGCCGAGGGCAGCGTGGACAGAATAGTCACCGGGTGAATGGTGCTCTCGTAGAGCACGCCCAGCACGATGTACATGGTGACCACGGCCGCCAGCACCAGCAGCAGCGTGTTGGACAGCGACGCCTGGAAGGCCAGGGCCGCGCCCTGGAAGGCGGCGTCCACCGACAGCGGCATGCCGCCCTCGCCGCGCAGCTCAGCCATCAGCGCCTGAACGGCCTGCACCGCATGGCCCAGGGACACGCCGGGCGCGGTGTTGAAGGAGATGGTCGCCGCCGGCAGCTGGCCCACATGGTTGACGGCCAGGGCCATGGGCCGCTCGCTGATGCTGGCCACCGAGGACAGGGGCACGGGCGCGCCCGCGCTGGAGGCCACATAGATGGACTGCAGCGCCTCGGGCCCGAACTTGAACTGGGGCGCCACCTCCAGCACCACGCGGTACTGGTTGGACTGCGTGAAGATGGTGGAGATCAGCCGCTGGCCGAAGGCGTTGTACAGCGCCGTGTCAATGGCCGCGACCGTCACGCCCAGCCGGCTGGCCTGGGCGCGGTCGATCTGCACAAAGGCCTGCAGGCCTTTGTTCTGCAGGTCGCTGCCCACATCCACCAGCTCGGGCCGGGCGCGCATGCGCTCGACCAGGGCATCGGTGCTCGCCGTCAGCTGGGCCATGTCGGGCGAAGACAGCAGCAGCTGGTACTGGGTGCGCGCCACGCGGTCCTCGATGGTCAGGTCCTGCACGGGCTGGGCGTACAGGCGGATGCCGGGGATCTGCAGCGCATCATCGGACAGGCGGCGCAGCACGGCCGCTGCGCTGTCGCGCTCGCCATGGGGCTTGAGGTCAATCAGCAGGCGGCCCGTGTTCAGCGTGGTGTTGGCACCGTCCACACCGATGAAGGAGGAGATGCTCTTGACGGCAGGGTCCTTGAGCAGCAGCTCGGCCAGGGCCTGCTGGCGCTCGGCCATGGCCGCGAAGGAGATGGACTGGTCCGCCTCGGTCGTGGCCTGGATGGTGCCCGTGTCCTGGTCCGGGAAAAAGCCCTTGGGCACGGCAAGGTACAGCAGCACGGTCACGGCCAGCGTGGCCAGGAACACGGCCCAGGTCAGGCCCCGGCGGTCGAGCACCCAGTCCAGCACCCGGCCATAGCGGGCAATCGTGTTGTCGAAAAAGCGGCCCGTGGCGTGGTACAGGCGCCCGTGCTGCTGCTGCGCGCCTTCGGGGCGGTGGCGCAGCAGGCGCGCGCACAGCATGGGCGTGAGCGTCAGCGAAACCACGGCCGAGATCAGGATGGCCACGGCCATGGTGATGGCGAACTCGTGGAACAGCCGCCCCACCACATCGCCCATGAACAGCAGCGGAATCAGCACGGCGATCAGCGAGATGGTCAGCGAAATGATGGTGAAGCCGATCTGCCGCGCGCCCTTGAGCGCGGCCTGCATGGGCGGCTCGCCCTCTTCCACATAGCGCGCGATGTTCTCGATCATCACGATGGCGTCATCCACCACGAAGCCCGTGGAGATCGTCAGCGCCATCAGCGTGAGGTTGTTGATAGAGAAACCGGCCAGGTACATCACCCCGAAGGTGCCGATCAGCGACAGCGGCACGGCAAAGCTCGGGATCAGCGTGGCCGAGGCGCTGCGCAAAAACACGAAGATCACGGCCACCACCAGCGCGATGGCCAGCATCAGCTCTGCCTGCATGTCGTTCACCGAGGCACGGATGGTCACCGTGCGGTCGGTCAGCACCTGCACATCCAGCGAGGCCGGCAGCGTCTCCTTGAGCTGGGGCAGCAGCGCCTTGATGCGGTCCACCGTCTCGATCACATTGGCGCCGGGCTGGCGCCGGATATTGAGGATCACGCCCGCGCGCGAGCCGCCCTCGGGCGTGCCGGCCCAGGCGGCCAGGCGCGTGTTCTCGGCGTCGTCCACCGTCTGGGCCACATCGGCCAGGCGCACGGGCAGGCCGTTCTTGAACGCAATGATCAGGTTGCGGTACTCGGCCGCCGACTGCAGCTGGTCGTTGGCATCGATGGTCGATGCGCGGGCCGGGCCATCGAAGCCGCCCTTGGCCTGCTTGACGTTGGCAGCGGCAATGGCGGTGCGCACATCGTCCAGCGTCATGCCCAGCCCGGCCAGGGCTGTGGGGTTGGCCTGGATGCGCACGGCAGGCCGGCGACCGCCGGCGATCGCCACCAGGCCCACGCCGTTGACCTGCGAGAGCTTGGGTGCCAGCCGGTTCTCCACCAGATCGTTGACACGGATCACCGGCAGCGAGGGCGAGGTGATGGCCAGCGTGAGAATGGGCGCGTCCGCCGGATTGACCTTGCTGTACAGCGGAGGCATGGGCAGATCGCCGGGCAGCAGATTGGTGCCCGCGTTGATGGCGGCCTGCACCTGCTGCTCGGCCACGTCCATGGCCATGTCCAGCGCAAAACGCAGCGTGATCACCGAGGCGCCGCCCGAGCTGGTCGAAGACATCTGCGCCAGCCCCGGCATCTGGCCGAACTGGCGCTCCAGCGGCGCCGTGACGTTGGAGGTCATCACATCCGGGCTGGCCCCCGGATACAGCGTGGTGACCTGGATGGTCGGATAGTCCACCTCGGGCAGCGCCGAAATCGGCAGCAGCCGGTAGGCCAGCAGGCCGGCAATCAGCACCGCCACCATCAGCAGCGAGGTGGCGACGGGACGCAGAATGAAAATGCGGGAAAGGTTCATGGAGCCGCCTGGAGTGCCTCGCGGTCGTCGGATGCCGGACGCAGCCGGTCAGCGCCCGGCCGGAGCCGGGGAAGAAGCCGGCGCAGCGGGCGGAGCATCGGATGGCCGTGCCGCCTGACCGGGCGCCGGACCGGACGCCGAACCGGGCACCGGACCGGACGCCGCGCCGTCGCCGGCAGGCGCACCACGGCCGCCCTGGCCATCGCGCGGGCCGCTGCGCTCTCCAGGCCTGTCGCCGCCGCGTTCACCACCGCGTTCGCCACCCCGCTCTCCGCCACGTTCGCCGCCGCGCTCGGCCCGCAGCTTCTGCAGGTAGGCTCGGCGCTCCTCGGGGCTCATGGCCGCCAGCTTGGCGCGCACTTCGGGCGGCAGATTGCGCATCATGCCGCGCGGCTGGCTGGCAGCGTCCTGCACGGCCTGATCCACCTTCTGCACCTTGTCGGCATCGATCACCGTGACCTTGGCGCCTTCGCGCAGCCGGTCGATGCCGTCGGTCACCACCCGGTCGCCGGGCTGCAGGTCGCCGCGCACGCTGACGCGGTCGCCATCGGCCACGCCCACGGTGATGCGCTTCTGGGTCACCGTACCGCCCTCCTGCACCAGATAGACATAGTTGTTCTGCACCGCCGTGGCAGGCACCGTGAGCGCCTGCTCCAGCCGGTCCACCTCCAGCTTGACATTGACGAACTGGTTGGCGAACAGCCGCCCCTCGGCATTGCCGAAAGCCGCCTTGGCCTTGACCGTGCCCGTGGCGATATCGATGCTGTTGTCCAGCGCGTTGAGCTTGCCGCTGGCCAGCTGGCGCTTGAGTTCGCGGTCCCACAGCTCCACCGGCATGTCCTGGCCCTCGGCCAGCCGCCGCGCCAGCGTGCCCACATGGGCCTCGGGCACGGAGAACACCGCGTCAATCGGCTTGACCTGGGTGATGGTGACAATCCCGTTGGCATCCGAGGGATTGACCACATTGCCCCGGTCGGCCTGGCGCAGGCCCAGCCGCCCCGAAATCGGCGCCGTGATGCGCGTATAGCTCAGCTGCAGCTTGGCGGCATCTGCCTGGGCCTGGTCAGCAGCCACCGTGCCCTGGTACTGGCGCACCAGCGCGGCCTGGGTATCGACCTGCTGGCTGGCAATGGAGTCCTGGGCCTGCAGCTCCTTGTAACGCTGCAGATCGAGCTGGGCGTTCTTGAGCAGGGCCTGGTCGCGCTGCAGCGTGCCCTGGATCTGGTTGTAGCTGGCCTGCAAGCTGCGCGGATCGATCTCGGCCAGCAACTGCCCGGCCTTGACCTCGTCGCCCTCCTTGAAGTGCAGGCGCAGCAGCTCGCCCGACACCTTGGCACGCACGATGGCCGTGGCGCGCGGGCTCATGGTGCCGATGGCGCTGACCAGCACCCGCATGTCACGCCGCTCGACCACCCCCACCGATACGGGCTGTGACTGTGGCCCCATCGGGCCACCGGGGCCACCGGGCCCGCCCGGTCCGCGCCGCCCGCCGCCGGGGCGTCCCGCGCCCGGGCCGGGTGCGCCAGCCGCAGCCTGCTCGCCCGGCCCGGCCGCGCGCTTGCTCCACAACCACCAGCCGCCCGCGCCCAGCAAGGCCAGCGTCAGCACACTCAGGGCCAGGGCAGGACGCAGCCGTCCCCTCTGGCGCGCACCATGGGCAACATCAACAAAGCAGCGGTCGGGCAGGCGTTTCATCATCGCGCAGGAAAAACGTGGGGAAAAGCGGCAGCGGCCGCCGCGCGCGCACGGCGCCACGGGGCGCAGGGGCGTCAGGTGCGCGTATGTTATCGACTCACACCCCCTTTCTGGCGGGACCGATGGCCGTTTTACGCTGGCTTTACCCTCGCTTCAGGGTCTGTTCACATGGGCTTGGCGACGGCATGGTCCGCATGCATCTGCTCAAAACAGTCTTGACCCAGGGGATGCCAATCGCACTGGCCAGAGGCCGAAAATCAGGGCGCGCTGCGCCGCAGCCGCCCCATCCCAGGAGAAATCTGCCATGACCACCACCACCCGCCTGACCGACCATCCCGAGGAAGCCGCCGTGCGCGTGCCGCTGGAGCTGTACATGCGCGGCCACGCCGAAGACAACAGCGTCCACATGCGGGCCGCCTTTCTGCCATCGGCCCGCATCGAAAGCGTGCGCGGGGGCCCCCTGACCTCCTGGGACATCGAGACCTACTGCGCACGCTTCAAGGGCCAGCCCGCAGCCGACGAGGCCACGCGCCGCCGCAGCATCGACGCCATCGACATCGGCGGCACCGCCGCCAGCGCAAAAATCACGCTGGTGCATGGCGACATCACCTTCATCGACTACTTCGTGCTGCTCAAGACAGAGGACGGCTGGAAGATCGCCAACAAGGCTTTCCACGCCCAGCCGCACTGAGCCGGACCGGGCCATCCCTAGAAAAAAAGGGGTATCCTGATTTGGGGATGTTTCCGGCCACAGGGCATGCCCATGCCATCTTGGCGTAAAACAGGATTTATGCTGTTTGCTTGCGTTCGGTGTGGGGCCCTATCATGAAGCCGGACTTTGTTGCGGGAGAAGAAGACGTGAAGCCCTCTGAAGCCTTGGCCTCGAACCGCGCCGCAATCCGGCATGTGGTCGAGTCGCACCACGCCCGGAATGCTCGGGTGTTCGGCTCCGTGCTGCGAGGCCAGGACACCGACAGCAGTGACCTTGATATCCTCATCGACCCGACACCAGAAACGACGCTGTTCGACATCAGCGCGATCCGCCTGGAACTGCGCAAGCTGCTCGGTGTGCCGGTGGACGTGCTGACGCCCAACGGATTGCCGGACAAATTCCGCGCTGCCGTGCTGGCAGAGGCCAGCCCCATATGAGCCGCGATCCTCAGAGACTGCAAGACTACCTGGGGCACATCCTTGAAGCCATTGAGCGCATCGGCTCCTACGTGAAAGATGTTGACGAAGCCGGCTTCTTGTCCAGCAACATCATCCAGGACGCCGTGATTCGAAACCTGGAGGTGATCGGCGAAGCCAGCCGCAACATCGAACGAGTCCACCCGGAGTTCGCAGCCGCGCATCCGGAGCTGCCGCTGGCGCTCGCCAATGACATGCGCAATGCGTTGGCGCACGGCTACTTCAAAGTGGACCTGGAAATTGTCTGGAAGACCGTTCAGAGCAAATTGCCTGACCTGCACGCGCAGATCACCGAAGTGAGTGCGACGCTCTCCCGCAACTCCGAATGAGTGCGCGGACGAACTCGCCAAGATGGACTATGGGCAGCGCCATGGCAAGACGGCGCGCAGCTTTCTGATTGAGATCCATCTGGAGCCGCTCCGCGCAAACCTGCCCAGACATGGATCACGGGCGCTCCTGCGCCCAGGGGGCCTGGGCGAAGTGGGCGGCCAGGAAGTCGGTCAGCGCATGCACGCGCGCAGGCCGGGCGCGGCCGGGGGGCATGACGATGTGCAGCGCAATCGAGGGAACCTGCCATTCGTCCATGCAGGTCTGCAGCGCCCCTGACTGCAGGTCTTCCCAGGCCAGGAACTCGGGCTGCAGCGCCAGCCCCAGACCGGCACGCAGGGCAGGCGCCAGGCCCTCGGCATTGTTCACGCGCATGGCCGTGGGCACGACCTGCGAAAACTCGCCACGGCGCGCATGCGCAAAACGCCAGGCCTCGCCCATGCGCGTGTGGGCATAGCGCAGCGCACGGTGCGTGGCCAGGTCGCGCGGATGCTCGGGGCGGCCATGGCACTCGAAATAGGCGGGCGAGCCCACCAGCAGCAGGCGCACCGTGCACAGGCGCCGCGCGATCAGGCTGGAGTCGGGCAGCGAGGAGATGCGCAGCGCAATATCAAAGCCCTGGGCGACCACATCGATCAGCTCGTCGCTGAAATGCAGATCCAGCGTGACATCGGGGTGCGCGGCCATGAAGGCCGGCACCGCTGGCGCCAGGTGCGTGATGCCGAACGACATGGGCGCAGCAATCCGGATGGGGCCGCGCAGGCTTTTGGACTGCTCGCCGATTTCGGCCTCCACGGCCTCGCCCTCGGCCAGGATGCGCGCCGCGCGCTCCAGCGATGCCTGGCCGGTGGCCGTCAGCGACATGCGCCGCGAGGTGCGGTGGAACAAGGTGGTTCTGAGCCGCGTCTCCAGCCGCGTGATGGCCTTGGAAATGGTGGGCTGGGACAGGCCCAGCTCGGCTGCTGTCTTGGCGAAGGAGCCCGTCTCGGCCACCTTGGCGAAGATGGCCCAGGCCTCAAGGTCAGGAAGGCTTGGCATGCAATTTATGGAATAGATGAGTTTGCATATTTTCTATTCTCTTATTAATCGGCACAACCTACAGTTCATCCATCGCAACACACAACGCAGCAGGAGAACACCATGATCGAACGCCGACCCTTCCAGGACCTTGGCGGTGCACACCACGGCTGGCTCGATGCCAAGCACCATTTTTCGTTTGCCGGCTACTACGATCCGGCCCGCATGGGCTGGGGGGCGCTGCGGGTGTGGAATGACGACACCATCGCCGCCGGCACGGGCTTTGCGCCCCATGCCCACGCCGACATGGAAATCATCACCTATGTGCGTGAAGGCGCCATCACCCACCAGGACAGCCTGGGCAACAAGGGCCGCACCGAGGCTGGCGATGTGCAGGTGATGAGCGCGGGCACGGGCATCCGCCACTCCGAATACAACCTGGAAAAAGGCACGACGCGCATCTTCCAGATCTGGATCATGCCCGACGAGCGCGGCCACCAGCCGCCCGCCTGGGGCACCAAGCCCTTCCCCAAGGGCGAGCGCTCGGGCAGCTTCGTGGCCCTGGCCAGCGGTCTGGCCGGCGACGGCGAGGCCCTGCCCATCCGCACCGCAGCCCGCGTGCTGGGCGCCACACTCAAGGCCGGCGAGAGCACCGAATACCGCATCGGCCGGGACCGCCTGGGCTATCTGGTGCCCGCCAGCGGCTCGGTGCAGATCGATGGCGTGGTGCTCCAGGAGCGCGATGGCGCAGCCATCCGCGACGAGGAAACCATCCGCATCACGGCACTGAGCGACGCCGAGCTGGTGCTCGTCGATACCGCGCCCTGAAGGCATGCGCCCCGGCCAGGGCCGGGGCCCGGCGCGCAAATGTTCAAAAAGCGCGCAAATCATCTATCGCATATCGAGCGCGGTTTCTAGTATTCGCCGCGCTCCGGCCGGGTCTGTCCGTCCCGCCGGGCACTGAAAAAAAACATCCCATCCACCCATCCACCCTGCCTCTCAAGGAGATCGCCATGTCCAAGCGCCAATATCTTGAAGTCCTGACCCCTGCCAACAGCCAGATCATCTTCATCGACCAGCAGCCGCAGATGGCCTTCGGCGTGCAGTCCATCGACCGCCAGGTGCTCAAGAACAACGTCGTCGGGCTGGCCAAGGCGGCCAAGGCCTTCGGCATCCCCGCCACCATCACCACGGTGGAGACGGCCAGCTTCTCCGGCCACACCTACCCCGAGCTGCTGGCGGTCTTTCCCGAGCATCCGCTGCTTGAGCGCAGCTCGATGAACTCCTGGGACGACCAGAACGTGCGCGACGCGCTGGCCGCCAACGCCGCCCAGGGCCGCAAGAAGATCGTCGTCTCGGGCCTGTGGACCGAAGTCTGCAACACCACCTTCGCGCTGTCGGCCCTGCACGACACCGACTACGAAATCTACATGGTGGCCGATGCCTCGGGCGGCACCTCGCTGGATGCGCACAACTACGCCATGGACCGCATGGTGCAGGCCGGCGTGGTGCCCGTCACGTGGCAGCAGGTGCTGCTGGAGTGGCAACGCGACTGGGCCCGCCGCGACACCTACGACGCGGTGATGGACATCGTGCGCGAGCACTCGGGCGCCTACGGCATGGGCGTGGACTATGCCTACACCATGGTGCACAAGGCACCCGAGCGCGTGCAGCACGGCGAAACCACCGGTCCCAACCCCGCCAAGGCCTGACGGCCGCACCGCCGGCCCCATCCACGGAGTGGCACCATGAAGCTCTACGCACTTTCCCTTGGGGCCGGCCTGCTGGTCGGCGTGGTCTACAGCCTGCTGCAGGTGCGCTCGCCGGCCCCGCCACTGGTGGCTCTGGTCGGCCTGCTGGGCATCCTGGCCGGCGAGCAGATCGTGCCCGTGGGCCGGCATCTGCTGCAGGGCATGGACCTGCGCAGCGCCTGCAACAAGACGCAGGCCACCGAGCATGTGCTGGGCGAACTGCCCGGCCGCAAAACCACCGATGCCGATCAGCCGCACGGCTGATCCCCTCGCAAACTCCCCCCCAACTGCACCATGACCACGCGCAGAAAAGTCCTGGGCTCTGCAGCCACCCTCGCCATGGGCGGGCTGCTGGGCTGCGCCACCCAAGCCCGCCAAGGAGCCTCCATGTCCGATTCCACGCCCGAAGTCATCTTCCACAACGGCCGGTTCACCACCCTGAACAAGGCCCAGCCCACGGCCTCGGCCGTGGCCGTGAAGAACGGCCAGTTCATCGCCGTCGGCACGGATGCCGAAGTGCTGGCCCTGGCCGGCAGCGCGACACGCAAGATCGACCTGCAGCGCCGCAGCGTGCTGCCGGGCCTGTTCGATAACCACACGCACGTGATCCGTGGCGGCCTGAACTTCAACCTGGAGCTGCGCTGGGACGGCGTGCGCTCGCTGGCCGACGCGCTGGACATGCTCAAGCGCCAGGTCGCCATCACGCCTGCGCCGCAGTGGGTGCGCGTGGTCGGCGGCTTCACCGAGCACCAGTTCGTGGAAAAGCGCCTGCCCACCATCGAGGAAATCAACGCCATCGCGCCCGACACGCCGGTCTTCCTGCTGCACCTGTACGACCGCGCCCTGCTCAATGCCGCCGCCCTGCGCGCCGTGGGCTATACCCGCGACACGCCCGAGCCCGCTGGCGGCGAAATCACGCGCGATGCCAACGGCAACCCCACGGGCCTGCTGCTGGCCAAGCCCAACGCCACCATCCTCTACGCCACGCTGGCCAAGGGGCCCAAGCTGCCGCTGGACTACCAGATCAACTCCACGCGCCACTTCATGCGCGAACTCAACCGCCTGGGCGTGACCGGGGTCATCGACGCGGGCGGGGGCTTTCAGAACTACCCAGAAGACTACGACGTGATCCAGAAGCTCAGCGAGGCCAACCAGATCACCGTGCGCCTGGCCTACAACCTGTTCACGCAAAAGCCCAAAGAGGAGAAGGCCGACTTCCTGCAGTGGACGCAAAGCGTCAAATACAAGCAGGGCAACGACTATTTCCGCCACAACGGCGCGGGCGAGATGCTGGTGTACTCGGCCGCCGACTTCGAGGACTTCCGCCAGCCGCGCCCCGACATGCCGCCCAGCATGGAAGGCGAGCTGGAGGACGTGGTGCGCGTGCTGGTGCAAAACCAATGGCCCTGGCGCCTGCACGCCACCTATGACGAAACCATCTCGCGCGCGCTGGACGTATTCGAGAAGGTGCACCGCGACACGCCCATCAACGGCCTGAACTGGTTCTTCGACCATGCCGAGACCATCTCGGACCGCTCCATCGACCGCATCGCCGCGCTGGGCGGCGGCGTTGCCGTGCAGCACCGCATGGCCTACCAGGGCGAGTATTTCACCGAGCGCTACGGCGCGCGCGCCACCGAGGCCACGCCGCCCATCAAGAAGATCCTTGAACGGGGCGTGAAAACCTCTGCCGGCACCGACGCCACGCGCGTGGCCTCCTACAACCCCTGGGTATCGCTGTCCTGGATGGTCACGGGCAAGACCGTGGGCGGCATGCAGATGTACCCCGCGCGCAACCTGCTCGACCGCGAGGCCGCACTGCGCATGTGGACCGAAAACGTGGCCTGGTTCTCCAACGAGGAAGGCCGGCGCGGGCGCATCGAGGTAGGCCACTTCGCCGACATGATGGTGCCCAGCAAGGACTACTTCGCCGTGCCCGAAGACGAGATCTCCTTTCTGACCTCGGAGCTGACCGTGGTCGGCGGCCGCGTGGTCTACGGCGCGGGCCCGTTCCAGCAGCACGACGACAACCCGCTGCCCCCGGCCATGCCCGACTGGTCGCCCGTGCGCCGCTTCGGCGGCTACGGCGCCTGGGGCGAGCCCGAGGGCGCCGGCAAGAACTCACTGCACCCGGCGCGCTACCGCAGCCTGGCGGCCGCCTGCGGCTGCGGCACAAGCTGCGGCATGCACGGCCACAGCCATGCCAGCGCCTGGGCCTCGAACGTGCCGGCCTCCGACCCCAGGAGCTTCTTTGGCGCCCTGGGCTGCTCCTGCTGGATGGCATAAGGAGCCAGGCCATGGCCATGGATGCGCCCCCTCCCGCGCCGGCACCAGCAGCCGGCAGCTTCGCGCCGCTGCGCCAGCCCGTGTTCGCCGTGCTGTGGGCAGCCACCGTGCTGGGCAATATCGGCAGCTTCATGCGCGATGTCGCCAGCGCCTGGATGGTGACCGAGCTGTCCTCCAGCCCGGCCGCCGTGGCCCTGGTCCAGACGGCAGCCACGCTGCCCATCTTCCTGCTGGCGATTCCGGCCGGCGTGCTGTCCGACATCCTGGACCGCCGCCGCCTGCTGATCGGCATCCAGATCCTGCTGGCGGCCGTCAGCATCAGTCTGCTGCTGCTGGCCCAGACCCGGACGCTGACCGTGGAATACCTGGTGGCGCTGACCTTCGTGGGCGGCGTGGGCGCAGCCCTGATGGGTCCGGCCTGGCAGTCCATCGTGCCCGAGCTGGTGCCGCGCGGCGACCTGCGCAATGCCGTGGCGCTGAACTCGCTGGGCATCAACATCGCGCGCGCCCTGGGCCCGGCCGGCGGCGGTCTGCTGCTGGCCAGCTTCGGCGCAGCCGCCGCCTATGGCGCAGATGTGCTCAGCTACGTATTCGTGATGGCCGCGCTGCTCTGGTGGCGGCGCCCCCGGGCCGAGGACTCGGCGCTCGACGAGCCCTTCTTCGGAGCCTTGCGCGCCGGGGTGCGCTATGCGCGCTCCAGCCGCGAACTGCATGTGGTGCTGCTGCGCGCTGCCGTGTTCTTTCTGTTCGCCAGCGCGGTCTGGGCCCTGCTGCCCCTGGTGGCGCGCCGCATGCTCGGCGGCTCGGCAGGCTTTTACGGCATCCTGCTGGGCGCCGTGGGGGCCGGCGCCATCCTGGGCGCACTGCTGCTGCCGCGCCTGCGCAGCAGGCTCGATGCCGATGGCCTGGTGCTGCTGTCGTCCGTGCTCAGTGCCGCCGTGATGGCCGCGCTGTCGCTGGCACCGCCGCCATGGGTCGCCGTGCTGCTGATGCTGGTGCTGGGCATGGGATGGATCGTGGCGCTGACCACGCTCAACGGCGTGGCCCAGGCCGTGCTGCCCCAATGGGTGCGCGGACGGGGCCTGGCCATTTACCTGATGGTCTTCAACGGCGCCATGGCGGGCGGCAGCCTGGCCTGGGGGCTGGCGGCGCAAGGCGTTGGCATCCCGGCCGCCCTGCTGACCGGCGCAGCCGGGCTGGTGGCCATCTCGCTGGTCTTTCACCGTATCAAGCTGCCCACGGGCGAAGCCGACCTGCAGGCGTCCAATCACTGGCCCGAGCCGCTGCTGTCCGAGCCCGTGGCGCATGACCGGGGGCCGGTCATGGTACAGATCGAATACCGGGTGCGCCGGCAGGAGCTGCCTGCCTTCATCGAAGCCATGCGGCACGTGGCACGCGTGCGCCGGCGCGATGGCGCCTACGCCTGGGGCGTGGCAGAGCACACGGGCGAGCCGGGCCGGGTGATCGAATGGTTCCTGGTCGAATCCTGGGCCGAACACCTGCGCCAGCACCAGCGCGTGTCCAGGGCCGATGCCGACCTGCAGGCCCAGGCGCTGCGCTTTCACACCGGCCCGGACAAACCCGTGGTCCACCATTTTCTGGCGCTCGACCCGGCCAGCGCCGCGCAAGCTGCCTCTCACTGACGGCCGTGCAAAGACACAGCGCCCACCGTGTCATCGCTGGATGGTATGGTTTCCAGCCCGACGACCCCACTGCGGCTGCCCACAGGGCCGCAAGCCTTACCAAGCAGCGTGACAAGCAACACTAGCAAGCCCTTGCATCTGCCGCCATGCGCCACCGCCCCTGCGCACACGCGCAGGGATTCGCTGGGGTGCTCCCTGGACCGCCTTGAACTGGACCAGGAGCTGTCCGGCACCGAAGTCCACTTCCTGCGCAAGCGCAAGGCCACGGCCTCGCCCACCCAGGTGGCCACGCCAGCCAGTGCGCGAGGCCACCTGATCGGCATCTCACTGCAGACGGGCCACCGGCGCCGCATCTTCCACGAAGGCCATGCCCGCCACCATGACTTCGGCGCAGGCTCAGTCTATGTGCGCGACTTCGCCGACGACTACCGCGCCGACCTGGACACGGCCTTCGACTTCATTCTCATGGAACTGCCGCGCAGCACGTTCGAGCGCGCCGCAGCCGAGCGGCCCGGCGCGCGCATCCGCAGCCTGGCCTGCGTGACCGGCATGGCAGACCCTTTGCTGCTGCACCTGGCACAGGCGCTGGCCGTGGCGCTGCAGCGCCCGCAGGAGGCCAGCGCCCTGTTCCTGGACCAGATGGGAACGGTCATGACCACCCACCTGCTGGACCACTACGGCGGCGGCCTGGCTGGCGCACGCGAAGCGGGCCGCACCCTGAGCCGCCTGCACGAGGCGCGCGCCAAGGAAATGCTGCGCAGCCGCCTGGACGGCACACTCTCCATCGGCGAAATCGCCGATGCCTGCCAGCTGTCGCGCAGCTACTTCATCCGTGCCTTCCGCGAAACCACGGGCCAGACCCCGCTGCAATGGCTGCAGTCCCAGCGCCTGTCCGTGGCGCGCGGCCTGCTGCTGGAGTCGGGGCTGAGCCTGGCCGAAATCGCAGCGGCCTGCGGCTTTGCCGACCAGAGCCATTTCACCCGCGCCTTCACCCAGGCCGAAGGCCAGCCACCCGGCCACTGGCGCCGCCAGATCAGCGTGCCGCAGCGCAGGACCGGCAGATAGGCAGATAGGCAGATAGGCAGGCCCGGTCACCAGGCGCCCAGATGCGCCATCAGTCCATAGGCCAGCGCCCCCGCCAGCGTGGACAGTGCAATGCCGCCGCCTGCCAGCCGCACCATGCCGATGACCCCGAAGGCACCGGCCATGGAAGCCATGCGCCCCGCCTGCAGGCCATCTGCCTGCAAGCCTGCCACCGACACCGCCAGCAAGGCCGCAATCGCCGAGGGGCCCACGCCACCCAGCCAGCGCTGCACCCATCGGGTCGCACGCACGGAACGCCCCTGGCGGCGCGCCTGCCACAAGGGCAGCCAGCGCAGCACAAAGGTGCCCGCCCCGCACAACAGCACCATCCAGATCATTCGGGACATGCGGCTCCCCCCGTTCGGCCACGCAGCGCATGGACCAGCGCGCCACAGGCCATGGCCAGGGCCAGCGCGTGATAGCTGGGCATGAAATGACCCAGCACCGCAGCAACCGCCAGGGCGGCCAGCATGGGGCGCCACCAGCGGGCAAGCCCCGCCTCCAGCAGCAGCGCAAAAAACAGCGCAGGCAACACAAACGACAGCCCCTCACGCACGGCAACGGGCCATTGCTGCGCCTCTCCCACCAGGATCACGCCGAGGGCGGTGCCGCCCACCCAGGCAGCATAGGCCCCCAGCTGCAGCCCCAGGAACCAGTGCTCGCGCTCAGCCTCTGCCACGGCAGGCATCTTGCTCATGGCCGTGGCAAACACCTCATCGGTCAGGCCGAAGGCCAGCCAGGGCGTGGCCAGCCGCCCGGCAGGCGGCAGCGCAACCTGCAGGGCCGGGCCATAGAGCATATGGCGCGCATTCATCAGCATCACCGTAGGCAGCGCCGTCCACAGCCCGGCCCCCGAAGCCAGCAGCGAAACCAGCAGGAACTGGCTGGCCCCCGCATAGACCAGCACGGACACCAGCAGCGCCACTGCCGGAGACAGCCCGGCCTGCAAGGCCGCCACGCCAAAAGAGAATGCGACCGGCAGATAGCCCGCTGCCACCGACAGGCTCGCTGCCAGCCCGGCCAGCCCGGCCAGCAGGGCATGCCTGCGGCTCACGCCTGCCCCTGCGTGCCAGCGGCCCTGGCTGGCCCCTCAAACTGCAAGACCTGCATGATCAATGTCCCTCATGAAAACGGACAGACCAATATATTGCAGCGATTGCCCGATGCCCATCGGCCATTGCCCTGAGAAAAGGCATACATGCAGCCTGCGGGCTCAGGAACTTATCCGATGCCGCAAACCAGAGGGATGAGAGCACCCTCGGCAGCGTCCAGCGCCTGCGGCGGCTCGGCTGCCGCGAGCTTGCCCTCCTCTACCGTCATGCCGCGCGGCAGGGCCACGCCATTCTTGGCGGCCAGCACTTCGGCCATGATGCTGACGGCAATCTCGGGCGGTGTCTTGCTGCCGATGTACAGGCCGATGGGGCCGCGCAGCCGCGCCAGTTGCGCCTGGCCCAGGCCGAAATGCTCGCTCAGGCGCTGCAGGCGCAGCGCCGTATTGCGCCGCGAGCCGATGGCGCCCACATAAAAGGCCGGGGACTCCAGCGCCTCCATGAGCGCGAGATCGTCCAGCTTGGGATCGTGCGTGAGGCCGATGATGCAGGTGCGCGCATCGGGCCGCATGGCGCGCACCAGGTCATCGGGCATCTCGCGCGACAGCTGCACGCTGGCCACGCTCCAGTGGCGGCTGTATTCCTCGCGCGGGTCGCAGACCGTGACCGCGAAGCCGTTGAACAAGGCCATGGTCGCCAGGTACTCGGACAACTGGCCCGCGCCGATGAGCAGCATGCGGTACTCGGGGCCGAAGCTGTTGGCCACGCGCTGCGCGTCATGCACCAGCATCTCGGGGGCGTCGCTGACCTGCTGCGCCACGGCGCCCGTCGCCTTGTCCACGGTGCGACGCGCCATGCGGCCTTCATCCAGCCACTGCACAAGCTGGCCCAGCGCGGCGGCATCGGGATTGAATTCGAGCAGCAGCTCCAGCGTGCCGCCGCAGGGCAGGCCGAAACGGTGGGCCTCGTCGGCGCTGACGCCGTAGCGCAGCAGTTGCGGCGGACCGTCGCGCAGCGCATCGGCGCCATCGCCATGGCTGTAGCGCGCGATCAGGTCATCCTCGATGCAGCCGCCGGATACCGAGCCCACGACCGCGCCTGAGGCGCCCAGCGCCATGATCGATCCCACGGGCCGGGGCGACGAGCCCCAGGTGCGCACCACCGTGGCCAGCAGCGCGCGCTCGCCATGGCTGCGCCATTGCGCAAGGTGGCGCAGAACATGAACATCCAAGTTTTCCATCGCAAGGTCTCCACACCAGGGGCTGGCTGGCCACGGCAGTCCGCAGCTGGCAGGCATCCCCCCTCCATTGTCTGTGCACTCCGGCCAAGCCGCTGCCCCTGTGGGTTCTGCGCCGCCAGGCCGTGGCAGCCGGTGCGCATCACCGCTGGCCCGGACCGGCGCGTCTTTGCAGCAGGTACCAGATGGAGCATATGGCACCGATCCAGACCGCATTGAACATGGGAAATGCCGACAGCCGCCAGGGCAGCACGCCGGACAGGCTATAGAAAACACCGACGCCCAGATCAATCAATTGAATCAGCCCCATCAAGGCCACCCACAGCGCATGCTCGCGGGCATGCCTGCTGATGATCCACAGCCCCAGCCCATAGGCAATGAACCGGGCGGCCAGCATGCCCAGCGGATAGTACACATCCGGCGATACGGAGGAATGCCCCATCTGCTGCAAAAGCACACCGGGCATGAACAAATAGGCCAGGCCCAGCACCAGTTGCACCACACCCACCACACGCAGGAAGACAGAAAACATCGCACACACCCTTCAAATTCAAGTGATGCCAATGCTATGCACCGTACTTCCTATAGTGAAGTAGTTACCAAAAGGGAAGTTTTGACGACCGATGGCCCTTCATCCCTTGGCGATGTGAACCGCCCTGTGCAGCGCAGGCAGGCATCAGCCTCCGCGTGCTGGCAAGCAAGGCTCAAGACCCTGGAGCAGCAGGGACTGGCCACACGCACCGCTTCTGCCACCATACCGCCCACCACCCAATACGCACTGACAGCGCAGGGCCCGCAAATCCTGCCGGCGGTGCAGGCCATGGCGGCCTATAGGCAGGCCTGCTGCAGGCGGATTGCCATAGTGCTTGCTCCTGTTCCAGGCTGAAGAATGCACCATGACTTCCTGGGACCGTGCATCTAATAGAGCGACAGAATCCAGCCCGCCCCCAGCACGACGGTCACAGCCAGTGCCCAGCACCACAGCGGTATGGCACGGCGTGCGCGCACCTCGGCTTCGGAGGCCGGCGCGGCGTCCAGGGGCATGGCAATGCCGGCGGCCGCATCGTGTTCCCAGGCCTGGGAGTCCACCGTGGGCTCGATGTGGCCGTCTTCATCGGCTGCCGGCTGCGCCGCCTGCGGGTGGCGCTGCTGCATGAGGGCTTCGAAGCGTGCGAAGAAGTCGTCGGCCATGCTTTTGGCCGCGCCGTCGATCAGGCGCTGGCCCAGCTGGGCGATCTTGCCCCCGACCTGGGCCTGCACGCTGTAGCCCAGCAGGCAGGCGCCGCCGGGCTCGTCGCTCAGCTGCACTTCGGCAACGCCTTTGCCGAAACCGGCCACGCCGCCCTGGCCGTCGAAGGCGATGCGGTAGCTTTCGGGGGCGACGATGTCGGACAGCGTGACCTTGCCGCTGAATTTGGCCGACACAGGGCCTATCTTGACGGCCATGCCCACGGCGTACTGGCCGTCGCCCAGTGGCTCGAAGCGGTCGCAGCCAGCCAGGCAGGCCTTGAGTGTCTCGGGGTCGTTGAGCGCTTCCCAGGCCTGTTGCCGGCTGACGGCAAGGGAGCGGCTGGCTTGCATTTGCATGGCATCTCCTTTGTGCGATGGTGGCGGATTCAGCGGGCCGGAGCAGCCAGCAGCCGTGCCAGATGGCTGGCCAGTTGCTCCAGCGCCTGCAGGTTGTGCACCGCCAGCATGGCATGGGCATGACGATGCAGCACACTCGCCCCTTGAGCCAGTGGGGCATACCCGTCAAAGCGCAGCAAGGGGTTGAGCCACAGCAGCCGCGCGCTGTGGCGGCGCAGCCAGGCCAGTTCCCGGTCGAGTTCGGCGGGGTCGCCCGTGTCCAGGCCGTCGCTGATGAGCAGCACCAGGGTGCGCCGTCCCACGAGATGGCGCGCATGCTGGCGGCGCAGTTGCCCCAGGGATGCGCCCAGGCGCGTGCCGCCGCCGAAGTCTTCGATGGCGGCATTGGCGCGCAGCAGCATGGCGTCTGTATCCGCCTCGGCGAAGGCTGGCCCCAGGTCGCACAGCCCGGTGCCAAAGCTCAGGACCTGGCGGCGCAGGCCCGGATGGCGGCGCGCGCTGGTGGCGGCGTGCAAAAAGGCCAGCAGCAGCCGCGCGTAGCGCTCCATGGAGCCCGAGACATCGACCAGGGCCAGCCAGGGCAGCGGCATGCGGCGGCGCTCGCGGCGCAGCAGGCGCAGCATCTCGCCGCCCTGCCTGGCTGCGGCCTGCAGGCTGGCCTGCCAGTGGGGCCGGACACCGCGCTCGCCCGCGCGGGTGCGCCGGCTGCGGTAGTGCGGCAGCGGCAGCGCGATATCGCGCGCCAGGCGCTGCACAAGCTGGTATTCGCTGGCGCTGAGCTGATTGAAGTCGGCATGGCGCAGCCGATGGCGC
This sequence comes from Delftia sp. PS-11, assembly GCF_029870285.1. Classification (GTDB taxonomy): domain Bacteria; phylum Pseudomonadota; class Gammaproteobacteria; order Burkholderiales; family Burkholderiaceae_C; genus Comamonas. The sequence goes on from NZ_JACSYA010000007.1 coordinate 39,504, forward strand.
GCGCTGGCCGACATGGCGGCATCCAGTTGCAGCTCTTGCTGCACCTTTGCACCTTCGGCGCCCGCGCCGTGCCGGGGCGACAGTGCCTCTTGCACGCGCGGGCGGTGGCGCGCGGCGGACGGCATGGGTGCCCTGGGCAACAGTTGGGCCAGCAGTTGCTGTGCCACCTCAGGGTTGCGCATGTAGGCGTCGAACATTTCGCGGAAGACAGTCCTGTCACAGGCGTTGCTGACGAAGATTGCTTCCAGCGCGGCGGCCATGTCCTCGCGCGCCAGGCCCACCAGGGCCAGCGACTGCTGGGCCAGCGCCATGCGTCCGGCATCCACGGGCAGGCCTGCGCGGCGCAGGGCGCGCGCGAAGCCGACCAGATTGCCCGCCAGCTTGCCCGTGCGCGCATCGCCCAGCCAGCTGGCGCGCGCGCCAGGGCCGCCCGTCATGGAGCGGGCTCCGGCGCCAGCAACTGCTGCAGCCGCTCGGGCGTGAGGGCGGCCAGGTCCTCGCGCTGCTTGAAAAGAATGCCGGCCGTTGCGTGCACAGCCTCGGGATCGACGTCCAGCGTATCCAGCGCCACCAGGGCCTTGGCCCATTCCACGCTTTCAGCGATGCCGGGGGCGCGCTGGAAGGCGTCGGCAAAGGGCTGGCTGCGCAGCCGGCCGACAAAGCGGGCCACCTGCTGCGTCAGGGCGACACTGGCCTCGGGCACGCGGGCGCGCACGATGGCCAGCTCGCGTTCGCGCCCGGGGTAGTCCAGCCAGTGGTACAGGCAGCGGCGCTTGACGGCGTCGTGCAGGTCGCGCGTGCGGTTGCTGGTCAGTATCGTCACCGGCGGCACATGGGCGCGGACGGTGCCCAGCTCGGGGATGCTGATCTGGTACTCGCCCAGGTATTCGAGCAGAAAGGCCTCGAAAGGCTCGTCGGCGCGGTCCACCTCGTCGATGAGCAGCACAGCGCCGGGCGCGGGCGCCTGCAGCGCCTGCAGCAGCGGGCGGCGCACCAGGTAGCGTTCCTGGTAGACCTCCTGTTCGGCGCGCCGGGCGCGGTCCTCGCCCTGGCCCAGTTCGGCCGCGCGCAGGTGCAGCATCTGGGCGGCGTAGTTCCATTCGTAAAGCGCCTCGCGCTGCTCCATGCCGTCGTAGCACTGCAGCCGGATCAGAGCGCGCGACAGCACGCGCGCCAGCGCCTGGGCCAGCGCCGTCTTGCCCACGCCGGGTTCGCCCTCCAGCAGCAGCGGCCGCTGCAGCCGCAGTGCCAGAAAGGCCGCCGTGGCCAGGCGCCGGTCGGCAAAGTAGCCTTCGGCCTGTAGCGCCGTGGCCAGGGCGTCTATGGAGGCAATGGCTTGCTCGGGAACCTTCATTCAGTCCTTATCCAATCGTCATGGAACTGCGCTGCGTCTGCGCTGCGCAAAACTGGCGCAATCCAAGTCAGGGACACCGAGGAAGGGCCTGAGCCGGCCGCGCCGCCCCACGCCGAGGGTGTCGTCGGTTGCCCGCATGCCCCCCTTCAAGGGGGAAGGCGCGAAGCGACTCAGGGGGTCAACATAGTCACCCCAGCATTTGCGAGACAGCTCTTTGTGTCTGCACGCTGATCAGCTGCGCCCGGTAGCGCGCGCTGGCATGCAGGTCGCTGTTGAGCTCGGTGTGATCGATCAGCACCTGGGCCGCAGCGTCGGGCGTGAAGCTCTGGTTGAGCGCAGCCTCCAGCCCTGCGTGGCGAAAGACGCTCAGGCCCGCACCCGTGACCGCCACGCGCACGCCCTGCTGCGTCTGCGCCACGAAGACGCCGACCAGCGCAAAGCGCGAGGCTGGCTGCTTGAACTTGAGGTAGGCCGCTTTTTTCGGGACGGGAAAGCGCACGGCCGTGATCAGTTCGCCGCTGTCCAGCGCCGTGGCGTACATGCCCTGAAAGAAGTCATCGGCGGCGATCTCGCGCCGGTCGGTGATGATGCGGGCGCCCAGGCCCAGCACGGCGCTGGGGTAGCAGGCAGCGGGGTCGTTGTTGGCCAGCGAGCCGCCCAGGGTGCCGCGCGCGCGCACCTGCCGGTCGCCGATGCCGCCCGCCAGCTCGGCCAGGGCCGGGATGGCGGCCTGCACCTGCGGGTTGGCCGCCACATCGGCGTGGCGCGTCATGGCGCGGATTTCCACGGCCTGGGCCGTGACGGTGATGCCAGCCAGCCCCTCGACGCGGTTGAGGTCCACGATCTGTCCGGGCTGTGCCAGGCGCAGCCGCATGGACGGCAGCAGGCTTTGCCCGCCAGCCAGGTACTGGCCGCCCTGTCCGGCCAGGGCGGCGGCATCGGCGGCGGTGCCGGGGGCTTCATAGGTAAAGGCGTACATGGCGCTCTCCTCAGGAGGTGGCTGCGGCATCGATGGCCGACCAGACCCGGTACGGGCTGGCTGGCATGTCCAGTTCCTTGACGCCCAGCGGATGCAGGGCATCGAGCACGGCATTGATGACGGCCGGCGGCGAGCCGATGGCGCCGGCCTCTCCGCAGCCCTTGGTGCCCAGGGGGTTGTGGGTACAGGGCGTGCAGACAGTGTCCAGCTGGAATGCGGGCAGGTCATCGGCGCGCGGCATGGCGTAGTCCATGAAGCTGCCGGTGAGCAGCTGGCCTGTTTCGCGGTCATAGACGCAGTTTTCCAGCAGCGCCTGGCCGATGCCCTGGGCCACGCCGCCATGGACCTGGCCTTCGACGATCATGGGGTTGATGATGGTGCCGAAGTCGTCCACGGCACTGAAGCGGTCCACGCGCACCACGCCTGTGGCCGGGTCCACCTCGACCTCGCAGATGTAGGTGCCCGCTGGAAAGGTGAAGTTGGTGGGGTCGTAGAAGGCGGTTTCGTTGAGGCCGGGCTCCAGCCGGTCCAGCGGATAGTTGTGGGGCACGTAGGCCGTGAGCGCGACCTGGGCAAAGGGGATTTTCTTGTCCGTGCCGCGCACCGTGAATTCACCGCCCGCGAAGTCGATGTCGGCATCGCTGGCCTCCATCAGGTGGGCCGCGATCTTCTTGGCCTTGGCCTCGATCTTGTCCAGGGCCTTCATGATGGCCGCGCCGCCCACGCTGATGGAGCGCGAGCCGTAGGTGCCCATGCCGAAGGGCACGCGGCCCGTGTCGCCATGGACGATGTCCACGCTCTCCACCGCAATGCCCAGCCGCGCTGCCACGACCTGGGCAAAGGTGGTCTCGTGCCCCTGGCCATGGCTGTGCGAGCCGGTGAATACGGTGACGCTGCCCGTGGGGTGTACGCGCACCTCGCCGCACTCGAACAGGCCGGCGCGTGCGCCCAGGGCGCCCGCGATGTTGCTGGGCGCCAGGCCGCAGGCTTCGATATAGCTGCTGTAGCCCAGGCCGCGCCGCAGGCCCCGGGCCTCGCTGGCCGCGCGCCGCGCGGCGAAGCCGGCGACATCAGCCAGCGCTTCGGCCTTGTCCATGCAGGCGGCATAGTCGCCCACGTCGTACTGCAGGGCTACGGGCGTCTGGTGGGGAAAGCGGGTGATGAAGTTGCGCCGCCGTATCTCGGCCTGGGACAGGCCCAGCTCCCAGGCGCAGCGGCTGACCAGGCGCTCCAGGAGGTAGGTGGCCTCGGGCCTGCCCGCGCCCCGGTAGGCATCGACGGGCGCGGTATGGGTGAACCAGGCATCGACCTGCACATGCACCTGGGGCGTGGCGTACTGGCCGGCCAGCAGCGTGGCATAGAGGATGGTGGGCACGGCGCTGGCGAAGGTGCTCAGGTAGGCGCCCAGGTTGGCATGGGTGTGCACGCGCATGGCCAGGAATTTGCCGCTGGCGTCCATGGCCATCTCGGCATGGCTGGCGTGGTCGCGGCCATGGGCGTCGGTCAGGAAGGATTCGCTGCGCTCGGCCGTCCACTTGATGCTGCGGTTGAGCCGCCGCGAAGCCCAGGTCAGGCAGACATCCTCGGCATACAGGAAGATCTTGGAGCCGAAGCCGCCGCCCACGTCGGGCGCGATCACGCGCACCTTGTGCTCGGGCAGGCCCAGCACGAAGGCAGTCATCAAGAGCCGCTCCACATGCGGGTTCTGGTTGGCCACGTAGAGCGTGTATTCGTCGGTGGCGCGGCTGTAGCTGGCAATCGCCGCGCGCGGCTCCATGGCGTTGGGAATGAGGCGGTTGTTGACCAGGTCCAGCCGGGTGACATGGGCGGCGCCCGCGAAGGCCGCATCCACGGCGGCCTTGTCGCCGATGGCCCATTGGTAGCAGCGGTTGTCGGGAGCGATGTCGTGCACGACGGCGCCGGGCACGGCGCCTGCGGCCGCATCGGCCACGCTCACCACGGCGGGCAGGGTGTCGTAGTCCACTTGCACCAGTTCGGCCGCATCGCGCGCCTGCTGCAGGGTTTCGGCCACGACCATGGCTACCGGGTCGCCCACGTAGCGCACGGTGTCCAGCGCCAGCACGGGATGCGGCGGCTCCTTCATGGGCTCGCCATTGGTGCTGGTGATCAGCCAGCCGCAGGGCAGGCCGTTGACCTTGTCGGCCGCCACATCGGCCCCTGTGAGCACGCCGATCACCCCAGGCGCGGCCCTGGCAGCGTCCGCATCCATCGAGCGCAGGCGCGCATGGGCATGCGGAGAGCGCACAAAGACCGCATAGGCCTGGGCCGCCAGCTGGATATCGTCGGTGTACTGGCCCGCTCCCGTGAGGAAGCGGTAGTCTTCCTTGCGCCTGACGGGTTCGCCAATGTGGGGAAGGCTGGAAAAATCGGATGCACCCATGGTGTGTCTCCTTGTCGTGCGCCGCAGATCAGGGCGTGGTCCCGGCCATGGCCTGGCCGCCTTTTTTCACGGCGGCGACGATGTTCTGGTAGCCGGTGCAGCGGCACAGGTTGCCTTCCAGCGCCTCGCGGATCTGGCGTTCGCTGGCACCGGGCTGGCGCTGGCACAGGTCCACGGCACTCATGACCATGCCCGGCGTGCAAAAGCCGCACTGCAGGCCGTGGCACTCCTTGAAGGCCGCCTGCATGGGGTGCATGCTGCCGTCGGCTGCGGCCAGGCCTTCGATGGTCTGCACTTCGCAGCCCTGGGCCTGCACGGCCAGCATGGCGCAGGACTTGATGGCGCGCCCATCGACGATGACCGTGCAGGCGCCGCACTGGCTGGTGTCGCAGCCCACATGCGTGCCCGTCAGGCGCAGGTGCTCGCGCAGCGCGTGCACGAGCAGGGTGTTGGGAGGAACGTCAATGCGCTGCGCGCGCCCGTTGACCGTGAGCTGGACATTCATCGTGCGGCCTCCTGCCTGTGATCGGCGGTGGTGGGAATCGATGCAAACGAAGCTTCGGTCGCCATCGTGCCCCGCGCCCGGGACGGCGGCTCTAGGGTTGACCCGCAAGCTGCAGCACAGGCGCGCGGATATTCTCAAAATGACACAGCCGGTGCCCAGCACCCCGCCCTGCCCGCCCGTTCGCAATCCGCTTGCCAGCCAGCCACAGGAGCCTTTGCATGTTTGCCCTGAGCCCAGGAGACTACGCCGAGCCGCCCCATGCCGACGAATCGCGCCAGCAGCAGATCGCCCGTGCGCGCCTGCTGGTCATGGGCGGCAGCACGCCGCTGGCCGCGCCGCTGGGCCTGGCCCCCTGGCTGTGGCGCTCCTGGCTGCGCTGCCTGGCGGCCGGGCGCCAGCCGGGCGAGCGCGTGGTCTACGACGCACCGGGCGCACACGCGCTGCGCCAGGCCCGCGACAGGCATGAGGCCCTGCTGCAGGCCGCACGCCCGGTGATGGCCCAGCTTGTGGGCGCCGTGGGTGCTATGGGCTGCTTTTGCCTGCTGACCGATGCGCAGGGCACGGTCATCGAGGTGCAGGGTCCGGTGGACCGCCATGATGCGCGCGCGCAGGCCATCGCCCGCGTGGGCGTGGATCTGTCCGAGCGCAGCGTGGGCACGACGGCCATCGGCACGGCGCTGGCCGAGCGCACGCCGGTCTGGCTGCACCGGTCGGAGCATTTTTTTGAGGCGAACCGCCATTACAGCTGTGCTGGCGCGCCGCTGCACGGACCCGATGGGCACTGCCTGGGCATGCTGGACATCACCGGCATCGATGTGCCCGAGCGGCCCGAACTGCTGCACCTGGGGCTGTGCTGCGCGCGCGCCATCGAAGACCGGCTGTTGCGCGCCCTGCCCCATGCGCTGCTGCTGCACCTGAACTGGCCCGGCGGCCCACTGGGCCAGGAGGGCGAGGGCCTGCTGGCCATCGATGCAGACGGCCATGTGGCGGGCAGCAACAGCCCTGCACGCCAGCTCGTGCCCCTGCCACTGTCCCGGCCGGGACAGCCGCTGCACTGCGCCGAACTGCTGGCCATGCCCTGGCAGGCGCTGGTGGACCATGCGCGGCTGCGCCCCAACGAACCGCTGCGCCTGCCGCTGTGGTCGGGCCTGCGGCTGCAGGCCCTGGCGCAGCCGGGGCCGCAGCTGCGGCGCCTGCTGCCTGCGCAGGCGCAGGTGCAGCCGGCCAGCCCGCTGCGCTCCAGCCAGGGCGTGCTCATAGAACAGGCGCTGCAGGAGGCCCAGGGCAACGTGGCCCAGGCAGCGCGCGCGCTGGGCATCAGCCGCGCCACGCTGTACCGCAAGCTGGGGGCGCGGCGTGCGGCACCGGCGCCCTGACCAGAGCCTGCATCGTGTGAACAGGCCCCAGAGCCTGTTCACACAGGTTTCTTTTAGGGGCAACACCCTGCACCAGCCCATCAGGGCTCCTTAGAATCGACGCTTTTGGTCCATGCGCCGACAGCAGCACCGCGCACCGGCCTACAGGCATGTGCACGGCAACGGACCCACTGCAGCCTATCTTTTGGAGACACCATGCAGGCTTTACTGAAATTTTCAAGAGGAGTCGACGGGCTGAACAGCCTGGTCGGCCGATGGATCATATGGCTGATCCTTGCCTCGACCGTCATCAGCGGCATCAATGCCATTGTGCGCAAGGTCATGCACACCAGCTCCAATGCCTACCTCGAAGTCCAGTGGTACCTGTTCGCTGCATCCTTCATGCTGGCAGCAGGCTACACCCTGCTGCAGGGCGAGCATGTGAAGGTGGACGTGATCGCCAGCCGGCTGTCCAAGCGCGCGCAGATCTGGATCGACATTTTTGGCTTCGTCTTCTTTCTGATGCCGATGGCCATCGCCATTCTGTGGTTCGGCACACCTTTTGTGATCCAGGCCATCCAGACTGGTGAGATGTCAGGCAATGCGGGCGGCCTGATCCGCTGGCCGGTCTATATGCTCATCCCCGCAGGCTTTGCGCTGCTGCTGCTGCAGGGCCTGTCCGAGCTGATCAAGCGCATCGCATTCCTTCAGGGCCTGATCGACGACCCCACGGCCAAGAAGGGTGAGAAAACAGCCGAAGAAGACCTGGCCGAAGCGCTGCGCAATCTCGCAGGCGCCAAGGACAAGAACGGGCAAAGCGCCTGAGCGGGGACACCGACATCATGGAACTCATCATCCACAACCTGGCCCCGATCATGTTCGCGGGGCTGATCGTTTTTCTGCTGCTGGGCTTCCCGGTGGCATTCAGCCTGGGGGCCTGCGGGCTGTTTTTCGCCTTCGTCGGCATCGAGCTGGGTGTTTTGCCGGAGGCGCTGCTGCAGGCGCTGCCGCTGCGCATTTTCGGCATCATGCAAAACGAGACCATGCTGGCCATACCGTTTTTCACGCTCATGGGGCTGATCCTGGAGCGAAGCGGCATGGCAGAGGACCTGCTGGAGACCGTGGGCCAACTGTTCGGCCCCGTGCGCGGCGGCGTGGCATTTGCCGTGATCTTCGTGGGCGCCCTGCTGGCGGCCACCACGGGTGTGGTCGCGGCCTCGGTGATCTCGATGGGCCTGATTTCCCTGCCCATCATGATGCGCTACGGCTATGACCGGCGCGTGGCCTCGGGCGTGATTGCGGCGTCGGGCACGCTGGCGCAGATCATTCCGCCCTCTCTGGTGCTGATCGTGCTGGCGGACCAGCTGGGCCGCAGCGTGGGCGACATGTACAAGGGCGCTTTCCTGCCGGGCATGATGCTGACCGGCTGCTATGCGCTGTTCATCGTCGCGCTGGCGATCTTCAAGCCGGCCATGGTGCCAGCGCTGCCGCCCGAGGCGCGCACGCTGCGCGAGCCCAACGGCAACTCCGGATTGCCGTCGACCCTGGCACTGACCGTGCTGTGCGTGGCAGCCTCGATTGGCGTGGCACAGTACATGCCTGAACTGCACACTTGGTGGTCGGGCGATGTGGTCGAGAAGGTGGCGCTGGACGAAACCATCGTCGTGTCCATGTGCTTCGGCGTGGCCCTGGCCTTTGTCGCGGCCATGTTCAACAAGGTCACCGGCCTGCACCTGCTCAGCCGCATGGCCGAGCGCGTGACCTTCGTGCTGATTCCCCCGCTGCTGCTGATCTTCCTGGTGCTGGGCACCATCTTCCTGGGCGTGGCCACCCCCACCGAGGGCGGTGCCATGGGCGCGCTGGGCGCAGCCATCATGGCGTTTGTGCGCGGCCGTCTGGATATGGCCCTGCTCAAGCAGGCACTGATGTCCACCACCAAGCTGTCATGCTTCGTGATGTTCATTCTGATCGGCGCGACCATGTTCGGCCTGACCTTCCAGGGCGTGGATGGCCCCAAGTGGGTCGAGGAGCTGCTGGTGTCGCTGCCAGGCGGCGAGATCGGCTTCCTGATCGTGGTCAACATCATGATCTTCGTGCTGGCCTTCTTCCTGGACTTCTTCGAGCTGTCCTTCATCGTGGTGCCGCTGCTGGCGCCCGTGGCCGAGAAGCTGGGCATCGATCTGGTCTGGTTCGGCGTGCTGCTGGCGGTGAACATGCAGACCTCGTTCATGCACCCGCCCTTCGGCTTCGCGCTGTTCTTCCTGCGCAGCGTGGCGCCTGCCAAGGCGTATGTGGACAAGGTCACGAAGAAGATGACCGAGCCCGTGACCACCATGCAGATCTATGCGGGCGCCATTCCTTTCGTTCTGCTGCAGCTGTTCATGGTGGCGATGATCATCATCTTCCCTGGCATCGTCTCCAGCGGTCTGGACAAGAAGGTGGAATACGACCTGGACAAGGTGCGCCAGGAGATGGAGGCTTCCATGCCGGACGCCGTCGACTTCAACGACCCCATGTTCAACACCGACGGTGCAGGGCAGTCGCCAGCGCCCGATGCTGCTGCTGCCGAGCCGCAGGCTGCCTCCAGCGAGGACGATGCGCTCAAGGCACTGCAGGACCAGTTGCAGCGCGAGCAGCAGCCTTCCGGCGGCACAGCCTCCGGCCAGAACGACAAGCCCGGCAACTGAACCTTGCTGCCTCCGGCTCACAGGCCCCGCTGCTGCGGGGCCTTTTTTTGGCCTGCCGCCCGCCATAAAAAAGCCGGGCAGATGCCCGGCTCGTGGCGTGCATGGCGCCTTGCGGCGCCAGGCGCTCAGATCACAGCTTCTGCGCCGACATGAAGGCGTCGTAGCGCGCTTCGGCGAAGCGGAACCACAGCACCTCGTCGCGCTGGAAGTTGCGGTAGTCGCCATAGATCTTTTTCCAGGCAGGGTTCTTCTCGGACAGTTCCGCGTAAACCTGCATGGTGGTCTTGTAGGAGGCATCGAGCACGGTCTGCGGGAACGGCAGCACCTTGGCCTTGCCCGCCACCAGCTGCTTGAGGGCGCCAGGATTGCGCGCGTCATAGCGGGCCTGGGTGACCACATGCGCCTCATGCGTGGCGGCCTGGACCATGGCGCGCTGCTCGGGCGTCAGTGCCGCCAGCGCCTTCTGGTTCACGTAGAACTCCAGGTTCAGGCTGCCTTCCCACCAGCCAGGGTAGTAGTAGAAGGGGGCGACCTTGTTGAAGCCGAGCTTGAGGTCATCGTAGGGGCCAATCCACTCGGCCGCATCGATAGTGCCCTTTTCCAGCGCCTGGTAGATTTCGCCACCCGGGATGTTCTGCGGCACGCCGCCCATGCGTTCGATGACGCGCCCGGCAAAGCCGCCGATGCGGAACTTCAGGCCCTTGATGTCATCGGCGGACTTCACTTCCTTGCGGAACCAGCCCCCCATCTGCGCGCCCGTGTTGCCGCCCAGGAAGTTGACGATGCCGTACTCGGCATAGAACTCGCGCATCAGCTTGCCGCCATTGCCATCCACCAGCCAGGCCGTGAGCTGGCGCGAATTCATGCCGAAAGGAATGGCGCCGCCGATGGCAAAAGCCTCGTTCTTGCCGAAGAAGTAATAAGGCGCGGTATGCGCGATTTCCACCGTGCCGTTTTGCACGCCATCGACCACGCCGAAGGCCGGCATCAACTCGCCGGCCGCATGGACCGAGACCTCGAACTTGCCGCCGGACATCTCCTTGATCGCCTTGGAAAACACCTCGGCAGAGCCATAGATCGTGTCCAGCGAACGCGGGAAGCTCGACGCCAGGCGCCAGCGCACTGCCTGCTGCGCATGAACGGCCGGTGCGGCGGCTGCGGCGAGAACACCGGCCAGGCCGGCGTGCTTGATTGCTTTTCTTCTGTCCATCACTGTCTCCTCTGGGTTTGCCCTGCATGAAGGCATCAAAAGAAAGCCGCCCCGCTCTTGGCAGGCCGGCCCGAAAAAATACTGCGCCACGGCTGCACAACAAAAAAGCTCCCGCCCCCGTGCCGTGCGCGGAGGATGGGAGCCTGGCTGGCAAAGGGCCGTTGCATCAACAGTCCTGTCGCATGCAGCAGTGGCAGCTTACAGTTTGACGCTCGTCATATAGCTGTTGTAGCGGAATTCGGAGAAGCGCTCCCACAGCAGCTGGTCACGCTGGAAGGTACGCAGGCTGTTGTGGATCTTCTTGAACATGGGCGACTTGGCCTCGTGCTGGGCCATGATCTCCATAACGGCCTTGTAGCCGGCATCCATGAAGTCCTTGGGGAAGGCCTTGAGCTGGGTCTTGTCGGCCACCAGCTTTTTCAGTGCCACGGGGTTGTTGGCATCGTACTTGGCCGTCATGTCGCGCGCGGCCACGTTGCAGGCGGCATCGACCATGGCCTTGAATTCCGGCGAGAGGTCGGCATAGGCCTTGGTGTTGATGAAAAACTCCAGCTCGGCACCACCTTCCCACCAGCCGGGATAGTAGTAGTAGGGAGCGACCTTGTTGAAGCCCAGCTTCTGGTCGTCGTAGGGACCGACGAATTCCACGGCGTCCAGCGTCCCCTTTTCCAGGGCCTGGTAAACCTCGCCAACGGGCATGTTCTGCGCCACTACGCCGAGCTTGAGCATGGCATCGCCGAACAGACCGCCGCCCAGGCGCATCTTCAGTCCCTTGAGGTCAGCAACCGACTTGATTTCCTTGCGGAACCAGCCACCCATCTGGGTGCCGGTGTTGCCGGCGCTGTGGCTCTTGATGTTGTACTGCGCATAAAACTCGTCCATGAGCTTGCGGCCGCCGCCATGTTCCATCCAGGCATCCATCTGGCGGGCTGTCAGGCCGAAAGGCACGGCGCAGCCGAAGGCGAAGATGTAGTCCTTGCCGGTAAAGTAGTAGGGCGCCGTCAGCGCCATCTCCACCGTGCCGTTCTGGATGCCGTCCACCACGCCGAAGGCGGGCATCAGCTCGCCGGCTGCATGCACCGAGACTTCAAACTTGCCGCCGGACAGAGCCTTGAGCGTCTTGGCAAACATTTCGGCGGAGCCGAAGATGGTGTCCAGGGACTTGGGAAAACTCGCAGCCAGGCGCCAGCGGACTGCTGCCTGGGCATGGACTGCAGGCGCCGCCCCCGCAGCCAGCACGCCGGCAATACCCGCATGTTTGATGAGTGAACGACGATCCATGAGTGTCTCTCCGCAAATAGTAGTCAGTCGAAAAAGGCTGCGCGCATTCCTGGCTTTCGTGGCACGCAGCGCACTCTGGCCAGGACACTGCGCATCATGACAGGATGCTTTGGCTGCAAAAAAAACGCACGTTCACACGTGCCTCTACACTGTAGCAGGTGGTTTTGATTCTAAAAACGCCAGCAGGCCATGCCCGACGGGGTTTTCCCCTCGGATCAGGCACTGCAGGGCAGCACATGAGGCAACTCAGGCCGCAGCGCGCTGCGGCGCCAGGTGGGCGCGCACCGAGGCCTCGATGCCTGCGGCATCGAGCCCCTGCAGGGCCAGCAGCCGCGCCGGGTCGCCGTGTTCGATGAATTCGTCGGGCAGGCCCAGCTGCAGCACCTGGCGCGTGATGCCGGCCGCCTGCAGCGACTCCATGACGGCGCTGCCGGCACCGCCCATGATGCAGCCTTCTTCGACCGTCACGATGAGCGTGTGCGAGGCGGCGATCTGGTGCAGCAGCGCCTCGTCCAGCGGCTTGGCCCAGCGCATGTTGACCACGGTGGCATCCAGCGCCTCGGCGGCTTGCAGCGCCGGGTACAGCAAGGTGCCAAATGCCAGGATGGCGACCTGCCGGGAGGACGACTCGCGGCGCACCTCGCCCTTGCCGAAGGGCAGGCCCTGCAGGCTCTCCAGCGGCGCCACGCCCACGCCCGCGCCACGCGGATAGCGCACGGCCACCGGGTGGTCCTGCTCATAGGCGGTGGTCAGCAGCTGGCGGCATTCGCGCTCGTCGGCCGGGCAGGCCATGCTCATGTTCGGGATGCAGCGCACGAAGGCGATGTCATACGCACCGGCATGCGTGGCACCATCTGCGCCGACCAGGCCTGCGCGGTCCAGCGCGAAGACCATGGGCAGCTTCTGCAATGCCACGTCATGGATCAGCTGGTCATAGGCACGCTGCAGGAAGGTGGAGTAGATGGCGACCACGGGCTTGATGCCTTCGCAGGCCATGCCTGCGGCAAAGGTCACCGCATGCTGCTCGGCGATGCCCACGTCGTAGTAGCGGCCCGGAAAGCGCTTGTGGAACTCCACCATGCCGGAGCCTTCGCGCATGGCCGGCGTGATGCCGACCAGGCGCTGGTCCCTGGCGGCCATGTCGCACAGCCACTGGCCGAAGACCTGGGTAAAGGTCTGCCTGGGCGGCGTGGCCGGCTTGACCAGGCCCACGCGCGGATCGAACTTGCCAGGGCCGTGGTAAGCCACGGGGTCGGCCTCGGCCAGCTTGTAGCCCTGGCCCTTCTTGGTGACCACGTGCAGGAACTGCGGGCCCTTGAGGCTCTTGATGTTCTCCAGCGTGGGAATCAGCGAGTCCAGGTCATGCCCGTCGATGGGGCCGATGTAGTTGAAGCCGAAGTTCTCGAACATCGTCGCGGGCACGACCATGCCCTTGGCCTGCTGCTCCAGGCGCTTGGCCAGCTCCAGCAGCGGCGGCACCTGCCTGAGCACGCTCTTGCCCATGTCGCGTGCCTTGGCGTAGAACTGCCCGCTCATGAGCTGGGCCAGGTAGCGGTTGAGCGCGCCGACGGGCGGGCTGATGCTCATGTCGTTGTCGTTGAGGATGACCAGCAGGTTGGCATCGGTCACGCCCGCGTTGTTCAGCGCCTCGAAGGCCATGCCGGCCGTCATGGCGCCGTCGCCGATGACCGCAATGGCGCGGCGGTCCTCGCCCTTTTGCTTGGCCGCCAGCGCCATGCCCAGCGCAGCCGAGATGCTGGTCGAGGAGTGCGCCGTGCCGAAGGTGTCGTACGCGCTTTCGGCGCGCTGCGGAAAGCCGGACAGGCCGCCGAACTGGCGCAGGGTGTCCATGCGCTCGCGCCGGCCGGTGAGGATCTTGTGCGGATAGGTCTGGTGGCCCACATCCCAGACCACGCGGTCATGGGGGGTGTCAAACACCGTGTGCAGCGCCACCGTCAGCTCCACAGTGCCGAGGTTGGAGCTCAGGTGCCCGCCGGTCTTGGAGACGCTGTCCAGCACGTAGGCCCGCAGCTGCTGGGCCAGGGTCTTGAGTTCGGCGCGCGACAGCTTGCGAAGATCCGAGGGATCGTCGATGGTCTGCAGCAGGGAGTAGGTGTTCGTGGTCATGCTAGCTATCTTGGAAGCGGCAGTGCCGCAGCCCATATTGTCAGTGGGTACGGCGAACGACCATGTCGGCCAGCGCCGCCAGCGCCTGTGTATCGGCCAGGCCGCTGCGCGCCAGCGCCGCATGCGCCATGGCGCACAGCCCGTCGGCATGGGCGCGGGCCTGCTCCAGGCCCATCAGCGAGACATAGGTCGGCTTGTCATTGGCCGCATCCTTGCCGGCCGTCTTGCCCAGAGTGGCCGAGTCCGCGACCACATCGAGAATGTCATCCACCACCTGGAAGGCCACGCCCAGCGCCTGGCCGTATTCGGTCAGCGCCTGCCAGGCACTGGCATCCACATGCGGATTGCAGGCGGCGCCCATGAGCACGCTGGCCTGCAGCAGGGCACCTGTCTTGAGGCGGTGCATTTCGCGCAGCCGGGCCTCGTCCAGCTGCAGGCCCACGCTGGCCAGATCGATGGCCTGGCCGCCGGCCATGCCCTGGGCGCCTGCGGCGCGCGCCAGCAGGCGGCTCAGCCGCGCCTGCAGCGCATCGGGCATGCCTGCGGCCTGGCCGGCATCGGGCACCAGCAGCTCGAAGGCCAGCGCCTGCAGGGCATCGCCCGCCAGCAGCGCCGCTGCCTCGCCAAAGCGCACATGGACGGTGGGCTTGCCACGGCGCAGCACATCGTTGTCCATGCAGGGCATGTCGTCGTGCACCAGCGAATAGGCATGGATCAGCTCCACCGCGCAGCCTGCGCGCACGGCGGCTTCATCCAGCCCCTGGACGGCCTCGGCCGCTGCCCAGACCAGCAGCGGGCGCAGGCGCTTGCCGCCATCGAGCACGGCATAGCGCATGGCCTCGCCCAGACCGGCAGGCGCATCCACGCCCACCCATTGCTCCAGGGCGCGCTCGGTGCGCGCCAGGCGCTCTTGCATCCAGCAAGGGAAGTCCAGGGCCTCGCGGGCCTGGGTCGGGGAAGGATTCATCACGGCACCCATGGCAATACGTTCCTGGCTTATTCCTGGCTCCAGGGGGCCAGCATGCCCTCGTCGAGCACCTTGACCTGCTCCTGCACAGCGTCGAGCTGGCTGCGGCAATAGCCCAGCAGCTGCGCTGCGCGCTGGTACCCGGTCAGCATCTGCTCCAGGGGCAACTGGCCTGACTCGATCTGTCCGATCAACTGCTCAAGCTCCTGCAGCGCGGCTTCGTAACTGGCGGGTTCGGCAAGAGCCTTGGGAGCGGCAGCCTTGGGCATGGCGGGGGGGGAGTGTGCGTTGTAGGGAACCGACGATTTTAGGCGTCTGCCCGCCGCCGCGCTGGCAATAACCGGACAGGCTGCGCGCCGGCCATGGCGCGCAGGCGTGGCAATACACGTACCAGGAATCCGGGAATAACCCCACAGCCTATAATCCCATTCCCCGTCAAACCGGCCCCTTGCCTGGGCACCCGGTCGGACTCCGCGAAACGGATCGCAGCGCAAGACGCACGATGCACAGACCGCAGAGCCCGCCTCCATGCCCAGGAATGGCCGGTTTCGTTTTTTCCATCCCGCGCGCACGCGCACCCTCCCTGTGGGGAGTCTTTAGGTCAGGTCACCCATGTCTGATTTAAGTCTTCAACTGCAGCAGGCCGCAAGCCAACTACCAGTTTCCAGTTACTTCGACGAGGCGCTGTTCCGGCGCGAGTTGGAGACCATCTTTCAGCACGGACCGCGCTATGTGGGCCACCAGCTGGCAGTCCCCGAGATAGGTGACTACTACGCGCTGCCCCAGGAGAAGGAAGGCAGGGCGCTGGTGCGCAATGCCCAGGGGCAGGTGGAGCTGATCTCCAATGTCTGCAGGCACCGCCAGGCCGTGATGCTCAAGGGCCGGGGCAACCTGCGCACCGAGGGCAAGGGCCATGCCGGGGGCAACATCGTCTGCCCGCTGCACCGCTGGACCTACAGCACCAGCGGCGAGCTGCTGGGCGCGCCCCATTTCAGCCACGATCCCTGCCTGAACCTGAACAACTACCGGCTGCGCGAGTGGAACGGCCTGCTGTTCGAGGACAACGGCCGCAACATCGAGGCCGACCTTGCCGGCATGAAGCTGCGCGAGCAGCTCAGCTTCGAGGGCTTCGTGCTCGACCATGTCGAGATGCACGAGTGCAACTACAACTGGAAGACCTTCATCGAGGTCTATCTGGAGGACTACCACGTCGGCCCCTTCCACCCCGGACTGGGCAACTTCGTGACCTGCGACGACCTGCAGTGGGAGTTCGCCAAAGAGTACTCGGTGCAGACCGTGGGCGTGGCGCCCAGCTTCGGCCGCCCTGGCTCTGATGTCTACAGGAAGTGGCACGATGTGCTGCTGAACTACCGCAATGGCGCGCTGCCCGAGCGCGGCGCGATCTGGCTGACCTACTACCCGCACATCATGGTGGAGTGGTATCCGCATGTGCTGACGGTCTCGACCCTGCACCCGATCTCCGTGGACAAGACGCTGAACGTGGTCGAGTTCTACTACCCCGAGGAAATCGCAGCCTTCGAGCCCGAGTTCGTGCAGGCGCAAAAGGCGGCCTACATGGAAACCTGCATCGAGGACGACGAGATCGGCGAACGCATGGACGCAGGCCGCAAGGCGCTGTTCGAGCGTGGCGACAACGAGGTCGGCCCCTACCAGAGCCCCATGGAAGACGGCATGCAGCACTTCCACGAGTGGTATCGCGGCGTCATGGGCGACGCAGTGCCTGTGCGCTGAGTCTGCCTGCGTCTCCGGCACGGCCCGCATCACGGCGGGCCGTTTGCATTGCGGGCCGCCAGAGGGCTGCGATGCGGACATCCCGAGGCCGCACCAATGTCTTGGCCAATGCAATACAGTTGCCCGCGCATGCCCGGGCTGCGGTGGTCAACTGCATCTGAGCCAGGCGGCATGCCAATCCCTTGTCCAGTACCGGGCACTCCGCCCGGATCGATCCTTTCTTTTTTATGCAAGCCCTGTGGATGGTGGCGGCCGCGTTCGTTTTCGCGGCCATGAGTGTGTGTGTAAAGTTCGCCTCCCAGGATTTCAACGCGGCGGAAATCGTTTTCTACCGGGGGCTGGTCAGCATGGCTGCTCTGTGGTGGCTGGCGCGCCACCAGGGCATCTCGCTGGCCACGCGCCATCCGCGCGAGCATGCATGGCGCAGCTTCGTGGGGGTGACCTCCATGGGCGCCTGGTTCTACGCCATCGGCCATCTGCCGCTGGCCACCGCTGCCACCTTCAACTCCATGAGCAGCATCTGGATGGCGGTCTTTTTGATCGGCCAGGGCCTGCTGCTGCGCCATCAGATGCGCCGCCGGCCCGATGCGCATGCGCTGCGTGCCCTGCCGGCATTTCCCTGGAGCCTGGTGGCCACCGTGGTGCTGGGCTTTGTGGGCGTGGTTCTGGTGCTGCGCCCCAGCGCAGCGCCGCAGGAGTTCGTGGCCAGCGTGGGCGGACTGGTCGGCGGCGTCTTTGCCGCCATGGCCTATATGCAGGTGGCCACGCTGTCGCGCATGGGCGAGCCTGAGGCCCGCGTGGTGTTCTATTTCGCGCTGGGCTCGGCCGTGGCCGGCGCACTGGCCATGTGCTTCACGGGCGTGTCGGCATGGCCGGGCTGGCGCGCGCTGTGGCTGCTGCCGGTAGGCGTGCTGGCTGCCGTGGCGCAGATCTGCATGACGGCGGCCTATGCCACGGCCACCAGCAGCCGCAACACCCTGGTGGTGGCCAACCTGCAGTATTCGGGCATCGTGTTTTCGGCCCTGATGAGCTTGGCGCTGTTTGGCGAAAGCGTGCCGCTGGTCGGCTGGATCGGCATCGCGCTGATCGTGGTCAGCGGGGCGCTCGCCACGGCGCTGCGCTCGCGCAGCTGAGGGCTGGCGCCGACGCATAATGGATCGGTTCTCGCGGCGCGGGCACTCCCGCCCCCGCCGGCTTACGGAGCCCCGCATCCATGACATCCCATTCTTCATACGACACCCTGATTTCCGTCGAGGAACTGGCCGCATTGCAGGCCAGCGGCCAGCCGCTGATGGTCTTCGACTGCAGCTTTGATCTGGCGCAGCCTGCAGCCGGCCGCAGCCAGTATCTGCAGGCGCATATCCCGGGCGCCGTCTTCGCAGACCTGGACCATGATCTCAGCGCCAAGCACGGCGCGCCTGGCGCCCATGGCAGCGTGGCGGCCAGCGCGCAGGCCGCTTCGGGCGGCCGCCACCCGCTGCCCAGCCGCGAGCGCTTTGCCATGTGGCTGTCGGGCATCGGCTTTGCCAATGGCATGCAGGCGGTGGTCTACGACCGCAACGGCGCCAACTACTGCGGCCGGCTGTGGTGGATGCTGCAATGGGCAGGCCATGGCGCCGTGGCCGTCCTCGACGGCGGACTGCAGGCGTGGCAGGCTCAGGGGCAGCCCGTGGCCGAGGGCGCCGAGCCCGCGCACTTCCAATCCAACTTCGAGCTGCACGAGCCACTGCAGCAGCTGGTGACGGCCCAGCAGGTGCTGGACGCGCTGCCTGGCGCACAGCAGACCATCATCGACGCACGCGCGCCGGCACGCTACCGTGGCGAAATCGAGCCGCTGGACCCTGTGGCAGGCCACATACCGGGCGCCCTCAACCGTCCCTTCTCCGAGAACATTGCCGCCGATGGCCGCTTCAAGCCGGCAGCCCTGCTGCGCGCCGAGTTCGAGCAGCTGCTGGCAGGACGCGACCCGGCCAGTGTCGTTCACCAGTGCGGCAGCGGCGTCAGCGCACTGCCCAATCTGCTGGCCATGCGCATCGCGGGCCTGCCGCCAGCAGGGCTGTTCGCGGGCAGCTGGAGCGAGTGGTGCAGTGATCCGAAGAGGCCTGTGGAGCGTGGCTAATTCGGCCTATGGCTGCTTGCAAAAACCCGCACAATGAGAACACTTTGTCAAAAAGCAGTCATCCAATGCTGCTGCTGGTTTTATGACAGGGCAGCAGCGGCCATGGGTCATCCAAACCCTGCTGCACATGTAAGGTAAATCTTACAAAACGCCCGGCGCAACCAGACACGCCGCGCAGTGCTGCCCTGACTTCAGCGCCACGCCCCCCTCCGCCACAATCCATCTCAACAGATCGCAACACACTGAACATTTAGTTCACATCCCGATGTTGCGGTGCCGAGATGCCTAGTGCAAAGGAGGGTCGTATGAACAATGAACAGCTGCTTGCCGAAATCCGTGAAGCCAACCTCACTTACCTGATGCTGGCCCAGACACTGATCCGCCATGACAAGGCCGAGGCCGTGTTCCGCCTGGGTCTGAACGAAGAGTCCTGCGACCTGCTGGCCTCGCTGTCGGCGGCCCAGGTGCTCAAGCTGGCATCGCGCAACACCCTGCTGGCCAGCTTCCGGGTCGATGACGAGATGGTCTGGAGCCTGCTGACCAACCACAGCGGCAACAAGATCGGCAATGGCGCGACCAACACCCTGCACGCCAACATCCTGATGGCCAGCCGCGTCTCCGAAGTCCTCTGAGCCGTTTCGCACACACCAGGAGTCAGCCATGTCCGCAGCCGCCAAAAGTGTCCTGAACGAGTCCAAGCAGATCGAGCGTGCCGCCATGCTCATCGAGATGGGCGCCCGCATGCAGGTGCTCGAATCCGAGACCACCCTGTCGTATGAACGCCTGATCCGGCTGTACAAGGAAATCGCCGGCAAGTCGCCATCCAAGGGCCAGCTGCCGTTCTCGACTGACTGGTTCCTGACCTGGCAGGAGAACATCCACAGCTCGCTGTTCCTGAACATCTACGAATACCTGGCCAAGGGCGCAGAACTCGATTCCGTGGAGCAGCTGACCAAGGCCTACCGCCTGTACACGGAACAGATCCAGGCCGCCGAGCTGGACCCGCTGCTGTCGTTCACGCGCGCCTGGCGCCTGGTGAAGTTCGTCGATGCGCAGATGCTGACCCGCACCCAGTGCTCGGTGTGCAAGGGCCAGTTCGTGACCGAACCCTATGAAAACGAGCGCCATTACCAGTGCGGCCTGTGCAACCCGCCTGCACGCGCCGGCAAGAGCAAGAGCGCCGGCTCGCTGATGCTGCACTGAGCGCAGGGCCACTGCGGCCCATGCACCCTGCCGGGCCTGCGCACCGCCCGGCACTGCGGCCTGCCTTTGCAGGCAGGCTGCGCATACTTTCCCTATTGCCTTGAAACAGATCTGCAGCCCGGGCAGGGCAACCTGCCCGGGCTGCCTGCATTGGCATCAGCCCGTGTTGCGCACACCGGCCGCGATGCCGTTGATGGACAGGTGGATGCCGGTCTTGATGCGCTCATCCGTCTGCCCCCCGCGCCAGCGGCGCACCAGCTCGACCTGCAGATGGTGCAGCGGATCGATATAGGGGAAGCGGTGGCGGATGGAGCGTGCCAGCGCTTCGTTGTGCGCCAGGCGCTGCTTGTCGCCGGTGATTTGCGCCAGCGCCTCGACGGTGCTGTGCCATTCGGCCTCAATGGCGCTGAAGATGCGCTTGCGCAGCCGCGCATCGGCCACGAGGTCGGCATAGCGCGAGGCCAGATTCAGGTCGCTCTTGGCCAGCACCATGTCCATGTTGGACAGCAGTGTGCGGAAGAACGGCCACTGGCGGTACATCTTCTGCAGCAGCGCCAGCTGCGTCTTGCCATCCTTGCCCGGCTGCTCGATGAAGGCCTTGACGGCAGCGCCGAAGCCATACCAGCCCGGCAGCGTGAGGCGGCACTGGCCCCAGCTGAAGCCCCAGGGAATGGCCCGCAGGTCCTCGATCTTCTGCGAGGGCTTGCGCGATGCGGGACGCGAGCCGATGTTGAGTTCGGCAATCTCGCGGATCGGCGTGCTGCTGAAGAAGTAGCTGGTGAAGCCGGGCGTTTCGTAGACCAGGGCACGGTAGGCGCCCATGCTGGCATCCGACAGGAAGGCTGCAGCGTCCAGGAAGGCGCGCGTGGCCGGCTTGGTCGGCTGCAGCAGGGTGGCCTCCAGCGTGGCGGCCACCAGGGTTTCCAGGTTGCGCCGGCCGATCTCGGGGTTGGCGTACTTGGAGGCGATGACCTCGCCCTGCTCGGTCAGCCGGATCTGGCCGCGCACCGTGCCGGGCGGCTGGGCCAGGATGGCCTGGTAGCTGGGGCCGCCGCCACGGCCCACCGTGCCGCCGCGGCCATGGAACATGCGCAGCCGGATGCCATGGCTGTCGGCCAGTTCGTCGAACAGCTCGACCAGGGCGATCTCGGCGCGGTACAGCTCCCAGTTGCTGGTGAAGATGCCACCGTCCTTGTTGCTGTCGCTGTAGCCGAGCATGATGTCCTGCTCGGCGCCGCTGCGCTGCACCATGGCGGCAATGCCGGGCAACTGGTAGTAGCGGCGCATGATGGGCGCTGCGCTGCGCAGGTCGCCGATGGTCTCGAACAGCGGCACGACAATGACGCCGCAGGCTGCCCCGTCGTCCAGCGTGCCGCGCAGCAGGCCGGTTTCCTTTTGCAGCAGCAGCACCTCCAGCAGGTCGCTGACCGACTCGGTATGGCTGATGATGCAGTGGCGGATGGCTTCGGGCCCCAGGTTCTCGCGCAGCCGGCGCGCCGCCTCGAAAATGGCCAGCTCGCCGCGCGCATGCTCGGAATAGCCGGCACCGACCACGCGCAGCGGTCGTGCTTCCTCCAGCAGCCGCACGAGCAAGGCGCACTTGGCATCTTCCTGCAGGCTGCTGTAGTCGGGCTCCAGGCGGGCCGTGGCCAGCAGTTCGGCCACCACTTCCTCATGCTTGTCCGAACTCTGGCGCAGGTCCACTGTTGCCAGGTGGAAACCGAAGACCTGCACGGCGCGCATCAGCGGGCGCAGCCGCTGGGTCGCCAGCGCCTCGCCATGGTTGCTGCTGAGCGAGGCATCGATGACCCGCAGGTCGGCCAGGAATTCGTCAGGCGATGCATAGGCATTCTGCGGCGCCACGGCATGGCGCGCGGCCTCTCCGCCGGTCAGGCCCTTGAGCGTGGCGGCCAGACGCGCATAGATGCCCGTGAGCGCGCGGCGGTAGGGTTCGTCGGCGCGGTGCTCGTTGGTATCGGGCGAGCGCTCGGCCAGCGCCAGCATTTCGGGCGTCACATGGGCCAGCCGCTGCGACAGAGACAGCTCTCCGCCCAGGTAGTGGACTTCGCGCAGGTAGTGGCGCAGCGCCACATCGGCCTGGCGCGACAGCGCCAGCTCCAGGCTGCTCGCCGTGACATTGGGGTTGCCGTCACGGTCGCCGCCGATCCAGTGGCCCATGCGCAGGAAGCTGTGCACGGGCAGGGTATTGCCAAGCTCCTGCTCCAGCTGGGCATAGAGCTTGGGAATCTCGCGCAGGAAAGTGGCTTCGTAGTAGGACAGCGCGTTCTCGATTTCGTCGGCCACGGTGAGCTTGGAGTAGCGCAGCAGGCGTGTCTGCCACAGCTGGCTGACGCGTGCGCGCAGCTGGGCCTCGTTGCGCTCCAGCTCGCGCGGGGTCAGCGCATCCTTGGCGCTGTTGTAGAGCTGGGCACGGGCCAGGATGTCCTCGCGGGCGGCCAGCAGCTGGGAGATGTCGCGCTCGGCCACCAGAATGCTCTGGCGCTGGACCTCGGTAGGGTGGGCGGTGAGCACGGGCGCCACATAGCTGTTGGCCAGCGTCTGGGCCACAGTGCCGGCCGAGATGCCGGCCCAGCGCAGGCGCGCCAGCGCCACCTCGATGCTGCCTTCCTGGGTATTGCCCGCGCGCTCGTGCACGGCGCGGCGGCGGATGTGGTGGCGGTCCTCGGCCAGGTTGGCAAGGTGGCTGAAGTAGGTGAAGGCGCGGATCACGCTCACCGTCTGGTCCGTGGTCAGTCCCTTGAGCAGGCGCTTGAGGGTCTTGTCGGCGGTCTCGTCGGCATCGCGCCGGAAGCTCACGGACAGCTGGCGCACCTGCTCGATCAGCTCGAAGGCCGCCACGCCTTCCTGCTCGCGGATCACGTCGCCCAGGATGCGGCCCAGCAGGCGTATGTCCTCGATCAGCGGCAGGTCCTTGTCAGCCTTGCGTACGGGTTTGTCATCGCGCCTGTCATCTCGCACAGTGCTCTTGCGGGGGGCGGTGGCCATCAACGAGTCTCCTGGAATCGGTCAGAGTGTCGGGTTGCTTGGAGTCCGGGTGCCGCTTTACTGCGGCGCAGCATGCTAGCATCCCCCGCCACTGCCCGAGACATCCGATGAACACCAAATCACCTCTTCTTCCCCCTGTCGTCATCGCCACGCGCGAGAGCCAGCTGGCCATGTGGCAGGCCGAGCATGTGCAGGCGCTGCTGCGGGCCAGAGGCCATGAGGTGCGGTTGCTGGGCATGACCACCAAGGGCGACCAGATACTGGACCGCACGCTGTCCAAGGTCGGCGGCAAAGGCCTGTTCGTCAAAGAACTGGAGGTCGCCCTGGAGGAAGGCCGCGCCGACATCGCCGTGCACTCGCTCAAGGACGTTCCCATGGAGCTGCCCGAGGGCTTCGAGCTGGCCTGCGTGATGGAGCGCGAAGATCCGCGCGATGCCTTTGTGTCGCCACGCTATGCCACGCTGGACGAACTGCCGCAGGGCGCCGTGGTCGGCACATCGAGCCTGCGCCGCCAGGCGCTGCTGCAGGCGCTGCGTCCCGATCTCAGGATAGAGCCGCTGCGCGGCAACGTGAACACCCGCCTGCGCAAGCTCGACGAAGGCCAGTACGACGCCATCGTGCTGGCGGCCGCCGGCCTGATGCGCCTGGGCATGGCCGACCGTATCCGGGCGAAATTCGCGCCGGCCGAGATGCTGCCCGCCGCAGGCCAGGGCGCGCTGGGCATCGAGGTGCGCGGCGAACGCCAGGATCTGATCGACGCGCTGGCTCCGCTGGCCCACCGCGCCACCTGGCTCACGGTCACAGCCGAGCGCGCTGTCAGCCGCTGCATGGGCGGCAGCTGCTCCATGCCGCTGGCGGCACACGGCACATTCGAGGGCGGCGTACTGCGCATGGATGCGGCCTGGGGTGACCCCGAAGGCCGCCTGCCCCTGGTGCGCGTGCACGACAGCGCCCCCGTTGCCGACTTCGCCTCGGCGCAGGCCCTGGGCCAGCGGGTCGCCGCACTGCTGCAGGCCGCTGGCGCCCAGCCGGCCAGCGCCGCCTAGGCCGCGTGCCGGCCATGGCGCACCGCGTTCTCGTCACACGCCCGGCCCACGACGCAGTGGCATGGGTCGGCGCGCTGCAAGGCCATGGCCTGCAGGCACAGGCCCTGCCCCTGATGGCCATCGGCCCCTGCCAGGGTGAAAGCCAGCGGCAGGCACTGCTGGCGGCCCGTGCCACGTTGCTGGCAGGCCAAGGCTACCGGGCGGTGATGTTTGTCAGCGGCAACGCCGTCCAGCACTTCTTCGGCCCCGGCACGGCACGGATGCCGCAGTCCACCCGGGCCTGGACGCCCGGGCCCGGCACAGCGCAAGCCTTGCGGGCGCTGGGCATACCGGCGCAGCAGATCGACGGCCCGCCGCCAGATGCCGCCCAGTTCGAGTCGGAGACACTGTGGCAATGCGTGCACACGCAGATCCATGCCGGGGACCGGGTGCTCATCGTACGCGGCGACAGCCCGGCGGACGCGCCGGCACAGGCTCCGGCGACAGCCGGCGCAGGGCGCGACTGGCTGGCAGCACGCCTTCGCGAAGCCGGAGCACAGGTCGAGCTGCTGGCGGTCTACCAGCGCCAGTTGCCTGCATGGGATGCTGCGCAGCAGCAATTGGCACGGCAAGCCGCGGAGGACGGCACGGTCTGGCTGTTCAGCAGTTCGGAGGCCGTTGCCAACCTGCAACAGCTCATGCCGGAGCAATCCTGGAACCATGCGCAAGCGCTCGCTACGCATGAACGCATCGCAGCACGGGCAAAGCACCTGGGCTTTGGATATGTCAAACAATGCCGTCCCGCGCTGGAGGACGTGGTTGCGTCGATAGAATCGACGCCATGAGCTCCCAAGCCGCGCAAGACCGCCCCACCCCACAGGACACACCGTCGGCAGCCCCTGCTGCCGACTTCGCGGCGGGCTCGGCCCAGAGCGCCTCGTCCCAGGGCAGCGCGCAGCCGGGCGCGCCCGTGCTGCTCTACGCCACAGGCGCTGTCGCCGTGGCCGCACTGGTGGCGTGCGGCATGCTCTGGCAGCGCCTGGGCAATATCCAGGAACAACTGGCCCGCCAGTCGGCGCAGTCCGGCGCCCAGTCGGTTGAGGCGCGCACCCTGGCGCGTGATGCCCAGGATCTGGCGCGAGACAGCGCTGCCCGCACCTCGGTGATGGAGGCACGCCTGGCAGAACTGTCGCTGCAGCGCACCCAGCTCGACGAACTGCTGCAGAGCATGTCGCGCTCGCGCGACGAAAACCTGGTCGTGGACATCGAGTCGTCGGTGCGCCTGGCACAGCAGCAGGCAGAGCTGTCAGGCAGCCTGCAGCCGCTGGTGGCAACGCTCAGGAACGCGCGCCAGCGCATCGAGCGCACGGCACAGCCACGGCTGGCGCCGGTGCTGCGCGCACTGGACCGCGACCTGGACCGCCTGTCGCGCATGAGCGTCACCGACACGGCAGGGCTGCTGACCCGCATCGAAGACCTGGTGCGCCAGGTCGACGACATGCCTGTGCGCAATGCCGTGGCACAGCCGCGCGCCAGCCGCCACCAGGGTACCCAGTCACATGCGGTCAAATCCATAGACGGCGGGCCCACGCAGTGGAGCTGGTGGCAGGAATGGGCCGCGCGCGGCTGGACTGCCGTGCGCGAAGAAGCCGAGGATCTGGTGCGCGTCAGCCGCATCGACCAGCCGGACGCCATCCTCATGGCGCCCGAGCAGGCGTACTTCCTGCGCGAGAACCTCAAGCTCAAGCTGCTCAACGCGCGGCTGGCCCTGCTGTCACGGCAATGGGATGCGGCACGGGCCGACCTGGCATCCTCCAGCTCGGCAGTGAGCAAATACTTCGAGCCCGCCAGCCGCCGCACGCAGGCGGTACAGGCCCAGCTGCAGCAGATCCAGGCCAATCTGCGCACTGCCGAACAGCCAGCGCTCAACGAGACCCTGGCCGCCCTGGCCACGGCCGCAGCAGGCCGCTGAGGCAGGGAGACAAACATGCGCGCAGCATTGTGGTTGATCGGTTTGTTCGGCATGGCCGTTGCGGCCGCCCTGTTCGCCGGCTCCAACCAGGGCACGGTGACCCTGTTCTGGGCGCCCTATCGGCTGGATCTGTCGCTGAATCTGGCGATTGTCCTGATCGTGCTGACCTTCGTGCTGCTGTACGCAGCGCTGCGCGCGCTGTCCGCGATGCTGCGCATGCCGCAGCAGGCGCGGCGCTGGCGCCAGCAGCAAAAGGAGCGCGCCATGCACCAGAGCCTGCTCGAAGCGCTGTCGCACCTGCAGGCAGGCCGCTTCCTGCGCGCGCGCAAGTCCGCACTGGCCGCACTGGCCATGGAAGAATCCCTGGCCCAGGCCCATGCCGCCGTACCGCACGGCGCGCGCCTGCGCGCCGCTGCCAACATGGTCGCCGCCGATGCCTCGCACGCGCTGCAGGACAGCCCGCAGCGCGACGCCCACTGGCGCGAAGTGCTGGCCAACGCCCCGGCACACGAACAGGAAGTGCGTGAAGGCGCACAGATGCGCGCTGCGCGCTGGGCCCTGGACGACCGCGATGCGCCCGATGCGCTGCGCCGCCTGGCCGAACTGCCCCAGGGCGCGGCGCGGCGCACGATTGCGCTGCGCATCCGCCTGAAAGCCTCGCGCCTGGCGGGCCAGACCGCGACGGCGCTGGACACGGCCCGCCTGCTGGCCAAGCACCGCGCCTTCTCGCCGGCTGCCGCCGCCAGCGTGGTACGCGGCCTGGTGCTGGAGAGCATCAACGATGCACGCGACACCACGCAGCTGCAGCAGTTCTGGCTGTCTCTGGACAGCGCCGAGCGTGCCATGCCCGAGATTTCGCTGCCGGCGGCCTCGCGCCTCATGGCACTGGGCGGCGAGCCAGCGCAGGCCCGGGCCTGGCTGCAGCCCGTCTGGGAACACCTGCTCGGCCATGCCGGCCCGCGCCGGGACAGCCATCTGCCGCGACTGGTCCAGGCGCTCGAAGACTGCCTGGATGACCTGGACAGCGCATGGCTGGCCCGCATCGAGGAAGCGGCCAACGCCCAGCCGCGCGAGCCGCGCCTGCAATACCTGGCAGGCATGGCCTGCGTGCAGCGCCAGCTCTGGGGCAAGGCGCAGCAGCTGCTGCTGCGCGCCGCGCCCCATCTGCAGGAGCCGGGGCTGCGCACACGGGCCTGGCAGCGCCTGGCGCTGATGGCGGAGCACCGGGGCGACACCCAGGCAGCAGCCGATGCCTGGAAACAGGCCGCGCAGGCCGTGGTCGTGCTGCCCGCCAACCCTGCACGCACCTGAGCGCGCAGCGGGCACGCTGCAGCAAGACAGCCCGGAACCGGCTGACAGCGCCGTTCATCTTTTTTGAATAGCGCCATCAATCTCGCTGAACTCTTTTGAGTTTCCCGCTTCCTACACTGCGAACTGTTGTGCAGTGCACCAGGGCATCGCCCGGCGCACAGCCTGCGCATCCCCATGAGGCCCTCGGCGGCCTTGTGGACCCACTCTGCCTCGCACCCATGTCAAAAAAACGAATTCCGCAGTCCACTGCGCCTGAACGCTATACCGGCCTCGCCATGGCCGCCCACTGGCTGCTGGCCCTGGGTCTGATCGCCGCGCTGGCCCTGGGCTGGTACATGACGGGACTGCCCTTTTCCCCTTCGCGCCTGAAGCTGTACAACTGGCACAAATGGCTGGGCGTCAGCCTGCTGGCCCTGAGCCTGCTGCGCCTGCTGTGGCGCCTGACCCACCGCCCGCCCGAGCTGCCCGCAGCCATCTCGCGCGCCATGCCCCGCTGGCAGCACTGGGCGCACCATGGCACACACCATGCCATGTACCTGCTGTTCTTTGCCGTGCCGCTGCTGGGCTGGGCCTACAGCTCGGCCGCAGGTTTTCCCATCGTCTTTCTGGGCCTGCTTCCTCTGCCCGACTTCGTGGGCGCAGACCCGGCACTGGCCTCGGCGATCAAGCCGCTGCATGGCGCCGCCGCCTGGGCACTGGTCGCGCTCATTGCCATGCATGTGGGCGCAGCACTCAAGCACCAGTTCATCGACCGCGATGGCCTGATCTGGCGCATGCTGCCGGGCCACTCCCGGCCGGGCCGCCCCTGACCGGGCCGCCCCTGGGCAGCCCTCACCACCTTGCGCCGTGGCCGGCGGCAGAAACCCGCCACGGCTTCCCCCAACCTCCGTTTCCGACCCTGGAGTCCTGTCATGCGCTTTTCCACCACCCTGACCGCACTGGCCCTGGCCACCACTGCATTGACCGCCACTGCGGCTTTCGCCGAGCAGAAGCTGGTGCCCGCACAGAGTGCCGTGAACTTCACGGCCAAGCAGATGGGCGTCCCCCTGCAGGGCCATTTCAAGAAATTCGACGCCCAGGTCCAGTTCGACACGGCCAGGCCCGAGGCCAGCAAGATCCGCTTCACCGTGGACACCGGCAGCGCCACCATGGGCGCCAAGGAAACCGATGCCGAACTGCCCAAGGCAGAGTGGTTCAACATCGCCAAGTTCCCGCAGGCCAGCTTCGACTCCACAGCAGTCAAGGCGCTGGGCGGCGGCAAGTTCCAGGTCGATGGCAAGCTCACCATCAAGGGCCAGGCGCAGAACGTCAGCATGCCCGTGCAGCTGACCCAGTCCGGTGCCACGACCACGGCCGCAGGCACGCTGGCGCTCAAGCGCCTGCAGTTCAAGATCGGCGAAGGCGACTGGAGCGACACCTCCATGGTGGCCGACGAAGTCCAGGTCCAGTTCAAGCTGGCGCTGACGGGTGTGGGCAAGCTCTGACCTGCATTCACGCAACCGTTTTCCATTCCATCCAACCCAGGAGTTTTTCCATGCGATCTACCGTTTTTGCCCTGGCCCTCGCCGGCCTGTTCGCCACTGCTGCCCAGGCCGCTCCCGCGACCTACGCCATCGATCCCACCCATACCTTCGCCAACTTCGAGATCGACCACAACGGCGCGGCCACCAACCGCGTGCGCTTCGACAAGAAGAGCGGCACCGTCGAATTCGACCGCGAAGCCAAGACCGGCAAGGTCGAGGTCGTGCTGGACATGGATTCGCTGAGTTCGGGCACCGCCGCTTTCGACAAGCACCTCAAGAGCGCCGACATCTTCAACGTGGTCAAGTTCCCCCAGGCCAAATTCGTCTCGGACAAGTTCGTCTTTGACGGCGACAAGCTCAAGGAAGTCACGGGCCAGCTGACCATCCTGGACAAGACCCAGCCCGTGACCATCAAGGCCAACAAGTTCAGCTGCTACCCCAACGCCATGCTGCAAAAGCGCGAAACCTGCGGCGGCGACTTCGAGGCCGTCATCGACCGCACCGCCTTCGGCGTGAACTACGGCGTGGACTATGGCTTTCCCAAGCAAGTGCGCCTGGTGCTGACCATCGAAGCCGTCAAGCAGCAGTAATCGGGCTGCCGGCGGGGGCAGCCTCAGGCACGCGACAGGCGTTCGAGCTGCTGCACCCGGTAGGCATGCGGGCTCACGCCCGCGTGCTTGCGGAAGAACCGGCCGAAATAGCACTCGTCCTCGAAGCCCAGGCCGCTGGCAATCTGCTTGATGCTGGCGTTGGTGTAGATCAGCTCGCGCTGGGCCTCGACCAGCACGCGCTCGTTGATCAGTTCCATGCTGGACTTGCCCAGGCTTTCCCGCGTCAGCCGGGACAGCTGGCCAGCGCTGATGCCCAGCTGCGCGGCATACTGCGCCACGCCCCAGCGGCGGCGCATGTTCTCGTCAATCAGGTTCCTGAATTTCTCCAGCTGGCGCGCCTTGCGCGAGTGCACGGGCCAGACGGCGCAGGCCTGGGTTTCCTGCAGGCGCGCCACCTGCACCAGCAGCGCGGTGATGAGCGACAGGCCAGCCGCCACCTGCCCTGAGGCGCCCAGGCGCCACTCCCTCTCAATGCCCTGGTACACCGGCATCAGGCCGGCGGTATAGCGGCCCTGCTCGGGCAGGTTGATCGCCAGCGGACGGCGCAGCACCTGCAGCAGCTCAGGCATGACGATCTGCGCCATGGCCTCCAGCGGCTTTTGCGCCGCCGTCACCACCACGCCATTGACCTGGGGGTTGAAGCCGAAGCCGTGCACGCGCCCGGCCGGCACCACGACCAGCGCAGGCGCGCGCAGGGGCCAGCGCACATCATCGAGCAAGGCGTGGCCCTGGCCTTCGGTCATGTAGAGGATCTGGATCAGCGACTGGTGCTCGTGCGGATCGATCTCCCAGCCATACAGCGGAGAGCGCTCAGGGATCCACTCGAAATTGAACATGTTGCTGCCACCCGCCGGCGCGTTGTCGCCATACATGGCGTAGTTGGGTATGCGGCGTGTGCGGCTGCTCGAAGCACGGGACTGGGAACGGGACATGCATGAAATGTCCTGGCAGGCACGCAGTCCGTCGCATAGGGATTACCCGTTGAGCGACTTTGATGCACGAAACGTCCAATTCTTGGCGTGAATTGTCAAAGGCCAGGACGGCACATGACTTCGAGAATGCGGCTCTTCGGATTCAAGGGGAGTCGCTATGACAATCGAAACAGGCCCGGCCCACTGGCTGCGGCTGCAGGACAGGGTTTGCGTGGTAACGGGCGCCGCCAGCGGAATCGGCAGGGCGATTGCCGAGGTGCTGGCGGCACAGGGCGCCCGCCTGGCCCTTCTGGACCGCAACGCCCAGCTGCTGGAGGACGTGGCCCGGCAGTTGGGCACGCATGAGCGGCCAGCCATTGCCGTGCCCTGCGACACCGCCAGCGAGGACCAGCTGCAGCAGGCAGCGCTGCGCGTGGAGCGGGAGCTGGGAGCGGCCCAGACCCTGGTGAACAACGCCGGCGTGCTGCGCGCCGGCTCGCTGGGCGCCCTGGCGCTCGATGACTGGAACCTGGTGCTGTCCGTGGACCTCACGGGCTACTGGCTGACCGCCCGCGCCTTTGGCGCCCAGCTGCGCGCGCACCGGCACAACGAAGGCGCCAGCATGGTGCATGTGGCCTCGATCGCCGGGCATTTTCCGCAAAGCCACAGCGGCGCCTACAGCGCGGCCAAGGCCGGCGTCTGCCTGCTGTCGCGCCAGCTGGCTGTGGAGTGGGGAGAGGATGCGGTGCGCAGCAACGTGGTCTGCCCCGGCATGATACGCACGCCGCTGTCCGCAGACTTCTATGCCCAGCCCGGGGTCGAACAGGCCCGTGCCGCCGCAACGGCCAGCGGCCGCGTGGGCGAACCGCAGGACATCGCCCACGTGGCGGCCTTTCTGGCGAGCCAGCGCTCTGCCTACGTGAATGCGGCCGAGATCCTGGTCGATGGCGGCATGTCGTCCAAGCTGATGGACATGGTGCCCCGCCCCGGATTCAGCCCGGCCCGCTGACCCCCGGGAGGCACAAGCAATGTCGAAGCAAACAATGCAGCAGCCCCTGGAATGCGATGTCGTCATCGTGGGCAGCGGTGCGGCGGGCCTGGCGGCCGCCGTGACGGCGAGCAAGCGCGGGCTGGATGTGGTGGTACTGGAGAAAGAGTCGGTGTTTGGCGGCACGACGGCGCTGTCCGGCGGCGTGCTGTGGATTCCGCTGAACCACCATGGCCGTGGACAAAACGCCGCAGATACGGCGCAGCAAGTGCGCCGCTATCTGGCAGGCGAGACCGGCGCCCACTACGACGAGGAGGCCGTCAACGCCTTCATCGCGCAGGGGCCCAAGATGGTGGAGTTCTTCGAGCGTGAAACCGCGCTGCAGTTCGTGCCCACCCTCTATCCGGATTACCACCCCGATGCCCCTGGGGGTGCCGCGATCGGCCGCTCCATCCTGGCCAAGCCCTATGACATCCGGGGCCTGGGCAAGGACATGGCGCGGCTGAAGCCGCCGCTCAAGACCATCACCTTCATGGGGATGATGTTCAACTCGTCCAACGCCGATCTCAAGCACTTCTTCCGGGCCACCAAGTCGCTGGTCTCGTTCCTGTATGTGGCCAGACGCCTGGCCACGCACATGAAGGAGCTGCTGTGCTACGGGCGCGGCATCCAGGTGACCAGCGGCAACGCACTGGCCGCGCGCCTGGCGCGCTCGGCGCTGGATCTGGGCATCCCCATCATGACGGGCACGGCGGCAAAGCGCGTGCTGATGGAAGGCGGCCGTGCCACCGGAGTGGCTGTGGCCGATGGCGGTGGCGAGCGGCACATCATCGCGCGGCATGGCGTGGTGCTGGCTGCAGGCGGCTTCCCGCACGATGTCCGGCGCATTGCACAGGCCTACCCGCACCTGCGCAGGGGACACGCCCACCTGTCCCCCACACCGGCAGGCAACACCGGAGATGGCGTGAACATGGCAGAAGACGCCGGCGCCAGCGTGGAGATACGCCTTGAAAGCGCAGCGGCATGGATGCCGGTCAGCCGGGTCGATCTCGGCGCAGGCGAAGTGGGCGTATTTCCCCACCTGCTGGACCGCTACAAGCCTGGCGTGATCGGCGTGCTGCAAAACGGACGGCGCTTCACCAACGAATCCAACTCGTACCACGACGTGGGACATGCCATGGTGGCGGCCTGTGCGCAGGCCAGCGAAACGGCCATGTGGCTGGTCTGCGACAAGACCACGCTAGGCAAGTACGGCCTGGGGTACGTGAAGCCATCGCCCATGCCCATCGGACGCTTCATCCGCAGCGGCTACCTGATCGAGGGCCGCACCCTGGCCGAACTGGCGCACAAGGCAGGCATCGATGCGCAGCAGCTGCAAGCCACGGTGCAGGAATACAACCAGGGCGCCGTGCATGGCGAGGATGCGCAGTTCGGCAGGGGCAGCACCGCCTTCAACCGCTACCTGGCCGATGCGGACCACCGGCCCAACCCCTGCGTGGCACCGCTGCACAACGGCCCCTTCTACGCGGTCAAGGTACTCATGGGGGATCTGGGCACGTTCGATGGCATACGCACCAGCGCGGTGGGCGAAGTGCTGCGGCCCGACGGCTCCGCCATCGAGGGGCTGTATGCGGCCGGCAACGACCGGGCCAGCATCATGGGCGGCAACTACCCGGGGGCGGGCATCACGCACGGGCCCAACATGACCTTCGGCTACATCACGGCCAACCACATCGCCGACCGCGCCCTTTCGGGCAAGGAGGCGCCATGAGCGGCAAAGCCCTGATCGATCACCGCATCTACACCATCGCGCTGCGCAAGATGCCCGAGTTCCTGGAAGTCTTCAACCGCCTCGCCATGCCGGTGCTCATGCAGACACTGGAGCACCCGCTGGGCTTCTACACCTGCGTGGCAGGGCCGCAGAACCAGTTCGTGCACCTGTGGGGCTACGACAGCCTGGCGGACTACGAGCGCCGCTGCCTGGCACGGGACACGCACCCGGACTTTGCTGCCTACCTGGCGGCATCGGGCCATCTGATCACCGCGCAGGAAACGCGGCTGCTGCGCGCAGCCGGCATGCCAGGCTGGACACAGGCCATGCGCACGCACACCGCATGAGCCGCGCCACGCGGCTGCACGCCGCGTGGCCGCACTTTTCACAGACCTACTACAAGACGGAGACAAGCCATGAAGCTTTCCTTTTGCACCTCTCTTTCCCGGCGCACGCTGTGGCATGCCGCAGCGGCCGCGCTCTGCATGCATGCCGCAGGCCCGGCACTGGCCCAGGCACCATGGCCCAGCAAGCCTATCCGGCTCGTCGTGGGCTTTCCGGCGGGCGGCTCCACCGATGTCATGGCCCGGGTCGTGGGCGCAGCCATGGCAGGCTCGCTGGGCCAGCCCGTGGTCGTGGACAACCGGCCCGGCGCCAGCGGCAACATTGCCGTGGGCGAAACCATCAAGTCCGTGCCGGACGGCCACACGCTGATGGTGGCGCCCATCTCGGTGCAGACAGCCAACCCCTTTCTGTTCAAGCCTGCGCTGAACCCCGAGCGCGATCTGCGCCCCGTGGCCAGCCTGGGCCATGCCCAGCTGTACCTGGTGGTCAAGAAAGACCTGCGCGCCAAGTCCGTGCCCGAGCTGCTGGCCATGGCCAAGGCCGCGCCGGGCAAGCTCAGCTACGGCTCGGGCGGAGCTGGCACTCAGATGCATCTGGTGGGAGAGCTGTTCAAGCAGCAGGCCCAGGTGGACGTGGTCCACGTGCCATACCGGGGCGCCGCCCCCGCGATGCAGGACGTGCTGGCAGGCCAGATCGACTACTACTTCGATCCTGCCAGCGGCCTGCCCAACATCCGCGAAGGGCGCGCGCGCCTGCTGGCCGTGACCGGCTCCCGGCGCTCGCCGTTTTTCCCGGACACGCCCACCTTGACGGAACTGGGCGTCAAGGGGGTCGAGCTGGGCAACTGGTTCGGTGTGTTCGCACCGGCAGGCACGCCGCCCGAAACCGTGGCCCGGCTGGAAAAGGAAATCGCCAAAGCCATGGCCCTGCCCGACGTCAGGCAACGCTTTGCCGACCTCGGAACCGAGCCCATCGTGCAGGACGCCGACACCTTCCGCAAAACGATTGCGGCGGAAACACGGGTGCTCTCCACCCTGATCAAGGAACGCCAGATTGTCGTTGACTGATCTGCCAGCGCCCACCCGCACCACCCCAGCGCTCCACAGCACCCACACATCAGGACCGATTTCCATGCGCCATGCATTCATCCTCCGTCCCCGCCTGTACAGCAAGCCTCTTGCCATCGCCGCCGCCACCCTTTGCGGGTCTGCGGCATGGGCCCAATCGTCCGTCGCCATCTACGGCTCGGTGGACCAATACATCAGCCACCTGCGCAGCAGCTCGGGCAGGCAGGTGACCGCACTGGAAGACGGCGCCGTACTGCGCAGCCGCCTGGGATTTCGGGGCCAGGAAAACCTGGGCGGCGGCCTGTATGCCAGATTCCAGCTGGAGATGGGCATCAACGCCGACAACGGCAGCCAGGCCGAGGCCACGCGAGGCTTCGACCGCCAAAGCTGGGTCGGCCTGGGCGGGGGCTGGGGCGAAATACGCCTGGGCCGCCAGAACACGGCGCTGCTGAACAACGGCGGCGCCATCGACTTCACGGGGCGCACACTGGGCTCCATGGTCAACAATTTCGGCGTGCCTGCACGCTTTGACAACGACATCGCCTACTTTTCGCCGCGCACCGGCGGCTGGCAGGCGGAGCTGCACTACGCCATGGCGGAGACCGGAGCCCCCGCCAGGCAGGCCATCTACCAGGCAGGCCTGGACTACACGCACGGCCCCTACCAGGCCGGCTACACGGGGCTGTATGCGCGTGCGCCGCAGGGCGCCGCCTACACCGCGCCAGTGCGTTACGACAACCTGTATGCGAACTACGACCACGGCAAGGGAAAAATCTACCTGGCCCTGGCCCGCAGCAACAACAGCACGGCCAATGCGGCCGGCTACAACGCCGGCACGATCCTGGGCAATATCGGCGGCGTGGTGGCAGGCACGAACGCCGATGTGAACCGGTACTACCGCATATGGCAGGTCGCTGCCGACTACCGCGTGCTGCCTCAGCTGCGCCTGGGCCTGCTGTGGGGCCGGATCGATGGCGGGCAGGGCCGCAGCGCCCAGGGCGGCACCCTCGCCGCATACTACGACCTGTCCCGGCGCACGACACTGTTCGCACTGGCCGAACGGATGTCGAACGAGCGCGACGCAGGATTCAGGCTGGCGGGCTCGGGCGGGCTGAAGTCGAACCTGGAAGGCCAGGACGTCAACGGACGCACCATCAGGGGCTTGCAGGTGGGCGTGGTGCACCGTTTCTGAGCTGGCAGCGCACCAGCCGGTCCGCGCCCGCGCTGCGCGCGTTGGCCCGCGTGCATGATAGAGGCCATGCGATGGCGTTTCGATCCTCTATCCCTGGCATGGGCGGTGGCCCTTTTCATCCTGCTCGTACTGCTGGCCACCGCCGGCGCGCACTGGGGCTGGGTGCGCAGTTTCCTGGGCGACGTGATGGCCGTCGCCTGGGTGTACGCCGTATTCAAGACATTCATCGGAGCGCGCGTGCTGCCGCTGGCTTCGGCCGCGCTGGGCGTGGGGCTGCTGGTCGAGCTGGGCCAGTACCTGGCCTCGGCATGGCACCTGTACATCCCCAACCGCGCGCTGCGCATCGTGCTGGGCAGCACGCCTGACTGGTGGGATGTGCTGGCCTATGTGCTGGGTTTTGCCGCAGTGCTGGCCGTGGAGTACCTCTTCGCCGCCAAGGTGCGCAAGCCTTCATGACTGCGTGGCACACGGCTGGGATGGTATCGCTCAAAAATTTCATTTAGGTTAATCAATTACGGATAGTAGAATTCACACATCCACCAAGGAGACACCGATGAACGCTACTGCCCGCCCCGATCTGTCCACGCTGCCCCCGCCCGCTGCCGTGCAGCAGCTGCACCACTACGCCTACAAGGCGCGCGATGCCGAGGAGACCCGCCACTTCTACGAGGACATCCTGGGCCTGCCGCTGTACCACATCATCCAGAGCGACTACGTGCCCAGCACGGGCGAGTACTGCCCCTACACGCACTTCTTCTTCCGCCTCAAGGACGGCTCCTTCATCGCCTTCTTCGACATCGGCGACGACGAAAAGGCCCTGCCCTCGCCCAATACGCCGCTATGGATCAACCACATCGCATTCCGCGTGGACACCGTGCAGGAGCTGGAGAACACCAAGGCCCGCCTGCAGGCCCATGGCGTCGAAGTGCTGGGCGTGACCGATCACCACATCTTCAAGAGCATCTACTTCTTTGACCCCAACGGCATCCGCCTGGAGCTGTCGGCCCAGCTGGCCGATGCAGTGCAGATGGAGCGCGAAAGCACGACTGCCCATGCCCGCCTCAACGAGTGGACCGCCCGCAAGGAGCAGTGGCGCAAGGAACGCGCCGAGGGCAAGGCCAGCCAGCCGCTCAAGCCCCAGACCAATGACCGGCCCGAGTTCGTGCCGGGCAATGCGGCGGCCTAATTAAGGGTCGTGCAGCCCACAGGCGGACGGGGTCGGTAGAATCGACAGCAAACCGTCATCCATTTCGCATAGGCAGACGGCATCCCCGCAACGGATGCCGTTTTCATTTGCCGATTGCCAATCGCCACTTCCCCGCAAGCAAGCCATGAGCGACACCATTGCCCAGCCCGGCCTCGACAGCCTGTCCAAATCGTTTGAACCCGCCGCCATCGAAGCCCACTGGGGCCCCGAATGGGAAAAGCGCGGCTATGGCGCGGCAGGCGTGCGCGGAACAGGCCAGGCCGATGCCTCCCAGCCCTCGTTCGCCATCCAGCTGCCCCCGCCCAACGTGACGGGCACGCTGCACATGGGCCATGCGTTCAACCAGACCATCATGGACAGCCTCACGCGCTACCACCGCATGAAGGGCCACAACACGGTCTGGGTGCCGGGCACCGACCATGCTGGCATTGCCACGCAGATCGTGGTCGAGCGCCAGCTGCAGGAGCAAGGCATCGCCAGCCGCCACGACATGGGCGCCACGCCACCCGAGGCCCGCAAGAACTTCGTGAGCAAGGTCTGGGAGTGGAAGAACCACAGCGGCAACACCATCACCGGCCAGATGCGCCGCATGGGCGACAGCGTGGACTGGAGCCGCGAATACTTCACCATGGACGACAAGCTGTCGGCCGTCGTCAACGAAACCTTCGTGCGCCTGTACCAGCAGGGCCTGATCTACCGCGGCAAGCGCCTGGTGAACTGGGACCCCAAGCTGATGTCCGCCGTCTCCGACCTGGAAGTCGAGAGCGAGGAAAAGGACGGCTCGCTGTGGCACATCGCCTACCCGCTGTCCGATGGTTCGGGCCAGCTGGTGGTGGCCACCACCCGCCCCGAGACCATGCTGGGCGACGTGGCCGTCATGGTCCACCCCGAGGACGAGCGCTACCAGGCGCTGATCGGCAAGACCGTCAAGCTGCCCCTGGTGGGCCGCGACATCCCCATCATCGCCGACGAGTACGTGGACCGAGAATTCGGCACGGGCGTGGTCAAGGTCACGCCCGCGCATGACAACAACGACTACGCAGTGGGCCAGCGCCATGGCCTGCCCATGATCTGCGTGCTGACGCTGACCGCCACCATCAACGACCAGGCCCCCGAGAAATACCGTGGCCTGGACCGTTTCGTCGCGCGCAAGGCCATCGTGGCCGACCTCGACGCCGCCGGCCTGCTGGTCGAAACCAAGAAGCACAAGCTGATGGTGCCGATCTGCACGCGCACCGGCCAGGTCATCGAGCCCATGCTGACCGACCAGTGGTTCGTGGCCATGAACAAGGTCGGCGAAGGCGATGCCACCGGCAAATCCATCGCCCAGAAGGCCATCGATGCAGTCGCCAGCGGCCAGGTGCAGTTCGTGCCCGAGAACTGGGTCAACACCTACAACCAATGGATGAACAACATCCAGGACTGGTGCATCTCGCGCCAGCTGTGGTGGGGCCACCAGATTCCTGCCTGGTACGACGAGGACGGCAAGGTCTACGTGGCCCGCAGCGAAGCCGAGGCCCAGGCCCAGGCGCCCGGCAAGACCCTCACGCGCGACGAGGACGTGCTCGACACCTGGTACTCCTCGGCCCTGGTGCCCTTCTCCACCATGGGCTGGCCGAACCAGACGGACGCGGCCGGCGACGACTTCAACCTCTATCTGCCCAGCTCGGTGCTGGTCACGGGCTACGACATCATCTTCTTCTGGGTCGCCCGGATGATCATGATGACCACGCACTTCACGGGCCGCGTGCCCTTCAGCCATGTCTACATGCATGGCCTCGTGCGCGACGCCCAGGGCAAGAAGATGAGCAAGTCCGAAGGCAACGTGCTCGACCCCGTGGACCTGATCGACGGCATCGACCTGGAGCGTCTGCTGGACAAGCGCACCCAGGGCCTGCGCCGCCCCGAGACCGCCCCCCAGGTGCGCAAGAACACGCAAAAGGAATTCCCCGAAGGCATCCCTGCCTATGGCGCAGACGCCCTGCGCTTCACCTTTGCGGCCCTGGCATCGCTGGGCCGCTCCATCAACTTCGACAGCAAGCGCTGCGAAGGCTACCGCAACTTCTGCAACAAGCTGTGGAACGCCAGCCGCTTCGTTCTGATGAACTGCGAAGGCCATGACTGCGGCCTGCTGCCCCACACCAAGGAGCAGTGCCAGGCAGGCGGTGAATTCGCCGGCTACATGCAGTTCAGCCAGCCGGACCGCTGGATCGCGTCGCAGCTGCAGAAGGTCGAAGCCGAAATCGCCAAGGGCTTTGCCGAGTTCCGCCTGGACAATGTGGCCAACGCCCTCTACGACTTCGTCTGGAACGAGTTCTGCGACTGGTACCTGGAAATCGCCAAGGTGCAGATCCAGACCGGCACCGAGGCCCAGCAGCGCGCCACGCGCCGCACCCTGATCCGCACGCTGGAAGCCATCCTGCGCCTGGCCCACCCGATCATCCCGTTCGTGACGGAAGAACTGTGGCAGAAGGTCGCGCCCGTCGCCGGCCTGCCCGGAGAGTCGGTGGCCGTGGCACGCTACCCCGAAGCCCAGCCCGAAAAGATCGACGAAGCCGCCATCGCCTACGTGGGCCGCATCAAGCAGATGATTGACGCCTGCCGCACGCTGCGTGGCGAGATGGGCGTCTCGCCTGCCCAGCGCCTGCCGCTGCTGGCCGTGGCCAGTTCGGCCGATGAAGCGCAGTTCCTGCGCACCAATGCCGCCGTGCTGCAAAACCTGGCCAAGCTCAGCGAAGTCAAGGTGTTCGACGACGAAGCCGCCTGGGCTGAAGCCGCCCAGGCCGCACCGGTCTGCGTGGTGGGCGAAGCCCGCCTGGCGCTGTTCGTGGAAATCGATGTGGCTGCCGAAAAGGCCCGCCTGTCCAAGGAGGCGCTGCGTCTGGAAGGCGAAATCACCAAGGCCAACGCCAAGCTGGGCAACGAGGCTTTCGTGGCCAAGGCGCCGCCAGCAGTCATCGACCAGGAAAAGAAGCGCGTGGCCGACTTTGGCGCCACGCTGGCACGCATCCGGGAACAACTGGCCCGCCTGGGTTGAAAGACCACGCCATGAGCAACCAGACCCGTGTGCGCAAAGCCGTTTTCCCTGTCGCAGGGCTGGGAACGCGCTTTCTACCGGCCACCAAGGCATCGCCCAAGGAGATGCTGCCGGTGGTGGACAAGCCGCTGATCCAGTACGCCGTGGAGGAAGCCTACGAAGCCGGCATCCGCGACATGATCTTCGTCACCGGGCGCAGCAAGCGCGCCATCGAAGACCATTTCGATACGGCCTACGAGCTGGAAAACGAGCTGGAAAACGCTGGCAAGCAGGCCATGCTGGAGCTGGTGCGCAGCATCAGCCCCGCAGACATGAACTGCCTGTTCGTGCGCCAGCCGCGCTCGCTGGGCCTGGGCCATGCCGTGCTATGCGCCGAGCCGCTGGTCGGCAACGAGCCCTTCGCCGTGCTGCTTGCCGATGACCTCATGGTCGGCATGCCCGGCGGCCCCGGCGTGATGGCTCAGATGACCTCGGCCTTCCAGAAACAGGGCCGCTCACTGCTGGCCGTGCAGGAAGTGCCGCTGGAGCAGACCCGCCGCTACGGCATAGTGGCTGGCGAGCCGGCAGGCGGCGCGCTGATGCGCATCGAGCAGATCGTCGAAAAGCCCGCGCCCGAGAAGGCCCCCTCGCGCATGGGCGTGGCAGGCCGCTATGTGCTCACGCCCGCCATCTTCGAGGAAATCCGCAACCAGCCCAAAGGAGTGGGCGGCGAGATCCAGCTGACCGACGCCATCGAGCGCCTCATGGCACACGAGGCTGTCTATGCCTTCCGGTACCAGGGCAAGCGCTATGACTGCGGCAGCAAGGAAGGTTTTCTGCAGGCAACCGTGGAGCTGGCGCTGCAGCACGAGGACGTGGGAGCGAGCTTTCGCGACTATCTGCGGGAACTGAGCATCTGAGATGCCATGCACCATGCAAGAAGGCCTGCAGTCGCAGGCCTTCTTGCATATGCGGCCACCGGCCTCGGCGGTTCAGCGCCGGCGCAGGATATGGATGAACTCCGTGCCCACAGTCTCCTGCTGCACCAGCTCATTGCCGGTCTGCTTGGCAAAGGCCTGGAAGTCACGCAGCGAGCCCGTATCAGTGGCCACCACCTTGAGCAGCTGGCCGCTATCGAGTTCGGCCAAGGCTTTCTTCGCCTTGAGAATGGGCAACGGGCAGTTGAGTCCGCGCGTATCGATTTCCTTGTCTACTTGCATAGTGCGTCAGTTGTTCAAACCCAGGCCCGCGCGGCGCGCGGCGTTTTCCTCGGCCGTGAAAAATACAGGCTCATGCCCACGACTTTTGAGCCAGTCTGCCAGCGCATAACCGGTGCCCGCCGGCCAGCATTTGAGTTCGTGCAGATCGTAGAGGCGGTAATCCAGCAGCTCCGGAGACAGCTTGATTTCGCCCCTGGCCACCACATGGTAGGCGATGATGACCTGATTCATGCGCAGGAACTCATAGGCCCCGACGATTTCGCAGGACACCACGTCCAGATTGGTTTCCTCCTTGACCTCCCGGGCAACTCCCTCCAGGGGGGATTCGCCCGCCTCCATGAAGCCGGTAATCAGGGCAAACATGGTCGGCGGCCAGGCGGCATTGCGCGCCAGCAGCACCTTGCCATCGATCTCGACAATCGCGGCCAGCACCGGAGTGGGATTGTTCCAGTGCGTCCAGCCGCATGCCGGGCAGCGCAGCCGCGAGACATCTCCGCCGTCCTCGGCCTTCACCTCCCACTGCAACGGCGTGGCGCAATGGGTGCAATAGCGGGTTTCATAGTGCATGCCCGGTCTCCTGGCTCCGTGGGAATGGCAAAGCGCCTGATGCTGCAGGCGCAGTGGCACAATCAGGCGGGGAAAACGCCCGTGGACAGATAGCGGTCGCCGCGGTCGCAGACCACGAAAACGACAGTGGCATTGTTTTCGCGCGCGGCGATCTGCTGGGCCACCCAGCAGGCACCAGCCGCTGAAATACCCGCAAAGATGCCTTCCTCGCGCGCCATGCGCCGGGCCATGTCTTCGGCATCATCCTGCCCCACCAGCACCAGATCATCGATCAGCGATGCGTCATAGACCTTGGGCATGTACTCCTCGGGCCACTTGCGGATGCCGGGAATGCGGGCCCCATCGGCAGGCTGGGCGCCGATGATGCGGATGGCAGGATTCTTTTCCTTGAGGAAGCGGGCCACGCCCGTGATCGTGCCCGTCGTGCCCATGGCACTGACGAAATGCGTGATTTCGCCCCCCGTCTGCTCCCACAGCTCCGGCCCGGTCGTTTCGTAATGGATGCGCGGATTGTCAGGATTGGAGAACTGGTCCAGCACCACGCCCTTGCCCTGGGCCACCATCTGATCGGCCAGATCGCGCGCGTACTCCATGCCGCCGCTCTTGGGAGTGAGGATCAGCTCGGCCCCATAGGCCTTCATGGTCTGGGCACGCTCGATGGACAGGTCCTCGGGCATGATCAGCACCATGCGGTACCCCTTGATCGTTGCCGCCATGGCCAGCGCAATGCCGGTGTTGCCCGAAGTCGCCTCGATCAGCGTATCGCCGGGCTTGATCTCGCCGCGCTCCTCGGCGCGCCGGATCATCGACAAGGCAGGACGGTCCTTGACCGAGCCAGCCGGGTTGTTTCCTTCGAGCTTGCCCAGCACCACGCTGCCACGTTCCTGGCGGGACTGCGCACCGATGCGCTGCAATGCCACCAGAGGCGTGCGGCCGATGGCGTCTTCGATGGTCGGATAGATTTTCATAGCCTCACACTGTGCCATAATTCATCCCTGCACTCAGCGAGCCCGGGTGGTGAAATTGGTAGACGCAGGGGACTCAAAATCCCCCGCCGCAAGGCGTGCCGGTTCGATTCCGGCCCCGGGCACCACAGCTGAGCAGCCATGAACAGACAGCTGCATGCGCATCGTGGCAGCAGCTGTCGCGGAAAAGACCCGTCGAGGGTCTTTTTTTTATCTGTCACGCCCCAGAGCTGAACAGACACATGACCTGCGCATTTGCGCAACAAAAAAGACCCTGTCGGGTCTTTTTCATTTCCAGAACATGACCCGGGACTGCCTCAATGAGACGGCCTCATCGCCTGCCCCATACCCGCTGCGGACATGGATGGCAGGCCCCTGGCATTTTCCAAGGCAGGAGGCCCCGGTCAGATTTCGAAGGCAGCCCGATCCTTGCCCAGAATCCAGTTCGGCGGCTTGCCGCGGCCAGTCCATGTCGCGCCTGTTTCAGGATTGCGGTACTTGGGCTCGCCAGTCGAAAGCTTGCGCTTGACGGTGCCAAACACATCATCCTGGGTCAGGCCGTATTGCTGAACGAGGTCTCGCACCTGGGCAATGGCCCCGCCCTTTTCAGCCTTCAGTGCCTCGGCAATCTTCGCTTCGAGCTCTGCTTTCTGCTGCAGAAGCGTCTTGTAATCTACTGTCATTGTGCTCTCCAAGTTAGTGTGCTAG
Source organism: Delftia sp. PS-11 (assembly GCF_029870285.1). GTDB lineage: Bacteria > Pseudomonadota > Gammaproteobacteria > Burkholderiales > Burkholderiaceae_C > Comamonas. The sequence goes on from NZ_JACSYA010000007.1 coordinate 82,849, forward strand.
ATGATGCCTATTTTATTGAAACCGAGCAACTGTCTCAGCGAAGACAGTACTGGTATTTGAACGCAAGGCACCGACGATGGTAAGCACACACTCAGAATAACCAATCAACAAAGCAATCGCTGCCTGCGCGGAAATTCCAATCACCCCCATCCAGGGTGCATGGCCGCAAGTGCGCCAATCGCGAGCGGTGCAAATTGGCAAAGCCCTCTGACATCACCCATTCCAGACTGATTCACATGGGAATCTGTATCCGCAATTGCCAACAGCAAGCCAGGGCCCGCCGGCCCTCGCAGCAGGACACAACCCCCTATGAAATGCGCTACAATGCTGCCCCTGGCCTGAGGAACAGCCGTACCGCGCCCCATGCGCCAGACACCGCAAAGCCGGAAAAGCTGCTGCTTTTTCGGCATTTCTTTTGCGTGCGCCGCGCCTGCGGCACTGCACCTGCCTGCCATGCAGGCGCCAGACCTGGCCCCATCCATGGCGCATTGCTGCAAGGCCTCCAGCCTGTCCTGTTCACGCCCGCCCCCTGCGGCGGGGTGATTGCTGCGCGCGCCAAGCATACAGGCGCACAAGCTGTGCACAACTTTGCCTGCAAAGCAGCAGAAACGCCTTCCCTCTTCGGAAAAACGGCCTGACTGCGCCATCAGCGCAGCCCTTGCTGCGCCACCGCGCAAAACCATCCGCAGCAAAAGCGCTGCCCTGGTTTTCCCTCTGTAGACAACACGCGACACCCACCTTGCCCAAGGCCATGAATGCGTGTGCCGCAGGCGCTCCAGCCTGGTTTGCACCTCCCATGAAAAAAGCCACCTGCAGGCGGCTTTTTTCTCCACAGACGGACTGGATAACTCTGTGGATATTCTGTGTCAACCAAGTGAACGAAGCGTCCAAGTGCTTGCATTCACAGGGTACAAGCTAGGCTGCCTGCAAATCAGGCAGCCCATAGAACAAGGGAAAACCCTTAACCATCCCGCCCGCACTTCAGGCTTCCACCCGCCGTATCTGGGCTCGCCCGGCCGCAGTGATCAGCCACCGGCGGCTGCCATCGACCTCCACCAGACCGCGCTCGCGCAAGCGGCGCGACAAATGCTCGCGCGCCGCGCTCTCCAGCGACACGGGCTCTCCCATTTCCAGCTTCTTGAGCACCGCCAGCTCATCCACGGTAGGCTCATACACAGGTGCGTGATACATGGTTTCAGCCATTGCAGCTCCTTTGCAGATCAAGGTCACATGCCCGTGCACTTTCCAGGCATGCATACAACATAGCCATGCCCGTGGCGCAGCGCAATCAGGGGCTACACCTTTTTTTACGTTATGCGCCATGATGACGGTCGCAAAGGCCTGCCCCCCCCCCCCCTGCGCTGGCCTGCCCCTGCCCCTGCCCGAGGATCTTCTGCTTCCATGCTCTACGCCATTGCCGCCCTGTTTGTCTTTCAGTTGCTGGGCGAACTCCTTGTCCAGCTTGCCGGCCTGCCGCTGCCTGGCGCACTTGCAGGCACACTGCTACTACTGGCGGCACTGCTGCTGCACGGCAAGCTGCCAGAAGCGCTGGAAAAAACGGCCAGCGTGCTGCTGCAGAACATGATGCTGCTGTTCATTCCCGTGATTGCCGGAGTGATGCTGGAGTTCGACCGACTCTCGCGTGAATGGCAGCCCTTCGTGATCGCATGCGTTGCGGGCGCAGCCATCACGTTTGTGGCAACCGCCCTCACCTTCCGCTGGTGCCTGGAGCGCCAGCGGGCCCGCGAAGAGGGCGCACCTGCAGGGAAAAAAGCATGAGCGCGCTGCCCGGCATCTGGCACACGCTGTCCAGCAGCGCGGCGACCGCGCACCTTCCCTGGCTGACACTGACCCTGGCAGCCTACCTGGCCGCCATGGCGCTGTACCGCCGCAGCGGCAACCATCCCTTGCTGATCCCCGTGTTCACAGCCGTGGCCGCCGTTGTCGGCGTGCTGCTGGCCACAGGCACTCCCTATGCCAGCTACCGCAGCGGTGTCTCGCTGCTGGGCATGCTGATCGGCCCGGCCACCGTGGCGCTGGCGATTCCCCTGTACGCCCAGCGCGCGCGCATTCGCGCATTGTGGCTGCCCATCAGCGTTGCACTGGCTGTGGGCTGCGTGGTCGCGCTGCTGTCGGCCCTGGCGATTGGCTGGGCACTGGGCGGCTCGGCGCAAACCCTGGCCGCACTGGCGCCCAAGTCAGCCACCATTCCCATCGCACTGCCGATGGCAGAACGCTTCGGCGGCCCGGCATCGCTGGCCGCCGTGGCGGTGGCCATCACAGGCATCTCGGGCACGATGATGGCCCCCTGGCTGATCCGGCTGGTGCGCAGCAAAGATCCTGCAGTGCAAGGCTTTGCACTGGGCCTCACGGCCCATGCCATCGGCACGGCACGGGCCCTGCAGATGGATCCGGCGATGGGCGCGTTCTCGGCCCTGGCCATGGGACTCAACGGCGTCGCCACTGCGGTCGCCATGCCGCTGTGCATGGCGTTGCTGCCCTGGTTCTGAGGTTCTTCCGGGTTTTCCCCATCTGCAGCCCACAAACCTGTGGACAAATGTGCACAGCCCCCAGGATAAGTCACTCAAGTGGTTGTCATCATTGAACAATCTTCTATCAGCTTAATTTTTAAGCAGGCCGATGTTCCCGGGCGCGCTGCTGCAGCCAGGAGGAGAACACGCGCAACGCCGGCGCGGGCTGGGCATCGGGCGCCAGCGCGGGGGTGACCAGATAGTAGGCCCGGTTGCCACGCAGCGGCTGGGGACAGGCGATGATGAGGTCGCCACGGGCCAGTTCCTGCTCGATCAGCATCGGGGGCATCAGGGCCACGCCCAGCCCCTGGCTGGCAGCCACGGCCAGCATGGAAAACAGCTCCAGGCGCATGCCATCGAGCGCGCGTGGCGCGGCCACGCCCATGGTGTCGAACCACTGCTGCCAGCCATAGGGCCGCGTGCTTTGCTGCAGCAGCGGCATCTGCGCCACGATCTGGGGCCCCACAGGCAGCCAGGCCCGGCCGGGATCACGCGCCTGGGCGGTCGCCAGCAGCTGCGGGCTGCACACGGGCACCACTTCCTCGTCCATGAGCCACTGGGCCTGCACGCCAGGCCAGCGCGCCACCTGCTCGGGCGTGCCCGCATAGATCGCGGCATCGAAGACCGTGTCATCGAACAGGAATGGCCGGGTCTGCACGTCGATATGCACGGTGACCTCGGGGTGCTCGCGCGCCAGCTGGGGCAGCCGGGGCAACAGCCAGCGCGTGGCAAAGGTCGGCACGGCCGCGAGGTTGAGCGGCCCGCCTTCGCCCTGGTGGGCCATGATGTCCAGCGTTTCGCGCTCCAGGCCATGCAGCCAGCGCGAAATCTGCCGCGCGTACTGCGCGCCGGCCTCGGTCAGCAGCACGCCATGGCGTGTGCGCCGGAACAGCTGCACGCCCAGGAACTCCTCCAGCGCAATGATCTGGCGTGACACCGCACTCTGCGTCAGGGACAGCTCCTGCGCGGCACGCGTATAGCTGACATGGCGGGCGGCAGACTCGAAGCAGGCCAGGGCCTGGGTGGATGGCAGGGCTCTACGCATATGAAAAATGCACTCAACGCATTCCGAAATTGCAGATCATAGGGAACAACCCTCAACAAAGTTCCCATACATGCATTTTTCGCATTCATGGATGAACAAACATCGTTTGCACATACCGTATGCCCGCTCCTAAGATTCGCAGCAACAACACTCCATGGCGCACCTGTGCACGGCAGCGCACATGGCAGCAGACCACCCTTGACCTCTTTTTTGGAGACACCACACATGGCACGCAACAGCTTCCAATGGGATGACCCTTTTCAACTCGACCAGCAACTGAGCGACGACGAGCGCATGATCCGCGACGCGGCCCATGCCTATTGCCAGGAAAAGCTGGCGCCCCGCGTGCTGGAGATGTTCCGCCACGAAAAGACCGATGTGAGCATCTTCCGCGAGATGGGTGAGCTGGGCCTGCTGGGCCCCACGATCCCCACGCAGTACGGCGGCGCGGGCCTGAACTATGTCAGCTATGGCCTGGTGGCGCGTGAAATCGAACGCGTGGACTCCGGCTACCGCTCGATGGCCAGCGTGCAAAGCTCGCTGGTGATGGTGCCGATCAACGAGTTCGGCTCCGAAGCGCAAAAGCAGAAATACCTGCCCAAGCTGGCCAGCGGTGAGTTCATCGGCTGCTTCGGCCTGACGGAGCCCGACTACGGCTCCGACCCCGGCAGCATGGCCAGCCGCGCCTATAAGGTCGATGGCGGCTACCGCCTCAAGGGCAACAAGATGTGGATCACCAACAGCCCTGTGGCCGACGTGTTCGTGGTCTGGGCCAAGGAAGTGACCGAAGACGGCCATGTAGGCGAAATCCGCGGCTTCATCCTCGAAAAGGGCATGAAGGGCCTGTCGGCTCCCGCCATCCACGGCAAGGTCGGCCTGCGCGCATCCATCACGGGCGAAATCGTGATGGACGATGTCTTCGTGCCCGAAGAGAACGCCTTCCCTGAAGTGCGCGGCCTCAAGGGTCCGTTCACCTGCCTGAACAGCGCGCGCTTCGGCATTGCCTGGGGCGTGATGGGAGCTGCCGAGTTCTGCTGGCATACGGCGCGCCAGTACACACTGGATCGCAAACAGTTCGGCCGCCCCCTGGCTGCCAACCAGCTGATCCAGAAGAAGCTGGCCGACATGCAGACCGAAATCACCCTGGGCCTGCAGGCAGCGCTGCGCGTGGGCCGCATGAAGGACGAGTACCAGAACGTGGTGGAAATCACTTCGCTGATCAAGCGCAACAACTGCGGCAAGTCGCTGGATATTGCCCGCCTGGCACGCGACATGATGGGCGGCAATGGCATCAGCGACGAGTTCGGCGTGGCCCGCCACCTGGTCAACCTCGAAGTGGTCAACACCTACGAAGGCACGCACGATGTGCATGCGCTGATCCTGGGCCGCGCCCAGACAGGCATTGCTGCTTTTGCCAACTGATCACCTGGTCCTCTGAGGCACTTCGCGCCTCCCCTGTGTGCTCCACCCCCTCCTGCCTTGCGGGAGGGGGCGCACGGGCGACCGGCGTCACCCTCGCGGCGGGGCGGCACGGCTGAGCCCCGCCAAACTCCTGCCCTCGTTTTCCATGTCCTCCTCATCTTCCGCGCCGGCAGCATTGGCCGGCATCAAGGTCCTTGATCTGTCACGCGTGCTGGCCGGCCCCTGGTGCACTCAGCTGCTGGCCGACCTGGGAGCCGACGTCGTCAAGGTCGAGCGGCCCGTGGCTGGCGACGACACGCGCCACTGGGGACCGCCCTTCCTGCAGCGCGACGACGGCAGCAGCTCGCAGGAGGCCAGCTACTTCACGGCCTGCAACCGCAACAAGCGCTCGGTCACCATCGATATCTCCACGCCGGACGGCCAGCAGCTCATCCGCCAGATGGCCATGCAGGCCGATGTGCTGGTCGAGAACTTCAAGGTGGGGGGGCTGGCACAGTACGGCCTGGACTACGACAGCCTCAGGGCGGTCAACCCACGCCTGATCTATTGCTCGGTCACGGGCTTCGGCCAGTCAGGCCCCTATGCCGAACGCGCAGGCTACGACCTCATGGTCCAGGCCATGTGCGGCCTCATGAGCATCACCGGACACGCCGACGATGCGCCGGGCGGCGGACCGCTCAAGGTGGGGGTGGCCGTGATCGACGTTTTCACGGGCCTGTACGCCAGCAACGCCATCCTGGCCGCACTGCATGCGCGCCAGTCTTCGGGACGCGGGCAGCACATCGACATGGCCCTGCTGGACGTGGGCATGGCCGTGCTGGCCAACCAGGCTGCCGGCTATCTGGCCACGGGCGAATCGCCGGGCCGGGCAGGCAACATCCATCCCAGCCTGGCGCCCTATCAGGACTTCCCCACGGCGGACGGCAATGTGCTGCTGGCCATTGGCAACGACGGCCAATTCGCGCGCTTTTGCGCCGCCATCGGCGAGCCGGGCTGGGCGCAGGACGAGCGTTTCGCCACCAACACCGCCCGCGTGCACAACCGCCAGGCGCTGCTGCAGCGGATGCAGCCCGTCATGAAGACCCGCAGCACGGCCGAGTGGATCGCGCTGCTGCAGGACAAGGCCGTGCCCTGCGGCCCCATCAACACCATTGCCCAGGCGTTCGACGACCCCCAGGTGCGCGCGCGCGGCATCCGCGTCGAGCTGCCCCGGCAGACGCAGGACGGCATCTCCCATGTGGCTGGCGTGGCCAGTCCGCTGCGCCTGAGCGAGACCCCTGCCGTGCTGCGCAGCGCTCCGCCCGCGCTGGGCCAGCATACTGACGAGGTTCTGGCCGAAATCGGCATGAGCCCCCTGTCCATCGAATCGCTGCGCGCACGCGGCGTGATTTGAATACGCAGGAGAGTGCCCCACGAATCCCTGACACAGCCCATCGGTGCCTCATAACAAAACAACATTTCATGACATTCACACAGGAGACAACACCATGACCCGATCCACCCCGATCACGCTGGCCGGCGCGCTGGCAGCGCTGACCCTGGCGGGCGCCGCCCAGGCCCAGGGCTATCCGGCCAAGCCCATCAAACTGCTGGTGCCCTTCGCGGCCGGCGGCACCACTGACCTGATCGCGCGCATCGTCGCAGAGCCGCTGGGCCGCGCCCTGGGCCAGCCCGTGGTCGTCGAGAACAAGGGCGGCGGCGGCGGCAGCATCGGCGCCGCCGAAACAGCACGCGCCCAGCCCGATGGCTACAGCCTGGGCATCGCCACCGTGTCCACCACGGCCACCAACCCGGCCATCAACCCCAAGATCCCCTACAACGTGCTGACCGACTTCACGCCCATCGTGAACATCGCAGCCACGCCCAACATCATTGCGGCCAACCCCAAGTTCCCTGGCAGGAACTACCAGGAATTCCTGGCCGAGGTGAAGAAGAACCCCGGCAAATACTCCTATGCCTCGCCAGGCAACGGCAGCATCACCCATCTGATGATGGAGATGTACAAGCTGTCCACCGGCACCGACATCACCCATGTGCCCTACCGTGGCAGCGGCCCCGCGCTCAACGATGCCGTGGCCGGCCAGGTCCCGCTGATCTTCGACAACCTGCCCTCCGCACTGGGCTTCGTCAAGGAAAAGCGACTGGTGCCCATCGTGGTCGCAGCGCCCCAGCGCCTGGCTGCGCTGCCGGATGTGCCCACTTTCAAGGAAGTGGGCCTGGCGCCCGTCAACCGCATGGCCTACTACGGCATCATCGGTCCCAGGAACCTGCCGCGCGACATCGTGGACAAGATCAATGCCGCCACGCGCAAGGTGCTGCAGGACCCGGCCGTCAGGAAGCGCATCGAGGAAACCGGCTCGCTGATCATGGCCAGCACGCCCGAGCAGTTCTTCGAGGAAATCAAGGCCGAGTACGCGGTCTACAAGGACGTGGTGCAAAAGCAGAACCTGACCATGGACTGAGCCAGGGCAGCAGGGCGGCTGCGGCCCCGGCAATGATCAGTGCGCCTGGGCATTGAAACCTGCGGGCCAGCGCGCAAAGGCCCAGGCACACCCGGCCAGGCCCAGCGCGATCAGGCCGCCGCCGGCCCAGCCGACGTAGTGCATGCCCGCATGCAGGCTGACCTGGCTGCCCAGCAGCGCGCCGGCGCCGATGCCGATGTTGAAGATGCCCGAGAACATGGACATGCCCACATCGGTGGCATCGGCTGCCAGCCTGAGCACCTGGGACTGCATGGCCAGGGCGAAGCAGATCATGGCAATGCCCCAGACCGCGCTCATGGCGTAAAGCGTTGCCGTGCGGCTGGAGGCCGGCACCAGCAGCAGCAGGCAGGCCGACAGCACGCCGATGGCGGCCAGCAGAAATGCGCGCGGGTGGCGCAGCCCCCACCAGCTGAACATCACGCTGCCGGCAATGCCCGTGCCGCCATACAGCAGCAGCACGGCCGTGGTCACCTGGCCTTCGAAGCCTGCAACATCCTGCACGAAGGGCTCGATATAGCTGTAGGCCGTGAACTGGCCCGTGACCACGACCACCAGCAGGATATAGATGGACAGCAGCGCCGGGCGGCGCAGCAGCAGGGGCACACTGGCCAGATTGCCCGCATTCTCGCTGGGCAGTTGCGGCAGCAGCCGTGCCAGCGCCACCATCACGATGGCTGCCACGCTGCCCACCGCCAGGAAGGTGGTGCGCCAGCCCAGCCATTCGCCCACGACGCGGCCCAGCGGAATACCCAGCACCATGGCCATGGACGTGCCTGTGGCCAGCAGGCTCAGCGCCACGGCCTTTTTGCCGGGCGGCGCCACGCGCACGGCCAGCGAGGCTGTGATGGACCAGAACACCGCATGCGCCAGCGCAATGCCGATGCGGCTGACCATGAGCGAGGCGAAGCTCCATGCCACGCCCGACAGCACATGGCTGGCCACGAACAGCGCAAACACGCCCATCAGCAGCCGGCGCCGCTCGATATTGCGCGTCAGCAGCATGAAGGGCAGCGACGCCAGGGCCACGATCCAGGCGTAGATGGTCAGCATCAGTCCGACCTGCTCGGTGGGCATGGCAAAGCTGGCGCCAATGCTGCTGAGCAGCCCCACGGGCACGAACTCGGTGGTGTTGAACACAAAGGCGCCCAGCGCCAGTGCGGTGACGCTGAGCCAGGCCTGAGAGGCTGTGGGAGATACGCTGGCGGCAGCGGAGCCGGAGGCGGCAGAGGCGGAAGGCGGCATGGAAAAGGCGGGGATGCTTGGTGCAGCGCAGTATTGTGCTGCGCCCAGCGATAACCCCATGCCTGCCGCCTGGCAAGCCCCGCTGCCGCCGTGGGGACTCAGGCAGGCGGCAGGTGGCAGACTGCCTCGATATTATGGCCGTCGGGATCGAGCACGAAGGCTGCGTAATAGTCGTGGTGGTAGTGCGGCCGCAGGCCAGGCTCGCCGTTGCAGCGCCCGCCTGCGGCCAGGGCCGCTGCATGGAAGTCATCGACCATATGGCGGTTGTCCACCCGGAAGGCCACATGCTGGGACGGCTGCAGGAGGTCGCCACGGCTGATCCAGAAATCAGGCCGGGGCGGCTCGCCGAAGCCCGCCGTGTCCGTATGGCCCGTGACCTCGGCCGAAAGCTCCATGAGAAGTTCGTAGCCCAGCGGCGCCAGGGCCCTGGCATAGAAATCCTTGCTGCGCTCCAGGTCCGACACCAAGACTCCTGTGTGGTCAATCATAGCAGTGCTCCCAGTGCGTCAAAGCTATCAGCATGCCATGGCCACCGTGAACATGCCACCCCTGGGCACACAGGCGCTCAGTAAGAGACTGTAAAGCGCTCGCGCAGATGCAGATTCCTGTCCAGCGCATCGACCAGGGCCACGGCCAGATCGGCGGCCGAAATCGTGCCAGGCTGGCCATCGGCCTGCATCAGTGGCTCGTCCCTGCCCGTGCGGTAGGTGCCTGTGCGCTCGCCATGGTCGCCCAGCTGCAGGGCGATGGGCGGGCTCAGCAGCGTCCAGTCCAGGTCCTGCTCCTTTTGCAGTTCGGTCAGCGCATCGCGCGCGGCCGAAGCGCCGGGCTTGATGGCTGCCGGAAAATCGGGCGAGTCCACCAGTTGCCTGCCAGGCGCGATGTAGAGGCTGCCCGCGCCGCCGACCACGAGGTAGCGCTTGATGCCAGCCGCCTTGGTGCCCGCCACGATGGCGCGCGAACCCCGCATGAAGTCTTCATAGATGTCGGGATTGCCCCAGCCCGCGTTGTAGGCGCTGAGCACTGCGTCCGTGCCGGACACGGCGCGCTGCACGGCACCCGCATCGAGCACATCGGCCTGTACGGCCTGCAGGCGCGGCTGGGCCGCCAGCCTGGCAGGGTCGCGCACCAGGGCCACGACCTCATGGCCACGCTGCAGCAGCTCCTTCAGGACTGCCGATCCCACAAAGCCGGTCGCTCCAATCAATGCCACTTTCATTTCCATCCTTTCAGACGCCAAAGCGCCGTGTTCAACATGGCATTGAGATTACGGCGTTCACAATCCCTGCGGAAGTCGCTATTTTTCGCCAACACCTTGAAGTACAGCTTCATAATCAAATCCATGGATGACTTCAAACGCATGGCTGTGTTTGCCGCCGTGGTGCAGCACGGCTCCATGAGCGCGGCAGCGCGTGCGCTGGGCATGAGCCCTTCGGCCGTCAGCCAGCAGGTGCGCCAGCTCGAACGCGAGGGAGGTGTCACCCTGCTGCACCGCTCGACACGGCAGATCGCGCTGACCGATACCGGCGAACGCTACTACCAGCAATGCGCGGCCATGGCCCAGGCTGCAGCCCAGGCGCGCGCTGAGCTGGCCGCTGCGCGCGATGAGCCCGGCGGCGAACTGCGCCTCTCAGCCACTGTAGGCTTTGCGCGCCATATCGCGCCTGCGCTGGGCGACTGGCTGGCACGCCATCCGGCACTGCGTCTGCATCTGGCCGTGGACGATGCGCCGATCGACCTGATACAGAGCCGCATCGACCTGGCAATCCGTTTTGGCCGGCTGGCGGATTCCGGCTGGGCCGCCAAAAGGCTGGGGGCCATGCAATGGTGGCTGTGTGCAGCACCGGCCTGGGCACACGCGCAGGACCAGGCGCAGGGCATTGCCTGGCGCCATCCGGCACGGCTGGCGGGCATGCGCTGGCTGGGGCTGGCACGCGAGGGCCATGGGCAGGCCGTGCGCGCATTGGCGCGCCACCGCGCCAGCGCAGAGGCCTGCAGCATGGACATCGAACCCCATGTGGCCAGCAACAACCAGCTGTCGATACAGCAGATGTGCGAAGCCGGCCTGGGCCTGGCGCTGCTGGGCAGCATGGATGTGGCCGACGCCCTGGCGCAGGGCCGGCTCGAACGGCTGCTGCCCGACTGGGATTTCGGAGAGCTGGGCATCTGGGCCGTCACGCCCCAGCGCAAGGCACAGCCGGCCAAGGTGCGCCAGGCGGTGGATGCACTGCAGCTCTATCTGGCACGGCTGCCCGGCGTCATTGGCGCACCCATGGCAAAAAGCCCGCCGGAGCGGGCTTGAGCGGGGCTGGCAGCGCGGCGGCTCAGTCCAGCGCTGTCTTCTGGCCGTTCTTGAAGACGCTCAGCGTGTAGGAGGGGTTCTTCATCTCGCCGTTCTTCTCGAAAGCGATCTTCGAGGTCACGCCCGCGTAGTCAGCCTTCTGCAGGAAGGGAATGTAGACCTTGGGGTCCCAGGAGTTGGCACGCTTCATGGCATCGGCCAGCATCATGGTCGCATCGTAGAAATACGGGCTGTAGACCTGGAACTGGCCAGGGAATTTGGCGTCGTAGCGCTTCTTCCACTCCAGGCCGCCCGGCATCTTGGCCAGCGAGGCGCCGCCATCGGCGCACACTACGTTGTCCAGGGGCTTGGCGCCAGCGGCCACCTTGGCCAGCTCGGGAACGCACAGGCCGTCGCCGCCAAAGTACTTGGCATCGTTCATGCCCAGCTGGGCCATCTGGCGCAGCATGGGACCAGCCTGGCCGTACATGCCGCCATAGAAGATGCCTTCGGGCTTCTTGGCCTTGATCGAGGTCAGGATGGCCATGAAATCCGTGGCCTTGTCGTTGGTGAACTCCGAGGCGACCACCTTCACGCCCAGCTTTTCCGCATCCTTCTTGAACACATTGGCCAGACCCTGGCCGTAGGCCGTGCGGTCATCGATGATGGCCACGGTCTTGAGCTTGAGGGTCTCGGCAGCATACTTGGCCAGCGCCGCGCCCAGGGCGTTGTCGTTGGCGATCACGCGGTAGGTGGTATTCCAGCCGGGCTTGGTCAGGTCGGGGTTGGTGGCCGCGCCCGTGATCATGGGAATGCCGCAGTCCTGGAACACCTTGGACGAGGGAATGGCCACGCCCGAGTTCAGGAAGGCCACAGCACCGGCGACCTTGTCGTCGCACAGCTTCTGCGAGGCAGCCGTACCCTGCTTGGGATCGGCAACGTCGTCTTCGGCCACGAGCTGGAACTTGACTTTCTTGCCAGCGATCTCCATGCCCTTGGCATTGAGCTCATCGATCGCCATGCGCACGCCGTTCTCGTTGTCCTTGCCGAAATTGGCCTGGGGGCCGGACACAGGTCCGATGTGGCCGATCCGGATCACCTGCTCCTGGGCCATGGCCACACCACCCATGCCTGCCACGACGGCGGCAATACACAACTTCCGGGACATCTTCATCGCGCACTCCTCAGTTGAAACAGCCCGTCACATTATTCCCGTCATCGCGGCTTGGCAATGCCGCGTGACGGGGCCGCGACACTCGGCCCCGACTCAGTGTTTACGAGAGGTACCCACCGCCCAAAGCTGTGCTGGGAGACTGGCCGTTCAGGCCGCCCGCGCATGGCCCAGGGCCTGGACCTGCGACAACTGGTCCAGCGCCGCGAGGCAGGCATGGGCCACTTCGACGCCCTTCTTGACGAAGTGGGCCCGGAAGAACTCCACATGGTCGCCATGCTCATGGAAGTCGCGGGGCGTGAGCACGGCCGAGAACACCGGGATCTCGCTGTCCAGCTGCACGCGCATCAGGCCGTCGATGACGGCAGAGGACACGAACTCATGGCGGTAGATGCCGCCGTTGACCACCAGCGCGCAGGCGATGATGGCATCGAAGCGGCCGCTGGCAGCCAGCTTCTTGGCCAGCAGCGGGATCTCGAAAGCCCCCGGCACATTGAAATGGCTGATGTTCTGCGCGGCCACGCCCTGGGCCTGCAGTTCGCTGGCCAGGGAGTCGCGGGCCTGGTGCACGACATCGGTATGCCAACTGGCACAGATGACGGCCACGCGGCTGCGGCCGGCGACAGCGCGCCAGGGAGTGCCGGCAGCCGTGCCGTGGGCCGAGAAGTTCAAGGAAACAGGTGTCTGATTCATGGTGCTCTTTCAAGAGGAGGCAAATGAATCAGGGCGCGCGCCATGGCTCCGCAGGGCGCGGCAAGGCCCATGCTGCCATGGGACCCGGCGCCTGCCCTGCAGGTTTTGCGCGATCTCTTTCATCCGGACTGTGACCGTCGGCTCTGGCATCTCACCAGATCTGCTGACCCCGGCAGTCCTTGCGGCACGCCGGGCGCTCGCGGGCTCCCGCGCCAAGGCCCGGAGGCTGTGCGCGGATACCGCCGGTGGGGAATTGCACCCCGCCCTGAGAACGCTGCCTTGGCAGTGCGCGGACTGCGCCATGCCAAAGACATCTGTCATTCTAGGCCTGAAAATGACACACCGCTGCGCCGCCAGTCAACCGCCAGGGGCTGTGGAACGTCATACAGTCAACAACGACCACACATCGGCATTGCGCCCGGACTCACCATGACCTTGCCCTCAGAACACTGCAGCGCACTTGCGCGCCGCCTGCGCCTTATGGCCGGACTGGGCCTTGTGGCGCTGGTCACGGCCTGCGCACTGCCGCCCGAAGGCCATCCGCATGGAGGATCGGGCTATCCGGGGGGGTATTCCACCTATCCGAGCTACCCGGCCTATCCCAGCTATCCCTCATCGGGCGGCGCGGTCTACCCTGCGCAGCCCGTCTACCGCGACAGCGACTGGAACGAACGCCAGCGCCTGGAGCGCGAGCGTGAGCGCCTGCAGCGGGAACGTGAACGGCTGCAGCAGGAACGTGAGCGTAATGCATGGCGTGAGCGCCAGGACTGGGAGCGCGACCGCCAGATGCGCGATCGCGTGCAGGAGCAGCAGCGACGCGATGCCGACCGCATGCGCGAACAGCAGCAGCGCGAGCTTGACCGCGACCGCCAGATGCGCGAGCGCATGCTGGAGCAGCAGCGCCGCGATGCCGACCGCATTCGCGAGCAGCAGCAACGCGAACAGCAGCAGCGGGAACGCCAGCAGCGTGAGCGCCAGCAACAGCAGCAGCGCGAACGTGAGCAGCAGTTGCGCGAAAACCAGCAAGGCGGCGGCAACCCTTATCCCCCACAGGATCCGCGCCACTGGCGCTGAGCAGCCGATGGACGGCGGACGCTCCCCCCGCTCCGGGCGCCATAATCATCGGCAGGCCACCGTCCCCATTGGCTGCTCCTGACGGGAAAGGAATCCGCCATGCACTGCACAACCGACCTGCGCGCCACCGCTGCCTGGCGCTGGATACTGGTGGCGCTGCTGGCCTGCATGGCTGCTGGCCATGCATCAGCCCAGGTCATCCGCTGCACCGATCCCCAGACGGGCCGCGTGACCTACACCAACGGCAGTTGCCGCGCGGGTGAAAGCCGGGTCCAGGTACAGGACGCGCCCAGCGCTGAAGAGCTGGAGCGCGAACGCGCCCAGGCGGCGGCGGCCATCGAGCGCAAGAACCAGCAACTGGAGCGGGAGGAAGGGCAGCGCCGCGCGCGCGAACAGCAGCGCGCACGCGAGGCGCGTGAGGCGCGCGAACGCAGCCAGGCTCAGCAGGCACACAGCGGCAATGCAGACTCGCCGGCCTGCCAGCAGGCAAGGCGGCGCCTGGATGCCATCCTGGCAGAGGCCCGGCCGGACCCCGCGACCTGGGGCAGCCGCAGCCAGGCAGCCCAGCAGCAGATGGAGATGGCCTGCATGGGTCCGCAGGCCTACGAGCAGCTGCAGCAGGCACGCGCTCTGCAGCCCAACGCCATCAACCGGCCCTGGATCGTGGCACCTTCCCGCCCGCAGCCGCAGCCGCAGCCGCCTTCAGCGCCCATCACAGGCTGCAATGTGTTCCGCTGCTATGACAAGAATGGCGGCGTGCACCCCATCCCCTGAGCCTGCGTGCAGCGGCTCAGGCATCTGATGGCAGCAGCCCCTGTGCCACTGTCGGATAGCGCAGGCGCAGGCCCAGCTCGCGCTTGATGCGGCCATTGCGCAGGCGCCGTGACTCCCCCATGAAACTCAGCAGGCTGGCAGGCAGCACATCCTGCGCCTGGGCACGCGGCAGGCGTTGCGGCCTGGGCAGGCCGTAGAGATCGGCTGCGAGATCGAAGTAGTCCCCCATGCGCAGTTCGGTATCGTCGCTGGCGTGGTAGATGCGCTGGGGCCGCCCTTTCCACAATGCCAGAAGGCAGGCCCTGGCCAGGTCGTCGGCATGGATGTGGTTGGTATAGACATCATCCTCTGCGCACAGCACGGGCGTGCCGCGCAGCAGGCGCGCGCGCGGCGTGCCGCCTTCGCGGTCGTTGGCATAGATGCCCGGAATGCGCACGATGCTGGCGTGCAGCCCGCTGCGCCCCATGAAGCGCACCATGCTCTCTGCATGGACACGCCGCCGGGCGCGTGCCGTGGCAGGCGCCACGGCGCGGCTTTCATCGACCCATGCGCCGCCGCAGTCGCCATAGACGCCGGAGGTCGAGGCATAGACCAGGCTGGCAGGCTGCGCGCGCCGGCGCAGCGCGCGCAGCAGCGCCACCGTGCGCGGGTCCAGGCCTTCGCCGGGATGGCCTGCTGCGGAGCTTGGCGGCGGGGCCAGATGCACGACACGCGTGGCGATGCCAGCCAGCCGATTCAGCGTCGCCGGCATGTCGAGATCGCCGTTCAGCGGCGTGATGCCGCGCTCGCGCAGCAGGCCCGCCCGGGCCTGCCCACGCGTCAAGGCCAGCACGCGCGGAGCCGGGGCCAGGGCTGCAGCCACCCGCAGCCCCACGTCGCCACAGCCGATGATGAGCACACGTTCACGTCGAAAGCGCGCTGGCAGCGCGCCCAATGGGTTTTGGTTTGAGGGCAAAATCCGGGCCTGTTGCGAGGGCGGCCAGCCACACACCGCTGCTGCGGCTGCGGCATGCCCGCCCGGGAAAAAGAAAGCAGCGCGCGCCAGGCGCGCGCCGATGCCCCGAGGATACAGAGAACATGACCGAGATTGCCAACGCTTCCCACGAGATCACCGTACAGCCCAGCGGGCGCACCTTCGCCACGCAGGGCGGCGAAACGATTCTGGCCGCAGCCATCCGTGGCGGCGTCGGCCTGCCGTATGGCTGCAAGGACGGCGCCTGCGGCTCGTGCAAGTGCAAGAAGCTCGCTGGCGAGGTCTCGCATGGCCCGCATGCCGACAAGGCGCTGACGCCCCAGGAAGAAGCCGACGGCTATGTGCTGACGTGCTGCGCCACGCCGCGCTCGGCCGTGGTGCTGGAGTCGCGCCAGGTCACCGATGCCAGCGCCTTCCCGATCAAGAAAATGCCCGTGCGCGTGGCAGCTCTGGAAAAGAAATCGCACGATGTGATGCAGGTGCGGCTGCAGCTGCCGGCTGCGGACAAGTTCCGCTACCACGCAGGCCAGTATGTGGAGTTCATTCTGCGCGACGGCGCGCGCCGCGCCTACTCGATGGCCACAGCGCCACATTACCAGGACACGGCACCGGGGCTGGAGCTGCACATCCGCCACATGCCTGGCGGCAAGTTCACAGACCATGTGTTCACCGGCATGAAGGAAAAGGAAATCCTGCGCGTGGAAGGCCCGTTCGGCAGCTTCTTCCTGCGCGAGGACAGTGACAAGCCGATCATCCTGCTGGCGTCGGGCACGGGCTTTGCCCCCATCAAGGCGCTGATCGAGCACATGCGCCACAAGGGCATCAACCGCCAGGCAGTGCTCTACTGGGGCGGCCGCCGCCCTGGCGATCTGTACCTGGACGCCTGGATGCGCGAGCAGGCAGCCGGCATGCCCCAGCTGCGCTATGTGCCCGTGGTCTCCGACGCCCTGCCCGAAGACGGCTGGAGCGGCCGCACGGGCTTCGTGCACCAGGCTGTGCTCGATGACTTTGCCGACCTCTCGGGCCACCAGGTCTATGCCTGCGGCGCGCCCGTCGTCGTGGAATCGGCCCGCCAGGCCTATGTGCAGCAGCGCGGCTTGCCCGAGGAAGAATTCTTCGCTGACGCATTCACCTCCGAAGCGGATAAATAAGCGGGAACACCCGCTGCCGCACGGCGCAGGAAAACTGCAACAGATACCTGCATGGGACACAGTGTTGCCATTTTTTTGCACAATGCACCGCCTATGAACCGCAGAAACAGCTTTTTCTCGGTCATGGCGGCGATTGCTGCCCTGGCCTCCCCGCTTGCCCAGGCGCAAGAGCCCATCCGCCTGATCGTTCCCTATCCGCCGGGCGGCCCGCTGGACATCACCGCGCGCGCACTGGCGGAACGGGTGCGCGACACGCTGGGCGTGGTCGTCATCGAGAACAAGGCGGGCGCAGGTGGCAATATCGGCGCCGATGCGGTAGCCAAGGCCGCGCCTGACGGCATGACCATCGGCCTGGCCGCCACGGCCACGCATGCGGTCAACCCCTGGCTCTATGCCAGGATGCCCTATGACGCAGCCAGGGATTTCGCCGGCATCACGCAAATGGTGCGCGTGCCCAATGTGCTGGTGATGAATGCCGCGCGCGCCGAGCAGCTCAAGATCCACAGCGTGGCCGATCTGATTGCCTACGCCAAGTCACACCCCGGCAAGCTCAACTATGGCAGCGGCGGCAACGGCAGCGCAGGCCATCTGGCCAGCGAGATGCTCAAGCAGCGCGCCGGCATCTTCGCGCTGCATGTGCCCTACCGTGGCGCCAACCCGGCCCAGCTGGCCCTGCTGTCGGGGGAGGTGGACTTCAACATCGACAACCTGGCAGCGGCTGCGCCCAATATCCGCGCCGGCAAGCTCAAGGCGCTGGCCGTGACCTCGCTGGAGCCATCGCCCCTGCTGCCCGGCGTGCCGGCACTGTCCAGGACCTTCCCGGGTTTTGCCATCGATACCTGGTGGGGTCTGGTAGCTCCGGCAGGCACGCCCAGGCCCGTGCTGGACAAGCTCAACAAAGCCTTCACGCAAGCGCTGGCTGCGCCCGAGACCCGGGCACGCTTCGAACTGCTGATGGCCGAGCCCGTGGCCTCGGCTCCGGCTGATTTCGACAAATTCATGGCGGCCGAACGCGCCAAGTACCAGCCCGTCGTCAAGGCATCCGGCGCGAAGGTGGACTGAGCGCCTATGCAGCAGGGGCTGGCGCCTGCAGTTGCAGATGCCAGCCCGCCCCCTCGGCCATGCGGATGCCCTGCCCGGCCACGGCCTGCAACTGCGCCAGGGTGACGCGCCAGGGGGCGATTTCGGCCAGCGGCACCAGCACGAAGGCGCGCTCATGCATGCGCGGGTGCGGCACGCACAGGCGCGGCAGGCGGATGCACTCGTCTTCCCACAGCTCAATGTCCAGGTCCAGCGTGCGCGGCGCGTTGCGGTAGGGCCGCTCGCGCCCGGCGGCCAGCTCGATGGCCTGCAGCGCATCGAGCAGCGCCAGCGGCGCCAGCGTAGTGCGCACGGCGGCCACCGCGTTCAGATAGTCGGGACCGCTGGAGTCCACCGGCGCCGTGCTGTAGAGCGATGACACGGCCACGAGGCGCGTGCCCGGCAGGGCATCCATCGCCAGCAGGGCCATTGCAAGCGCCCGGCCCCGGTCACCAAGATTGGCGCCCAGGCCGATGGCCACCCAACGACCCGCCTCAGTCATCGCCACCGGTGGCTGCGCCATCGCCGCCACCCTGGGGCTTGCGCCGGCGCCGGCGCCGCTTCTTCGGAGCAGCCCCCTCCCCGGCCGCCGCCTGCGCCACGGCAGGTTCGCTGGCATCGGCCGGTGCCACGCCTTCGGCCAGGTTCACGCCCTCGCGGGGCTGCCGGGACTTGGCCACGCGATGGACTTTGGGTTCGGCGCTGCGCTGGCGCGCGCGCTGCTCGTCTCGCGCCTGGGCGATGAGGTCATCGCGGCGCGCATCGTCGGCGTTCTGGAACTCCTGCCACCAACTGGCCAGGCTTTCCTCGACCTCGCCGATATCGGCGCGCAGTCGCATGAAGTCGAAACCGGCGCGAAAGCGCGGCTGGGCCACCAGGCCAAAGGGCGTGGCGCCCGTGCGCTTGTCAAAGCGCGGCTGCATCACCCAGATTTCACGCATGTCGGCAGCCAGCTTGCCCCGGCCAGAGACATCGCCGATGCGCTGATCGAACACCTCGTCGATGGACTCCTGCAGTGCAGGCAGGGGATGGTGGCGCTGGTTCAGGCGTTTTTCCCAGCCGGCCTTGACGTCCTGCCACAGCACGCAGGCCAGCAGGAAGCTGGGCGCCACGGGCTTGCCCTCCTCGACACGGCGATCGGTATCGACCAGCGCCGCCTGCACGAAGGGGTGATCGGCGCGCTCGACCACCACATCCAGCAGCGAATAGATGCCGCGCTCCAGGCCCAGGCCGCGCAGCTGGGCCACCGAGGCCAGCGCATGGCCGGTCTGCAGCAGCTTGAGCATTTCATCGAACAGGCGGCTTTGCGGCACATCGGCCAGCAGCGGTTCGCACTCGACCAGGGGCCTGGCCGTCTTGGCGTCGAGCTGGAAGCCCTTGCCCTGCAGCTTGGCGGCGAAGCGCACGGCGCGGATGATGCGCACAGGGTCCTCGCGGTAGCGCGTGGCCGGGTCGCCGATCATGCGCAGCACGCGCTTCTTGGCGTCGTCGATGCCCTTGTGGTAGTCGACCACGACCTGCGTGCGCGGATCGTAGTACATGGCGTTGATGGTGAAATCGCGCCGCGTCGCATCCTGGTCCTGCGGTCCCCAGACGTTGTCGCGCAGCACGCGGCCGCTGGCGTCCACCGCATGCTGCATGCCGGCCAGCTGGGCCTTGCTGGTGCGCTCATTGCCGCTGACGGCCTCGGCCGCGCTGTTGTCCAGGAAGGCGCGGAAAGTCGAGACCTCGATGACCTCGTTCTCACGGCCGCGCCCATAGACCACGTGCACGATGCGAAAGCGCTTGCCGATGATGAAGGCGCGGCGGAACAGCCCCTTGACCTGCTCGGGCGTGGCATTGGTGGCCACATCGAAGTCCTTGGGACGCAGGCCCAGCAGCAGATCGCGCACGGCGCCGCCGACGATATAGGCCTCGTAGCCGGCATCCTGCAGTGTCTCGACCACGTCGATCGCGCGCCGGTCCACCAGCTGGGGGTCGATGCCATGCACCTGCACGGGCACTTCCTCGCGCTTGCCGAACGGGGATTTGCGCGCACGCGGCGCCGCAGGCTTCTTGCCAAGGAGCTTGTCGATGAATGTCTTGATCATGGGGCTTCGCCAAACAGGTCCAGTATGCGCCAGCCCCGCTCCCGGGCCAGGGCGCGCAGCCGCGTGTCGGGGTTGGTGGCCACGGGGTGGTCCACACGCTCCAGCAGCGGCACGTCGTTCCAGGAATCGCTGTAGAAGAAGCTTTCCACGCCGCTCCAATCGAGGCCGCGCGCCTGCAGCCACTGCTGCATGCGCTGCACCTTGCCGGCGCGCATGCTCGGCGTTCCCAGGATCTCACCTGTGAACCAGCCCTGGCCATCACGCGCAAGCTCCACGGCAATCAGCTCGCTCACGCCCAGCGCAGCGGCAATCGGCCGGGTCACGAACTCGTTGGTGGCCGTGACGATGAGCACCTGATCACCTGCCTGCTGGTGGCTGCGCAGCAGCTCCAGGGCCTGGGGACGGATGGCGGGCGTGATCACTTCGCGCATGAAGCGCTCGTGCGCCTGGCGGGCCTCGTCGGGTCCGCGCAGGCGAAACGCCTCGGTGGCAAAGCGCACATAGTCGTGCACATCGAGCGTGCCTGCCTGATAGTGGGCGAAGAACTCGGCATTGCGCCGGCCGAATTCAGCGGGATCGGTCCAGCCGATGCGGGTCGTGAACTCGCCCCACTCATAGTCCGAATCGAGCGGCAGCAGTGTGTGGTCCAGGTCGAACAACGCCAGCCGGGGCCGGGGTTGGTTCTGATCAGAAGTCATGCAGTTCCCAGAAAAGGCTGGACCCGGGATCAGAGCACAGGCTCATTCGGTTTCCAGCATGGTCTTGAGCAAGGGGATGGTGATGGCACGCTTGTTGCGCAGCGCAAAGCCGTCGAGCATGTCGAGCAGCTGCATCAGGCTGCCCAGGTCGCGCGAGAAGCGCTTGAGCATGTAGTCCATCACATCGTCGCCCAGAAAAACGCCACGGGCGTCGGCTTCCTGACGCAGCACCGCGCGGCGTGCGGTCTCGTCCAGCAGCTGCAGCTGGAACACATGGCCCCAGCCCAGCCGCGTGCGCAGGTCTTCGCGCAGTTTCAGGTCGGCCGGCGGCAGTTGCCCTGCGGCCAGCACCCAGCGCGGCGAGCCCGTGGCCGGACTGATCGCGTTGACAAACCAGTTGAAGGCGCGCGCCTGCTGCAGCGGCGTGTAGATATCCACGTCGTCCATCAGCACGGCAGCCCAGCGCTCGTTGAACGGTGGGGGAAACAGGGTGCTGGCGTCCATCCAGCCGACCACAGCTCCCTGTTCGCGCAGCGCCTCGCGCACGGCCTTGAGCAAATGGGTCTTGCCAGAGCCTGATTCACCCCACAGGTAAGTAGGCACTGGCGTACGTACTGTCTGCATGCAGCCATCGCCCACCCAATGGCGCAGGTGCTCTATCACCGCCTCGTTGGGGCCGACGAAAAAGCGCGACAGCGTCGGGCTCGACGCCATGCTGATATCCAGGGCCAGCTGCTTCATCCGCGACATACGCGCAGCGCCCCCCTTCCTGTATCCAGGCGGGTCCTTGCGGCAAAGGCTGGCAAAAGAATCGGCTGCGGCATTGGGATGAAAGCAGAAACAGACTTGCTGCAGCACAGGCCACGGCAAGGCATTCACGGCCCCGCTCAAAGGGGGCAGCGCAGGGGATTTTAGTCTGCGCGGCGGCCTGCGTGACGGCGCAAGGGTCGGACAACAGGACGAAAGCCCCCTGGAAGCCCCCGCACAGCCCCCGCTTTCGGGGCAGGCGCCGTAGAATCCCGGGGTTTCAGCCCGACCTTCGGGCCCACGCACCGAACCATCCATGAGCTCCTCTGCCCCCTCCTCTACCCCGATTTCCTACAAAGACGCCGGCGTCGACATCGACGCGGGCGATGCCCTGGTCGAGCGCATCAAGCCGCTGGCCAAGAAGACCATGCGCGAAGGCGTCATGGCCGGCATCGGCGGCTTCGGAGCCCTGTTCGAAGTGCCCAAGCGCTATCAGGAGCCCGTGCTGGTCTCCGGCACCGACGGCGTGGGCACCAAGCTCAAGCTGGCATTCGAATGGAACATGCACGACACCGTGGGCATCGATCTGGTGGCCATGAGCGTCAACGACGTGCTGGTGCAGGGCGCCGAGCCCCTGTTCTTCCTGGACTACTTTGCCTGCGGCAAGCTGGATGTGGACACGGCTGCGGCCGTGGTCGGCGGCATCGCGCGCGGCTGCGAGCTGTCGGGCTGCGCGCTGATCGGCGGCGAGACGGCAGAGATGCCCGGCATGTACCCGGCTGGCGAATACGACCTGGCAGGCTTTGCCGTCGGCGCCGTCGAAAAATCCAAGATCCTCACAGGCCAGAACGTGGCTGCAGGCGATGTGGTGCTGGGCCTGGCCTCGGCCGGCGTGCACTCCAACGGCTTCTCGCTGGTGCGCAAGTGCATCGAGCGCGCCGAAAGCCAGGGCGGCCTGCCCGAAACGCTGGACGGCAAGCCCTTCAAGCAGGCCATCATGGAGCCCACGCGCCTGTACGTGAAGAACGTGCTGGCCGCGCTGGCGCAGCACCCCATCAAGGCACTGGCCCACATCACGGGCGGCGGCCTGCTGGAGAACATTCCGCGCGTGCTGCCCGAAGGCCTGGCCGCGCACCTGGATGCCGGCAGCTGGCCCCAGACCGAGCTGTTCGCCTGGCTGCAGAAGACGGCCGGCATCGACGCCGTCGAGATGAACCGCACCTTCAACAACGGCATCGGCATGGTCGTTGTCGTGCCTGCCGAGGCGGCACAAGCGACCGCGGCAACCCTGCAGCAGCTGGGCGAGACGGTCTACACCATCGGCCGCATTGCCGAACGCGGCGCCGGCCAGCCGGTCGAAGTGCGCTGAAGCACCGACGGCGCATGACCCAGCATCTGCCCACGCCCATTGCTTCCCCGCAGCCCGCGCCCACGCGCGGCGTGACGCTGGCCAGCTACCTGCTGATGGCCGGCTCGCTGCTGCTGATCATGTGGCAGGGCCTGCTGCCGGGCATGCTGTGCGTGTGCGTGGGCTTTCTCATCACGCGCAGCATCGCGGCACTGCTGGCGCGCACCCAGCCCAAGGCACGGCGGGGCATGCTGCCGCGCTGGACGCAGCTGGTGGCAGCGGCCATCGTCATCCTCGCGCCGCTGGCCCTGCTCAGCGGCGCGCTCTCGCATACCCGCACCTACATCACCGACGCGCCCCAGCAATACCGCGAGCTGCTGGACTACCTGGCCAACACCGTGCTGGAGCTGCGCGACAAGCTGCCTGCCGACATGGCCGAGCAACTGCCCGATGGTGCCCAGGAGATACAGCACATGCTGGCCAGCTATCTGGGTGCCAAGGCAGGCGCACTGGCCCACGCCGGACGCGCCTGGCTGACCGGACTGCTCTATGCCTACGTGGGCCTGATCATCGGTGCGCTGGCCGCCGTGCGCCCTGTCAGCGTGCGCCGTCCACCGCTGGTGGCAGCGCTGCGCGAGCGCACCCGGCTCATGGGACAGGCCTTCGGCCAGATCGTGGCGGCCCAGTTCTGGATCGCGGCCTTCAACACGCTGCTCACAGCCATCTTCCTGCTGGGCATACTGCCGCACTGGCAGCTGTCCCTGCCCTACACGCCGGCCCTGATCACCCTGACCTTTGTCGCCGGGCTCGTGCCCATCGTCGGCAATCTGCTGTGCAACGCGGTGATCACCATCGTCGGCCTGTCGGTATCGCCCGTGGCCGCAGCCGCCTGCCTGGGGTTCCTGATCCTGATCCACAAGGCGGAGTACGTCATCAATGCCAAGGTCGTGGGCCAGCGCACCCACATGGGCGTCTGGGAGCTGCTGGCCGTGATGTTCGTGTCCGAATCCGTGTTCGGCCCGGCAGGCCTGGTGGCAGCACCCCTGTTCTACGCCTACCTCAAAAAAGAGCTGGAGGCCGTGCGGCTGGTCTGAGCCACACAGCTTGCGCAGGGGGCAAGCCCACAGGCTGGGGCGGCGCGCTACCTCCAGCGCTACAGCCCCCGCAGCCGCCGTATCACTTCGCGCACCGCCACAGCCTGCGCGCCCTGCTGGGACCCCAGGAAACGCTCCAGATCTTCCAGCGCACGCTCTGTCACCCCCCACTGGGCGTAGGCCAGGCCACGGTCGCGCAGCACCTCGGGCATGTCCGGGCGCAGCAGGGCCAGGCGGTTGAGCACAGCCACCAGCAATGGCCAGTCGCGCCGGGCATGGTGGATTTCCTGCAGATTGCGCAGCATGCGCTCGAGCATGTCACGGGGCGTTGCTGCCTGCAGATACATGCCCAGCGGCGCGGCTTCATCGGGCGACAGGCCGGCGCTTTGCCAATAGGGCTCCAGGCGCTCGGCAAGGCCGTTGGCAGAAAAGGACTCTCCCGTCAGCGGGTCCATCACCACCTGGCCCTGCGGCAGGCGCAGCTTGACCAGGAAATGGCCCGGAAAGCCGACACCCCGGGCAGGCAGACCGATACCGGTCGCCAGCTCCAGCCAGATCAGTGCAACACTGATGGCGATGCCGCGCCGGGTCTGCAGCACATGATGGATATAGCTGTTGGCCGGATCGTAGTAATCGTTGAGGTTGCCCCCAAAGCCCAGTTCCCCATAGAAAAACTGGTTGAGCACCCGCAGGCGCTGCAGTGGCTCGGTCTCGCCTGCCAGGCGCTGGGTCAGGCGCACCTGCAGCCGATCCAGCTCAGCGCCGGCCGCCTGAAGGTCGAGATCGGGCTCGGCGTCCTGCGCCAGGCTGATGGCGGCCTCCATCAGGGGCAAGCCGTCATCGCTTTGCACCAGGGAGGCGAAATACTGCAGGGCCGTGGGCGTGTCTTGGTAACTCCAGCTCATGGTGCTTTATAAATTGGAGCGCACTGTCCTGCAATGGTGCGGGCTATCGGCGATTGGCCATCACCGGCTAGCGCCTCAGCAGCGCGCGCAGCCTGAGGCCGGAAATCAGCAGCACGCCGAAATACAGCAGCATCGAGGCCAGCAGCATCAGCGCCAGCAGGCCGGCGCGGCGCCAGCCGTCGGCACGCAGTGCAATCCAGTCGAAATGATGGCTGCCCCACAGCAGCAGCACAGCCAGCAGGCAGCTGGCAGCCAGCACCTGCAGCACCAGCCGCAGCCAGCCCGGCTCGGGGCGGTAGATGCCCCGGCGCAGCAGGCCCCACAGCAGCCAGGCGGCATTGACCATGGCGGCCAGGCCGATGGACAGCGCCAGGCCCGTATGGGCCAGCAGGGGAACCAGCAGCAGATTGAGCAGCTGGGTGATCACCAGCACCACGACGGCAATCTTGACGGGTGTACGGATGTCCTGGCTGGCGTAATAGCCGGGCGCCAGCACCTTGATGGCCACCAGGCCCACAAGGCCCGCGCCATAGCCTATCAACGCCAGCGCGATCTGGCCCACGTCGCTGTCGCGCAGCTCGCCGCGGTGAAACAGCGTCGCCACCAGCGGTTCGGCAAAGGCCAGCAGCCCCACGGCGCAGGGTACGGCCAGCAGCAGAACCAGCCGCAGCCCCCAGTCCAGCATGGCCGAATAGCGTTTTGCGTCGCCAGCCGCCTTGGCAGAGGCCAGCTGAGGCGTGAGCACCACGCCCAGCGCCACGCCCAGCAGCGCCGTCGGGAATTCCATGAGCCGGTCGGCGTAGAACAGCCAGGTCACGCTGCCGGGCTGCAGATAGGAGGCGATCTGCGTATTGATCATCAGCGAGACCTGGGCCACGCCCACGCCCAGCAAGGCAGGCGCCATCAGCGCCAGAATGCGGCGCACGCCAGCCGTCCCCCATGCGGCGCGCAAGGCCGCAGGCGACATCCCGATGCGCGGCAGCAGGCCCAGGCGCGCCAGGGCCGGCAACTGCACGGCCAACTGCAGCACACCACCGAGCATGACACCGCCGGCCATGGCGTAGATGGGCTCGATGCCGCGCGCCGCCAGCCAGGGTGCGCCCCAGAAAGCCGTGGCGATCATGCTGAGATTGAGCAGCACCGGCGTGGCGGCGGACACCGCAAAGCGCTTCCAGGTGTTGAGCACACCGGCGGACAGCGCCACCAGCGACATGAAGCCGATATAGGGAAACATCCAGCGCGTCATCACCACCGCTGCGTCATAGCCCTCGGGAGACTGGCGCAGGCCGCTGGCCAGCAGCCAGACCAGCAAAGGCGCCCCCAGCACGCCCAGCGTGCAGGTCACAAGCAGCACCCAGAACAGCAGCGTGGCCACCTGCGAAATCAGCGCGCGCGTGGCCTCCTCGCCCTCCTGGGCCTTGCTGGCTGCCAGCACCGGCACGAAGGCCTGGCTGAAAGCGCCTTCCGCAAACAGCCTGCGAAACAGGTTGGGGATGCGGAACGCGACGTTGAAGGCATCGGTCAGCGCATTGGCGCCGAAGATGGAGGCCATGAGCAGATCGCGCACCAGCCCGGTAATGCGGGAGGCAAGCGTCAGCAGGGATACGGTGGAGGCGGCTTTGAACAGTGACACCGTGCGAAGTGTATGCGCAGGCGGTGGGCCGCCACTGCGCAGCGCGGCGCGATTGCGCGCCATAGCAACACGGCGCACACGACCCAGGGACCTCAACCCCGACACTGGCTTTCACGCTATAATTTACGGTTTCGCCGACAACATCCTCAGACACTAGGAATACACATCATGGCATCCAAGCCCGCAAAGAAGAACCCCCGCCTGGCATCCGGCCGCAAGCGCGCCCGTCAGGACGTCAAGCTCAACGCAGCCAACACCTCGCTGCGCTCCAAGTACCGCACCGCCGTCAAGAAGGTCGAAAAGGCCGTTCTGACTGGCGACAAGGCCAAGGCCACCGAACTGTTCGCCGCAGCACAATCCGTGCTGGACACGATCGCCGACAAGGGCATCTTCCACAAGAACAAGGCCGCTCGCGACAAGAGCCGCCTGTCCGCCAAGGTCAAGGCCCTGGCAGCCGCCTAATCCACTTAGGCAACCGCACGGATGGCAGCCGCCATCCGCCGTTTGTAACGGGTGCGCTGTCAGCGAACGAAAAAACCGCCTTCGGGCGGTTTTTTTGTGCCCGGCCCCTGCCGTGCAGGCAAAGTGGCACAGATCAGAACCAGCCATGGCTACGGTACCAACCCACGGTATCGGCCAGGGTCTGCCGGACCGGGCGAAAGCACAGGCCCAGCTCCCGTTCGCTTTTGGCCGGATTGAAGCGGGTGCGACCGGCTTCGCGCACCATCAGTCGCACCGTCGCCAGCCCCAGCAGCACCGGCCTGCCGGACAGGCGCGCATAGACCTCCTGCGCCGCTGCCAGTGCATACAGCAGCGGCAGTGGCAGCTGACGCGAGGGCACAGCCATGCCGGACACCTCTCCCAGCAGCGGGATCAGCTCCTGCATGACCATATGGCGCCCGGCTGCCAGATAGCGCTCGCCCGCCCGCCCGCGCTCGGCCGCCGCGATATGCGCCAGCGCCACATCCCGCGCATCGACCACGGAAAAACTGCCAGGTACCAGACCCGGCAGCCGGCCATGCGCCACATCATTGACCAGTTGCCCCGCAGATGTCGGACCGATGTCGCCAGGGCCCCACATCCAGCCCGGCAGCACAAAGCAGGCATGCATGCCGGGATGCGTCCGGACAAAGGCACGCACCGCATCATCGGCCAGAATCTTGCTGCGGTAGTAGTCATCGGCATTGTCCAACCGGCGGTCGCAGGTTTCGTCGATCAGGGTGCCGGGCGGGCCGTCGAGCACGGCGATCGATGAGGTCTGGACGAAGCGGCGCACCCCTGCGGTATGGGCCGCAGCCACCAGGGCGGCCGATCCGCCCACATTGATGCGCTCGAGCGCCGCCCAGTGGCGCCCGCCCTTGTAGCTGTCCCGGAAATAGGCTGCCGTATGGAAGACGACATCGCAGCCGCAGAGCGCGCCGGCAAAGGCATCGACATCTTCCATGTCGCCTACGATCACCTGCACCTGAGGCAGGTCGGCAAACTGCTGCTGCGCCTTGTATACCGACCTGGCAAGAGCCCGCACGGCAATGCCGCGCGCCACCAGCGCACGCACCAGGTTGCTGCCCAGCAGCCCGGTGGCTCCGGTCACAAACGCCTGGCGCACGGGCCGGGGCTGCGCCAGCTCAGCGGGCGCATGGAAATCATCTGCACATGAAGGGCTGCCGAGGCCCGGAATCTGGTCATGCATGAAAACTCTTTCGTGAATGCAGTGGTACGCAAACATTTCAGATACCGATTGATATCCGGATATCCGATACTATCCCTGATCAGCAAATCACGTCAACTCAGATAGCATCAGATATTTCAAATGCCCCAGCACCGCCTGACACGAGAGGAAAGCCAGGAACAGACCCGCCAGCGCCTGATCGAAGCGGCCTGCAGGCAGGTGGCCGGGCGAGGCTTTGCCTCCACCACGGTGCGCGATATCGCCAAAGAGGCTGGCTATACGCAAGGCGCCTTCTATTCCAACTTCAAAAGCAAGGAAGACCTGCTGCTGGACCTGCTGCGCCAGCACAAGGAGCAGGAGGCTCTGCGCATCACTGGCGCGGTCGCCACGGCAGGCGAAGACTTCGGCAAAGCCTTTTCAGCGCTGGAGAGCTGGGCGCGCGACTTTGGCATGGACGCCTCCCAGGCCATGCTGGCGACGGAACTGCAGCTGCATGCGGCGCGCCACCCTGGATTCGGGCAGGCCTACGCAGCACTGATGGAGCAGCAGCGCCAGATCTATGCACAGCTGCTGGACAGACTGTTCGCACTGGCAGGCCATGCGCCACCCGTGCCCACGCCCGCGCTGGCAGGCAGCCTGATGGCACTGGCGCGCAGCCAGGCCATAGACCATGCGCTGTATGGCGGAGCATCGGCGGGCGAGGTTCTGGTCACCGTGCTGCGCAGCCTGTTCCAGCGCCAGGGGGCATGAAAAAACGCACCCTGGGTGCGTTCATATCATCAAGCAGCCAGGGCCCCGCCCATGGACGAAAAAAAGCCGGCCTCAGCGGGCCGGCTCATCCGGAATCAGACAGGCCTCGACAACCTGCAGATTGTTGTCCTTGGCGAAGTTCAGGCAAAAGTCCCAGGCCATGGGCTCGTAGTCGCGCAGGTCGCGGTGGACCACCACGCATTTGACGCCATTGAGCGTGGTCGGCACGCACCAGGGCGAATAGCTCAGGTGGCTGCCGCGATGCGCTCCACCGGGGCGGAACTGGCTCATGACGCCAGCCAGCCGTTCGGCCCAGTCGCTGGGCCGGAAAGTCTTGCCTTCGTGGGTAATGCCCTGGATGAACAGTTCTTTGCTGGAAGGAGAAACCATCGGGTGCGTGCCAAAAAAAGTCAGGGCCCGCAAGCAGCATCGCCACTGGCAGGCCAAGAGGGCATTTTAGCTCTTGTATAAGAGCTGGCCCAGCGCGGCGCGCCACTACCCCAGCGTGGCGTGGGGTCTGTCGCATGGCTGTGATGCGCAAACCGCAACGTTGGGCCACTGCGGGCCCTCTAGAATCGGGCTTCGCTGTTTTCGAGGCATCTGCGGCGGCAACGCCCGGATGCCCTTTACTTTCCTGCACAGGAGATTTTTGCAATGACCGCTTTCATTGAGGCTGCCTCGCCCCACGTGATGAACACCTATGGCCGCGTACCGATCGCGCTGGAGCGAGGCCAGGGCTGCCGCGTGTGGGACGTCAATGGCAAGCAGTACCTCGATGCGCTGGGCGGCATTGCTGTCAACACGCTGGGCCACAACCATCCCAAGCTCGTGCCGGCACTGCAGGAGCAGCTGACCCGGCTCATCCACACCTCCAACTACTACCACGTGCCTGGCCAGGAAACACTGGCACAGCTGCTGGTCGAACGCGCGAAGATGACCAACGTCTTCTTCTGCAGCACCGGCCTGGAGGCCAACGAGGCTGCCATCAAGATCGCGCGCAAGTACGGCGTGGACAAAGGCATCGCCAAGCCGGTGATCGTGGTCTATGAGCACGCATTCCATGGCCGCTCCCTCGCCACCATGGCAGCCACCGGCAACCCCAAGGTGCGCGACGGCTTCGGCCCGCTGCTCGATGGCTTCCTGCGCGTGCCGCTGAACGATATCGAGGCGCTCAAGCAGGCCACGGCCGGCAACACCGATGTGGTGGCCGTGATGATGGAGCCCATCCAGGGCGAAGGCGGCCTGCACGCCATGGGCATCGAGTACATGCAGCAGGTCCGCGCGCTGTGCGATGCCAATGGCTGGCTGATGATGTTCGACGAAGTGCAGGCCGGCATGGGCCGCACGGGCAAGTGGTTTGCCCACCAGTGGGCCGGCATCGTGCCCGATGTGATGACCCTGGCCAAGGGCCTGGGCTCGGGCGTGCCGATTGGCGCCGTCGTGGCCCATGGCGCGGCAGCCTCCGTGCTCAAGCCCGGCAACCATGGCTCGACCTTCGGTGGCAACCCGCTGGCCACGCGCGCAGGCATCGAGACCATCCGCATCATGGAAGAAGACGGCCTGCTGGCACATGCCACCCAGGTCGGCGCCTACCTGAAGAAACAGCTGCAGCAGGCCTTCGCCGACGTGCCGGGCGTGGTCGAGGTGCGCGGCCAGGGCCTGATGATCGGCATCGAGCTGGCCAAGCCCTGCGGCGTGCTGCTGGGCCGTGGCGCCGAGGCTGGCCTGCTGTTCAGCGTGACCGCCGACACCGTGGTGCGCCTGGTGCCGCCGCTGATCATGACCGAGGCCGAAGCCGACGAAGTGGTCGCCACGCTCAAGCCCCTGGTCGTGCAATTCCTGTCCGAATGAAGGACCTTCCCATGACAGCCATCAAGCACTATCTGCAGTTCTCCGACTTCACGGCCGACGAGTACGCCTACCTGCTGGAACGCGCCGCGCTGATCAAGAAGAAGTTCAAGAACTACGAAAAGCACCACACGCTGAGCGACCGCACGCTGGCCATGATCTTCGAGAAGGCCAGCACCCGCACGCGCGTGAGCTTCGAGGCGGGCATGTACCAGCTCGGCGGCTCGGTCGTGCACCTGACCACGGGCGACAGCCAGCTGGGCCGTGCCGAGCCCATCGAGGACAGCGCGCGCGTCATCAGCCGCATGACCGACCTGGTGATGATCCGCACCTTCGGCCAGGACAAGATCGAGCGCTTTGCCGCCTATTCGCGCGTGCCCGTCATCAACGGGCTGACCAACGAGTTCCACCCCTGCCAGATCCTGGCCGACATCTTTACCTTCATCGAGCACCGCGGCTCGATCCAGGGCAAGACTGTGGCCTGGGTCGGTGACGGCAACAACATGGCCAACACCTGGCTGCAGGCTGCCGATCTGCTGGGCTTCACCGTCCATGTCAGCACGCCCGGCGGCTACGAGGTGGACGAAAAGCTGGCCTTCGGCGGCAAAGCGCCGCGCGAAGGCTGCTACAAGGTCTTCGCCAACCCGCTCGACGCCTGCAAGGGCGCGGACCTGGTCACCACCGATGTGTGGACCAGCATGGGCTACGAGGCCGAGAACGAGGCCCGCAAGAAGGCCTTTGCCGACTGGTGCGTGGACGCCGAGATGATGGCGGCAGCGCGTGCCGATGCACTGTTCATGCACTGCCTGCCGGCCCACCGGGGCGAGGAAGTCGAGGCCGAAGTCATCGACGGCCCCCAATCCGTCGTCTGGGACGAGGCAGAAAACAGGATGCACGTGCAAAAGGCACTCATGGAGTACCTTTTGCTCGGCCGCACGGCATGAAATGCCGTGGGGTGGCGCGCCAGCGCCTGCAGACTGTTTGGGCGCAGGCTCATGTCCGCGAAGCGGACGTGAAGCGGCCTTCGGCCGCGTGCCGAAGCCTCAACAGGATGCACGTGCAAAAGGCACTCATGGAGTACCTGCTGCTGGGCCGCCAGCCGGGCTGATCACGCCCATTGCATGGCCCAGGCGCATTCCCTCGCACCCATGCAGCTGAGCCACACACCACACACACACCGCCTGCAGGCTGAACGCCCGCAGACGGTGTCTGCGTTTGGCGGCTGCGCACTGCGCCATCCGCACATTGCACGCCATACGCGCGTGCCTTCGTTCTTCGGGCCGCGCAGGCCCTTCGCGGCCCGCGTGCGCGCGCTGTTCGTGCGCATCCACACGTTCTATCTGAAGTTCCTCCAGGGCCATACCTAGGGACGCACTGCGCTCGTCCACACCCCATGCCGCCCCAGCCTTGCGCGGGCGCGGCTACCTGTGCATGCCCCATGATCCCCGAAGAACTTCCATGTCCGAATCAGACACCATTCACCCCTGCCTGAACTGCGGCGTCTGCTGCGAAACCTTCCGCGTCGAATTTTCTGTCTACGAGCTGCGCTCCATGGGCGGCAGCGTGCCCGACGAGCTGGCCCATGAGGTCCATGGCAACCGCTGGCGCATGAACGGCACGGACCGCCGCCCCGTGCGCTGCGTGGCGCTCACGGGCCGCTGCGGCGAGCGGGTGGCCTGCGGCATCTACGAGCAACGCTCATCGACCTGCCGGGACTTCGAGATGGGCACGGACCGCTGCAACGATGCCCGTCTGGCGCACGGCCTGCCTGCGCTGGATGACGGTGCCCGCATCTGGCTGGCAGCCGCCTGAGCGCACGCCCGGCGGCTGCACTAAGGCCGGCGCGGGCCGGGTTCGCAGCTGTCGCCCGCACAGGCGCTGCAGCCGCCACAGCCGCCGCTGTCCCTGGGGGCCAGTGCGGGATGCATCTGCCCGGCCTTCTGGCGCCAGCGGGCCGGCAGGTAGCGCCAGACCAGC
The DNA here is from genome assembly GCF_029870285.1 of Delftia sp. PS-11. Classification (GTDB taxonomy): domain Bacteria; phylum Pseudomonadota; class Gammaproteobacteria; order Burkholderiales; family Burkholderiaceae_C; genus Comamonas. The sequence continues at coordinate 115,528 of NZ_JACSYA010000007.1, forward strand.
GAAGCCGCTGCCAGCGCAACGACCAGACCCACGATGATGTTCTGCCACATGTGCAAGTGCCCTTTCAGCCGGCGCCCAGCGCCAAGGCGATGCGGTAGGTGATGAAGCTGGCCAGATAGGCCAGGCCGAACAGGTAGCTGCTCATCAGCAGCGGGTAGCGCCAGCCGTTGGTTTCGCGCCGCACGGCTGCCAGGGTGGAGATGCACTGCGGCGCGAACACGAACCAGGCCAGCAGCGACAGTGCAGTGGCAAGGCTCCAGCTGTGGGCGATCAGCGGGCCCAGCTGTTCGGCCATGGCCTCGTCGCTGGCCGCCGACAGGGCATAGACCGTGCCCATGGCGCTGACGGCCACCTCGCGCGCAGCCATGCCGGGCACCAGCGCGATGGCGATCTGCCAGTTGAAGCCGATGGGCGCAAGCACCACTTCCAGCCAGCTGCCGATGCGGCCTGCGAAGCTGTAGTGGATGGCCGCCTCGGCAGCGCCATCGGGCGGCGCCGGGTAGCTGGCAAGGAACCACAGCACGATGCTCACGGTCAGGATGATGCCGCCCACGCGGCGCAGGAAGATCACGGCCCGCTCGTACAGGCCCAGGGCCAGGCTGCGCGGGCTGGGCCAGCGGTAGGCGGGCAGCTCCATGAGCAGCGGCGTGGGACCGGCGCTGCGCCCGGCCAGCTTGGCCACGGCAGCCACGGCCATGGCGCTGACGATGCCGGCCACATACAGCGCAAACAGCACCAGCCCCTGCAGGTTGAAGACGCCGCCCACGGTGCGCTCGGGAATGAAGGCGCCGATCAGCAGCGCATACACGGGCAGCCGCGCCGAGCAGGTCATCAGCGGCGCGATCATGATGGTCACGAGCCGGTCGCGCCAGCTGGTGATGGAGCGCGTGGCCATGATGCCGGGCACGGCACAGGCAAAGCTCGACAGCAGCGGAATGAAGGAGCGGCCCGACAGCCCCACCTTGCCCATGATGCGGTCCAGCAAAAACGCTGCGCGCGGCAGGTAGCCCGAGTCCTCCAGCGCCAGGATGAACAGGAACAGGATCAGGATCTGCGGCAGGAACACCAGCACGCTGCCAGTGCCCGCGATCACGCCATCGGCCAGCAGGCTGCGCAGGACGCCCTCGGGCATGTGCTCGTTGACCAGGGCAGAAACCGCAGAGACCCCGCCCTCGATGGCGTCCATCAGCGGCTGCGCCCAGCTGAACACGGCCTGGAACATCAGGAACAGCGTGGCCGCCAGCAGCAGCATGCCCCACAGCGGGTGCAGCACCACGGCGTCGATGCGGTCGTCGCGCCGGGTGTCCACCACGGGCTCCTTCACGCAATCGGCCATGATGCGGGCGACCTGCTGGTGCAATGCAAGCACCTGCTCCTGCGGACTGCCCTGCTGCACGGAGCCATCGGCCTGCGGCGCGGCCAGTGCCCTGGCCTCGGGACCATCCAGCCATTGCAGCAGTTCCCGTGCGCCATCCTGGCGCACGCCCACGGATGACAGCACAGGCATGCCCAGGGCACGCGACAGCGCATCGCGGTCGATGTCTATGCCCTGGCTGCGGGCCATGTCGCTCATGTTGAGCACCAGCAGCATGGGCAGGCCCAGACGGCGCGCTTCCAGCACCAGGCGCAGGTTCAGCCGCAGATGGGTGGCGTCGGTGACGCAGACCAGCAGCTCGGGCGGCGCCTCGCGCGGATGGCGGCCCGCGACGATGTCGCTCGTGATGCGCTCGTCCTCGCTGTGCGCATGCAGGCTGTAGGTGCCCGGCAGATCAAGCACGCGCACGCGCCGGCCGCTGGCGGTGCTGAGCCAGCCTTCCTTGCGCTCGACAGTGACGCCTGCGTAGTTGGCCACCTTCTGGCGTGCGCCAGTCAACAGGTTGAACAAGGCGGTCTTGCCGCAGTTGGGGTTGCCCAGCAGGGCCAGGCGCAGGGCGGCATCCGTGCCGCCGCGTGCCGGCTGCAGCGGCTCGGTGCGCCGGGGGGACTGCACGGCGCTCATGCGCGGGCCTCCGCTGCAGCAGTGCCTGCCGTGGTCACGCGCACCAGGGCGGCCTCGTGGCGGCGCAGCGCAAAGGTGGCCTGTCCCACGCGCACCGCCAGCGGATCGCCTCCAGGAAAGCCGGTCGCCACGATGCGCACGGGCTCGCCGGGCAGAAAGCCGATTTCCATGAGCCGCAGCAGCAGCTGCTGCTCGGATGCATCGCGCGCAGTGCGCAGATCGACCACATGGGCTGCCACCTGGCGCGGCAGCGCATCCAGGCCTATGGCGGGAGAGAGCGGCTGTGACGGCGCCGGGGCGCCCGTTGCGGGTTTCATCGAATGCATGGCACGTCGTATCAACTGATTTTTATTCTCATTTTGATTTCTATCGCTGCCGGGCAGCGCAACTGCGCATGGTATCGGAGTGCGGCCCAGGGTTTTGCATGAGTGCGGCAGGTTTCTGCGCCAGCGACATGCGAATCGGCGCAGACCGCCTCACAATCGTGTCCCCTTCCCCACGCACGTTGACCCCATGACCCACCCCTGCCTGAGCTGCGGCGCCTGCTGCGCATCGTTTCGCGTGGATTTTTCCGTGCATGAATCGCAGGAACACGGTGGCCGCGTGCCGGCCGGTCTGGTCGAGGAAGTCAACGACTACACCTGCCGCATGCGTGGCACGGACTGGGCCCGCCCGCGCTGCGCGGCCCTGGTCGGCAAGGTCGGCGAAAAAGCCCATTGCGGCATCTACGAATGGCGCCCTTCGCCCTGCCGGGAGTTTGCCGCAGGCAGCGACGCATGCAACCGCGTGCGCCTGCGCAACAGCCTGCCGCCGCTGGAAAGCGGCCTGCTATAGCGACGCGCTGCACACGCGCTGCACGGCGTCACCCTATGGGCAGCCCGCCTATCTGCCCCTTGAACTCCTGCAGCGAGAAGTGCGTATGCACATGGCGCACGCCGGGCAGGCGGTGCAGCCGGCGCTGCAGCAACTCCGAATAGGCATCCAGATCGCGCGCCACGACGACCAGCAAAAAGTCCTCGGGCCCGGAGATGCCATGGAACATGACCACCTCGGGAATGGCGCAGACCGCCTCCTCGAACAGGATCGATGACGCCTCGTTCTGGCGGTCTATGCCCACCATCACAAAAGCCAGCACGCCAAAGCCGACGGCGCGCCGGTCCAGGGCCGCGTGATAGCCGGTGATGACGCCGGCATCCTCCAGCCGCTTGATGCGCCGCCACGATGGCGACTGCGACAGATGTACGCGCTGGGCCAGCTCGCCAGAAGTCAGCCGGGCGTTGTCCTGCAGCGCGCGGATCAGCTGCCTGTCCGTTTGATCGATATCGATGGGCATAAATTGTCTTTAAATTTGCTTTTAAATGAATAGATTATTCAAATTTATCTGAATTCAGGGATAACTACTAACCATATCCATCATGCTGCACATAACATCCGCCAGCAACGTTCACTACGACGGAGACATCGCATGCCTGCCTTCGAGGAAATCGTCCAGCGCGAAGCCGGACTCCAGCAGCAACTGTCCGCCGGGCAGATGACCATGATCGCCATCGGCGGGGCCGTGGGCACCGGCCTGTTCCTGGGCAGTGGCTTCGCCATCGGTTTTGCCGGTCCCAGCGTGCTGGTCAGCTATGCCATCGGCGCCCTGATCTCGCTGCTGCTCATGGGCTGCCTGGCCGAGATGACGGTGGCCCATCCGACTTCGGGCTCGTTCGGCGCCTATGCCGAGCACTACATCAGCCCGCTGGCAGGCTTTGCCGTGCGCTATGCCTACTGGGCCGCCGTGGTGCTGGCCGTGGGCACCGAGGTGACGGCCGTGGGCCTGTACATGGGCTACTGGTTCCCCGAGGTGCCGCGCTGGGCCTGGGTGGTGGTGTTCTCGGGCGCGCTGATCGGCGTGAACATGATGAGCGTCAAGGCTTTCGGGGCTGTGGAGTACAGCTTCTCGCTGGTCAAGATCGTAGCCATCGTGGCCTTCATCGTGCTTGGCGCCTGGGTGGTGTTCGGCTCCAGGCCCGAAGGCGTGGGTTTTGCCAACTACATCAGCCATGGCGGCTTTTTTCCCAACGGGCTGTGGGGCACCTGGGTGGGTGTGGTCATCGCCATCTTCAGCTACCTGAGCATCGAGATGATCGCCGTGGCCGCCGGGGAGGCCAAGGACCCGCAGCGCGCGGTCACCAGCGCCTTCCGCTCGACCATGGTGCGCCTGGTGGTGTTCTATCTGGCTACGATCGCGCTGATGCTGGCCATCGTTCCCTGGTCTGCTGCCGGCAAGGATGGCAGTCCTTTCGTCAAGGTGATGGAGTTCATCGGCCTGCCTGGCGCGGCCAGCATGGTCAACTTCGTGGTGCTGGTGGCCGCGCTGTCGGCCATGAACAGCCAGCTCTATATCACCACGCGCATGATGTTCAGCCTCTCGCGCGCCGGCCATGCGCCCGCCGTGCTGGGCCGCGTGAACGCGCAGGGCGTGCCACTGCCAGCGCTGCTGCTGTCGTGCCTGGGCATCGCCGTGGCGACCCTGTTCAACATCATCAATCCGGAGCAGTCCTTCATGCTGATGATGGCTGTGGCCATGTTCGGCGCCATGTTCACCTGGTTCATGATTTTCGTGACCCACCTGTTTTTCCGCAGGCGCTGGGTGCGCCAGGGCAATGCGCCGCTGGCGTTTCGCATGTGGGGCTTTCCGGGACTGACCCTGCTGGGCGCGGGCCTGATGCTGGCAGCCATGGTGTCCACGCTGTTCACCGAGGTATTCCGCCTGACGCTGCTGACCGGCCTGCCCTTCCTGCTGATGCTCGCGGGCGTCTATACGCTGTGGTACCGCAAGCCGGCGCAACGCCTGGCGCCCAGGCCCCGCTAGGCCTTTGCTCTTCTTTTTCCATGTGACCCGATCTGCTGTGCAGACATTTGCAATGACGACTCCCACGACCACCGAACCCTCCGGCTGCCCCATGCACGGCGCCGGCCGCACCGAAGCCATCGTCCACGAAGAACGCGCACAGCTGGACTTCAGCCAGGCCATGAGCTACGGCGACTATCTGCACCTTGACCAGATCCTCACTGCACAGCATCCCCTGTCGCCCGCGCACGACGAGATGCTCTTCATCATCCAGCACCAGACCAGCGAGCTGTGGATGAAGCTCATGCTCCATGAAGTGCGTGCCGCCACCGCCGCCATCGCTGGCGGCACGCGCGCCGACGCCTTCAAGATGCTCGCCCGTGTCAGCCGCATCATGGAGCAGCTCGTCAGCGCATGGACCGTGCTGTCCACCATGACCCCGCCCGAGTACACCGCCATGCGTCCCTACCTGGCCAGCTCCAGCGGCTTCCAGAGCTACCAGTACCGCTGCATCGAGTTCAGCCTGGGCAACAAGAACGCCGCCATGCTCCAGCCCCATGCCCACCGCCCCGACCTGCTCGCGCAGGTCGAGGCCGCATGGCGCGCACCTTCCCTCTATGACGTCTCCCTGCAGCTGCTCGCACGCGAGGGCATCGCCGTGCCCGCCAGCCATCTGCAGCGCGACTGGACCCAGCCCTATGAGGCCAGCGAGGGCGTCAAGCAGGCGTGGATCACCGTTTACCGCGATCCCCAAAAGCACTGGGACCTGTACCAGCTCGGCGAAAAGCTGGCCGACATCGAGGACGCCTTCCGCCTGTGGCGCTTTCGCCACCTGACTACGGTCGAGCGCGTCATCGGCTTCAAGCGTGGCACCGGCGGCACCGGCGGCGTCAGCTACCTGCGCAAGATGCTGGATGTGGTGCTCTTCCCGGAAATCTGGGCGCTGCGCACCGAGCTGTGAGCACAGCCGGCAAGCGATAGGACACCCGCCAAGGTCATGGCCACAGCGCGCAATTGCGTTCAATACAGGGCCGGCATGCAGCGCGAGACTGCAGGCTGTGTGCAGCCCTGCGTCCGCGCGAATCTCCATGACCTCATCCCTGCTCGCCATGGGCGTCTTCACCCTTGTGGGGGCCATCACTCCGGGCCCCGTCAATGTGCTGGCCCTGCGCCATGGTGCCACCCGTTCGCCGCAGGCCTGCGGGCTCTATGTGCTGGGTGCCAGCGCCAGCTATGCCGCCGTCGTCTGGGCCATGGGCCAGGGTGCGCAGTGGCTGATGCAGGCACTGCCCAGGCTGTCCGCCCTCTCGCAATGGCTGTGCGCAGCCTACCTGCTGTGGCTGGCATGGCAGCTGGCCAGTGCTCCCGTGCAGGCGCAGCAGGCACAGTCACGGGGAGTCCATGCCAGCCTGCCGCAGGCACTGCTGCAGGGCGCTGCCGTGCAGACGCTCAACCCCAAGGCATGGCTGGTGGCGCTGGCAGGCGTCGGCCTGTTCGTGCTGCCCAGCGCCGATATGCCCTGGGCGCTGCTGCGGTTTTGCGCCATCTCGCTGATCGCCTGCCTGATCGGGGTGGGCAGCTGGGCGCTGCTGGGGCAGTTGCTGTCGGGCTGGCTGCGCACGCCGCAGCGCCAGCGGATGTTCCACCGCCTGCTGGCCCTGCTGCTGGTCGCCAGCGTGGCGGCCATGCTGGCATGATGGCAGCCAGGCTGCGCCATGACCGACACCACTTCTTCCCAGCGCTTTCACCGCTTCCACCGCCACCCGGCGGCGCCCTGGGCCGAGCTGCGCAACAGTGCGCGCTCGGCACACTGCTTCCGGCTGCACATGCATGCCGAGTATTCGATAGGCATCGTGGATGCGGGCAGCACCGTGTTCCACCATGCGCATGGTCCCCAGCCGATCTCGGCCGGCGCCGTGGTGCTGATCGAGCCCGGCGCCTGGCATGCCTGCAATCCCGAGCCGGGCGCGCCCTGGTCCTACCGCATGCTCTTCATCGATGCGCACTGGCTGCACCAGCGGCTGGGCGTGGCGGCCCTGCGCTTTCCGTGCCGCGCCTTCACCGACGCGGGCATCACACGGCAGGTGGATGGCCTGTGCCGGCCCGTCGATGGAGAGACATCGGCGCAGCGCCTGGCACTGGGGCTGCAGCGGTTTCTGGCGCAGCACGCACAGCCGGCAGCGCAGCCCCTGTCCAGCGATGGAGAGGGCCTGCAGGCCGCACTGCAGCGGCTGCATGCCGGCCCGGACACGGGGCTCACCATCGAGTCCCTGGCCCGGGAATGCGGCATGAGCGCCACGCGCTTCATCCGCCGCTTCAAGGCCGCCACAGGCATGACGCCCGGCAGCTACCGGCTCAATCTGCGCATCAATGGCGCTCGCCGCATGCTGGCGCAGGGCACTCCTCTGTCCGAGGCGGCCTACGCCATGGGCTTTGCCGACCAGGCCCATCTGCAGCGTGCCTTCAAGTCGCACCATGCGCTGACGCCGGGCTGCTACGCGCGCGGCTGCTGAGCCAGCCATTGCCCGTTTTTTGCGCAGGCACGCCCGACGAGGCACGCCCGGCGAGGCACGCCCGGCGAGGTCCGCCCGGCGAGGTCCATCCGGCGAGGCCGGCGCAGGCATTCTCACCCGTACTCACCTGCGCCTGCGCCATGGCGCGCAAGGCGCAAAGGACTCAACACCATGACCCGCAGACTCTGGGATATTTCCCCGGCCGTCCAGGCCGCCAGCCCCGTCTTTCCCGGCGATACGCCCTACAGCCAGCAATGGTGCGCCACCATCGGCCCGGGCTGCCCCGTCAACGTCAGCGCCATCACGCTGTCGCCCCATGTGGGCGCGCATGCCGACGCGCCGCTGCACTACGACGCGGGCGGCGCCACGATTGGCGATGTGGATCTGGACGCCTTCCTGGGCCCCTGCCGCGTGGTCCACGCCATCGGCAAGGGGGCGCTGATCGAATGGGAGCACATCGCCCATGCGGCGGCGCCCGGCATGCCGCCACGCGTGCTGGTGCGCACCTATGAGCGCGCCCCCACGGGATGGGACCCGGATCTGGCTGCCTATGCGCCGGACACGGTGGAGCGCCTGGCAGACCTGGGCGTGAAGCTCATCGGCATCGACACGGCCAGCATCGACCCGGCCAGCAGCAAGCGACTGGACAGCCATCAGGTGATCCGCCGGCGCGGCCTGCGCGTGCTGGAGAACCTGGTGCTCGACGACGTGCCCGAGGGCGACTACGAACTCATCGCCCTGCCCCTCAAGCTGGTCGAGGCCGATGCCTCGCCCGTTCGCGCCGTGCTACGCGCCCTGCACTGACGGCGGAACCGATTTCGGCGCCGGCCCGGCCGGCGCTTTTCACCATTGACACCCAAGGAGAACCCCGTGACGAGCCTGCAAGACTGCCTCGCACTCGATGCACAAGACCCGCTGCGCGCCCTGCGCACCCAATTCACGCTGCCCGAAGGCGTTATCTACCTTGATGGCAACTCGCTGGGCGCCAGCCCCAGGGCCGCTGCCACCCGCGTGGCCGAAGTCGTGCAGCAGGAGTGGGGCCAGGGCCTGATCCGCTCCTGGAACGACGCCGGCTGGATCAGCCTGCCCCAGCGCCTGGGCGACCAGTTCGCGCCCTGGCTTGGGGCGGGTGCGGGCGAGCTGGTGTTCACCGACACCGCATCCATCAATCTCTATAAGGTGCTGACGGCTGCAGCCCGCATCGCGCGCGAAGATGCGCCGACCCGCAAGCGCATCATCAGCGAGCGCAGCAACTTTCCCACCGACCTCTACATCGCCCAGTCTGTGTGCCAGGAATTCGGCCTGGAGCTGGTGCTGCTGGAGCCTGAGGAGATTGCTGGCGCACTGACCGAAGAGGTCGCCATCAGCATGCTCACCCATGTCAACTACCGCACGGGCGCTATGCATGACATGGCGGCCGTGACGGCCGCCGCGCATGCCAGGGGCATTCTGTGCGTCTGGGACCTGTGTCACAGCGCGGGCGCCGTGCCCGTGGACCTCAAGGGCGCGGATGCCGACTTCGCCATAGGCTGCAGCTACAAGTACCTCAACGGCGGCCCCGGCGCGCCGGCCTTCGTCTGGGCCCACCCCCGCCTGGTGGACCGCTTCTGGCAGCCGCTGACAGGCTGGTTCGGCCATGCCGAGCCTTTCCGGTTCGTGCCCGATTACCACCCGGCCCAGGGCATACAGCGCTACCTGTGCGGCACCCAGCCGATGGTCAGCCTGAGCGTGCTGCAATGCGGCCTGGATGTCTTCACCGCCGTGGAGCCGCTGGGCGGCATGGCGGCGCTGCGCAAGAAGTCGCTGGCCCTGACGGACCTGTTCATCGCCCTGGTCGAAGAGCGCTGCCAGGGTCACGGTCTGGGTCTGGCCACGCCGCGCGCACACGCGCAGCGCGGCTCCCAGGTCTGCCTGACCCGCGAGGAAGGCATGGGCGTGGACGGCAAGGACAGCGGTGCCTACGCCATCGTGCAGGCACTGATCGCGCGGGGCGTGATCGGCGACTTCCGCAAGGGCGATGGCACGGGCCTGCACAAGGACATTCTGCGCTTTGGCTTCACCCCGCTGTACGTGGGCTTCGAGGATGTGTGGCATGCCGTGGAGCACCTGCGCCAGGTGCTGGAATCGGGCGAATGGCGCCGCCCGGAGTTCAACCGCATCAACGCGGTGACCTGAGCAACTGCAAGGTCCGGGCCCTCAGAACGCCAGTGGCGACAGCGAGGCCCACAGGTGGGCCGCCACCAGGGCCCGCCAGGGGGAGAAGTCCCTCAGCCATTGCTCGGTGCGGGCAGCATCCACGGCTTTCGCCTGCAGCAGCTGCGCCAGGGCGCGGCGCACGGCAGCGTCGCCATGCAGCGGACCGTCCAGGTAGCCGTAGCCGCGCAGCAGCGTGTAGTTCACGGTCCAGGGACCGACTCCTTTGATGTCCAGCAGCCGGCTGGCGATCTCGGCGGCAGGCAGCTCGGGCATGGCCGCCCAGTCGTCCAGCGGCAGCCGGCCTGCCTGCACGGCCTCGGCCAGCAGGCGCAAGGTGCGCGACTTGGCCTGTGAAAAACCCGCCCCACGCAGCGTTTCATCATCCATGGCGGCGACCTGGGCGGCTTCAGGAATGCACCACAGCTGCTGCGGCATGGCCGCATCCCCCGTCTGCAGGCTGACTGGCTGGTTCGCGGCCAGGATCAGGCGCCGACGCAGCGACACGGCCGCCGCCACGCTGATCTGCTGGCCCGTGACCGCCCAGCTCAGCGCTTCCCAGGGCGTGCAGGCAGCCGGCACATGCAGGCCGCGCTGGCGCGCCAGCAGCGGCCCCAGCTGTGCATGCCCGGCATGCGCGCGCTCGAAGCGCAGCACATCCTGGCCCAGGCCGAACATGCGCCGCAGCATGGCGGCCAGGGCCGCCTGCACCTGCAGCTCGGGCGCCTCGGCTGCGCCCTGCAGCCACCAATGGGCCTGCACCTCGGATACGGCACTGCCCGGCGGCGGCAGGTGCAGCGTCAGCAGCGTGGCCCGCCCGCGCCACGCCAGGGCCTTGTGCAGTACCGGCCGGGGACCGCCGTGCAGGCCGCACTCGGCAATGCGCTGTGCGTCACGGCAGTGAAAGCCCCAGAACCCGGCCATGCGGTAGTCCTGCGGCAATGCCAGCCGCTGCGAGACCCGCAGGTCGCCGGCGGATGGGGATCGGGTGGGAATGGGAAATCCGGGCTCGGTCATGGCCTGCTGGATACATGTGGGGGAGAGTGCATGTCTGCGGACAAAGGTTTGGATTGCGCTGCGTGCTGCATTTTCAGCCTTGAATCTCCCTGCCGATAATGACCTGGCGCTGAGCCTGGGGCGGGCGCGGTGGCGACAGCGCCTGCCGTCGCATGCGGTTAAGCTGCTGCGCCAGGAGACAAACCGTGCCAGCAGCACCCGAACCGCCACACCACGATACCCCCACCACCCAGGCTTTGCAGGCGCCAGACTGTGCGCCACCGCCACGCAGCCGCCTGCTGTGGGCCATGCTGCTGTCCCTGCTGTCGGCCTTCGCGCTGAGCCAGGCGTTTCGCACTATCACCTCGGTCATGGCCACGGGACTGCAGCAGGACTTTGGCCTCAACGCGCAGTCGCTAGGGGCCTTCGCGGGACTGTTCGGCTTGTCTTTCGGCGTAACCCAGCTGCTCATGGGCATCGGCATGGATCTTTACGGCCTGCGGCGCACGGTGCTCACGGCCTTCCCTCTGGCCATCGCGGGCTCGGCGCTGTCAGCCATGGCGCCCAGCTACGGCTGGCTGATGGCAGGCCAGTTGCTGATCGGCATCGGCTGCTCGCCGGCTTTCCTGGCCTGCACCATGTTCATCTCGCGCCACTTTCCCATCGACCGGTTCGCCTTTCTTTCCGGCGTGGGCATGGGCGTCGGGGGGCTGGGTCTGCTGTTCACCGGCACCCCGCTGGCCTGGCTGATCCAGCACCATGGCTGGCGCGTGGGCTTTGCGCTGCTGGCCGCGATGGCAGCCGCATCCTGGCTGCTGATCTGGTGGCGCGTGCATGAGCCGGTCCGCCCCGGCGCGCAGCCCGCCGCACGCGAGAGCTGGGGCGTTGCCGTGCGCCGCATGGCAGAGCTGTTCACGCTGGCGCACACACTGGGCATCATGATCCTGGCCATGGCCTGCTATGCCTCATTCCTGTCGCTGCGCGGACTGTGGCTGGGGCCGCTGCTCATCCACCGCTACGACTTCTCGCTCGTGCAAAGCGGCAACGTGGCATTGCTCGTCTCGCTGATCTCGCTGTTCAGCCCGGCCTTCTTCGGCCGTATGGACCCGGGCGCCGCCCGGCGCCGGCGCTGGATCAACAACTACTCGCTGCTCATGGGCAGCCTGTTCCTGGTCATGGCCTTTCTGCACCATGCGGCAGCCAATGTGGCGCTGATCCTGGCCATGGGGCTGCTGTCGGGCTATTCGGTGCTGCAGTATGCCGACGTGCGCTCCTCCTACCCTCCCGAACTCACGGGCCGCGCCCTGTCGCTGTTCACCATGGCCATGTTCCTGGGCGTGGCTCTGGTGCAGTGGCTCACGGGCTGGGTGGCTGCCTGGGCACAGGCCTGGGGCGTGGAGCCTTACCAGGCCGTCATGGCATCGATCGCCGCCATCCTGGTCGGCGCATCGACCGCCTTCCGCTATCTGCCGGCGTCACCGCTGCTGCGCCAGGCTCCGGCCGGCCCCGGCGCGGCCTGAACGGCACAGATCTACAGTGAGCTGGCCACCGAGCCATCGCCCCGGTAAAGCCAGGGCAGGTCCATGAGCCGCGAGCCCAGCAGGCGCAGCGACAGATCGCGCCCCCAGCGCACGGGACCCGTGGCATGGAAGATGCGCCCATTGCGCAGCGAGCGCGCCTGCACGCGAGCATTGCGCTGCCAGCGGTTGAGCGCATAGCGGCGCAGCCGCAGGTGGACATCCAGATCGTGCATGGCCAGCGCGCGCTGCAGCTCGGCGGCATCCTCGATGGCCATGCCGGCGCCCTGGGCCAGGTAGGGGCGCATCGGGTGGGCGGCATCGCCCAGCAGTGCCACCAGCCCCTGCGCCATGTGGGAGGCCGATTGCACGGGCGGCCGGTCGCCCACGGGCCATAGCCGCCATTCGCCGCCCGCCGCTGGCACATGCTGCACCAGGTCGAGCAGATGGGCACAGCAGCCTTGCATCGCCTGCACCAGATCGGCGAGATTGCCCGCATGGTCCCAGTGGGCCAGATCCTGGGGCGCAGGGCCCTGGACGATGATGACGAGGTTTTGCAGTTCGCCACGGCGCACGGGGTACTGGATGGCGTGCAGGCGTGGCCCCAGCCAGGCCGTGACATCGGTGGCGCGCAAGCGCTTGGGCAACTGGGGCTGGTGCACCAGTGCCCGGTAGGCCAGATGGCCCGTGACACGCGGCGGCCCATCGCCCAGCAGTTGCTGGCGCAGCACGCTGCGCACGCCATCGGCAGCGATCAGCGCATCCCCTTCGACGAGCTTGCCGGCACGGGTGCGCACCGTGACGACGCCATCGGCTTCGGCGAAACTCTCCAGCGGCTGCCCCAGATTCAGATGCACGCCGGAATAGGTTTGCAACGCCTCCAGCAGCAACTGCTGCAGGTCCGCGCGGTGGATGGTGGCGTAGGCCGCGCCATAGCGCTGCACGGCATCGCTGCCCAGCGTCATCTGCGCCAGTTGCACGCCTGTGACTGCACTGCGCACGCGCAGGCTGGCCGGCAAAGCCACCACCTGCTGCAGCGGCTTTTGCAGGCCCCAGGCCTGCAGGCGCCGCACCACGTTGGGCCCCAGCTGAATCCCGGCACCAACCTCGCTCAGCTGGGCGGTCTGCTCGAACAGGCGCACGTCACAGCCCGCGCGCGCCGCCCCAATGCCTGCGGCCAGACCACCAATGCCGCCGCCGGCAATCAACACCTGCTTGTTCATGCAGCTATTGTGCCGCCATGCCGTACGCGACCGGAACGGATGGGATTATCTTGTCAGACAAGTCTGAAGAAAATCAAAAAAATCTTAAGAATCCGATAAGCATCGACCATCTTCCAGCGCATTTGTCCTGTTGCGCAGGATCGCAGGAATACATGCCTTTTTCTGTCAGACAGATGCGCAATCAAAAAAGCCCGCCGGAGCAGGCGGGCTTTTCAAGCGGGCAGGTACACGCTCAGATGGCGAATTGCTCGCGGTCCTGGCCCTGAATCCACCGGGGCGGCTTTCCACGGCCTGTCCAGGTCTGGCCAGAAGCCGGGTCGCGGTACTTCGGAGCGACCTTGGCACCTGTATTGGCGGAACGGGCACGGGCGGGCGGAAAAACATCTTCGGGATTCAGTTCATACTCGCCAACCAGACTGCGCACCTTGGCAATAGCCTCCGCCAGTTCATTTTTGCGGGCTTCCTGGATCTGTTGTTCCAGTGCTTCCCGCTGCTGCAGCAGTTCTTTGTAAGAGCTCATGGTTGCGCTTTGAAGTTGATTAAGATGAACCATTATAGAAACAGATTCAGCTCAAAGCACAGTTGATAACCAATAATCACAATATAGCTTCAATCTATTGATCAATCACGCCATCAGATGCATCCGGCAAGGCCAGAATCTTATCAATCCGCTTTCCATCGAGGTCGATGACTTCAAAGATCCATCCCGCACAGCTGACACGTTCCCCCAGAATGGGCAAATGGCCGCTTTCCGCCATGAGCAGACCAGCCACCGTGTTGTAACGCCCGCGGTGTTCATCGGGCAGTTCGCGGATTTCAAGCCGGGCCTTGAGTTCGGATACGGGCATCAGGCCATCCAGTAGCCAGGAGCCGTCTTCGCGTTGCATGGCCCAGGCTTCAGCCTCCGTCACCGGCTGCAGTTCGCCCGTGATGGCCTCCAGCAGGTCGCGCGGCGTCATGATGCCCTGCACCACGCCATATTCATCCACCACGAACACCATGCGCCCGGAGCGCGCGCGCAACTGCTCGAGCAGTTCCATGACGCTGAGCGTCTCCGGCAGGAAGGACGCAGGCGCCACATGCTCACGCAGCAGCGTAGCGGCCGCATCAGGGCCCAGCGACAGCAGCCGCGCCACGCTGACGATGCCCACCACGTCATCGAGCGAATTGCGGCACACCGGGTACCAGGAGTGTCCGCCCTTGGCATGGCCGTCGGCAGATGCCTGCAATGCCTCGGCCACGGTCATTTCAGCCGGCAGCCACTGCACATCGGCACGGGGGATCATGATGGATGTCAAAGGCCGGTCATCGAGGCGAAAGACGTTCTGCACCATCAGATGCTCGCTGGCTTCGATCACACCGGCCTCGCGCCCCTCGGCCAGGCTGGCCGCGATTTCCTCTTCGGTCACCGATCGCCCCTGGGTCTGGTTGATGCGCAGCAGGGTCAGCACCGCATGGGTGGAAAACGACAGCAGGCGCACAAAAGGCTTGGCGGCCGACGCAACCCAGGTCATGGGCCTGGAAATCAGCGTGGACACTGTTTCCGGATAAAGCTGACCAATACGCTTGGGTACCAGTTCACCGAAAACGATGGTGATAAAGGTAATTGCAGCCACCACCACGGCGGTGGCAGTGATGCCGGCGGCGCGCTCGGGCGTGCCCAGCGCCTGCAGCCAGCGGGCCAGATCATCGCTGAAGGCAGCCTCGCCCAAAATGCCGTTGAGCAGCCCGATGGAGGTAATTCCCACCTGCACCGAAGACAGAAACTGCGTAGGGTTGTCGAGCAGGGCAAGGGCAGCGATAGCGCCCTTGTCTCCCGTTTCAGCCAGTGCGGCAAGGCGGGCCTTGCGGCTGGAGGCCAATGCCAATTCAGACATTGCAAACACCCCATTGAGCAGCGTGAGCAACGCGATCAGCAGAAAATCCATGGTTCGTATATCAGAAAGAAGACCATGGCACTTTACTGTATCGGCGATATCCAGGGCTGCCACGACGCTTTCGAGCGTCTGCTGCAGCGCGTGGATTTCTCCGCCAGCCGCGATACGCTCTACATTCTTGGCGACCTGGTGAACCGAGGCCCTGCCTCGGACAAGGTGCTGCGCACCTGCATGGCGGCAGGCGATGCCATGCGCCCTCTGCTGGGCAACCATGACCTGCATCTGCTGGCTGCGGCCCACGGCGTGCGCCGCAGCAGCCGGCGCGACACCCTGGCGCAGGTGCTGGATGCGCCCGACAGCGAACGCCTGCTGGGCTGGCTGCGCGAGCAGCCTCTGGCGCGCAGCCACCGCATGGCGCATGGGCAGGATTTGCTGATGGTGCATGCCGGCGTGCTGCCGCAGTGGACGGCGCAAGAGGCGCTGGATCTGGCTGGCGAGGTGCATGCCGTGCTGCGCGGCACGCAACTGCCCGAGTTCCTGCAGGCCATGTACGGCAACCAGCCTGACCGCTGGACACCGCAGCTGCAGGGCTGGGAGCGCCTGCGCGCCATCGTCAACGCGCTGACCCGGCTGCGCTTTTGCGATGCGCAGGGCGTCATGGACTTCGAGAGCACGGAATCGGCAGAGCAGGCGCCGCCCGGCCTGATGCCCTGGTTCGATGTGCCGGGACGCGCCACGGCTGGCACGCCCATCGCGTTTGGCCACTGGTCCACGCTGGGCCACATCAACCGGCCCGACCTCGTGGCGCTGGACACCGGCTGTATCTGGGGCGGCTGCCTGAGCATGATGCGCTTTGGCGGCAGCCCGGGCGAGCGCGAACTGATCCAGGTGCAGTGCCCTCAGGCGCAGGCGCCGGGCTGAGACCTCGGAAAAAACGCCTGCAGGGCAGGCGTTCTATACAGAAGGAAAGAACGCCGCTCAGGCGTCGGGCGCTGCCACGACCGGCGCCCTGAACAGGGCTGCCAGCTTGCGCTTGGGTTTGATGTTGCCGCCAAGCCGGGGGGCTGCACGCTGCCCTTCCCAGGCAGGTGTATCGGACGAGGAAGCGGCCGCCTCATAGGGGCGGTCAAAGAAGGGGTCGGAGTGCGCGGGGCGCTGTGCCATGCGCGAACCACGGTGACCAAAGCCCCCTGCGCCGCCGCGCGCCTGGGAGTCGCCCCGATCACGCCCGCCGCCATATCCGCGCGGCACATCCTCGAAGCGGTGGCCACGCTGGCCGCCGCCACGCAAGTCATCCATGGGACAGGCTTCGACAGCGATCTTTTTCTTGGTGAGCTTCTCGATTTCGCCCACAAGCCGCGCATCGTGGCCCGTCACCAGCGTCACGGCCAGGCCCGACGCTCCGGCGCGGCCTGTGCGGCCGATGCGGTGGACATAGTCCTCTGCGTTGAAGGGTACGTCATAGTTGAAGACCGCAGGCACATCCTTGATGTCCAGGCCGCGTGCCGCAACGTCGGTGCACACCAGCAGATCGACCTCGCCCTGCTTGAAGGCTTCGAGGGCTTTCAGGCGCTCGTCCTGGCTTTTGTCGCCGTGCAGGGCGGCGGCGCGCAGGCCATCGCGCTCCAGCGCACGCGTCAGGCGCGCACAGCCAAGCTTGCTGTTGGAGAAGACAAAAGCCTGGCGGATGCCGCGCTGGCGCAGCAGCGAGCGCAGGGCATAGCGCTTGTCGTCGTCTTCCACGCTATAGAAACGCTGCTCCACCGTGGAAGCCGTCTCGTTGGGACGCGCCACCTCGATGGTGACCGGGTCCTGCAGATAGCTGCCTGCCAGCCGCTTGATCTCGGGGGAGAAGGTGGCGCTGAACAGCAAGGTGGTGCGCGTCTTGGGCAGGTACGACAGAATGCGCTGCAGATCGGGCAGAAAGCCGATGTCCAGCATGCGGTCGGCCTCGTCGAGCACCACGTACTCGACCTGATTGAGCACCACGTTCTTGGCTTCGATGTGGTCCAGCAGCCGCCCCGGCGTGGCTACCAGCACCTCGACGCCCTTCTTGAGCTCCACCGTCTGGGGCTTCATGTCCATGCCGCCGAAGACCACGGTGCTGCGCAGCCTGGTGTGCTTGGCGTATTGGGCAATCTGCTGCGCCACCTGGTCGGCCAGTTCGCGCGTGGGCAGCAGCACCAGCGCCCGCACCGGATGGCGCGCTGGCGAGGCCGACGCATTTTCATGGCGCATCAGCCGCTGCAGCAGAGGCAGGGAGAAGGCTGCCGTCTTGCCGGTACCCGTCTGGGCGGCACCCATGACGTCCTTGCCGGTCAGAACGACCGGGATGGCCTGGGCCTGGATAGGCGTCATGGACTCGTAGCCCATGTCGGCCACGGCTCGCGCCAGGGGCTCGGCCAGATGGAGGTTGGAGAAAGAGCTTGTCATTGAGGTCGTTATTGTCGCACCGAGTGCGATTTACGCGTTGCAATAACGACAATCCTCACCAGGGCAAGCAGGACGTTGCTATGGCGCAACCCGTGAAAACCCGGTAGGCACATGCGAAACCGGGATGTGAGCTCCGCTTCAGAGCGTCTGGGCCGAGAAGGTATCACAGGCCTTGACGCTGCCCATGCGCAGCCCCGTGCTGAACCAGCGCTGACGCTGGGCGCTCGTGCCGTGGGTGAAGCTGTCGGGCACGACCGCGCCGCCGCTGGCGCGCTGCAGGGCATCGTCGCCGATCTTGGCCGCCGCGTTCATGGCGGATTCCACATCGCCCTGCTCCAGTATCTGGCGCGCATTCTGCGCATGGTGCGCCCAGACGCCGGCCAGACAGTCGGCCTGCAGTTCCAGCTTGACCGACAAATGATTGTACTCGACCTTGCTGACACGGCCGCGCGCACGGTCCACCTGCGCACTGATGCCCAGCAGGTTCTGCACATGGTGACCGACCTCGTGGGCAATCACGTAAGCCTGGGCAAAGTCGCCGGGCGCGCCCAGTTGGTTCTTGAGCGTTTCGTAAAATCCCAGGTCGATGTAGACCTTCTGGTCCGCAGGACAGTAAAACGGTCCCATGGCCGACTGGCCCGTGCCGCATGCCGTATGCGTGGCACCACGGAACAGCACCAGCTTGGGGTCCACATAGCGCGCTCCACCCTGGCGGAACACATCACGCCAGACATCCTCGGTATCGGCCAGCACGGTGGAAACGAAGCGGGCCAGATGGTCGTCCGCAGGCGGTTTGTGCGCAGGCCCCTGGTGCGTCTGCACATGCGCCGGAGCACCGCCGCTGAGCGCGCCCAGGATGGTCAGCGGGTTGATGCCCAGCACCCAGCCGCCAATCAGCGCAATGACGATGGTGCCGATGCCGATGCTGCGCCCGCCAAAGACCGGCGAGCCGCCGCCTTCGTCATCACGGCGATCTTCCACATTGTCCGACTCACGGTTGCCTTCCCATCGCATGGTGTTCGCTCCTTGGCTCTGCACTGGCTGATGCCAGGGGCGCGATATTACGCCGAACTTCAGCGCCCGATGATCCGGGTGACCGGCTGCTGCTGGTTGCGCTGGACCTGGTCGCTGGCCACCTGCACCATCAGGGCCAGCAGCAGGGCTGCGATGCCCAGGCCCACGATCACGATGAGTCCGACCAGCCAGCCCGGCAGCCGGCGCCGGGCTGGCGCCTGGCCGTTTTGCGGCGCAGGGGCCTGGACGCGGGAAATAGTGGGGGGCCGATCCGACGCCGCAATGTCCCGCACGGAAGGGCGCGCCACCGGGGCCGAGGTATCCCAGGTGGGTTCGGAGCGTGAAAAAGAAGGCTTTTGCTGCATGGGCAAGATCGTAGTGGCAGCCCTGCATTGTGCTCTGCATTGCGCTTGCCGGTGGTCCGCTCCTGTGTACAGTCGTGCCTATGACCAACTCGACACCGCCCACCATTGCGCTGGACGCGCATGCCACGGCTGCGCTGCTGGACTGGAATGCGCTGGCCCGTGAAATCGCCAGCCTGCTGCTGCAACCGCAGGCCGTACAGGTGCCTGCCCGCACAGTGATGCCGCTGGCCGGGGGCGGCAGTCTCTTTTGCATGCCGGCCACGGACGGGGTGGTGGCGATGACCAAGCTGATCAGCTTCACTCCCGGCAATGCCGCAACGCCCCGGGCCACGATACAGGGCGATGTCATCGCCTTTGATGTGGCCACGGGCGAGCGCCGCCTGATCCTGGATGGCCCCTGTGTGACGGCCAGGCGCACGGCCGCTGTTTCGCTGCTGGCGGCCCAGCGTCTGGCGCCCAACCCGGCAGGGCCGCTACTGATCATTGGCGCAGGTGTACAGGGCCTGGCCCATCTGCAGGCCTTTGCGGCGGGACTGGGGGTGCGCGAGGTCCGGGTGGCATCGCGCAGCGCGCAAAGCGCACAGGCGCTGGTGGACGAAGCCAGATCCATGGGGCTGGATGCATGCGTGACGACCGACATCCGCCAGGCAGCCCTGCACTGCCCGCTGATCGTGACCTGCACGCCGGCGCAGGCCGTGGTGCTGCACGAAGCGCCACGCCAGGATGCCTTCATCGCGGCCGTGGGAGCGTTCACACCGCACATGGCGGAGCTTGCTCCGCAGCTGTGCCAGTCCATGGCGCGCAGCGCAACAATCGTGATCGATACCGAGCATGCCGCTCATGAAGCCGGCGACCTGCTGCAGGCCGGCCTGGACGTGGCGCAGCTTGCGACACTGGCGCAGGTGGTGCGCAGCCCATGGACGGCACCTCGGGGCCCCGTACTCTTCAAGAGCTGCGGCTGGGGTGGCTGGGACCTGGCTGCCACACGGCTGGCCCTGCGCCAGTGCGGCCTTGCCACCGAACACGGGTAGCCGTCTTGAACACCCAGAACCCGAAGAAACCCACCCACTGGCAACGCCTGGGCCTGCGTACCCAGCTGACCCTGGTGTTCGGCAGCCTGCTGATTGCAGTGACCGTGCTGCTGTCGCTGGCATTCGGCGAACTGCTGCGCTGGCGCATGCAGCGCGAGGCCAGCGCCTCGTTGCATGCCGTGGCCTCGAACGCCGCCAAGCTACTGGCCGACGGACTGTTCAGCCGCGCCCGCATGGTGGAAGTGCTTGCCAGGTCCGAGGAACTCTGGGGTGAGGGGTTCGATGCACCGGGCGTGGACGCGCTGCTCAACCGCACACACGCGCTGGTGCCTTTCGCGCTGTGGGTCGGCGTGGCCGACGCGGAGGGAATGGTGCGCAGCGCGGCAGGCAATTTGCTGCGCGGGCGCAGCATCAGCGATCAACCCTGGTTTGAGCCGGGTCTTCAACAAACCTATGTGGGAGAAACGCACACCTCCGGACCACTGGCCGAAGTACTGCAGCCGGCCGTTGGCAGTGCACAGATCGGTCACTCCCTCGATTTCGCAGCCCCCATCCGCCGGAATGAGCTCACCCAGGGCGTGCTATGCATGCACAGCAGCTGGGACTGGGTGTACGAGACCCTGGAGACGCTGCTGCCTGCCGACGCCCGGCGGCGGCAGATCTCTCTGTTCATCTTTGACAGGCAGGGGCGGCTCGTGCATGCGCCAGATGTACTCGCCGACCGTTTCTCTGGCCTGGAGCAGCACCTTCCCAAAGGCAGTATGGCAGCGCCAGGCATGCAGGCACATATCGCGCTGTGGGAAGACAGTGCGCAGCCATTTCTGACAGCCACCGTGCCCCTGCAGGCACGCAGCCACGCAACGGACATGGGCTGGCATATCGTGGCCCGCCAGCCCGAGGACAGTGCGCATGCACCAGCGCGTCTGGCCATGTACAAAGTGCTTGCTGGCGGCCTGGCGGCCGCCTTGCTGGCCGCCTCGGTCGCATGGCTGGCTGCCAGGCGGCTGAGCCAGGACCTCAAGCAACTGGCCAGTGCGGCATCGGGCTTCGATGGCCAGTGCACCGCTGCCAATATTCCGCTGCTCGGCAGCAGCCATGAAGTGCACGAACTGGCTCTGGCGCTGCGCAGCAGCATCACCCAGCTGCAAGCGGCCAACGAAGCCATGGAGCGCGAAGTGCGCGAGCGCACGCAGCAGTTGCGCCAGGCCAATGCTGAACTGGAGCATCTGGCGCGCAGCGACCCACTGACCGGCCTGCTCAACCGCCGAGGCGTCGAAGCCCAGATGGAGTTTGCCATGGCGCTGGCGCGGCGCAGCGGACGGCCGCTGAGCGTGCTGGCCATTGATGTGGACTACTTCAAGCGCATCAACGACCACCATGGCCACGACACAGGCGACGAGGTGCTGCGCATCCTGGCGCGCGTGCTGCGCCATCGGCTGCGCGAGTCCGATGTGCTGGCACGCATGGGCGGCGAGGAGTTTCTGGTGCTGCTGCCTGATACAGCGGCTGAAGCCGCCGTGCTCATCGCCGAGCAACTGCGCAAGCTGCTGGCGGGCACGCCCATGCCGCACGGCGAAACCGTCACCGCCAGTATGGGCGTGGCCACGCTGCGCGGCATCGCTGACAGCAGCGCTGCCATGCTGCGCCGCAGCGACGAGGCGCTCTACGCCGCCAAGGGCGCAGGCCGCAACAACGTGCAACTGCAACTTTGAAGCGCATCCGCCCGCTGGGCGGTTGCGCAAAAAATACATCACTAATACTCAAATTGAGCATATCATTGGCGTCCTTTGATGAACCGGACGGCCACCATGCAGCTCAAATCCGTGCAGTACGACCAGCCTTTTGCCTCCATCCCCGGCCAGTGCAGCGTTGGCCAGGCCTGGGCCCGCGTGCCCCCCGAACTCGACCGCAGCCAGCGCCGGCAGACTGCAGAGCGCATACGCGCCTTGCTGCGCGCACGCGATGCCGTGCTCGTGGCCCACTACTACGTGGATGGCGAACTCCAGGATCTGGCGCGCGAGACCGGTGGCTGCGTGGGCGACTCGCTGGAGATGGCGCGCTTTGGCGCCCAGCACCCGGCATCGACCCTGGTGGTGGCAGGCGTGCGCTTCATGGGCGAGACGGCCAAGATCCTGAGCCCCGAAAAACGCGTGCTCATGCCCGATGACGATGCCAGCTGCTCGCTGGATCTGGGCTGCCCGGCTGACGAATTCAGCCGTTTCTGCGACGCCCACCCCGACCGCACCGTCGTGGTCTATGCCAATACCAGCGCGGCAGTGAAAGCGCGCGCCGACTGGGTGGTCACATCGTCGGTGGGGCAGGACATCGTGGCCCACCTGCATGACTGCGGCGAAAAAATCCTGTGGGCGCCTGACCGCCACCTGGGCGCCCATATCCAGCGCCAGACCGGCGCCGACATGCTGCTGTGGCACGGCTCCTGCCTGGTGCACGACGAATTCAAGGCCGACGAACTCGCGGACATGGCGCGCGAGCTGCCCCATGCAGCCATCCTCGTGCACCCCGAGTCGCCAGCGGCCGTGGCCGCACAGGCCGACGTGGTGGGCTCGACCACCCAGCTCATCAACGCAGCGGGCCGCCTGCCCACCGACACCTTCATCGTCGCCACCGACCAGGGCATCCTGCACGACATGCGCATGCGCTACCCGGACAAGACGTTCCTGCCGGCGCCCACGGCCGGCCAGGGCGCCACCTGCAAAAGCTGCGCCATGTGCCCCTGGATGGCCATGAACAGCCTGTCTGGCGTGGAGCAGGCGCTGGAGCAGGGCCTGTGCGCCATCGAAGTGGACCCGGACACGGCACGGGCCGCGCGCCGCCCCATCGAGCGCATGCTGGCTTTCGCGGCAGGCCACCGCCAGACCGTGCGCGCCAGCGGGGATCTGGCGCGCGACCAGGCCCTCTTCCGCCATTTCGGACCCGCCTGAGGAGCACGCCATGACCCAGCACTGCACAGACGTTCTCATCATCGGCGCCGGCCTGGCCGGCATGGCAACGGCCCTGTCGCTGCCGCCCCACTGGCGCGTGGCCCTGCTTTGCAAGGGAGCCGCCCAGGAGTGCGCGAGCGCCTGGGCGCAGGGCGGCATCGCCGCCGTGATCGATCCGGACGACAGCATCGATGCGCATGTGGCAGACACCCTGGTTGCAGGTGCGGGCCTGTGCGATGAGGCAGCCGTGCGCGCCATCGTCGAACAGGCGCCTGCCGCCATCGGCTGGCTGGTGGAGCACGGCGTGCCCTTCACGCGCGAGAATGGCGGCGGCCTGCACCTGACACGCGAAGGCGGCCACGGCTGCCGCCGCATCGTCCACGCTGCCGATGCCACGGGACAGGCCGTGCATACAGCACTGCTTCAGGCCTGCCGTGAACGACCGAACATCGCGCTGCACGAGCACACCAGCGCCCTGGAGCTGCTGACCGAAGGCGCTGCACCGCGCTGCACTGGCGCGCTGGTGCAGTTGCCCGGCGGCGCATTACAGCGCTGGCACGCGGCCCACACCGTGCTGGCCACCGGCGGGCTGGGACAGGTCTACCCCTACACCACCAACCCCGCCACCGCCACCGGCGACGGCGTGGCTATGGCCTGGCGCGCAGGCTGCCGCGTGGCGGACCTGGAGTTCATGCAATTCCACCCCACGGCCCTGCAGGTGAACGGGCGTGCGGCAGGACTGGTTTCGGAGGCCCTGCGTGGCGAGGGCGCGCTGCTGCGCCTGCCCGATGGCACGCGCTTCATGCCGGCGCACGATGCGCGGGCGGAGCTTGCGCCGCGCGATATCGTGGCCCGCGCCATCTGGAGCGAGATGGCGCGCCATGGCCTGCCCTTTGTCCACCTGGATATCAGCCACCGGCCCCGGCCCTGGCTGCAGGCACACTTCCCGGCCATCATGGCGCTGTGCGCGGCGCATGGCATCGACATCGCCACGCAGCCGATTCCCGTGGCGCCCTGCGCCCACTACGCCTGCGGCGGCGTGCTGGCTGGCATTGACGGGAGCACAGATGTGCAGGACCTGCGCGCCATCGGCGAAGTGGCGCGCACGGGCCTGCACGGCGCCAACCGGCTGGCCAGCAATTCGCTGCTCGAATGCGTGGTGATGGGACGCGCCGCAGCGCAGGCCATCGCGCAGCAGCCAGCTGCGGCGCCGCTGCCGCAGCCCGTGATCCTGCCCGCACAGCCCCCTGGGGAGACGGCCGCCTTGGAGACGGCCTCCGTGGAGACGGCCGCCGTGGCGCGGCAACTGCGCCAACTCATGCATGACTGCGTGGGCATTGAGCGCAGCGAACAGGGCCTGGCGCATGCGCTGCAGCGCATCAGCACGCTGCGCGAGTCGCTGCCGCCTGCCGCCAGCCATGCGCTGCGCAACCAGCTCGATGTCTGCTGGCTGATGGCATCGGCGGCGGCTGCGCGGCGCGAGAGCTGCGGGGCGCACTCTTTTGCGGCAGCGCTATGACAAAGGCCCGCAGCGTGCGCTGCGGGCCCGGCGAATGGAGCGGACGGCGGATCAGGCCTTGGGCAGGGTGACGCCGACCTGGCCCTGGTACTTGCCGCCACGGTCGCGGTAGCTGACCTCGCAGACATCATCGGGATCGCTCTCGAAGAACAGCACCTGGGCGCAGCCTTCGCCGGCATAGATGCGCGCCGGCAGCGGCGTGGTGTTGGAGAACTCCAGCGTCACATAGCCTTCCCATTCGGGCTCGAAGGGCGTGACGTTGACGATGATGCCGCAGCGCGCATAGGTGCTCTTGCCCAGGCAGATGGTCAGCACATTGCGCGGGATGCGGAAGTACTCGACCGTGCGCGCCAGCGCAAAGCTGTTGGGCGGGATGATGCAGCTGTCGCCCTCGAAATCGACAAAGCTCTTTTCGTCGAAATTCTTGGGGTCCACCACGGTGCTGTGGATGTTGGTGAACACCTTGAACTCGGGGGCGCAGCGGATGTCGTAGCCATAGCTGCTGGTGCCGTAGCTGATGATCTTGTGGCCATCGACGGCACGGACCTGGCCCGGCTCGAAGGGTTCGATCATGCCGTGATCCTCGGCCATGCGACGGATCCACTTGTCGCTCTTGATGCTCATGGCAATTCCTAGCTGTCCTGTAAGGCGCCACAGCCCGCAGGCCATGGCGCAAAGACGCTATTTTGCTTGAGAAACCAGCGTGCGCTCGATCAGGCGGTCATCGCCCAGGATGATCATGGCGAACAGCAGCTCGTCCAGGCTGCTGGCCTGGCGCGTCTTGCGCGCCAGCAGCGGGGTGCAGGCCGGATTGAGCACCACGAAATCGGCTTCGCAGCCCGGCTGCAGGTTGCCCACCTGGCCTGCCAGACCCAGAGCGCGCGCGGCACCGGCCGTATGCTGCCACCACAGGCTGGCGGGCGACAGGCTCAGGCCCTGCTTGGTCTGGCCCTCGCGCCCGGCCACGTAGGCGGCCTGCATGGTCTTGAAGGGGCTGAAGCTCATGCCGCCGCCCACATCGCTGGCCAGACCGTAGAGGAACTGCGCCGCATCGGCCTGCGCGAAATCGAAGAAGCCGCTGCCCAGGAACAGGTTGCTGGTCGGGCTCACGGCGGCAGCCGTGCGCCGCTCGCGCAGCAGGGCACGGTCTTCGCCATCCAGATGGATGCAGTGGGCATAGACCGCGCGCTCGCGCATCAGGCCGAAGTCGTCGTAGACCGACAGGTAGCTGCGCGCCTCGGGGAACAGCTCGGCCACCCAGCGCACCTCGTCCAGATTTTCGGCCACATGCGACTGTATCCAGACATCCGTGTAACGCGCAGCCAGCTCCCCCGCGCCGCGCAGTTGCGCGTGCGTGCTGGTGGGTGCAAAGCGCGGCGTGATTGCATAGCCCAGGCGGTCCACGCCGTGCCAGCGCCGGATGAGGGCTTCGGTATCGATCAGGCTTTGCTCGGTGTCGTCGCGCACGCCGTCGGGGCTGTGGCGGTCCTGCAGCACCTTGCCGGTGATCATGCGCATGCCACGCGCCTGGGACGCCTGCATGAGCGCATCGACCGAGGCCGGATGCGAAGTCGCAAAGGTCAGCGCCGTGGTCACGCCGTTGCGCAGCAGCTCGTCCAGGAAAAACCCGGCCACTGCGTCGGCATGGCTGCGGTCGGCAAAGGCCGATTCGTGCGGGAAGGTGTAATTCTCCAGCCAGGGCAGCAGGCCGGCGGCCGGCGCGCCGATCACATCGGTCTGCGGATAGTGGATGTGCATGTCGATGAAGCCCGGCGCCAGGATGCGCTCCGGCAGGTGCGTGACCTGCACGCCGGGCAGATCCGCGAAGCGGGCCTGCAGCGCCTGCCAGCTGCCGGCGGCCACCACGCGCTGCTGGCCCTTGTCGTCGGGGGCAACGGCCAGCAGGCCGTCTTCATCGTAGAGCGCCCGGCCATCGTCGGCGAAGCGCAGCAGTGAGGATCTGTAGATTTGCATGCCGCCTAGCTTAGCCGCCATGGCGGCATTCTTCATATGTGCATCGCTATAGGGTGCATCGCCCGGCGCGCCCGCAAGGCGCTGCGCCGCCGGATTTCACCTCAGTGGGGCAGCCTGGCCTGCACGCCCTCGGCCAGCCAGTCCATCTGCAGGATCTGGGCATCGGTCAACCGCTCGCCCGCAGGGATGCGGATACGGCCCTGGTTGTCTCGTATCGGCTGCGCGCCCGCCTGGAAAGGATGCAGGCGGCCTTCGGCCATCTGCTGCTGCCGCTGCAGCACCTCCTGGCGCGCGGCAGCCGGCAGGCGGGGGCCGAAGCCCTCCACCCGGATCATGCCATCGCGCACGCCGCCCCAGGTGTCCTGGCTTTTCCAGGCGCCGTCCAGCACGGCCCTGGCGCGCGCCGTGTAGTAGTCGCCCCACTGGTGGGTGACGGCCAGCAACTGGGCATCGGGCCCATCCTTGCGCATGTCCGAGTGGTAGGCGATGGCCATGCGGCCGCGCTCCTGGGCCGCCTGCATCACGGCCGTGGAGGCGACCTGGAAAGACACCACGTCCACGTTCTCGTTGAACAGCGCCATGGCGGCCTCGCGCTCACGCGGCGGATCGAACCAGGTGTCAAGCCAGACCACTTTGACCGTGGCCTGGGGATTGATCGAACGCATGCCCAGCGTGAAGGCATTGATGCCTTGCAGCACCTCGGGAATCGGAAAGCCGACCACGAAACCGGCCACGCCGGTCTTGCTGGCCCGTGCAGCCGCGATGCCCGACAGGTAGCGGCCTTCGTAGTAGCGTGCATTCGCAGTTGCCACGTTGTCGGCGCGCTTGAATCCGGTGACCGACTCGAACTTCACCTGCGGGAAGTCGCGCGCCACGCGCATCACCGGCTCGGTATAGCCAAAGCTGGTCGTGAAGATCAGCCGGTTGCCCGATGCCGCCAGATCGCGCAGCACGCGCTCGGCATCGGCGCCTTCGGGCACGCTGTCCACGGCGCTGGTCTGCACGCGCGTGCCCAGGGCCTGCTGCAGCGCGCGCCGGCCTTCGTCATGCTGGCGCGTCCAGCCCGCATCGAGCACAGGCGTCAGATAGACGAAGGCCGCCTTGAGCGCAGGCGGCGATGCGGGGGATTGGGGGAGTTTGGGGGTGGCAGGGCCTTGGGCCCAGACCGTGGCGACGACACTGGCGGCCGCGAATGCGGCTGCGAGGTTTTTGTACATGGTGTTCCTCTACATGGCCCGCAAAGAAAGCGCGCCGGCCATGGGCAGTGGCCGGTGCGGGGCGCGATTATAGGCAGTGCCGCAGCGCGCGGCCCGGGCTGGCGCTTATGGTCTGCATACGCTTTGGCAGATACTAGGCCGGACTGCAGATTCCCACTACCCAGGAGACAAGACCATGCCAATGTTCGTCGATACCTCGCCCCCGGGCCAATGCATCTTCTGCCGCCTTGTGGCCGGGGAGATACCGTCCGCCAGGATCTGCGAGGACGAGCAGACCATCGCATTCATGGATATCGGCCAGGTCAACCCAGGCCATGTGCTGGTCGCCAGCAAGCGCCACGCGGTGACCTTGCTGGACCTGACGCCCGATGAAGCCGGTGCCGTGATGCGCACGGCGCAGCGTGTGGCAGGCGCCGTGCAGCAGGCCTTCGACCCCGATGGCATCAGCCTGTTCCAGGCCAATGGCGCAGCCGGCGGACAGACGGTTTTCCATTTCCACCTGCATGTGCTGCCGCGCCATGCCGGCGATGGCGTAGGCCTGTCCTGGCCGCGCCAGGAACCTGGCATGCAGGCTCTTGAGGACTATGCTGCGCGCCTGCGCCAGGCGCTGGTCTGAGTATCAGCCGCCGTGGATGGCCGCGCCCATCGCCGCGTGGCTGGCAAACACAGCCTCCAGGCGCTGCATCCAGTGCGCACGCTGCTGGGGCGTGACAAAGCTGGCGTCAAAGCTGTTGACGGCCAGTTGCCAGGCCTGGCGCGCACCCATGCCCGTGGCCGCGAACAGCTGCAGGTAGTTCTCGTTGACGTAGCCGCCGAAATAGGCCGGATCGTCGGAGTTGACCGTGACCTTGAGCCCGGCCTGCAGCAGCTGCGGCAGATTGTGCCGGGCCAGATCGGAGACCACGCACAGCTTGAGATTGGACAGCGGGCACACCGTCAGCGGCACGCCGTCGCGGGCCAGGCGCTGCATCAGCGCCTCGTCGCGCGCGGCCTGCACGCCGTGGTCGATGCGCTCGGACCCGAGCACATCCAGCGCGCCCCAGATATAGGCGGGCGGCCCCTCCTCGCCCGCATGCGCGACCACATGCAGGCCCAGCTCGCGGCAGCGCGCGAAGACGCGCGCGAACTTCTCGGGCGGGTTGCCGACCTCGCTGCTGTCCAGGCCCACGCCGATGAAGCGGTCGCGCAGCGGAAGCGCTGCCTCCAGCGTGGCAAAGGCATCCTCCTCGCTGAGATGGCGCAGAAAGCTCAGGATCAGCGCCGAGGAAATGCCCAGCTCGATCTCGGCGTCGCGGCAGGCGCGGTACAGGCCGTTGATCACCGTCTCCATGCCCACGCCACGGTGCGTGTGGGTCTGGGGATCGAAGAAGATTTCGGCGTGCACCACGTTGTCGCGCGCAGCGCGCTCCAGGTAGGCGCGCGCCATGTCGTAGAAATCCTGCTCATACAGCAGCACGCTGGCGCCCGCGTAGTAGATGTCCAGAAAGCTCTGCAGATCGGTGAACGCATAGGCTTGGCGCAGTTCTTCCACGCTGGCATAGGGCAGCTTGACGCCGTTGCGCTGCGCCAGCGCGAAGATCAGCTCGGGCTCCAGAGAGCCTTCGATGTGCATGTGCAGCTCGGCCTTGGGCATGGCCTGGAGCAGGGACGGCAGGTGGGCGGCGTCCACATGGGGAATTTGGGTCATCAGCAGACTCCGAAAGTGATGCCGCTGGCCTTGAGGTAGCGGCGGTAGGCGGACGACAGGCGGTCGGCCGCAGAGTGCATTTCAGCGCGAGGGTCCAGCGGCAGGCACTTGGGCTGCTGCGATTCCAGCACAGGCTGGTCCTGGCAGAAGATGGTGTGCTGGAATTGCTGCAGCTGCTCGTCGGGCGAATCGAAATCCGCCACGGCCAGCCGGAACCAGACACGGCTGGTCTCGGGCGTGACGGGACAGATGAACAGCGCGATGGACTCGTGCCAGCCGGCCCGGGTGGAGCCGGCTTCGGGGATCTTGGTCAGCACGGCCGCATAGGGCGCGGTGACCTCGTAGGTGTACTCGACCTCGGCAGCGCGGGTCGAATGCAGGTTGGACAGCGGCTGCACGGCCTTGCAGCCCGTGGCCAGCACGCCCGTGGGCGTGGCCTGCACAGCATAGCTGCCGATGGCTGTGGCATCGCGGCTGCCCAGCCAGCCTTCGTGCACGAAGCCGAAGTGCGACATGTCCAGGAAGTTCTCGATGATGCGCGGCGCGCTGGCGGCCACATCGTAGGGGCCGCAATTGAGCTTGCGCAGGTGTGCATCGGCCTCGGCCGCGAAGGCCGGCACGGGCAGCGCCTGCACGCCCTGCTCCAGGCGCACCCAGACCAGGCCATAGGCCTCCTGTGCCTCGAAGGCCTTGACGCACTGCGACGGCGGCGGCGTGAACTCAGGCAAGGCGGGCACCCTGGTGCACTGTCCGCTGCCGGCAAACTGCCAGCCATGGTAGGGACATTCGAGGTGGCCGTTCTCGACACGGCCCATCGACAGGCGCGCGCCCCGGTGCGGGCAGCGGTCCACAAAGGCGCTGACCTGGCCCTGCGGGCCGCGCCAGAGCACGAGGGACTGGCCCAGCAGCTGCACGCCCAGCGGCGCATCCGCCACTTCGTGGGCCTGGGCCACGGGGTGCCAGAGGTTGTTTTCAATCATGGGAAGGCATCTTTTGTTGTCCGCATCGGCCACACGGGCAAGGGGTACGGCAGGCAATGAGCATAAACCCAGCGGCCTGAGGGTGCCTGTACAACAGCAAAGCCGCCCGGAGGCGGCCTTGCTGCTGTGCCGCCGCGCCCGGCAAAGACTGGGCGCGGCTGCTGCGGCTTACTTGCTGTCCTTGCCCGGCACCTTGCCTTCCACGCCCTTGACGTAGAAGTCGATGCCCGTGAGGAACTTGTCTTCGGCCACGGCGCCGGCGGCCAGCACTTCCTTGCCGTCCTGGCCGGCGATCGGGCCCTTCCAGATCTGGAACGTGCCGTCCTTCAGGCCCTTCTTGACTTCCTCGATCTTGGCCTTGGCCTCGGCGGGCACGTCTTCAGCCAGCGAGACGATGTCGATCGCGCCTTCCTTGACGCCCCACCAGGTCTGCTGGCTGCTCCACTTGCCTTCCAGCATCTCGCGCACGGTCTTGGTGTAGTACGGCGTCCAGTTGATGATGGCCGATGCCAGGTGGGCCTTGGGACCATAGGCGGTCATGTCGGAATCCCAGCCAAAGGCGCGCTTGCCCTTTTCCTCGGCGGTCTTGAGCACGGCCGGCGAGTCGGTGTTCTGGAACAGAATGTCGGCGCCGCCGTTGATCAGCGAGGTGGCCGCTTCGGTTTCCTTCGGAGGAGCGAACCATTCGTTGACCCAGACCACCTTGGTCGTGATCTTGGGGTTCACGGACTGGGCGCCCAGCGTGAAGCTGTTGATGTTGCGCAGCACTTCGGGGATCGGCACCGAGCCGACCACGCCCAGCACATTGGACTTGGTCATGGAGCCAGCGATGATGCCGGCCAGGTAGGCGCCTTCGTAGGTGCGGCTGTCATAGGTGCTGACATTGGCAGCGGTCTTGTAGCCGGTGGCGTGCTCGAACTTCACATCAGGGAAGTCGGGCGCGATCTTCTGGATGGGCTCCATGTAGCCGAAGGTGGTGCCGAACACCAGCTTGTTGCCGTTGGCGGCCATGTCGCGCAGCACGCGCTCGGCATCGGCGCCTTCGGGCACGCTCTCGACATAGGAGGTCTTGATCTTGTCGCCGAACTCCTTTTCCAGCGCCTGGCGGCCCTGGTCGTGGGCGAAGGTGTAGCCGCCGTCGCCGACAGGACCCACGTAGGCGAAGGCGATCTTCAGCGGCTCGGTCGCAGCGGCGGCGGGCGCCTCGGCAGCAGGAGCGGGCGCAGGCGCAGCCTCCTCCTTCTTGCCGCAGCCGGCCAGCGCGGCGGCGGCCAGAGCCGACAGCGCTGCCACCTTGATCAGGGAGCGTTTGTGAAGATCAGTCATCGAAGTTTCCTCAAGTGATCCTGCCGCAGGCAGGAGAAAGACGGGCATGCACCAGCGCAGGCCCGCCGCGATGGGCCCCGAGAATAAAGCAAGAACGGCGCCAGCCGGTATCGCCATGGGCACCCTGCATGCAGGGAAACCACATTTTTGCCTGTTTGCACGGCCCTGGTGCATGGGGCGAACCTCCGTCAAAAGCCAAAAGGCCCCGAAGGGCCCTTTGCGATGTCAGGCATCAGACAGCAGCCAGTGCTTACTTTGCGCCAGGCACCTTGCCTTCGACGCCATGGACGTAGAAGTTGATGCCCGTCAGGAAGGCAAGGTCGCCAGCCTGGCCGGCGGGCAGCACTTCCTTGCCGGTGTTGTCCTTGATGGGGCCGGTCCAGACGGCAAAGCTGCCGTCCTTGAGGCCGTCGCGCGCCTTGGCGACGCGGTCCTTGATGTCCTGGGGCACATCGTCGGCGATCTTCACCAGGTCGATGGCGCCTTCCTTGACGCCCCACCAGAAAGAGCCGCCCTGCCACTTGCCATCCAGCGTGTCCTGGGTGACCTTGCTGTAGTAAGGCATCCAGTCGATCACGGCCGAGCCCAGATGGGCCTTGGGAGCGAAGGCGCTCATGTCGCCGTCCTTGCCGAAGGCGCGCACGCCGCGCTCCTCGGCCGTCTTGAGCACGGCGGGCGAGTTGGTGTTCTGGTACATCACGTCCACGCCGCCGTTGATCAGCGAAGTGGCGGCCTCCGACTCCTTGGGGGGCGCGAACCACTCGTTGACCCAGACCACCTTGGCCTTGATCGAGGGATCGACGCTTTGCGCGCCCAGCACGAAGCTGTTGATGTTGCGCACCACCTCCGGAATCGGCACCGAGGCCACGACGCCGATGGTCTTGGTCTTGGTCATGCCGCCAGCGACGATGCCGGCCAGGTAGGCGCCCTCGAAGGTCTTGGTGTCGTAGGTGGCGACGTTGTCGGCGTTCTTGTAGCCGGTGGCATGCTCGAACTTCACATCCTTGAGGTCGGCGGCCACCTTCTGCACGAACTCCTGGTAGCCGAAGCTGGTGGCGAAGATCAGCTTGTTGCCCTGGCCTGCCATGTCGCGCATCACGCGCTCGGCGTCGGCGCTCTCGGGCACGCTCTCGACAAAAGAGGTCTCGACCTTGTCGCCAAACTTCTCCTGGATGGCCTTGCGGCCCAGTTCATGCTGGAAGGTCCAGCCGCCGTCGCCGATGGGGCTGACGTACATGAAGCCGATCTTGAGCTTTTCGGCAGGTGCCGGTGCTGCAGGCGCCGCAGCGGGAGCGGGTTCGGCAGCCTCTTGCTTTTTGCCGCAGGCCGTCAGGGCCGCCATGGACAGGGCCGACAGGCCGATCATCTTGAACAAAGTGCGCTTGCGGGAGTGGTGCACGGGTATGTCCTTTTTATGGTTCTGCGAAGGGAAGGCATCGGAACCTGTTCATGATCTCTGCGCGATAGCCGCCGCTGCGGGAGCGACCCGCAGGGATGGCGCACGATGAGATCGTGAACAGGCCGTCAGGAGCCCGGATAGAAGGGCTTGCCCAGAGAGGCCGGCATATTGGTGCGGATCCACGTCGGATTGCGCGAGATCAGCACCAGCACGACGATGGTCGCCAGGTAAGGCAGCATGGACAGCAGCTGGCTGGCCACCTGCACGCCTGTGGCCTGCAGGTGGAACTGCAGCATGGTCACGCCGCCGAACAGATAGGCGCCCAGCAGCACACGAGCGGGTCGCCAGGTGGCAAAGGTGGTCAGTGCCAGCGCGATCCAGCCCCGGCCCGAGACCATGCCCTCGACCCACAGCGGCGTGTAAACGGTGGAGATGTAGGCACCGGCCAGGCCGCACAGCGCGCCGCCGAAGACCACGGCCGCCAGGCGGATGCGGCGCACCGGATAGCCCAGCGCATGGGCCGACTGCGGCGACTCGCCCACGGCGCGCAGCACCAGGCCGGCGCGCGTGCGGTAGAGGAACCAGACCAGGGCCGCTGCCAGGATCACCGCGCCATAGACCAGCGGATGCAGGCGAAACAGCGCCGTGCCCACCACGGGCAGGTCGGACAGCAGGGGCACGGCGAACTTGGGCAGCTCGGGCAGGCGCGCCTGCACATAGCCCAGGCCCAGGAAGGCCGAAAAGCCCGAACCGAACAGCGACAGCGCCAGGCCAGTCGCGTACTGGTTGGTGTTGAGCCAGATCACCAGCACGCCAAAGATGGCCGCCAGCAGCGCGCCCGCGCCCATGCCGGCCACAAAGCCCACGGCGGTGCTGCCCGTGTGGACCACGGCGGCAAAGCCCGCGATGGCCGCGCACAGCATCATGCCCTCGGCGCCCAGATTGACGATGCCGGCCTTTTCATTGATCAGCAGGCCCAGTGCCGCCAGCGCCAGCACGGTGCCGGCGCTGAAGGTCGAACCCAGCAGCAGTGCGTAGGATTCCATCAGCGCACCTCCTTGGCCACGGGCGCGCGGGACACCCAGCGCAAGCGGTAGGCCACCAGCGTGTCGCAGGCCAGCAGCGTGAACAGCAAAAGGCCCTGGAACACGCCGGTCAGCGCCTTGGGCAGGCCCAGGCGCGACTGGGCGAGTTCGCCCCCGATATAGAACATGCTCATGAGAATCGCGGAAAAGATCATGCCCACGGGATGCAGGCGGCCGACAAAGGCCACGATGATGGCTGCAAAGCCATAGCCGGCCGGTACATAAGGCGTGAGCTGGCCCAGGGGGCCTGCCACTTCCAGCGCGCCCGCCAGGCCCGCTGCTGCGCCCGAGATGAGCAGCGCCGTCCACAGCGCCCGGCGCGAGGAAAAGCCCGCGTAGCGCGCGGCAGCCGGGGCCAGGCCGCCGACCTGCAGCGCAAAGCCTGCGCGGGTGCGGAACAGGAACACCCACAGCAAGGCGGCGCCCGCCAGCGCCAGCAGCAGCCCGATGTTGGTGCGCATGCCCTGGAACAGCTTGGGCATTTGCGTGACGCGCTCGAAAGTCTTGGTCTGCGGGAAGTTGTAGCCCATGGGGTCCTTCCAGGGGCCGTAGACCAGAAAGCCCAGCACCAGGGTGGCCACATAGACCAGCATCAGGCTGACCAGGATTTCATTGGCGTTGAAGCGGTCGCGCAGCAGGGCCACGATGCCGGCCCAGGCCATGCCGCCCAGCATGCCGGCCAGCAAAATGGCCGGCACGATCCAGGGCCCCGTGTTCTTGTCGGCCAGCAGCGCGATGCCGCCTGCGGCCACAGCGCCGATCACGAACTGGCCCTCGGCGCCGATATTCCAGACGTTGGAGCGGAAACACACTGCCAGGCCCAGCGCGATCAGCAGCAGCGGCGTGGCCTTGATGGCCAGCTCGCCCAGCGCATAGGGCGTCTTGACAGGATCCCAGAAGAAAGCCTGCAGGCCACGCACCGGGTCCTTGCCCAGCAGCACGAACAGGCACACGCCGATCAGCACCGTGATGGCCAGCGCCAGCACGGGCGACCCATAGGTCCACAGCCGGGAGGCCTGGGGGCGTTGTTCAAGCTTGAACATGGACACCTCCCGAAGGGGCTGCGGCAGCGCCGTCCCACAGGCCGCTCATCCACTCACCGATCTGCTGCACGCTGGCATCGGCCCGCGCCACCGAGGGCGACAGCCGGCCCTTGGCCACCACATGCAGGCGGTCACATATCTCGAACAATTCGTCCAACTCCTCGCTGAGCACCAGCACGGCGCAGCCCTCGTCGCGCAATTGCAGGATGGCGCCACGGATCTGCGCGGCCGCTCCCACGTCCACCCCCCAGGTCGGCTGAGAGATGATGAGCAGCGTGGGCCGGGCGTCGATCTCGCGGCCCACGATGAATTTCTGCAGGTTGCCCCCCGACAGCGACTGCGCCGCCGCGTTCGGGCCGCCAGCCTTGACGTTGAAGCGCGCGATGATGTCGCGCGCCTGCGCCTGCAGCTGGCCCATGCGGATCCAGCCACCCTTGCCCAGCGCCGTCTTGCGCGTGAGCAGCAGGTTGTGGGCCAGCCCCATGCTGGGCACGGCACCGCGGCCCAGGCGTTCCTCGGGCACGAAATGCAGGCCCAGCGCCCGGCGCCGGCCCGGCCCCAGGCGGCCTGCGTTGTGGCCGGCCACCTGCACCATCTCGGGCGCGGCGCGCGTGTCCTCGCCCGACAGCGCGTACATCAGCTCCTTCTGGCCATTGCCGGACACGCCAGCGATGCCCACGACCTCGCCCGCGCGCACATTCAGGTCAATGCCCTGCAGGTCCACGCCGAAGGGCTCGGCACGCGGCAGCGACAGGCCCTGCACGCGCAGCACGCTGGCGCCGACGCGGGCCTCGCGGTAGGTCAGCTCGGGCGGCTCGGCGCCGATCATCAGGCGCGACAGCGAGGCATTGCTCTCCTGGGACGGATTGCACACGCCCGTGACCTTGCCGCCGCGCAGCACCGTGCAGGCATTGCACAGCGAGCGGATTTCATGGAGCTTGTGGCTGATATAGAGGATGGAGCAGCCTTCGCTGGCCAGGCGGCGCAGCACGATGAACAGCTTTTCGACGGCCTGCGGCGTCAGCACCGAGGTCGGCTCATCGAGAATCAGCACGCGCGGATGCGTGAGCAGGGCGCGGATGATCTCCACACGCTGCATTTCGCCCACGCTCAGCGTGTGCACGGGGCGGTGCGGATCGACCTCCAGCCCATAGTCACGGGCAGTGGCCTCGATGCGCTGCACGACCTCGGCCAGCGGCAGGCTCTTGTCCAGGCCCAGCCAGACGTTCTCGGCCACGGACAGCGTATCGAACAGGCTGAAGTGCTGGAACACCATGGCGATGCCCAGCTGGCGCGCCTCCTGAGGGTTGCGGATGAGCACGGGCCGGCCATCGACTTCGATGCTGCCTTCGTCGGGCTTGACCGCGCCATAGATGATCTTCATCAGCGTGGACTTGCCCGCGCCGTTTTCACCGAGAATGGCATGGACTTCGCCGGCGCCGACGGTCAGCGAGATGCCGCTGTTGGCGACCACGGCCGGGTAGCGCTTGGTGATGCCCGCCAGCCGCAGCCGGGGCGGCGCTGCAGAGGGCGAACTGACTGTATCGGGGGGATTCATGGCGGGGATTGTCTTTCAATTCCGGCTTGCGCAAAAAGGAACGGGTGCAAGCGCCCGGCCTTGGGGCACAGTACGCTGCAGCAGCTCGTTTGCGCAAGTCCCGTGCCCGCCATCGAAACCGCGTATTGTGCGGCACGCAATCGGTGGCCACCCACCCACCTGGCCCGCACGCGACAGGATGGCACGGCCTCAAATGCACCAACACGGTGCAGATTGCGCACCAAAAGAACCCGCTGCGCTGCACGCGGGCCGGTGGCCAGTCCCGGCCCGGCAACACCGGCGGCTTGAAAGCAGCCAGAAGCGGGCGCTCTCAGTCTGGGGGGCACTGGAAGCTGTAGACATGCCTGGCCACCTGCGGCTGCTGCAGGCTCTGCCGGGTCGCCACGGCTGCGCCCGTGCGGATCAGCTGTTGCACCGGCCGGCCCTGCAGGGCGTTCAGGGCCTGCTCGCCAGCCATGCGTCCGCTGTCGTAGGGCTTGAGCACCACCTGCGCGGCGACTGTGCCTTTTTTCAGCGCCTCGATGCCGGGCGGATTGGCATTGAAGCCGACCAGCACTACCTGATCGCCCTTGCGTGCTGCGCGCAGCGCCGCCACGGCGCCTTCGGTATTGAAGGCCGCCGTCGAGAAGATGCCCACCAGATCCGGGTTCGCCAGCAGCGAGGCCGAAACAATCTGGTCGGCCTTTTGCACGCTGTTGTTCGAGAACTGCTGGCCCAGGTAGCGCAGGCCCGCAGCCTGAATGGCCTGGGCAAAGCCGCGTTCCCGGTCGTCGGTGGTGGACACGCCGGGGCTGAGGTTGACGGTCAGCACCGCCCCCTTGCGACCGCCCAGCAGGCGCACCATCTCCTCGCCGGCCAGCCGGCCGGCCTCGGCGTTGTCGGAGGAGACGGCCGAGACCGCAATCGAGGCATCGTCCAGCGTGGTGTCCACCAGCACCAGCGTGATACCCATTTCGGTGGCGCGCTTGAGTGGCGCAAACAGGGCCTTGCCATCGGTGGGCGCGATGATGATGGCATCGGGCTTTTTCGCGACCATGGCCTCCAGGATGGGAATCTGGCTGGCGGGATCGAAGGACTTGGGCGCCTGCGTCTGCA
Organism: Delftia sp. PS-11; assembly: GCF_029870285.1. Lineage (GTDB taxonomy): Bacteria > Pseudomonadota > Gammaproteobacteria > Burkholderiales > Burkholderiaceae_C > Comamonas. Next base: position 153,350 of record NZ_JACSYA010000007.1, read on the forward strand.
CCTGCGCTCCGCGCGCCCGGGCCGCTGCCTCGATGCCGCATTGCACGGAGCCGTAATAGGCATCGCCCCCGACGCCGGGAATGAAGGCGATCAGCGGCGCCTGGGCTGCCTGCGCACCAGCGTGCAGCAGCAAAGCCGCCAGGCCCAGCAGGCGGGCCGCCCTGTCAGCACTCGGGATCATTCGCATGTCTTGCTCCTGTCGTTGGCATGAATAAAACGCTGTGGCGCATTCCGCCGCCTCCAGCTACCGGGTTTGGCGGCGCCCGGCCTGGTCCAGATAGACCGCCGCCACCAGTACCACGCCCACCAGCACATCGCGCCAGAATGTGCTCAGGCCGAGCATGATCAGACCGCTCTCCAGCGTGGCCGGGATAAGCACACCCACCGCCGTGCCGAACAGGCTGCCGCGCCCGCCGAACAGGCTGGTGCCGCCGATCACCACGGCAGCGATGACGGCCAGGTTGTCGGTGGCGTGGCCGGCGATGGTGGTCGATCCATAGCGCGCCAGCGACAGCAGCCCGGCCAGGCCCGCGAGCAGCCCGGCCAGGGCATAGACCCGGATCAGGTGCGCGTTGACCGCAATGCCCAGCTCGCGCGCGGCGCGGGGGTTGGAGCCGATGGCCAGGGTATGGCGGCCAAAGCGCGTATGGGCCAGCAGCAGGCCCAGCGCCAGCGCCACGGCCATGGCGATCAGCGCCAGCACCGGCACGCCGGCCAGGTCGCCGAAGCCCACGCTGTCGGCCAGCCAGGCGGGCACATCCTTGAGGTCCTCGCCGGCCACGATCCAGGCCAGCCCCTGGGCCGCGCCCATGCTGCCCAGCGTGGCGACCAGGGGCGGAATGCGCGCCAGCGTGACCAGCACGCCGTTGAGCGCACCCCAGGCCGTGCCGGCTGCCAGCGCGGCCAGCAGGCCCAGCAGGCTGGCCCCTATGCCCTCGCCGCCGACGGCGGCCATGGCTTTGGCCGCCATGACGCCGGAAAACACCAGCACGGCGCCCACCGACAGGTCCACCCCCGCCGTGCAGATCACCAGGCAGGCGCCACAGGCCATCACCAGCAGGATGGCCGCCGACATGGCGATATTGCGCAGGTTCGCAGCCGAGGCAAAACTGTCGAAGCGCCATGCGCTGAACAGCAGCGCCATCAGCGCCAGCACCAGGGCGATCCGCAGCGGCCCGTCCTGCAGCCTGGCGCCCAGCCATCGCCAGGCAGGATGCAGCGGCGGGCTCATGGCATATCCTTGTGTGCGGCCATGTCGATGCCGATGGCCTCGCCGGACGCAGGCGGCTCCGTGACCAGCGCGCCGGTGATTGCGGCCACGATGCGGTCGGCACTGAACTCGCCGCGTGCAAAGCGCGCCGTGCGCCGGCCCAGGCGCAGCACCTCGACACGGTCCGCCACGGACATCACATCGGGCAGGTTGTGGCTGATCAGCACGACGGCGCGGCCGCTGTCGCGGACGCGCACGATCAGCTCCAGCACCGCCCGCGTCTGCGCCACGCCCAGCGCCGCCGTGGGCTCATCCATGAAAACCAGGCGCTGCGCCCAGGTGGCGGCGCGCACCACAGCAATGCTCTGGCGCTGTCCGCCCGACAGCGATGCAATCGGCTCGCGCAGGCTGGGCAGCGTCACCTGCATGCCGGCCAGGGCCTGGACCGTGCGCCGGCGCATCTCGCCATGGTCCAGCCAGGCCAGCCGCCGCCCCCAGCCGCCGCGCAGCAGTTCGCGGCCCAGAAAGAGGTTCGCCGCAGCATCCAGGTCAGGTGCCAGCGCCAGATCCTGGTAAACGGTTTCCATGCCCAGGGCCTGGGCATCGCGCGGCGAGCGCATGGTGATGGGCCGGCCCTGGAAGAGGATCTCGCCCGCATCGGGCACGAAGCCGCCGCACAGGGCGCGCACCAGGGTGGACTTGCCAGCGCCGTTGTCGCCCATCAGCGCCACCACCTCGCCGGGGTAGACGCAGAAATCGGCGCCGCGCAGCGCCTGCACGCTGCCAAAGCGCTTGACCAGCTGGCAGGCTTGCAGCAAGGGTTTGGGTTCGGCCATGGCGCTCACCAGTCGGCAATCGAGCCATCGGCCCGGAAGCTCTCGGCCACCCACTCGCCCTGTGACTGGCTGCGCAGGAAGTCCTCGTCGATCTCCAGCCCCAGGCCGGGCCCCTGGGGCAGCGGCAGATAGCCCAGGCTGTCCACGCGCGGCACGTAGCTGCACAGCCGCGCCGTCCACTCGCTATGGGTGTGGCGCGTCTCCAGCAGCGAAAAGTTCTGCGCATAAGCCGCCAGGTTCAGGCTGGCGGCGGCCTGCACCGGGCCGTTGGGGTTGTGCGGCGCAAAACCGACGCCGTACATCTCGGCCAGGGCGGCAATGCGCTGCAGCTCGCTGATCCCGCCCGCGTTGGCGCAGTCGGGCTGGATCACCCCGGCCCAGCCGCGCTCCAGCACCTCGCGAAAGGCCCAGCGCGTGAAAAGCCGCTCGCCCACGGCGATGGGCGTGGCCGATTGCTGGGCCAGGCGCTCCAGCGCGGCATTGGACTCGGGCGGCACCGGCTCCTCGATCCACAGCGGCGCGGTATGGCGCACGGCCCGCTCGATCTGTATGGCCAGCGCCGCGCCAGGGCGGCCATGCAGGTCGATGGCGAAGTCGCCAGCGCTGCCCAGCGCGTCGCGCACGGCCTCGCAGCAGGCGGTGATCTGGCGAATGGTCGCCAGCCCCTCGCCCTGCGCCACGGCCGGCAGCGGATAGATTTTGACGGCCTGGAAACCCAGCGCCAGCGCGGCATGCGTGCGTTCGCGGAATTCGCCAGGGTCCAGCGACAGCCCCAGATTGGCATAGGCCTTGATGCGGTCGCGCACCGGCCCGCCCAGCAAGGCGGCCACGCTGCAGCCCGCCAGCTTGCCCCGGATGTCCCACAAGGCCATGTCCACGCCCGACAGGGCACTGGTCTGTATCGGCCCGCCGCGCCAATAGCCATGGCGGTACATGCGCTGCCAGCACCATTCGACCCGCTGCGGGTCGGCGCCCCGCAGCAGCCGGGCCAGGTCATGCACCGCGCCCGCCACGCCGGAGGGCTTGCCCGGCAGAGAACATTCGCCCCAGCCGAACAGCCCTGGCTCATCGGTTTCGACCTTGACGAACACCAGGTCCGTGAGCGGGCCATGGTAGGCCATGGGCGTGATGCGTGCGATCTTCATGGGCAAAGCCCTCCCTCGCCAGACAGGCGCAGCAGCTCGGCGCAGGCGCCTATGTTGTGGTAATCGGGCTCAGGCTCGCTTTTTTCGCTGGAAGTCAGGCAGTTGCCTGCATCCAGGACCCGCAGCCAGGCGCCATGGCGGTGATCGACCAGATGACGCCAGCAGTAGGACCAGAGCTGCTCGTACCACTGCCCGTAGCGCGCATCGCCCGTGGCGGCGGCCAGGTGGGCGGCGGCCGCCAGCGTCTCGGCATGCACCCATTGCTGCTTGCTGTCGTCATACAACACGCCGTCGGGCCCCCAGGAATAGAACAGGCCGCCTCGCGCGCCGTCCCAGCCGCGCTGCAAGGCGCCGTCGAACAGCGCCTGTGCGCGCTGCAAGTGCCAGGGCGCGCGGCGGTGGCGATCCAGCATCAGCAGCAGCTTGGCCCACTCGGTCTGGTGGCCGGACAAATGGCCCCAGGGCCGGTAGCCATCGCTGTGATCGTCGCGGTTGTACTGCCAGTCGGGCGACCAGTCGGCCCGGTAGTGCTCCCAGACCTCACCACGCGCGCTCTGCCCGGCCAGCCGCACGGTGACGGCCTGCGCCAGGCTGTCGGCGCGCTCCAGGAACCAGGACCGGCCCGTGGCCTCGAACGCGCACAGCATGGCCTCGCAGGCATGCATGTTGGCGTTCTGGCCCCGGTAGCCGTCCAGTTGCCAGTCGGCGCCGGCCAGGTCCGCATACAGGCCATGCGCCGGGTCATAAAGACGCCGCTCCATGGTGACCACCAGTTCGTCCAGCCAAGGGGCGGCCTCGGACACGCCCGCCTTCAGCGCCATGGCAAAGGCCAGCACGGCAAAGCTCAGGCCATAGCCGATATTGCGCCCGTCCACCACCTCGATCCCCTGGTCCTGGCAGGACAGCAGCCAGGCATAGCCGCCGCTCAGGGGATTGCGGTGGGCCTGCGTCAGAAAGTCCAGGCCATGGCGCACGGCCTCGCGGTATTCGGCCCGGCCGAACAAACGGTAGGCCAGGGCCTCGATGACGACGAAGCGGCAGGTGCTGACCAGATTGCGCGGGCCCGCGTCCAGCAGCCTGCCGTCGTTGGCGAAGCGGTGCGCGAAACCGCCCCGGGGGTCAAGGGCGCGCGGATGATAGAAGTTCAGGCAGTGCTGGATATGCCCCAGCAGAAAACCGGGGCTGCGCCAGTCGGCGGGCGGCGGCGGGACCTGGATCGTCATGGCGCGCTCCGTTCAAAAACCCAGTTGGGCCAGCAGGCCGCCATCGGCCACGAAATCCGCCCCGGTGCAAAAGGAAGCCTGCGGGCTGACCAGGAACACGATCAACTCGGCGATTTCCTCGGCGCAGGCAATGCGCCGCAGGGGCAGGCGCTGGCTCCAGTCGGCATACACCGCGTCCAGGCCGACCGCGTCTATGCCGACCGCGTCCCGGCCGCGCCCCGCGCCGAACTGGCCGGCGGCGGCGCGCAGCATGGGCGTATCGACAGGCCCCGGGCTGACCGTATTGGCGCGCACGCCCTGCGGCCCGAAGTCCACCGCCAGGCTGCGGGTGAAGGCCAGCGCCGCGCCCTTGCTGGCCGCATAGGCCGCCACATCCGGGTTGCAGGCGCTGCCCTGGTTGGACGCCACGTTGACGATAGCGCCGCCGCCCCGGCGCAGCAGGTGGGGCACGCCGTGGTGCGCCGTGAGATACATGCTCTTGAGGTTGACCGCCAGCGCGCGGTCCCAGCTGGCCTCGGAGGTGCTGACCGCCGTGCCGTAGGGATGGACCGCCGCCGCGCAGACCAGCATGTCCAGCCCCCCTGCAGCCTGCACCGTCTGCGCGATGGCCTCCTGCACCTGGGCGCTGACGCTGCCGTCGCCGCGAAACACCTGCAGCCCCGGCTGGCTGGCGATCTCGTCCTCGGGACTGCTCCCCCCCGCGCCAAACACGCCCACCTGGGCGCCGCGCGCCCGCAGCAACTCGGCCGTGGCGCGGCCGATGCCCGTGGTGCCGCCCATCACGAAGGCAGCGCGGCCCTGCAGGGACAGTGCATCTGCATCACGCATGGTCCGCCCCTCCCGACACGCCAAAGCGCGACTCTGGCAGGCCCAGCGGCTGCCCCAGCGACACGCCGAACATGCCGCCCGCCTGCGGCTGCTGGCTGCGCTGCTGCGCCGACAGGCCCCAATGGGCCGAACTGATGCACAGCTGGTCCCACCCCGCGCCGCCGATGGCCACGCAACTGGGCTGGGAAACCGGCACGGCAATCTCGGCATCCAGCTGCCCATCGGGCCGCAAGCGCTGCACCTTGCCTGCGCCCCAGCGCGCATTCCACAAACAGCCCTGCGCGTCGATGCAGGAGCCATCGGGCACGCCCTCCTGGCCGCTGGTATCGGCGAAAACGCGCAGATTGCCGATGCGCCCGCTGTGCGGCTCATAGTCGCAGGCCATGATGCGCCTGGCCGGCGAATCACAGAAATAAAAGGTGCCGCCATCGGGACTGAAGCAGCTGCTGTTGGAAATCACCACGGCCGGCAGCGCCAGCGCCAGCAGCCTGCCATCGGGCTGATAGCGCCACCACTGCCCCAAGGCGTGCGTGCAGGCCAGGTCCATACTGCCGAACACGAAATTGCCGGCGCGGTCGCAGCGCCCATCATTGAGCCGCGTGCCGGCACGCAACTGCAGGCCCGCATCGATCATGTCCAGCCGGCCGCTGGCCCAGTGGCAGTGCGCCAGCCCGCCCTCCATGGCCAGTACCAGCTGGTCGGGCTCGCCAGTCAGCGCAAAACTGCCCACCCCCTGCGGCAGCGCGCGCGACTGCGGGGGCGCCCCAGGCGCAGCGCGCCACAGCCGGGCGCCGGCGATATCGGTCCACCACCACAGGCCCTGCTGCTCATCCCACAGCACGCACTCGCCCAGCGCATGGCCCTGGTCCCAGAGCAGGCTGGCACGCTTGTCTTGTGTGTTTTCCATCAGATGACCTCCTCTCCCACTGCGTTCACCACACCGCGCCGCACGGGCCCAGCAGTCCGCGCTCGGCAGCCAGCGCCTGGGCCCCCAGGCTGGCCAGATGCGATTGCTGCGCATCCGTCAGCGTGACCACCGGCCCGGAAAAGAAATCGTCGTCCCGCACCAGCAGGCTCAATGCCTCGCGCAGCAAGGGCTTGCCGGTGATGTAGAAGGCCGTGCCGGGGTTGACGTGGATCGCGCTGCTGTTCTTCAGCGTCAGCAGATCGGCTCCCAGCACGGCACCCAGCAGGAAGTTGGCGCGCGCGTTGCGGTCGTAGATCGTGAACAGGTCCAGCGCACGCACCACGAAGCAGGCCCGGCCCAGGCCGATCTGGCGCGCCGAACGGGCGCCGGCCAGCAGCATCTCGGCATCGATGTCGCTGGCAAAGTCGCTGTGCAAGGAGTCGGCCAGGATGGTGTTGTGGGTCAGCACCTGCAGCATCTCACCGGCCAGCGTCGTCACGCAGCCGCTGATCCTCCCCTGCGCGTCCAGGTGGACGAACTTGGAATGCGAGCCCGGCAGCACGATGACAGCCGGCGTGGCAACGTGCACGCGCGCCAGCAGGCCCATGGTCTCGGTTTCCTCGCCGCGCATCATGTCCATCGACTCGCAGTTGTGCAGGCCGATATTGCGCACCGGATTGCAGACGCCGGGCACGAACCAGATCGGCTGCCCGAACACCTCGGGCAGCCTGACGGCAGCCATCGCGCAGGCCAGTTCGCTGCGCCCCGCAGGGGCCACCAGATGGGGCAGCTCATGCAGGCCAACATTGGAGGTGATCATGCCGGACGCCAGCGCCAGACCAATGTCGCAGGCCTGCATGCCGCAGCGCGCCAGCGCAGCCTCGATGGTGTCGCGCACGCCGGCTTGCAGCGTGGCCCTATTGCCGGAGATGGCGGTATCGCGTACACCCACCTGACGGGCGGCCTGACCCAGCACGCGGCTGCCATGCCAGACCGTCGCCCGGGTATTCGTGGTGCCGGTATCTACCGTCAGTATGTTCATGGTGCGGCCCAACCTCCTTTTGCCTGAAACACACTATAGGCAGCGACCCATAAAGGAGCAATTGATGAAAATTAGTCGATTGCATTACTTTTTTTTGTGCAATTCCCGGGATTATTCGGATACCCCGTCAGAAGACTGCAGAATATGCTGTCCATTCTGGCGGATAGCACGGTACCAGACGTGATCCATCCTCAGAAGGAAATCCATGAATCGCAGATTGCCTCCTTTGAATGCGCTCCGTGTCTTTGAAGTGGCCGCACGCCACATGAGTTTTTCCAAGGCAGCTGCAGAAATATGCGTCACCAATGCTGCCATCAGCCACCAGATACGGCTTCTTGAAAGCAGCCTGGGGGTTTCGTTATTCAAGAGAAATCACAACCGTCTGGCATTGACGCCTGCCGGCGAAAATTATGTGCCACGCATTCGCGATGCCTTGCGCGCCATCGAGCAGGCGACCTCGGCCATCCGGGCGCCCTGCGAAACCGTGCTGCGCATAGGCAGTCCGCCGGGCTTCGCCAGCAAATGGCTGGTCCCCAGAATGTACCGTTTCTTCAACCTGCACCCGGAGATACGGCTGGAGTTGACGGCGCAGGCCAGCCCGGACCCCAACGCCTGCGACCTGTGCCTGGACGAGCAGATCATGGCAGATCGCGCATTCACTTCGGAACATCTGGTGACGACGGATTTCATCCCGGTCTGCTCACCGGCGCTGGGATCGAGAATCCATCGAATCAACGACCTGAAGGATTGCATGCTGCTGCATATCCGCTCCATCCATGGCCCGGAGCATCACAGCGCATGGAAAGAATGGCTCCATGAAGCAGGCGCCCATGATTTCGATGCCAGCCAGGGCCTTTTTCTTTCCGATGAAATCATGGCACTGCAATTTGCCATCGAGGGCCAGGGGATCATGCTGGGAAAACGCATTCTCGTGGACTATGATGTCACGGCAAACAGATTATGCCTGCCGCTGGATATTCAATCCTCCATGCGCATGGCATATTACATGGTGAGTGCCAACAATGCACAGGACAATCCTGCACTTTCCATTCTGAAGAATTGGCTGATCAGCGAGATGCGGGCACAGGGATTTCCAGAGAAATCCCATTTCCGGCATTTGCAAAATAACCCACTCGGATGACGCCTGGCAACCTGGCTTCATCACCAGCTGCGGTCATAAGCCAGATAGCGGGCCATATATTCGTCAAAAGTCCAATGCTGGGTATACCAGCGAAAACGCATGCCCGGCTCGCAGAACTTCAGTCCCAGCCCTTCGGCCACGGCAGGCTCGATGGGATCTTCCAGGTTGTCCATGTCTGGCAAGACATCAATGGCCGCCTGCAGCCGCTGCCGCGCGGCACCCGCATCACCGCCCAGCAAGGGCTGCACGGCATCAAACAGGCGCTGCGCAAGCTCACCCATGGCCTCGGCCCGGACATGGGCATAGGACAGAAACAGATGCCGCTCACGAAAATTCGCCCACACATAGTCGGCAATCTTGATATCGCAGTGGGCATCGCGCTCTTGCAGTTTGCGCCGGGCACGCTCCAGTACGGCGCCAGGATTGGTCCAGCGCTCGGCAGACAAGCGATGGTAGGCATCCAGCGCAGCAGGCCCGCTCAACCCGCGCGCCAGCACCTCCAGCGCCAGCCGGTTGCCATACGGATAGCGCCCCCATACATAGCCTGGCTCGGGCACATTGCGGGGATCGCCAACGCTGGCGAACGGCCACATGCAAGTCATGACGAAGCTGGGAAAAATCAGCGTGGGGCAGCCTGCCGGGCAATGCTCGCGCAGATAGCGCCGCAGCGGCAGCCCGTAGTGGCGCATGTCCGGAGCCACATCCGAGCCAGCAGGCAGGTCGGGCTGGCTGTCGTATTGCTCCAGATAGACACGGCAGCGCTGCATCTGCTCGGGCGTGGGCCGTTCGGCCACCTGACCTGGCGGCGCATGGTTGAGCACACACAGATAGCCCTTGTCGCCGCAGGCGGCTGCCAGCAGGCTGGCCAGAAACGGTGTCTGGCAGTTGCCATACAGGATCACCAGTTCGGCGTCCGGCGCCGGGTTGCCATAAAACATCATGATGCGCTGCGTACTCCAGCGGGTTCAGGCGGCACAAGACAAGAGGCCATCCACGGCCGTGGATTCCACCATGAAATGGTGCCCGTTTTCAAATGGCGCCTGTTTTTGCCAGGCAGCCGCCATCAGCGGCTGCGCGACATCATGGCCACCTGGCGCACCAGATCGCGCAGCCAGCGCGTGGAAGCGCCCATGTGGGTGCGTGCATGCCACAGCTGGTAGTACACCAGCGGCGCGAATGCCACAGGACAGGGCAGTATCACCAGCGGCAGGCGCTGGCAGAAGCGCTCGCAGAACAGCCGGCCCGTAGTGAGAACGAACAGGCTGGAGGCCACCATGTCGGGGATGAGGCTGAAATGCGCGCAGCGCGCCGCCACCTGGCGCTGCAGGCCCATGCGCGCCAACTGGTCGTCGATCACCCCGCGCGCGCCCGGATAGGTCGGCGTAGGCGCGATGTGTTCGGCCTGCAGCCACTGGGCCGTGTCCCAGCCACGGCGCACGGCCGGATGCTGGGGGCTGACCAGGCAGACCACCTCATCCTCGAACAGGCTGGCACGGTGCAGGCCCTGAGGCGGCTCCAGCCAGTTGCCGATCACCACATCCACCTCGCCCTGGGCCAGTTGCACCTCGTAGTGCGCATCGCCGTTGAGCGGCAGGATGTCCACCGGACAGGTCGGCGCCTGCGTCTTCACATGCGAGACGAGGCGCGGCAGGAACAAAGGGTCCAGATAGTCGCTGGCTGCGATGCGAAAGGTCCGCGTGGAGGTGCGGGGGTCGAAATGGCGCGCATCGCTGAACAGGCCCTCGGCCGCGCGCAGTATGTCTGCGGCAGGGTGGATCATGCGCAGGCCGGCCTCGGTCGGCTGCATGTGCGCCCCCGAGCGCACGAGCAGTGCATCGCCTGACAGCTCGCGCAGGCGCTTGAGCGCCGCCGACACCGCCGGCTGGTGCATGCCCAGGCGCAGCGCGGCGCGGGAAACGCTGCGCTCGGTCAGCACAGTGTGCAGCACCCGGATCAGGTGCAAATCAATCTTGTCGAACAGGGCCTGGTCGCGCATGGGGCGAAGCAATCACCGAGGGGGGCAGAAAAGGGCGCGCAAACGCCGCGCGGGAAGCACGCCGCGCGAGTCATGGCAAACCCGCAGCGTAACTCAGCCCCGCACCCTGCCAGCTAGATACAAGCACCAGGGTGCGCACAATGCCCCTGTCAAAACACCTGTGAGCACAGCGCACGCAATATGCGGGCCGGTGGTATTTTCGCCGATGCAGGCCCTGGGAGCCTAGGGCCGCACCCCCATGGCCTGCAGCGCCTGGGCCACAGCATCGACCGCGCCGCGCATGCCCGCCTCGCCCAGCTGCCCCATGCAGCCTATGCGGAAAGTCTCCAGCTGGGTCAGCTTGCCGGGGTAGAGAATGTAGCCGCGCTTTTTGACCTCCTGGTAGAAGGTGCGGAACTCGTAGGCGGGGTCCTGCGGGGCGTGGAAGGTGACGATGATGGGCGCCTGGACGCTGTCATCCAGATAGGTGCGAAAGCCCAGGGCGCGCATGCCATCGATCAGTTCCCGGCAATTGCGCGCATACCGGGCGCCGCGCGCTGTCAGCCCCCCCTCCTCCTGATACTGGGCGATTGCGGCATCCAGCGCTGCCACCACATGGGTGGGTGGCGTGAAACGCCATTGCGCGGTCTTTTCCATGTAGGTCCACTGCTCGTGCAAATCCAGGGCCAGGGAATGGCTGTGGCCCCGGGCTTGCTCCAGCACGGTGCGCCGCACGATCACGAAGCCCATGCCGGGAACGCCTTCGAGGCACTTGCCCGAGGCCGCCACCACGGCATCGAACGGCGTGCTGCGCGCATCGATGCCGATGGCGCCGAACGAGCTCATCGCATCGACGATCAGGCTGCGCCCATGGCGGGCGGTCACGGCGGCCACTTCGTGCAGGGGATTGAGCACTCCGGTGCCCGTTTCGCAATGCACCAGCGCCACATGGGTGATGCTCTCATCGGCGGTCAGGGCTTGCTCCACATCGAGGGCACGCACCGGCTGTGATTCGCTGTAGCCAATGGTGGTGACCCGGCGGCCCAGCGTTGCGCACAGGCGTTCGATGCGCGCGCAATAGGCGCCATTGCTGGGCACCAGCACATGGCCGCCGCGCGGCACCAGGGTGCCGATGGCCGCTTCCACCGCGAATGTGCCGCTGCCTTGCATGGGCACGCATTCATGCGTGGCCTCTGCCGCAGCAATGGCCAGCAGCCGCTGGCGGATGCGCCGGGTGATCTGGTTGAAGTCCTCGTCCCATGATCCCCAGTCGCGCAGCATCGCGGCGCGGGTGCGCTCCGAGGTGGTCAGCGGACCGGGCGTGAGCAAAATGGGGGATGCGGCAGGGCTCATGGCAATCTCCTGGAGGATGGGCAAACGGGTGGACCGCCGGGCGCGGCGAACCAGGGCAAGCAAAGCGCTAGGCACTGCGCGGCACGCGCCAGGCCTGCGTGCGCGCCAGCAGCGCCCGGGTGGCCAGCGAATACGCCACATAGACCACGATGGATGTCGCGACAATCAGGCTCGCCAGCGCGGCCGCAGGCCCGATGTCGCCGGCCTCGTCCATCTGCATGATGGCCACCGAAGCCAGGATGGTCTCGGGCGTGTAGAGGAAGATCGCGCATGACAGGCTGGCCATGGACACCACGAAGAAGTAGCGGCCGATATCGAGAATGGCCGGAAGGCAGACCGGAATGGTCACGCGCACGAACGTCCTGAAGAACGGCACCTTGAGCGAAGCCGACACCGCCTCGAACTCGTTGTCGATCTGCTGCAGCGCGGTCACCGCCGTGAGGTGGCTGGAGGTGTAGTAATGCACGACCATCGACACGACCAGAATGGCCATGGTCTGGTACAGGGCATTGAGCGGATTGGCCGGATGATTGAAAAACATCACATAGCCCAGGCCCAGCACAAGGCCGGGCACGGCCATGGACAGCATGGCCATCAGGTGCATGGCGCGGCGCATCCAGCCCAGGCCACGGGTCTTCTCGACCAGGTAGGCCCCCAGAAACACAGCCAGCGAACCGGCCAGCGCCGTGGCCAGCGCGACGAGCAGGCTGTTGGAGTAGGCTGCGGCCATGTCGCTCTCCAGCAGGGCGAAGCGGTAGTGCGCCAGCGTCAGGCCCAGATCGTAGGGCCACAGCCGGATGAACGAGGTGTAGACCGCCATGCCGATGGTGGCCAGCAGCAGGACGCAGACCAGCACGCAAAACAGCGCCAGCAGCGCATCCGCCAGGCGATGGGGCTGGGGCACATGGGGCACCGAGCGCGCCGAGAGCTGGGCACGCAGCTGGCGCCGCACGCGGTAGTCGATGAAGAACGACAGCACGGAAGGCGCCAGCAGCAGCAGGCCGATGACGGCACCCATGGAGAAATTCTGCTGGCCGACGACCTGCTTGAACACATCCACCGACAGCATGTTGAAGCTGCCGCCGATCACCTTGGGCGCGCCGAAGTCGCTCACCACATAGGTGAACACCACGGTGCAGGCACTGATGAGGCCGTATTTGCACGATGGCAGCGTGATCGTGGCGAACTGGCGCCACCCCGGCGTGCGCAATGCGGCAGCCGCCTCGTACAGCCGCCCGTCGGCCAGCGACAGCGCAGTCACCAGGATCATCAGCGCATGCGGAAAGGTGTTGTACACCTCGGCCAGGATGATGCCCGGCGCGCCATAGATGGAGACGCCGCCCAGCAGGAACTTGAGCACCCCCTGGTTGCCGAACCACTGCACGAATGCGATCGCCGACAGCAGCGAGGGCGCCAGCAGCGGTATCAGCGCAATCAGGCGCACCGTGGCCTTGAAGGGGGCCGGCAGGCAGGTGCGCGTGAGCGCGTAGGCGCAGACAAAGGCCATGGGCACGGAAATCGACACCACCACCAGAGCCACCCAGACCGAGTTCCAGGTCGCGCGCAGCAGGCCGGGCGACTGCAGATAGGCAGAAAAATGCGCCAGCCCTGCAAAGCGCCCCTGCCGGTCGAGCACGGCATTGACCAGGATGGCAGCCAGCGGCGCGGCCAGGAAAAGCAGCAGCAGCGCCAGCATGGCCAGCAGCAGCGCGCGTGCGATCCACCCGTCGCGGCTCCAGCGCATGCGGCCCTGGAGCATGGGAGCCGGCGTGGCCGCAGGCCGGCGATGGAATACGGCGCTCATGGGCGTGCCTGACTGGGCGATGCGAACACCCGGATGCGCTGGGCACGCAGCGCGATATCGATGCGCCGGCCCTCGCAAAGGCCCAGGTCATGCATCTGGTTCAGCGAAAACTGCAGTCCCAGGCGCTGGCCGTCGAGTGCCTCGCTGGTGACCTCGGCAATGCACAGCCCGCCCAGGAACTCGACCCGGGTGACCAGCGCATCCAGCCGGTGCGGCGTATCGGCCGGCAGGTGCTGCGCCAGCCGGTCTTCAGGGCGCAGATACAGGCTGACGCCCTGCCCCCGCTCGAAGTGGCCGTCGCAGGACGGGCACTCGATTTCCATGGAACCGACGCGAAAGCGCTTGCCGCCCAGCGCCTGCCCATGCAGCACATTGACCTTGCCCACGAAGTCGGCCACGAACGGCGTGGCAGGACGCTCGTAAATGTCCATGGGCGTGCCCACCTGCTCGATCTGCCCATGGTTCATGACCACGATGCGGTCGGCCATGGACAGGGCCTCCTCCTGATCGTGCGTGACCATGATGGCCGTGATGCCCACCTGCTTTTGCAGCTGCCGGATCTCGTCGCGCAGACGCACGCGCTCCAGCGCATCGAGCGCGGACAACGGCTCATCGAGCAGCAGCAGTCCGGGCCGGGCCGCCAGCGCACGCGCCAGTGCCACGCGCTGCTGCTGGCCGCCCGACAGTTGGCTGGGGTACTTGCCGCCCGACTCCGGCAGGCCCACCAGCTGCAGCAGCTCCTGCACGCGCGCGCGGATCTCCGGTTTGCGCAGCTTGCCGTTGACCAGTCCGTAGCCCACATTGTCGGCAACCGTCAGATTGGGAAACAGCGCATACGACTGGAACACGATGCCATAGTCACGCTGCTCGGGCGGCAGCCACGAAATGTCGCGTCCGTTTTGCACGATGCGGCCACCGGTTTGCACCTCCAGGCCGGCGATGATGCGCAGCAGCGTGGTCTTGCCGCAGCCCGAGGGGCCGAGAAAGCACAGCATCTCGCCAGGCGCCACGCACAGGTTGACATCGCGCAGCGCACTGAATGTCTCGAAATTCTTGTGGATGCCGGCCACCTCAAGGGCGGCGGGGGCAGGAGAAGCCATCGTGTCCATGGTCTGCCTCGCTGGTGGGGTTGGAGCGGGCACGGCACGGGGCCGCGCAGGACAGAAATCAGCAAGCGCAAGCGTGCCTAGCGGGCCTCGGATTTGCCTTCGTAGCGGCGGCTCCACTCGGCCAGAATGCGTTCGCGGTTACGGGCCGCCCAGGCCAGATCGTTTTTGGCCAGCAGGGACTCGTAGTTGTCGGGCATGCCTTCCAGCGGGCTGGCCACGCCCGGATGGGCCACGACAGCCCACCAGGTGGCGCTGATCTCGTTGGCCTGCCGGCTGGCCATCCAGTCCGCCAGCCGCTGGGCCTGCGCCATCTTCTGGCTGGACTTCATGATGGCCGTGCCCTCGATGTCCCAGCCCAGGCCCTCGCTGGGAAACACCAGTTCCACGGGTGCGCCCGACTTCCTGACCTGGTGGGCCCGGAACTCGAACGAGATGCCGATGGGAAACTCACCCGCCCCTGCCTGCTTGCAGGGCTTGGAGCCCGAATGCACGTACTGGGCGATGTTCTCGTGCAGCGCATCCATGTACTTCCAGCCCTCGGCCTCGCCCCACATCTGCAGCCAGGACGAGACATCGAGAAAGCCCGTTCCGCTGGAGGCCGGGTGCGGCATCACGATCGCGCCCTTGTAGACGGGCAAAGTCAGGTCCTTCCAGCTCTGCGGCCTGGGCAGGCCGCGCTTTTTCGCCTCGGCCGTGTTGAAGCAGATGGTGGCAGCCCAGACATCCATGCCCACCCAGGCAGGCGGGCGGGCGCTGTCGGAATAGGCCGGAGTGAGCGCCTTGAAGCCTTTGGGCTCGTAGGGCTGCAGCAGTCCTTCCTGCTGCAGCAGGGCCAGGCTGCTGGCCGCAACGCCGGCCACCACATCGGCCTGGGGGTTGGCTTTCTCGGCCAGCAGCCTGGCCGTGATGATGCCCGTGGAATCACGTACCCATTTGATCTCGATGTCGGGGTGGGCTTTCTCGAATCCGCTCTTGTAGCGCCGCATGGCATCGGTTTCGAGCGCTGTATAGACCAGCAGCGGCGTGCGCTGTCGGGCAGATGCCGTGGACGCGGCCCATCCCAGTGCCACGGCACACAGGGTCAGGCAGACGTGGCGGCGGATGCCGGGGATCGTTTTCATCGTCGTATCTCCTGTCGTGTAAGGGCCCTCGGGCCTTGCCAGCAACGGCCGCAGCATGTCGGCGATTTCAATGTAGATGGTCAACTGAAAACTGTCAATAGAAAACTGTTGACAGTTTACAGTTTCGAGAAAACAATGCATTCCCATGAACAAGACACCTTCGACGTCCGCGCTGGCCTTCCTGCAATCGAGCTCGCTGCCCATGCTGGTGCAGGAAGAAATCGAGCGCCTCATCATGACCGGCGAGCTGGCCGTGGGCAGCCGCATCAACGAAAGCGAGCTGTCGCAGCGCTTCAGCACCAGCCGGGGGCCCATCCGGGAGGCCCTGCGCGCGCTGGAGGAAGCAGGGCTGGTGCGCACCGAGAAGAACCGGGGCATGTTCGTACGCGAGATCTCGTTCGAGGAGGCTGACGAGATCTATGAGCTGCGCGAGGCGCTGGAGGAAATCATTGGCCGCCGCGTGGCGCTGGCCATCACGCCCGATGGCATCGACCGCCTGCGCGCCATGCTGCAGGCCATGGATGCGGCCACGCAGGCCCAGGACCTGGAGCAATACGCCCAGCTGAACCTGCAGTTCCACGACATCCTGCTGGACACGGCAGGCAGCCGCAAGCTGACGGAAACCTACCAGCGCCTGATCAAGGAGCTGTCCCTGTTTCGCATGCGTGCACTGGGCAGCGGCGGCGGCCTGCGCGTGTCGGTGGACGAGCACCGCGCCATCGTCGATGCGATTGCCAGCGGTGAGCCGCAGATCGCAGGCCAGGCACTGCGCTGGCATGTCGCGCAAAGCCGCTCACGCATGCACAAGGCCCTGGGCCGAGGCGCCACGGCACCTGCCCGCGCCGAGGCGGACGCTGTTTCACCTACCAAGGAGAGATGACATGACGGCACCACAGACCCTGCAAGTCAACAACCGCAGCTACCGCTGGATGCGCCACCCGGTGGTGGTGATCTGCGTGGACGGCTGCGAGCCGGCCTACCTGGACGCAGCGGCCCAGGCGGGCGCCACGCCCTGCCTGGCGCGCATGCGCGCCCAGGGCGCGGACCTGCAGGCCGACTGCGTGGTGCCCTCCTTCACCAACCCGAACAACCTGTCCATCGTGACCGGCGTGCCGCCATCCGTGCACGGCATCTGCGGCAACTACTTCTATGACCGCGAGCTGGACGAAGAAGTCATGATGAACGACCCCCGGTACCTGCGCGCCGGCACGGTGCTGGCCGCCTTTGCCGACGCAGGCGCCAAGGTGGCCGTGGTCACGGCCAAGGACAAGCTGCGCACACTGCTGGGCAGCCGCCTGCAAGGCATCTGCTTTTCGGCGGAGAAGGCCGACCAGGCCACGCTGCAGGACAACGGCATAGGCAACGTACTGGAACTGGTGGGCCTGCCGCTGCCCTCGGTGTACAGCGCGGACTTGTCCGAGTTCGTGTTCGCCGCCGGTGTCCGGCTGCTGCAGACGCAGCGCCCCGACCTGATGTACCTCTCGACCACGGATTATGTGCAGCACAAGGCCGCACCCGGCAGTGCCGCAGCCAACGCCTTCTACGCCATGATGGACCGCTACCTGGCACAGCTGCAGGAGATGGACGCCACCATCGTGCTCACGGCCGACCATGGCATGAACGCCAAGCACGGGGCCGACGGCCAGCCCCAGGTGATCTATCTGCAGGACCTGCTCGACGGCTGGTATGGCGCGGGGCGGGCGCGCGTGATCCTGCCCATCACCGACCCCTACGTGGCCCACCATGGCGCCCTGGGTTCCTTTGCCACGGTCTATGCGGCTGACGAACAGGAGGCCGCCCGCTGGCTCGCCCGCGTGCGCGGCCTGCCCGGCGTGGACATGGTGCTCACCCGCGCCGAGGCAGCGCACATGTTCGAGCTGCCGCCCGAGCGCATCGGCGACCTGGTGGTCATCAGCGACCGCCACACGGTCATCGGCACCTCATCGGCCCGCCATGACCTGTCGGGGCTCGATGCGCCGCTGCGCTCGCACGGCGGCCTGTCGGAGCAGCGCGTGCCACTGATCTGCAACCGGCCCGTCAGCGGCATCGCCCATGGTCGGCGCCTGCGCAACTTCGATGCACTGGACCTCGCGCTGAACCACGCTGCCTCCTGATCCACCCCACCCTGCGGAGCCTCCTGCCATGAGCATGCACCTGCCCCAGATCGAGATCCGCCGCGAGGCGCTGCGCATCGCCGGCGAGCGCGTACAGCGCCCTGAAACCATCGAAGTGACCTACCCCTACACGGGCCAGGTCATTGGCACCGTGCCCCGGGCCACGCTGGAAGATGTGCGCCGGGCCTGCCGCATTGCGCGCGGCTACCGGCCCGCGCTGACGCGCCATGACCGCTACCGCATCCTGATGCGCGCCGGCGAGCTGCTGGCGGCGCGCCGCGACGAGGTCTCGCGGCTGATCACACTCGAATCGGGCCTGTCGCTCAAAGACACGCTCTACGAGGCAGGCCGCGCCAGCGATGTGCTGCTGTTCGCGGCCAACCAGGCACTGGTCGATGACGGCCAGGTCTTTTCCTGCGACCTCACCCACCACGGCAAGAGCCGCAAGGTGTACACCCTGCGCGAGCCGCTGCAGGGCGTGATCACCGCCATCACCCCCTTCAACCATCCGCTCAACCAAGTGATCCACAAAGTGGCGCCGGCCGTGGCCACCAACAACCGGATGGTGCTCAAGCCCAGCGAAAAAACCCCGCTGACCGCCCTGCTGCTGGCCGACGTGCTGTACGAGGCCGGCCTGCCGCCCGAGATGCTCTCGGTGCTGACAGGCGAGCCGCGCGAGATCGCCGACGAGATGCTGACCCACCCCGATGTGGACATGGTGACCTTCACCGGCGGCGTGGCCATTGGCAAGCACATCGCGGCGCGGGCCGCCTACAAGCGCCAGGTGCTGGAGCTGGGTGGCAACGACCCGCTCATCGTGATGGAGGATGCCGATGTGGAGGAAGCCGCCATGCTGGCCGCCAGCGGCTCCTACAAGAACTCGGGCCAGCGCTGCACCGCCATCAAGCGCATGCTGGTGCATGAAAGCCTGGCCGACCGCTTCGTGGAGCGGCTGGTGGCCCACACCGAAGCCGTGCGGCATGGCGACCCGATGGACCCGGCCACCGACATGGGCACGGTGATCGACGAGGCCGCTGCGCGCTACTGCGAGCAGGTGGTCGGCGAGGCCATCGCCGAGGGCGCACGGCTGCGGCACGGCAATGTCCGCCGGGGAGCACTGTACGCCCCCACGGTGCTGGACCATGTGCGGCCCGAAATGGCCGTGGTCCGGCAGGAAACCTTCGGCCCCGTCTCCCCCGTGATCCGCTTCAAGACCATCGAGGAGGCCATCGCGCTGTCCAACGGCACGGCCTACGGCCTCTCGTCCTCGGTGTGCACAAACCGGCTCGACTACATCACCCGGTTCGTGCGCGAACTTGCCGTGGGCAGTGTCAACATCCGCGAAGTGCCCGGCTACCGGCTCGAACTCACGCCCTTCGGCGGCATCAAAGACTCAGGCCTGGGCTACAAGGAGGGCGTACTCGAAGCCATGAAAAGCTTCACCCACACCAAGACCTACTCGCTGCCCTGGTGAGCCGCCATGCGTGCCTTCTGGCTGGAACAGGCACTGTCCGGGGACGGCGGACTCGCGCCCGCCCTGCAGGGCGAACAGGTGGCCGATGTGTGCATCGTCGGCGGCGGCTTCACGGGCCTGTGGACGGCCATCGCGCTCAAGCAGCAGCACAGCGCGCTGGACATCGCCGTGCTGGAGCGCGACCTGTGCGGCGCCGGAGCCAGCGGCCG
The DNA here is from genome assembly GCF_029870285.1 of Delftia sp. PS-11. Classification (GTDB taxonomy): domain Bacteria; phylum Pseudomonadota; class Gammaproteobacteria; order Burkholderiales; family Burkholderiaceae_C; genus Comamonas. The sequence continues at coordinate 172,841 of NZ_JACSYA010000007.1, forward strand.
CAACGGCGGCTGCCTGCTGACCTGGTGCGCCAAATTCCTGACCCTGCAGCGGCTTTTCGGCGAGGCCGAAGCCGTGCGCCTGGTGCGCGCATCGCAAGAGGCGGTGGACCATATCGGCCGCTTTGTGCGAGAGCACGGGATCGATGCCGAATTCCGGCGCGACGGCACGCTGTACACAGCTACCACCCGTGCGCAGGTGGGCACGATGGAGCCCGTGATGCGCGCGCTGCAGGCACACGGCCTGTGCAGCTACCACAACGTGCCACCCGATGAGGTCGTGCAGCGCGCAGGCTCGGCGCGCCACCTCGCGGGCGTGTACTCGCCGGTGGCCGCCACGGTCCACCCTGGCAAGCTCGTGCGCGGCCTGCGCCGCGTGGCATTGCAAATGGGCGTGCGCATTTACGAGCGCAGCCCGATGCAGCAGCTGCGCCATGGCCCCCCGGCCGTGGTGCAGACACCCTGGGGCAGCATCCGCGCTGGCAAGGTGGTGCTGGCGCTCAATGCCTGGATGGCCGAGGCCCTGCCCGCTTTCGAGCGCAGCATTGCCATCGTATCGAGCGACATGGTCATCACCGAACGCTGCCCCGAACTGCTGCACGCCACGGGCCTGCGCGACGGGATTGCGGTGCTCGACTCGCGCATCTTCGTCTACTACTACCGCAGCACGCCCGATGGCCGCCTCATGCTGGGCAAGGGCGGCAACACCTTTGCGCGCGGCGGACGCATCACGCCGGTCTTCGACCAGAGGTCACCCTGCGAAGCCGAACTCGAACAGGCGCTGCACGGCTTTTTTCCCTCGCTGCGCGGCGTACCGCTGACCGCCAGCTGGAATGGTCCGTCGGACCGCTCGGTCAGCGGCCTGCCGTTTTTCGGACGCCTGCCCGGCGCGCCGCATATCTGCTATGGGCTGGGCTACTCGGGCAACGGCGTCGGCCCCAGCCACATGGGCGGGCGCATTCTGGCATCGCTGGTGCTGGAGCGCGACGACGCCTGGAGCCGCAGCCCGCTCGTCCAGGGCCCCGTGGGCTGGTTCCCGCCCGAGCCGATCCGGTATGCGGGCTCGCTGCTGGTGCGCAACGCGATACGCCGCAAGGAGCGCGCCGAGGAACAGGACCGCCAGCCCTGGTGGATCGACCGCATGCTCAGTAGCTTCGCCAGCGCGGCAGGCAAGTCGGACAAGCAATAGGCAAAGCGGGCATATGGCGGCCCGCTTCAACCCACCGGCAGCACCTCGACGCGGTTGCGGCCCTTGCGCTTGGCGGCATAGCAGGCCATGTCGGCACAGCGCAGCACGTCGCTGACCGTGTGCTGGCCGGCATCGAGCACGACCATGCCCACGCTGGCCCCCATCAGATAGCGCTGCCCGCCATGCGAGCCCTCCCAGTCCTGCACCGCCATGCACAGGCCCTGCGCCAGCTGCATGCCCTGCTCGGCAGACATGCCGGCCAGCAGGATGGCGAATTCATCACCACCCAGCCGCGCCACCCAGCCCAGCGGCCGCACCACGCTTTCGATGAGCCGCGCCATGTGGCACAGCACCTCGTCGCCAGCGGCATGGCCGCCCTGCTGGTTGACGTGGGCGAAATGGTCCAGATCCAGGAACAGGACCACGCCATGATGGCGTATGAGGCCGGGCACCGCTGCGGCAGGCTCCGCAGCAGGCTGCGGTGCGCCACCTTGCGGTGCGCCACCTTGCTGTGCGCCACATTCCTGCAGCCATTCGTTGAGCCGCATGGCGAAGGCTTCCCGGTTGGGCAAAAGGGTCAGCGGATCATGCAGGGCCTTCCAGACCGGCTGCTCGCGCATCGCCCGCTGCACTGTCACATCCTCGACCACCCAGACCAGGGCCATGTCGGCCGCCGCCGTGGCCCGTGGCTCCACGCCGCGGCTCAGCCGCTGCACGCTCTGGCCATGCATGCGCACCCAGATCTGGCGGCCGTCCTTGCGCACAAAGCATTGCTCGCTGTCGAACTGACCGTACATGTCCAGGTCCTTGTGGACATGCGCGATCAGCTGCTCATGGGCCTTGTCGCTGGCGCACAGCATGCGGATGGGCCGGCCCTGCAGTTCGCCGGGCCGGTAGCCCAGCATGCGAGCAGCCTGCAGGCCCACCAGGTCCAGCCGGAATGCCTGGGTCACCACCAGGCCGATAGGGGCGTAGTCCATCAGTGTCTGTATCTGCAGCTGAAGCCGGCGCATTTCCTGGGCCTGCTCGCCGCTGCGCAGGCGCAGCCGGTGAAGGGCCTGCCACAGCGTGGCGGCCTCGCCCCAGGCGAGCACTGCGGGCAGATGCCATCCGGCATCTGCCTGCCCTGCGTCACGGGTGTCGTGGATATCACGGCCATCGGACGGGCTGCCGGACACGGGCGGCGGCTGGCTGGCCAGCCAGCGGCGCGCCCCCTGGTGCAGCGCCGCCAGAGGATGCATGACCAGCGCCAGCGCCAGCACCAGCAGTACCGTGGCGGCCAGGACCAGGGCTGCGAGCCACCACATGCCCCGCGTGGACAGGCCCGGCGCAACGGCAGCCAGCGGCGTGACCTTGACCACCAGCCACTGGGGCAGCGGCATGCCGGCCGTCGTGACCAGATAGCCTTCGCGCTGCGCGCTGTCGGGGCGTGCCTGCAGTCCATGGGCCTGGACTGTCACCAGCCAGTCGCCGCCCAGACCGGGCTCCGTCTCGGCACGCGCCAGCCAGCGCGCGGGATCCTGGTGCGCGAGCAATTGGCCGTCGCGCTGGATGAGCAGCAGCCGGCTGCCCATGCGCCCGGCATCCATGCCGGGGGGCAGCAGCGCCTGCGCCGACATGCGCACACTGGCAGAGAGCACGCCCGCCCCCGATCCGTTGACCAGGCGCAACGGCACGGCATAGAGCAGTTCCACCATGCCCGCATCGGCGCCCTGCCTTGGCAGGGTGGCAATCACGGGCTTGCCGTCGGCCAGGCTGCGGCGCATGGCATCGCGCACGGCGGGGTCCAGATCAGCCAGCCGCTCGGAGCGCCCGCCGCGCAGGCTGACCTGCAACTGCCCCTGGGCATCGGCCAGCTGCAGACTGTCAAACAGCCTTGCCGGTGACGCCTCACCATGCAACGCTTCGCTCAGCAGCCAGGAAGCATCGCCCGCATGCGATGCCAGGCCCTGCGCCAGCACCCACAGCAGGCGCTGCGGCTGCTCCAGCCGCGCCGCCAGCAGCCGCGCTACCGTATCGACCTCTTCGGCCTGACGGGCCTGCGCCTGTTCAAGCGTCTGCTGCTGCAAACCCCGGACCACCCACCAGCTGGCGCCCGCCCCCAGCAGCAGCATGGCCATGGCCGCCAGCGCCAGCACGGCGCGCAGCATGGCGCCATATCCCAGGGGAGAGCGCACTGGCCCCGACCGCGCCCAGGATGGCGTCGGCGAAGCCACCAGCGCCTGCAAGGGAGGAGGTTGACGGGCGTCCAAGGACATGACACCCCAATATATGCAGACGCGCAGCGCAACCCACTGGGTCGAACCCGCAACTGCGGGCATGTCCCAGGGCCTGCTGCGCACGCCCGTCCAGGCTGCGCAGGCCCTGCTGCCGGGCCGCAAGAGCTGCCGCGTGCGGGGTCAGCCGATGGCCAGCACTTCCAGTGCAGCAGGCTGAGGCAGGTCGATCACGTTGCCACGGCCCGCGATCAGCCCCAGGTCGCGCAGCTGGCGCAGCACACGGGAGAAGGTCTCCGGCGCAATCCCCAGCTGCGCGGCGATCAGGCGCTTGCGCAGATGCAGGGTCACGCGCAGGCCGCCGGCCTCGTGCGGCATGGCGTGGCGCAGCAGCCACTGGGCACAGCGGGCCTCGGCATCCTTGGACAGCCGGCTCACGGCCAGCTCGGTCTGGGCGCAATAGGCACGGGCCATATCCTGCAGCAGCGACCGGGCCGCTTCGGGCAGTTCATCGACAGCCCGCAGGAAATCCGCCTGGGGCACCTGAGCGATGCGCACCTCGGTGTCAGCCTGCATGTCCAGGCAACTGCCACGGCTCTGCAGCACAAAGGCGGCATCGAGCCAGGCGGGACCCTCGACCGCACCGAGCTGGTGGCGCATCTGCCCGCTCTGGCCAATGCCCAGCAGTACGCGGCCGCGTTCCAGATACAGCACCTGGTCCGGCACATGCCGGCGATGCCTCAGCCAGGTTCCTGCGGCAAGAACCTGGATAGCAGCGGGTGCGAAGGCGAATGCTTGCAGTGAGGACAGGGCGAACATGCAGCCCACTGTGCCGTCTTTGGCAAATTCGCGTTTTGAGCCATGTCAACCCTCTCGCAGCACTCCCCTGCTGCGGTGACATACTTGTCACAAGCACGTCACCAATGATACGTAATGTATCCATCGTGAAAAGATGACCCCATGATCGACCCCCAGAAGCTCGCCAGACTGCCTGCCGCCACGGCAGTGCTGTCTGCTGCGGTGCACAGCGGACAAGGCCCGGTGGCGCAGCTGATGCGTTCGGGCGGTCTGTACTGTGTCTTTCAGCCGCTGGCGGACCTGCGCAGCGGCAGCGTCTATGCGCACGAAGCTCTGATACGAGGCCCCAGGGCGACGCCGCTGCATACGCCCGACAGCCTGCTCAAGGGGGCCGCTGCCGAAGGCATTCTGCGCGAATTCGAGCTGCTGGCAGTCTGCGTCGCACTGCAGGACTGGGGGAAGCAGAATGCGCCTGGCCGGCTGTTCATCAACCTCAGCGCCGAAGCGCTGGTGCAGGCCGTGCGCGTCTGCGGACCGGACATGGTGGGCGACACCGTGCGCAGCTTCGGCGTGCAGGCCCGCTCCCTGGTGCTCGAAATCACCGAGCATGACCGGGTCAGCGACATGCCTGCCGTCTGTGCCGCCGTCAAGGCAGTGCACGCCACAGGAGCGCGGCTTGCCCTGGATGATTTTGGCGACGGGCGTTCCAGCCTGCGCCTGTGGTCGGAGGCCAAGCCCGATTTCGTCAAAATCGACAAGTATTTCATCCACCAGATCGAGCAGCGCCCTGCCAACCTGCAACTGCTGCAGGCCATCAAGGGCATTGCCGAGGTCTTCGGCACCACGCTGATCGCCGAGGGCATCGAGACCGAAGACGAATTGCGCACGCTGCGCGACCTGGGCATTCCCTATGGCCAGGGCTGGCTGCTGGGGCGCCCCTGCGAGATGGCGCAGCAGCAGGTGCTAGCGCAGGCGCTGGATGTGGTCCAGGACCCGCGCGTGGCAGTGCTGCCGCACCAGGGGCACAGTGCGCGGCCCGGTGTTCTGCGCAACCTGCTGGTCATGCAGGCGCCCTGTGTTGCGCCTTCCACCAGCAACGACGAGGTGGCCTCGCTGTTCAAGGCCCAGCAGCAGCTGCACGCCATCGCCGTCGTGGAAGGTGTGCGCCCGCTGGCGCTGATCAACCGCCAGCAGTTCATGAACCACTACGCAACCCTGTATTTCCGTGAAGTGCATGGGCGCAAGTCCTGCATGGCGTTCGCCAATACGCAGCCGCGCATCGTCGAGCTGGACTGCGATGTGGACCAGCTCGTGGGCATCCTGACCTCCCAGGACCAGCGCTACCTGAACGACGGCTTCATCGTCATCGACAACGGCCGCTATGTGGGCCTGGGTACGGGCGAGCAGCTGGTGCGCAGCGTGACCGAAGCCCGCATCGAGGCTGCGCGCCATGCCAATCCGCTGACCTTCCTGCCTGGCAATATCCCGATCAGCCTGCACATGCAGCGCCTGATCGACAGCGGCGCGGGGTTCGTGGCCTGCTATGCCGACCTCAACCACTTCAAGCCGTTCAACGATCACTATGGATACTGGCGCGGCGACCAGATGATCCGGCTGGTGGCACGGCTGGCAACAGCACGCTGCGATGCGCGCCGCGACTTCGTGGGCCACGTGGGCGGAGATGATTTCATGCTGCTGCTGCAAAGCGAGGACTGGTTGCAGCGCTGCGAGGACATCGTGGACACCTTTGCCAGCGAGGCGCTGCAGCTGTTCGATGCCCAGGCACGCGAGGATGGCGGCATCTGGGCCGAGGACCGCCACGGCATACGCCGCTTTTTTGCCTGCACCACGCTGTCCATCGGCGTGGTGCGCATTGCGCCAGGCAGCCAGCTGGCGCCCGAGGAGATCGCCAATCTTGCAGCTCTGGCAAAGCAGCAGGCCAAGGCCCGGCACGCTCCCGGGCGCAGAGCCATTGCGGTGCATACACCGTTGGATGGCGCGCTGAGGGCGCCACGCGGCCACAGTGCAGCAGAACCCCTGTGACCGCCGGCTGGCGCGTTTACTTCACGGATGCGCCCGATTCATACCAGCGCTTGACCATGTTGCGCTCGTCATCGCTCAGGGCCCCTGGATTGCCGAAAGGCATCTTGCGCAGCTGCACCACCTGCTGGTAGATCTGCTGGGCATGGGCCTGCACCTGCTCGGGCGAGTCCAGGCGCACATTCTTTTGCTGCAGTGCCGCGCCGTGGCAAACCACGCAGTGCTGCTGGAAGAAAGGTGCCATCTGGGCATAGCCCACCGCGCCATCGGCAGCGGGGGCCGCAGGCGCAGCCGGAGCCGGAGCCTCGGGCGCCGCTGCCGGGGCGGCGGCTTCTCCCCCAGGAGCGGCAGCCGGGGACTGGGCCTCGGCAGGCGCTGCTGCAGGCGCGGCGGCGGGCACGGCAGCCGGGGCGGCGGCAGGCGCGGCGGGCTTGAGCCAGGCAGCCGTGCCGATCAGCACCAGCACGCCCACCAGGGCATAGGGCCAGGGATGGGGATTGCGGCCCAGCTTGAAGCCATGGCGCATCACGAAGAACTGGCGGATGGCGGCGCCGGCGAACATCATCAGAATCAGCACCAGCCAGTTCTGCGCATGGCTGTAGAGCCAGCCATAGTGGTTGGACAGCATGGCGAACAGCACGGGCAGCGTGAAATAGGTGTTGTGCACGCTGCGCTGCTTGCCGCGCTTGCCGTGGATGGGGTCCACGGGCTGGCCTTCCTTGAGCGCCTTCACCACCGTGCGCTGGCCAGGAATGATCCAGAAGAACACGTTGGCGCTCATTGAGGTGGCCAGCATGGCGCCCATCAGCAGGAAGGCCGCCTGACCGGGGAAGATATGGCAGGCCAGATAGGCTGCGATACACACCAGCACCAGCACCATAGCGCCGACCGTGGCATCGCCATTCTTGCGCTGGCCAAAGACGCGGCAGATGCCGTCGTACAGCAGCCAGAACACCACCAGGAAGGCCAGGGCCGATGCAATGGCCGCGCCCGAGCTCATGGCATTGGGGTCGGCCGGGTTGACCAGGTAGATCTTGGCGTTCCAGAGATACGACACCGTCAGCAGCGCGAAGCCGCTGAGCCAGGTGGTGTAGCTTTCCCAATAGAACCAGTGCAGGTGGTCGGGCAGCTTCGGCGGCGAGACATTGAACTTGACGGGATGGTAGAAGCCCCCGCCGTGCACGGCCCAGAGTTCGCCGTTGACGCCCTGCTTCTTGAGATCCTCATCGACGGGCGGCGTCAGGCTGCTGTCGAGGAACACGAAGTAGAAGGAGGAACCGACCCAGGCGATGGCCGTGATGACGTGGAGCCACCGCAACAGCAGGTTGGCCCAGTCGAGAATGTAGCTTTCCATAGCTCTCAACCTTGGCAGCGTGGGGGCTGCCGGTGTACAACCTGCTCACCACTGCGGGCGCTCTGAGCAGAAGAAAAAGGCCGCGCACCCGGTGACAATACCGCCGGTGCACCGCTGCGACCATTCTGTAGACACAAAGTGTATGCAATTTCCTGGCAACACTGTGGTTTGCGCAGCATCAATACACTAGAGATTTCCCTGATTCTGCACCAGGAATGCACTGCGTCGCTGCAAAAGCTGTGCCGCCACGGCCACAGCGATGACCTCGGGCTCCTTGCCCCGGATGCCGGGCACGCCGATGGGACAGGTTACATGGTCCAGCTCCTGGTCGCTGAAGCCGCGCTCGCGCAGCCGGCGCCGGAAGGTGGCCCACTTGGTGGCGCTGCCGATCAGGCCCACATACGGCAGGTCTGCCTGCTCGCGCTGGCGGCGCAGGCACTGGGCCACCACCTCCAGGTCTTCGGCGTGGCTGAAACTCATGATCAGCACCTGGGCGCCGGCCGGCAGGTCGGCCACGGCGGACTGCACGGGATCGGAGTACTCGCACTGCACCAGCTCGTGCGGCGCTTCGGGAAAGACTTCATCGCGGCTGTCCACCCAGACCACGCGGTAAGGCAGCTGGCACAGCAGGCGCACCAGCGCATGGCCGACATGGCCCGCGCCGAACAGGGCCACGCAGTCACGCGGCGGCTGAAGGCGCTCCCGCAGCAGGTCCATGCGGCCCTGGGGCACGAAGCGAAAGCCCAGCACCACCACGCCGCCGCAGCACTGGCCCAGGCTGGGCCCCAGCGGATAGCGGTGCTGGCGCATGGCTGGCGGCTCTTGCTGCGGGCCCTGCACCGCCCCATCGCGCAAAAAGCCACGGGCCTGGTCCAGGGCATCGAACTCCAGATGCCCCCCGCCAATGGTGCCCACCGTGCGGTCGGCAAATACCGCCATCCAGGCACCGCGCTCGCGGGGGACGGAACCTCGCGAATCCAGAACCTCCACCCAGCACAGCGGCCCCTGCTCCAGGCCCTGCTCCACTGTCTTGAATGTGTCACTCCACATGCGCGCACCTGCCAGCCCGTCGTGGCGCCTGCGGGCTTCGTTGTTGTTGGTTGCGAGATTTTTTCCCTGCGGCGCCCTGGTGTTGCGCTCCGACTGCATGGCGCCGCATTGTTTCAGGATACGCTTGCCATCATGCCTGATTCTTCCGATTCTTCTCAGCACAGTTCCCCATCCAGGTCACATGCCGGCCGGCCCTGGCTGTGGGCCGGCGTGGTGGCCGCCATCGCCTCCCTGGTGACCGCCTGCAAATCGCCTCCGGGCCCCGGCCCGCGCGGCGGCGATGCGCCGTCCAGCACCCAGGCCGAATACCGCCAGAGCGCGGCCCGCCACCTGTATGCCCGCAACGCCGACCGCATCTACCAGGGCAAGCTGCCCCCCATGCTCTATGCGATCGGCGTGCTGCAGCTGCAGATCGACCGCAGCGGCCAGGTCCAGCGCGTGCAGTGGATGCGCGCGCCCAGCCACGCCCCCGAGGTCGTGGCCGAGATCGAACGGCTGGTGCGCGCAGCAGCGCCATTTCCCGTTCCCGCAGGCGCCAGCCGAATCACCTATACCGACACCTGGCTCTGGGACAAGTCTGGGCGTTTCCAGCTCGATACGCTGACGGAAGGGCAGCTGTAACCAGCTGAAAAGCCAGCAAGGCCGGCCAGGTGCAGGCAGGGCGGCTGGCGCTCTACTCGACGACCTTGGTGATCTTGGAGCCCTGCAGCGAGACGCCAGCCTCCAGGCCCGCGTTAGTCAGCACATAGCTGGCCACGGGGCCTTCGGCGGTCGTGGTGTCCACGCTGCCGTTGGCACCGACCCGGCCCACGGCCACAGTGGCGTCGGCACCGACCGACCAGCCGTCGCTGGCCAGGAACTTGTTCAGTGCCTGCTGGGTGTTGAAGACATAGATCACGGCCTTGGACTGGCCGCCAGCCTGCCAGCCCACCGACGCGCCCGTGGTGCTGTAAAAGCCCTTGTTGTGGCCGCCCACACGCAGCACGCCACGGCCATGCTCGACACCGACGATGAAGCTGCCGCCAATCACCGAGGGGAAGATCAGCACGCCCTTGGCGCGTGCCACCATTTCCCGGGCGCCGGGAGCCGTCTGGTACAGCCGCTCCAGCGCGGCATTGGCGCGCGCATTGACCGTGGTGCTGTCCGCACGCGGTGCGGCCTGTGTCTCGGGCCTGGTGGTCGTGCAGCCGACCATGGCCAGGCTGCCAGCCGCCAGGGCCATGACCAGTGCGGTGGTACGCAAAGAAAACTCACGCATGTTTGAACCTGCCTTTCGTCGCTATGTCGGGCATCAGGGCAAAACCTGCCGGCCTGGCGCGCGCCCTCTCACGTGCACCAAGCCCCTCTGCGTCCATATGGCGGCACGCATGAGGCCGGGCAGATGCTAGACATCTTGTGCTCGGGCAGATCGCAAGATGCGCCATAGGACTACAGGCGCAAGGTTCGCGCCTGCATGCACAGGCAAGCACAGCGCATTCAGGACACAAAGTGCCAGAATGCAGCATCCGGGCCATGCTTTGCATCCCAGGCGAGAGAGTCCATGAAGTTCTGGAACCACTTCCACCACCCCCGTGCCGCCATGGCACTGCTGCGCACCACGCTGGCGGTGTTGATGCTGCTGCATGGCTGGGCCAAGCTGCGCTACGGCATCGGCGGCATCGAGAGCATGGTGCAAGCTGCCGGCGCTCCTGGCTGGCTGGCATATGCGGTCTATCTGGGGGAGGTGGTCGCACCCCTGATGCTGCTGGTTGGCCTGTGGGTGGTGCCTGCAGCTTTGGTGGTCGCCATCAATATGGCCGTGGCCTTCGCATTGGCGCACACGGGCCAGGTGCTGCAGCTGCACAGCTCCGGCGGCTGGGCGCTGGAGCTGCAGGCGCTTTTCCTGGTCTGCGCGCTGGTGGTGGCCTTGGGCCATCCACAGGGCCGGTAAAGGCCCAATGGCAGGAAGGGCGACAGCAGCGCCCTTCTTGCAGGTCAAGTCACTCCAGGCCATCCCCCGACAGCCTGTCTGCGCCAGTGGGCCGGGGTCAGGAGCCCCGGTATGTGGAATAGCTCCAGGGGCTGACCAGCAGCGGCACGTGGTAGTGCTGGTCGGCATGGGCCACGCCGAAGTCCAGGCTGACACGGTTCAGGAAGTTGGGCTCGGGCAGTTGCACGCCGCGCGCCTTGAAATAGGCCGCCACATCGAAGGTCAGCCGGTAGGTGCCTGTCTTGAGGCTGTGGTTGTCAAACAGCGGCGCATCGGTGCGGCCATCGTGGTTGAGCACCAGGCTCTTGATCAGCGTGGCCTGTTCGCCATCAGTGGAATACAGCGCGACGGCCATGCCCGCTGCGGGGCAGCCGTTCATGGTGTCAAGGACGTGGGTGCTCAGGCCCATGGGAATCTCCTGTGCGGCGGGCACCGGCCCGCCCTGGTTGTCATTGAAGGCATCATGCAGTCCAGGGCCCGCGACAGCACTCGCGGCCCTGCTGTGCACCCACAAAGTGTATACAGTTTTTGTACTCTCTTGAAGCAATACTGCCGTGATCCATCTAGGCAGATACCCGGCCCTGGCACCGCTTTTGCAAGTGGCCGCATCGCCTATGCTTTCGCTTGCGCCCGGACCGCGCCAACAGCCGGTGCCGGGCCTTTTTCCATCCTCACCAGGAGACTTCGATGCAACTTCGCTCCCCTTTGCTGGCTGGCAGCCTGGCACTGGCCATTGCCAGCCTGGCCGCATGCTCCAGCGCGCCGCCCTCTGCAGCCGCCCCGGCCCCCGCCATCCCTGCCGCAGCACCTGCTCCCGCGCCTGCGGCTGCGCCCGTGGCGATTACCCAAAGCAGCGCGGCGCAGGCAGCCAGCGCCGCCTACGATTTTGATCTGGACGTCTTTCATCCGGTCGTGGCCCGCAACGGCATGGTCGCCAGCGAGCAGGAGCTGGCCTCGCGCATCGGCCTGCAGATCCTGCAGTCTGGCGGCAACGCGGTGGACGCCGCCGTGGCCATGGGCTTTGCACTGGCCGTGGCCTTGCCCAATGCCGGCAACATCGGCGGCGGCGGCTTCATGATGGTGCATGACGCCAAGAGCGGCAAGAACATCGCGCTGGACTTCCGCGAGGTCGCCCCCTCCAAGGCCACGCGCGACATGTACCTGGATGCCAGCGGCAAGGTCATCGACGGCAAGTCGCTCTACACCCACTACGCCGTGGGCGTTCCCGGCACGGTGGCAGGCATGGAGCATGCGCTCAGGAAATGGGGCACGCTGCCGCTGTCCAAGGTGATAGAACCGGCAGCGAAGCTGGCCGACAAGGGCTTTCCCGTCAGCGAAACCCTGGCCAAGATCCTGCAGCAGGAAAAGAAGAACATGGGCCGCTGGCCCGCCACGCAGGCCATTTTCTGGAAGGGGGGCGAACCACTCAAGCGCGGCGACCTGCTGGTGCAAAAGGACCTGGCCCAGTCGCTGCGCCTGATCGGCCAGCAGGGCGCCAGGGCCTTCTACGAAGGCGCCATCGCCCGCAAGATTGCCGCCGAGATGGCGCCGCATGCAGGCGCCATCTCGCTGCAGGATCTCAAGAACTACAAGGTGGCAGAGCGCGAGCCCGTGCGCGGCACGTACCGTGGCTACGAAATCGTGACCATGCCGCCGCCGTCCTCGGGCGGCGCCCACCTGATCCAGATTCTCAACATGATGGAGCGCTGGCCCATGAACCAGTGGGGGGCCAACAGCGCACAAAGCGTGCACTACATGGCCGAGAGCATGAAGCTGGCCTATGCCGACCGTGCCGAGTACCTGGGAGACCCCGACTTCGTGACCGTGCCGCTCAAGGGACTGACCTCCAAGCGCTACGCCGAGACGCTGGCCGCCGGCATCGATCCCCAGAAGGCACGGGAAGCCAAGGACATCAAGCCCGGCAAGCCCCAGCCCTATGAAAGCGACCAGACCACGCATTACTCCGTGGTGGACCGCTTTGGCAATGCAGTGGCCGTGACCTATACGCTGAACACCAACTTCGGCAGCGGCATCGTGGCCAAGGGCACGGGCATTTTGCTCAACAACGAGATGGACGATTTCTCGGCCAAGCCTGGCGTGGCCAACGCCTATGGCCTGGTGGGCGGCGACGCCAACGCGGTGGCAGCGGGCAAGCGTCCGCTGTCGTCGATGACGCCGACCCTGGTGCTCAAAGACAGCAAGCCCGTGCTGGTCACGGGCAGCCCCGGTGGCGCGCGCATCATCACCACCGTGCTGCAGACCGTGGTCAACACCATCGACTTCGGCATGAACCCTGCCGAAGCCGCCGCCACGCCACGCTTCCACCACCAGTGGACGCCTGACGAGCTGCGCGTGGAAAAGGGCTTCAGCGCCGACACCATCAACCTGCTCAAGTCGCGGGGCCATCGCATTGCCGTCAAGGCTTCCATGGGCCGCACGCAAACCATCCAGCTGCGCAATGGCATGCTCTACGGCGCGTCCGACCCGCGCAACCCCGACGGCCAGACGCTGGGGTACTGAAGCCAGAAAAAGCCGCGCCCGTTGCCAGGCGCGGCTTTTCACAACAGGGCGGCGCCAGGCCGCCCAACCCCACCCACCGGGGTTCAGAGGGCAGGCATCACGCCTGCGCAGCTTTCTGGCCGACTTCGAAGTTGGCCTGGATCTCCAGGGCGCGCACCAGGGCCGAGTGGTCCCAGCCCGCGCCGCCATGGGCCACGCAGCTGTTGAACAGCTCCTGGGCCTGGGCCGTGTTGGGCAGGGACACGCCGAGCTGGCGTGCGCTGCTCAGGGCCAGATTCAAGTCTTTTTGGTGCAGCGAAATGCGGAAGCCCGGCTCGAACGTGCGCCGGATCATGCGCTCGGCATGCACTTCCAGGATCTTGGACGAGGCAAAGCCGCCCAGCAGCGCCTCGCGCACGCGGGCCGGATCGGCGCCTGCGCGCGATGCGAACAGCAGGGCCTCGGCCACAGCTTCGATGTTCAGCGCCACGATGATCTGATTGGCCACCTTGGCGGTCTGGCCATCGCCATTGCCGCCCACCAGGGTGATGTTCTTGCCCATGCGCTCGAACAGCGGCCTGACGCGGGCGAACACCTCCTCGGGGCCACCGACCATGATGGACAGCGTGGCGTTCTTGGCGCCCACCTCGCCGCCGGAGACCGGCGCGTCCAGGTACTGCGCGCCGATGGCCTCGATGCGGCGTGCGAAGTCCTTGGTGGCCACGGGCGAGATGGAGCTCATGTCCACCACCACCTTGCCGCTGCTGCCCTTGAGCCCGGCGGCCACGCCGTCTTCGCCGAACAGCACTTTCTCAACATCGGGCGTGTCGGGCAGCATCAGGAAGATGATGTCGGCGCGCTCGGCCACGCCGCGCGCCGTGGTGCATTGGGTCGCGCTGCTTTCGGCGATCTGCGCGGGGACCTTGCCCAGGGTGTTGACGTACAGCTGGTGGCCCGCCGAGATCAGGTGGCCTGCCATGGGTGCGCCCATGATGCCCAGGCCGACGAAACCGAGCTTGAGGGAAGATGCATTCATACGGTGTACTCCTTGTGGTTCTTGGGAAATCTTGGAAAAAATCGCTGCAGCGCTCAGGCGGCGACCGCCACCTGTGTGCGCAGCCAGCCCAGGCCCGACTCGGTCTCGCGCGCAGGCTTGTACTCGCAGCCCACCCAGCCCTGGTAGCCGATGCGGTCCAGGTGCGCAAAAAGGAAGGGGTAGTTGATCTCGCCCGTGCCCGGTTCGTTGCGGCCCGGGTTGTCGGCCAGCTGCACATGGCCGATGCGCCCCAGGTGCTTTTGCAGCGTGGCGGCCAGTTCACCCTCGGTGCGCTGCGCGTGGTAAATGTCGTATTGCACGAAGGCGTTGGAGGCCCCCACTTCATCGAGGATGGACAGGGCCTGGTCCGTGCGGTTCAGGTAGAAACCGGGGATATCGAAGGGGTTGATGGGCTCGATCAGCAGGCGCAGCCCGGCATCCGCCAGTTCGGTGGCGGCAAAGCGCAGGTTATCGACCAGCGTGCGGCGCAGCGTGGCGGCATCGGCACCTGCCGGGGCCTTGCCGGCCAGGCAGTTGAGCTGGGGCACCTCCAACGCCTTGGCATAGGCCACGGCCTTGGCCACGCCGGCACGGAACTCATTGACGCGACCGGGGTCGCAGGCAATGCCGCGCTCGCCCGCGTCCCAGTCGCCTGCGGGCAGGTTGTGCAGCACGATGCGCAGGCCATGGGCGTCGATGCGTTCCTTGATCTCCTGGGCCGTGTGGGCGTAGGGGAACAGGAACTCCACGGCCTCGAAGCCGGCGCGCGCCGCGCGCTCGAAACGGTCGAGGAAAGGCACCTCGGTGAACAGCATGCTGAGGTTGGCTGCGAAACGGGGCATGTCAGAAGTCTCCGGTTGTCATTGGGCGGGTTGATAGCGGCAAGGCGCGGACGCCCTGCCGGCAGAAAATCAGCAGAGGGTTCAGTCCAGCAGGGCCAGGGCGCTGGGCACGTCTGCAGGCGATGCAGCCAGTTCCTCGAACTCGACGATGTTGTCGATCTCGGTGCCCATGGAGATATTGGTCACGCGCTCCAGGATGACCTCGACGACCACGGGCGTGCGGTGCTCGGCCATCCAGGCCTCGGCCTGCTGCATGGCGGGCGCGAAGTCCTCGGGGCGGTGCACGCGGATTGCCTTGCAGCCCAGGCCCTCGACCACCTTGACGTGGTCCACGCCATAGCCCTTGGACTCTTCCTTGTCATCGACATTGATGTTGTCGAAGGCCAGCTGCACGCAGTAGTCAATGGAGAAGGCGCGCTGCGCCTGGCGGATCAGGCCCAGGTAGCTGTTGTTGACCAGCACATGGATATAGGGCAACTTGAACTGCGCGCCCACGGCCAGCTCCTCGATCATGAACTGGAAGTCGTAGTCGCCCGACAGCGCCACGATGCGGCGCGCCGGATCGGCCACACGCACGCCCAGGGCAGCCGGCACGGTCCAGCCCAGCGGGCCGGCCTGGCCGCAGTTGATCCAGTGGCGCGGCTTGTAGACATGCAGGAACTGCGCGCCCGCGATCTGCGACAGGCCGATGGTGGAGACATAGCAGGTGTCCTTGTCCAGGCTGCGGTTCATGCACTGGTAGACGCGCTGCGGCTTCATGGGCACGTTGTCGAAATGGGTCTTGCGCAGGAAGTCCACATTGCTCTTGCGGCCCTGGCATTCGGCCACCCAGGCGCTGCGGTCCTTCAGGCGGCCGGCTGCCTTCCATTCACGCGCCACCTCCACGAAGAGCTGCAGTGCCGCCCCCGCGTCCGAAACGATCCCGTAGTCGGGCGCAAACACGCGGCCGATCTGCGTGGGCTCGATGTCCACATGCACGAACTTGCGGCCCTTGGTATAGACCTCGACCGAGCCCGTGTGGCGGTTGGCCCAGCGGTTGCCGATGCCCAGCACGAAGTCCGAGGCCAGCATGGTGGCGTTGCCATAGCGGTGGCTGGTCTGCAGGCCGCACATGCCTGCCATCAGCGGGTGGTCATCGGGGATGGAGCCCCAGCCCATCAGCGTGGGGATCACGGGCACATTGAGCAGTTCGGCCAGCTCCACCAGCAGCGGCGAGGCATCGGCATTGATCACGCCGCCGCCCGAGACCAGCAGCGGGCGCTCGGACTCGTTGAGCATGGCAATGGCCTTCTCGGCCTGCCTGCGCGTGGCTGCGGGCTTGTAGGCCGGCAGGGGCTCGTAGGTGTCGATATCGAACTCGATCTCGGCCAGCTGCACATCGATGGGCAAATCGATCAGCACGGGACCAGGGCGGCCCGAGCGCATCAGATGAAAGGCCTGCTGGAAGGCGCGCGGCACCTGGGCCGGCTCCAGCACCGTGGTAGCCCACTTGGTCACGGGCTTGGCGATGGAGGCGATGTCCACGGCCTGAAAGTCTTCCTTGTGCAGACGCGAGCGCGGCGCCTGGCCCGTGATGCACAGAATCGGAATCGAGTCCGCGCTGGCCGAGTACAGGCCTGTGATCATGTCCGTGCCGGCCGGGCCGCTGGTGCCGATGCACACGCCGATGTTGCCGGCCACGGCGCGGGTGTAGCCCTCGGCCATGTGGCTTGCGCCCTCGACGTGGCGCGCCAGGATGTGGCCGATGCCGCCATGGTCCTTGAGCGCCGCGTACAGCGGATTGATGGCAGCGCCGGGAACACCGAATGCGACGGTGACGCCTTCTTTTTCCAGCACGCGGACTGCGGCTTCGATTGCTTTCATTTTCGCCATGGGAGGTCTCCTTCAAACTGGAGACAACTCTAGGCAGACCGGGCCGCTGGCGGAACGCCTGCACGGACCATAAAATTTATTCCGCACAGGAATAAATATCAATGCAAAAGGAGACCGTGCAATGGACAGACTCGATGCCATGCACATGTTTGTGCGCGTGGTGGAAACCGGCAGCTTCACCAAGGTGGCGCATGAATTCGCCACCACCCAGCCCACAGTGACCAAGCAGGTTGCGGCCATGGAGGCGCGGCTGAAGGTGCGCCTGCTCAACCGCAACACGCGGGGCGTGAGCCTGACCGAAGCGGGCGCGCTGTACTACGAGAAATGCAAGGCCATCGTCAACGATGTGGCCGAAGCGGACAAAGTGGTGCAGGTGCGCCAGACCCAGGTGCAGGGCCAGCTGCGCATCGGCAGCTCAGTGGCTTTCGGGCGGCGCGTGCTGATCCCTCTGGCGCTGGAATTCATGACGCACAACCCTCAGGTACAGATCGATCTGAGCTTCGAGGACCGCTACACCGACCTGGTGGCCAACGGCATCGATGTGGCGCTGCGCCTGGGCAAGCTGGCGGACTCCAGCCTGGGTGCACGCACGCTGGGCGTCAACCCCTGGGTGCTGGTGGCCTCGCCCAGCTACCTGCGCAAGCGCGGCACACCGCGCAGGCCCTCGGACCTCAAGGAGCATGCGACGCTGATCTACAGCAGCGTGCAGGGCAACGATATCTGGCGCCTGCGCAACGCCAGCGGCGAGCCCGTCTCCGTGCCCGTCACGGGCCGGCTGCGCTCCAACAACCTCTCGGCACTGCTGGCCGCCACGCGCTCGCACATGGGCATCGCCGCCCTGCCCCGCTACGTGGCCCACGACTCACTGCAGGCCGGACGCGTGGTCGAAGTGCTCAAGACCTGCCGCCTGCCCGAGCAGGAAATCCACGCCGTCTACCCATCCCCGCGCCTGGTGCCGCAGAAGGTGCAGTCCTTCATCGCCTTCCTGCAGGGCAGGTTCGACGCCGACTGGTGGGAGACGTTGCCGCGCGGGGCGTGAGCGCCTGAAACAAGCGGCCGGGCGCACATCCCGGCCTCGAAAAACAACCACCCGGCAGGGGCAAAAACCTAGAGAACCAAAATTGCCCGAAAGTCATTCACATTGGTATGCGTAGGCCCGGTCACCACCAGGTCCCCCAACGCATCAAAGAACCCATACGCATCATTGCGGTCCAGATACTCCGCAATCCGCATGCCCTGCTCCTGCGCACGCAGCAAGGTATCGGGCGACACGCGTGCGCCCGCGTTGTCCTCGACACCGTCGATGCCATCGGTATCGGCTGCCAGCGCCCAGACCCGTTCCTGCCCCTGCAGGGCCTGGGCCAGCCCCATGCAGAACTCGCCAGCGCGCCCGCCGCGCCCTTTGGGAGTGCCTGCAGGGCGCTGGCGTATCGTGACCGTGGTCTCGCCGCCGGACAGGATCACGCAGGGCCGCGCAAACAGCTGGCCGTGGCGTGCCACGGCGCGCGCCAGCGCGGCATGGACCTTGGCCACCTCGCGTGATTCGCCCTCGATCTCGTCGGACAGCACATGGGCGCGCAGGCCTGCGGCTTCAGCCACGCGCGCGGCAGCGTGCAGCGACTGCAGGGGCGTGGCGATCATATGGACCTCGTGGCCCGCGAAGCGCGCATCGCCGGGCTTGGGAGTTTCCAGCGCGCCCGCCTGCAGCGCGCTGCGCACGGATTCAGGCACTTCGATGCGGTAGCGCGCCAGAATGGCCAGCGCATCGGCGCAGCTGCTGGCATCCGGCACCGTGGGGCCGCTGGCGATGACGGAGGGGTCGTCGCCCGGCACATCGCTGATGGTCAGCGTGACCACGCGCGCCGGCGCGCAGGCTGCGCCCAGACGCCCGCCCTTGATGCGCGACAGGTGCTTGCGCACACAGTTCATCTCGCCTATGGCTGCGCCGCTCTCCAGCAGGGCCCGGTTGATGCGCTGCTTTTCCTCCAGGCTGATGCCCTCGGCAGGCAAAGTCAGCAAAGCCGAGCCGCCGCCCGAAATCAGGCACAGCACCAGATCATCCTCGGTCAGTCCTTCGGTCAGCGCCAGAATGCGCTCGGCAGCCGCCAGGCCGGCGGCGTCGGGCACGGGGTGGGCCGCCTCGACCACTTCGATGCGCTGGGCAAGACCTTCGGGACGCGGCGGGATATGGCCGTAGCGCGTGACCACCAGGCCCGAAAGCGGCGCATCGGCCGGCCACAGCGCCTCCAGGGCCTGGGCCATGGAGCCGCCCGCCTTGCCCGCGCCCAGCACCACGGTGCGCCCTTTGGGCGGCGCGGGCAGGCATTTGGCCATGCTGTACTGGGGCTGCGCGTCCTGGACCGCAGCGCGGTAGAGGTCGAGCAGGAAGGCTTGGGGATCGGTGATGTGCTGGTCCGTGGTGCTGGTCATGGTATGGGGTCTCCGCCGGCCATTATGGAATTTCCCGCGCCGGCGGTGGCATGCGGCCAGGTCAAAACTGATTCGCCCGCTTCGCCAGGCGCCGGGCACCGGGCACCGGGCGCTACTCCAGCGTCACCTTGGCCTCCTTGACCAGCTTGGCGAAACGGGCCGTGTCGTCACGGATCTGGCGGGCCATCTGCTCGGGCGAGCCGCCGATGGGCTCCGCGCCGATCTCTTCCATCTTGCGGCGAAACGGCGGCGACTCGATGATGCGGTTCATGTCAGTCCCCAGCCGCGCCAGCACCTCCTTGGGCGTGGCGACAGGCGCCAGCACGCCGAACCAGGTGCCCATGTCAAAGCCCTTGAGGCCCGCTTCGTCCATCGTGGGTACATCGGGCAGCGCCACCGACCGCCTGGCCGTGGTCACGGCCAGCGGGCGCAGCTTGCCGGCCTTGATGTGGGGCAGCACGGGCGTGACGGTATCGAAGGACATGGTGACCTGCCCGCCCAGCAGGTCCGTGGTCAGCGGCCCGCTGCCCTTGTAGGGAATGTGCAGCAGATCCACGCCACCCTGGCTCGCGAATTGCGAGCCGATCAGGTGCTGGCCCGTGCCTGCGCCGTTGGAGCCATAGGTGAGCTTGCCTGGCTGGGCCTTGGCCTGGGCCAGCAACTCCTGCACGTTCCTGGCTGGCACCTGGGGGTTGACCACCAGCACATTGGGCACCACCGCAACCATGGTGATGGGGGCAAAGTCCTTTTGCAGGTCGTAGCCCAGCTTGCGGTAGACGCTGGTGGCGATGGTGTGGTGCACAGCCCCCATCAGCAGCGTATAGCCGTCAGGCCGGGCCTTGGCCACATGGTCAGCGCCC
The DNA here is from genome assembly GCF_029870285.1 of Delftia sp. PS-11. Classification (GTDB taxonomy): domain Bacteria; phylum Pseudomonadota; class Gammaproteobacteria; order Burkholderiales; family Burkholderiaceae_C; genus Comamonas. Next base: position 192,993 of record NZ_JACSYA010000007.1, read on the forward strand.
AGAGTGGCGCCCGCGCCGGGACGGTTCTCGACGATCACAGGCTGGCCCAGGCTCTTGGACAGCTCCTGGCCCAGGGCCCGCGCCAGCACGTCGGTCGTGCCGCCCGCTGGAAAGGGAACGATGAGGCTGACCGGGCGCGCGGGCCAGGCCTGGGCCCAGGCTGCAGGAATGGCGCCTGCGACGAGTGCGCATGCGACGGCGTGGGTGATGCGGTGCATGGCTTGTCTCCTTGATGTTGTTGTACGGACCATGGCCGGTCACATTCAGGCGGCCACGGCCTCTGCCACCTGAGCCTTCAGCCGTGCACATACGGCATCGGTCACCTGCTGGGTGGTAGCACGGCCGCCCAGGTCGCGCGTGTGCAGCGCGGCATCGGCCGTAACCTGCTCCACCGCCTGCATCAGCCGCTGCGCGGCCTGCTGCTCGCCCAGATGCTCCAGCAGCATCACGCAGCTCCAGAAAGTGCCCACGGGATTGGCCAGTCCCTGGCCCATGATGTCGAAGGCCGAGCCATGGATGGGCTCGAACATGCTGGGGTAGCGGCGCTCGGGGTCGATGTTGCCCGTAGGCGCAATCCCCAGGCTGCCGGCCAGCGCGGCAGCCAGGTCGCTGAGGATGTCGGCATGCAGGTTGGTGGCGACAATGGTGTCCAGCGTGGCCGGGCGATTGACCATGCGCGCCGTGGCGGCGTCCACCAGTTCCTTGTCCCAGCGCACATCGGGGAACTCGGCGGAGATCTGGGTGGCGATTTCATCCCACATCACCATGGCATGGCGCTGGGCGTTGGACTTGGTGATCACCGTCAGCTGCTTGCGCGGCCGCGATTGCGCCAGCCGGAAGGCAAAACGCATGATGCGCTCCACGCCCGCGCGGGTCATCATGCTCACATCGGTGGCCACCTCGATGGGGTGGCCCTGGTGGGCGCGTCCACCCACGCCCGCATACTCGCCCTCGGAGTTCTCGCGCACGATGACCCAGTCCAGATCCTGGGGGGTGCAGCGCTTGAGCGGCGCATCGATGCCAGGCAGGATGCGCGTGGGCCGCACATTGGCGTACTGGTCAAAGCCCTGGCAGATTTTCAGGCGCAGGCCCCACAGCGTCACATGGTCGGGGATGTGCGGATCACCGGCCGAACCGAACAAGATGGCGTCCTTGTCGCGCAGCGCGTCCAGCCCGTCGGCCGGCATCATCTCGCCATGGGCGCGGTACCAGTCGCCGCCCCAGCCGTAGCTGGTGAAGTCAAAGCCCAGGCCCGGCTGGGTATCGGCCAGCGCCTGCAGCACGGCCTGCCCTGCGGGCACCACCTCCTTGCCGATGCCATCACCGGGGATGCAGGCGATGCGATAGATCTTGCTCATGAATGTGCTCCTTGTGTGCTTGTTGTCTCAAGGGCCACGGCAATCCATGGCCTTGTCCGTGAATCTATCGATGCGCCATGCAGATGGATGCTTCTAAAGTGATGGCATTGTTTACTTTGATTCAATAATGAGTACTCCTGTCTCGGCGCCATCGGAGATGGCCTTCTTCAGCCTGCTGGCGCGTTGTGCCAGTCTCTCGGCCACCGCCCGCGAACTGGGCATCAGCACGCCTGCAGCCAGCAAGCGGCTGTCGCAGCTGGAAGCGCGCCTGGGCGTGCAGCTGGTCAGCCGCACGACCCGGCGCCTGGGACTGACCGAGGAAGGGCAGACCTACCTGGAGCATGCGCGCCGTATCCTCAATGACATTGCCGCCATGGAGCAGGCCGTGACAGGGCTGCACTCCAGGCCGCAGGGGCTGCTGCGCATCAATGCCACCCTGGGTTTCGGCCGCAGCCATATCGCACCGCTGATCGCCAGCTTTGTGCGCAGGCACCCGCAGATCCAGGTGCAGCTGCAACTGTCGGCATCGCCCCCTGCGCTGATCGATGACAGCTTCGACCTGTGCATACGCTTTGGCGAGCCGCCCGATGCGCGCGTCATTGCCCGGCGCCTGGCCCCCAACCGGCGCCTGCTGTGCGCATCGCCGGCCTATCTGGCCCGGCGCGGCACGCCTGCCACGCCCAGGGAGCTGGTGCAGCATGACTGCATTGATATCCGCCAGGGCGACGAGGCCCATGGCGTGTGGCGCTTCACCCAGGACACACAGGGCCGCAGCAAGACCGAAACCATCCGCCTGCGCGACAGCCTGAGCACCAACGACGGAGAGATCGCCGTCAGCTGGGCGCTGGCGGGCCTGGGCATCGTCATGCGTGCCGAATGGGACATCGCCCGCTACCTGCGCAGCGGCCGGCTGGTGCAGGTGCTGGCCGACCACGCCACCGCAGCGGCAGACATCCATGTGGTCTACCCGCAGCGCCACGCATCCACGCAGCGTGTGCAGCGCTTCATAGAGCATCTGGCGCGCCACTTCGATGCGGCATCGCCTGGTTTCTGAGCGCCTTATCCGGGGAAACGCCAATAATCAGTAGACAGAAACTGTATACAACTCTTGACCTCTGCCGCTATGATGAAGGCATGGAGACCTCCACCACCAGTTTCATTGTCGAGAGCCTGACGCGGGCGATCGTCGAGCACCGCCTGCTGCCCGGCACCAAGCTGGCCGAGCAGAAATTGGCCGACCATTTCGGCGTCTCGCGCACCCTGGTGCGGCAGGCGCTGTTCCAGTTGTCGCAAAACCGCCTGATCCGGCTGGAGCCTGCGCGCGGCGCCTTCGTGGCCACACCCTCGGTGGACGAGGCGCGCCAGGTTTTCGCGGTGCGCCGCATGCTGGAAGCCGAAATGGTGCGCGCCTTCATTGCCCAGGGCACGCCAGCCAAGATCCGCGCGCTGCGCCAGCACGTCGCGGCCGAAAAGAAAGCCATGGACGGCAACGATGTCGGCCAGCGCACCGAGCTGCTGGGCGACTTCCACGTGCGCATGGCAGAACTCATGGGCAACGAAGTGCTGGCCCAGTTGCTGGGCGAACTGATCTCGCGCTGCGCGCTGATCACGCTGATGTACCAGTCGAGCAGCGCCGCAGCGCATTCCCACGAGGAGCACGCCGAAATCGTCACCGCCCTGGCCAGTGGCGATGCCGACCAGGCAGTGCGCCTCATGCAACAGCACCTGGACCATGTCGAGGCCGGCCTGACCTTCGACCGCGACATGCCGACCAGCGATCTTTCGATGGCCCTTTCCTCTGTATCCGCATGACCTACGACGCCACTGCCCCCTATCCCCGCGACCTGATCGGCTACGGCCGCACTCCCCCGCATGCCCGCTGGCCCGGCCAGGCCCGCGTGGCTGTGCAGTTCGTGCTCAACTATGAAGAAGGCGGCGAAAACAGCGTGCTGCACGGCGATGCCGCCAGCGAGCAGTTCCTGTCCGAGATGTTCAATCCGGCTGCCTATCCTGAGCGCCACATGAGCATGGAGGGCATCTACGAATACGGTTCGCGCGCCGGTGTCTGGCGCATCCTGCGCGAGTTCGAAAAGCGTGGCCTGCCGCTGACCGTCTTCGGCGTGGCCACGGCACTGCAAAAGCACCGCGAGCTGGCAGCTGCCTTCCACGAGCTGGGCCATGAGGTCGCCTGCCACGGCCTCAAGTGGATCCACTACCAGAACATTCCCGCCGAAGCCGAACGTGCCCACATGCAGCAATGCATGGAGATCTTTGGCGAACTGTACGGCCACGATGGCGACCACGGCCTGGGCTGGTACACAGGCCGCGACAGCCCCAACACCCACCGACTGGTCGCCGACGACGGCCGCTTCACCTACGACAGCGACTACTACGGCGATGACCTTCCCTTCTGGATGAAGGTGCAAAAGAGCGACGGCAGCACGCACAGCCAGCTCATCGTGCCCTACACCCTGGACTGCAACGACATGCGCTTCGCACTGCCCCAGGGCTACTCGCACGCCGACCCGTTCTTCCAGTACATGAAGGACACGTTCGACGCGCTGTACGCCGAGGGCGACCCGCAGGGCGACGACTCGCCCAAGATGATGAGCATCGGCATGCACTGCCGCCTGCTGGGCCGGCCCGGACGCATCACCGCGCTGCAGCGCTTCCTCGATCACATCCAGCGGCACGACAAGGTCTGGGTCTGCCGCCGCATCGACCTCGCGCGCCACTGGGCAAGCAACCACCCCGAAAAGGAATGACGAGCATGGCACTGACGCTGGAACAACTCAACGCCGCCGATCTGGCAACCGCCGCAGGCCTGCTCGACGGCCTCTACGAACATTCGCCCTGGATCGCCGAAGCCGCACTGGCCCAGCGCCCTTTCCGTTCGCTGGCCCAGATCAAGTACGCCATGGCACAGGTGCTGGACAAGGCACCGCTGCAGGCCAAGCTCGACCTGATCCGCGCCCACCCGGAACTGGCGGGCAAGGCCATGGAGGCCAACACGCTCACGGCCGAATCCACCAACGAGCAGACCAAGGCCGGCCTGACGCGCTGCACGCCCGAAGAACTGGAGCACATCCGCGCGCTCAACGCCGAGTACGGCAAGCGCTTCGGCTTTCCCTTCATCCTGGCGGTGCGCGGGCCGCGCGGCACGGGCCTTGCCAAAGCCGAAATCATCGAGACCTTCGAGCGCCGCCTGCACAACCACCCCGACTTCGAGCTGGGCGAGGCGCTGCGCAACATCCACCGCATCGCGGAGATCCGGCTCAATGACAAGTTCGGCTACACGCCCGAACTGGGCAACGATGTCTGGGACTGGCAGGAAAAGCTGGCACAGCACAGCGACCCCGGCTATGCCGAAAAAGGCCAGCTCACCGTCACCTACCTGACCGATGCCCACCGTGCCTGCGCCCAGCGCATCAGCCACTGGATGCGTGACTGCGGCTTCGACGAGGTCGAGATTGACGCCGTGGGCAACGTCGTGGGCCGCTACAAGGCTGCCACCGAGGACGCCAGGACCCTGCTGACCGGCAGCCACTACGACACCGTGCGCAACGGCGGCAAGTACGACGGCCGCCTGGGCATCTTCGTGCCCATGGCCTGCGTGCGCGAACTGCACCGCCAGGGCAAGCGACTGCCCTTCCACATCGAAGTCGTGGGCTTCTCGGAAGAGGAAGGCCAGCGCTACAAAGCCACCTTCCTGGGCTCGGGCGCGCTGATCGGCGACTTCAAGCAGCAGTGGCTGGAGCAAAAGGACGCCGACGGCATCACCCTGCGCGAAGCCATGCAGCACGCGGGCCTGTGCATCGACGACATCCCCAAGCTGCAGCGCGATCCGGCCCGCTACCTGGGCTTCATCGAGGTACACATCGAGCAGGGCCCGGTGCTCAACGAGCTGGACATTCCCCTGGGCATCGTCACCTCGATCAACGGCAGCGCGCGCTATATCTGCGAGATGACCGGCATGGCCAGCCATGCAGGCACTACACCCATGGACCGCCGCCGCGACGCCGCCACCGGCGTGGCGGAACTGGCGCTGTACATGGAGCAGCGCGCAGCGCGCGACGGCACCTCGGTGGCCACCATGGGACAGCTCCATGTGCCTAGCGGCTCGGTCAACGTCGTGCCTGGCCGCTGCCAGTTCAGCCTGGACCTGCGCGCACCCACCGATGCGCAGCGCGATGCGCTGGTGGCCGATATCCTGGCCGAGCTGGACGCCATCGCCCGGCGCCGGGGCCTGCGCTACACCACCGAACTGGCCATGCAGGCCGCCGCCGCGCCCAGCGCCCCCGAATGGCAGCAGCGCTGGGAAGCCGCCGTGGACGCACTGGGCGTGCAGCTGCACCGCATGCCCAGCGGCGCAGGCCACGATGCCATGAAGCTGCACGAAATCATGCCCCAGGCCATGCTCTTCGTGCGCGGCCTCAACGCGGGCATCAGCCACAACCCGCTGGAAAGCTCCACGGCCGACGACATGCAGCTGTCCGTCGACGCCTTCTCCCACGTACTGAACCAACTGGCCCAAGAGCAGCAATGACCCCCATGAACCACGACAAGCAAGCCACCTACGCCGCACTGGACGCCTGGATCGACCAGCACTTCGACGAGCAGGTGCAATTCCTGCAGGCCCTGGTGCAAGTGCCTACCGACACCCCGCCCGGCAACAACGCACCGCACGCCGAGCGCACCGCCGAGCTGCTCAAGACCTTTGGCTACGACGCTGAAAAGCACAGCGTGCCCGAAGCCGAAGTCCAGGCCTACGGCATGCAGTCCATCACCAACCTCATCGTGCGCCGCCCCTACGGCGACGGTGGCCGCACCATCGCGCTGAACGCCCACGGCGACGTGGTGCCACCCGGCGAAGGCTGGACCAAGGAACCCTACGGCGCCACCATCGAGGACGGCAAGCTCTACGGTCGCGCCGCTGCCGTGAGCAAGAGCGACTTTGCCAGCTTCACCTACGCCGTGCGCGCGCTCGAAGCCGTGGCGCGCCCCGCCAAGGGCGCCGTGGAACTGCACTTCACCTACGACGAGGAATTCGGCGGCATCCTGGGCCCCGGCTGGCTGCTTGCCAACAACCTGACCCGGCCCGACCTGATGGTCGCGGCAGGCTTCAGCTACGAAGTCGTCACCGCCCACAACGGCTGCCTGCAGATGGAAGTGACCGTGCACGGCAAGATGGCCCACGCAGCCGTTCCGCATACCGGCGTGGACGCTCTGCAGGCCGCCGTGGCACTGATGAATGCGCTGTACGCGGAAAACACCAAGTACCAGCAGGTCACCTCGAAGGTGCCGGGCATCAAGCACCCCTACCTGAACATCGGCCGCATCGAAGGCGGCACCAACACCAACGTGGTGCCGGGCAAGGTCGTGCTCAAGCTCGACCGCCGCATGATCCCCGAAGAAAACCCCGCAGAGGTCGAGGCCAGCATCCGCGCCGTCATTGCCCAGGCCGTGGCCGACTTCAACACCCGGGGCGGGTACGCGGGCGAAGACGCCGTGCGCGTGGACATCAAGCGCCTGTTGCTGGCCAACGCCATGACCCCCCTGCCCGGCAACCAGCCCCTGGTGGACGCCATCCAGACCCACGCAGAGGCCGTCTTCGGCGAAAAGCCGCCAGCCGTCGGCACACCGCTGTACACCGACGTGCGCCTGTACGTGGAGCGCGGCATTCCCGGCGTCATCTATGGCGCGGGTCCCCGCACCGTGCTGGAGTCCCACGCCAAGCGCGCCGACGAACGCCTGGTGCTCGAAGACCTGCGCCGCGCCACCAAGGTGGTGGCACGCATGCTCAGCGACCTGACTGCCTGACGCGGCACGCCTGCCCCGCCTCCCCCAACCCGGCTGCGCCGGGTTTTTTTACGCCCCTGCACTGCCTCGGGGCATGCGCACCACCGAGGCGCCCCAGCCACGCCTGCCACCGCCCTGGCCGCACGGCGGCAGGCACCAGCACAGTGCCTGCGGCCTCACCGGCGCTGGCACCCGTCTTGCAATGCTGATGCATGCCTGCAGCCCTGCCAGCAGGATTGGCACGCCAGCCGCCACAGGGTTTACCGGGAGCAGAAATCCCCCATGAGTTGTATACACTTTTTGTATGGATGCCGGCCTGAAAATGTGCCATGCCAGCATCCGTTGCCATAAATCCACGAGGAGACAAGTCCCCATGAAATCGTCCGTTCACCCCGTCGATGAGATGCTGCCCATGGGCAAGCTCACGGCACTCGGCCTGCAGCACGTGCTCGTGATGTATGCCGGCGCCGTGGCCGTTCCGCTCATTGTCGGACGCGCGCTCAACCTGCCGCCCGATCAGGTGGCACACCTGATCTCGGCCGACCTGTTCTGCTGCGGCCTGATCACCCTGATCCAGGCCATGGGCGCCACCCAATGGTTCGGCATCAAGCTGCCCGTAATGATGGGCGTGACCTTCGCCAGCGTGGCCCCCATGGTGTCCATGGCTCAGACCACGGGCGGCTCGGCGGGGGCCGGGCTGATCTTCGGCTCAGTCATCGGGGCGGGGGTGGTATCCATCCTCATTGCGCCGCTGATCAGCCGCATGCTGCGCTTTTTCCCGCCCGTGGTGACCGGCACCATCATCGCCGTCATCGGCATCAGCCTGATGCGCGTGGGCATCAACTGGATCTTCGGCAACCCCGTGGGACCGACCGCCCCCAGCGTCCCCAACCCCGAACACCTCAAGTGGCTGGCTGATGCCCAGGCCGCCGCCGGCGCGCCGGGCTCCTCGCTGCCGCCCGTGCCCAAGGGCTTCTCGGTCGTCCCCACCATTCCCAATCCCAAGTACGCAGACCTGACCGGCGTGGGCATCTCGGCCGTCGTGCTGCTGTCCATCCTGCTGATCGCGCGCTTTGCCAAGGGCTTCCTGGCCAACGTCTCGGTGCTCATGGGTATCCTGATCGGCGGCGTGCTGTCCGTGGCCATGGGCCTGATGGACTTCAGCAAAGTGGCCAAGGCCGAGTGGTTCACCATGGTGCTGCCCTTCGAGATCGCCGCACCCGTGTTCGACCCCATCCTGATACTGACCATGAGCCTGGTGATGGTCGTGGTCATGATCGAGTCCACCGGCATGTTCCTGGCACTGGGCGACATGACGCAGCGCGAAATCAGCCAGGACGAGCTGACCCGGGGCCTGCGCACCGATGGCCTGGGCACGCTGATCGGCGGCATCTTCAACACCTTCCCCTACACCAGCTTCTCGCAGAACGTGGGCCTGGTCGCCGTCACCGGCGTCAAGAGCCGCTGGGTCTGCGTGGCCGGCGGCGCCATCCTCATCGTGCTGGGCCTGCTGCCCAAGATGGGCGCACTGGTCGAATCCCTGCCCACCGTGGTGCTGGGCGGCGCGGGCCTGGTGATGTTCGGCATGGTCGCAGCCACCGGCATCCGCATTCTCAGCAATGTGGATTTCCAGACAAATCGCAATAATGCAATGGTAGTAGCTGTCTCCATCGGCGTTGGCATGATTCCGCTGGTGGCACCTAATTTCCGCCAATGGATGCCCCACAGCATTCATCCACTGATTGAATCCGGTATCCTGCTTGCCTCGATTACCGCCGTGGCATTGAACATTTTCTTCAACGGAGCCAGCAGCGACACCTCCGCTGCCGTCCGGGCCGCGCGCCAGGCAGATGCACACTGATGAAGCCGTGCCCGCCTGGCGGGCACCCCAACACACGTCCGGCCTACCCGCCGTACTGTCCGCCCCCCTGTTGCCCATAGGCACAGGGGATTTGTTGTCAAAATCCCTGAAGGCAAATTGTCCTGCCGCTCATAGGCTGCAGCCATCCGGTAAGCTCCGAGAGCATTTGCAGAGAAATCCTGTATGACACAAAACCTGTCCAACGCCGAACAAGCCCTGCGCGACGCAGCACGCGAATACCACCGCAGCCCCAACAAGGGCAAAATCTCCGTCACGCCCACCAAGCCTCTGTCCAACCAGCGCGATTTGTCGCTGGCCTACTCGCCCGGCGTGGCATATCCCTGCCTGGACATCCAGGCCGATCCCTCGCTGGCGGCCGAATACACGGCGCGCGGCAACCTGGTCGGCGTCATCACCAACGGCACGGCTGTGCTGGGCCTGGGCGACATCGGCCCGCTGGCGGGCAAGCCCGTCATGGAAGGCAAGGGCTGCCTGTTCAAGAAGTTCGCCGGCGTCGATGTCTTCGACATCGAACTGGCCGAGCGCGACCCCGACAAGCTCATCGAGATCATCGCCTCGCTCGAGCCCACGCTGGGCGGCATCAACCTCGAAGACATCAAGGCGCCCGAGTGCTTCTACATCGAGCGCGAGCTGTCCAAGCGCATGAACATCCCCGTGTTCCATGACGACCAGCACGGCACCGCCATCATCTCCAGCGCCGCGCTGCTCAACGGCCTGGAACTGGTGAACAAGGACATCGGCTCCGTCAAGGTCGCCGTCTCCGGCGCCGGCGCAGCCGCCATTGCCTGCCTGGACGTGATGGTCGGCCTGGGCGTCAAGCGCGAAAACGTCTACGTGGTGGACTCCAAGGGCGTGATCTACGAAGGCCGTGGCCCCCTGGATGAATCCAAGGCCCGCTACGCCCAGAAGACCGAAGCCCGCACCCTGGCCGATGTGGTCAACGGCGCCGACGTCTTCCTGGGCTGCTCGGCCCCTGGCGTGCTCACCGCTGACATGGTCAAGACCATGGCCGACAAGCCCATCATCCTGGCCCTGGCCAACCCCGAGCCCGAAATCCGCCCCGAACTGGCCAAGGCCGTGCGCCCGGACTGCATCATGGCCACGGGCCGCTCGGACTACCCCAACCAGGTCAACAACGTCCTGTGCTTCCCCTACATCTTCCGTGGCGCGCTGGACTGCGGCGCCACCAAGATCACCGAAGCCATGAAGCTGGCCTGCGTGCGCGAAATCGCTGCACTGGCCAAGCAGGACGTCAGCGATGAAGTCGCCGCCGCCTACCAGGGCAAGGAACTGAAGTTCGGCTCCGACTACCTGATCCCCACCCCCTTCGACACCCGCCTGATTCTGCGCATCGCGCCGGCCGTGGCCAAGGCCGCCGAAGAATCCGGCGTAGCCACCCGCCCCATCGCCGACTACGACGCCTATCGTGAAAGCCTGACACGCTTCGTCTACCAGACCAGCATGTTCATGCGCCCCGTGTTCGCGGCTGCCAAGACCAGCCTGCAGCGCGTGGCCTACGCCGAAGGCGAGGACGAGCGCGTGCTGCGCGCCGCCCAGGTTGCCGTCGATGACGGCCTGGCCAAGCCCATCCTGATCGGCCGCCCCGCCGTCATCGAAGCGCGCGTCGCCAAGGCCGGCCTGCGCATGCAGCTGGGCAAGGACGTGGAGATCTGCAACCCCGAAGACGACCCGCGCTTCCGCCAGTACTGGGAAAGCTACCACCGCCTCATGGGCCGCGACGGCGTCACGCCCGAAGCAGCCAAGGCAGCGGTGCGCCGCTCCAATACGCTGATCGCTGCACTCATGGTCCACCTGGGCGACGCCGACGCCATGCTGTGCGGCCTGGTGGGCAAGTTCGACAGCCACCTGGCCCATGTCCGCGACGTGCTCGGCCTCAAGGAGGGCGCTGGCGAATTTGCCACCGTCAACGCCGTGATGCTCGACAGCGGCACGCTGTTCATCGCCGACACCTACATCAACGAAAACCCCAACGCTACCGAGCTGGCCGACATCGCCCGCCTGGCAGCCGAGGAAGTGGCCCGCTTCGGCCTGCCGCCCAAGGTGGCCTTCCTGTCGCACAGCAACTACGGCTCGTCCAGCCGCGCCTCGGCCGTCAAGATGCGCTCGGCGCGCAACCTGTTCGCCGCTGCCAACCCTGGCATCGAATGCGATGGCGAAATGCACGGCGACGCTGCCCTGTCGGAAGCCATCCGTGGCCGCGCACTGCTGGACTCCTCGCTGCAAGGTGAAGCCAACGTGCTGATCTGCCCGAATCTGGACGCCGCGAACATCCTGTTCAACGTGCTCAAGACCACCAGCGGCCACGGCACCACCATCGGCCCCATCCTGCTGGGCGGCTCCGCCGCAGCCCACGTGCTGACCCCCTCGGCCACCGTGCGCCGCGTGGTCAACATGACCGCCCTGGCCGCAGCGCAGGCCATCGCCCAGCGCGGCTAAGCCCCGCCTCAGGCGAGGCACTGAATGGCACCCCGCAACGGGGTGCCTTTTTCATGCCCGGGCGCCTGCAAGCACGGCTAGAATAGAGGGCTACGGAGGTTTGGGTGAGTGGTTTAAACCAGCAGTCTTGAAAACTGCCGAAGGGGTGACCCTTCCGTGAGTTCGAATCTCACAGCCTCCGCCAGATACGTTGATCAGGCAACAGGCTACGCGATGGCTTGGCATCATGCCTACATGCGTGCCCACATAAAAAGCCCCCACGCCAATAGGCGCAGGGGCTTTTTTATTTTCAGGGTTCATTTCTGCACAAGGTGCAGCCAGGCATCGCACACCACAATGTCTGCACCGCGCTCTGCCAGCCCGGCCTTGGCCTGCTGGTTCTCCAGCATCTTTGTCTTCTGGCCACAGCGCTGGCCCTGCACCCCCATCAGGCACCCGATGCGCCGATGACCAGAGCCAACCAGCTACGACCAGGCGGGTATAGAGCGAGGAGGGCGCCGCGGTGCACTCACACATGACCCCAAATGCCTGCTGCAGGCCATAGAACATGCCATTGAGGCTGACATCGACGACATGGCTCCATTGCTGAGAGGGATCCTTTCAATCAACGCACTCCTGAGAATTACCCTCGCTTGCGTTGTTGAACAAGAAGCCACACGGCCAAAATGCGCAACTGTCTGCTCAAACAAGGCCCGCACCACCTGACAGCCGTCCGCCAGCAGCACCTGTGCCACCGCCTTGCCAATCTGAGCGTGCGTCCGTGATGCCTGCCACTTTTCTGGAAGCCACCTCGCACTTCAGACAAGAACACGTGATCCCCATGATCCCAAAGGGTGGGACTGCGCCTTGACGCAAGAGATCACGGCAGCGGTGACTTCATGTCCGCCCCAATAGTTCAATCGGATTTACACACAAATACTCACATTAAAATTTTCAATAGAAATTTATGGAAACAAAATGTAAGATCAATCATTTACGGATAAAGACTTCTATAAATTTTTATGCAAGAAATTTTGTCAGCTCCCTCTTCATCCATCCTTGCACAGCGCTCTTTCGGGTGGAATACGCTATCGCTGCGAACCCGATTTTTCGCTGCAGCTGCGATTGCACTGGGTATAACGGTTTTGCTGGTCATTCTGCTGCAATCGGCCCTGGCAAATCGGCAGCAATTGCAGCGCCTGCACGACTACGAACTGCCGGCACAGCTGCAATCCGTGGCCTCGCGCATACAGGCACAGCTCAATACGGCGATCACAGGCTCCGAGGCGCTGGCCAACAATACCTTCATCCAGGCGTGGATCGCCGCTGGCAGTCCTGCAGAGCAGTTGCCCGCCGTCGAGGCGGCCATGGCGCGCGTACAGCGCTCATTGCGTGCCAAAGCCGTTTTCCTGGCCACGGCTCAGCCAGCCGGCGTGCACTACTATTTTTACGAAAATGGCAGACTGCAAAGCAGAAACATTCAGCTGGATGATCCCCAGGACGGCTGGTATGCCAAATTCGTGAAAAGTCAGAATGCTTATGAGCTCAATCTGGACAGCAATCCACTGAGCCACAAGCTGCTCATGTTCATCAACTACCGAGGTGAACCCATGAGCGCCGATGGCCGCTTCCCGGCGGCAGTTGCCGGCGGCGGCATGGGCATGGACCAATTGGCAGAGCTCATTCGAGCCAACAAGGTCGGCGGCTCCGGCAGCGTG
>NZ_JACSYA010000080.1 GCF_029870285.1 Delftia sp. PS-11
TTTCGATGAGCTTGTGCTTCAAGTTGTCCTATTTTGCAAGGATCGCCAGGACGCAAGTCTCAAGGAGTTAAGGGCGCGCGGCGCGTACCTGCGAGATCAAAACGCTACAGAATTTCAGTTCCAGTCAGATCTTCGGGAGTGGCTGTCCGGAAATTTTCTGCGCGGGGATGTGAGAACGGAAGTCGAAGGCGTCGCAACCGGACGCGCCGACGTCTATGTTGGGTTTGGTGCACATCGCTTCGTCATCGAACTTAAACGACATCAAGGAATGGTCAACGCGGACGTAGCTCGCCAGTATCTCGGTCAAGCGGGCTCGTATCAGGGGACCAATGTGAAGCTTGGGATGCTGGGCGTTCTGGAACTAGTGAAGCGTGAGGGACCACCTGCAAGCCTCGAGGAGTGCATTTGGTATGACGCAATCGTTCCCAGTGGAACACAAGTGGCGCGCCACCATGTTGTGTTTCGCGTTCCCGGCGTACTTAGTTCGCCGTGGGCGCTTTCGGCGAAAGCAGGTAAGGTTGTCCGCGACAGCGCCTCGGA
>NZ_JACSYA010000008.1 GCF_029870285.1 Delftia sp. PS-11
GACAAAGGGAGCCCTGGGGCTCCCTTTGCGGCGCAGGCAAGGCAGATGGCCTCAGACCTTCCACTTTTCCATCAGCTTTTCGGGCGACAGCGTGTCATACGCCTCGAAGGGCTGGTGGATCCAGGGATTGGTCGGCAGGAAGTCCACCGAGTAATCCGGCGTGAAGGTGGACAGGCCCTTGGTCCAGATCACGGCGCTGCGCAGCTCGGTGATCGGCGGATAGTTGGTCTTGAGCATGGCGATCACGGCGTTCAGCGTGTGGCCCGAATCGGCCAGGTCATCGACCAGCAGCACACGGCCCGCAATCTCGCCCTTGGGCGTGGTGATGAAGCGCGCGATGTCCAGGTGGCCCTGCACCGTGCCGGCTTCGGCGCGGTAGGAACTGGTGGACATGATGGCCAGCGGCTTGTCAAAGATGCGGCTGAGCATGTCGCCGGGACGCAGGCCACCACGGGCCAGGCAGAGAATGGTGTCGAACTTCCAGCCCGACTGGTGCACTTTGAGCGCCAGCTTTTCGATCAGGCCGTGGTATTCGTCGTAGCTCACATACAGGTGTTTACCGTCTTCCGTCAGCATGGAATGGCTCCTGGTTCAATCTTGGTGTTCAGCCGCCAGCAGTTACTGGGCAGCGTAGGGGTTTTGCATCAGGATGGTGTGGTCGCGGTCGGGGCTGGTCGAAACCATGGCGATCGGCACGCCCGTCACTTCCTCGATGCGCTCCAGATAGCGGCGGGCATTGGCCGGCAGCTTGTCGTAGTCGGTCACGCCCACAGTGGACTCGGTCCAGCCGGGGATCGATTCATAGATGGGCTTGCAGCGGGCGATTTCATCGGCGCCCATGGGCAGCAGGTCGATTTTCTCGCCGTCGAGCTCGTAGCCGATGCACAGCTGCAGCTCCTGCAGGCCGTCAAGCACATCGAGCTTGGTGATGCACAGGCCCGACAGTCCGTTGACCTGGGCGCTGCGCTTGAGCAATGCAGCATCGAACCAGCCGCAGCGGCGCGAACGGCCGGTGGTCACACCCTTTTCAGCGCCCACGGTGCTCATGTGCCAGCCCGGCGTGCCTTGCTTTTCCCACTCCAGTTCGGTGGGGAAAGGGCCACCGCCAACGCGGGTGCAATACGCCTTGGTGATGCCCAGGATGTAGTGCAGCATGCCGGGGCCCACGCCCGAGCCGGCAGCCGCATTGCCGGCCACGCAGTTGGACGAGGTGACATACGGATAGGTACCGTGGTCCACATCCAGCAGCGTGCCCTGCGCGCCTTCGAACAGCAGGTTGCCGCCCTGGGCATGCACGTCGTTGAGCTCGCGCGAGACGTCGGCCATCATGGGCTTGAGCAGCTCGGCGTGGCGCATGGCCTCGTCGTACACGGCGTCGAACTGGACTTCACCGTCCTTGATATAGGGCTTGAGCGCATCGCCGAAGGTGAAGTTCCTGGAGCCCAGAACGTTGACCAGCACATGGTTGTGCAGTGCCAGCAGCTCGCGCAGCTTGGCGGCGAAACGCTCGGGGTACTTGAGGTCCTGCACACGCAGCGCACGGCGGGCGATCTTGTCTTCGTAGGCGGGGCCGATGCCACGGCCGGTGGTGCCGATCTTCTCGGTGCCACCCTGCTCACGTGCTGCTTCACGCGCCACGTCCAGCGCCGCGTGGAAGGGCAGGATCAGGGGGCAGCCCTCGGACACGCGCAGGCGGTCACGCACCTGCACGCCTGCCTTTTCCAGGCCTTCGATTTCCTCGAACAGCTTGGCGGCCGACAGCACCACGCCGTTGCCGATGTAGCACTTGACGCCGGGACGCATGATGCCGCTGGGAATCAGATGCAGCGCCGTCTTGACGCCATTGATCACCAGCGTGTGGCCTGCATTGTGGCCGCCCTGGAAGCGGACCACGCCCTGGGCGCTCTCGGTCAGCCAGTCAACCAGCTTGCCCTTGCCTTCGTCACCCCACTGGGTGCCGACCACGACCACGTTGCGACCTTTGGTTGCTTTCATATTCAAATCCGATGAAATCCGAAGAAATTGACAAATGCGTCAGATGGCCTGGACGACCCATTGCCCTGCCGTCTGCACAAGCTCGCGGTCGCAGTGGAACTCGTCCACCTCGCTTTCGTGCCCGGGCAGCACGCAGACCACGGTTTCGCCCTGGCGGCGCAGGGCCGCGATGGCGGCAGCGGCCTGGGCATCGCCGCCCCAGGGCGCGCGGATGGCGGCCTTGAGCGGGCGTTCGGGAACGACGGCCACCAGTTGCTTGATGTCCAGGCTGAAGCCTGCCGCCGGGCGGTTGCGGCCAAAGACGGCGCCAACCTCGTCGTAGCGGCCGCCGCGCACGATGGCATCGCTGCCGCCAGGCACATAGATCGCAAACCGCGTACCGCTGTAGTAGGCATAGCCGCGCAGGTCGGCCAGGTCAAAACTCACATTGACGCCTTCCAGGCGCTCGGCCAGCCAGCGCAGCTGGGCCAGCCAGGGCTGCACGCCGGCGGTGCGCGCCAGCAGGCTTTGCGCCTGATCGAGCACCTCGAAGCCGCCATACAGCCCGGGCAGCGCCATCAGGCCCTCGCGTGATGCCTGCGGGAAGTCGCGCGTGAGCCGGTCCAGCGCACTGGCATCCTTTGCCGCCAGCGCGGCATGGACCTCGCGCAGCACCTGCATGTCCACCATGACGCCCGCCAGCAGGCTGCGCACGATGCGCACATCGGCCAGATCTACATTGATATCGGTCACGCCCGCTGCGCGCAGGCAATCCAGCGACAGGTGCAGTGCTTCCAGATCGGCTTCCAGCCCCTGGTGTCCATAGATCTCTGCGCCGAACTGCAGCGGCTCGCGCGTGGCGCGTGGCCGGTCGGGACGGGCATGCACCACAGGGCCGCAATAGCACAGCCGGGTCAGTCCACTGCGGTTGAGCAGGTGGGCATCAATGCGGGCGACCTGCTGCGTCATGTCGGCCCGCAGGCCCATGGAGCGGCCCGACAGCTGGTCCACCAGCTTGCAGGTCTGCAGATCCAGTGCCTCGCCAGTGCCTGTGAGCAGGGATTCGAGGTATTCGAGCATCGGCGGCATGACGAGCTCATAGCCGTAGCCGCGCGCGGTATCGAGCAAACCTCGACGCAGTTCTTCGATGTGCCGGGCCTCTGAGGGCAGAACATCGGCGATGTGATCCGGCAGGACCCAAGCAGACATGGAAAAAGGGGGAGGCTGTTAAAAACGTGATTCTACCGGCTGTTGCGCGCCCGCCCAAATTGGGGGTGACCCAAGGCCCATGAGCAGCGTTCGGTATTGCGAAGATATGCGGTGCAGGCGCAAAAAAGCACCCGCAAGGGGTGCTATGCATGCGCCGGCAGTGCCATGGCCCGCAGAACCAGGGCACCATGGCCAGTGCGGAGCCTACTTGCCGGAGCCCCCGTTGCGGTAGGCCTTGAAGAAGTCCGTCTGCGAGGGGTCGAGCACCAGCACGTCGCTCTTCTTGGAGAAGCTGGACTTGTAGGCTTCGAGGCTGCGGTAGAACTGCGCAAACTGCGGATCGCGGCCAAAGGCCTCTGCATAGGTGCGCGCGGCCTCGGCATCGCCCTCGCCCTTGATCTTCTGCGCGTCACGGTAGGCATTGGCAATCGTGATCTCGCGCTGGCGGTCGGCCTCTGCTCGGATTTTCTCGCCTTCGGCCGCGCCGGTGGAGCGCAGCTCGTTGGCCACACGCTTGCGCTCTGCCTCCATTCGGCGGTAGACCGACTCCGTGATGGTCTCGGCGTAGTCCACGCGGGTGATGCGCACATCCACCACATCCACGCCCCAGGGCTTGGCGCCGCGCACGGTTTCCAGCACTTCACGCTTGACATCGTTCATCAGCGCGTCGCGCTTGCTCGACAGCAGTTCACGCACGGTGCGGCGGTTGATCTCTTCCTGGAAGGCATTGCGCACCACACGGTTGAGCTGCATGGCGCCGGCCGACTCGTCCAGGCCCACGTTGCGGATGTACTCCGACGGATCGGAGATGCGCCAGCGCACGTACCAGTCGATGACCACGCGCTGCTTTTCGGCTGTCAGCATGGGCTCGGTATCGGTGCTGTCCAGCGTCAGCAGACGCTTGTCGATGTAGCGCACGTTCTGGAACGGCGGCGGCAGCTTGATGTTTAGGCCCGGCTCCGTGATCACTTCCTTGATCTGCCCCAGGGCATAGACCACGCCGAACTGGCGCTGGTCCACGACGAACAGCATGGAGCTGAGCAGGGCCAGTGCCAGAAGAATGCTGGTGATGAAAAATCCGACTCGGTTCACTTGGGCTGCTCCTCAGCGTGCTTCGCGGTCACGGCTGCGACTGCTGTCGCGGCTGCGCGCATCGTTCGAAAGGCCGGGAATGGCCACGGGCGAAGGCGCCTGGGTGCCTGCAGAGGCAGCAGGCGCCTCGGCTGCGGGCGCTGCGCCCCCCACGCTCTGCATGATCTTGTCCAGCGGCAGGTACAGCAGGTTGGAACCCTGGCGCGAATCGACCAGTACCTTGGTGACGTTGCCGTAGATCTGCTGCATGCTTTCCAGGTACATGCGGTCGCGCGTGACCTGGGGCGCCTTCTGGTACTCAGCCAGAATCGAGCTGAATCGCTGCGCATCGCCCTGCGCCTGGGCCACGATGCGGGACTTGTAGGCGTTGGCTTCCTCCAGCAGGCGTGCTGCCGTACCCGCTGCGCGTGGCACCACATCGTTGGCGTAGGCCTGCGCCTCATTCTTGGCACGCTCGCGTTCCTGACCAGCTCGCAGCACATCGTCGAAGGACGACTGCACCTGCTCGGGTGGACGCACACCGCCTTGCTGCAGGTTGATGCCCACCACTTCCACACCCACCTTGTAGCGGTCGAGAATGGTCTGCATCAGGTCGCGCACGCGCGGCGCGATCTGGTCGCGCTCTTCGGCCAGCGCCGTATCCATGCGCATCTTGCCGACCACTTCACGCACGGCGGTCTCTGCGGCCTGGACCACGGCCTCCGAGGGATTCTTGCTCTCGAACAGCCAGGCGCGCGCATCGCTGAGGCGGTACTGCACAGCGAACTTGATCTCGACGATGTTCTCATCCTCTGTGAGCATGGCCGACTCGCGCAGGCCCGTGCTCTTGATGATGTTGTCACGCCCCACATCGGCCGAGCGGATCTGGGTCACGAACACCAGTTCATGGCGCTGGATGGGATAAGGCAGGCGCCAGTTGATGCCCGCGCCCACCGTGGTCTTGTACTTGCCGAACTGGGTGATGACGGCCTGCTGGCCTTCCTGCACGATGAAAATGCCGGTCCCCATCCAGATGACGAAGGCGATACCCGCAACCAGCCCCACGCCCACGCCTGCGCCGCGCATGTCCGGTGGCTGGCCGCCGCCACGGCTCGGAGGCAGGCCGCGCCCGCCGCCCTCCTGGCGGTTGCCGAACAAACCTGTCAGCTTGCGGTTGAGGTCGCGCCACAGCTCATCGAGATCAGGGGCGGAAGGCTGCCCGGAGGCCGGACGCTGGTTGCCGCGCCCGGAGTCGCCGGACGGGGGCGCAGGCGGAGGCGCCGCCGGGCGGTCGGCCTCGGGACGCGCGCCCTCTTCGTTCTTGTCATCCCCACGCCCCCAGCGCGGGTCATTCAGATTGAACATCCCGCGAAGGCGTTGCGGCAGCATCGCCCAGCGATGGGCGCGTTGTGAAAGATTCATGCGAGAAGTCTCGTTTTCTTCGGTAAAGACAGGGACCTGATGAGCATTTTGCCCAATCGGCACGCGAGTCCCTAGCATTCGGCGTCTTGCCCAGGGGGCATAGCGCCATCCACCACCTCTTCGCCCTCGTCATCTGCCCCGTCCGCCGAGGCCGCGCGCAACGCCTGATCTGCCAGCAGCTGGCGCAGCTGCGCCAGGCCTTCGCCGGAGCGGGCGCTGACGAACACCCGATCGACAGGCAGACCGTCAAGCTCATACCGGTCCTGCAACTGCACGGGCCGGCGGTCGGGATCGACGGCATCGAGCTTGTTGAAGACCAGCACCAGAGGCACCTCCCTGGCGCCGATTTCCCCCAGAACTTTCTGGACTTGTTGGATTTGTTCGGGGAAATTCGGATTGGAGGCATCGACCACGTGCAGCAGCAAGTCGGCATCGACCGCCTCCTGCAGCGTGGCCTGGAACGCATCGACCAGCCCGTGGGGCAGGTCGCGGATAAAGCCCACGGTATCCGACAGGGAGACCGACTGCTGGGCCTCGCTCAGATACAGCTGGCGCGTGGTCGTGTCCAGCGTGGCAAACAGCTGATCGGCTGCATAGGCGCGCGCCTTGACCAGGGCATTGAACAGCGTGGACTTGCCAGCATTGGTGTAGCCGACCAGCGAAATATTGAAAACACCATGACGCTCGCGCCTGCGCCGCTGCGTGGCACGCTGCTTCTTGACCTTTTGCAGCCGCTCCTTGGTGCGCTTGATCGCATCGTCGATCATGCGGCGATCCAGCTCGATCTGCTTTTCGCCAGGGCCGCCGCGCCCGCCGATGCCGCCCATCTGACGCTCCAGGTGGGTCCAGCGGCGCACCAGGCGCGTGGCGACATACTGCAGCCGCGCCAGCTCCACCTGCAGCTTGCCTTCGTGGCTGCGCGCGCGCTGCGCAAAAATCTCCAGGATCAGCAGGGTGCGGTCATTGACCGGCATCTGCAGGTGGCGTTCGAGATTGCGCTGCTGCGCCGGACTCAGCGCCTGATCGAACAGCACCTCGCGTGCGCCATGCATCTGGGCCAGCATGCGGATCTCGTCGGCCTTGCCGCTGCCGACGAACAATGCCGCATCGGGCACCTTGCGCTTGCAAGTCAGGCGAGCCACAGGGCGCAGGCCGGCGGTACCCGCCAGCAGGCCCAGCTCTTCGAGCTCGCCATCGAAATGGGGAAAGCCGAAATCCACGCCCACCAGCAGCACTGGCGTTGGCGTGGACCGGTCAAAGGATTCTGAACTCAAACACCTCTCCCGAGGGGTGAGGAAACTCCCCGCTCAGCGGGGAGGCGTCGGGACGCGGACTCAAGCGCTGGCGTCGTTGCCAGCGGCTTCAGCCGTGGAGAAGTTCACGGCGCGGCCGGGAACGATGGTGGAGATGGCGTGCTTGTACACCATCTGGGTCACGGTATTGCGCAGCAGGACAACGTACTGGTCGAAGGATTCGATCTGGCCCTGCAGCTTGATGCCGTTGACGAGGTAGATGGACACCGGCACATGCTCGCGACGCAGCGCGTTCAGGAACGGATCTTGGAGGAGTTGGCCTTTGTTGCTCACGATATTCTCCGTGTTCGAAGAGTGTTGTTGTAAACCGACACGTTACCACAGTGCTTTGGGGGCTCCGTCAACAAAGGGTTTTCCCCATGCACCATGGCGCTTACTTATCCTTGTCGGTGAAAGGATTATGGGAGGTTTTCAGCTCGATGCGCAACGGCGTGCCCACAAGATTGAATTCCTTGCGGAAACGGCCCTCCAGAAAGCGCTTGTACGCTTCCGTGACATGCTCCAGCGAATTGCCATGGATGACGATGACCGGCGGATTCATGCCGCCCTGGTGGGCATAGCGCATCTTGGGGCGGTAGGCGCCAACCTTCTTGGGCGTCTGGAACTGCACGGCCTCCATGAGCAGCCGCGTAAGCACCGGCGTGGGCATCTTGCAGGTCGCAGCCTTGTGCGCCTGAATGATGGAGTTCCACAGCGGGCCCAGGCCCTGGCGCTTTTCAGCAGAGATGAAATGCAGAGGCGCGAACTTGAGGAAAGACAGCCGCGTCTCGATGGAGCGCTCCAGCATCTGGCGCTGGTAGTCATCCACCGCATCCCACTTGTTCACGGCCAGCACAACGGAGCGTCCGCTTTCGAGCACGAAGCCCGCGATGTGCGCATCCTGATCGGTCACGCCCTGGGTGGCATCGATGAGCAGCAGCACGACGTTGGCGCTTTCGATGGCCTGCAGCGTCTTGACCACGGAGAACTTCTCGATGGCTTCGAAGACACGGCCCTTGCGCCGAAGGCCTGCCGTATCGATGAGCTCGAACTTCTGGCCGGCACGCTCGAAGGGCACGGTGATCGCGTCGCGCGTCGTGCCGGGCATGTCGAAGGCGACCAAGCGCTCTTCGCCCAGCCAGGTGTTGATCAGCGTGGACTTGCCCACGTTGGGGCGGCCGGCCACCGTCAGGCGGATCGGCTTCTGGCCGACATCATCGAACGGATCATCCTCTTCAGGCTCGGGCAGGTTGAGCTGGCCCAGAGCCAGATCCACCAGGCCGCGCACCCCCTGCCCATGGGCCGCCGACACGGGAAGCACCTCGCCCAGGCCCAGTTCATAGAACTCGGTCAGCTGGACGCCCTCCTTCATGCCTTCGGCCTTGTTGGCCACCAGCACGCAGGGCTTGCCCAGGCGGCGCAGGTAATTGGCGATGTCATGGTCCTGGGCCGACAGACCAAGGCGCGCATCCACCACGAAGACCACGACATCCGCTTCGGCCACGGCCTGCTGCGTCTGGCGCGCCATCTCCTTGAAAATGCCGCTGGATGCGTCCGGCTCGAAGCCGCCGGTGTCGATCACGATGTATTCGTGCTTGCCCTGGCGGCCCTGCCCATAGTGGCGGTCACGCGTGAGACCCGCGAAATCCGCGACGATGGCATCCCTCGACTTGGTCAGCCGATTGAACAGCGTCGACTTGCCCACATTGGGCCGCCCTACCAGGGCAATAACTGGCTTCATTCCCGAAAATACCTATCAATCCGGCCGGAAGCCGTACACAGTGCCGCTGCGGCTCACCACCACCAGCGTATTGGCGGCCGAAACCGGGGCGGATGCCACGCCGGAATCGTCCGTCTTGAGTCGCGCCAGCGCCTGGCCGTCCGTCTTGGACAGCAGGTGCACGACGCCATAGTCATCACCGAACACCACCGAGCGGCCCAGCAGCAGCGGAGCCGTCAGGCGGCGGTGCTGCAACTGCTCCACGGACCACAGGCGCGCGCCATCGGCGCGGCGCCAGGCCTGCACGGTGCCATTGCTTTCGGCGCCGAAGAGCGCCTCGCCATCGCCATCGATGCCTTCGGCACCCTTGGATGGCTGGGTCCAGCGCACGGAGGCATTGCGTGTATCCACGCAGCCCACGCTGGCCTGGAAGGCGCGGGCGCAGACATTGTCTCCCTCGCGGCTGACACGCCCCACAAGATCCACCAGGCGCTCCACGTCATTGGTGCCACGGGGGCTGGCCAGCGAGGCCTCCCAGCGCACAGAGCCGCTGTCGGGATCGACACCCACCATGCGGCCGGACAGGCCGGCCACCAGCGTGTTGCCCACGGCAAGCAGCACGCCAGGCTGGCGCAGCACCAGGGGCTCGCCAGGGCGCTGCGCCGTCCACAGCTTGCGGCCATTGGCGGCATCGAAAGCCGTCAGCGAGCGGTCTGCCGCGAGCACGAAGACACGGCCACCGGCCACCAGCGGCGGCGTATAGGCCGCAGCCGGCAGCTGCTGCTTCCACAGCTGCCTGCCCTCGGCGTAAACCATGAGCTGGTTGCTGCGCGTGAGCACGGCCTGGCGCTCGGCATCGCCACCCACGCCCGCTGTCAGCGGCTCGCCGGCAGCGAAGCGTGACAGCTGGGCGCCGGTGCGCGCATCGAGCGCGGTGACGCTGCCATCCCTGGCGGCGATCAGCACCGTATCGCCCTGCACGTGGACATCGGTGGCTGGCAGCACCTCCGTGCCGAGCCGGGCCGTCCACACCTGCTGCACTGCCATCAGCCCGGGGTTGGGGCCCAGATCCTTGAGCCTGGGTTTGCCGTCGCCGCCAAACCAGGAGGAAACCGTGGAGCAGCCCGCCAGGGAGCCGGCCAGCAGACCCAGTGCCAGCAAGCGCGCCAGGCCGCGAGGGCGGAAAGTCGATTGATCAGCCAGGGTGTTCAAGGTTGGGTCTCCGAGGAATTCGCCTTGGCCTGCGCCACCACGGTGGGCTCGGCTCCGAGCGCATTGAGCTTGAATTCGATGAGGCGGCTGTATTCGATGCCCTTTTCCATGGCCGAATGAGCAGCCTTGTACTCAGCAATCGCTTCGGCCTGCTTGCCCTGGGCGGCATAGATATCGCCACGGCGGTCAGCCACAACACCCTTGAAGGAGTCCGGCATGCTGCCGGACAGCGCCTTCAGCGCCTCGTCGTACTGCTTTTGCTGCTCAAGCACGGCGCTCAGGCGCAGCCTGGCAATCGCCTTGTAGCCTTCATCGCCCTTGTCTGCCACCCAGCCCAGCGCGGCCTTGGCGTCATCGAGGCGGTCTTCGTTCACAGCAGCCTTGGCCATCAGCAGGCCGGCCTGGGCCGCCTGCACAGTGCCGGCATACTTGTCCTTGAGCTCAGCAAAGGGCTGGCCTGCACGGGCAGCATCCTTGGCGGCCAGCGCCATGTCCACCGCATTCATGAGGGCAGCGGCCTCGGCAGCCTGGCGCTTTTGCCAGTACTGATAGCCATTCCAGCCCGCGAAGCCCGCGAACACGACCACGAGCACGCCGGTGATCAGCGTACCCCAGGTGTTCCAGAAATGCTTGAGCTGCTCTATCTGCTCTTGTTCTTCGAGATCGAAATGGTTTGCCATGAATCGTCTGTGTAGTGATGCTGCCGGTGCCGGCCAGGGACGCCCGTCAAGCCGCCGATTGTAGGGTGGCGGCCCATTGGGCTGCTTCAGCCAGGGCTTGCTGCACCTGCTGGCCTGCGCCATCGCGCAGCGACTTGACCGTCACCAGGCCCTGGCGCAGCTCATCGGCGCCAAAGATCAGCGCGAAATGCGCGCCGCTGGCATCGGCCTTTTTGAACTGGGACTTCATGCTGCCCATGCCGTCGGGACCGGCGGCATGCATCTGCACGCGCACGCCCGCCTCGCGCAGCTGCTGCAGCGTGCGCAGCGCCACCGGCATGGCCGAGACCTCGGGGACGATGGCATAAGCGTGCAAGGCAGGCGCAGGAATTTCGGTGCCCAGCTCCTTGACCAGTTCGAGCACGCGCTCCACGCCCAGCGCCCAGCCCACGGCCGGCGCGCTCTTGCCGCCCACCTGCTCGATGAGATAGTCGTAGCGCCCGCCTGCGCAGATCGTGCCCTGCGAGCCCAGCAGATCCGTGACGAATTCGAACACCGTGAGGTTGTAGTAGTCCAGGCCGCGCACCAGGCGCGGGTTCACCGTCCAGGGCACGCCGTTGGCATCGAGAATGGCCTTGAGCCCCTCGAAGTGGGCCAGCGATTGCTCACCCAGGAAATCCAGCAGGCGCGGCGCGCCGTTGACCATCTCCTGCATGCCGGGATTCTTGGTGTCCAGCACCCGCAGCGGATTGCTGTACATGCGGCGCCTGGCTTCCTCATCCAGCACATCCTGATGCTGCTCCAGATAGGCAATCAGAGCTTCGCGGTGGGCCTTGCGCTCCTCTGGCTGGCCCAGGCTGTTGATCTCCAGGCGCCACTGGGTCAGGCCCAGCTGCTTCCACAGCGAAACGGCCAGCATGATGAGTTCGGCATCCACATCGGGACCGGCAAAGCCCAGGGCCTCGGCACCGATCTGGTGGAACTGGCGGTAGCGCCCGCGCTGGGGACGCTCATGGCGGAACATGGGGCCCATGTACCACATGCGCTTGCCGCCGTCATACAGCAGATTGTTCTCGATGGTGGCGCGCACCAGGCTGGCCGTCCCCTCGGGTCGCAGCGTCAGATGCTCGCCATTGAGCTTGTCCTCGAAGGAGTACATCTCCTTCTCGACGATATCGGTCACTTCCCCGATGCCGCGCACGAACAGCTGGGTGTGCTCGACGATGGGCGTGCGCACATTGCGGTAGGCAAAGCGCGCCATCAGTTCGCGCACCTGCGCCTCCAGCCATTCCCACCGGGCAGACTCGGCGGGAAGAATGTCGTTCATGCCTTTGACGGCGGAAAGTTTTTCGGATTTGGCCACGTTGTTCTCGTTCGATGAATGCGCAAAAGCGGGCGGCAGCTGCCATCGGCAGAATGCAGGCTCCACCCAATCAAGGTGGAAAGCCTCTGCAAACAAGCACCGCGTGCTATCTATTTTGCAATAACCGCCATACCCCTCAGGCAGGTACAGCGGCCGTGGCGCCATAGGTGCGCGCCACGTAGTCCTCGACCAGGGCCTGGAACTCCTCGGCGATATGCTCGCCGCGCAGGGTCATGGCCTTCTCGCCGTCGATATAGACAGGCGCAGCAGGGGCCTCGCCCGTGCCGGGCAGGCTGATGCCGATGTTGGCATGCTTGCTCTCGCCTGGCCCGTTGACGATGCACCCCATGACGGCCACCTTCATGGCTTCCACGCCGGGGTACTTCATGCGCCACAGCGGCATCTGGCCACGCAGGTAGTCGTCGATGCGCTTGGCCAGCTCCTGGAACGTGGTGCTGGTCGTACGGCCGCAGCCGGGACAGGCGGTCACGCTGGGCACGAACACGCGCAGACCCAGGGCCTGCAGAATCTCCGAGGCCACCACCACCTCCTGGGTGCGCGCCTCTCCGGGCTGGGGCGTCAGCGACACGCGGATGGTATCGCCAATGCCCTCCTGCAGCAGCACCGACAGCGCAGCAGCCGATGCCACCGTGCCCTTGGTGCCCATGCCCGCTTCGGTCAGCCCCAGGTGCAGCGCGTAGTCACAGCGCTGCGCAAGCGCCCGGTAGACCGAGATCAGGTCCTGCACGCCGCTGACCTTGCACGACAGAATGATGTTGTTGCCATTGAGCCCGATGGATTCGGCCAGGCGCGCAGAATCGACGGCCGAGGCGATCAGCGCCTCGAACATGACCTGGCGCGTATCCCAGGGGCGGGAGCGGCGCGAGTTCTCGTCCATCAGGCGGGCCATCAGCTCCTGATCCAGCGACCCCCAGTTGACGCCGATGCGCACCGCCTTGTCGTAGCGGGCTGCCACCTCAATCATCTGGCCGAACTGCTTGTCCTTCTTGTCGCCCTTGCCCACATTGCCCGGATTGATCCGGTACTTGGACAGGGCTTCGGCGCATGCCGGGTAATCGGTCAGCAGGCGGTGGCCGTTGTAGTGGAAGTCACCGACCAGAGGCACATATTCGCCCATGCGGTCGAGCTGCTCACGGATATAGGGCACGGCTGCCGCCGCCTCGGGCGTATTGACCGTGATGCGCACCATCTCCGAGCCGGCCTGGGCCAGCTGGCGCACCTGGATGGCGGTCTCGACCGCATCCACCGTGTCGGTATTGGTCATCGACTGCACACGCACGGGGGCATCGCCGCCCACGGTAACCACCTGGTTGCGCCACACCACACGGGCCTGGCGGGATTTGCGCGGCAGCGCAGAGGCAATCGCCACTGGCTGCTGCGTGGAAGGAAAATCTTGCACAGTCACTTCACCTCAAAACGGGCCACGTTGTCGCGGGCGGTCTTGGTCACATCCAGCACCTCACCCCGCACACGCACCTCGGTTGCACTGGCGTTGCCAACTACCACGGACAGCGGCAGCACGCCTTCGGCACTCGTGGATTCCCCCGCAGCCAGGGTCTTTTGCAGCACCACGCGCCCGCTGGCATCACGGACCTGCACCCACGATTGCGCACCAGCCTTCAAAACCAGCACATCAGCAGACGCAGGGGGTGCGGCGGTCGATACCGCGGCGGCCGGTGCTGCGGCAGCCGATGCTGCGGCGGTCGATACCGCGGCGGCCGGTGCTGTGGCAGCCGGCGCAGCAGCAGCAGGCTCGGCAGGCGCCATGGCGCCTGGTGCGGGGCTGGACTCCTGCGGCGCGGGCGCCGGGCTGGCATCCGGCGCGGCCGGCTGTACGGGCGTCACCGTCTGGGAAGGACGGGGCTTTTCGGGATCAGCGGGACTGCCTCCATCACGGACAGGCAGAAAATACACGGCAGCCGCAGCCGCCAGCAGCAGCAGCACAATGACCACCACCTTGCGTGAACCATTGTCACGCCCCAGCTGCATGCCCGAGCCCTTGAAGGAACGCTCCTTGAAAGTGGCGTTGATGCTGTTGCGCTCATCGGCGAGACTTTTGGGCGCCGTGCGCGGCAGCAATGCCATCACCGGCGCAGAGTCCATGCGCAGCGCACGGCAGACGCTTTGCGCCAGTGCACGCATGAACACCTGGTCCTGAAAAGACGCATGGTCATCGGCCTCCAGCGCCTGCAGCTTGGGCGCAGGCACCTTGAGCGCAGCCGCCAGCCCTTCCAGCGACAGCCCTGCGGCTTCTCTAGCCTGGCGCAGCATCATGCCCGCCGTCACCATGGATTGCGCTTTATCGTCCTGCATACCCGCTTCGTCGTGCACTGCGACCTCACTCATTGAATGCTCCACGCTCATAGGCCAGCCACTGACGGGACTCGGGGAAGCGCTTGTGCAACTGCTGCGCCAGTTGCCGCATCGCCGCCGACTCCTGCAGCGCTCTCTCCACCTTGATGCCCAGCCACAGGCTTTCCGCATTGGACTGGGGGCTGTTGTTCAAACGGCGGATATAGAACTGCGCACGCCTGGCATCACCGCGCTGCAGCAGCACATTGCTCAGGTGGTAGCCGATGACCCCGCTGGACGGGTCCATCTCGTAGGCCGTGGTCAGCGCCTGCTGGGCCGCTTCCAGCTGGCCTGCCTGCTGCATGCACAGACCTTTGGCCATCAGTGTCTTGGGCCGGTCGCGGTAGCCGGGCTGGGCCAGGGCATTGTCCAGCGACTGCTGGGCCTGCTCGAACTGCCCGCGCTGGCATTGCAGCCAGCCGTAGTTGTGCAGCAGGTCCGGATCCTGGGGGCTCAGGGACAGGGCCTTGCGCAGGCTGTTTTCCGCCTGCTCCAGGTCCTGGTTGCGCATGTAGATCAAACCCAGCAGGGCGTAGGCATCGGCGTAGTTGGGATTGGCCGCCAGCGCCTGTGCCACCTCCTCCAGGGCCACGTCATTGCGGTTGGCCTGGAAGTAAGAGGCCGCCAGCTCCAGCCGGATGCGCGCACGGCGCTGGACATCCGCCTCGCTCTGCGCACCGGACGAAGCGCCCCCCGCAGAGGCCGTGCTGCCAGCCGAGGGAGTGACCGCCGGCACGACCGGCTTGTTGCCCGCGCAGCCGGCCAGCGCCACGACCAGAGCCGGGATGCCCCAACGGATGCCCATGCGGGAAAACGCATGCCCTGCTCGCAGCTGCCTGGCCACTGACTTCATCGAACTGTCCTTTATCCGGGAGCCTCTCAAGACACTGGCTTGAGAACAATGGTGCGCTGCTTCGCCATGCGCTCGGCAGCGCGCGTTCGGTCCTTGACATCGCCGGCCAGCTGGCCGCATGCCGCATCGATGTCGTCACCGCGCGTTTTGCGCACGGTGGTCACGATGCCAGCGTTGCTCAGCAAGGCAGCGAACTCCGTCACGCGCGCCGAAGGCGAGCGCAACAGCCCCGATGCCGGAAAGGGATTGAACGGTATCAGGTTGAACTTGCACCAGCTGCGGCCATCGCCACGCGCGCGCACCAACTCTATCAGTTGGCGCGCATGTTCAGGCTGGTCATTGACCCCATCGAGCATGCAGTACTCGAACGTGATGAAGTCGCGTGGCGCGAATTGCAGGTAACGCTCGCAGGCATCTAGCAGCTCGCTGATCGGGTATTTTCGGTTCAAAGGCACCAGAGGATCACGCAACGCGTCGTTGGGCGCATGCAGTGAGACTGCCAGCGCAACGGCGCAATCCTGAGACAGGCGATCCATCATGGGCACGACGCCCGAAGTGGAGACGGTGACGCGGCGGCGGGACAGGCCATAGCCGTGGTCATCTAGCATGGCGCGCAGGGCGGGCACCAGCGCCGCATAGTTTTGCAACGGCTCGCCCATGCCCATCATCACCACGTTGGAGATGACACGCTCATCCGTGCCCAGGCGCTTGCGCAGCGCGTGTTCGGCAAACCACAGCTGGGCCAGTATCTCGCCCGTGCTGAGATTGCGGCTGAAGCCCTGGTGGCCTGTCGAGCAAAAGCGGCAGCCGACAGCGCAGCCCGCCTGGGAGGACACGCACAGCGTGCCCCGGTCATCTTCGGGAATGAAAACGGATTCGACGGCATTGCCGTCGCCCACATCGAACAGCCACTTGACTGTTCCATCGGCAGACACATGCTCGGTGATTACCGGCAAGGCCGTGATGTGGGCACACGCCTTGAGCTTTTCGCGCAGGGATTTGGCCAGATCGCTCATCTGGTCGAAGTCGCTGGCGCCGCGCTGGTGTATCCAGCGAAACAGCTGCGTCGCGCGGAAACGCTTCTCGCCGAGCTGCTCGCAGTAGGCAGTCAGTCCGTCGAGATCAAAATCTAGCAAATTGGTATTCATGTCGGCAGGCCTCAGAACAGAGGTTCTCAATGCCACGCCGCTCTCGGCTCTTCCACGGCAGGCACGGCCTGCACCGGACAGGCCGCAACGGCCGCGGAAGACGCGGGGATCAGCGCGAGTAAACGTTCATGCCGGGGAAGAAGAAGGCCACTTCCACGGCTGCAGTTTCAGCGGCGTCCGAACCGTGCACGGCGTTGGCGTCGATGCTGTCGGCGAAGTCAGCGCGGATGGTGCCCTTCTCGGCCTTCTTGGGGTCGGTGGCGCCCATCAGTTCGCGGTTCTTCAGGATGGCGTTTTCGCCTTCCAGGGCCTGGATCATGACGGGGCCGGAGACCATGAAGTCCACCAGGTCCTTGAAGAAGGGGCGCTCCTTGTGCACAGCGTAGAACTGCTCGGCTTCGCCGCGCGACAGGTGCACCATCTTGGCGGCAATGATCTTCAGGCCGGCGGCTTCGAAGCGGGCGTAGATCTGGCCGATCACGTTCTTGGCAACAGCGTCGGGCTTGATGATGGAGAGGGTGCGTTCGA
The DNA here is from genome assembly GCF_029870285.1 of Delftia sp. PS-11. GTDB lineage: Bacteria > Pseudomonadota > Gammaproteobacteria > Burkholderiales > Burkholderiaceae_C > Comamonas. Next base: position 16,825 of record NZ_JACSYA010000008.1, read on the forward strand.
TAGCCATTTGGATATTCCTAATCAGGGTTGCTATGGTTTTTTGCCAATCGGGCAAAACCGGTGATTCTAGCTGTGCCATCAAAGTCCTTGATGACACTCGGCTGAGTGGTGGATGCCGGACGCTTGCATCCGGCCCCATTCGGGCTCAACGGCCGCCGCGGCGGCCGCCAGGGCCGCGCTTGGCGTTCTGGCGCGCGCGCGACAGGCTGTCAGAGCCGATATAGCCCACCGAGGTGCGCATGGGATCGGGCTGCTGCTGGCGCCCGCCCTGCCCTGCGGGCTTGGCCTGCTTGGGCGCTGGTTTGCCGCGCGGCCCATCGAGCATGGCGTTGGGCGCAGGCCGGTTGCCATCGAAGTAGCGCGCCCCGCCTTCCCGGCGGCCGGTGGAACGGTCTGCCGCGCCACGGCGCCCGCCTGCCGCACCTGTCTTGGGCGCTGCTGCAGGGCGCGCACGCACACCTGCCGCCGACATCAGGGCCTGGATGTCCGCTTGGTCCAGCTCCACCCATGCGCCGCGCTTGAGTCCGCGCGGCAGCACCATGGCGCCATAGCGGATACGGATCAGGCGGCTCACGGCATGGCCTACGGACTCGAACATGCGGCGCACCTCGCGGTTGCGGCCTTCCGAGATCGTGACACGGTACCAGCAATTGGCGCCCTCGCCTCCGCCTTCCTCGATGGAGCCAAAGGCCGCCACACCATCTTCCAACTGAACGCCATCGGTCAGGCGCTGCTTTTCTTCCTTGCTAAGCGCACCCAGCACACGGGCAGCGTACTCGCGCTCCAGGCCGAAGCGGGGGTGCATCAGCGAGTTGGCCAGTTCGCCAGAGCTGGTGAACAGCAAAAGGCCTTCGGTATTCAGGTCGAGGCGGCCCACGGACTGCCACTTGCCATGCTGCAGGCGCGGCAGCTTGCGGAACACCGTGGGGCGGTTTTGCGGATCGTCATGGGTGACGACCTCGCCCACCGGCTTGTGATAGGCGATGACACGCGCCGGCGGCGGCTCGATCCGGAAGCGGATGGGCTGGCCGTTGACCTTGATCTGGTCGCCGAACTGAATGCGCTGGCCCACATGGGCCGGCTCATTGTTGACCGAGATACGGCCTTCCAGAATCAGGCGCTCCATCTCCAGGCGCGATCCCAGGCCAGCCTGGGCCAGCACCTTGTGCAGTTTGGGCGAATCGACCTGGGGCTGCAGCACGCGCTTGGCAGGCGCTGCGTCGGCGCGCTCCTCGGCGGCATCCAGGGCGCCTGAGACCACATCGGCAAAGCCATAGCCCTCGCTGGCCGGCGCATCGACCTGTGCCGGCACCGGCTCCAGTGCATCTTCGGCCTGTGCGGCCTGCGGCTCAGGCCGGGCCTGGCGCGGCGGGCGCGCCGGCTTGGCTGCCGCCTGGCCCCTGGGCTTGGACGCACGGGCGCGCGGCGGGCGGGCCTGGCGCTCGGCGCCAGCATCATCGGACGCCGCCTGGGCGTCCTGGTCCTTGGAGATATCACTCATGGTTGTCCTTCATCGGGCCGCAACACGGCGCCGTTTGTATCCGTTGTCTCTGTCATGTCCGTTGCACCATCCTGCACTGCCAGCGCCACGGCATCGGGCGCTGCCAGGTCTTCGACGCCTTCCTGAGGCTCCTGTTGCGCAGGCAAAGGCGGCTGATCGCCCTCCTGCGCCGCAACCGGCTCGCCTTCAGGCTCTTGCAGCGCCTTGAACAGGCTTTGCTGGGATTCGGGCTCTTCGAGAGTGGGCAGCTGATCCAGCGACTGCAGACCCAGATCATCCAGGAACTGCCGCGTTGTGGCGAACAGCGCAGGCCGGCCCACGGTTTCCCGGTGCCCGATCACCTCGATCCAGCCACGGTCCTCCAGCTGCTTGATCAGCAGGCTATTGACCGTCACGCCACGGATATCCTCGATATCGCCCCGTGTCACGGGCTGCCGGTAGGCAATGATGGCCAGCGTCTCCAGCGCTGCGCGCGTATAGCGCGGCGGCTTTTCCGGATGCAGCTTGTCCAGGTAGACACGCATCTCCGGCCGGCTCTGGAAGCGCCAGCCCGAGGCCACCTGCACCAGTTCCACGCCTTTTTGCGCCCACTCCTTTTGCAGGTCCATCAACAGGTCCTTGAGCGTATCGGAGCCCAGCACGTCATCGAACAGGGTGCGCAGCTCACGCAGCGTGATGGGCTGCGGCGCACAGATCAATGCAGTTTCAAGGACCCGCTTGGCATCTACCGTATTCATGGCTCAGCGTCTCGGGAACAAAGGCGCATGCGCCACAGTGGGCACGACGGGGGCGCCGGATCAAAGAAGAGGGAGCAAGCGCTCCATAAAGGCCTGCTCGGACCCAGGCGCCAAGCCGGCGATGGTCAGAGGCTTACCTCGCCATTGTAACGCAGGCCCCAATTTTCCAGTGCCTGCGCCATATCAGCGGGCAAAGGCGCGTGCAGCACCAGGTCGCGGCCGGTCACCGGGTGGCGAAAGGCCAGCCTGAAGGCATGCAGCGCCTGGCGTGCAAGCCCTCCCGCCTCGCGTCCGCCGTACACCGCATCGGCGACCAATGGATGCCCCAGGCTGGCCATGTGCACGCGAATCTGGTGGGTGCGCCCCGTATGCAGCGTGCAGCGCACGAGGCTGACTTCGTCGTTGCCGGCCAGCCAGTCGAAATCGGTGCGCGCGCTCTTGCCCGCATGCTGGGCCAGATCGACCACGGCCATGCGCAGGCGGTTGCGCGGATCGCGGCCAATGGGCGCATCGACCTCGCGGCGCCGGGCAGGACCCCACGCCCTATGGCCGATGGCCAGGTACTGGCGGCTGACGTCCCGCGCAGCGATCATCGCCACCAGCGCATCCATGGTGGCGCGGGTACGGGCCACCACCATGAGGCCGCTTGTATCCTTGTCCAGCCGATGGACAATGCCGGCGCGCGGCACCTGGCGGGCCAGCGGGTCACGGCCCAGCAGTCCGTTGAGCAAGGTGCCCGTCCAGTTGCCGGGCGCAGGGTGCACGACCAGTCCGGCAGGCTTGTTGACGACCAGCAAATGCTCGTCTTCGTGCACCACATCCAGGGCCATATCCTCCGGCTGGAAGGCCATGCTCTGCTGCGTGGGCCGCATCTCCAGCACCAGCCGGTCGCCTGCCGACACCTTGGCGGAAGGCTTTGCAAGCACCCGGCCATTGAGGGAAACAGCCCCCTGCTCCAGCAGTTGCTGCAGATAGCTGCGCGAGAACTCTGCCACGCACTCGGCAAGCACCTTGTCCACCCGCAGGCCATGCTGACCGGGCGGCACGGAGATCTCGCGCAGCTCGGCTGGCGCGGACTCGACCTCGCTGTCCTCAGCCTCTTCGGCGCCCGGCCCCGGAAAAAATCCATCGGCAGCAGAAGAAACAAGCCCCTGCGGGGCAGGGGCTTGTGCTGCGGACCTGTCTGCGCGGCTCATCACCGTGAAGGCAGGTAGCGGGAGGGATCGACAGGCTTGCCCTGGCGGCGCACCTCGAAGTGCAGCTTGACGCGGTCGGCATCGGTGCTGCCCATCTCGGCAATCTTCTGCCCCTTGCGCACGGACTGGTCCTCCTTGACCAGCAGCGCCTGGTTGTGCGCGTAGGCGGTCAGGTAGGTGTTGTTGTGCTTGAGGATGATCAGGTTGCCATAGCCACGCAGGCCGGCGCCTGCATAGACCACCCGGCCATCCGCGGCGGCGACCACGGGATCGCCTGCCTTGCCGGCAATGTCATAGCCCTTGTTGCGCGCCTCGTCAAAGCCTGCGATCAGGCTGCCCGAGGCGGGCCACATGAAGTCCACATCATCGGCGCCCTTGGAAGCAGGCGCAGGAGCAGGTGCTGGCGCCGGAGCGGGCGCTGCCGTGGAGGCAGCGGGCGGCAGAGGTGTTGCCACCACGGACGAGGAGCTGCCGGACGAGGACGGCGCGCGCGAGCCAGAGCCTTCGGAGGCGCTGGCCACCATGCTGCCCGGCGGCACGACACGCACCACCTGCCCCACTTCGATGAGGTTGGGGTTTTCAAGGCTGTTCCAGCGGGCGATATCTTTCCAGCTCTGCCCGTGCTCCAGGCCGATGCGGATCAGCGTATCACCGGGCTTGACGGTGTAGTAGCCGGGCTTGCCGGCGTTCTCCACACCGGGCAGCGGCTTGACTGCCGCCGCCGGAGCAGAGGCAGAGGAGCCGGAGGTCGCGATCGTTCCACGATCCTCCACGGGAGCCCTGTTCGCCTGGGACGTGCAGCCTGCCAGAACCACTGCGGCAAGCATCCCCGTTCCCCAGGCCCCAAGACTTCGCGATACCAACATAAGCTATTTCCTTCTAGGCGATGCCCGATTTTAGGGGGACAAAGTTCACAGCCTCCAGAATGGACTGCGTAAACCCATGTGAACTCTTGTCAATCACCAGCAGTGCCTGCTTACCTCCGGCCACCACCATGGGCGCGACCAGACGCCCGCCCACGGCGAGCTGCTCGCACCAGGCCTGCGGCGTGGCCTCACCGCCTGCAGCCGAGATGATTCCGGCGTAGGGCGCGCCACTGGCATAGCCTTCCATGCCGTCGCCAAAGATCAGATGGACATTCGCCAGGCGCCAGGGACGCAGATTGCTGCGGGCCTTCTCGTGCAGGCCGCGCAGGCGCTCGATCGAGTAAACCTCGCGCGCCACCCTGGCCAGCACGGCTGCCTGGTAGCCGCAGCCCGTGCCGATCTCCAGCACACGGCCCAGCCCTGACTTGCCGATTTCCGACCCCAGCAGCAGCTCGATCATGCGGGCCACCACGCTGGGTTTGGAGATCGTCTGCCCCAGCCCGATGGGCAGGCTGGTGTCTTCGTAGGCCTGGTTGACCAGGGCGCTGTCCACGAAACGGTGGCGCTCGACGCCCCCCATGGCAGCCAGCACAGCAGGCGACTTGATGCCGGCAGAAGCCAGGCGCTGCACCATGCGCGCGCGCACGGCGGCAGAATCCATGCCAAGGCCCGCAGGCTGCTGCGGCGGCGCAGGCGTGCGCGCGCCGGAAGGCGCCATCGGCGAGCGAGATGGTGTGACCCGCGAGGCAGGCGGCGGGGTCTGCGCCGAACGCGCAACCCACGAAGGAACTCCAGGACGACGCTCGCTCACGGCTTGGGTTCTCCATCATGGCGTGTGCCGCACGCCAGCATTGCGGCTGTCTGCGCCCAGTAGCCGAGGTTGTCATGATCGGTCAGATCGACCTTGAGCGGCGTCATGGATACATGGCCATGGGCGGTGGCGTGGAAATCCGTGCCTTCGGAATCATCCTTGGCCGCACCTGCGCTGCCGATCCAGTACATGGTTTCGCCGCGCGGGCTTTCCTGGGTGATGACACGCTCGGCAGCATGGCGCCGGCCCAGGCGGCACAGCTTGACGGGCTTGAGCTCGGACAGCGGCAGGTTGGGGATGTTCACATTGAGCAGCCAGGGCGACAGGCCGATCAGGTGCTGCGCCTGCATGTCCAGAACCATCTGGCGCGCCATGCCGGCAGCCGCCTCGATCTCGGCCCAGCCTTTGTCCACCTGGGAAAACGCAATCGACGGGATGCCAAACAGGAACCCTTCCATGGCAGCGCCCACGGTCCCCGAGTAAATCGTGTCATCGCCCATGTTGGCGCCATTGTTGATGCCCGACACCACCAGGTCGGGCCGATAGCCCAGCAAGCCGGTCAGGGCAATGTGCACACAGTCGGCAGGCGTGCCATTGACATAGCGGAAACCATTGTGCGCCCGATGCACATACAGCGGGGCATTGAGAGTGAGGGCATTGGACTTGGCGCTGTTGTTGTGCTCCGGCGCCACCACCTCGACCTCGGCCACCGTGCGCAAAGCCTCGTGCAAGGCGTGAATGCCGGGCGCCTGATAACCGTCGTCGTTACAAATGAGAATCTTCATGGATACAGGAGGGATTGCAGCGGATTGTAGGCGGGCGTTCGTCGCCCGAGGGACAGGAGGCATTCCCGCCACACTCCTATCATCGGCATCACATTCGAACACAGGAGACAAAATGCACGCTTGGCTTTGTACAACCCCTACGGGTGTAGACCTATTGCAATGGACGCAGTTGCCCACGCCCACTCCGGGACCCGGCCAGGTGCTGCTTGAAGTCAAGGCTGCCAGCCTGAATTTCCCTGATCTGCTGATTGTGCAGAACAAATACCAGATGAAGCCGCCGCTGCCCTTTGTGCCCGGCTCAGAGTATGCCGGCGTGGTACAGGCCGTGGGCGAAGGCGTCACCCACCTGGCGGTGGGCCAGCGCGTGGCCTGCCTGTCCGGCACGGGCGGTTTCGGCACCCATGCGCTGGCGCCAGCTGCGCTGTGCATGCCGCTTCCCGACAGCTTCAGCTTTGTCGATGCGGCCGCGTTCATCATGACCTACGCCACCTCGCACCATGCGCTGATCGACCGGGCACAGTTGCGCGCAGGCGAGACCGTGCTCGTGCTGGGCGCAGCCGGCGGCGTGGGCACCGCCGCGATCCAGATTGCCAAGGCCGTGGGCGCCCGCGTGATCGCCGCCGCATCCACGGACGAAAAATGCGCCCTGTGCCAGGCCCAGGGCGCAGACGCCACCATCAACTACAGCCAGGGCAATCTGCGCGAAGCCATCAAGACGGCCACCGATGGCAAGGGCCCCGATGTGGTCTACGACCCCGTCGGCGGCGAGTTCGCCGAGCCCGTGTTCCGCTCCATCGCCTGGCGCGGCCGCTACCTGATCGTGGGCTTCGCGTCAGGCCCCATCCCGTCGCTGCCACTGAACCTGCCGCTGCTCAAGGGCGCCTCGCTGGTCGGCGTGTTCTGGGGAGAATTCTCCCGCCGCGAGCCCCAGGCCAACGCAGCCATGATGCAGGAGCTGGCTCAGTGGTACGGGCAGGGGAAGATCAAGCCCGTCATCGACCGCACCATGCCCATGGCCGAGCTGCACGCAGCCTACGCACGCATGGGGTCGCGACAGGTCCAGGGCAAGCTGGTGCTGGTCAACGAGGGGTGAAACGCCCGCGCGCCGTGCCACACTGGAGGGCATCGCATTTTGCAATCCACGCCCTTCCATGGCCGAGCGTTCCGTCCCCGAACTCGCCCGCGAAACCCTGCGGCAGCTGGCACTCAACCGCCTGCCGCCCACACCGGAAAACTACACGCGCATCTATGAGCAGGAGGCCGGCCAGCCCGGCCCTGCCAGCTTTCCGCTGACCCAGCTCAGGCGCATCCATGCGCTGACTCCGGCGCAGACCCCGGCTCAGAAACGGCTGCGCGAGCAACTGGGCACGGCCATCGAGCGCCGCGACTGGCAGGCACTGCAGCAGGCGATCGCTGCCTACGCCAATGCCGGGCTGCAGCCGCAGACACCTGCAGACAAACCCGTAGAGCTGCCGCCGCCGCCGGCCATCGAGGCCTTGCCGGACGATCTGGCCCACCAGTTGGGCCGCCGCTTCGAGACGCTGGCAACGCTGCTGAACCCGCACAGCGAGAAAGTGCAGCAACTGCATGCGCAACTGATGGAAGCGCTGCGCTCGCCCCCCGTCGATGCGCACAGCCTGGCCAGGCGCCTGCATGAACAGCACTACCAGTTGTCCTTTTCAGTGGCAGACCAGTTGCAGGTCCAGCAGTTGCTACAGGAGCTGCTGCAGGCCATGATCAGGCATCTGTCCCAGGACCCGGACAGCGCCAGCTGGCTGGCGCCCCAGCTCGATGCACTGGAAAAGGCCATCACCCCCCCACTGGCTCCCGAGCCCCTGACGGCAGCCCAGCGCGAATTGCACAACCTGATTCAGCGTCGTCTGCAGCTGCAGGAGGGTATCAGCGCCGCACAACAGGCACTGCGGACCATGCTCAACAGCTTTGTCCAGCATCTGGCGCAGATCACGCGCAGCCACGAGACACTGGGTACCCAGATGGAAGAAGCAGCCCGGCAGCTCGAAGGCATCGAACGGCTCGAAGACGCAGCGCCGCTGCTGCAGCAAGTGCTGGAGGCCACGCGCACCATGGCCAGCGGCAGCCGGGTGGCCCAGGCAGAGCTGCAGGCGCTGCGCGAGAATGCCGATGCGCGCGAAGCCCAGATCCGCGCGCTGCAGCAGGAGCTGGACGAGGCCGCACGCAGGGCTCGCCACGACGTGCTGACGGGCCATCTCAACCGGCTGGGACTGGGCGAGGCGCTGGACCGCGAAGTCGCACGGGCGCGGCGCTATGGCCAGCCTTTGAGCGTGGTGCTGCTGGACATGGACGATATGAGCGTGCTCAACGCCAGCCACGGCCATGAGACGGGCGATGCGGCGCTGGCGCATCTGGGCCAGCTGGCACGCCAGACCCTTCGCCCCGAAGATGTGATCGCTCGCCATGAAGGCCAGGCCTTCGCGCTGCTGCTGCCGCAGACACCGGAGCCTTCGGCCGTGCAGGCCATGCAGCGGCTGCTTCAGTCACTGGAGCAGTCGCCCCTGCCCCGGCAGCCGCCCGTGCCGCTGAGCTTCAGCGCGGGCGTGGCCCAGCTGCAGGGCCACGAAAACGGCATGGATGTGCTGCGCCGGGCCGATACCGCCATGCTTCAGGCCAAGGAACGCGGCAAACGCCGCGTGGCCGCTGCATCGGGCGCACAATGGCAGCTGGATGACAGCGGCACACCGGTCCCTTGATCCTGCCGCCCTGCTCCGCTTGTCTTGCGCCACCAGTGAACCGTACCGCCATGCCCCTGCCTTTCAGCGCCCCTGCCACTGCACCAAGGCGCCAGTTTTTGATCGGGGCGGGCCTGGCCACCGCCATCGGGCAATTGCCGGCATGGGCGCGGCTGGGCGAGCGCCCGGCGCACAACCCCTTCACGCTGGGCGTCGCCAGCGGCGACCCGGAGCCCGACAACGTGCTGCTGTGGACGCGGCTCACGCCGCCACTGTCCAGCCTGGGCGAGGCCGACAGCGCGGCCATGCCTGCGCAGCGGCTGCGCTGGGAGCTGGCACATGACCCGCTGTTTCGCCAGATCGTGCGCAGCGGCGAAGCCATGGCCCTTGCGGAGTGGGGCCACGGCGTGCATGTGCAGGTCGATGGACTGGCGCCGGACCGCTGGTATTTCTACCGTTTCATGCTGGGCCAGGCCGTCAGCACCACGGGCCGCTGCCGCACGGCCCCCGCGCCCGGCAGCCTGCCGCAGCGCCTGCGCCTGGCCTATGCCTCGTGCCAGCGCTGGGAGCATGGCTTTTATGCCGCCTGGCGCCAGGTCGTGCAGGATGCGCCCGACCTCGTGCTGTTTCTGGGCGACTACATCTACGAATACGCCACGCCGGCCATGACCCTGGGACTGGCACGCACCCACAGCCTCAGGGCCGCCCAGACGCTGCAGGACTACCGTGACCGCTATGCGCTGCACAAGAGCGATGCCCTGCTGCAGGCAGCCCATGCCATCTGCAACTGGAGCGTGGGCTGGGACGACCACGAAGTCGAGAATAACTATGCGGCAGACCAGGGCGTGGGCGATGCCACGCGCTTTCTGGCGCGGCGCATGGCCGCGTGGCAGGCTTTCTACGAGAACATGCCGCTGCGCCCGAAAGCGCTGACGGGCAGCGGCGGCGCGGGCCTGCAGATCTACCGCAGCATCCAATGGGGACGCCTGGCGCGCCTGCACCTGCTCGATGGCCGCCAGTACCGCCACACGCAAGCCTGCCGCGCCGCCGGTGAGGCCGACAAGGGCAGCCTGCGCCCTGCCGACTGCTCCGCACTGGCAGATGCCTCGCGCAGCATGCTGGGCTGGGACCAGGAACACTGGCTGCATCGCCAGCTGGCTGAAGATGGCCGCCAGCACGGCGCCGAAGCCACGCGCTGGACCGTACTGGCCCAGCCCACGCTGCTGTCGGCCCGCAACTACCCCTCGGGCATCCGCTCCACGGACAGCTGGGATGGCTACCCTGCTGCACGCCAGCGCCTGGTCCGGCAGCTGACGCCCGGCACCCAGCCTGCGCCGCGCAACAGCGTGCTGCTGGGCGGCGACCTGCACCAGAACTTCGTCTGCTCTGTGCACGCCGACCCCGACACCGCGCCGGACCGCCACAACCCGGCCGTGGCCAGCGAGTTCTGCGGCACATCGATCACCTCGCGCAGCGGCACCACCCAGGCCAAGGTGGATGCCATGGTGGCCCACACCCCGCATATGCTGCTGGCGCGCTGCGAGGAGCGGGGCTACGGCCTGGCCGACATCACCCCAGCGCACTGGACCAGCGAACTGCGCGCCGTGGCCAATCCACTGCGTGCCGACAGCCGCGTCTATACGTTGGCACGCTACACCGTCGAGGACCGGCGCCCCGGCCCCGTCGCTAGTTGAGGCCGGACGGCGGGAGCAAAGGCCCCTGCCGCCCGGGTGCCATTGCCCGCAACAATATACGAAACGTATATTGCGCGTATCATCCATTCCCCATGGGAATCGTCAAAATCTCCGACCATCTGCACGACCAGATCCGCCTGTCCAGCGCTGCGCTGGGCCGCTCCATCAATGCACAGGCCGAGCACTGGCTGCGGGTGGGCCAGCTTGCAGAGCACCATCCGCACCTTGACTACGCAGGCATCTGCGCTTTGCTGCTGCAGCAGGCGGCGCAGGCGGCCGGCGCAGCGCAGCAGCCCGGCGCCAAGCTGGCGCCGGCGAAAGGCCTGCAATGAAGCGCGCCAGACTGCGCAGCGTACCGCTGCACGGCGCCGCCGAGATCGAGCAATCGCGCAAAGCGGGCGGCCTGGCAGCGCGCGTGCTGCACATGCTCGCGCCCCATGTCCAGCCGGGCGTGAGCACCGAGCAGCTCGACAGGCTGTGCCATGACTTCATCGTGGACGAGCTGCGCTGCGTGCCCACCAATGTGGGCTACCACGGCTTTCCCAAGACCATCTGCACCTCGCCCAACCATGTGATCTGCCATGGCATCCCCAGTGCCAAGGACATTCTGCGCGAGGGAGACATCCTCAATGTGGACGTGGCAGTGACCACGCCCGAGGGATGGATCGGCGATACCAGCCGCATGTATTACGTGGGCCAGCCCAGCAACCAGGCACGGCGCCTGGTCGAGACCACTTACGAGGCGCTGCTGGCGGGCATCCGCGCCGTACGCCCCGGCGCCACGCTGGGCGACATCGGCCATGCCATCCAGACCGTGGCCCAGCGCGAGCGCTTCAGCGTGGTGCGCGAATACTGCGGCCACGGCATCGGCAAGGTCTATCACGATGAGCCGCAGGTGCTGCACTACGGCCAGCCGGGCCAGGGCATGCTGCTGGAGGCGGGCATGGTCTTCACCATCGAGCCCATGCTCAATGCCGGCAAGGCCGCCACGCGCGAACTGAGCGACGGCTGGACGGTCGTCACCGGCGACAAATCCCTGTCGGCGCAGTGGGAGCACATGGTCGCCGTGACCGAGACCGGCTTCGATGTGCTGACGCGCTGGCCCGAAGGCACAGGCAGCTACGCACCGATCTGAAACGCTGCACCAGACGGCGCGGCACCGGGCTGCGCCGCCGCGTGGCGTCAGCCCGTGATGGCCCGGGCCGAGCCCGCCTGCCGGCGCAGCTCGAACTTCTGGATCTTGCCCGTGCTGGTCTTGGGCAGCTCGCCAAACACCACGGCGCGCGGCACCTTGTAGCCGGCCAGATGCTGCTTGCAATGGGCCACGATGTCCTCGGCAGAAATGTCGGCTCCGGCCTTGAGCTCGATGAAGGCGCAGGGCGTCTCGCCCCACTTGGGATCGGGCTTGGCCACCACGGCGGCGGCCAGCACGGCGGGATGGCGGTAGAGCACATCCTCGACCTCGATGGACGAGATGTTTTCGCCGCCCGAGATGATGATGTCTTTGCTGCGGTCCTTGATCTGTATGTAGCCATCGGAATGCTGAACGGCCAGATCCCCAGTGTGGAACCAGCCACCCCGGAAGGCCTCGTCCGTGGCCTGCGGGTTCTTGAGGTAGCCCTTCATCGCGATATTGCCCTGGAACATGATCTCGCCCATGGTCTGGCCATCATGGGGCACGGGCTGCATGGTTTCGGGGTCGAGCACGCTGGCAGAACGCTGCAGGTGGTAGCGCACGCCCTGGCGCGCATTGAGGCGTGCGCGCTCGCCGATGTGCAGCGTGTTCCAGTCCTCGTGCTTGGCGCAGACCGTGGCCGGACCATAGACCTCGGTCAGGCCATAGACATGGGTGATGTCAAAGCCCAGCTGCTCCATCCCCTCGATCATCGAGGCTGGCGGCGCGGCCCCCGCCACCATGGCCTTGACGCCGGCTGGCACGCCTTCCTTCATGGCGGCCGGCGCATTCACCAGCAGCCCATGCACGATGGGTGCGCCGCAGTAGTGCGTAACGCCATGGCTGCGGATGGCATCGAAGATGGCCTGCGCCTCCACACGACGCAGGCAGACATTCACCCCCGCCCGGGCGGCCACCGTCCAGGGGAAGCACCAGCCATTGCAGTGGAACATCGGCAGGGTCCACAGGTAGACCGCATGCTTGGGCATATCCCACTCCAGCACATTGCTGATGGCATTGATGGCCGCGCCCCGGTGGTGGTAAACAACCCCCTTGGGGTTGCCCGTGGTGCCGCTGGTGTAGTTCAGCGCGATGGCATCCCACTCATCGGCTGGCAGCTGCCAGTCGAAGCCGGCATCGCCCTGGGCCACGAAACTGTCGTAATCCACCGTTCCCACCTGCTGCTGCGCCGGCCCGTACAGCGCATCGTCCACCTGCACCACCAGCAGCGGCTCGGTGCGCTGGCGCAATGCCAGCGCCTTTGCCACGACGCCTGCAAACTCGGGGTCCACGATCAGCACCTTGGCCTCGCCATGGTCCAGCATGAAGGCGATGGTTTCGGCATCGAGCCGCGTATTGAGCGTGTTGAGCACGGCCCCCGCCATGGGCACGCCGAAGTGCGCCTCGATCATCGGCGGCGTATTGGGCAGCATCACGGCCACGGTATCGTTCTTGCCCACGCCGGCCTTTTGCAGGCTGCTGGCGAGCTGGCGGCAACGCGCATAGGTCTGGCGCCAGTTGCGGCGCAGATCGCCATGGACCACCGCAAGCCGCTCGGGGTAGACCTCGGCGGTGCGGGCGATGAAGCCCAGAGGGCTGAGCGGCGCGTGGTTGGCGCTGTTTCGGTCCAGGTGCTGGTCGTAAATGCTGCTCATCGAGGTCTCCGGTTCGCTGGGGTTCTTGATCTGGGTCCTGCTGCCGCAGGCGTGGCGAAACCCGAAGGTATAGCAAGCCATGCTTACACAAGCTTGATGCACTGCAGCGCGCCGGCTCCGAACGTAGAATCGCCGCATGGATGCGCCCTCCTGCGCAACCGCGGGCATCCGGGAATGTTCCTAGAGGAGTCCGCCTGGCAGCGTTCCAGGCATTGTTGGAGACAAGCCTGCACCCCAGCGGTGCAGGCTTTTTTTTGCTGCGCCCCGGCAGCCTGCTCAGCGCAGGCTCAGGCTCTGGCGCTTCCAGGCCGGGTCCTGCCAGCGCTGGAACAGCGGCAGGGCCGACACATCGCCCGTCACGCGCTCGGTCACCAGGCCGTCGAGCAGCACCACCTCGAATGCCTTGCGGTAGCGCCCCTGGCCACGCGCCTCGCGCGCCACCAGCATGCGCTGGCCGCCAGGCACCCAGCCCGCCCACTCGGCCACGCCTGTCTCGGGCGTGGCTGCGGCAGGAGGCAGCACATCGGCCAGCCAGCCCGCATCGGTCTTGCGCAGCACCCACAGCTCGCGCCAGCCTTCCAGAGGCTGCACGGCCAGTGCCACGGCCGAGCCCTCGCGGTTGATGCTGGCCGAGGCGGTCCACACCACGCCATAGGTGCAGCGGCGCAGCAGCGGGGCCTTGGCGCCATGCTGCGCATCGACCAGCAGCACACAGGTTTCCCCGGGGGCGCCGGGCTCGGTCAACAGCGTGGGGCGTCCGGCGGCGGGCACAGGCGCTGCTGCGGGCGCAGGTGCCAGAGCCCAGCGCACGGCGCTCACCCGCATCGCGGCATCGTTATAGGTGCTCTGGTCCTCGTCGGGCAGCTCGGACCTGGCCACACCCGTGAATTCGGCCAGGGCACGGGCTGCCGAGGCGGCCGCAGCAGGATCAGCGGCATTCCTGCGGGCCTGCTGGAAGGCCAGAGCGCTCCAGACACTGGCGCGGCGCATCTGCACGCGGCCGCGCAGATAGGCTGGCAGTCCCGTGGCATCCACCCGCTCCAGCACGTCGGCCTGCCATGCATGCATCCGGATGCGCTCGTGCGCGGGCAGGTCGGGATCGATGCACTCGGGCCGCGTCAGCGCCAGGGCAGCGCGGGCACGCTGCTCGGCATCGGCGGCAGGCATGGCCAGCAGGCGGCGCAAGAACTCCCCTTCGTAGCAGATCTGCATGCGGCCTTCTGTCTCATAGGTCATGAACCGCAGGCCATAGCCCTGGGCCACATCCAGATGGGCCGACAGCGTGGCACCCGAGACCTTGCCCGGCGTGGCCACCGAGGCGCGGCGTGCCAGCCGGTCGGCAAAGCTGCCCAGCGCATCGAACGCCTGCGCGCCCTCGGCACCGGCCAGCACCCGGGCGGGAGCAGCCTGCAGGTAGGCCGCCGTCAGGCCGATGCCCAGCGCCTCGGCACCGGGCGTGTCCTGCACGAAACGCAGCACAGCCAGCAGCGCGGGGGCCTGCGCCTCGGTCAAGGCCACGCGGCGCACGTCACTGGCGCGGATGAAGCCGCCTCGCTCGCGCTTGTGGTCCCAGACCTGCAGGTAGTCCAGGCGCTCTGCCCGCACCTCCAGAACCTCGCCCTGCCACAGACTGGCCTGCTGCTGGGCGCTGTCGCGCGGCGCGGCGCGCAGGCTGGCCTGATCCTGGACCACGATGGCGCTGCCCATGCTGGCCGCCATGGCGGCGGCGGCAATAGCGGTGGTGACAGCCATGGCTTACTGCTCCTGTGCCGGGGCGTTGAGGTCGTCGGCAGCCGAAGCGGCCTGGGCATTGCGCCCGCCCAGCAGCGCAGCGCCGATGAAGTCGCCGTTGGCGGGCGGGGGTGCGATGATGACCTGGATCTTGTCCGAGAGCTTGTCGGCCAGCGTCTTTTGCACGAGCAGCGGGTAACGGGTGACCAGCGAGCCTTCACGGGCCATCTGCTCGGCATTGACCTTGCCCAGGCGGTCCATCCGGTAGGCCTCGGCCTCGGCCAGCTTCTGCCGCGCATCGGCCTCGCCCGCAGCCTCGATGCGGCGGGCCTGGGCACTGCCCTCGGCGGCCTTCACACGGGCCACGCGCTCGGCCTCAGCCTCCAGCTGGCGCTGCTCGATCTGGCGCTGCTTGAAGGGCAGCACATGCTTCATGGCCTCTTCCTGGGCACGGGCGGCAATGACCTGCTCGCGCGCAGCGGCCTCGGCAGCCACTTCGCGGCGCACCTTTTCGGCGCTGGCATCAAGCTCGGTTTCCTTGACGCGCTTGTCCTTGAGCTCCAGGGTGTAGCGCATTTTCTCGGAGGCGAGTTCTTCGGCCAGCAGGCTGTCCATGCCCCGGCGGTATTCGGCCGGCAGATCCACCTTGCCGATCTGGATGCTGCGCAGCGTCACGCCATCGGCCGCCAGGCGTGCGCGCAGCTCGGTTTCCATGATCTGCGCGATCTCGGCCCGCTTGGACGAGAAGATCTCGCGCACGGTGTAGCGGGCGAACACCTTGTAAACCAGGCCCTGCACCGCAGGCTCCACGATGTCGGCGCCGATGTCGCCGGGCAGATGGCCTGCCCTGACGGCGGGCGATGCCGGGTCGAGCGCATAGCGCACATTCAGATCCAGCCCCAGCGAAAGCCCTTCCACCGACTGCAGGGGCGCGCTGCCATTGGCCTGGCGCATGGCCTCAGGACGGTAGCTCTGATCCCTCAGCGAGAAGACGCGCACCGTATGCAGGCCGGGCAGCACCCATACGCTGCCGTCGCGCCACAGGCTGACATCGCCTGTGAACTGGTTCAGGCGCACGCCCAGTTCGCCCTGGGCCAGATGCTGCACCGGCGGGTTGCGCACCACCGCCCAGGCCGTGCCAGCCACCACGGCGCAGGCTGCCATCCAGCGGACCGTGCGTGCCGAAGGCAGCAGCACGGACCAGTCCACAGGCGCACGGCGGGGCGCCGGGTCAGGCAGCGGGCCGGCATCCTGCGCGGCGCCGGCACTGCCATCCGCGTCCAGGCGGACGGCGCGGCGCCCCTTCAGGGCCTGCATGATGCGGTTCCAGGTGGCTTTCATGGCGTTCTCTCTCGGGTGTGATGTGGTGTTATGGGCTGTGGGTCCGGTGTGTCTGCGCCGCCGCCAGCGGCTGGCTCATTGAGGACCGATTGTTCGGATCCACCCCGGAAGCAACAATGCAGCGCCCGGCCCAATGCGCTCACGCCACCGGCATGAACATTCCGGCCCCGGAAGAAAAATTCACACCCAGGCCCGCGCGGGGTCGGGATAATCTCCTTCAGGCTGGCGCACCGGCCGGCCCGCCACCTTGACAGCCCGACCCCATGACCCGTATTGCCGTGATCGAAGACGACCTGCCTACCAGCAACCAGCTGGCAGGATGGATACGCAGCGCGCGCAGCGGCATCGTGATCGACCAGTGGTTCACCCGCGACGAGGCCGAGTCCGCGCTGGCGCGCGAGCACTACGATGCGGTGGTGCTGGACATCGAACTGGGCCGCGAGCGCCATGCAGGCGTGGCGCTGATCAACGCGATCAACAAGCGGGCGCAGGGCACGCCGGTGCTGGTGGTGTCTGCCATGCCTGCGGCCATCTACCGCAGCATCATGAAGGCGCTGGACGCCTGGGACTATCTGCAAAAGACCACCTTCGAGGAGGCCGACTTCATCGAGACCTTCCTGGACATCCTGCGCACCACCCAGCGCGCGGCACCGGCCGCAGCGCAGGCGGCAACGGCTGCGGGCGACGCGCTGGTGCTGGACCCGCTGTGGCAGCGCACCCCCACCTGGCGCGGCGAGCGCATCAACCTGCCGCTGACGGCCCAGCGCATCCTGGCCACGCTGCACCAGCGCAGCGGCGAGGTGGTGTCGTACGACGAGCTGTTCGAAGTGGTGAAAAGCGGCCGCAACCGCGACAACGTGCGCAAGCACGTGAGCACCATCCGCGAGGCGCTGCGCGAGGTGGACCCGGGCTTTGAAGGCATAGAGAACGTGCCCATGCGCGGTTTCCGCTGGGTGGGCCAGGCGCCGCCGCGCACATGAAGCGGCTGCTCAACCCCATGCTGGAGGTGCCACGGCTGGGGCTGCCGGCATTCCGCCAGCGCATTCTGGTGCGCGGCGTGTTCATGCTGCTGGCAGTGGCCACGGTGGCGCTGAGCGTGGTGGTGCTCAAGGACGAAAAGGAGCGCGCCTGGCAGGCCTACCGGCATGGCTTCGTGCGCAGCCAGGCCGAAGTCATGGCACGGCTGCGCCACCCCTCCGGCCGGCTGGCCCTGCTCAATGCCAGCCACATGGGCCGCAGCGTGACGCCGCTGGCGCCCCTGCTGCTGCCTTATGCGGCCATCGATTTCGATGATCCGCAGAAATCCCAGCAGGCGGTGGAAATGGCAGGATGCGCGGTGCAATACCCCGATGGCGCCTCGCTGTGCGCGGCGATCGGCAGCAATCCTTATGCGGGCGGCTTCATCTATCTGGTGGGCAGTTTCTATGCGGGCGAACTGACCCCCCGGGAGCGGGGCTCCCGGGTGCCTGCCGAAGCACACCGCGCCCGCGTCACGCTGCAGATGCGCGGCAGCACCTACCGCTGGATTGCGCCCTACGAGGCCATGGCCTCCAAAAGCGGCCAGGGCGCGCGCGGGCGGCTCACGGGCTTCATCGACAACGGCAATCCGCAACTGGATGCCCGTGCGCGGCCCGTGCGCGATTTCCGGGGATGGCTGTGGCAAAACGGCCAATGTCGCGACACGGCCAGCGGTGCCGGTCCAGACACATCACCCGGGTGCCTGCGCCGCACCCAGTACTCCATCCGGCTGCCGGTGGAGCTGTTCCGCGAAGCCCTGTTCAGCAAGGATGAGCCGTTGGTATGGCCCCCCGAAGACCTGGGCAGCATGCGCCTGCGTGTGGAAATGCTGCCGCCCGGCGAAACGGCACAGCCTCTGTTTGACAGCAACGCCCCCGGCGCGCAGCTGGCAGCCTCGCTGGATGAAATTTCGCGCAACCTGCTGCCAGGGGAGCGGGTGCAGATCCGCAAGGTGGACGGCAGCGAAGCCGATGCGATCACCCTCAAGGGAGTGGATGTGCAGGCCACGCCTTCGGCGCCCTGGCTGCTGCGCCTGATCCGCTGGCTGCCGCTGGATGCCGCTGGCATGCCTGCCGCCGTACCGACGGGCCAGGACATCCTGTACTCGCCCACGGGCAACTATCTGGTGCGTTTCACAGGGCATCTGCGGGACGTGGAGCAGGGTCTGGCCGCCGTGGCAACGCGCCTGTCGTGGTACCTGGGCGCCATGCTGGCAGCCATTGCCCTGGCATGGCTGCTGATCGAATGGGGGCTGATCCGCAGGGTGACGGCCCTGACCCGGCGCGCGGCCGCCGTGTCCTACAACGTGCAGGACGGCCATATCGGGCCACGCCTGGGCGACCTGGATGTCTCGGATCTGCGCGGCTCGGACGAGCTGGGCATTCTGGCTGGCGGCCTGGCCGACCTGCTGCAGCGCGTCAAAGATGATCTGCAGCGCGAGCAGTTGCGCGCCCAGCAGGAGCGCGACATGTGGCATGCCGTGGGCCACGAGATCATGTCGCCCCTGCAGTCGCTGATGGTGCTCAATGGCCCCGGCGACCCGGGCCACCGCTATGTGCAGCGCATGCAGCAGGCCGTGCATGTGCTGTACGGCACAGCCTCCCCTGCAGAGGCCCTGCAGGCCGCCAACGTCCCCCAGGGGCGCCTGGATCTGGACGCATTTCTTTCCCACGTGGCGGCCAACGCGCACTTCGCCGGCATAGACCGCGTGGTCTACGAGGGGGGCGCGGGCTCCGTGATCGTTCGGGCCGACGAATTCGCGCTGGAGGATGTGGTCACTCACATACTCAGTAACGCCGACCGCCACAGGCCAGCCGGCACGGCGATCACGCTGTCGCTGTCGGCATCGGAGTCCACCGCCAGCGCCAGCCTGCACAACCAGGGCGCCACCATTGCAGAAGACCTGCTGGAGCGCATTTTCGAGCTGGGCGTCTCCGACCCGCAGCAGACCGAGCCGCCGGGCGGCGCAGAGCACCGGGGCCAGGGCCTGTTCGTGGCCAAGACCTATATGGCCAAGATGGGCGGCACCATCAGCGTGCGCAATACCAGCGACGGCGTGGCCTTCACACTGACCTTCCAGCGTCTGGGCTGACCCCCCGGCATGGCCGGACAGCCCCGCGAAGGCACAATACGCGGGTGTCCATTCCCCAATCGTTCATCCAGGAACTGCTCTCGCGCGTCGACGTGGTCGATATCGTGGGGCGCTACGTGCAGCTCAAGAAGGGCGGCGCCAACTTCATGGGCCTGTGCCCGTTCCACAGCGAGAAGTCACCCTCCTTCACCGTCAGTCCCAGCAAGCAGTTCTACCACTGCTTCGGCTGTGGCAAGAATGGCAACGCCATCGGTTTTCTGATGGAGCATGCCGGCATGGGCTTTGTCGAGGCCGTGCAGGACCTGGCGGGCCAGGTCGGCCTGCAGGTGCCGCAGGACGACGTCAGCCCCGCCGAGCGCGAGCGCCAGGCCGCGCAAAAGCAAAAACAGGCCACGCTCACCGACGTGCTCGAAAAAGCCGGCGAAGCCTACCGCAAGCACCTCAAGGCATCGCCCCAGGCCATCGCCTACCTCAAGCGCCGTGGCGTCTCGGGCGAAACCGCCAGGCGCTTCGGCCTGGGCTACGCCCCGGCCGGCTGGCGCTCGCTGGCCAGCGTCTTTCCCCACTACGACGACCCGCAGCTGGAAGAGTCGGGCCTGGTCATCGTCGGCGAGGACGACGGCAAGCGCTACGACCGTTTCCGCGACCGGCTGATGTTCCCCATCCGCAACGTCAAAGGCGAGTGCATCGGCTTCGGCGGCCGGGTCTTCGGCGATGAAAAGCCCAAGTACCTGAACTCGCCCGAAACCCCGGTCTTTCACAAGGGGCGCGAACTCTACGGCCTGTTCGAGGCGCGCACGGCCCTGCGCGACATGGGCTACGCCCTGGTCACCGAAGGCTACATGGACGTGGTGGCGCTGGCCCAGCTCGGCTTTGCCAACGCCGTGGCCACGCTGGGCACCGCCTGCACGCCCGAGCATGTGCACAAGCTGTTTCGCTTCACCGATGCCGTGGTCTTCAGCTTCGATGGCGACGCGGCCGGGCGGCGGGCCGCCCGCAAGGCGCTGGATGCGGCCCTGCCCTACGCCAGCGATACGCGCAGCGTTAAATTCCTGTTTCTGCCAGCCGAGCACGACCCCGACAGCTTCATCCGCGAATATGGCAGCGAGGCCTTTGCGCGCTATGTGGGTGATGCCATGCCGCTGAGCCGCTTTCTCATTGAAGCAGCCAGCGAAGGCTGTGACCGGGGACAGGCCGAAGGCCGCGCGCACATGGCCAGCAATGCCCGCCCGCTGTGGACGGCCCTGCCTGACGGCGCGCTCAAGCGCCAGCTGCTGGGCGAAATCGCCGACCTGGTGCAACTGGATGCACGCGACCTCTCGGACCTGTGGTCGCAGGAGGCGCAGCGCGGCGCAGCGCCACGGACTGCGGCAGGCAGTGCGGGCGGCCATGCGCCGTATGCGGCAGCCCCGCCCGATTGGCATGCCGACGCCGGGCATCCGCCCACGGGGGACTGGCATGAGCGCGGCGGCGGCCACTGGCAGGGCGCACCGGCAGGCCAGGGCCGCAAGCACTGGGGCAAGAAGGGACGCGAACGCAATGGCCGCGGCGACTGGAGCCCGGTGCCAGCCGGACCGCGCGCCACGCCAGCCACGCGCACCGACCAGGCTGCGCGGCTGCTCATGGCGCACATGGAATTCATGGAAGAGCTCACCCACGAGGACTTCGACGCACTGTCGCGCTGCGCAGGCGGCCATGGCGCGCTGTTCCGCTGGCTGGAGGCGCAGTTCCAGGAGTCGGGCCCGCGCCCCTTCGCCGTGCTCAGGGAACAGTTGCGCGGCCTGGAGCATGAAGCCCTCGCAGACAGGCTGATGAGCGGCCCCCATGCCCACCCCGAAGGCGAACTGCCAGAACTGCGCCGCGAACTGCGCGGCGTGCTCAACCGCATCCTGATCGACCACATCAAGGCGCAGACCAACGAAGCCGTGCGCGACATGGGCCGCGACCCCTCGGCAGCCCAGCGCCTGCGGGACCTCTATGCCCGACTGCAAATACTGGAAAACCAGATGCGCGCACCCTCTTGAATTTTTCTGCAGAAGGTATAATTAGAGGATATTGGCAAGAGCGACAGCAGCACCTCCGGCCCGGGCCCCGTGATGGAATCACGTGATTGGCAGCAACTGCATGGCCCAACATACCGCAAGGACTGCACACCAAATGTTCGCCCATCCATCTTGCCCTGGAGTTTTCCCCACTCCCTGATGGACCCTGTCCAGCAGTGCGTACAGCCTCGGCTGTGCCCGTCTGTGTTTCCCTTTGCATGTGTGCTGTGGATCGAAAGGTTTCGTTCATGCCCGTATCAAAGACCGTGAAGTCCGGACCGGCCGCAGAAGCTGGCGCAAAGCCAGAGATTTCGACAACCTCTCGCGCACAGCGGGCTGCCCAGGCCCGCTCCGGCAAGGCTGCCGAAGTGCAAAAGAGTGCCGTGGCCCGTGCCACGGCGAACGCCAAGAAAGAGACCGACGTGGTAACCAAGTCACAAGCCGAACTCAAAGCCATGGCCGACGAGCTGCTCGCAACGGCCACCCCCAAGCGTGGCCGCAAGAAGGCCGCAGACGGCGATGATGCCGCCGCACCCGCCGAGAAAAAGCCCGCCGCCAAGAAGGCCCCTGCTGCTGCCGCTGCATCCAAGCCAGCCGCCAAGCGCGGCCGCAAGCCCAAGGCCAAGGAGTCGGACGACGACATGGACGACACCGACCTGTCGGACATCGACAGCGACCTGGAAGGCGAAGGCGAAGCAGACATCGAGGTCGAGGCAGAAGCGGACGCATCCGCGCCGGCAGAGAAGGTCAAGCCGCTGCGCATGAAGATCAGCAAGGCCAAGGAACGCGCCTTGATGAAGGAATTCGGCCTGGACGAAACCGTCCTGACCGAAGAGGAAATGTCCACCCGCCGCCAGCGCCTGAAGGCGCTGATCAAGCTGGGCAAGACCCGCGGCTACCTGACACACAGCGAAATCAACGACCACCTGCCCGACAAGCTGGTCGATGCCGAAACGCTGGAAGTCGTGATCTCCATGCTCAACGACATGGGCGTGGCGGTGTACGAGCAGACCCCCGATGCGGAAACCCTGCTGCTGAACAACACCGGTCAGTCTGCCACCACCGAAGAGGAAGCCGAGGAAGAGGCGGAAGCCGCCCTGTCCACCGTGGACTCCGAATTCGGCCGCACCACAGACCCCGTGCGCATGTACATGCGCGAGATGGGCACGGTGGAGCTGCTCACGCGCGAGGGCGAAATCGAGATCGCCAAGCGCATCGAGGGCGGCCTGATGGACATGATGGAGGCCATCTCGGCCTCGCCGGCCACCATCGCCGAGATCCTGGCCATGTCCGAGGAAATCCGCGAAGGCAAGGTAGTCATCTCCACCGTCGTGGACGGCTTCGTCAATGCCAACGAGAACGATGACTACGTGGCCGAGGAAGACTTCGACGAATACGACGAAGAGGATGACGACGACGGCAAGGGCGGCTCCAAGGCGCTGACCAAGAAGCTCGAAGAACTCAAGAACGAAGCGCTGCGCCGCTTCGACGCCATGCGCGAGAACTTCGACAAGATGCACAAGGTGTACGACAAGGAAGGCTACGGCACGCCCACGTACATGAAGGTGCAGAAGGCTCTGACCGAAGAGCTGATGACCATCCGCTTCACGGCCAAGACCATCGAAAAGCTGTGCGACCTCGTGCGCGCCCAGGTGGACGACGTGCGCAAGAAGGAACGCGAGCTGCGCAAGATCATCGTGGACAAGTGCGGCATGCCCCAGGAAACCTTCATCGCCCAGTTCCCGGCCAATCTGCTGAACCTGCAGTGGGTGGTGCAGCAGGCGGCGGCCGGCAAGCCCTGGAGCAGCGTGCTCGAGCGCAACATCCCGCCCGTGCAGGAGCTGCAGCAGAACCTGATCGACCTGCAGTCGCGCGTGGTCGTGCCTCTGGACGAGCTCAAGCGCATCAACAAGCGCATGAACGACGGCGAGCGCGCCAGCCGCGACGCCAAGAAGGAGATGATCGAGGCCAACCTGCGCCTGGTGATCTCCATCGCCAAGAAGTACACCAACCGTGGCCTGCAGTTCCTGGACCTGATCCAGGAAGGCAACATCGGCCTGATGAAGGCCGTGGACAAGTTCGAGTACCGCCGTGGCTACAAGTTCTCGACCTATGCCACCTGGTGGATCCGCCAGGCCATCACGCGCTCGATCGCCGACCAGGCACGCACCATCCGCATCCCGGTGCACATGATCGAGACCATCAACAAGATGAACCGCATCTCGCGCCAGCACCTGCAGGAGTTCGGCTTCGAGCCCGATGCATCCATCCTGGCCGCGAAGATGGAGATCCCCGAGGACAAGATCCGCAAGATCATGAAGATCGCCAAGGAGCCGATCTCCATGGAGACGCCGATCGGCGACGACGACGATTCGCACCTGGGCGACTTCATCGAGGACACCAACAACACCGCGCCCGTGGACGCCGCCATGCAGGCGGGCCTGCGCGATGTGGTCAAGGACATCCTCGACGGTCTGACCCCGCGCGAAGCCAAGGTGCTGCGCATGCGCTTCGGCATCGAAATGTCCACCGACCACACGCTGGAAGAAGTGGGCAAGCAGTTCGACGTCACGCGCGAGCGCATCCGCCAGATCGAGGCCAAGGCCCTGCGCAAGCTCAAGCACCCGAGCCGCTCGGACAAGCTGCGCAGCTTCATCGACTCGCTGTAAGCGCCATGGATGCCGGCCCTGAGCCGGCACCTTCCAGCCAAAGCCCCGCACTGGTTTGCGGGGCTTTTTTGCTGGGGGCGCCAGGACTCGGCCCAAGAGGCATCTGTCAGGCATGCCTGCGGGCCATCGCCCATTGGCACCTGTACTTTGCACGCAAGTGGTCCCCCTGGCAGGCCATTTCTTCATTGAAATAGATCCCGGTTTCCTGGCTTGATGCTCAAAGGAGTTGGCAATGAAGAGATGCACTCGCTTGCTTCACTGTGTGCAATGGATGGCCCACCTGTTGTCTGCCGCGCTCCTGGGACTGGCTTCGGCCGTGCATGCACAGCAAGCATGGCCCGAGCGGCCCGTCAAGATCATCGTGCCCTTCAGCGCGGGCTCGGCCACCGATCTGATCAGCCGCCAGCTGGCCGAGGCGCTGCGCAAGGAACTGGGACAGACCTTCGTGGTGGAAAACAAGCCTGGCGCCTCTGCAGCCATTGGAGCCGATGCCGCAGCGCGCGCTACGCCAGACGGCTACACTTGGCTCATGGGCGGTCCCGCAGCGCTGGTGACCAACCAGCTGCTGAACAAAAAACTCAGCTACGACCCGGCGGATTTCGAAGCGGGCGCCATGGTGGCGATTACGCCCAACATTCTGCTGACACGGCCCGAGCTGCCATTCAAGAACATCCCGCAACTGATCGCCCATGCCAAGGCCGAGCCCGGAAAACTGTCATATGCATCGTTCGGTGCCGGCACGACATCCCACCTGGCAGGCGAGCTGCTCACGCAGACGGCAGGCATAGATATCCTGCATGTGCCCTATAAAGGCGCGGGGGAAGCGATTCCCGCACTGATCTCGGGCCATGTCTCGCTGTACTTCGACACCATCATGACAGCCATGCCCCAGGTCAGGGCCGGCAAGCTGCATGCGCTGGGCATCTCGACAGCCAGGCCCTCGCCCCAGGCGCCGGGTGTGCAGCCCATTGCCGACCAGGGCATTGCCGACTTCGATATCGCGCCCTGGTATGGACTGGTAGCGCCCAAGGGCACCAGCCGCCAGATCATCGAAAAAATGAATGACAGCGTCGCACGCGCCTTCGACAACCCCGAGTTCCGCCAGCGCTTTGAGAGCACGGGCGCAGAGAAATACACGATGACGACGGCTGAATTCAGCCGCTTTGTGCAGGCCCAGCACGCACGGACCCAAAAGCTGCTGCAGGCCGCCGGCATCGCCGCCCAATAACCACCAGCCGCGAGACAAGCGCCATGACCTCCTGCCCTTTCTCCTGGAATTTTCCCTATGCCGCACAGAAAATGCCTGTGCTCGCCCGCAACATGGTCTGCGCCAGCCAGCCGCTGGCGGCACAGGCAGGCCTGCACATGCTGCAATGCGGCGGCAATGCCGTGGATGCCGCATTGGCCGCGGCGGTGGCGCTGACAGTCGTCGAGCCGGTCATGAACGGCATCGGCGGCGACATGTTCGCCCAGGTGTGGCACGAAGGACGCCTGTACGGCCTGAACTCCAGCGGCGCGGCGCCCGCAGGCTGGAACCTGGAGCGCTTTGCCGGCCAGGCCAAAATGCCACAGCGGGGCTGGGATACGGTGACCGTGCCGGGGCAGGTGGCTGGGTGGAAGGCATTGTCCCAGCGCTTTGGCAGGCTGCCCTTCGCCCGGTTGTTTCGGCTATGCGCGCGAGGGCTTCATGGTCTCGCCCGTCATTGCCCGGCAATGGGCCAGGCAGGCGCCCGAACTGGCCGGGCAACCTGGGTTTGCGCAAGCCTTTCTGCGCGATGGCGCAGTCCCTGGGGCGGGCAGCCTCTGGAAGTTCGAGGACCAGGCACGCAGCCTGCAGGCAATCGCCGACTCGCAGGGCGAGGACTTCTATCACGGCGACCTGGGCCGGCGCATTGCCGCCTTCGCACAGCAAGGCGGCGCAGCCCTGAGCCTGCAGGATCTGCGCAGCCATGAAGCCCTTTGGGTAGAGCCCATCCACATGGACTTTCGCGGCTACCGGCTGCATGAGATTCCGCCCAACGGCCAGGGCATAGCAGCCCTGATCGCGCTGGGCATCCTGGGTGAATTCGGCATCGAGTCCATGGGCTGCGACAGCGGCGACTTCTACCATGTCGCCATCGAGGCCAGCAAGCTGGCATTCGCCGACCTGCACGAGCACATTGCCGATGCCGGCAGCATGCGCCACACGCCAGCGGCGCTGCTCGACCCGCGCTACCTCCAGTCACGCGCCAGGGCAATCGCCATGGACCAGGCCCGCCAGCCTGCACCGGGCCTGCCTTCGCCAGGTGGCACCGTTTACCTGACGGCCGCCGACGCGCAAGGCACCATGGTGTCCTTCATCCAGTCGAACTACCAGGGCTTCGGCTCGGGCGTGGTGGTGCCCGGCACGGGCATTGCGCTGCACAACCGTGGCATGGGCTTCAACCTGCGGCCCGGGCACGCCAACTGCGTGGCGCCGCGCAAGAAACCCATGCACACCATCATTCCCGGCTTTGTGACGCGCGATGGCGCACCGGTCATGTCCTTTGGCGTGATGGGCGGCTCGATGCAGGCCCAGGGCCATGTGCAGATGCTGGCACGTCTCGCCTGTTTCGGGCAAAACCCCCAGGCCATGAGCGATGCGCCACGCTTTCGCGTGGACCCCGGCCCCCGTGGCCCGCTGGTCCACCTCGAAAGCCATGTGCCGGAAGCTGCCGCCCGCTCGCTGGCTGCACGCGGCCATGATGTGCAGGTGGCCGATGCCGGCAGCCTGGAGTTCGGCTCGGCCCAGATCATCTTCAAGGCGGCGCACGGCTACATTGGCGCCTCCGACTCGCGCCGGGACGGGCAGGCCGCAGGATTCTAGGCGGTTCATGCCAGCGCGCCAGCCAGCACCTTGAGCATCCTGAAGAACGCGGCGCCGATTTCCTCTTCGCCCACACTGCCATAGCCCAGCAGCAGCCCGCGCTGACCCTGCCCGCCCGCGTAGTAGCGCGACAACGGCTGGGCCAGCACACTTGCATGGCGCAGCGCGGCAGCCAGCTTCACGTCGTCGGCATGCTCCGGCAGCGGCATGACGAAATGCAGGCCGGCACCGCTTTCGATCGCGGGCAGGTAGGCCGCGCCCAGGTAGCGCTCGATCAGGCCCAGCAGCATCCTGCGTCGCTTGCCGTAGAGCAGGCGCATTCTGCGGATATGGGCGGCGTAGTGTCCCTCGCGGATCAGTTCGGCGACCACATGCTGGCTGAGCTGGTGGCCTTCCCGGTACAGCTCCGCGTGGATGCGCCGCAGTGGCTGCGCCAGGAGCCGGGGCAGGACCATGTAGCCCATGCGCAGGCCCGGGTAGAGGGTCTTGCTGAAGGTGCCGACATAGATGACGGGGGCATCCTCTTCCATGCCCTGCATGCTGGGCACAGGGCTGCCCGAGAAGCGGAATTCGCTGTCATAGTCGTCTTCGACGATCCAGGCACCTGCCTCGCGCGCATAGGCCAGCAGGGCGCGACGGCGTGCCATGCTCATGACGGCGCCCAGCGGATACTGATGGGACGGCGTGACAAAAATCAGCCGGGGTGCAGGCAAGCCGGCGGGCAGTTGCATGCCTTCGGCATCCACGGGCACGCGCACGGTGTGCAGCCCGTGCTGCATGCGCAGCACATTGGCGATGCCCCAGTAGCCGGGATCTTCCATCCAGACGCAGTCGCCAGGGTTGGCCAGACTGCGCACCACGAGTTCTATGGCCTGGTGCACGCCTTCCGTCATGAGGACCTGCTGCGCATCGCAATGCACCGAACGCGCGACGCGCAGATGCTGTGCCAGGGCATGCCTGATGGCGGCCACGCCGCCCTGGGTGCCGTAGGTCAGCAGTCCGGGGCCTGCATGGCACAGCAGGCGATGGTGCAGGCGGGCGTAGAGGGCGCGCGGAAACAGGGTCACATCGGGCACACCGGGCATGAAGGCGCCCCACTGCTGCTCGGATACCGAGGCATGCGCCAGCAGATCCTGCGCCTGCACGGACAGGCCGGGCCGGGATACGGCCTGGCGGACTGCGGGCGGCTGGGGCATGCGTCCGCCACTGAGCAGCATGGCCTCGGGCAGGATGTCCGCCACATAGGTGCCGCTGCCCACCTGGCTGCACACATAGCCCTCCACCTGCAATTGCCCATAGGCATGGTTGACCGTGTTGCGCGACACGCCCAGCTCGCGCGCGAGGTCGCGCGAAGCTGGCAACCGGCTGCGCGGCGCCAGGGCTGCGCTATCGATGGCACGGCGAATGGCGTGGTAGAGCCTGCGGTTCAGCGGCTGACGAGGCCCGCAGGCGTCACGCCAGCCCATCTGCAGGATCAGATCGGCGCATACGGAGGGCTTGGCCATGGCGGTATCCGGTGGGAGCTGGCAAAAGCGCAGCGATATTGGACCCATCATAGTGGGAAGCAATGGAACCATGTACGGGACCAATCCCCTCCAGACTGGGGGCCTCACAGCCATGACGGAGTCCTGCCCATGTCCACCAACCAGCAACTGCAAGACCGCCGCATCGCCGCCATGCCGCGCGGTGTCGGCGTGATGTGCGGCTTTCATGCCGTTCAGGCCGACAACGCCCTGCTGACCGATGCCCAAGGGCGGCAGTACATCGACTTTGCGGCCGGCATTGCCGTGCTCAACACCGGCCACCGCCATCCGCGCGTGGTGCAGGCCGTGCAGCGGCAGCTCGAACGCTTCACGCACACGGCCTTCCAGATAGTGCCCTACGAAAGCGCCATCGCACTGGCCGAGCGCCTCAATGCACTGGCGCCCATTGACGGTCCCGCCAAGACGGCGTTCTTCACCACGGGCGCTGAAGCCGTGGAAAACGCCATCAAGATCGCGCGCCATGCTACGGGCCGCTCGGCCGTGCTGGCCTTTCAGGGGGCCTTCCACGGACGCACCCAGCTGGGCATGGCGCTGACGGGCAAGGTGGCACCTTACAAGCAGGGCTTTGGCGCCATGCCGGGGGAAGTCCTGCACATCCCCTTCCCCAGCACACGGGCGGGCATCAGCGTGCAGCAGTCGCTGGAGGCTGCCGCCATGCTGTTCAAAACCTCGGTCGATCCGCTGCGCGTGGCGGCCATCATCGCCGAGCCCGTCCAGGGCGAAGGAGGTTTCAACCCCATGCCGGCGGCCTTGTTCGAGGGGCTGCGCGCGCTGTGCGACCAGCATGGCATTTTGCTGATCGCCGACGAGGTGCAGACAGGCTTTGCGCGCACCGGCAAGCTGTTCGCCATGGAGCACTACAGCGTGCGGCCTGACCTGATCACCATGGCCAAGAGCCTGGGCGGCGGACTGCCGATCTCGGGCGTGGTCGGGCGCGCCGCCGTGATGGATGCCCCCCATCCGGGAGGCCTGGGCGGTACCTATGCCGCCAATCCGCTGGCCGTGGCAGCAGCCCATGCTGTGCTGGACGTGATCAGCGAAGAGCGGCTGTGCGAGCGCGCTGCCGCGCTGGGCATGCGCCTGCGGGAACGCCTGCAGACGCTGCAGCGGCAGGATCCCGGCATCGCCGAGGTGCGCGGCATCGGCTCCATGGTGGCGGTGGAGCTGTGCCAGCCGGACACCGCAGCGCCCGATGCGCAGCGCGTGTCCGCCATCATCGGGCATGCCCAGGCGCTGGGTCTGCTGCTGCTGCCCTGCGGCATGCACGGCAATGCCATCCGCTTTCTCTATCCGCTGACGATTTCCGACGCCTTGTTCGGCCAGGCGCTGGACATCATCGGCCAGGCAATCGCCAGCACAGCCCCCCAGGCGGTTGCTGCCTGACGGCGCAGCCAGCACACTGACTGCACTGCACGGCACGGCACGGGGCTGGACAGATAGACTGTGCAGCACCACCAGCCCTCACGACCTCCTTCATGACATCTCCCTGCACTCCCAACGCCCCGCTACTGCGCATCGCCGTCATGGGCGCAGGCGCCGTGGGCTGCTATTTCGGCGCGCTGCTGGCGCGCGCCGGTCACCAGGTCACGCTGATCGGCAGGTCTGCCCATGTGCAGGCCGTGCAGGCGCAGGGACTGCGGCTGCAGACGGCGGACTTCGACATCCAGGTGCCCATGCAGGCATCCACCGACGCCAGCGCAGTGCGCGGTGCCGATGTGGTGCTGCTGTGCGTCAAATCCACGGCCACCGAAGAGGCGGCGCGCCAGCTGCAGCCCCATCTGGCGCCGGGCGCCCTGGTGCTGACGCTGCAAAACGGCGTGGACAACGACGAACGCGTGCGCGCCGTGCTGGGCCCGGACATGGCGGTGGCCGCCGCCGTGGTCTATGTGGCCACGGCCATGCCCGGCCCCGGCCATGTGCGCCACTTCGGGCGCGGCGAGCTGGTCATTGCGCCCTCGGCACGCAGTGAACAGGTGGCCCGGCAATTTGGCACAGCCGGGATTGCGGTTCAGATATCGGCCAATGTGCGCAGCGCGCTGTGGGCCAAGCTGGTGATCAACTGCGCCTACAACGCGCTGTCGGCGCTGTCACGCCTGCCCTACGGCCCCCTGGTGCAGGCGCCGGGCGTGCGCGAAGTGGTGGACGATGTGGTGGCAGAATGCCTGGCCGTGGCCCGGGCCGATGGCGTCGATCTGCCCGGCGATGTGCCTGCCGCCGTCAGAGGGCTGCCGGCCACCATGCCGGGCCAGCTGTCCTCGACGGCGCAGGATCTGGCACTGGGCAAGCCCAGCGAAATCGACCACCTCAACGGCTATGTGGTGCGGCGCGGCGAGGCCCTGGGCGTGGCCACGCCGCTGAACCGCCTGCTGCAGGTGCTGGTGCGGCTGGCGCAGGCCGGCCCGGCACCATCTTGCGCACCCGCTCAGAACCCGTAGTTCGCCGACACCCACAGGCGCCGGCCTTCCTGGTGGTTCGCGTAGCGGTTGCCCAAAAATAGAATCAATTCTCAATAGCCAAATATGTCGCATTGAAGCAACATTTTTCCGACCCTGCTCACGACCGCTGCGCGAGAGCCATCGCTCCGAGAGCCGCCGCTCCGAGAGCCGCGATGAGATCGTGAACAGCTTCTCAATACACGTCCCGCCGGTAGCGGCCGCTGCGCACCAGCTCCTGAACCAGCGGCGCACCCAGCAGTTCGTGCAGGGCCTGGTCCACGCCCTGGGCCATGCCCTGCAGGCTGCCGCAGACATAGATGGCTGCGCCTGTTTCCACCCACTGGCGCAGTTCGGCGCCGGCCTGCCGCAGGCGGTCCTGGACATAGACACGGCCTGCCACATCCCGCGAGAAGGCCAGGTCCAGGCGCTGCAGCACCCCCTTCTCCTGCCAGGCACGCAGCTCATCGCCATACAGCATGTCGTGTGCGGCATTGCGTTCGCCGAACAGCAGCCAGTTGGGGCCGGTGCCCGCTGCGGCGCGCGCGCGCAGGTGGCTGCGCAACCCGGCCAGGCCCGTGCCATTGCCCACCAGCACCAGGGGGCGCTGCAGGTTGTCTTCGAGGCGGAAATTGCGGTGCGCGCGCAGGCGCATGCTCACCGTGGCCCCGATGGGGGCCTCGTGCGTCAGCCAGCCGGAAGCCAGGCCGGGCGAGCCATCTTCGCGCCGTGCCTGGCGCACCAGCAGATGCACGCGGCCATCTGCGGCAATGGAGGCGATGGAGTATTCGCGCGGATGCTGCGGATCTGCAGGCGGGCAGACCTGCACCAGATCGCCAGACTCCCAGTGCACAGGCTCCGAGGCTGGTGGCTGCAGTTCGATGTGAAAGACCGCCTCGCCCGCACTGCCGGGGTTCATGTGGCGGCGCGCAGCCAGTGTCCATTCGCCAAAGACCGGCGCCTCCCAGGCCGGCATGTCGCCCAGGCTGCAGACCTGGGTCAGCTGGTGCTGCCAGGCGGTCAGCGCCTGGGCGGCGCCGTTGTCCATTTCGATGCGCTCAAACCAGGCGCGGGCGCCCGCGGCCGCCAGCCAGGCATCGAGCGCACGGCCAAAGCCGCAGAACTGCGCGTACTGGCGGTCACCCAGCGCCAGCAGGCCATACTGCAGATGGGACAGCTCGGGCGTGCGCGCCATGGCGCGCGACAGGAACAGCGCGGCGTTGTCGGGCGGGTCGCCCTCTCCGTAGGTGCTGACGATGAACAGCGCTCTTTGGGTGCGCGCCAGCAGTGCGTCATCGACCGCGTCGAGCGCGCACAGATGCACGCTTTCGCCGGCCGTGTGCAGCAGCCGTGCGGTCTCGCGTGCCAGCTCCTCGGCCTGGCCTGTCTGGCTGGCATAGGCGACCAGCATGGCAAGCACACCCTCGCGGGCCGATGCCAGTTCAGCCGCCTCCTGGAGCGCACGCTGGCTGCGGCGCCGCTCGCGCCACCAGATGGCCAGGCACATGGCCACATACAGCAGCACCAGCGCGACGGCAGCAAGAACGCGCAGCCCGTATTCGGACAAGGTCATGGCAGAAAACGCAAATCTACAACACAGAAAAAGAAAGGCACGGCCCGCTTCTCATGGCAGCAGGGCGGCAAATGCGGCAGTCATGGCCATGGCCGGGCCCTGGGGCGTGCGTTCGCACAGCAGCGCCGCAACGCCGTGGCGTTCGGCAAACTCCAGTCCTTCGCGGGGCCCCAGCACGGTGAGTATGGTCGCCAGTGCATCGGCCTGCATGCAGTGGGCATGCAGCACGGTGACGCTGGTCAGACCATGGGCCACGGGTTCGCCGCTGCGCGGGTCGATGGTGTGGGAGTAGCGGCGTCCGTCCTGCTCGAAGGCGTGCCAGTGGTCGCCCGAGGTGGCCACCGCCATGTCGCGCAGCGGCAGGGTCAAAGGAGTGGCCTGATCCGCCAGGCTGGCCACGGCCACGCGCCATGGCTGTGCGCCGGGCCGCTGGCCGCGTGCGCGCAGCTCGCCGCCGACTTCCACCAGAAAATCCGTGTAGCCCAGGGCTTGCAGCCCCTCGGCCACGAGATCCACCGAGTAGCCTTTGGCGATGCCGCTGAAGTCCACGTGGACCCCGCCTGGCTGCCATGCGCGCTGGCGCTGCGCATCGAGCACGATGCGCTGGTAGCCCACGCGCTCGCGGGCCTGGCGCAGCGCCTGGGCATCGGGCACGGTGCCGCCAGGGCGTTGCTGTGCCCGCGGGCCAAAGCCCCAGAGATCGACCAGCGGCCCGACCGTGGGGTCCCAGGCGCCGCCGCTGGCATGTGCCCACTGCATGGCACAGGACAGCACCGTGAAAAATTCCCCGGGCAGCGCATGCCAGCAGCCGGCTTCGGCGCGGTTGAAGCGCGAGATATCGGAGCCGGCTTCCCAGTTGCTCATCTGGCGCACGACCAGGGCCAGCGCCTCTTCGATGGTCCGGCGCGCCTCGTCCAGCGGACGAAATTCCGGGTTGTGCAGGCGCACGCTCCAGGTCGTGCCCATGGCCTCACCCGCGAGGGTCTGCAGCGCGGCCGGGTCGGCATGGCGCAGCGCCTGCGGGGCATACGCCGAGAGGGCAAAGGATGCCGTACCGGTGCCCGCGCCGGTACCCGCGCTGGCGGGTGCGGCCAGGCCCTGCCGGCCTGCGCCGCCCTGTAGCAGCGCAGGCGCGAAGCGCACCCGCACGGCAGGCGCAGAGGCGCTCAGGGCAGAACCTCCAGCGTGCCCACGTAGGACAGGCGGCGTTCCTTGGCCTGGGGCAGCGAGGTCTTGTCGTCCTGCGCATCGGCATCCACCCAGTACATGCCGGCGCTGGGCCAGGTCACGCTGAATTCGCCCTGGGCATTGGTCACGGCCTTGATTTCGCCCTTGCTGTCGCGGTAGCGCGTGGCGCCGGGCACCAGCACGACCTCGATGTTGGCTGCGGGCTTGCCATCGACATGGAAGGCAAAAGTGGCCTTCTCACCCTTGACCAGATCATTGGGGTGAGTGACAGGCACCAGCTCCAGGCCCTTGCCCGCAGGCTTGACGGCCGTCGGTTTGCCCACGGTCACGAAGGTCTCGATGCGGCCGGCAGACTGGGTGACCTTGAGGTCCTGGGCATCGGAGGGCACCTCGGCGGCGAACTTCTCGGGCGTGCCGCGCCAGCGGCGGTTCTGGCCCGTGGCCTTGTCCTTCCAGGTGGCGAACAGCCCGTCATTGACGATGGCCAGGCGGTAGGTGCCCGCCTTCTGCAGGTCCAGGTCGAACACGCTGCGCAGCTTGCCACGGTGCGCGTTCTGCGGCGCGACGGCCGAGCCATCGGGTGCCGAAACCGTCAGGTTGTCCAGGCCCAGCGGCACATGGTTGAAGAAGAACAGGTCGTTGGAGACCGCAGCGTCCACGGTGATCCACTCGGCCTTGGACAGCACGGTGGTCGAGGGCAGCAGCCAGAGATTGTGGGCCTGGGCTGCCTGGAAGGCGGCGCCGCAGGCGATGGCCAGGCTGGCGGCCAGACGGACGGCAAAACGGGTCTTGGAAATCATGAAGGGAACTCCTGGGTGCATGGGTCGGTTTCAGGGCTTGAGCTCAAGCGAGATTTCTCCCAGCTCGCTGCTGCCCTTGGCATTGAGTTTTTCCGCCTTGGCGGCGGGCCACTTGAAGGGCACGGTGACCACTTCGCGGCCACCGACCTCGCGCGCGGCCTCGACCACGAGCCTGTATTCGCCGGCCGGCAGCTTGGCCAGCGGGTTGCTGCCTTCGGTGAAGCTCAGCTGGTGCTTGCCCACGGGGCGCGTGGGACTGGTCACGCCATCGATGGGCAGCGACAGGTCGCGGCCCGTGCGGCGCCACCACTGGCGCATGTCCTTGAGCCACTTCGTGCCCTCGGCGTTCTTCATCTTCACGTCGTACCAGACCGACAGCGTGGTGGCCACCGTGGCATCGGGACGCTCGATCCACATGGCCACGTAGGGACGGTGGTACTCGGCGACATCCAGGCGCGGGATTTCCACGCCGACGTTGAGGCCGGCGGCAAAGGCCGGCACCGCGCCCAGGCAGGCGCCAAGCGCCATGGTGTAGCGCAGGGAGAGTTGCGGATTCATAGGCAAGGCTCTTTCGGTTCTCAGTGGATCAACAGGAGGGCCAGCAGCAGGGGGATCACCAGCCCCATGCCAACCATGGGCCAGGTGAAGGGACGGTTGCCCGCGTGCATCTTCAGAATGAACAGGCCCGTGACGGTGAACACCAGGCAGGCGGCGGCAAAAATGTCGATGAACCAGCTCCAGGCCGAGCCTGTGTTGCGGCCCTTGTGCAGGTCATTGAAGTAGGCGATCCAGCCCCGGTCGGTGCGCTCGTACTCGGCCTCGCCATCGGCAAGGGCCACGCGCACCCAGGCATCGCCCCCGGGACGGGGCAGGGAGACGTAAAGCTCATCGGCAGACCATTCAGCCTCGCGGCCGCCGGCCTCCAGGCCCCACTGGCTGCGCACCCAGTCGGCAAAGGGTGCCGGCACCGGCGCGCGGTCGCGCCCCTGGCCTGCCTGCTGCGCGGCCAGCTGCGCGCGCAGCGCATCCGGCACGATGGCCTCGCCGCGCACCACATGCGGCCTGGACTCGATCTGGCCGGCGTGGTTGAGCGTAAAGCCCGTGACAGCGAACAGCAGCATGCCGATCAGGCACAGAGCAGAGCTGACCCAATGCCATTCATGCAGCATCTTGAGCCAGTAGGAGCGGCGCCGGGGATCCGTTTTGGGGGAAGTCATCGCACAGGAAAGCGGCAGGGCAACGCAGCGACAACCACCACGGATACAGCCGGAAGAACAAAGGAGAAAGGCGCAGGCATTCTACATCCCACGAATAAGAATTGATCGCATTTACACAAGATTTACCAGAGCAATCGGTGCACAGGGCAAGGCGCCATGAGGACGCGAAAGAATAGAATAAGAATGGTTATCAGTTGCACCTTTCTTTGACGTGACCACCGATCAGGCCCTCGCACTCCTCTACCGGCAGCACCACGGCTGGCTGCGCAGCTGGCTGCAGCGCCGCATGGGCCATGCAGGCGATGCGGCCGATTTCGCGCAAGACACCTATGTGCGCGTGATCGAGTCACGCACCGAGCTGTCCGCCATCCGCGAGCCCCGGGCCTTCCTGACCACGGTGGCCAGGCGCGTGGTCTCCAACCATCTGCGCCGCCGCGAGATAGAACGGGCTTACCTGGAGGCGCTGGCGCTGCAGCCAGCGCCCCTGGCGCCGTCGCCTGAAGAGCGGGCCATCGTGCTGGAGACGCTGCTCGAACTCGACCGCCGGCTCGACGGCCTGCCCGCCAGGGTGCGGGCGGCCTTCCTGCATGCCCAGCTCGATGGCATGGCCTATGCCGACATCGCTGCACGGCTGGGGGTGTCGGTCAGTTCGGTCAAGCAGTACATGGCGCGCGCCATACGGCAGTGCTATTTCGGGGACCAGACGGCATGACGGCACACGCCACCGAAGATACGCTGCCGCCAGACGTCGTTGACAGCGCTGTGCAATGGCTGGTGCATCTGTGGTCTGGCACGGCCACCGATGCAGACCGCGCGCAGTGGCAGGCCTGGCGGGCGGCGCACCCGCTGCACGAACGCGCCTGGCAGCGCATCGAGGCCACCGACGCGCGACTGCGCGCACCGCTGGGCAGCGATCTGGCCGCCACCGCGCTGGCGCATGGCCGCAAGGCGGCACCGTCGCGCCGCAGAGCGCTGGCCGGCATCGCCGGCCTGGCTTTCGCCGGGGCCGCCGCCTGGAGCGTGAGTGACAGCCTGCCCTGGCAGGCGTGGACTGCAGAGACGCGCACGGCCAAGGGAGAGCAGCGCGATATGCTGCTGCCCGATGGCACACGGCTGCTGCTCAACACCGATACCGCCATCGATATCGCCTATGACAGCGCTTTGCGGCGTGTGCTGCTGCGGCAAGGGGAGGTGCTGATC
This sequence comes from Delftia sp. PS-11, assembly GCF_029870285.1. Classification (GTDB taxonomy): domain Bacteria; phylum Pseudomonadota; class Gammaproteobacteria; order Burkholderiales; family Burkholderiaceae_C; genus Comamonas. The sequence continues at coordinate 53,643 of NZ_JACSYA010000008.1, forward strand.
ACCACCGCCCCCGATGCCATGCCCGAGCCGCGCCCCTTCGTGGTGGACACCCCGGCGGGCCGGCTGCGGGCGCTGGGCACGCGCTTTGGCGTGCGCCACGGCGCGGACACGCGGATTGCGGTCTTCGAGGGGGCGGTCGAGGCGCGCAGCAGCGCAGGCGCCGTGCTGCGCATCGATGCCGGGGAAGCGGCAAGGCTGAGCCGCACGCAGGCGCTGCCCGATGGCCCTGCCGGCGAGGGGCCGGGCTGGAACGAAGGTGTGCTGGTGGCTTCGGACATGCCGCTGGACGCTTTCGTGGCCGAGCTGCGCCGCTACCGACCCGGGCTGATCACGCTGTCGCCCGAGGTGGCAGGGCTGCGCCTGTCGGGCGTGTTCCCACTGAATGACACCGACCGCATCCTGCAGTCACTGGTCCAGGTGCTGCCCGTGCGCATTCATGTGCCCATGCGCTACTGGGTGCGCATCGGGCCTGCGTGACAGCGGTCTGTACCTTTTCGCGTTTCGCGTGACAAGCAAGAGTCAGGCGCCGCCATGCGGCCTGCCTGCCCTCTGATCCACCACCAACGCCCGACCATGTCCGACACGCGATCCACCACCCGCCCCGCCATGTGCACACCCCCTGCCCGCCATCTGCTCCAGCCGCCTGCCGCCATGCATATGGCTGGGCTGGCGCTGGCTGCAGCCATTGCGTCCATGGCCACCGCCCTGCCCCAGCCCGCACATGCGCAGGCGGGGGCCGAGCGCCGCCAGACCTATGACATTGCAGCCGGCCCGCTGGAAGCGGCGCTGACACGCTTTGCCAAGGCCTCGGGCGTGCTGCTGGCCTACCCGCCCGAACTGGTGCGCGAGCTGCGCAGTCCGGGCCTGCAAGGCAGCCATGCGCCGTCACAGGCACTGGCCCTGCTGCTGTCCGGCACCGGCCTGACGGCCGCCAGCACGGGCCAGGGCAGTTATACGCTGCGCCGCTCGCCCACGACAGGCGCCGCACCAGCGGGTGCCGCAGCCTCCGCCACGCTGGCAGAGGTGCGCGTCACGGCCAGCGCCGAGTCTGGCAGCGCCACGGAGGGCACGGGCGCCTACACCGCCACCGGCCCCAGCAGCACGGCCACGGGTCTGGGCCTGACACTGCGCGAGACGCCCCAGTCGGTCACCGTGATGACGCGCCAGCGCATGGACGACTTCAAGCTGGAGACGCTGGCCGACGTGATGGAGCAGACTCCGGGCGTGGCCGTGGTGCGCCAGAACGACATGACCACCTTCAATGTGCGCGGCTCCGGCGTCAATCTGCAGACGGACGGCAGCCGGCAGTTCAGCAACGGCTGGGGCTGGAACACGCACACCATGTACGCGCTGGATGACCTGGCAGAAATCGACCGCATCGAAGTGCTCAAGGGATCTTCGGGCCTGATCAATGGCGATGGCGCCTATGGCGCCACCGTGAACCTCATCCGCAAGCGCCCGACGCGCGACTTCCAGGCCAGCGCCATGGCCAGTGCAGGCAGCTGGGGCACATACCGCGCCGATGCCGATATCGCCGGCCCGCTCAATGCCGATGCCAGCCTGCGCGGACGCCTGGTGGCCTCGCGCAAAAGCGGCGACAGCTTCCGCGACCACCAGCACAGCAGCAGTGCCATGCTCTACGGCACACTGGAATACGACCTCACGCCGGACACCCTGCTGAGCACCGGCATCACCTACCGCGAGCGCAGACTGCGCGGCGCAGGCGGCACAACGCCCATCCAGGGCTACACAGGCGATGGCCGGTTGGTCGGATGGATGCCGCGTTCGCTCAACATCGCCGCCCCCTGGTCGGGCTACGAGCAGGAGTCGCTCAATGCCTTTGCGCGCCTGGAGCACCGCTTCGCCAGCGGCTGGAAAGCGCGGCTGCAGATGTCGCATGAAGAGGTGAAGACGCCAGACATGCAAATTGGCATGCTGCGCTCCGCCCTGCCCGTTTCGGCACAGTTTGCAGACTACAGGGACGTTGCCTCGCGCAACCAGAACATCAGCCTCGACCTGCAGGGGCCGTTCGAGTGGCTCGGACGCCAGCACGAGCTGCTGGTAGGCGCTGGCGCCGCGCGCAACCGCACCACACTGCTGCGCGGCTCTGTCGCCGCCCTGCCCATGCCCGGGCTGGACTTCAGCCAGGGCGGCATCGCCATTCCAGCGCCCATGGGCAGCCTTGCCTACTCCAGCGATCTGTTCAGCAACCGCCGCAGCTACCTGTATGGCGCGGCACGCCTGAGCCTGGCAGACCCCCTCAAGCTGATTGCGGGCATGCGGGTGACCCGCTACGACCAGAAGGATGTCACCGATATCAGCTGGTACAACTACCAGATGCGCGAGCGCGGCGTGGTCACGCCCTACGCAGGCCTGGTGTACGAGGTGAGTCCCAACATCTCGGTCTACGGCAGCTATGCCAGCATCTTCAAGGCGCAAAGCGCCAAGGATCAGCAGGAGCGCACACTGGCACCTGAGGAGGGCCTGACCTACGAGATCGGCGCCAAGGGCGAGTTCTTCGACAGACGCCTGAACGCCAGCATCGCCCATTTCTGGATGCGTACCGACAACACAGCCGTGGAAGACGGGCTCATGCCCAATGGCGACACGGCCTACCGCGCGGTCCAGGGCGCCCGGCGGCGCGGCTTCGAGCTGGAACTGTCGGGCGAGCTGGCCAGAGGCTGGCAGGCCCAGGGCAGCTACGCCATGATCAGCAGCAATCTGGACAACGCCAGCACCAGCCCGCGCCACCAGTTCAAGCTGGGCACAAGCTACCGCTTTGCGGGCGGCACGCTGGCGGGCCTGACCGTGGGCGGCGCCGCACGCTGGCAAAGCGCGATCTCCACGGACCGGGGTGCCGCCACGCTGCGCCAGGACGCCTACTGGCTGCTGGATCTGACGGCCCGCTACCAGATCAGCCGCCAACTGAGCATCTCGGCCCAGCTGTACAACGCGCTGGACCGGAAATACTTCGCGGGGGTGACCAACTTCGATTCCCAGGGGCTGTTCTATACGTGGGGGGCGCCGCGCAGCTTCAGCCTGAGCATGCGCTACGACTTCTGACGCCTGGGTGGTTTGCCAGAATGTGCATCATATGCTTACATATTTTGCATTTTTGATGCACTCGCATCCACAATCGGCTGCGAACTGACTGGAGACTGCATGCGCCTTCCGATCCCCCCTGACGACCGCTTGCCCGCAACGCCTGCCGGGGCCTGCCCGAACCGCCGCCAGATGCTGGTCCGCGGCAGCGCACTGGCCATGCTGTGCACGCCGCTGGCCCATGCGGCTGCGCCGGCAGCATCGGCGCGCCCGGTTGCAGCCGCCGCGCAGCACGTGGCCAGGCGCCTGCGCATCGTCATCCCGGCCAACCCTGGCGGCGGCTGGGACCAGACGGGCCGCGCGCTGGGCGAAGCCCTGGTGGCATGCGGCGCCACGGAGCAGGTCGAATACGAGAACATCGGCGGCAAGGGCGGCACGCTCGGCCTGGCACAGTTCGCCAAGCACCACGGCAGCGATCCGGATGCGCTGCTGATCGGCGGCATGGTCATGGTGGGCGCCCTGGCGCTGCAAAAGCCTGCGGTGACCCTGTCACACGTGCAGCCATTGGCACGCCTGACCAGCGACTATCTGGTGGTGGCCGTTCACCAGGATTCGCCCATCCGCAATGCCAGGGACATGGCCGCAGCACTGCGCAGCGACCTGGCGCAGCAGCCGTTTGCCGGAGGATCGGCCGGTGGCGTGGACCATATTTTCGCGGGTCTGGTCGCGCGGGCAGCCAAGGCATCGCCCGAAAAGCTGGTCTACAAGCCTTTTGCCGGCGGCGCCCAGGTGGTCGAGGCATTGCGCAGCCACCAGGCCCGGCTGGGCATCTCGGGCTACAGCGAATTCAGCGCCGCACTGGCCAGCGGCCAGTTGCGCGCGCTGGGCATCTCCTCACGGCACAGCCTGCTGGGCCTGCCCTCGCTGCGCGAGCAGGGACTGGATGCCGACATGGCCAACTGGCGCGCCGTCTTCACCGGCAGGCAGGTCCCGGCGCCGCGCGCCCAGGCCCTGCTGGCCGCCATCGAGCAGGCCACGCTGCACGACAGATGGCAGAACGCACTGCGCCAGAACCGCTGGGAGCCATCATGGCAGACGGGGCGCGACTTTACCGGCTTCCTGGAGCTGGAGATGACCACGGCCAGCGTCATGACCTACCTGCTCAAGCTCAAGGCCTGAGGCAGCGGATGCGCAGGACAGCCGTAGCACGACCGCAACAGGCACCGGCCAGGTTACAGGCTGCAAGACCTTGAAGCATTGCAGGTGTGGACTTTGAGCTACTAAACTTGTAGCAAGAACGATCACACGCTATAGTTCCCCCGGACTTGGCCCTGGCTCGCATGACAGGAAGATGCCGGCCCGCCCCCCATTGCGCAAGGAGAAGCGTCATGAGCTCCAAGGAAAATGCCGCCATCAACCAGCTTTTCGAAAAGCTCGAATGCCGCTACGCCTTGCGCGTTCTATGGGCACTGCGCGACGGCCATCCACAGACTTTCCGGCTGCTGCAGGACAGCGTGGGCGGCATCACGCCCAACACCCTGAACACACGCATCAAGGAACTGCGCGAATGCGGCCTGCTGGAGCATGGCAGCGATGGCTACACGGTGACGCTTTCGGGACAGGACCTGCTCAAGCGCCTGTCCGATGTGCAGGCCTTCGCCAATCGCTGGGTTGCCGCGCGGGCCAGGAAATGATCCATTCCGGGCCCGGACAGCGGCCCGCTCCCGAGACATCCTCTTTTTTCCCCGCCTCTTCCACAAGGAACACACCACCATGGCTTTCACCACCACGGCCTCGGGCCTGCAATATGAAGACACCGTCGTCGGCGACGGCGCAGAGGCGCAGCGCGGCCGCAGCGTGACCGTGCATTACACGGGCTGGCTCTACAACAACGGCGTGCAGGGCGCGAAGTTCGACTCCAGCAAGGACCGCAATGATCCCTTCGTCTTCCACCTGGGCGCCGGCATGGTGATCAAGGGCTGGGACGAAGGCGTGCAAGGCATGAAGGTCGGCGGCCAGCGCACGCTGATCATCCCGGCAGAGCTGGGCTACGGCGCACGCGGCGCAGGCGGTGTGATTCCACCCAACGCCACGCTGAAGTTCGACGTGGAGCTGCTGGCCGTCTGACGGGCCAGGCTGCCACCACCGGGGATGTCAGGCCAATGCGCCTGCCTCGGTGCCAAACAGCGCCTCATGCAGCGGGGCGTAGCTGGCAGCGCCTGCCGCCTGACGCAGGCGCGGAGCCAGCGCTGCGAGCTGCTCGTAGCCCATGGCGGCCTCGACGGCCATATTGAGACGAAATCCCTTGAGGCCCATGCCTGCCGTCAGAGCAACAGCCACCGGATAACCCTTGCGGTAGCGCCGGGCCTGATCTGCCACATCGCTGACAGCCGGCTGCGGTGCCACGGCTTCGGTAGCTTCGGTGGCCTCAGCCTGGACCGCGGCTGCGACAGCCTCGCGCGGAGCCAGCCATTCACGCTCCACCAGCGCCAGCAACTCATCCTGGGTGACACCCAGGCCCGTGATCGACTCCAGCACCTGGGCCAGACTGCGCCGGCCATCGAACTGCAGGAAGGCCGAACGCAGCCGGGGCGAAAAATCGGGGTGGCGCTCCTTGAAAGCCTGTTGACCGGCAGACGTTTTCACAAGATACATAGTGGCGAGGATCTGCAAAAATCAGTGACAGTTTGCAGCGTGTCATGACCTGGCATCGGCCAACAGCGGGTTTTCCAGCAGGCACAGGGAAAGCCTGGACCTGCCTTCCTGAGGCGTATCAAGGCCCCTGGCGCCGGCGCGCATCGAGCAGGCTCACAGCCCAGGTCATGGCAAGGCCTGCCGGCACGCCGAAAACACCGGCCGAAATCGGCTGTATGCCCCACCACAGGTCGGCATGCAGCATCCGGGGCAGCAAGGGCTTGAGCGCCGGCACATGGGAGACCATGTAGTAAATCGTGACACCCAGGCCCGCCAGCATGCCCGCCACGGCGCCACGGCGCGTGGTGCCGCGCCAGAAGATGCCCAGCACCATGGCCGGCACAAAAGCCGAGGCAGCCAGCGAGAACGAGGCCGTGACCATGGGCAGGATGTCGGAGGAGCGCCGCGAGGCCACAAAGGCCGCCGACAGTGCCACGGCCAGCAGCGCGAACTTGGACAGGATCACACGCTGCTCGGGCGAGGCGCGCCGGCGCCGCTCGCGGAAATACAGATCGCGCACCAGGGCATTGCTGATGGTCAGCAGCAGCCCGTCCGCCGTGGACAGGGCTGCGGCGATTCCACCTGCCGCCACCAGGCCGGAGACCACATAGGGCATGCCGCCCAGCTCCGGTGTAGCCAGCATGATGAGGTCGGCGCCCATGCGGATCTCGCCGAACTGCAGGATGCCGTCGCCATTGACATCCTCCACGGCCAGCAGCGAGGCATCCACCCTGGACCACTGCGCCATCCAGTTGGGCAGTTCATCAAAGCGTATGCCCACGAGGTTGTTCATGACCTCGAACTTGACCAGCACGGCCAGGGCCGGCGCGCTCATGTACAGGACACCGATGAAAAACAGCGTCCAGCCCACGGAGGCGCGCGCGCCTGATACCGAAGGCGCCGTGTAGTAGCGCGTGAGCAGGTGCGGCAGGCCGGCCGTGCCAGCCATGAGACAGAACATCAGCGCCAGGAAGTTGCGCCGGCTGTCATCGTAGAGCTGGCGTTCCTCGGGCGAGCCGTCGGGATCGCCCGCAAACGGCTGGCCATGCAGCGGAATGCCTCCCAGCGGCTTTTCGCGCTCGCGCATCTCCTGCAGCTGGCGCGTCCACAGGGCCCGGGCCGCCTGCTCATCCCTTGGCATGGCCGCCAGTTCTCGGCTGGCGGCCATGATGGCGCTGATATCGCCACTGCGGGTGCGCAGATCACGAATGTGCTCGGACAGCGCCTGGCGCTCGGCCGCCAGCACGCGCGGCACATCCCTGAGCTTGTCCTCCAGCACTTCGGCGCGCGTGCGGTAGGCATCGATCACCTCCTGCTCGGCAGGCGCATCGAGCAGGCGCTGCTCCATCTCCGCGATCTGGCTCAGTTGCGCCGTATAGGCCAGCGGCGCCACGGGGTTGCCCATCTGCCGGTAGGCCAGCCAGGAAACGGGAATCAGGAAAGCCAGCAGGATGACCACGTACTGCGCGACCTGGGTCCAGGTGATGGCGCGCATGCCGCCCAGGAAGGAGCACAGCAGCACCCCCCCCAGTCCCAGCATGATGCCGATCTCGAACTGCACGCCCGTCAGCCGCGAGGCAATCAGCCCCACGCCATAGATCTGGGCCACGACATAGGTGAACGAGCAGATCACGGCGGCCAGTGCCGCGATCACGCGCGGCCAGCGCCCGCCGTAGCGCTGCTGGAAAAAGTCGGGAATGGTGTAGAGCTTCATCGCGCGCAGGTGCGGCGCGATCAGCATGGCCACGAGGCAGAACCCGCCCGTCCAGCCCAGCAGATAGGCCAGCCCGCCGGCCTGTCCGGGCACGCCGGAAAACCCCTGCAGGTACAGCGCGCCCGACAGGCTGATGAACGAGGCTGCGCTGACCCAGTCGGCGGCAGCGGCCATGCCGTTGTAGAACGGCGGTATGCGCCGGCCCGCGACGTAATACTCGTCGGGATCGCTGGTGCGCAGGAAAACGCCGATGGCCGCATAGACCATGACGGTGAAGAACAGGAAGATGGGGCCGATCCAGTGGCGCGACAGGCCCTGCTGCTCTGCCCACAGCATCAACCCCAGGAAGCCGAGCACGCCCAGCGTGTACAGGGCCACGATGCGGTGCAGCCGCCAGTGGTAGGCCGCAGACAGCGGCACACGCTCAGCCATGGGAGCGCGAGGCGGGCAGGTCGGAATCCGCGCAGGGTGAGGCCGCCGCTGCCTCGCGGCGCTCGAAGTAGTCCATGGACAGACAATAAACGATGACGATGGCCAGGAACATCAGGACTGCCCCCTGGGCCGCGAACCAGTAGGCCAGCGGCCAGTCGGGGACCAGCGCCTGCAGATCGCGCGCGTAGTAGCAGGCCACGAAGGACACGCCGATCCAGACCGTGAGGAGCACGGCCTTGAGCCACAGGTGGCGTATGTCATGCAGGTCGGGGGCGAAGGTCTGCCCTTCGTCGGCAGCGCCCCCGACGGCGTCGTCATGCAATTGCGCGTGCGGCGTATGCATGGCGACGCTGCGCGCTTACTGCGCCAGGCGCTGCCAGGTGGCAACCACGCTGTCGGGGTTCAGCGAGATAGAGGCAATGCCTTCATCCGACAGCCACTGGGCAAAGTCGGGATGGTCCGAGGGGCCCTGGCCACAGATGCCCACATACTTGCCCTGATCCAGGCAGGCCTTGATGGCCCGCGACAGCATCTTGCGCACGGCGGGGTCGCGCTCGTCGAAGTCGGCGGCCAGCAGTTCCAGGCCCGAGTCGCGGTCCAGGCCCAGCGTCAGCTGGGTCAGGTCGTTGGAGCCGATGGAGAAGCCGTCGAAGTACTCGAGGAACTCGTCCGCCAGAATGGCGTTGGAGGGAACCTCGCACATCATGATGAGCTTGAGCTCGTTTTCGCCGCGCTGCAGTCCATTGGCGGCCAGCAGCTGGGTGACGCGCTCAGCCTGCTTGAGCGTGCGCACGAAGGGGATCATGATCTGCACGTTGGTCAGGCCCATGTCCTCGCGCACGCGGCGCAGCGCCTCGCACTCCATGCGGAAGGCTTCACCGAAGTCCTCGGAGATGTAGCGCGCCGCGCCCCGGAAGCCCAGCATCGGGTTCTCTTCCTCGGGCTCGTAGCGGCTGCCGCCGATGAGCTTGCGGTACTCGTTGGACTTGAAGTCCGACATGCGCACGATCACGGGCTTGGGCCAGAAGGCGGCCGCGATGGTGGCCACGCCTTCGGCGACCTTGTCCACATAGAAGGCGCGGGGCGAGGCATGGCCGCGGGCCACGGACTCGACGGCCTTCTTGAGGTCGGCATCCACAGCGGGATAGTCCAGGATCGCCTTGGGGTGCACGCCGATGTTGTTGTTGATGATGAACTCCAGGCGCGCCAGGCCCACGCCCTCGTTGGGCAGCTGAGCGAAGTCGAAGGCCAGCTGGGGGTTGCCCACGTTCATCATGATCTTGGTCTTGATGGCGGGCATCTCGCCGCGCTGCACTTCGGTGACCTCGGTCTCGATCAGGCCGTCATAGATCTTGCCGGTATCGCCTTCGGCGCAGCTGACGGTGACCAGGGTGCCGTCCTTGAGCAGTTCGGTGGCGTTGCCGCAGCCGACCACGGCCGGAATGCCCAGCTCGCGCGCAATGATGGCCGCGTGGCAGGTGCGGCCGCCACGGTTGGTGACGATGGCCGAGGCACGCTTCATCACCGGTTCCCAGTTGGGATCGGTCATGTCGGTCACCAGCACGTCGCCGGGCTGGACCTGGTCCATGTTGGCGATGTCATTGACCAGGCGCACGGGGCCGGTGCCGATCTTCTGGCCGATGGCGCGGCCTTCGGCCAGCACGCTGCCCGTGCCCTTGAGGGCATAGCGCTGCTCGGCCTGGCCCTTGGCCTGGCTCTTCACGGTCTCGGGGCGGGCCTGCAGGATGTAGAGCTGGCCGTCCGTGCCGTCCTTGCCCCATTCGATGTCCATGGGGCGGCCATAGTGCTGCTCGATGACCAGCGCGTACTGGGCCAGCTGCTGCACGTCCTCGTCGGACAGCGAGTAGCGGTTGCGCAGCTCATGGGCCACATCGGTGGTCTTGACGAGCTTGCCGCTGGCGGCCTTTTCCTCGGGGGAGGCAAAGACCATCTGGATCAGCTTGGAGCCCAGGTTGCGGCGGATCAGCGCCTGCTTGCCGGCACGCAGCATGGGCTTGTGCACGTAGAACTCGTCGGGATTGACGGCGCCCTGCACCACGGTCTCGCCCAGGCCGTAGCTGGAGGTGATGAAGACCACATCCTCGAAGCCCGACTCGGTGTCGATGGTGAACATCACGCCGGCGGCGCCCAGGTCGGAGCGCACCATGCGCTGCACGCCGGCCGACAGGGCCACCACGTCATGGGCAAAGCCCTTGTGCACGCGGTAGGAGATGGCGCGGTCGTTGTACAGCGAGGCGAACACCTCCTTCATCTTATGCAGCACCTGCTCGATGCCCACCACGTTGAGGAAGGTTTCCTGCTGGCCCGCGAACGAGGCATCAGGCAGGTCTTCGGCCGTGGCCGAGGAGCGCACGGCAAACGAAGCGGCCTCGTTGCCGCCCTGCAGGCGGGCGAATTCCTCGCGGATGGCCTGCTCCAGATCGGCAGGGAAAGGCTGATTCTCGACCAGAGCGCGGATCTCGGCGCCCACCTGGGCCAGGGCGCGCACATCGTCCACGTCCAGAGCGGCCAGCCTGGCGCTGATCTTGTCGGCCAGGCCGTCATGGGCCAGGAACTGGCGGAAGGCATGGGCCGTGGTGGCAAAGCCCGTGGGCACGCGCACGCCTTGCGGCAGCTGCGAGATCATTTCGCCGAGCGAGGCGTTCTTGCCGCCTACGGACTCGACATCCGTCATCCTCAGTTTTTCAAACGGTACAACCAGGGCGGTTGCCTCGAACAGTTGGGACATGGGAAAGCTCCAGAAGTTGAAAACCGAGGCAGCCCGCCCCGGCGGCAGGAGCCGGGAGCGCGCGATCCACCCATGCCGACTGACATGAGGCTTTGCTGTTCTGGTTGGAGGCCGGCAGCGAGCATGGATGGGAAATTGGGAATAATGGGCGCCATTGTAGGCCCTTGCCGAAAACTGCTGGCAGCCTCATCGTCCAGAGCCCCACCACCATGCATACCCATACCATCTTCGTCATCTCCGACGGCACCGGCATCACTGCAGAGACCTTTGGCACGGCCATCATGGCCCAGTTCGACACCAAGCCCCGGCTGGTGCGCATTCCCTTCGTGGACACCATGGACAAGGCACACCAGGCCGTGCGCCAGGTCAACCATGTGGCGGAGTCCGAAAGCCACAAGCCCATCGTCTTCACCACTCTGGTCAACCAGGACATGCTGGACATGATCGAGGCGCAGTGCAAGGGCAAGGTCTTCGACATGTTCGGCACCTTCGTGCGCCCGCTGGAGCAGGAGCTGGGACAGAAATCGCTGCACCGCGTAGGCCGCTTCGCCGACATCAGCGAAAGCAAGGAATACCTGGAGCGCATGGAGGCCATCAACTACACGCTGGCCCATGACGACGGCCAGACCCATCAGGATCTGTCGGGGGCCGACGTCATCCTGGTGGGCGTCTCGCGCAGCGGCAAGACGCCCACCAGCCTGTACCTGGCCATGCAGTTCGGCCTCAAGGTCGCCAACTACCCGCTGATTCCCGAGGACTTCGAGCGCCGGCAGTTGCCGCCCGCGCTCGTGCCCTACCGCAAGAAGCTGTTCGGACTGACCATCGATCCGCAGCGCCTGTCCAGCATCCGCAACGAACGCCGCCCGGACTCGCGCTATGCCAGCCTGGAAAACTGCCGCTACGAAGTCGCCGAGGCGGAGTCCATGATGCGCCGCAGCGGCATCCAGTGGCTGTCGAGCACCACCAAGTCCATCGAGGAAATCGCGACCACCATCCTGCAGGAAGTGCTGCCCCAGCACCTGGGCCACTGATTACGGCGCAGGCAGTTCCCAGCGCAGCTGGGACTGCTGCGGCAGCACCTCCACCAGATAGTCCACCAGGGCCCGCACCTTGGCCGGCACGTACTGGCGGTCGCGAAAGCACGCGAAAAAATCCAGCGTCGAATCTTCGAACTGCAACTGCCCATCGCGCGCGGGATGCAGCGCCAGCGGCTGCAGCAGGCCCTCGCGCACGCAGCGGTGGGCGATGAACGAGCCGATCCAGACAATGCCGGCGCCGGCCACGGCCATTTCGGTGAGCGCATCGATGTCGGTGGCAATCGCGGCGATGCGCAGCGGCGGGTCCACACGCTTGCCGTCGCGCAGGAACGGCCAGCGCATGAAGCGGCCATCGACCTCGCGCCGGTACAGCAGGCAGGCATGCTCCAGCAGGTCGTCGGCCGTGCGCGGCATGCCATGGGCCTGCAGGTAGGCTGGTGAAGCGCACAGCACACGCGGCACCGCCACCAGCGGCCGCACGGCCATGCCCGGCTCCAGCACATCGCGGTAGCGCACGCTGACATCCACATCTTCCTTGAGCACATCCACCTGCCGGTCCACGATCAGCAGCTCCAGCTCCAGCCTCGGATGCCGGGCCATGAAGGCAGGCATCAGCGGCGCCAGCACATGGCGCCCGAAGGCCGACATGCAGGCAACGCGCAGCCGCCCCTGCAATGCGCCATGCAGCTGGGAGAGGTCGGATTGCGCCTTCTCCAGCGCCTGCAGCACCGGAGCCACGCGCGCCAGATAGTGCTCGCCTGCCTCTGTCAGCGCCATCGAGCGCGTGGTGCGCGTCAGCAGCCGCGTGCCCAGCTCGCGCTCCAGGCGCGTGATGTTCTGGCTGGCGGCAGCGGGCGATATGCCCAGCTGGCGTGCTGCGGACGCTATGGAGCCGCCTTCCAGCGCCTTGACAAAGGTTTCTATGGATCGCAGATTCGGCATGAAAACCAGTGCGCGCAGAGATGATTCGTCACTATAGCTTACGAGTCCTGCAAGCCCTGCGCCCCTACACACGATAACGGGTATTCCCTAGGATTCATCCATCCGATCCGGCCACGACGGCAGGAAACATCCCAACCCATCACGCCCGTACACATGCAACCCAGCCCTTTGCCCACCCGCAGCCGCCGCAAGCTGCACCGCCGCTTCGCGCCCGTGGTATTTGCCTTCTACATGTCAGGCATCATGGCATTTCTGATGTGCTGCGCCATCGTCGGCGCCAACAGCGGCCTGGGCACGGGCTACCTGTGGCGCGTGGCCCAATCCTATGCGCTGGCCATGCCCGTAGCCTTCATCTGCGTGATGCTGGTGCGCCCGCTGGTCGGCAGGCTGGTGGCCGCCACCGTGCACCAGTGAGCGGCCCGCGCGGGCTCATCATGCCGTGCTGGCCGGCTGCACTATGGCGTGGCGCGGCAGGCCTTTCACCAGCGCGCGCCAGGCCGGCAACTCCGGCTGGCCGGGCTTGCGCTCGCCGAAGAACATGGTCATCAGTTCATCCTGGACATCGAAGACCTCGACCGAAGTGACCACGCCATCGGCCGTGGGCTTTTGCACGGCCCAGACGCTGCCGACCCGGTCGCTGCGCAGGTGCAGGTTGAAGCCCGGATCCATCACATTGATCCATTGCACGCCGCCTGTCCTCTCCATGGGCAGGACGCGGTGCACAGGGCCGGTGTGGATCTGGATGCAGCCACCGCTGTCCACAAAGACCATGATGGGCAGCTCATCGAGCGCCGCATCGTCGAGAAGCCGGGCCACTGCGCCGTCCGCAAGGCGTGTGCAATGGCGGGAAATCAGCCGCAGGGCCTGCTGGCGCCCGGCGCCGAAGCGCTGCAGCAGGCCGGAGAATTCGTGGGTGTCCTGCATGGCGTCCCAGGCAGCAGCCAGCCCTGCCACATCGATGTCTGCATCGGCCAGCGGCGCAGGACGCGGCGGCGCATGGCGAAACAGATAGCAGGCACTGGGCTCGGCAAAGCGCTCCACCAGCGACTCCCATGCAGCCATGTCAGTGGATTCGCGCGCATGGACCTTGTGCACGGCCCGACCATGGGCGTCGAAGAACTGCAGGCTGCGCAGCGCCGGCCGGCCAGCCTGGAGCGCGCGTTCCGTCACGGCATAGCCTGCATGCCACTGCTTGAAAAACAGGCGCAGATCAATGTCGCGGCCCAGCGCCAGACCCATGCTGCCATTGGCCGAGAGATTCTGGTAAATGCCGGTCTTCTCGTGCACCACGGACTCGTTGCGCGTGAGTGCCATCACGGGGCCGCAATCGTGCAGCGCCTGCAAGATGGCCAGCCATTCGGCGCGCAGCGGCACAGCCTGCGGACTGCCATCGTGCTGGCCTGCATGGGCCGCCATCGCAGCGCCTTCCGGCAGGCCCAGGGATTCGGCCGCTTCCTTGCTTCTCAGCCCGCCCAGGCACGCCAGAGCAAAACGCTGGCGCACCTGCGGCGCATCTATCGGAATCAACTGGTCGCCCGCGCTCATTGCAACGTGTCCAGCGGGGCATGCCAGAGCGCATGCGCAGCAGAAGGCGCAGCCGTCATGGGCCCGGAGCCCTCAGCCGGCGCATGGCGCGAGCGCACGGGTGCACCCGCATCGGCCACGGCCTGCCAGCGCTGGCGCAGGCGGTGCAACAGCGCACGCATGTCGGCAGACAGGCCGGCACTGCACGCCAGGGCCTCAAGCTGCTCGGCCACCCGCGCAGCCATGACAGGCCGATGCGCATCGCAGCAGCCGTGGCCAAAGCCCGTCATCAAGGCCAGCGTGGCGGCCAGGGCCGCTTCGTTTTCGGCCAGCAGATATTCCTCGTCGCCCGCAAAGCGGTCGTTCTCGGAGAGGGGCATTCATTTCTCCCTGCCATTGAGGCATCGTGGCATGCACATGGGGGCAGGCTGCCGGCGCGCGTCTGTCCTGCCAACGCAACGCAGGTCCCGAATACCGCGTGCACGCTCCATGGGTGGAAAGCTGGCTTCTGACGACGATGGCAGGTGCAATGGACCGCTGCCGCCGCATCATGTGCTGGCACAACGCGTCATTATATGCAAACAGTTCTCATTATCATTTAAGTATGGATTCATCCATTGAGGCACCATGCAACAGCGCCATGAACAAAGGACTGCCATGGCAGTCCTTTGTTCGCATGCCCCCTTGATCAGGGGCTGCCCCGGGCCTCAATGCCGGATCAGGTGATCGAAGGCCGACAGGGCTGCCGTGGCGCCTGCGCCGGCTGCAATGATGATCTGCTTGTAGGGCACATTGGTGCAATCGCCTGCAGCAAACACGCCGGGCACGCTGGTGTGACCCTTGGCATCGATCACGATTTCGCCGAAGCGCGTCAGCTCCACCGTGCCCTTGAGCCAGTCGGTGTTGGGCAGCAGGCCGATCTGCACGAAGATGCCTTCGAGCGCCACGGTCTTCACCTCGTCCGTCGTGCGGTCCTTATAGGCCAGGCCGGTGACCTTCTTGCCGTCGCCGGTGACTTCGGTGGTCTGTGCGTTGAGGATGATGGTCACGTTGGGCAGGCTGCGCAGCTTCTTTTGCAGCACGGCATCGGCCTTGAGCTCGCCGGCGAACTCCAGCAGCGTCACGCTGCGCACGATGCCGGCCAGGTCGATGGCGGCCTCCACGCCCGAGTTGCCGCCGCCAATGACAGCCACGTCCTTGCCCTTGAACAGCGGGCCGTCGCAGTGCGGGCAGTAGGTGACGCCCTTGGTGCGGTACTTGTCCTCGCCGGGCACGTTCATGTTGCGCCAGCGCGCGCCGGTCGAGAGGATGATGGTCTTGGCCTTGAGGCTGGCACCCGAAGCGGTCTGCACTTCGATCAGGCCGCCTTCGGAGGTAGCGGGAATCAGCTTCGATGCGGTCTGCAGGTTCATGACATCGACTTCGTAGTCGCGCACATGGCGCTCCATGGCAGAGGCCAGCTGCGGGCCTTCCGTCTTGGAGATGGAGATGAAGTTCTCGATGTCCACGGTATCGAGCACCTGGCCGCCAAAGCGTTCGGCAGCGATGCCGGTACGGATACCCTTGCGCGCCGCATAGATGGCCGCTGCCGCGCCAGCCGGGCCGCCGCCGACGATCAGCACATCGAAGGCCTCCTTGGCGGATATTTTTGCGGCTTCGCGCGCTGCTGCGCCGGTATCGACCTTGGCGACGATCTCGGCCAGATCCATGCGGCCCTGGCCGAAGCGCTCGCCGTTGACGAAGATCGTGGGCACACCCATGACTTCGCGCTGCTCGACTTCCTTCTGGAACAGGCCGCCGTCGATGGCCGTGTGCGTGATCCTGGGATTGAGCACGCTCATCAGGTTCAGCGCCTGGACCACGTCGGGACAGTTGTGGCAGGACAGGGAGTAGTAGGTCTCGAAGTGCAGCGGCACGTCGATGTTGCGCACCTGCTCCAGCAGCTCGGCGGACTCCTTGGACGGATGGCCGCCGACCTGCAGCAGCGCCAGCACCAGCGAGGTGAATTCATGGCCCAGGGGCACGCCGGCAAAACGCAGGCCGGTATCGACGCCGGGGTTGGTGATCAGGAACGAGGGCTTGCGTACATCGGCATCGTTGTGCTCGACGACGGTGATCTTGTCGTTCAGATCGCGGATTTCCAGCAGCAGCTCCTTCAGCTCGCGCGCACCCTGGCTGTCATCCAGCGAAGCCACCAGCTCCACCGGACGCTGCAGGCGCTCCAGATAGGCCTGCAATTGGGCTTTCAGGTTGTTGTCAAGCATGTCGGACTCCTCGGGAAACACGAAATTTGGGGTAAAAAAAGCCCGGGCGCCAGGCACCCGGGCGTCTTCAGCAGTTCAACTGTGAATGTGTGGAACAAGCTATGGCCCAAGGCGCATCGGCTATTCCATGAGCAGCCGCGCCACCTCGGGGCACGGCAGCTCAGGACGGTGTCTCAGACTCAGATCTTGCCAACCAGGTCCAGGGACGGTGCCAGGGTCTTGGCGCCTTCTTCCCACTTGGCGGGGCAGACTTCGCCGGGGTGGTTGCGCACGTACTGGGCTGCCTTGACCTTGCGCAGCAGGTCCTGGGCGTTGCGGCCGATGCCTTCGGCAGTGATTTCCACAGCCTGGATCACGCCATCGGGATCGACGATGAAGGTGCCGCGGTCAGCCAGGCCCTGGCCGGGGCGCAGGACTTCGAAGTTGTTGCTGATTTCCCAGGTCGGGTCGCCCAGCATGGTGTACTTGATCTTGCGGATGGTGTCGGACGCATCGTGCCATGCCTTGTGCACGAAGTGGGTGTCGGTGGACACGGAGTACACCTCGACGCCCAGCTTCTGCAGCTCTTCATAGTGGTCGGCCACATCGCCCAGTTCGGTGGGGCACACGAAGGTGAAGTCAGCGGGATAGAAGAAGAACACGGCCCACTTGCCCAGGACGTCCTTTTCGGTCACTTCGATGAACTTGCCATCCTTGAAGGCCTGCGTCTTGAAGGGCTTGATTTGGGTGTTGATCACGGACATTGCTGTTTCCTTTGTGGTTGGTGAGTGAACACAGGACAAAGTGTAGGGCCAGGCCAATGATTGATCCAATGAATTGATTGAATTCAATCGATTGCCAAAATCTATGTACACTTGCTCGGCGCCAGCCCCCTGGACGCTGCCGCCCCGGTCTGGCCCGAATGCCTATTTTGGGGTGGAAGATGACATTGCAATGCACAAGCCCCTTGCGGGCGTGATTCTGTTGCGCAAACGAGAACGCGCCTCAGAAGCAGCCAATGCGTAGCAAAGGGGGCTTGCTTGATTTGGCGCAGAAACCCTAGACAATCTTCACAACACACGCCCCTCGGAAAAAAAGGAGTTCCCATGCAAGGCGACGCTCAAGTCATCACCTGGCTGCAGGCCCAGCTCAAAAACGAGCTGACTGCCATCAACCAGTACTTCCTGCACTACCGCATGTACAAGCACTGGGGCTTCGACAAGCTGGCCAAGAAGGAGTACGAGGAGTCCATCGGCGAGATGAAGCACGCCGACTGGCTCATGGACCGCATCTTCATGCTCGATGGCCTGCCCAATCTGCAGGATCTGGGCAAGCTGCAGGTCGGCGAGGACGTGCCCGAGGCACTGGCCTGCGACCTGCGCAGCGAGCAAGGTGCGCAGCAGACCCTCAAGGACGGTATCGCCCACTGCGAAAGCGTGCGCGACTATGTCTCGCGCGACCTGCTGCGCAAGATCCTCGATGACACCGAGGAGCACATCGACTACCTGGAGACCCAGCTGGAGCTGATCGACAAGGTCGGCCTGCAGAACTATCTGCAGTCGCAGATGGGCGACGCGTCCTGACGCCGGGCCGGCCAGGCCGGATGCCATGAAACACAACGGGCCCCAGGGCCCGTTGTGTCTTTGGAGCAGCGGCTATCGCGCAGAGATCGCGGACAGGCGCTCAGGTCGGCACCAGAAAATCCCGGCTGATGCCCTGGCCCAGATCATGCACCCTGTCCAGGAACTGCGTGAGGTAGGCATGCAGGCCCGTGGCCAGGATTTCATCGATGCGTGCGTAACGCAGATCGGCCAGCAGGCGTCCGGCCTTGCGCTGGGTTTCGCGCGACTGGTCATTGGCCACGCTCTCCAGATTGGCCACCACCTCCAGCATGCTGGCCAGCAGCGAACGGGGCATGTCGCTGCGCAGCATCAGCAGTTCGGCCACGCGCTCGGGTGTGATCACGTCGCGGTAGACCTTGCGGTAGACCTCGAAGGCCGAGACGCTGCGCAGCAGCGCGCTCCAGTGGTAAAAGTCGAACGGCGTGGCGGTCTTGGCCACTGCGCCATTGCGCGTGCTGCCATGGTAGTCGCGCTCCAGCGCATGGAACTTCACATCCAGCAGGCGCGCCGTGTTGTCGGCCCGCTCGATGAAGATGCCCAGGCGCAGGAATTGGAAGGCCTCGTCCTGCAGCATGGTGCCCAGCGTCACGCCGCGCGACAGGTGCGAGCGGTGCTTGACCCACTCGAAGAACTGGCCGGGATCGCGCTCCCAGTCGCCTTCGGCCATGATGCGCTTGAGCTCCAGCCAGGTCTGGTTCTGGGTCTCCCAGGCCTCGGTGGTCAGCGCGCCGCGCACGGCACGCGCATTCTCACGCGCCGCCCGCAGGCAGGCGGCGATGGAGGACGGGTTGTTCTCATCGCACACCATGAAGCGAAGCACGGCTTCCCGCTGGATTTCGCCATGGCGGTAAGCATAGGCCGGGATCAGCTCGCTGATGGAGAGCACGCCCTGCCAGGCCTTGCGCGCCGCCTGCGGCGCCTGCGGCAGCATCGATGTGTCATAGGAGACGTTGAGCATGCGGGCCGTGTTTTCCGCACGCTCGGTGTACCTCGACATCCAGTAAAGATGGTCTGCAGTTCTCGACAGCATTCAATGCTCCCCTTCCGTGGCAGCAGCTTCCAGCACCCAGGTATCCTTGGTGCCGCCGCCCTGTGATGAATTGACGACCAGCGAGCCTTCCTTGAGCGCCACGCGCGTCAGGCCGCCCGCCACCATACGCACCTGGTTGCCGCTGAGCACAAAGGGGCGCAGGTCGATATGGCGCGGCGCAATGCCCTGCTCGACCAGGGTCGGGCAGGTGGACAGCGACAGCGTGGGCTGGGCGATGTAGCCGCTGGGGTTGGCCTGCAGCGCACGCCGGAAGTCCTCGATCTCGGCACGCGAGGCGGCAGGGCCGATCAGCATGCCGTAGCCGCCGGCGCCATGGACTTCCTTGACGACCAGTTCATGCAGATGGTCCAGCACATAGCGCAGATCGTCGGGCTTGCGGCACAGCCAGGTGGGCACGTTCTGCAGGATGGGCTCCTCGCCGAGATAGAAGCGGATCATCTCGGGTACGTAGGGATAGACGGACTTGTCATCAGCCACCCCTGTGCCGGCAGCATTGCAGATGCTGACATTGCCTGCGCGGTAGGCGCGCATCAGGCCAGCGCAGCCCAGCGTCGAATTCGGACGGAAGACCTCAGGATCGAGGAAGTCGTCGTCCACGCGGCGGTAGATCACGTCCACGCGCTGCAGTCCGCGCGTGGTGCGCATATAGACCACATCCTTTTCCACGACCAAATCCTGCCCCTCGACCAGCTCCACCCCCATTTGCTGGGCCAGGAAGGCATGCTCGAAATAGGCGCTGTTGTACATGCCCGGCGTCAGCACCACCACGGTGGGCTCGGGCGTGCCCAGCGGAGCGCTGGCGCGCAGCGTCTCCAGCAGCATGTCGGGGTAGTGGGCCACGGGCTCAACGGCATGGCGCGAGAACAGGTCGGGGAACAGGCGCATCATCATGCGCCGGTTCTCCAGCATGTAGGACACACCCGAGGGCACGCGCAGATTGTCCTCCAGCACGTAGTACACGCCTTCGCCCTTGTCGTCGGCTGCGCGCACGATGTCGATGCCCGCGATGTGCGCATAGATGCCGCCCTGCACGGCCAGGCCCTGCATCTCGGGCCGGTACTGGCTGTTGTTGAGCACCAGATCACGCGGCAGCACGCCGGCGCGCAGGATTTCCTGGTCGTGATAGACATCGTGCAGGAAGCGGTTGAGGGCCGTCACGCGCTGCACCAGCCCGGCCTGCATGCGCTCCCACTCGCTGGAGGGGATGACGCGCGGGATCAGGTCGAACGGGATCAGCCGCTCGGTGCCAGCACCGCTTTCGTCCTTGTCGCCGTAAACGGCGAACGTGATGCCCACGCGGCGGAAAATGATCTCGGCTTCGGCGCTTCGCGCCCGCAGCATGTCCACGGACTGCTTCGACAGCCATTGCGCATAGTCCCGGTAGTGCTGGCGCACATCACCAGCCTCGAACGGCATTGCCGCATACATCTCATCAAATGGCTGCATTTTTTACCTCCTGTCGCTGCATGTAGCAAGCTACGGGCCAGCCACCATGCGCATCCAGTGTAGCCAGCGCAGCGGGCTATCGCAGCGAGGCATCCCAATAGCGGCGGGAACGCTGCCGCTCGCAGGTCAGCGCATGGGGCGCCACAGAGGACCAGCGCGCCGCGCCGCAGTGGTCCGAACGCACCACCGTGGAGCCTGCTGAGACATAGCGCTGCACCACTTCGGGTACCGGATGGCCATAGCGGTTGCGGTAACCTGCCTGGACGATGGCCCATCGTGGTGCGCCGGCCTGCACCAGCGCCGTGCTTGACGAGGTCCGGCTGCCATGGTGGGGCACCAGCAGCCAGTCGAGCCGGGGCAACTGGTCGGCCTGGACCAGGGCGCGCTCCTGCGCGGCCGCGATGTCGCCAGCGAGCAAGGCCGTGGCCCCTGAAGCCGAGCGCACCAGCAGCACGCAGCTGCCCGCATTGGAGTGGCGCAGCGCTTGCGCAGCGGGCCGAGCAGGCCCGGCGGGTGGGTGCAGCACCTGTAGTTGCACGCCATCCCACTGCCAGTGCTGGCCAGCCTGGCAGGACTGCACGGCCCCCAGCCCGGCCAGCGCAGGGTCCAGGATGACCGAGTCAGAGCCCCAGACTTCGGCCTGCGGATACGCCTGTCGCAAGGCCAGGGCGCCGCCCGTATGGTCGCCGTCACGGTGGCTCAGCCACAGGGCATCGGGGCGCGTGCCCAGCGCCTGCAGCAAGGGCAGCAGCACGCGCTCGCCGGCATTGCCGCCTGTGCCATACCGGGGCCCCGTGTCATAGAGCAGGCTGTGCCGCGCGGTGCGCAGCAGTACGGCATTGCCCTGGCCGATGTCTGCGGCCAGCAGCTCGAACTCCCCCTCGGGAGGTCGCTCGGCAGGCCACCACAGCGCCGGCAGGCACAGTGCCAGCCCGGCGCAGCGCCAGCCACCCGGCAGCGGTGCCACCAGGGCCAAGCCACCAGCCAGCGCGGCCAGGCTGGCCCACAGCGGCGGCTGCGGCAGGTGGAGAACCGCCCAGGACCACTGGTCCAGCCATTGCAGCGAGGCCATCAGCGGCGCCACGGCCCACGCCCCCAAAGACCACAGGGGCGCCCACAGCACGCCCAAAAGCGCCAGCGGCGTGATTACCAGCGTCACCCAGGCAATCGAAAAAAGATTGGCCACCAGCCCGGCCAGCGACAGCTGGCCGAACAGCAACAACCCAAGCGGCGCCAGCGCCAGCGAAATGCGCCATTGCTCACGCCACAGTGACAGCGCCCTGGCTGCCAGCGAAGGGCTGGCTGGCTGCTGCATGCGGGCATCGGTGGCCAGCAGCACCCCCACGGCAACGAAGCTCAGCCAGAAGCCCGCCTGCCACAGCGCCCACGGGTCCAGTGCCACCACTGCCGCCAAGGCCAGGCACCATGTCGATGTCCAGGGCCAGCGCAGGCCGGCGCAGCGCAGCGCGACCACCGCAGCCAGCATGCAAACGGTGCGCTGGGCAGGCACGCCCCAGCCGCTGAACAACGCATAGCCGCCTGCCAGCATCACGCCCCCGACCAGCGACGCCAGCGGCGCCGGACACCACAGACATGCCCTGGCGCTGAGGCGCCACAGCCGGGCCAGTGCCCGGGCGGCCAGCCAGGCAAACATCGTGATGTGCAGGCCGGAAATGCTCATCAGGTGGGCCACGCCCGTGCGCCTGAACAGCGTCCAGTCGCTATCCGATATGGCCTGCTGGTCACCGACAGCCAGCGCTGCCACGACGCCCAGCAGGCGCCGGGCCTGCGCCGCCTCCATGCCTGTCCATTGCACCAGTTGCGCCTGGCGCCCGCCGATGGCATCGCGCATGCGCTGGCGCAGGCGCTGCAAGGCATGGGCGGGAGTCGATGCCAGCAGCTCGGCTGCAGGACGCGCGCGCACATAGCCCGTAGCCTGCACGCCCCGCTCCCACTGCCACAGCTCATAGTCGAAGCCATGGGGATTGCGCGCACCATGCGGCCGCTTAAGCCGGACCATCATGCGCCAGCGCTGCCCCGGCTGCAGCACGGGCGGCTTGCCCGCATCAGGGCTGCGGCCGTACTGTGCCCCGTACCAGGACAGCTCGACCAGTGAGGGCGGCGGATGGGGCAAGGCCTCCTGCCCGGCCGCCTGCACCTGCTCCACGGCCATCAGCCAGCGCTGCCCCTGGTCCGTGCGCTGGGTCATGGATGCCACGACCCCGACGATCTGCACATCCCGACCCTCGAACCATGGCGCCAGCGCGCTGTCCGCGAACACCTGGGCGCGCCAGCCGGTCATGCCGGCCATCACCAGGGCAGCGCAGGCGGCAGCCCATAGTGCGCGGACCACGCTACGTCTGTGCGGCCCGCGCCACAGCAGCCAGACAGCGCACAGCCCGCCCAGGGCCAGCATGGCCGGGTAGGTCCATGGCTCCCACAACTGCGGCTGCGTGACCTGCCAGGCAGCGCCAGCGACCCCGCCGAGCAGGCAGGTGGTCCATGAGGTCGGTTGCCGGGTCGGGCGGGATGCATTGGCTGGCATGTGGGCATGCTAGGTTCAGCCGGGCGGCCTGCAGGGACGGCTGCGGGCCGTGGATGCGCCACAAGACACGAACCTTGCCAGCACAGGCAAACCTGCTGCGTGTCCAAGGCAGCCGGCGCTGGCGCCACTGTCCGGAGAACGCGGGCCGCTGTGTCAAACTGTCCGTCTGCCGGCGCTGGCGCCGGCGCTGTTTTCACCTGTACCCAAGGAATCCCTGATGAGCGTTTATGACCAACTGAAAGCACTGAACATCGAACTGCCCTCGCCGGCCATCCCCGCTGCCGCCTATGTGCCCTATGTGCAGACCGGCAACCAGGTTTTCCTGAGCGGCCACATCGCCCGCAAGGACGGCAAGGTCTGGGCAGGCCAGCTGGGCCGCGACCTGCAGACCGCCGAAGGCCAGCAGGCTGCGCGCGCCATTGCCATTGATCTGATGGGCACGCTGCAGCATGCCGCTGGCGGCGACCTCAACCGTGTGCGCCGCATCGTCAAGGTGATGTGCCTGGTCAACTCCACCGGCGACTACACCGAGCAGCACCTGGTCGCTAACGGCTGCAGCGAGCTGCTCGGCCAGGTGTTCGGCGAGCGGGGCACGCATGCGCGCAGCGCCTTCGGCGTGGCCCAGATTCCCCTGGGTTCGTGCGTGGAAATCGAGCTGATCGCCGAACTGGCCTGATCTGATGCAGCGAGCCCGCACACTGGCGGGCTCGCTGCACCATGGCTGGCCAGCTCAGGCCTAGAAGCTTTCCCACTGCCCGTCATCGGCAGCGGCGGCAGGCGCACGGCGCCGTGCAGAAGGTGCGGGCAGAGCGCTCGCCGGTGCAGCGGCGGGCGCTGGCGCGGCGGCAGCCGCCTTGCGGGCAGCCGGCAAAGGCGCTGCCGCAGCGGCCTGTACGCGCGGCGCAGGCCGGCTGGCCGCTGCCTGGCGAGGCGCAGGTGCGGGAGATGCGTGCACGCCCTGCGGCCTAGCCACCTTGAACACGGCCACCACATCGGACAATTGCCGGGCCTGCTCGCGCAGGCTCTGGGCGGCTGCGGCGCTTTGCTCGACCAGGGCCGCGTTTTGCTGGGTCATCTGGTCCAGTTCGCCCACGGCATGGTTGACCTGGGACACGCTGGAACTCTGCTCGGAGGCCGCTGCAGTGATCTCGCCGATCATGTCATTGACCCGGCGCACGGAGGCGACGATGCCATCCATGGTCTGCCCTGCGTCCTCGACCAGCAGCGTGCCGGTCTCGACCCGCGATACCGAGGCGCTGATAAGCTCCCGAATTTCCTTGGCGGCTGAGGCGCTGCGCTGGGCCAGCGCGCGCACTTCGCCCGCCACCACGGCAAAACCCCTGCCCTGCTCGCCCGCGCGGGCGGCTTCCACCGCTGCGTTCAACGCCAGGATATTGGTCTGGAAGGCAATGCCATCGATCACGCTGATGATGTCGGCGATCTTGCGGCTGCTCTCGGTGATGCCCTTCATGGTATCGACCACCTGGGCCACGACCTCACCGCCACGCCGGGCCACGTCCGAAGCCCCTGCCGCCAGGCCACTGGCCTGCTGGGCGCTGCTGGCGCTTTGCTGCAGCGTGTGGGTGAACTGGCCCATGGCAGCAGCCGTTTCCTGCAGGTTGCTGGATGTCTGCTCGGTGCGTGCCGACAGATCCTGATTGCCCGAGGCAATCTGGGCACTGGCCGTGGCAATGCTGTCCGTGCTCTGGCGCACCTGCAGCACGATGTGCGAGAGGGATTCACGCATGCCCTGCAGGGCACGCAGCAGATCACCGAATTCATCGGCGCGCGCCACGGCGCCATCGCTGGCGAGGTCCCCCTGGGCAATGCGTTCGGCCAGGGCGCTGGCCTGCTCCAGCGGCTTTCTGATGCTGGCGATCAGATAGTGGGCGCCCACGATGATGCACAGCATCAGCAGCGCCACCGACACGGCCGCGAACTGGACGGTGCGCATGCGCGTTGCCGCCATCTCCCTGGCGCTGGCCTGGGCATGCTGGCGCTGCATCTGCACAAAGTCGCCCAGGGTCTGCAGATAGGCCTGCACGGAAGGGTTGTAGGACTGCTTGATCAGCGACACCGCCTCATCCTGGCGACCCGCCGCCTTGAGCTCGCGGGCCTTGCTGCGCAACTCCAGCATAGCCTTGCGAGCCGCAGCGATCTTGACCATCTGGGCCTTGTCGGCCTCGCCCAGCGGCATGGCTTCCAGGGATTTCTGCACCTCGGAAATGCGCGTCGATGTGGCAGCAATCACCTCCTTAAATTCCGCCTCAACGGCCGGGTCGTTGCTCACGACCAACGCTTGTGTGCGGGCGGCGTTGGTCTCGGTCATCCCCATCCAGCGCACAGCGGCATCGATGCGGCCCCCCATCTCACTGGACAGGGCTTCGGATTGCGCCTGCACCCGGGCAGACCGGTAGGCAGACACTCCGACCACGACCACCATTGCCAGCACGATGGCAGTCACCGCAAGCCACAGCTTGTGGGCCATGCGAAGTTGCAGCATGTTCAGTCCCTCTCCTTGTTGGATGTCTCCATGTTGAGGCTTGCAGGACATTTGGGATGGAGAAACCCCGTGGACAACTCACCTTTCGCTGGCCATGCCCTGCAGGAACTATTCGACCCGTGTCACGCTGTGTGGCTTGAAGCCCAGATCGGCCGCCTTGCCCTTGCGTCCACGCGTGCCGCGCGCGTTGTTGAGGCTGCGGATCTCCAGCGTCTCGCTGCGCGCCTTGCCACCCCGGCCCAGGCCATCCAGACGGATGCTGCGCGTATAGGCTGCCGCGCCTGCCAGGGTGTCCTTGTCCTCCAGGTCCAGCAGCATCAGCCCGCGCCCGCCCTTGGCCATGTGCTTGAGGCCGGCAATCTCGAACGTGAGAATGCGCCCGCCTGTCGAGGCGCAGACCACATGCGTGGCCGGCAGCAGCAGCCCGGCTCCCGCCTCCCCCTCCTGCGGCTCGGCACGCGCGCCCATGGGCACGCCATGGACCGTGGACGGCGCGCACAGCGTCTCGCCGTCGGCCAGCGCAACGAAGGCCTTGCCAGCCTTCTGGCGCGAGACCATGTCGCCCACTGCGGCCACGAAACCATAGCCCCCCGACCCCGTCAGCAGCAGCACCGTGTTTTCAGCGCCCGCGAAGTAGTACAGGATCTGGGTGCCTGTCTCCAGCTCGATCAGCGTGGTCACGGGCTGGCCGTCGCCACGCCCGCCAGGCAACTGGGACACGGGCACGGAGTAGATGCGGCCGTTGCTGCCGAAGGCCAGCAGTTGGTCCACGGTGCGGCATTCGAAGGTGCCATGGAGACTGTCGCCGGCCTTGAAGCTCAGCGTGCCCGTATCGACGCCATGGCCCTGGCGCGTGCGCACCCAGCCCTTGTCGGAGATGATGACCGTGACCGGCTCATCGACCACCTTGACCTCGGCGACGACCTTCTTTTCCTCCTGGATCAGGGTGCGGCGCGCATCGGCGAACTGCCGGGCGTCGGTCTCGATTTCCTTGCAGATCAGGCGGCGCATGGCGCTTTCGCTGCCCAGCACGTCTTCGAGCTTGCCCTGCTCGGTGCGCAGTTCCTTGAGCTCCTGCTCGATCTTGATGGCTTCCAGGCGCGCCAGCTGGCGCAGGCGGATTTCAAGAATGTCCTCGGCCTGGCGTTCGGACAGCCTGAACTCATCGATCAGCGCCTGCCTGGGCTCGTCGCTGGCACGGATGATGGCAATCACCTTGTCGATGTTCAGCAGCACGGCCTGGCGGCCTTCGAGGATGTGGATGCGGTCCAGCACCTTGTCCAGGCGGTGCTGGCTGCGCCGTGTCACCGTGGCATGGCGAAAGGCGATCCACTCTTCGAGCATCTGGCGCAGGCTTTTTTGCACCGGGCGCCCATCCAGGCCGATCATGGTCATGTTGATCGGGCTGGAAGACTCCAGGCTGGTGTGCGCCAGCAGCGCCGTCACCATCTCCTGCTGGGGCACCTTGCCAGTCTTGGGCTCGAACACCAGACGCACGGGCGCATCCTTGCTGGACTCGTCGCGCACGCCATCGAGCACGGCCAGCATGCTGGCCTTGAGCTGGGTCTGCTCCTGGCTCAGCGCCTTCTTGCCGGTCTTGACCTTGGGGTTGGTGATGTCTTCGATCTCTTCGAGCACCTTCTGCGCGGAGACGCCGGGAGGCAGCTCGGTCACCACCATCTGCCACTGGCCGCGCGCCAGCTCCTCGATCTTCCAGCGTGCCCGCAGCTTCAGGCTGCCGCGCCCCGTGCGGTAGGCCTCCCGGATGTCGGCGGCGCTGCTGATGATCTGGCCACCGCCCGGATAGTCGGGCCCGGGGATGTACTGGAACAGCTCGTCATCGCCGAGCTGGGGCTTCTTGATCAGGGCCACGCAGGCGTCGGCCACTTCACGCAGGTTGTGGCTGGGGATTTCCGTGGCCAGGCCCACAGCGATGCCGCTGGCGCCATTGAGCAGCGCGAACGGCAGCCGCGCGGGCAGCTGGCGCGGCTCCTGGGTGCTGCCATCGTAGTTGGGCACGAAATCCACCGTGCCCATGTCGATCTCATCGAGCAGCAGGCTGGTGATCTTGGACAGGCGCGCCTCGGTGTAGCGCATGGCTGCGGCGCCGTCGCCATCGCGGCTGCCGAAGTTGCCCTGCCCGTCAACCAGCGGATAGCGCTGGTTGAAGTCCTGTGCCATGCGCACCAGCGCATCGTAGGCCGACTGGTCGCCATGCGGGTGGAAACGGCCCAGCACGTCGCCGACCACGCGCGCGCTCTTGACCGGCTTGGCCGCCGTATTGTTGTTGGTGCCGCCATAGCCCAGGCCCATGCGGTCCATCGCAAAGAGGATGCGCCGCTGCACGGGCTTGAGTCCGTCGCAGACATCGGGCAGTGCGCGGCCCTTGACTACCGACAGCGCATATTCAAGGTATGCGCGCTGCGCGTACTGGCCCAGGTCCAGTGCATCGCCCGCAGCCTGCTGCGCCAGATCCAGAGTGTTTTGATCGCTCATGAAGAAATTCGTGACTCAAAAAATGCGGTGAAGCCATCCGGCGCCAGGCGCCGGGCATCTGGCCAGGCTCAGATATCCACCTCGATGGCGTCGCCGTGCAGCTCCATCAGTTCGCGGCGCGCCGCAGCCTCGCCCTTGCCCATGAGGCGGGTGAGCACCTGTTCGGCTGCCGCGAAGTCCAGGTTCATGAACTGCACCGGCAGCAGGCGGCGCGTGTCGGGGTTGAGCGTGGTCTCCCACAGCTGCTCGGCATTCATCTCGCCCAGGCCCTTGAAGCGGCTGATCTGGCATTTCTCGCGCGGCACGCCATCCTTGGCGCACTTGTCGAGGATGGCGCTCAGTTCACCCTCGTCCAGCGCATAGAGCTTGGCCGCAGGCTTCTTGCCCCGCGCCGGCACATCGACGCGGAACAGCGGGGGCAGCGCCACATGGATATGGCCCGCCTCGATGAGCTTGGGGAAGTGGCGCATGAACAGCGTCAGCAGCAGCACCTGGATGTGCGAGCCGTCCACATCGGCATCCGACAGGATGCAGACCTTGCCGTAGCGCAGGCCCGAGAGATCGGGCGTATCCTGCGGACCATGCGGGTCCACGCCGATGGCCACGGAGATGTCATGGATCTCGTTGTTGGCAAACAGCCGGTCGCGGTCCACCTCCCAGGTATTGAGTACCTTGCCGCGCAGCGGCAGCACGGCCTGGGTTTCCTTGTTGCGGCCCATCTTGGCGCTGCCGCCAGCCGAGTCGCCCTCGACCAGGAAGACCTCGTTGAGGCTGATGTCGCGGCTTTCGCAGTCGGTGAGCTTGCCGGGCAGCACGGCCACGCCCGAGCCCTTGCGTTTTTCGACCTTCTGGCCGGCCTTCTGGCGGGTCTGCGCAGCCTTGATGGCGATTTCGGCCAGCTTGCGGCCCCACTCGACATGCTCGTTGAGCCACAGCTCCAGCGCCGGGCGCACATAGCCGCTGACCAGGCGCACGGCATCGCGCGAGTTCAGCCGCTCCTTGATCTGCCCCTGGAACTGCGGGTCCAGCACCTTGGCGTTGAGCACGTAGCTGGCGCGTGCGAACACGTCGTCGGGCATGAGCTTGACGCCCTTGGGCAGCAGCGAGTGCATCTCGATGAACGCCTTGACCGCCTGGAACAGCCCTTCGCGCAGGCCGCTGTCGTGTGTGCCGCCCGCCGAAGTGGGGATCAGGTTGACATAGCTTTCGCGCAGCGGCGCCCCGTCCTCGGTGAATGCCACGCACCAGGCAGCGCCCTCGCCCTCGGCGAAGCTGTCATGGTGGCGATCGGCAAACCCCTCGCCCTCGAACAGGGGAATCACGGGTTCGCCATGGAGGCTTTGCTGGAGATAGTCGCGCAGGCCGCCCTTGAACTGCCAGGTCTGGGTGTCGCGTGTCTTTTCGTTGACCAGCGTCACCGACACGCCCGGCATGAGCACGGCCTTGCTGCGCAGCAGATGCATGAGCTCGCCCATGGGCAGCTGCGAGGACTCGAAATAACGGGCATCCGGCCAGACACGCACCGTTGTGCCCTGCTTGCGCTCGCCGCTGACCAGCTCGCGGGTGGCCAGGGGCTCGACCACATCGCCCCCGGAGAACGCGATGGTCGCCAGCTTGCCTTCCCGGTGGATGCTGGCCTGCAGCCGCGTGGCCAGCGCATTCGTGACAGAGACGCCGACACCGTGCAGGCCGCCCGAGAAGCTGTAGGCCCCGCCCTTGCCCTTGTCGAACTTGCCGCCCGCATGCAGGCGCGTGAAGACCAGCTCGACCACGGGCGCCTTTTCCTCGGGGTGCAGGCCGAACGGAATGCCTCGGCCATCGTCCTCGACGCTGAAGGAGCCATCGGCGTGGATGGTGAAGCGGATTTTCTTGCCGTAGCCGGCCAGCGCCTCATCGGCGGCGTTATCGATCACCTCCTGCAGGATATGCAGGGGGTTGTCGGTACGCGTGTACATGCCGGGACGCTGCTTGACGGGCTCAAGGCCCTTGAGCACCCGGATCGAGCCTTCGGAGTATTCGCTGGCGGAAGAGGAGGAAGGTTTGACTGCCATGGGGGCGGATTGTAGTGCGCGCCGGCCAATCGCTGGATAAATTCACAGTTACCACTGCACAAAGCCCGCACAAAGGCCCATGCATGGCGCTGACGCGGCGGGCACAGCGCAAAACCCGGAGTTTCGCTACAGTTTGCCGCATGCATCAAAACAACCGATCCATGTCCATGGCGCAGATCCTGCTGTGCGGGGGCGCCATCGTCACGCTGTCCATGGGCATACGCCACGGCTTTGGCCTGTGGCTGCAGCCCATCACCCAGGAAATGGGCTGGACGCGCGAGTCCTTCGCGCTGGCGATTGCCATACAGAACCTGTCCTGGGGCGTGCTGGGCATTTTCGGCGGCATGCTGGCCGACCGCTTCGGCGCCTTCCGGGTGCTGACCGCAGGCGCGCTGCTGTATGCGCTGGGGCTGGCGGGCATGTCCATGGCGCCCACCACGACCTGGTTCGCGCTGACGGCGGGCGTGGTGATCGGAGCGGCCCAGGCGGGCACCACCTATGCGGTGATTTACGGCGTGCTGGGCCGCCAGATTCCCGTGGCGCGGCGCAGCTGGGCCATGGGCGTGACGGCTGCGGCAGGCTCTTTCGGCCAGTTCTTCATGGTCCCCGTGGAGGGCAGCCTGATCGCGAACTTCGGCTGGTCCAATGCCCTGCTGCTGCTGTCGCTGTGCGCGCTGATGATCGTGCCCCTGGCCTTCGGGCTGCGCGAGCCCGGCTTTTCGGGCAGCACGCCCGCAGCGGTGCGCGACCAGAGCGCAGGCCAGGCGGCGCGCGAGGCACTGGGCACACCCAGCTTCGTGCTGCTGACGGCAGGCTACTTCGTCTGCGGCTTCCAGGTGATGTTCATCGGCGTGCACATGCCCAGCTACCTCAAGGATTTCGGCATGGCGCCGCAGGTGGCCAGCATCGCGCTGGCGCTGGTGGGCCTGTTCAACATCTTCGGCACCTACGCTGCGGGCAACCTGGGCCAGCGCCTGCCCAAGCGCTACCTGCTGTCCGGCATCTACTTCACGCGCTCGGTGGTGATTGCCCTGTTCCTGCTGGCGCCGCTGTCGCCCTGGTCGGTCTACCTGTTCACCGCCGCCATGGGCCTGCTGTGGCTGTCCACCGTGCCGCTGACCAATGCCACCGTGGCGCAGATCTTTGGCGTGCAGCATCTTTCCATGCTCAGCGGCATGGTTTTCTTCAGCCACCAGGTCGGCAGCTTCCTGGGCGTCTGGCTTGGCGGCTATCTGTATGACCATACCGGCAGCTACCAGGTGGTCTGGTACCTGGCCATCGCCCTGGGCGTGGCCGCAGGCCTGCTGAATCTGCCGATCCGGGAAATGCCAGTGATGCGCCTGCGCACGGCACAGGCCGCCGCATCATGAAAGACCACACCACCCGCATGCTGCGCCGGGTGGCATCCTGGGCCGCCGCCTGTCTGGTGCTGGGCCTGGTGTTCATGCTGTACCTGCAGCCGCAATTCATGATGGGCATGGCCAACCAGCTCTGGGCCTGCTTCTGAACGCGCCGGCTGCGGCACAATCGCGGCCGCCGCCACTTCCATGCCCTTCCTTGACCATGCACGCAGACACGCCCGCTTCTCCCTGGATCCAGCGCTGGTCCCACCTGGTGCCAGCCCACGCCACGGTGCTGGATGTGGCCTGCGGCCAGGGCCGGCACATGCGCTGGTTCCATGCGCGCGGCCACGCGGTCACCGGCGTGGACCGCGACCGCCTGGCACTGGACGGCCTGCAAGGCCTGGGCGAGCGGCTGTGCGCCGACATCGAGAACGACCCCTGGCCACTGCAGGGCCGGCAATTCGGCGCTGTCGTGGTGACCCACTACCTGTGGCGCCCGCTGTGGCCGCGCATCCTGGACAGCGTCGCCCCTGGCGGCCTGCTGCTGTACGAAACCTTCGCCCAGGGCAACGAGGCCTTCGGCAAGCCCTCCCGCCCCGACTTCCTGCTGGCGCCGGGCGAGTTGCTGCAAGTCTGCGCAGGGTGGCGCATCGTGGCCTATGAGCATGGTCTGCTGCGCGGTCCCGAACGCATGGTCCAGCGCATCGCGGCGCTGCGCCCCGATGGCTCGGCCAGGGAACCCATGGCGCAACTGGCGTATCCAATGGACTGAAGACGCAACCCGGCAGGCAGCCGCCTTGGGCCGGGGCCCGACACTCGTTAGAATGACCCTTTCCCGTTTTTTCTTGCGGACATGACATCCTCCTCCGTCGCCCTCACTGGCAGCATCGTTGCCCTCATTACGCCCATGCACGAGGACGGTAGCGTCGACTACCCGGCGCTGCGAAAACTGATCGACTGGCATGTGGCCGAGGGCACGGACTGCATCGGCGTCGTGGGCACGACTGGCGAATCCCCCACCGTCAACGTGGAGGAGCACTGCGAGATCATCCGTGTCGCCGTCGAGCAGGCGGCAGGCCGCGTCCCGGTGATGGCCGGCTGCGGCGCCAACAGCACGCACGAGGCCATCGAGCTGGCCCGCTATGCCAAGAAGGTGGGCGCCGACAGCCAGCTGCAGGTGGTGCCCTACTACAACAAGCCGACGCAGGAAGGCCAGTACCAGCACTTCAAGGCCATTGCAGAGGCTGTGGGCGACCTGCCCATCGTGCTCTACAACGTGCCCGGCCGCTCTGTCGCGGACATGCAGCACGACACCGTGCTGCGTCTGGCGCAGATCCCCGGCATCATCGGCATCAAGGAAGCCACGGGCAACATCGAACGCGCTCAATGGCTGATCCGCGAAGTGCCACAAGGCTTTGCCGTCTACTCCGGCGATGATCCGACCGCAGTCGCGCTGATGCTGTGCGGCGGCCATGGCAACATCAGCGTCACGGCCAACGTGGCGCCGCGCCTGATGAGCGACCTGTGCAAGGCGGCACTCGCCGGCGACACCCGCCGCGCCATGGAGATCCAGATGCGCCTGATGCCCGTGCACAAGAATCTCTTCGTGGAAGCCAACCCCATTCCCGTCAAGTGGGCTGCAGCCCGCATGGGCCTGTGCGGCCCCACAATGCGTCTGCCCATGACGCCGCTGAGCCAGAACCTCGAAGCCACCGTGGAAACCGCTCTGCGCTCCGCAGGCCTGCTGTAAGGCTTGCGCCCACTGCCCGAAAGCACCAAGGACATTCGCGTGAAACAGCCAACCGCCCGCCTGGGCCTGCTGACCCTGGCCATCGGCCTGACAGCCTGCACCACCACTTTCCAGGAAAGCAAGATCGACTACAAGAGCGCCGGCAAACAGCAGGCGCCCTCGCTGGAGGTGCCTCCTGACCTGACCCAGCTGTCGAACGATTCCCGGTACGCAGTGCCCGGAGGCGTGGTATCGGCAGCCGCCATGCAGGCCAATGCCAAGACGCAAAAGCCTGCCGAGGTGCGCACGGCCGCAGCTTCGCTGGGCGACGTGCGCATCGAGCGCAATGGCGAGCAGCGCTGGCTGGTCATCAAGCGCCCGGCCGACCAGCTGTGGGAGCCTGTGCGTGATTTCTGGCTCGAAAACGGCTTCATCTTCACTACGGAAGACCGCCAGCTCGGCATCATCGAGACCGACTGGGCCGAGAACCGCGCCAAGATCCCGCAGGATGTGATCCGCAAGACGCTGGGCAAGGTCTTCGACGGACTGTACTCCTCCAGCGAGCGCGACAAGTTCCGCACCCGCCTGGAGCGCGCCGCCGACGGCTCCACCGAGGTCTACATCACGCACCGTGGCATGCAGGAGGTCTACACCAGCGCGCAGAAGGACCAGACCATCTGGCAGCCGCGTCCCTCCGATCCGGAGCTGGAGACCGAATTCATGCGCCGCCTGATGGTCAAGCTCGGCGTGAGCCAGGAGCAGGCCGATGCCGTCGCCAAGGCCAACACCAGCGCGGCAGCACCGGTCACGGGCACGGTGCGCATGACCACGGTCGACGCACAGCCCGTGCTGCAGATCGATGAAGGCTTTGACCGCGCATGGCGCCGCGTTGGCGTGGCGCTGGACCGCACGGGCTTCACGGTCGAGGACCGCGACCGCAGCCGGGGCCTGTACTTCGTGCGCTATGTGGCCCCTGACGCCAAGGTCGAGCCCAAGGGCTTCTTCGGCAAGTTGTTCAGCCGCTCGCCGGATGCCGCCGCTCCGGTCAAGTACCAGATCCAGGTGCGCAGCGAGGGCAGCAAGTCCACGGTGACCGTGCTCAACACCCAGGGCCAGCCCGAGACCTCGTCCAACGCACAGCGCATCGTGCGCGTGCTGACTGACGACATGAAGTAAGACGGCTGCACCGCATCCGCCTTCCAGGCCGCCGCGCACAGATGCCGGCGGCTTTTTTTGCGCCCCCGGCTGCCTCCAGTGCCGCAGGACAAACGCCCAAAACAAAAAAACCGCATCGGCAGGGATGCGGTTTTTCGTGCAGGAGGGGCAATCCCCCTGCGCAGGGCAAGCGCCGAATTACTTGGCGGCTTCCTTGGCTGCGGAGTCAGCAGCGGCCTTGGCAGCGTCAGCAGCTGCGTCAGCGGCAGGCGCTGCGGGAGCAGCAGCTGCGTCGGCAGCAGGTGCTGCGGGAGCAGCAGCAGCGTCAGCGGCGGGAGCAGCAGGAGCGGCTTCAGCAGGAGCAGCAGCGGGAGCAGGTGCGGGTGCTTCGGCAGCAGGTGCGGGAGCAGGAGCCGGAGCCTCTTCCTTCTTGCCGCAAGCGGCCAGAGCTGCAGCAGCGATCACGGTAGCCAGGATCAGGGAATTCTTCATCACAATTTCCTAGAAAGTAGGTAACAAGACAGTAGGGAGGGTCCTGCCACCGCACTCAGGGAATTGCAACCACTGACTGCACCGGCAGAGCCGCGTCAAAACATTCATTCGACTCGGGGCGGATTATACGGGGTTTTCCCCAATGCTGACTGAAACTGACAGTCCACCATCCATCCCTTGCATGCCCTATGGCATGAAGCCGAAAAGGCAGCAGCGAACTGCCTTGACCTCCACTGTGGAACAAAACCAGGACGCTGTCAATTTACTGACGGATTAAAGACAATTTTTTACAGCTTTCCTGTGGCGGCCACTGCGCTGCGTGCAGCACCAGCCCCCGTGGAAACCCGAACTTAACATGTCATCCAGCTGGCGTCCACACGATTCACGACAACTGGCCTGCGCGCACCCAGCCAGCGTCAAACCAGGAGGACAGCAGCTCCAGCGCATCGTCACTGGCTTTGGCCAGATCGGCGCGCGACAGGGCCCGGGTATCCGCGAGCTTGCGCATCAGCGTGGCATCGCGTCCGCCGGCCAGATAGCTCTCGCCGTTGATGAAGATGTGCCGGGCGTCATACATCATGCGCGTGCGCCGGTCGAGCACCACGCTCTCGAACATGCCGTTTTCCTCGCCATGCTCGAACCAGACATGGGGCTTGGGCTCGGTCATGTACTCGCCCAGGGCCCGCTCCAGCGCCAGTGGCTCGGCCAGTGCGCGCTCCAGCGCCTTGCGGGCAAAGTCGTGCAGGCTGGCCGGAATCTCGCCCGGGCATTCGACGGCCGGCTGGTCGGGATCCCGGTAGACCACAGGCGCCTCGGGCTCGTCCGGCTCGTCGGACATGCGCAGCAGCAGTTCCCTGGCCAGCTCGTCGCGCGCGGGCGAGCGAAAGCCGATGGAGTAGGTCATGCACTCGCCTTCGGCGATGCCGTCGTGCGCCCATTTGGGCGGCAGGTACAGCATGTCGCCGGGCTCCAGCACGAATTCCTCTTCGGGCTCGAAGTGCGAAAGAATCTTGAGCGGCACATCGGGCTGCAGCGACAGATCCTTCTGGCGGCCGATGCGCCAGCGGCGGCGGCCATGGGCCTGCAGCAAAAAGACGTCGTAGCTGTCGAAGTGCGGCCCTACTCCGCCCTGGTCGGTGGCGAAGCTAATCATCAGGTCATCGAGACGGGCCTCCGGTACGAAGCGGAACTGCTGCATGAGCTGGTGCACAGGGTCATCATGCAAGTCCACGCCCTGCACGAGCACGGTCCAGCCCGGTTTCTGCAGCGAAGGCAGGCTGCGCCGCGACAGCGGGCCGTGGCTGAGCTTCCAGGCGCCGCCATCGAGCTGCTGGATCAGGCGCGACTCGACCCCCTCCTCGCCCGCCATGGCCAGCAGGCGGGCGCGGGGGATCAGCGGCTTGAAGCCCGGGATCGCCTGGCGCACCAGCAGCGGCTTTTTGTGCCAGTGGCGGCGCATGAATTGAGAAGCAGTAAGCCCGCCCAGCAGGGCAAGCGGGGTGTTCGTGTCCATTGAACGGTCCGGAAAGAGCAAAATGACAGGGCGGCATTGTCCTATGCCGCGCCAGCCCCGTGTTGGCACAGCGCAAGCCGGCCTCCTTCAGGACGGCTTTCAGCCGGCCGCGCAGACGCGCATGGCCCGGAAATCCGAGGGTGCCAGACCCGTATAGGCCTTGAAGGCCCGGCTGAAGTGCGCGCTGCTGCCGAAGCCGCAGTCCATGGCGATGTCGGTGATGGTGCGCTGCGCGTGCTCGGGCAGCAGCAGCTCGCGCATGCACAGCTCCAGCCGGCTGTGCTGGATGAAGGCCCCCAGGCTGGTTTCGCTTTCTGCAAAGGCGTTGTGCAGATGGCGCTTGCTGCACTGCAGCGCAGCCGCCACCGACTCCACGGACAGGCCGGGGTCGCGCAGATGGGCCGCCACATGCGCACGGATGCGGTCCTGCAGCGCCAGCTGCTGCGTACCGGCCGTGGCCTGGCCCGCCAGCTCCTGCAGCGACAGATGCACCATGTCGATCAGCAGCTCGCCGGCACGGCGCGCCAGTTGCGGCGCCATGCCCGGCAGTTCCTGGTAGGTGCTGCGCATGGTCTCCAGCGCAATGCGCGCGATGCCGGAGCTGCCGCCGACATTGCGCCCCATCAGGCCATCGAGCCGTATGCCCCGGTCCGCGATAGCCTGGCGCGGCAGCATGACGACCAGATGCTCGGACCACTCGGGGTTGGTGACTTCGTATTCGCGTGCCGTGTCGTAGATCACCCAGCTGCCGCTGCGCGCGCAGGCTTCCCGGCTGTTCTGGCGCACGCTGGCCACCCCCTCCCAGGGAGCGACGATCTTCAGATAGGGCGACTCGTGCGCGCGCAGGCCCTGCATGCTGCGGATCACGCGGTGGCGCCCCGCCTCCAGCCGGGTCAGAACCACATCGCCGGCATTGGCCACGCGCACATGGCCCTCGAACCGGCTGGCGCCATACAGGTCCGTCTCCAGCCCTGCAAACAGGCTGGCCATCCAGGCATGCCAGGCAGCGCCCGCCTCGCGCGGCGGCAATCCGTCGGTGCTCAACACCATGGCATCGGTCATCGACACAGTCTCCTCTTGGCCGCACGCAGATGCACACGGGTTGCACGGCCATGGAAGAGATTATGGAAACAAGCGGCAGCATGCCCCTTGATGCTTTCCCCGCATGGCGCCGGGTTACAGCGCAATCAAGGGAAAACCCCAGGCGCCGTGCACGATCCGTCAAGCACTTTGTGCGCCCTGCGCACGGCCATGCCAGGCCTGGCGCCCTACCATGACCGGATAGACCCGCGTGCGCGGGCACCCCGAATTACCACGCCCAGGAGACATCCATGATTGAACAGAACATGCTCATCGCCGGCCAGGCCGCGCAGGCCAGCAACGGCGCCACTTTCGAACGCCTCAACCCGCTCGACGGCTCGGTGGCCACGCGCGCTCCGGCCGCCACGCCCGAAGATGCCGTGCGTGCCGTCGAAGCCGCGCACAAGGCCCTGCCCGCCTGGGCGGCCCTGGGCCCGACCGAGCGCCGCCAGATGCTGATGAAGGCATCCCAGGCGCTGGAAGCCAAGACCGAAGCCTTTGCCGCCGCCATGGCCGCCGAAACCGGCGCTTCCGGCATCTGGGCCGGCTTCAATGTGCACCTGGCTGCCAACATGTTCCTGGAGGCCGCGTCGCTGACCACCCAGATCAACGGCCAGGTCATCCCGTCCGACGTTCCCGGCAGCCTGGCCATGGCCGTGCGCCAGCCGGCTGGCGTGGTGCTGGGCATCGCGCCCTGGAATGCGCCCGTCATCCTGGCGGTGCGCGCCATTGCCACGCCGCTGGCCTGCGGCAACACCGTGGTGCTCAAGGGCTCGGAACTGTGCCCCGCAACCCATGGCCTGATCATCGAGGCGCTGCAGGAAGGCGGCCTGCCGGCGGGCGTGGTCAACTTCGTGACCAATGCCCCGGCCGACGCCGGCGCCGTGGTCGAGGCCATGGTCGCCCACCCGGCCGTGCGCCGCGTCAACTTCACGGGCTCCACGCGCGTGGGCCGCATCATCGGCCAGACCTGTGCCAAATACCTCAAGCCGGCCATCCTCGAACTCGGCGGCAAGGCGCCCTTCGTGGTGCTGGACGATGCCGACATCGATGCCGCCGTGGCCGGCTGCACCTTCGGCGCCTTCGCCAATTCGGGCCAGATCTGCATGTCCACCGAGCGCATCATCGTGGACGAGTCCGTGGCAGAGGAGTTCCTGGCCAAGCTCGCAGCCCGCGCCAGCTCGCTGCCCCTGGGCGATCCGCGCAAGGGCCCCGTGGTGCTGGGCTCGGTGGTGGACATGGCCACCGTGGAGCGCGCCAACCGCCTGATTGACGACGCACTGGCCAAGGGCGCGAAACTGCTGTGCGGCGGCAAGGCCACCGACACGCTGATGCCCGCCACGCTGATCGATGGCGTCACGCCCGAGATGGACATCTTCCGCGAAGAGACCTTTGCGCCCGTCAAGGCCATCGTGCGCGTGCGCGGCGAGGAGGAGGCGATTGCCATGGCCAACGACAACGAGTTCGGCCTGTCCGCTTCCGTCTACACCCGTGACACCGCGCGCGGCTGGCGCGTGGCCGCCCGCATCGAGTCCGGCATCTGCCATGTCAACGGCCCCACGGTCCATGACGAGGCCCAGATGCCCTTCGGCGGCGTGAAGAACTCGGGCTATGGCCACTTCGGCGGCCAGGCCGGCATCGATGCCTTCACCGAAACGCGCTGGATCACCATGCAGACCGCGCCGCGCCACTACCCGTTCTGACGCCAGTGCCCAGGAGTTGAGCCATGCAGATACAAGCCGCCGTCGTACGCGCGCCCCATGCGCCCATGTCCTTCGAGACCCTGGAGCTGGATGCGCTGCGCGACAACGAAATCCTGGTGCGCCTGGTGGCCACCGGTGTCTGCCACACCGACATCGCCATGCGCGACCAGGCCTTCCCCGTGCCGCAGCCCATCGTGCTCGGCCACGAGGGAGCAGGCATCGTCGAGGCGGTGGGCCGCAGCGTCACCAAGGTGCGCCCAGGCGATCCGGTGGTCATGAGCTACAACTCCTGCGGGCACTGCGGCAGCTGCCAGGCACATGCGCCCAGCTACTGCCATGACTTCTTTGGCGCCAACTTCGCGGGCCAGCGCCCCGATGGCAGCACGCCGCTGTCAAGCGGCGGCGAGCCGGTGCATGGCAACTTCTTCGGCCAGTCCTCGTTCGCCACCTACTCGGTCTGCACCGAGCGCAACATTGTCAAGGTGCCGGCCGATGCCCCGCTGGAGCTGCTGGGTCCGCTGGCCTGCGGCATACAGACGGGGGCAGGTGCCATCATCCATGCGCTGCGCCCTGCCGTGGGCCAGTCGCTGGCCGTGTTCGGCGCAGGCTCGGTGGGACTGGCCGCCGTCATGGCGGCGCGCGCCATCGGCGTGACCACCATCATTGCGGTGGATCTGGTGGCGTCGCGCCTGGACATGGCGCGCGAACTGGGTGCGACGCATGTGATCAACCCGGGGCACATGCCCGACACAGTGCAGCAGATCCGCGCTATCACCGGCGCAGGCGTCGATTGCAGCTTCGAGACCACCGGCGTGATGAAGGTGCTGCGCCAGGCCGTGGAGGCGCTGGCGCCACGGGGCCGCTGCGGCTTCGTGGGCGCCGCGCCCGTAGGCACCGAGCTGACGCTGGACGTGATGGACCTCATGACCCAGGGCAAGACCCTGCGCGGCATCGTCGAAGGCGATGCCAACTCCGAGGTCTTCATCCCGGCCATGATCGAGCTGCATCGCCAGGGACGGTTTCCATTCGACCGGCTGATCACCTTCTATCCATTCGATCAGCTCAACCAGGCGATTGCGGACTCGGAGGCGGGCCGCGTGATCAAGCCCGTGGTCAGAATGCCCTGACCCGGCGGGCGTTCCGACAGGCGTGGGAAAATCACGGCAACATGGCCGCTCCTGGATCAAAACGCCTCCGAAGGGGTGGTTCGGGCGGCCGTTTTTCATTCCCACTGCGGCGCCAGCCGCGCAAGCCTGAACACCATGGAAATCACCGAACAATGCGTGGTCGCACTGACCTGGACCCTGAAGGACACCCTGGGCGAGGAGCTCGATGTGCTCGACGAGCCCGTGGAGTTTCTGGTCGGCGGCGATGACCTGCTCAAGCGCATCGAGGAAGCCCTGCAGGGCCACGGCATGGGCAAGACGCTCAATCTGCACCTGGAGCCCGAAGAGGCCTTTGGCGACTACGACGAAAGCCTGATCTTCCTGGAGCCGCGCGCCCTCTTTCCCGCCGAGCTGGAGGAAGGCATGAGCTTCGAGGCCAGCGCACTGCCCCAAGGATGCAGCGCCGTGCCGCCGGACCTGCTCTATACCGTGACCGAAATCTACCCCGAGCATGTGGTGCTCGATGGCAACCATCCGCTGGCTGGCATCGCCCTGCGCCTGCAACTCAAGGTCGAAGGCGTGCGCGAGGCCACCGAAGAGGAGATCGGCCGGGGCTCGGCAGGCACGGGCTTTTTCCGCGTCCAGCCCATGGCGCCGGGCAGCGACACGCTGCACTGAGCTGGCGCAGGCTCAATGCCGGGTGCGCACGCTCAGCACATTGCCGCTGTGCCCATCGACATAGAGCTTGACGGCCCGCCCATCGGACGCCAGGCCCTTGACCTTGTACAGGCCGTCATCCCACTCGATCTCGCGCAGATCGCGGTAGCCCAGGGCTTCGATGCGTTCGGAGATTTCACGGATACCCAGGCCGGGCCCCTGCAAGGCGCCGCGGACGGAAGCGGCCGTGGCTGCCACGGCCTGGGAGGCTTTTGCTGTCACAGAAGGCTCATCCGCGCTGGCGGCGGCAGCCTGCACCTGGGCCACCAGGCCAGCGCCAGCAATCAGGGCAATGCCCACGCCCGTCAGACCGTGGCGGGCGATGCGGGAAATCAGCGAGGGGGTGGAAGACGACATGTGTTGCTCCTTGGCGATGTGAATGGATGTGGGTCCGCGCGGCGGCGGTTCCCGGCGATGGCGTGCGGCCATTGTTCGCCGCCGGGCATGAACGCAGGCTGAAGCCTTTGTTCATGTCCGGTTCATCCATGCCACGCTATAAGCTTGGCTGACATCGAACCGGC
The DNA here is from genome assembly GCF_029870285.1 of Delftia sp. PS-11. GTDB lineage: Bacteria > Pseudomonadota > Gammaproteobacteria > Burkholderiales > Burkholderiaceae_C > Comamonas. Next base: position 95,093 of record NZ_JACSYA010000008.1, read on the forward strand.
CATCCGCAGCCCTGCCATGCACACCACACCTGCCGCCATCAACCACGCACACCGTCTCCCGATGCGGGCGACCGCACTGGCACTGACGGCGGCCGCCCTGCTGGCCTGGGCGCCCCCCGGCAAGGCCGGCGGCGACGACCACGAACTGGCGCGCCAGGCCCTGCAGCAAGGTCAGGTACTCCCCCTGCGCACTGTGCTGGACCGCGTCGAGCGCGAGTTCCAGGGCCAGGTAATCAAGGTCGAGTTCGACCATGACGATGGCCGCTTTCTGTACGAAATCCGGCTGCTGCAATCGGGTGGCCGCGTGGCCAAACTCAAAATCGATGCGCGCGATGGCAAGGTGCTGAGCTTCAAGCGCAAGGACTAGCACGCATGAGAATCCTGGTGATCGAGGACGAACCCACGCTCTGCGCCCAGCTCGTGCAGGCGCTGCGCCAGGCCGGCCATACGGTGGAGACGGCCAGTGATGGGGCCACCGCCCAGTACCTGGGCGAAGTCGAGGATTTCGATGCCGCCGTGCTGGACCTGGGTCTTCCCGTGCGCGACGGACTGACCGTGCTACGCGCATGGCGCGGACAGGGGCGCAGCATGCCTGTGATGATCCTCACGGCCCGCGGCGCCTGGCATGAAAAGGTGGCGGGCATGGATGCCGGCGCGGACGACTATCTGTCCAAGCCATTTCACATGGAGGAACTGCTGGCGCGCCTGCGCGCGCTGCTGCGCCGCCTGGGCCCGCACGCCAGCGCCCAGTGGCAATGCGGCCCCATCGTGCTCGACTCCAGCCAGGCCCGCGTGAGCGTGGCCGGGCAGGCGCTGAGCCTGACCAGCCATGAGTTTAAGGTGCTGGCCCTGCTGATGCAGCGCATGGGCACGGTGATCTCGCGCACCGAGCTGTCCGAGCATATTTACCCGCAGGACAGCGACCGCGACTCCAACACCATCGAAGTCTTCGTGGGGCGCCTGCGCAAGAAGCTGCCCCCCGGCAGCATAGAGACGGTACGCGGCCTGGGCTACCGGCTGGTGGACACCCGCCAGACCTGCGCATGAGCGCGCTGCCGCCAGGACAGCGCAGGCGCCTGGGCGACTCCCTGCACCTGCGCCTGCTGGCCGGCACGCTGGCCTGGGTGCTGATGGCCGTGCTGCTGGCAGGCTGGGGGCTGCGCGAATTGTTCAGGGAGCATATCGAGCAGCAGCTGCAGGCCCAGCTGCTGCTGCAGCTCGACCAGCTCAGCGCGGCCGCCAACAGCCTGCCGGGCGGTGATATCGAGGTCACCAGCGCCTTCGGCGACCCGCGCCTGGCCCAGCCGCTGTCGGGCCTGTACTGGCAGATCGACCGGCTGGCGGCCCCTGCGGGCAGGCCCGCAGCAGCAGGCGTGCTGCGTTCACGCTCGCTCTGGGACCAGACCCTGGACTGGGCGCAGTTCCGGCGCACACCATCCCTGCTGACGGATGCACAGACCGCCACGGTCGCGGGCCTGCTGCCCGACGCGCAGGGCCACACCCTGGCCGCAGTCTCCCGCCCGCTGCAACTGCCGGAGGCCGATGCGCCGCCGCTGCGCCTGATCGTGGCGGCCGACGGCGCCCTGCTGTCCGAGCCCATACAGCGCTTCACCACCATGCTGGTCGCAGCGCTGGGGGCGCTGGCGGCCGGGCTGGCGCTGGCCGTTCTGCTGCAGTTGCGGCTGGCGCTGCAGCCGCTGCAGCTGCTGCGCAAGGGATTGTCCGATGTACGCTCGGGTGCGACGCCACGCCTGCAGGGGCGCTTTCCCAGCGAGTTGCAGCCCCTGGTGCAGGAATTCAACCATGTGCTGGGCGTCAACGCCGACATGGTGCAGCGCGCGCGCACCCAGGCCGGCAACCTGGCACATGCCGTCAATACGCCGCTGACCATCCTGGGCCATGCCGCCGCGCAGGCAGAAGGACCGCTGGCCGAACTGGTGCGCGAGCAGGTGGCCAGCGCCAGCCGCCAGGTCGAGCACCACCTGGCCCGCGCGCGCGCCGCTGCACGCCAGGCCACCGGCCTGCGCACGCCTGTGCAGCCGCCGCTGGCATCGCTGATACGCACCATGGCCCGGCTGCATGCACAGCGCGCCATCCGCTTCACGCTGGAGGGCGAGTCCGCAGATTGGGACTTCCTGGGCGAAGCCGAGGACCTCATGGAGATGCTGGGCAACCTGCTGGACAACGCCGGCAAGTGGGCCGCACAGACCGTGCGGCTCGATGTGCGGGGCCAGAACGGGCAACTGCTGCTGACCGTGGAAGACGACGGTCCGGGCATTGCGCAGGACGCGCAGGAGCGCATCTTCAGCCGGGGCGAGCGTCTGGATGAACGGCGCCCCGGCGCAGGACTGGGACTGGACATCGTGCGGGAGCTGGTGCAGGCCTATGGCGGCAGCATCGAGGCCGGCCGCAGCGCGCTGGGCGGACTGCGCATGCAGCTGCGCCTGCCAGGGGCAACGCGGCAGCAGTGACGCGCCTCAGCGGCCGCGCAGCGCGCCCAGCACCTGGGCCAGCGTGTCCGCGCCGGGGAACAGCCAGTCGGCCATCGCACCGAGTGCCACGGCACAGACCAGGGCGCCCAGCATGGGTTTCCAGCTCAGGCGCAGGGCCACGAGCAGCCAGCCCTCGCGCTCGACGACATACAGCGTGCGCGCCATCAGCAGCGCAAACGCCACCTCCACCGCAACCGCCAGGAACAGATCGGCACCAAAGACCAGCCATAACAGGGAGCCGGCGCCGGTGACGATCAGCAGCAGCGCGGCAAACAGCAGCAGCACTGGCACCACCACCACGGCCCCCTCGTCCAGCCCGTCCAGATCCGGCAGGCCCACGCCATCACAGGCCTGGGCTGCGGTCTCAGCCAGCCCGGCGCCGTCCGTCCAGGCGCCATCGAGATCGCAGGCGCTCTGTCCGCTGGCGGGCGCAGGCGTTGGCACCGCCGCCTGAGCGGCCTGCGGGGACGCATTGCATGACGGCGCAGGTGCATCCACCGGCACATCCCAATCGCGGCGCAGCATGCATCCGGCCCACAGGCGCACCAGAAGCAGGTACAGCAGGTAGCCGCAGGCCAGCGCCACCCCGTAGCGCAGCGCCATGCTGCGCACGCCCATGTGCAGCAGCGCCATGCTCAGCAGCGCCATGCAGGCCAGCCCCAGGCCCGCCGTCAGCAGCGCATGCAGGCGCAGCCAGTGACGTTGCTGCAGGCGGCGGCGCATGCGGTCTTCCTGCGCCAGCAGGACGCGCGTCCATGACGCGCCAGGCTGGCGCTGCGTGCGCCGGTGCTCCCCGGTCATTCAGGCTGCTCCTGGTGGCGGGCCGCAGGCACTACTGCTTGCCGGTCGAGCCGTAGCCGCCCGCGCCACGCTCGGAGACAGCCTCGAACTCATCGACGATGTTGAAGCCCGCCTGCACCACCGGCACGATGACCAGTTGGGCCAGGCGGTCCATGGGCTGCAGCGTGAAGGCCGTGGCCGAGCGGTTCCAGGCGCTGACCATGAGCTGGCCCTGGTAATCGCTGTCGATCAGGCCTACCAGGTTGCCCAGCACGATGCCGTGCTTGTGGCCCATGCCGGAGCGCGGCAGGATCATGGCAGCATAGCCAGGGTCCTTGATGTACATGGCCATGCCCGTGGGCACCAGTTGCCACTGGCCGGGTTCGAGCGTCAGCGGCGCATCGATGCAGGCGCGCAGGTCCAGTCCGGCACTGCCCGGCGTGGCGTAGGCGGGCATGTTCTCGCGCAGGCGCGCGTCAAGGATCTTGATATCGACATTCATGGGATACAACCTGGGGAGCGCCTTGCGGCAGGCTCCCGTCAAAAAGCAAAGCGCGCATTGTGCCCCGCCGCGTCACCGCGAAGCGTGCAGCCCGGAGCGAAAGCCTTTGAAGATGGCATGGACGACGGTCAGCAGCAGGATGAGGGCGCCGACGCCGGGAATCAGCGCCGACAGGAGCATGCCGGCTGCAATCCCCAGCACGGACCCCGGACCCAGCCTGAATCCCGGCTTTCTGCCGGCCTTGGTTCGCGCCTTTGCGCCAGCCTTGGCAGCCGAGGCACGTGCCGCAGGCTCGCGCGCAGCGGAGGCAGGAGCCTGTTGCGCTGCAGCACGCGCTTTGCCTGCTGCGGCCAGCACCTGCTCGCGCACACGCCCGGCCACAGACTGCGCCTGCGCGCCCGGCGTGGCCATGGCATCGGTGAAGTCGCCAGGGCCCTGCCCCGTCCAGCCGGATGCCGAGCGGTACAGGGGGCTGGCGCGCAGCAGCTCATCCACATAGCGCACATAGTCGCCATGGCGGGGGCCTTCGTAGGAGGTATGGGGCATGAGAGGCTCCGCTGGTTGTGACGCGTGCAGGGTCAGGCCGTCTGCAGCGGCAGGCGCCGCGCGATTTCCCGCACCAGCTGGCGCGCCAGAGACGCCTTGGACGCACGGGGCAGCTCCTGGTTGCCAGCCTCATCGATCAGCAGCAGCGCGTTGTCGTCGCGGCCAAAAGTGGCCGGGCCGATGTTGCCGACCAGCAACGGCACCTGCTTGCGCAGGCGCTTGGCGCTGGCATGCGCCAGCAGGTCATGGCTTTCGGCGGCAAAGCCCACGCAGTACAGCTGGCCGCTGCGCGCCTGCGCGCACTGGGCCGCTGCCGCCAGGATGTCGGGGTTTTCCACGAACGCCAGCGAAGGCACCTGACCCGATCCGTCCTTCTTGATCTTCTGGCCGGCCGTGCTGGCCGGACGCCAGTCCGCCACGGCTGCCGTGGCAATGAACACACCGGCCTGTGGCAGATGCTGCTGCACGGCATCGAACATCTGCTGCGCGGACTGCACATCGATGCGCTGCACGCCACGCGGCGTGGGCAGGTGCACGGGGCCGGCGACCAGGGTCACCTCGGCGCCGGCCTCGCGGGCCGCGCGCGCGATGGCAAAGCCCATCTTGCCGCTGGAGTGGTTGGTGATGCCCCGCACCGGATCGATGGCCTCGAAGGTCGGCCCGGCCGTGACCAGAACCTGCCGCCCCTGCAACACCTTGGGAGTGAAGAAAGCTGCCAGCTCCTGCATGATCTCCTCGGGCTCCAGCATGCGGCCGTCGCCGACCTCGCCGCAGGCCTGGTCTCCCGTGCCCACGCCCAGCACATGCGCGCCATCGGCGCTGACCTGGGCCAGGTTGCGCTGCGTGGCCGGATGGGCCCACATCTCGCGGTTCATGGCCGGCGCCAGCAGCAGCGGCACGCGGTCCATGGGACGCGCCAGGCACATCAGGCTCAGCAGTTCGTCGGCGCGGCCCTGCACCAGCCGCGCGATGAAATCGGCGCTGCAGGGCGCGATCAGCATGGCATCGGCCTCGCGGCTGAGGTTGATGTGGGGCATGTTGTTGGGCTCGCGGGCATCCCACTGCGACCCGTACACCGGACGGCCCGACAGCGCCTGCATGGTCACGGGCGTGATGAACTGCTCGGCCGCTTCGGTCATCACCACCTGTACCGTGGCGCCCGCCTGCACCAGCAGGCGCACCAGCTGTGCCGATTTGTAACAAGCCACGCCCCCGGAGAGGCCCAGCACCAGATGTTTGCCTGCGAACGCTTCAGTCATGGCGCGCAATTTAGCAGACTGGCAGACGCGGCTGCCTGCGCGTGCAGGCCAGCCCGCCTGCAGGCGCTGCCAGAACATGCCGCAAGACCCAAAGGCTTAGAAAGCGCGCAGGGTAAGACCTCGGAACTACAATCCAGGGTTCTCAACCAACACGGTGTGTTGCGCTTGGGCCGGATGCGGTGCAAGCCGCGCCCCCGGTTCTTAGGAGGCGATGGTCCATCAACAGGCCGTCCCTGCCTACCACCACCAAAAAAAGACATGACCAAATTTGTCTTCGTCACAGGCGGTGTGGTGTCTTCCCTGGGCAAGGGAATCGCCTCCGCCTCCCTTGCTGCGATCCTGGAATCGCGCGGCCTCAAAGTCACCCTCATCAAGCTGGATCCCTACATCAATGTGGACCCGGGCACCATGTCGCCCTTCCAGCATGGCGAGGTGTTCGTGACCGACGACGGCGCCGAGACCGACCTGGACCTGGGCCACTACGAGCGTTTCATTGAAACGCGCATGAAGCAGTCCAACAACTTCACGACGGGACGCATCTACCAGACCGTGCTCGAAAAAGAGCGCCGTGGCGACTACCTGGGCAAGACCGTTCAGGTGATTCCGCACGTGACCAACGAAATCCAGGAATACATCAAGCGCGGCGCCGGCATCGGCACGCCCGATGCCGTGGATGTGGCCATCTGCGAAGTCGGCGGCACCGTGGGCGATATCGAATCCCTGCCCTTCCTGGAAGCCGTGCGCCAGCTGGCGCTCAAGCTGGGCCCCAACAACTCGGCCTTCGTGCACCTGACCTATCTGCCGTGGATTGCCACGGCCGGCGAGCTCAAGACCAAACCCACACAGCACACGGTGCAGAAGCTGCGCGAGATCGGCATCCAGCCCGACGCCCTGCTGTGCCGCGCACAGTACAAGGTGCCGGAAGAGGAAAAAGGCAAGATTTCGCTGTTCACCAACGTTCCCGAGTGGGGCGTGATCTCCATGTGGGATGTGGACACCATCTACAAGGTGCCCCGCATGCTGCACGAACAGGGCCTCGATGGCCTGATCTGCGACAAGCTGCGCCTGAACACGCCGCCCACGAACCTCAAGCGCTGGGATGATCTGGTCCATGAGACCGAGAATCCGCAGGGCGAAGTCCAGATCGCCATGGTCGGCAAGTATGTCGAGCTGTCGGACGCCTACAAGTCCGTCAACGAGGCGCTCAAGCATGCCGGCATGCAAAGCCATGTGCGCGTGAAGATCACCCATGTGGACTCCGAGACCATCAGCGACGGCAACGCACACGAAAAGCTCGCCCAGTACGATGCCATCCTGGTGCCCGGCGGCTTCGGCTCGCGCGGCGTGGAAGGCAAGATCTCCACGGCCCGCTTTGCCCGCGAAAACCAGGTGCCCTACCTGGGTATCTGCCTGGGCATGCAGGTGGCCACCATCGAGTACGCACGCCATGTGGCAGGCCTCGAAGGCGCCAACTCCACCGAGTTCGACCCCAAGACCGCCCACCCCGTGATCGCGCTGATCACCGAGTGGAAGGACGCTGACGGCACCGTGAAGACCCGCGACGAGAACTCCGACCTCGGCGGCACCATGCGCCTGGGCGCGCAGTCCTCGGACGTGCAGCCCGGCACGCTGGCGCACAGCATCTACGGCGATGTGGTCACAGAGCGCCACCGCCACCGCTACGAAGCCAACGTCCAGTACCTGGACCAGCTGCGCGAAGCTGGCCTGGTGATCTCGGCGCTGACCCAGCGCGAGCAGTTGACGGAAATCGTCGAACTGCCCAGGGAAGTCCACCCCTGGTACATCGGTGTGCAGTTCCACCCCGAGTTCAAGTCCACGCCCTGGAGCGGCCACCCGCTGTTCAACGCCTTTGTCAAGGCGGCCATCGGACACCAGAAGGTGCCGCGCAAGGCCTGACCCCACAGCCCGATCCATCTCCCAAGGAATACCCACCATGCAACTGTGCGGCTTCGATGTCGGCCTCGACCGGCGCTTCTTCCTCATTGCGGGCCCCTGCGTCGTCGAGTCCGAACAGCTGCAGATGGATGTAGCGGGTCATCTCAAGGAGGTGACGGCATCCCTGGGCATCCCCTTCATCTTCAAGAGCAGCTACGACAAGGCCAACCGCAGCTCGGGCGCGAGCTTTCGGGGCCCGGGCATGGAAAAGGGCCTGGAGATCCTGGCGAAGGTGAAAAAGGAGCTGCAGGTTCCCATCCTGACCGATGTGCACTCCGAGGCCGAGATCCCGGCCGTGGCGCAGGTGGTGGACGTCCTGCAGACGCCCGCCTTCCTGTGCCGCCAGACCGACTTCATCCGGGCAGTCGCCCAGTCGGGGCTGCCGGTGAACATCAAGAAGGGCCAGTTCCTGGCGCCCCATGACATGAAGCATGTCATCGACAAGGCCCGGGTCGCCGCCCGCGAGGCAGGCCTGTCCGAAGACCGCTTCATGGCCTGCGAGCGCGGCGCCAGCTTCGGCTACAACAATCTGGTGTCGGACATGCGCAGCCTGTCCATCATGCGCGAGACAGGCGCGCCTGTGGTGTTCGATGCCACGCACAGCGTGCAGCTGCCCGGCGGCAACGGCACCAGCAGCGGCGGCATGCGCGAGATGGTGCCGGTCCTGTCGCGTGCGGCCGTGGCCGTGGGCGTGGCGGGCCTGTTCATGGAAACCCATCCCAACCCGCCCTGCGCCCTCAGCGACGGCCCCAACGCCGTGCCGCTCAAGCACATGAAGGCACTGCTCGAAACGCTGGTTGCGCTCGACGGCGTGACCAAGAAAAACGGCTTCCTCGAAAACGACTTCGGAGTCTGATCCCATGGCCTGCGGCTACATCATCGCATCCGTCACCGTCACCCGGCCAGAGCAGTACGAGGAGTACCGCAAATGGAGCACCGAGGCCATCAACACGCACGGAGCAGAAGTCTGCGTGCGCGGCGGCAAGGTCGAAGTGCTGGAAGGCGACTGGAACCCGGGCCGCACCGTCGTGCTCAAATTCCCCAGCTTCGAGGCAGCCAGGGCCTTCCACGACACGCCGGAGTACCGCAAGGCGCGCCAGGTCCGCGAAGGCGCGGCCATCATGCGCATGGTCTGCGTGGAGGGGGTCTGACTTCCCCCCGGATTTGCCGTCAAGAGCGCGGCGCATACAAAGCCATCCACCCAATTTGTGCACAATAGCCGCCGCCCGATCGCAGATACTGCGCTGCGGAGCATGGCAGTGCCCGATGGCGCGGCATTTTGCCGCGCCGCCGACAGCCAACACCGCTTGCCCTGCAAGCACCCGGGCCAGGTCCTTGCGGACCCGGCCTGCACACCGATTTCAAAAACCGCAAAGGAAATGCCATGAGTGCAATCGTTGACATCGTAGGCCGCGAAGTGCTGGACAGCCGCGGCAACCCCACCGTCGAATGCGACGTGCTGCTGGAATCGGGCGTGATGGGCCGCGCCGCCGTGCCCTCGGGCGCCTCGACCGGCTCGCGCGAAGCCATCGAACTGCGTGACGGCGACAAGAGCCGCTACCTGGGCAAGGGCGTGCTCAAGGCCGTCGAGCACATCAATACCGAAATCTCCGAAGCCGTGCTGGGCCTGGACGCCTCCGAGCAGGCCTTCCTGGACAAGACCCTGATCGACCTGGACGGCACCGACAACAAGAGCCGCCTGGGTGCCAACGCCATGCTGGCCGTCTCCATGGCCGTGGCACGCGCCGCAGCCGAAGAAGCCGGCCTGCCTCTGTACCGCTACCTGGGCGGCATGGGCGGCATGCAGCTGCCCGTGCCGATGATGAACGTCATCAACGGCGGCGCGCACGCCAACAACAGCCTGGACCTGCAGGAATTCATGATCATCCCCGTGGGCGCGCCTTCGTTCCGCGAGGCCGTGCGCTGGGGCGCCGAAGTCTTCCACGCGCTCAAGAAAATCATCCACGACAAGGGCATGAGCACCGCCGTGGGCGATGAAGGCGGTTTTGCGCCTTCCGTGGAAAACCACGAAGCCGCCATCCAGCTGATCCTGGAAGCCATCGACAAGGCAGGCTACAAGGCCGGCGAACAGATCGCCCTGGGCCTGGACTGCGCCGCCAGCGAATTCCACAAGGACGGCATGTACGTGCTGGCCGGTGAAGGCAACCTGACCCTGACCGCCACCCAGTGGACCGACATGCTGGCAGGCTGGTGCGACAAGTACCCCATCATCTCCATCGAGGACGGCATGGCCGAAGGCGACTGGGAAGGCTGGAAGATCCTGACCGACCGTCTGGCCGCCAAGGTGCAGCTGGTGGGTGACGACCTGTTCGTGACCAACACCAAGATCCTGAAGGAAGGCATCGACAAGAAGATCGCCAACTCCATCCTGATCAAGATCAACCAGATCGGCACCCTGACAGAGACCTTCGCCGCCATCGAAATGGCCAAGCGCGCCGGCTACACCGCCGTGATCTCGCACCGCTCGGGCGAAACCGAAGACTCGACGATTGCCGATATCTCGGTGGGCACCAACGCAGGCCAGATCAAGACCGGCTCGCTGAGCCGCTCGGACCGCATCGCCAAGTACAACCAGCTGCTGCGCATCGAAGAAGACCTGGGTGACATCGCCCACTACCCTGGCCGCGAGGCTTTCTACAACCTGCGCTGAAGCGCGACCGGCTTGCAGGCCCTCAGGACCTGCAAGCCTTTTTGCCCCTGCCCCGTATGGTCAACCGCATCGTCCCGCTCGTCTTGCTCGTCTTGCTCGCCGCCGTGCATGCACGGCTGTGGCTGGGCCATGGCAGCGTGGCCTATGTCAATGAGCTGCGCCAGCAGATCCACGCGCAGAACGCAGCCAACGCCGTGGAAAAAGCCGAAAACGACCGCCTGGCCTCCGAGGTCAACGACCTCAAGGACGGCTTGGCCATGGTCGAGGAAAAAGCGCGCAGCGAGCTGGGCATGGTCAAGCCCAACGAAATCTTCGTGCAAATCCTCAAGCGTTGACCTGCGCCGCGCAACGGCAAAGAAAAAGGCTGGCACTATCTGCCAGCCTTTTTCTTTGCCTGCCCATTTGCCTCATGCACGCCACAGCCCCTCCCGATGCCATCACCCTGCTGGGTGCCCCTGCCACGCTGGCACGCTCCATGGCGCACGCACTGCGCCAGGCCTGGCTGGACCAGGGCCACGGCGCCGGCTGGCAATGCCTGGCACCCGAAATGCAGGACCCTCTGCCACCGGCTGCGGACATCTATCTGCTGGGACTGGACTGGCAGGCCCTGCAGGAGACTGAGACCGCAGCCGCAGCGCAGCATCAATACTGGCGCGAACGCCTGCACAGCGAGGGACGCGGCTATGTCGTTCTGTACGGAAGCCCTGCGCGCCAGTGGCAGCAGCTGGCCCAATCGCTCATGGCGCGCCAGCCGCAGGCAGACTGGTCATGGCTGCCGGCAGGAGAGCCGGCACGCCAGGGCGGCAGGCTGCGCCCCTGGGGATGCGAGCAATGCAGCGACCCCGACTGCGAACGCCGGCTGTTCGATGCGCTGCGCGGGCACACCTGAACGCCGGCGCCAGCCGTTTACTGCACGGCCGACGAGCTGGGCGGCAGCTTATCCGCCTCAGTGAAGAGCCGCGCCGCGTCGATGGGATCGAACACATACTGCTGCCCGCAGAAATCGCAGCCCACCTCGATGCTGCCGCGCTCCGCAATGATGTCCTCGATCTCCGCCGCCCCCAGCGAGGTCAGCATGGAGGCCACCCGGGCCCGGCTGCAGGTGCAGGCAAAGCGGGGGCTTTCCTCGTCCTGCTGGGGCACGAAGCGCATCAGCTTCTCTTCCCAGAAAAGGCGCCGCAAAATGGTTTCCACATCCAGAGTCAGCAGCTCGTCGCGCGTGAGGCTGGCCGCCAGCGTGGCAATGCGGTTGTAGTCTTCGTTGAGGCCGATGGCGTCGTGCTGCGCGCTTTCGCTTTCGGTGGCCGCCGCCAGGTTGGCTTCGCCCTTGACCGGCATGCGCTGGATCATGAGACCGGCCGCCACCTGGTCATCGGCAGCCAGCACCAGCACTGTGTCCAGCTGCTCGGACTGCAGCATGTAGTGCTGCAGCACATCCGACATCTTCTGGAAGCGCCGGCCCTGTGCATCCTGCAGCGGCACCACGCCCTGATAGGGCTGCTGGCCGGGCTGGCGGTCCTTGGGGTCCAGCGTGATGGCGCAGCGTCCGCCCCCGCGGACGTTGAGCAGCGGCTCCAGCGAGGCCCCGTCAGCGACTTCACCCACCAGAGAGGCTGTGGCACGCAGGCTCAGGTCGGACTGCACCTCGGCCACCGCCAGCTTGACAGGCCCATCGCCCATGACCTGAAAGACCAGGGCGCCGTTGAACTTGATGTTCGATTGCATCAGCACGCCGGCAGCCGCCATCTCGCCGAGCAGCTCGCGCACGGCCACCGGGTAGGCGCCGGTTTCGCTGTTGTCCGCACGCCGGCGCAGGATTTCCTGCCAGGCGTCCGTGAGCCGGACGATGGAGCCGCGCACGGGCTGGCCCTCGAAGATGAATTTATGCAGTTCAGACACGCTGATGGTTTTCCGTAAAAAGAATGCCGGACCGTATTCAGCCCAGCTTGCGCAGGCCGGTCTTGAACCGGCGCGCATTGTCGATATAGTGCGCGGCGCTGCGGCGCAGGCCTTCGATCTGCTCCGGCGTCAGCTGGCGCACGGCCTTGGCCGGACTGCCGATGATCATCGAGCCATCGGGGAACTCCTTGCCTTCGGTCACAAGGGCGCCAGCGCCAACCAGGCAGTTGCGGCCGATTTTTGCGCCATTGAGCACCACGGCGCCGATGCCGATCAGCGACTCGTCGCCAATCGTGCAGCCATGCAGCATGACCTGATGGCCCACGGTCACATGGCGGCCCACGACCAGCGGCTTGCCCAGATCCGCATGCAGCACGCTGGCGTCCTGGATGTTGCTGCCCTCGCCGACCGTGATGCTTTCGCAATCGCCACGCACCACGGCGCCGAACCAGATGCTGGCATCCTCGGCGAGCCGCACATTGCCCATCACCTGGGCGCTGTCGGCCACCCAGGCCGACGCCGCCACCTCGGGGGCCACTCCATCCAGTTCATAAATCGCCATGGGTTCGTCTCCGTCAATAGTTGTCGATGGCAGGAAACCTAGAATTGTAGGGATGGAGTTACGTCACCGCGCCCTTGAGGTCTTGTGCCTCTCGGACCCCGAAGAAAAGGCAGCCGCCACGCTTGACATGTATGCGCGGCAGGCTTTGTATTCAATAGCACCGCAGGCACCGGCCCTGCCAGATCCCGCACCGGACCTTCCGGGCCGGCCGCAGCGGCCGGAACTGCGCCACCATACGGCCGTGGCCAGGCGCTCGCCGGCCACGCCCGAAGGCCGCGCCGTGCTGATCCATGCGATTGCGCACATCGAGTTCAACGCCATCAATCTGGCGCTGGATGCAGTCTGGCGCTTCGACGGCATGCCAGAGCAGTACTACCACGACTGGCTGCTGGTGGCCGCAGAGGAGGCCAAGCACTTTCGCCTGCTGCGCGCCCACCTGCGCGAACATCTGGGACACGACTACGGCGATTTTCCGGCACACCAGGGCCTGTGGACCATGTGCGAGAAGACAGCCCACGACGTGGTGGCGCGCATGGCACTGGTGCCGCGCACGCTGGAAGCGCGCGGGCTGGACGCCACGCCCCAGATACAGCACAAACTGCGCAACACGCGGGCACCCGATGCGCTGGCTGCCGTGGACATCCTGGACATCATCCTGCGCGAAGAGGTCGGCCATGTGGCCATTGGCAACCACTGGTACCGCTGGCTGTGCGGGCGGGAGGGTCTGGACCCCGAGACGCACTATCTGGCGCTGACCCAGCGCTACGAGGCGCCACGCCTGCGGCCGCCGTTCAACGAACGGGCGCGCCGCGCTGCAGGCTTCAGCGACGCCGAGATAGCATGGCTGCAGCAGATATGAAGCGCGCTCCCTGCCTGACTGGCAGGCGACGCTACGGCACGAATCGCAAACAAGTGTGAACGAACTTTAGGATTGGTCTTATTTTGTATCCAACTGATACCAGACCATTCATTAATTTTGCATATCCGATCAGAACATTCCTACAATCCAGACTACTTGTCAGACTGATCCCATACCCGGTGTTCCACCGCCAGCACGCTCCATGACCGAATTGCCAGCTTCTACGCCAGCCGATGCATCACCTGCCGTGCCAGGTGCTGCGGATCGGGGCATGATCGCAAGGCAGGCGATTGTCAATGAAGCGCAGCAGATCATCGGCTATGAGCTGTTCAACCGCTCGCGTGCCTACCCCGACCATACAGCGGCCTCGGATGTGACCCTGGTATTCACGGCACTATCCCATGCGGGCGAGGAGGATCTGGTCGGCACCAAGCTGATGTTCGTCAACTGCACGCATGAAAGCCTGGCGGGCGGGCATCTGGAACTGCTCAACCCTGACAAGGTGGTGCTGGAGATCCCTCCCCTGGGACTGGCAGCGCAGCAGGAAGTAGCGGCACGCCTGCCGATACTGCACAACCTGCGCGAGCGCGGCTTCAACCTGGCCTTCAACCATACGGTGCTGGAGTCGGCCTATGCGGCGTGGCTGCCGCTGGCCGACTACATCAAGTTCGATCTTTCCGTGCTGGCGCCTGACCACCTGGCCGTGCTGATCAACTATGCAGGGCGCCATACCCGCGCCGAGCTGATCGCAGAGAAGGTGGAGAGTGCGCAGCAGCACGAGCAGGCCAGCCGGCTGGGTGTGCAGCTGTTCCAGGGATTCTGGTTCGCGCGCCCGACCGTGGTGCGCACCAAGCTGCTGTCGCCGGCGCAGCAAAACGTGGTGCAGCTGCTCAATCTCGTGCGCCAGCAGGCCAGCACCGACGCCATCGAGGATGTGCTCAAAAAGGATGCCGGCCTGGCTTTCAACCTGATGCGACTGATCAATTCCGTGGGCTTTGGCGTGCAGCGCGAGATCACCTCGTTTCGCCAGGCCGTGATGCTCATGGGCCTCAAGAAGCTGTTCCGCTGGGCGGCCATGCTGCTGACGGCATCACGCAACAGCGGCACACCGCCAGCCGTGGGCCAGACTGCCGTGATCCGGGGCCGCCTGATGGAATTGCTGGCCCAGGAGTCGCTGTCAGAGGAAGACACGGAAATGGCCTTCGTGGTCGGCATCTTCTCGCTGCTCGGCCAGATGCTGCAGTTGCCGCAGGACGTGGCCATGGGACTGATTCCGGTGCCTGAAGCCGTCTCGGCAGCCGTGCTGCGCCACGAAGGGCAGCTCGGGGAACTGCTGATACTGGCCGAGGCCTGCGAGTCCAGCGATGACGAGGCATTCCACCGCAGCGCGGGCCTGCTGCAGCTCAGCAGCCAGCAAATCAACTGGGCCCATCTGCAGGCGCTGGCATGGACAGACCAACTGACAGACAGCGCACTGTAAGTTCGCAGTAGGATGGCATTCAACGCTGCGATCGGCACTCCATCCTCTTTCGCTCCCACATGACAACCAACGACAACCCCCCCGCATCGTCCACGCCCGCCCTGCCTGCTGGCGTGGAAGATGGCCAGGTGGCCGTGATCGCGCGCCAGGCCATCGTCAATGAACAGCGCGACGTTTTCGGCTACGAACTCTTCGACCGCTCGACGGCGCACCATGCACACACGGCGGCCTCCGATGCCGCCCTGCTGTTCAATGCGCTGTCCTATGCCGGCGCCGAGGCACTGGTGGGCCGCAAGACCGTCTTCATCAACTGCACCCATGACAGTCTGGCCGGCGGCCACCTGGAGCTGATCCATCCGGACAAGGTGGTGCTGGAGGTGCCCACGCTGGGCGAAGGCGCCACGGCGGCGGATGTCGAAGAGCGGCTGCCCACATTCAATGCCTTGCGCCAGCGCGGCTTCCGCCTGGCCTTCAACCAGAACCTGCTGCGGCGCGCCTACGCCAGCTGGCTGCCATCGGCTGCCTTCATCAAGCTGGACATGCAGACCTTCGCGCTGTCCGACGCCGACACGCTGGTGCGGTTCGCACGCGCGCACACCCAGGCACAGATCGTGGCCGAGAAGGTCGAGACCTCCGAGCAGTTCGACCGCATGCGCGAGCTGGGCGTGCGCCTCTTCCAGGGCTTCTGGTTTGCCCAGCCTCAGCTGGTGCAGGCCCGCACCATCCGGCCCACGCAGGCCACCATCATCCAGCTGATCAATCTCGTGCGCCAGCAGGCCAGCACCGACGAGATCGAGGAATTGCTCAAGAAGGACCCCACCCTGTCCTTCAACCTGCTGCGCTTCATCAACTCCTCGGGCTTCGGCCTGTCCTGCGAGATCACCTCGTTCCGCCACGCGGTGATGATCCTGGGCCTCAAGAAACTGTTCCGCTGGGCTGCGCTGCTGCTGACCACGACACGTGCAGGCGGCACGCCCCCTGCCGTGGGACAGACCGCCGTGGTGCGCGGACGCCTGATGGAGCTGCTCACGGCCGAGCTGCTGCCACCGGAAGAGAGCGACAACGCCTTCGTGGTCGGCGTGTTCTCGCTGCTGGACGTAATGCTGGGCCAGCCCATGGAAAAGGCGCTCGCTTCCGTGGCCCTGCCCCAGCCTGTCGTCGATGCGCTGGTGCATGGCACGGGCGTGTTCGCACCCTTCCTGGAACTGACGCGCGCCTGCGAAAGCGGCGATGAAGCCAGCTTTGCCAGGGCGGCCACCGCGCTGCAGCTGTCCAACCACCAGGTCAACTGGGCCCACCTGCAGGCGCTGACCTGGGCCGACAACCTGACAGCCAACGAATAGCCTCGCAACGGCGGCACCCACACGCCCCAGGGCCTGTGGGTGCACCCGGCGTCAGTTGGGCTGGATATTGGCTGCGCGGATGATGCGCGCATTGGCCTGGGATTCGGCCTCGATCTGGCGCGCAAAATCGGCGGCCTTGCCGCCTGTGGGCACATTGTCCGTGACAGCGAGGCGCTCGCGGACCTCGGGCATGGACAGCACCTGGTTGATCTCGGCATTGAGGCGCTGCAACACGGCGGCAGGAGTGGCTGCGGGCGCAAAAACGCCAAAGACCGACGTCATGTTCGCATTCTTGTACCCCAGCTCGGCCAGCGTCGGTACCCCTGGCAGCGACTCCAGGCGCCTGGGCGCGCCCACGGCCAGCGCCTTGAACTTGCCCGCCTTGATATGCTGGAGCACGGCGGGTCCCGCATTGGTGGACAGCACCTCGAACTGCCCGCTCAGGCCGTCATTGAGCTGCTGCCCACCGCCCTTGTAGGGAATGTGGGTGATCTGCACCTGGGCAGCCTGCGTGATCTGCTCCAGCATGATGTGCCCCAGCGAAGCCAGACCTGCCGTGGCCCAGCGCACTTCGCCAGGGTGGCCCTTGGCCTGGGCCAGCAGTGCCGGAAAGTCCGTTGCCGCCAGGCGCCCCGTGCCCAGCAGCAGCACGGGGGAATACATCACGCTGCTCACCGGCGCCAGATCGCGCAGCGGATCGAACAGCGGCTTGCCCAGGTGCGGGCTCAGCGTCAGCGGACTGATCGAGGAAAAGCCCAGCGTATAGCCATCGGGCGCCGCCTTGGCCACCAAATCCAGGCCAATGGCGCCACCGGCACCGGCCTTGTTGTCCACCACCACTGGCTGGCCGAGCCGGGCCGCGAGCTTTTCGCCCAGCGCACGTGCCACCACATCGCTGACGCCGCCGGCAGGATAGGAGACCACCAGACGGATCGGCTTGGCGGGCCAGGAAGGCGCATCGGTGGCCTGGGCCACGATCGGCAGGGCCGCCATGCCAGCCAGCAGGCAGGACGCAAGCAGGCGGCGGCGCGGGAATTCAGTCATTGCAACTCCGGAAAAAACGCATCGAACACGGCAGCCATTGTTCTACGAAGCGCAAGCCCCTCGCCGCCTGCACGGCACTTCGACGCTTCGCCAGTGCCTGTGCGCAGGGCGCCTCTGCGCAGGGCGCCTCTGCGCAGGGCGCCTCTGCGCCGGATCAGCCGCGCGGATGGTGCTGCGCATGCAGTGCCTTGAGCCGCTCGCGCGCCACATGGGTGTAGATGGTCGTGGTCGAGATGTCTGCATGGCCAAGCAGCATCTGCACCACGCGCAGATCGGCGCCATGATTGAGCAGATGCGTGGCGAACGCATGGCGCAGCGTGTGCGGCGACAGCGGCGCCGTGATGCCCGCCATCTGCGCGCACCGCTTGACGATGACCCAGAACATCACGCGCCCCATGGCTGCAGCGCGCTGGGTGACGAAGACCGCATCGCAACGCTGACCGCCGAGAATCGCGCCGCGTGCCGTGGCCAGATAACGCTCCAGCCACCACTGCGCCTCCTCGCCGAAAGGAACGAGCCGCTCCTTGCCGCCCTTGCCCATCACACGCAGCACCCCCGAGCGCAGATCGATGGCATGCAACGGCAGCTCCACCAGCTCGCTGACGCGCAGGCCGCTGGCATACATCAGCTCCAGCATGGCGCGGTCTCGCAAACCCAGCGGGGTATCGGTATCAGGGGCCTGCAGCAGCGCCTCCACCTGTGCCTGGGTCAGCGTCTGCGGCACCCGCAGCGGCTGGCGGGCGGACAGCATGCGCACACAGGGGTCGGCCGCAATGCGGCGCTCGCGCAGCGCCCATTGGTAGTAGCGGCGCAGCACCGTCAGCCGCCGGTTCGACGAGCTGGCCTTGGTCTGCTCCACCCGGGCCGCGAAATAGCCCTGCAGCTCGGCTTCGCCGGCAGCATCCAGCGCCAGCGCAGGTTGCTGCAAGGCCAGCCACTGCGCCCAGGCTGTCAGATCGCGGCGGTAGGCAGACAGGGTATTGCGCGACAGGCCATCCTCCAGGAGCAGCGCATCGATGAACAGATCGATGGCATCCTGGCTGGCGGGCAGCGGTGCGGGCCAGGACTGTGGCGCTTGCGAGGCATCAGGCACGGGGATGGTGGAAGAAACAGGCGCTTGGGACATGGCGCCAAGCCTACAACGAAAAAACCCGGAGCCCTCTGCGGACTCCGGGTTGTGCGGGCACAAGGCCATGGAAGGCTCAGGCGCTGCCCGGCATCACTCCAGCGTCAGTTTCTGCTGGGCGACCACTTTCTTGTAGATCTCGAACTCTTCCTTGATCTGCTGGGCGAACTCTTCCGGCGAGTTGGCAATGACCAGCGACCCCGTGTCCTCGATGCGCTTCCTGACAGCAGGGTCCTGCACCACCTTGCGAACGGCGGCATTGACCTTGTCCACGATGTCCTTGGGCAGGTTCTTGGGGCCGAGAATGCCGTAGTAGGCCATGCGGTTGACAGGCGCCAGGCCCACCTCCTTGAAGGTAGGCACATTGGGCAGAACGGCCAGGCGCTGGGGCGCGGCGACCACGATGGGCACCAGGCGGTTGTCCTTGATGAATGGCAGGGCAGAGGGCAGGTTGTCCAGCACCATCGGCACCTGGCCCGCCACCACATCGTTGAGCGCTGGGCCTGCGCCACGGTAGGGAATATGGGTGACGAAGGTGTGCGTCAGGCTCTTGTACAGCTCCATCAGCATGTGCTGGATGCCGCCCGTACCGGAAGACGCATACGAGTACTTGCCCTGGGACTTTTTGAGCTCGGCTTCGAAGCTCTTGTAGTCCTTGGCCGGGAACTTGGGGTTCACCGCGATCACGTTGGGCGTAGCTGCCACGTTGACGATCGGTGTGAAGTCGGTCAGCACGTTGTACTGGATCTTGGGGTTGATGGCCGGGTTGGTGGCCGTGGTCGAAACCGTGGCAATCCCCAGGCTGTAGCCGTCGGGCTGGGCACGCGCCGTCTCCATGGCACCGATGACGCCGCCGCCGCCGCCGCGGTTGTCCACCACCACGGGCTGGCCCAGTTCCTTGCTCAGGGGCTCGGCCAGGACGCGGGCAATGATGTCCGTCGTGCCGCCAGGAGCGAACGGCACCACGAGCTTGATGGGCTTGGTCGGATAGGCCTGGGCCAGTGCACCGGTGCTTGCGAGGACCAGGGACAGGCCCAGCCAGTTGCGACGATTCATGCAAGATCTCCTTTTGGGGGGTCGTGTTGACGAAAGAAGGGGGAATGCTCCCGGACATGGCCCGGAAGCGGCCCGGACAATGGCGCTGCGTGGCACTGCCATGGTATGGCATGGTGCACGGCGCGCAGTGAATGCCCGCCCAGACCAAGGGATGCCATGGCAGCGGTGGACGGTCATGAACCGATGCTACGCGCCTCACGCGGTGCACCAGAGTGGGTCATGCGGCTGTTTTACCAGTATTTACCCTTATATGCAGCCAGACCGCTGCGCGGACGAGGCAAATCGGACGGGCGCGCTTATGCTCTGAACCTGTGAACTACGCCCAGCTGCTTTTCCCCGATTTTTCGCTCATTGTGCTCGGCTATGTGCTGTGCCGCTTCACACAGCTCAACCGCACGGTCTGGCAGGCGGTGGAGGCACTGGTGTACTACCTGCTGTTTCCGGTACTGCTGTTCCACTCCATTGTCAAAAGTCCTCTGGACTGGGGAGCCACCTCCAGCCTGGTGGCCGCAGGCGTCAGCGCCGCCCTGCTGGGCATCGCGCTGGCATACAGCCTGCCCTGGTGGCCTGGCATGCGCGGCCGGCTCGATGCGCGCGCGCATGCGGGCGCAGTGCAGGTGGCGTTCCGTTTCAACTCCTTCATCGGTCTGGCGCTGGCCAGCCGCCTGGCTGGCCCTGAAGGGCTGCTGCTCATCTCGGTGCTGATAGGGGTGAGCGTGCCGCTGTGCAATATCGCAGCTGTCTGGCCCATGGCGCGCGGCAGCAACCAGCATTTCCTGGGGCAGCTGGCACGCAATCCGCTGATCGTGGCCACGCTGGCGGGACTGGTCTTCAGCGCGCTCGGGCTGCGCCTGCCCTCCTTGCTGGAGCCCACCGTCTCGCGCATCGGCGCAGCCTCCATCGCCCTGGGGCTGATGTCGGCCGGTGCCGGCATGCAGTTCGGCGCACTGGCTGCAGGCAAGCTGCTGGCCGTGATGCTGCTGGCGGCACGCCACCTGGTGCAGCCACTGATTGCCTATGCCATGGTCAGGGTTTTCGGCCTGAGCGGCGCACAGGCACTGATCCTGATGGCCTTTTCCGCACTGCCCACGGCCTCCTCATGCTACGTGCTGGCCGCACGCATGGGCTACGACGGCTCGTATGTGGCAGGACTGGTCACGCTCTCGACGCTGCTGGGCGTGCTGAGCCTGCCTTTCGCACTGAGCCTGCTGCCCGGCTGAGCCCGGCGCATGGCAGGCCAAGCGGGCTGCGGCCTCTTCTGCGCTGACGGCTGCCCGCCACTCAAGCGTGGGCCAGCGCCTTTTGCTTCTTGCTTGCCACGCGCAGCATGCGCACCGGCGAGCCGCCGAAGCGCTCGCGAAAGCGCCGGGAAAAATGCGCGGGCGAGCTGAAGCCGCAACGCCTTGACACATCCATGACAGCAAGCTTGCCGATGCTTGTCCCTGCGCTGCGCAGCATGGCGTGGGCACGGTCCAGCCGGTAGGCCATGAGTTCGGCGCTGAGGCTGGTGCCTTCACGCGCCAGATGGGCCTGCAGCGTGCGCACCGGCATGCCCAGGCCCTGGGCCACCTCGGTGGGGCCGAGCTGGGGGTCGGAATACTGGCGGGCGATCAGCTGGCGCACGCGCTGCAGCAGGAATCCCTGAGGACGCGAGGGCTCTGCGCTGGCGGGACTGCCGGACTGCAGCACGGCCCGCAAGGTGGCCGTGACCAGATCGGACAGCTGCGATGCTTCGGCAGTCGGCAGCTCGTGGGACCACTGGCCCAGCAACTGCATCTGGTGCTCCAGCAACTGCAAGGATGCGCTGGCAGACAGCGGACAGGCCAGTTGCTGCTGCAGCACATCCTGCCGCAGGTCAAGCAGGGCCAGGGGCACCGCCAGGATCAGCAACTCGCAGGGGCCGCCCAGTATCAGGCGATAAGCCTGGCGTTCATCCAGTGCGAAAAGCTGTCCGGGAGGAATCTGCTGCCCGCGTGCAGCGGCGGGCCCCTGCAGAGAGACGAGCGCGCTGCCCTTGAGGCACAGCACGACCAGCAGGCTGGGCGGCCCCGGGCGTTCCATGTCGGCGCTCAGGCGCTCCATGCCATAGCCCATGCTGGACTGGATGCGGTTGAGCACGATGGCTCCTACGCCACGCGAAACCAGCGTGGCGTCGAAGCGCTCGGGCTGCGAGACATGGGGCGTGGCGCCCGCATGCGCACGGTGCATGGCATCGCGCCAGAAACTCGCGCGCTGCGGCGGAGGTATGTGGAGTGTGGACCAGCGGTTGTATGTCATGGCTTCCCCGCCCTGCCTGCGGCAGGGACTCAGTTAAGACAGGGCTGTGCAGCAAGATTGCGCACAGGACGGTGTGAAGGAAATTCTCTCCATCACGTCACCGTCTGACCACAAGATGAGTCTGAAAATGGGATTAGACTATTCTGATTTTTCAGCCCGGCAGCGCCCGGAATGCCAGATTCAGACCTTTTCGATGGCTGGCAGCGCCTCGGTCCAGAGGGTGGACCGGTTGCGGCCATGGCGCTTTGAATAGTAGAGCGCTGCATCGGCACGCTCCAGGCACACTTGGCCCGAAGGGTCCGTACTGCGCATTTCGTACACGCCCAGGCTGATGGTGTAGCGCAGCACGCCAGCCTTGCCGGCATCGACACGGCGGGCATCGACCATCTCGCGCAATTGCTCCGCACGGCGCATGCCTGCCCCTGCATCTGCGCCCGACAGCAGCAGCACGAACTCCTCGCCGCCCAGCCGCCCCACCATGTCCTCTTTGCGCAGCCCATGGCCCAGGGCTGTGACAAGGTCCTTGAGCACCACATCGCCCACTGCATGGCCGTAGCTGTCATTGACCTGCTTGAAACAGTCGATGTCCAGCAGGATCAGGGCCGCGCATGGCACAAGACCGCTGTGGATATGGGACATCTCCATATCCAGCCGCTCCAGAAAAGCCCGGCGGTTGGGAATGCCCGTGAGCCCATCGGTCAGTGCCAGGGTTTCGAGCTGCGACTCCCGCCTCTGGCGCTCGGTGGCATCGTGCAGCACCCAGCAGTGGCCAATCGATTGCCCGGCATCACGCAGCGGCACCCCTTCGATTTCGACATAGTGTCCGCCGGGCAGCTCGTGCAGCGACCGGCCAGACACTTCCAGTGCGGCGGTGTCCTGCGCCAGCGCGCTGGCCAGAGAGGACGGCAGCCTCTGCAGCAGCGCGTTCATGGTCAGGCCATGCAGCGCTTCGACAGCCATATCCAGCCCGAGCACAGAGCCCAGCATGCGGTTGGCGGCGATGATCTGCTGCCCGCATGCGTCGGTCACGAGAATGCCTGCGGGAAAGCGGTCGATGATGGCCTCCAGCCTGCGCTGTGTCTGCGCCAGCGCGGTTTCGGCACGGCGGCGCGCATCCGTGTCGATCATGGTCCAGATGACGCGGCCATCGTCCGCCTCGGGGTCGAGCAGAGAGCCCTGCATGTCGAACCAGTGACCCGTGCCCGAGGGCATGCGCAGGATCCATTCGGAGCGAACCGTGCCTTGGGCGTTGAGCTGGCCGTACAGCTGACTGAACCGCTCGAAGCTGTCGTCACTGATATGCAGCGCGCGCAGCGGCACGCCGCCCGGCAGCCTGCGGGTGTCGATCTGGAAGGTCTGCAGCGCGCGCTCGTTGGCATAGAGGATTTCGCGGTGGGGGCCGGCCATGACGATGAGCGCACTGCCCCGGTCCAGCAGCGCCTTGATCAGGCGCGATTGCTCGACGCGCTGCTGTATGTCCGTGTGCGTGCCCAGCATGCGCTCGGGCGTGCCATCGGCATGGCGCTGGGTGACTTCGCCACGCGACTCGACCCACAGCCAGCCATGCTGGGCAGTTCGCATGCGCATCTCCAGGCGGTAGTCGATGCCGGAATCAATATGCTGGCGCAGACGCTCCTGCATCCTGGCTCGGTCGGCAGGGTGCACCAGAGAGCAGAACGTGTCGAAGTCCATCGAAAAGGCCTGATCGCCGAAGCCCAGCATCTCGAAGCAGCGCGCATCCCATTCGACATGGCCGCTGCGGCAGTCCCAGTGCCACAGGCCGTCGCGCACGGCGCCCATGGTCAGCCGCAGCCGCTCCTCGCTCATGCGGATGGTTTCCTGCATGGCCTGGTCCTGCGTGATGTCATGCACATA
Source organism: Delftia sp. PS-11 (assembly GCF_029870285.1). Lineage (GTDB taxonomy): Bacteria > Pseudomonadota > Gammaproteobacteria > Burkholderiales > Burkholderiaceae_C > Comamonas. The sequence continues at coordinate 118,820 of NZ_JACSYA010000008.1, forward strand.
GCCATGCCAGATCAGGGGACCGTCCTCCTCCCGCTGAGGCCGGGCATGGCCATGCAGCCAGCGCAACTGGCCGTCAGGCAGCAGCACGCGGTATTTGCATTCCCAGACGCCCTGGGCATCCACGCTGGCGCGCACCGATGCAGCCAGTGCTGTCTGGTCTTCGGGATGCACACGCTGCAGCAGGGCATTGCCCAGAAAAGACGTGCGGTCAGACTGTGCGCCGTGCAGCGCGAAAAAGGCCGGCGTCGTGAACGGCAGCAGGAACCGCCCGGCCGCATCCACCTGGAACTGGAACAGCCCGCCGGGCACCTCCTGAGCCATCTGGGCAAAGCGCTGCTCGCTCTGCAATCGCAGCCGTTCGCTGAGGCTGCGCTGGCGGGCCAGCCAGACAGTCAGCAAAGCCGCCAGCAGCAGCACTGCCGTGCCTGCGGCATTGCGCATCAGGCTCTGGCGCAGCGAGGCATCCAGGGGATCGAAGATCGCCTGACGGTCCAGTCCCGTGACGGCGATGAGAGGATAGCCGCTGACCCGGCTCCAGGCATAGAGGCGGGTGGTACCGTCCAGCGCTGTGGCAATTTCATAGGTGCCCTCCGAACGATCCTGCGCAAACAGGGACAGGTGCTGCTCAGACACAGCCGTCCCCATCACCTCCTCATACTGCCGGGTGCGCACCAGATAGGAGCCATCGTCGCGCAGCAGCATCACGATGTCCCGGGGTCCATCGAAAATCGCCTGCAAATACCGCAGGATGTACTCGGGCGACAGCGACAGCACCAGCACGCCGGAAAAACGCCCCTTGCGGTACAGGGCGCGGCTCAGCTGAATGGTCCATCGGCCGGACACACGGCCCTGGACGGGATGGCTGATATAGGTCCCCATGATTTCGCGGTCCGCGTGGACCCGGAAGTGTTCACGGTCACGGATGGAGACCTTGAATGCAGACTCCACACCCACCTGCAGATTGGAATAGACAATGTCGCCGCTGGCATCCGCCACCGCGATCTGCAGGAAAGTCCCGGGGGGGTAGGCATCGTAAGTATTCTGGATCGCGTGCTGGAAGTCGTCGGCGCGATCATCTTCGTATTCCGACTCCAGCGCCCGCATGGTGTGCTCAAGGCCGGCCAGCAGCGTCTGCACCTGGACGGAAACCGCATGCGACATCTGGCTGACACGCAGCCAGGACTGCGAGGCAATGAAGCCGCGCTGGGTCTGGTGGCTGCTCAGCAATACCGACCAGTACGCCACGATGGCCAGCAGCACGCAGCCCATGCCTGCCCAGATGGCAATCGTCACCTGGGTTGGCCTTTTACGACCACGGAAAAAAGCGGTTGCACGCATATCGGGCGTCAGTTGGCATGGCATGGGCCCTGGCCGGCAGGACAGAGCGTCCGGCCGATATGCAATGCGGTCCCGGCCAGACCGGTCCATTGTTTCACACACACGCGTGCGTCAAGCACTGAACTGCATCAACATATGCCTTGGCTCCCAGGCTCCGCACAGGCGTGCCAGGAGCGCTGCGCCAGCGCCCATTGCACATGTTCGCGCACCAGCGCATCGGGATGTGCGGCGCGGCTGGCCAGCGCCTGACGCAGCGTGGCATCGCCCGTGGCACGCCAGGCATTGCCCAGGGCCACGGCGACATTGCGCAGCCAGCGCGCATGGCCGATGCGGCGGATGGGGCTGCCCTCGGTCAGGCGCAAAAAGGTGGCCTCATCCCAGGCGAAGAAATGCACCAGTTGCGCATCCGCCAGTCCGGCGCGGGCATCGAAGTCGGGCAGCCGGCTGGGCTGGGCGAACTTGTTCCAGGGACAGGCCAGCTGGCAATCATCGCAGCCGTAGATGCGGTTGGCCATCAGCGGACGCATCTCTTCGGGAATTGCGCCAGCATGCTCGATGGTCAGATAGGAGATGCACCGCCTTGCATCGACGCGGTGCGGCGCGACGATAGCGCCCGTCGGGCATGCATCCATGCAGGAGGAGCAGCTGCCGCAGTGCGCCGTGACCGGCGCGGTGGGCTCCAGCGCCAGATCCACATAGATCTCGCCCAGAAAGAACATGGAGCCGGCCTCGCGGCTGAGCACCAGCGTATGCTTGCCGCGCCAGCCCTGCCCGCTGCGCCGGGCCAGCTCGGCCTCCAGCACGGGAGCGGAATCGGTGAAGGCCCTGTGGCCGAAAGGGCCTATCTCCTGCGCGATGCGCTCGGCCAGCTTCTGCAGCCGGCTGCGCAGCACCTTGTGATAGTCGCGCCCCCTGGCATAGACGGACACGATGGCCTCCTGCGGGCGCTGCAGCCGGCTCCACTCCAGGGCCTGCCAGCCGGCGGGCGTGTCCGCTGGCAGATAGTCCATGCGCGCAGTGATCACGCTGACCGTCCCCGGCACCAGCTCGGCTGGCCGCGCACGCTTGAGGCCATGCGCCTGCATATAGTGCATCTCGCCATGGAACCCCTGCGCCAGCCACTGCAACAACCCCGGCTCGGCCGACGACAAATCCACGCCAGCCACGCCAATTTGGGAAAATCCCAGCTCGCGGGCCCAGCCTTGCATCAAAGGAACCAATTGACTGCTGCACAACATACTCCCCCGATTGTAGAAAGCGGCCGGCCGCAGGAAGCGGGCACGGCCTGCCATCGCTGGATATGGCACGGCGAAGAGGACACCCAGCGCTTCGCGCAAAGGCTCGCGGCACAGCCGGGCCTGCGCGATGCCTACGTCACGCTGCACGGTGATCTGGGTGCAGGCAAAACCACGCTGGTGCGCCACTGGCTGCGCGCGCTGGGCGTGCAGGGCCGCATCAAAAGCCCCACCTACGCCGTGGTCGAGCCGCACGAAGCACCAGGTCTTGCCATCTGGCACTTTGACTTTTACCGCTTCGATGACCCCAGGGAATGGGAAGATGCAGGATTTCGCGATATTTTCGCCAGCCCCGGCCTCAAACTGGCAGAATGGCCCGAAAAAGCGGCGGCATTGACGCCTGTGGCCGATATCGCCCTGCACATCGAAGCCATTGACGAAATCCAACGGCAGGTGAGCCTGAGCGCCGGCACACCTGTCGGCCGCGCCGTGATCCAAGCACTCCAGGCATGAGCGACGCCCACCTTTCCACTCCATCCTGCGGCCTGTCACGCCGCAGCCTGCTTCAAGCCGGCTCCATCGTGCTGCTGCTGGGCAGCCAGCAGATCGCGCGCGGCGCCACCATCGTCGCAGTGCGCGTCTGGCCTGCGCCCGAATACTCGCGTGTGACCATCGAGTCCGACACGCCGCTGGCAGCCAAGCAATTTTTTGTGGACCAGCCGCCACGACTGGCCGTGGACATCGATGGCATCGAACTCAATCCGGCGCTGCGCGAGCTTGTGGCCAAGGTCCGGCCCGACGACCCCAACATCGCCTCGATCCGCGTCGGCCAGAATTCGCCCAGCGTCGTGCGCCTGGTCATCGACCTCAAGCAGCCCGCCAAGCCCCAGGTTTTCACGCTGCAGCCAGTCGCCCCCTACAAGCACAGACTGGTGTTCGACCTGTACCCGGCCAAGGCGCTGGACCCCATGGAGGCACTGATCAGCGAGCGGCTGCGCGAGGCGGGCCACGGCAGCACCGCCGTGGCATCGGCCCCTGCGGCTCCGGCCACGGCGCCTGCGCACGCTGCGCCACGCACCACGCCACAGGCCGACCCGCTGGGCGACCTGATCGCCCAGCACAGCAGTGGCAAGGCCGGGACGCCCGCGCCCGCAGTGGTGGCTCAGGCTCCGCTGCCCCCCCCTGCGCCGAAACTGCCGCAGCCACCCTCGCCCGCACCCGTACCGGTTCCACCACCTGCGCCAACGCCTGCCCCCCCTGCAGGGCCCAATATCGCCACCTCGCGCCAGACCGACCGCATCATCATCGTGGCGCTGGATCCGGGCCATGGCGGCGAAGACCCCGGCGCCACCGGCCCCAGCGGCACCCGTGAAAAGGATGTGGTGCTCAAGATCGCCCACCTGCTGCGCGAGCGCATCAACAACACGCGCATCGGCGGCAGCCCCATGCGGGCCTTCATGACGCGCGACGACGATTTCTTCGTGCCGTTGGCCACGCGTGTCGAAAAAGCACGCCGTGTGCAGGCCGACCTGTTCATCAGCATCCATGCCGATGCCTTCACCACCCCCGAGGCACGCGGTGCCAGCGTGTTCGCACTCAGCGACAAGGGCGCATCAAGCACGGCTGCGCGCTGGCTGGCCAACAAGGAGAACCAGTCCGATCTGGTGGGCGGCCTGAACATGGGCTCGCAGGACCAGCATGTGCAGCGCATGCTGCTGGACATGAGCACCACCGCGCAGATCAAGGACAGCCTCAAGCTCGGCGGCGCGCTGCTGGGCGAGATCGGCGGCATGGCCAAACTGCACAAGCCGCGCGTGGAACAGGCCGGCTTTGCCGTGCTCAAGGCGCCCGACATCCCCAGCGTGCTGGTGGAAACGGCCTTCATCAGCAACCCCGAAGAAGAGGCCCGTCTGCGCAGCACCGCCTACCAGGTGCAGTTGGCCGATGCGCTGATGCGCGGCATCCGCAACTACTTCGCGCACAACCCGCCACTGGCGCGCAGCCGCTCCGTTTGATCTGTGCGGCCATGCGTGTGCGCCCTGTGGGACAGGGAGCACACGGTGCCTGCAGGCCTCCCGGCGCGCGCTTGGGAGGCTCTCCTACCACGGCGCTGCGGCACGCGTGGGAGCATTGCCACATGTTCCACACAGTGCCTGCGCCACCCGCCACAGGGCGGCGCGGGCCACGACAGGAGATGAACATGAAGACCCGCTTTCATGCACTTGCCGCAAGCGCCGCCCTTGCGCTGTTTTGCGCCGGCTGCTCCACCAACCCCAGCAATGCCCAAATTGGCACCGGCGTAGGCGCCGTGGCTGGTGGCGTCGTGGGCGATGCCCTGTTCGGCAGCACCCTGGGCACCGTAGGCGGCGCTGCCGCCGGCGCCCTGATCGGCAACGAGGTCGGCAAGCGCAACGACCGCCGCTGACCCTGGCGCAAAAAAGCCCCTGGCGCCATCTGGCATCAGGGGCTTTTTTTGCAGGGATGCCGCGCTCAGGCCGTGGCCTTGGGCGAGCGGCCCGCGCGCCAGGCGCCAAACAGCGCGATCAGGCCCGGCCCCAGGATCAGGCCCCAGATGATTTTTTCAAGGTTCTCGCGCACCCAGGGCATATTGCCGAAGAAGTAGCCCGCCGCGCTGATGCCGAACACCCACACCAGGGCTCCGCCCACATTGAAGGCGGTGAATTTGCTGCGGCTCATGGCCGCCACGCCAGCAACGAAAGGAGCAAAAGTACGGATGAAGGGCATGAACCGCGCCAACACGATGGTGATGCCGCCGTAGCGCTCGTAGAACGCATGGGCCTGGTCGAAGGCACGGCGGTTGAACCAGCGCGAGTCCTCCCACTGGAAGACCTTGGGCCCGATGAAGCGGCCGATGGAATAGTTGCACTGGTCACCGAGTACGGCCGCCACGAACAGGACGCCACCGGCGATGGAATAGTCCATGAGGCCCGCGCCGCACAGTGCGCCCACAATGAACAGCAGCGAATCGCCCGGCAGGAAAGGCATGACGACCACGCCCGTTTCCACGAAAACGATGAGAAACAGCAGCGCGTACACCCAGGGCCCGTAGGCCACCACGAAAGCCTCCAGGTGTTTGTCCACATGCAGGATGAAGTCGATCAGGAACTGAATGATTTCCAAAAGAGGGTCCTCCGCGGCACCAGCCGCACCGGCCCGTAATGTAGCGCGCCCCCCTGCCATCGAGCCGGCACAAAGTCCTGGGACGGCATGGCGTTTGTTCTCCATTTGTTACATCTGCGGATGAATATGAGCAAAAAGCTCACAAGCCAGTCAGCTTGCTGCAGGCAAAGTCACGGCATCGGCGCAGCCATTCTGCCCGCAACCCACACAGGAGAATCTCCATGCAAAAGATGAACACCCGATTTGGCAGGACACTGGTCATGGTCACCGCTGTAGCCGGCGCCCTGGCGCTGGGCGGCTGCGCCCACCGGCCCAACAACGCACAGTTGGGCACCGGCGTGGGCGCCGTGGCGGGCGGCGTGCTGGGCAATGCAGTCTTTGGCTCCACGCTGGGCACCGTCGGCGGTGCGGCTGCCGGAGCACTGATCGGCAACGAAATGGGCAAGAACAGCGACCGTGCGGGCAGGCGCCGCTATTGATGCCATGGCCGTGCGCCCTTGGGCACAGTGCGGTCATCGGCCAGCCGGCGGGGCAGGCATGCGGCGGGCGCAGCCTAAAATCGTCGCGTGAATGCATCCATCTCCTCCCCTGACGCGCCCGCCCGCCGCCCCATCCGCGATCTGCCCGACGAGCTCATCAGCCAGATAGCGGCTGGCGAAGTTGTCGAGCGCCCGGCCTCGGTGGTGCGCGAGCTGGTGGACAACGCGCTGGACGCCGGCGCCCGCCAGATCACGCTGCGCCTGCTGGCCGGCGGCGTGCGCCTGATTTCGGTGGAAGACGACGGCGGCGGCATCCCCCGCGACGAGCTGCCCGTGGCGCTGCGCCGCCATGCCACCAGCAAGATCACCGACCTGCACGATCTGGAGACCGTGGCCACCATGGGCTTTCGCGGCGAGGCGCTGGCTGCCATCGCCTCGGTGTCGGAGACGTCCATCTTCTCGCGCCCCGCAGGCCAGGACTCGGCCTACCTGCTCGATGCACGCAGCGGCGAGCTGCGCCCGGCCGCACGCAACCAGGGCACGACGGTCGAAGTCAAGGAGCTGTTTTTTTCCACCCCCGCGCGGCGCAAATTCCTCAAAAGCGATGCCACCGAACTGGCGCACTGCATCGAGGCCGTACGCCGCCACGCGCTGGCCCGGCCCGACGTGGGCTTTGCCATCTGGCATGAAGGCAAGCTGGTGGAGCAGTGGCGCGCTGCGCAGGGTGATGGCCAGGAGGCGCAGGCGCGCCGGCTGGCCGATGTGCTGGGTGACGGCTTCGTGCAGAACTCCGTGGCCGTGGACCACTGGGCAGGTGCCGTGCATGTCACGGGCCGCGCCGGCATCCCCGACGCCGCGCGCTCGCGGCCCGACCAGCAGTTTTGCTATGTCAATGGCCGCTTCGTGCGCGACAAGGTACTGACCCATGCGGCCCGCAGCGCCTACGAGGATGTGCTGCACGGCCACAAGCAGCCTGTGTACGCGCTGTATGTGCAGATAGACCCTGCGCGCGTGGACGTGAATGTCCACCCGACCAAGATCGAGGTGCGCTTTCGCGACAGCCGCGAAGTCCACCAGGCCGTGCGCCATGCGCTGGAAAATGCACTGGCCGCACCGCGCGCAGCGGCGGCGGCGGCAGCAGCCGCTGCGGATGCCACGGCCGCCAGCAGCCCGGCGGCCGGGGGAGCGGACAGCATGCCGCAGCAGATCGCTGCTGGCAGCACGGCAGCACAGCTGCCGCCAGCCAGGGCGGCCACGCCGGCCTGGCCGCAGGCACGCATGAGCTTCGGGGACGAGCGCCCGGGACACCGGGTCAGCAACATGGCAGGGCTGTGGGCGCCCATGCGCGAAAGCAAACCCGTGCCCCCTCCTGCGCCAGCCCCCTCTTATGCGCCCTTGCCACCCGCTGCTGCTGTCGCCTCGCCTGAAGCCGTGCCCTATGCCAGTGCGGCAGTCCAGCCCGCCGAGGCCGATGGTGCAGCCCTGCCCTGTGCCGCCCCGGCGCCTGCCATGGCGGTGCAGGAGGCGCCAGCCGCTGGCGCTGCCTCAGACACAGCCATCGCCGATGACACGGCAGTCTGGCCGCTGGGCCGCGCCGTGGCACAGATCCATGGCGTCTATATTCTGGCCGAGAATGCCCAGGGCATGGTCGTGGTGGACATGCATGCGGCACATGAGCGCATCGTCTACGAGCAGCTCAAGAACGCGGTCAATGCCGCGCAGCAGATTCCGAGCCAGCCCCTGCTGATTCCTGCCACCTTTGCAGCCACACCGGAAGAAGTGGCCACTGCCGAGGCCCATGGCGAAACGCTGCAGGCGCTGGGCATGGAAATCTCGCCCTTCTCGCCCCGCACCCTGGCTGTGCGCGCCGTGCCGGCCACACTGGCGCAGGGCGATGCCGTGGAGCTGGCGCGCAGCGTTCTGGCGGAGCTGGCCCAGCACGACGCCAGCACCGTGGTCCAGCGGGCGCGCAACGAAATTCTCGCCACCATGGCCTGCCACGGCGCCGTGCGTGCCAACCGGCGCCTGACGCTGGACGAGATGAACGCCCTTCTGCGCCAGATGGAAGTCACCGAGCGCTCCGACCAGTGCAACCATGGCCGCCCGACCTGGCGGCAGCTGAGCATGAAGGAGCTGGACGCGCTGTTCCTGCGCGGGCGCTGAACGCGCCCGGAGCCGGCCCTCAGTCGCGCATGTGCGCGAAGGCGGCCAGCTGCTCGTACTTGCGGTCTTCCTCGGCAATCAAGCGCGCCAGATCCTCGCGGCCCGTGGCGGGCACCATGCCGGCATCCTCCAGGCGCTTGCGCACGGCCGGTTCAGCCAGCGCCTCCTGCAGCGCGGCGGTGATGCGCTGCGCCGTGGCAGCGGGCAGGCCGCGCGGCCCCATCAGCGCGAACCAGCCCACCAGCTCATAGCCGCGCAGCGCGGCCAGCTCTGCCATGGCCGGCACCTGGGCCAGTGCCGGCAGGCGCTGCGCGCTGGTCACGCCCAGCGGCACGATGCGCCCGCTTTGCAGAAATGGCAGCGCTGCCGTCGGCGACAGCATGGCCAGGTCCAGGTTGCCGCCCGCCAGATCGCTGGTCAGCGCCGCCACACCCTTGTAGGGGATGTGCACAATAGAAACGCCTGCGCGCTGCTTGAGCAGTTCGCCCGCGAAATGCAGCGAGGAGCCCACGCCGGAGCTTCCGTAGCTGAGCTTGCCGGGCTGGCGCCGCGCCAGCTCCAGCAGATCGGCCAGATTCTTCACGCCCAGCCCAGGGCGTGCTGCCAGGATCAGCGGACTTGTGGCCACCAGGCCCAGGGGCGTGAAGTCACGGCGGCCATCGTAGCGCTGGGCCGGGTTGACGACCCGCGTGGCCACCAGCTCATTGCTGGCGCCCACCAGCAGCGTATGGCCGTCGGCCGGGGCCAGGGCCACGCGCTGGGCGGCAATGGCGCCTGCCGCGCCGCCCACGTTGTCAACGACCACCGTGCCCTGCAGCCGGGCGGCCAGCGCATCGCCGGCCACCCGCGCTGCCAGATCCACCGAGCCCCCGGCCGGATAGCCCACGACCAGCTTCAAAGGCTTGGAAGGAAAGCTGCCCTGGGCCCAGGCAGGCACAGCCAGGCCCAGGGCGGCCGCGCCAAGAAGACTGCGGCGGCTCAGTCCATGGTCCGCCACACAGGAAAAGGGGAAAACAGTGCGCATAGGAGGTATTGCAGGTGAGATCGTGGAGAGGACAGGCGCAGCTCAGGCGGCGGACAGGAAGCGGCGGGCCAGCTTCACCCAGTAGGTGGCCGCCAGCGGCAGGATGCGGTCGTTGAAGTCGTAGCCGGGGTTGTGGACCATGCAGCCGCCCGTGCCATGCGTATCGCCCACGCCGTTGCCCACGATCAGGTAGCTGCCGGGGCATTGCTCCAGCATGAAGGAGAAGTCCTCGCTGCCCGTCAGCGGCTGCAGGTCGGGGATCAGCGCATGCTCGCCCAGCCAGTCGCGCGCGACTTCGCGGGCAAACACCGTACTGGCCACATCGTTGACCAGGGCCGGATAGCGCCAGTGGTAGTCCACCTCGGCCTGCGCGCCCAACGCCGCGGCCTGGGCCTGGGCCAGCGCGGTGATGCGCTCGCGCAGCATGGCCCGCACTTCGGGGCGGTAGGCGCGCACGGACAGGCGAAGCTGCACCTCGCCAGGAATGACGTTGGGCGCATCGCCGCCATGGATGGCGCCCACGCTGACCACAGCCATGTCGCGCGGATCGACATTGCGCGACACCACGGTCTGCAGCGCCAGCACCAGATGGGCCGCCGCCACCACGGGGTCAGCCGACAGATGGGGCGCCGAGCCATGGCCGCCCTTGCCGCGTACGGTGATAATGACCGTGTCCGACGAGGCCATGAACGAGCCCTCGCGGAAGCCGAACTGGCCCACGGGAAAGCCCGGCATGTTGTGCAAGGCGAAGATGGCATCGCAGGGAAAGCGATCGAACAGGCCATCCTCGACCATCCTGCGCCCGCCGCCCAGGCCCTCTTCGGCGGGCTGGAAAATCAGGTGCAGCGTGCCGTCGAAATCCCGCGCCTGGGCCAGCTCACGCGCGGCGGCCAGCAAGATGGCGGTATGGCCGTCATGGCCGCAGGCATGCATGCGCCCCGCATGGCGGCTGGCATAGGGCAGCCCCGTCTGCTCATGGATAGGCAGCGCATCCATGTCGGCACGCAGCCCCAGGCGCCGCGCGCCTGCGCCGCAGCGCAGCGTGCCGACCACGCCCGTGCCGCCCAGGCCCCGGTGCACCTCGTAACCCCAGGCTGCCAGACGCTCGGCCACAAGATCGCTGGTGGCAAATTCCTCGAAAGCCAGTTCGGGATGGGCATGCAGGTGGTGGCGCAGGGCCACCATTTCGGACTCAGCGGCGCGGATGCCGGGCAGCACGGGGTCGGCGGCCGGTGCCGCCGCAGAAACAGGCAGATCGTGATCGTGGTTCATGCAGCCAGTCTAGGAAGCGGCGGCGGCACGCAAAAGACCGGCAGGGCTTGCCCCGCCCGGCAGCGCCGGTCATCGGCACGCCCAGCAATGGCACGGAACGTGCAATATCCGGGCATGACATCCACTCAACCGCCCGGCGCAGGCACCGCCATGAAGCTGCACCAGATGCGCCACCTGATCACCGTCGCGGGCTGCGGCAGCGTGCGCGCTGCCGCCCGTGCGCTGGGCGTGACGCAGTCGGCCATTACGCAGTCCCTGCGCGAACTGGAAGAAGGCCAGCGTCTGGCGCTGTTCGAACGCCGCAGCAGCGGCATTGCCCTGACGCACGCAGGCCAGGCGCTGCTGCGCCATGCCCAGCTGATCACGGCACAAATTGCCCAGGCCGAAGACGAGATGGCGCAGCTGCGCGATACCGGTGCCGCCGCCCGCCTGTCCGTGGGCGTGACGCCATGGGTCGGGCAAAGCCTGCTGCCCCACGTGCTGCGCGCCTTCCGCGCCGAACTGCCCCAGGTCAGGCTGGAGCTGTTCGAGGGCCTGTCGGCCGTGGCCCATCCGCGCCTGCGCGAGGGCTCGATGGACCTGCTCATCGGCCGCATGCCGCAGACCGCCTCGGGCAGCGACCTGCACGGCACGGCGCTGCTGCGCTACGAAGCCACCGTGGTGGCGCGCGCCGGCCACCCTCTGGCGAACGTGCGCTCGCTGGCCGATCTGGCGGACTGCGACTGGCTGCTCAACTACACACCGTCCGAGGAAGAGGCCCTGGTGCAGCGCATTTTCCTGCGCCATGGCCTGCCCGTGCCGGCGGGCCGCATCCACCTGGTCCATTCGGCATCGCTGCTGCTGCATCTGGTCTCGCACAGCGACATGCTGTCCTTTTGCCCATGGCCGCTGATCGAGTGCGGCGTGCCCCAGGGGCGCATCGTGCCGCTGGCGCTGCGCGAATCCTTCGAGCCCCATACCGTGGGCGTGGTGCGGCGCGGCCATGGCCGCATGCCCTGGGCGGCTGAGCGCTTTGTCCACCATCTGATGGAACAGGTTCGCGCCTGCCGCCACAGCCCGGACCCGGTGCTGCAGCGCGTGTTCAGGTCCATCGATGTGCTGGCATGACTCCGAATGCGATTGCAGGTTAATTGTTGTTCATGCACACTGCAACAGTTCTGTTTGCCGGTACAGGAGAACGCCATGCACACATTGACCCTGGAGCAGTTGCGAACCACGACGGATGCCGGCGGCGTCAAGGGCGTCACGCTCAAAGCCGAAGGCGGTGATTTCATCGTGCAGATCGATACGCTCAGGGGGGGTGAAGCCGTGCTGGCCAAGGCGCGCAGCACAGAGCCCCGGCGGTTCGGCAATCCTGCCCAGGCACTGAGTCTGCTGCGCGATCTGGGCCTGACGGTCGGCGCTTTCAATGTCGAACAGTGGAACCCCCATGGCCCATCCAGTGCCCGGACACGGCCTGACCGGGCGCAGGCGCTCAGGCGCACGCACCAGGCGGCCAGCTACGATCAGTGGTTTCGCGCCCAGGTCGCGCAAGGACTGGCCGAGGCGGACGATCCTGGCACCCACTGGATATCGCATGCGTCTGCCAAGGAGGACATGCAGCGCCAGCGCGCCGCACTGCAGGCACTGGTCAAAGGCAGCCGCTGATGGAGCTGGCATGGACGCCACGCGCCCAGCGTGACCGGCAGGCCGCAATCGACTACATCGCCCGGGACAACCCCATGGCAGCCCTGGGACAGCTCGACGAGATCGAGCGGCAGACCGACATGCTGCGGCAATATCCCAGGATGGGGCGGCCCGGCCGGGCGGATGGAACCTTTGAACTGGTCATCAGCCATACGCCCTTCATCGTGGTGTACCGGCTCAGGCCACGGATGCAACGCATCGAGCTGATCCGCCTCCTGCACAGCGCCCAGTGCTGGCCACCCGCCCAGGACACCGGCACATAGGCCCTTCGCCCGCCTTCGGCAAGCTCAGTTCACTGCCCTGCGGCCTGCGCCACGGGCACGGCGGGTGGGACATCCCAGCTGCCACCGATGGCGCGGATCAGCGCCACCGTGGCCTGGTACTGGGCGGATTTGACCTGCAGCGCCTGGCGGCGGTTGCGCAGCTCGCTGCGGCGAGCATCCAGCAGATCGAGCTGGCTGACATAGCCGTTGCGGTAGCGCGTGTCGGACAGGCTGGTGGCGCGCTGGGCCGCCACCACGGCCTGGGCCTGCACCGTGGACTGCTCCTGCAGGATGCGGATAGACGCCAGCTGGTCCTCCACTTCCTGGAAGGCCACCAGTGCCTGCTGGCGGTAGGCGGCCAGGGCGGCATCGAGCTGGGCGCCTGCGGCCTGAACGCCGGCCTCGCGCCGGCCGCCGTCGAACAGTGGCAGCGACAGCAGCGCACCCACGCCCCAGGAGCGGGCCGACCATTGGAACAGGTCGCCCGCATCGGGCGAGGCATGGCCGGCGGCGCCCGTCAGCGAAATGCTGGGGAACCAGGCCGCCCGGGCCACGCCCACACGCGATTGCGCGGCGAACACGGCGCGCTGCGCGGCCGAGATGTCGGGCCGGCGCATGAGCACCGTGGCGGGCACGCCTGCGGGAATGGCCGGCAGTGCCGTGCCCCATTCGCCAGCGGGCAGGCTGAAGCGCGAGGCCGAGTCTCCGGCGAGCACCGCAAGGGCATGCTCGGTCTGGGCGCGCTGGCGGTCCAGCGCCAGCGCGTCGGACTCGGTGGCCGACAGCTCGGCCTGGATGCGGGCCACATCCAGCTCGGCAATGTCGCCTGCCTGCAGGCGGCGCTCGGACAGGCGCAGCGTGTCGCGGTAGGCCTGCACGGTCTGCCGCATCAGGGCACGCTCGGCGTCCAGCGCGCGCAGTTGCAGATAGGTCTGGGCCACCTCGGCCTGCACAGCCAGGCGCGTGCTCTGCAGCAGAGCCTCGCGGCTTTCGGCATCCAGCTGCGCCGCATTGGCGCCCTGTGCGATGCGGCCGAAGAGATCGACCTCATAGGACAGGTTCAGCCCGGCGTTGACCAGGGTCGCAGGCCGTGTGCCCGAAGCCTTGTCCAGCCCGGCGCCGCGCGAGGCGCCGGCCCCGACGCCCAGCTGCGGCATGCGCCCGGCGCTGGCATTGCGCGCCAGCGCACGGGCCTCGGCCAGACGGGCCGCCGCTGCCGCGATGCCCTGGTTGTCCACGCTGGCTTTCTCGATCAGCGCGTCCAGCGCGGGATCGGCAAAGGCCCGCCACCAGGAGCCGCGCTCCTGGGCCTCGGCGGGCAGCGCACGTGTCCAGCCGGCCGCAGGCGCCGTGCCCTGCTCCTTGAAGGCCTCGGCCGTGGGCAGCTCAGGCACGGTCTGGGATACGCTGGCGCAGCCGGCCAGTGCCAGCGCAGCCACCAGGGGCAGCAGGCGCGGGGTCAGCGAAAAACGCTTCATGTTCGATTCCTGTGTGAAGTGTGGCAGGCTCATTCATGCTCTCCCCGTGGTGCGCTGGGCGCGGGCAATGCCCCGCCGCCGGACGACTGCTCCAGGTGCCCGTTCTGGGCCGCTGGCGCATGGCCGTGCTGCCGCAGCGGGCGGTTGCCAGCCAGGCGGCGCATCAGCACGTAGAACACGGGCGTCAGGAACAGGCCGAACGCCGTCACGCCGATCATTCCCGAGAACACCGCAACCCCCATGGCGCGGCGCATCTCCGAGCCTGCACCCGTGGACAGCACCAGGGGCAGCACGCCCATGACGAAGGCCAGCGAGGTCATCAGGATCGGGCGCAGGCGCAGCCGGCTGGCCTCGATGGCAGCCTGCACGGGCGAGCGCCCCTCGAACTCCAGCTCGCGGGCGAACTCCACGATCAGGATGGCGTTTTTCGCGCTCAGGCCCACCAGCACGATGAGGCCGATCTGCGTGAACACGTTGCTGTCGCCACGCGACAGCCATACGCCGGTCATGGCCGCCAGCAGCCCCATAGGCACGATCAGGATGATGGCAATCGGCAGCGTCAGGCTCTCGTACTGGGCCGCCAGCACCAGGAACACCAGCAGGATGGCCAGCGGGAAGACGATCACCGCCGAGTTGCCGGCCAGGATTTCCTGGTAGGTCAGGTCGGTCCACTCGAAGGCAATGCCCTTGGGCAGCGTCTCGGCGGCGATGCGCCGGATCGCGTCCTGCGCCTGGCCCGACGAATAGCTAGGCGCGGCGCCGCCGTTGATGTCGGCGGCCAGATAGCCGTTGTAGCGCATGGCGCGCTCGGGGCCGAAGCTGGCGTTGACCTTCATCAGCGCCGACAGCGGAATCATCTCGCCGGAGCTGGCGCGCACCTTGAGCATGCCGATGTCCTCGGCCCGCGCGCGGTAGGGCGCATCCGCCTGCACGCGCACGCTGTAGGTGCGGCCGAACTTGTTGAAGTCGTTCGCATACAGGCTGCCCAGGTAGATCTGCATGGTCTCGAAGATGTCCGTCACCGGCACGCCGAGCTGGCGGGCCTTGGTGCGGTCGATGTCGGCATACAGCTGGGGCACGTTGACCTGCCAGCTGGTGAACATGCCCGTCAGCTCGGGCGTCTGGTAGGCCTTGGCCATGAAGGCCTTCACAGCCGCGTCCATCTGCTCATAGCCCAGGGAGGCACGGTCCTCCAACTGCAGCTTGAAGCCGCCCGTGGTGCCCAGCCCGGCCACCGGCGGCGGCGGGAACATGACGATGAAGGCGTCCTGGATCTGCGCAAACGCCTGGTTGAGCTGGCCGGCCACGGCACCGCCGCTCTGGTCGGCGCGCCGGCGCTCCTCGAAGGGCTTGAGCGTGGCAAAGACGATGCCCGAGTTGGAGCTGTTGGTGAAGCCGTTGATGGACAGGCCCGGGAAGGCAATCGCATCCTGCACATTGGGATTGCTCTTCATGATCTCGCCCATGCGGCGGATCACATCGTCCGTGCGGTCCAGCGTGGCGCCGTCGGGCAGTTGGGCAAAGCCGATCAGGTACTGCTTGTCCTGGCCGGGCACGAAGCCCGAGGGCACGGCCTTGAACAGGCCGAAGGTCACGGCCACCAGGGCCAGGTAGATCGCCAGCATCAGCGCCTTGCGCGAGATCACGCGGCCGACGCCGCCACTGTAGGCATCGGAGCCCCGGTGGAACATGCGGTTGAAGCGCTTGAACAGCCAGCCGAAGGCACGGTCCATGCCGCGCGTCAACGCATCCTTGGGCGCATCATGGCCGCGCAGCAGCAAAGCGGCCAGCGCAGGCGACAGCGTCAGCGAGTTGATGGCCGAGATCACCGTGGAGATGGCGATCGTCACCGCGAACTGCTTGTAGAACTGGCCCGTGAGGCCGCTGATGAAGGCCAGCGGCACGAACACGGCCACCAGCACCAGGGCAATCGCAATGATGGGCCCCGAGACCTCGCGCATGGCGCGGTAGGTGGCCTCGCGCGGCGTCAGTCCGGCCTCGATGTTGCGCTCGACGTTCTCGACCACCACGATGGCGTCGTCCACCACGATGCCGATGGCCAGCACCAGCCCGAACAGGCTCAGCGCATTGATGGAAAAGCCCAGCACATGCAGTACGGCAAAGGTGCCGATCACCGACACCGGCACGGCCAGCAGCGGGATGATGGAAGCGCGCCAGGTCTGCAGGAACAGGATCACCACCAGCACCACCAGCACGATGGCTTCGAGCAGGGTATGGATCACCGACTCGATGGAGGCACGCACGAACTGCGTGGGATCGTAGGCGATGCGGTACTCCAGCCCTTCGGGCATGTTGCGATTGAGCTCGGCCATGGTCTTGCGTACATTGGCAGAGATGTCCAGCGCGTTGGAGCCCGGCGCCTGGAACACGCCCATGCCCACGGCCGGGTCATTGTTCAGCAGCGAGCGCAGCGAATAGTCGGCCGCCCCCATCTCCAGGCGGGCAATGTCGCGCAGGCGCGTCACCGCGCCATCGGCACCACTCTTGACGATGATGTCGCCGAAGTCCTCTTCGCTCTGCAGGCGGCCCTGGGCGTTGATGGACAGCTGCATATCCACGCCCGGCAGGCCCGGCGAGGCACCGACCACGCCGGCGGCGGCCTGCACGTTCTGGCCTCGGATGGCGGCCACCACATCGCCGGCAGACAGGCCGCGCTGGGCCACCTTCTGCGGGTCCAGCCAGACACGCATGGCATATTCGCCGCCGCCGAAGATCTGGATCTGGCCCACGCCCTCGATGCGCGCCAGCGGGTCCTTGACATTGAGCACCGCGTAATTGCGCAGGTAATTGATGTCATAGCGGCCATTGGGCGAGACCAGGTGCACGACCATGGTCAGGTCGGGCGCGCTCTTGACCGTGGTGATGCCCAGGCGGCGCACCTCCTCGGGCAGGCGCGGCTCGGCCTGCGAGACGCGGTTTTTCACCAGTTGCTGCGCCTTGTCGGGATCGGTGCCCAGGCGGAAGGTGACGGTCAGCGTCAGCACGCCGTCGCTGGTGGCCTGGCTGCCCATGTAGAGCATGCCTTCGACGCCGTTGATCTGCTCCTCCAGCGGCGTGGCAACGGTTTCGGCGATCACCTTGGGATTGGCGCCAGGGTACTGGGCGCGCACGACCACGGACGGCGGCGCGACCTCGGGGTACTCGGAGATCGGCAGCCCGCGCAGCGCGATCAGGCCGGCGATCAGCATCAGCAGCGATAGCACGCCCGCAAAGATCGGCCGGTCAATGAAAAATTTGGACAGGTTCATGGTGTTTTGGCTCCGCCGCGGCAAAGCGCGGCCCATGCCGCCTGCGGACAGGCGGCACTCAGAGGCGAAAAAGGCAGGCGCCCGAAGGCGCTCGGGTCAGGACTTGGCGGCAGCCACCTGCTCGGCGGGCGCCTGGCGCGCATCGGCCCGGGCATCCATGGCAACTTCCTTGGGCGCCACCAGGGCGCCGGGACGGATATGCTGCAGCCCGTTGACCACCACGCGGTCGCCAGCCGACAGGCCCTGGGTCACGGCGCGCAGGCCATCGATCGATGCGCCCAGCGTGACCTCGCGGTAAACGGCCTTGTTGTCGTCACCGACGACCATCACGAACTTCTTGCTCTGGTCCGTGCCGATGGCGCGCTCGCTGACCAGCAGCATGCGGCTGTCACGCGCCTGCCCCATGCGGATGCGGGCGAACTGGCCAGGCATCAGCTGGCCCTGCGGATTGTCGAAAGCCGCCCGCACACGCACCGTACCGCTCCTGGCATCGACCTGGTTGTCGATCAGTTGCAGCCGGCCCTCGAACGGCGTGCTGCCGGCCGTGGCCGTGCCCATCTGCACGGGAATGCTGTCGATGCGCGCACGGTTGGCGGCGCCACCGCCCAGCTCCTTGAGCGCGCGCACGATGACCTGCTCGTCGGCATCGAAGCTTGCATAGATGGGGCTGACCGACACCAGCGTGGTCAGCACGGGCGCGCCGGGACCGGCCGCCACCAGGTTGCCCACGGTGATCTCGCGCTTGCCGATGCGCCCCGACACAGGCGCGCGCACCTGGGTGTAGCCCAGGTTCAGCCGCGCCGACTGCAGGGACGCCTGGGCCGCGCGCAGATTGGCCTCGGCCTCGCTGCCCGCATTGATGCGCTCGTCCAGCTCGCGCTGGGCAATCGCGCGCTCGTCCCACAGACGCCGGGCGCGCTCCAGCTCGCTGCGGGCATAGGACAGGCGGGCCTGGGCCGAGGCCACCTGCGCCTCGGCGCGCTCAACCTCGGCCGCGTACGGCGCAGGGTCGATGGTGATCAGCAGATCGCCCTGCTGCACCAGCGCACCCTCGCGGAAATGCACGGCCTGCACGGCGCCTGCCACGCGCGAGCGGATATCCACGCGCTCGACAGCTTCCAGGCGGCCCGAGAACTCATCCCAGGCCGTCACCTCGCTTTCGGCCACAGTGGCCACCGACACCGGCGTGGCGGCGGGCTGGGCGCTGGCGGAGGCCGCATCGGCCTTGGCCTCGATGCCATGCAGTCCAAACAGGCTGGCGCTGACAGCCACAACGGCAGCTGCAGCGGCGGGAACGGTCCAGCCCTTGCGCTGGGAGGAAGAAGAAGATTCGGTAGTCATGGTGGCTCCAGGCAAAATTCAGGCAATGCGGTGCCCGCCCGGCGCTGTAGCGCACCAGGAAGGCAGAGTTGGTCAGACGAGGACAGCAGGCACGCCGGCTGGGGCGGCGCGGGGCTACCCGGCGCGGGGCTAGCCCGGCGCGGGGCATCCCGGCGCGGGGCTACCCGGCGCGGCGGGCGGCTTCATCACGGCCTCGAAGAAATCAAGAAAGTGCTGCTGCACCAGGGCGCCACAGGCCACGCAGGCCTGGGCTTCGGACAGTGCCTGCGGCCAGTTCGATGCACTGGGCAGCACATGGCTGCTGGCCGCCACGCCGGCCGCGCGCAGCCGCGCCGCATAGGCCTGGGCCTCGTCGCGCAGCGGGTCATCGCCGCCCACCAGCACCAGCGCAGGCGGCAACTGGGCCAGGCGCAGCGAACTGCCGGGCACGGCATAGGGATGCATGGCATCCTTGGGGCAGCTCAGGTAGCCGCGCCAGCCATTGGCCCAGCGGCACTCGCCATCCTGGGGCACAGCCTCGCGCTGCGATGCCGTTCCCGTGCAGGGGTCCAGCATGGGCGACACCAGAATCTGGCCTGCCAGCGGCGGGTGGCCGCGATCGCGCGACACCACGGCCACTGCGGCAGCGAGATTGCCGCCAGCCTCCTCGCCAGCCAGGAACAGCGGCGCTCCCTTGCCAGCCATCTTCACGCGCTGCTTGTACAGCCACTGCAGCACTGCATAGCCCACTTCGATAGGCTGGGGAAATGGATGCTCGGGCGCCAGCGGGTAGGCCAGCGACACGACCACGGCCCCTGCGCCCGCCAGCATCCGGCCGATGAAGCGGCCATTGTCCAGCGTGCCACAGACGAAAGTGCCGCCATGGAAGTGCAGCACCAGCGGCGAAGCCGCGCCGGTTCTGCGCTGGCCATAGGTGCGTGCAGCCACCGTGCCATGCTCTGGCAGCTCGATGGCGAACTCTGTTTCGGCAATCTGCACCGCAGCGGCGGTGCCGGTCTGGGGTGGGCGGCGAGAGGACATGGCGCGAACCTGCGGCAATGGTCGATGGCTGGACTATAGACGGCGCCGCATGTGCCTGGAAATAGCGGCAAGGCAACCGCTCTGTTTCCGTTTGGCGAATAATCGCAGCATGCCGCCCATGTGAGAATTCCGCTGAGCCGGCCCCCTCGCGCCGGGCGCTGCAGGAGCATTTTTCCATGGACCAGATCCAGGCCATGCGTGTCTTCGTCCGCGTGGTGGAAGCCGGCAACTTCACCCGCGCCGCCGATTCGCTGGACCTGCCCAAGGGCACGGTCACCAAACATATACAGGCACTCGAAGCGCGCGTGCGCGTCAAGCTGCTCAACCGCACGACGCGCCGCGTCACCGTCACGCCCGACGGCGCCGCGTACTACGAACGCGCCGCGCGGCTGCTCAACGACTTCGACGACCTGGAAGCGAGCATGGTCAACACCCAGACCGCGCCCAGCGGACGGCTGCGTCTGGACGTGGGCAGCTCCATGGCACGGCTGATCATCATCCCGGCGCTGCCCAGGTTCTGCGAACGCTACCCGGACATACAGATCGACCTCGGCGTGGGCGACCGCCTGGTGGACCTGATCAGCGACAACGTGGACTGCGTGATCCGTGGCGGTGAACTCAGCGACCAGTCGCTGGTGGCGCGTCGCATCGGCTCCCTGAACTGGGTCACTGTGGCATCGCCGGACTACCTGCGCCGCCACGGCATGCCGCAGCATCCGCACGACCTGGAGTCCGGCCATCAGATCGTCGGCTTCTTCTCGGGCCACACGCGGCGCATGTACCCGCTGGAATTCATGCGCGGTGAAGAATCCATCGAAATTGCGGGCAACTACCGGCTCGCAGCTAACGACAGCAATGCCTACACCGCCGCCGTGCTGGCCGGGTTCGGCGTTGCCCAGGTCGTCACGGCCATCGCACAGCCGCTGCTGGAAAGCGGAGAACTGGTCGAGATCCTGCCCGGCTGGACACAGACACCCCTGCCGGTGCACGTGGTCTACCCGCCCAACCGCCACCTCAGCGCCAAGGTGCGGGCCTTCGTGGACTGGGTGGCCGACCTGTTCGCCAGCAACCCCCTGCTGCAACGCGGTTGAGCCCCATCGCGCCACCCTGCGCAGGGTGGCGTGCGCCATACCTATTCGCCATGGCCGGATACGCCTGCGGCGATGGCATGCATCGGCTGCATTCTCCCAGCGGCCCCTCTCCTCCCTCTGCAGAAGGGGCCATAGCCATGCACCAAACATCGCCATAACCACAGACAGATTGCACCAAAAATCAGCATGAAAGCACCGAGTCAGGGCATCATTCACCAAAAAGATGCATGACGGCATAACTTTTGGGCATAATTTTGGCTGCACTTTCCCCCAGCAGCCTGTTTTTTCCCGTCAGAAGGTTCTTTCATGAAGTACGAGTCCGTCGGCCAGTTCCTCGAAGAAGTGGCACAGCGCAACCCCGGCCAGCCCGAATTCCTGCAAGCCGTCACCGAAGTGATGGAAAGCCTGTGGCCCTTCATCGAAAAGAACCCCAAGTACGCCGAACACGGCCTGCTGGAGCGTCTGGTCGAGCCCGAGCGCGTGGTCATGTTCCGCGTCAGCTGGACCGACGACAAGGGCCAGGTCCAGGTCAACCGGGGCTTTCGCATCCAGCACAGCATGGCCATCGGCCCCTACAAGGGCGGCCTGCGCTTCCACCCCTCGGTCAATCTGTCGGTGCTCAAGTTCCTGGCCTTCGAGCAGACCTTCAAGAACGCGCTGACCACGCTGCCCATGGGCGGCGGCAAGGGCGGCTCGGACTTCGACCCCAAGGGCAAGAGCCCCGCTGAAGTCATGCGCTTTTGCCAGGCCTTCGTCAGCGAACTGTTCCGCCATGTGGGCCCCGACACCGATGTGCCGGCTGGCGACATCGGCGTGGGCGGCCGCGAAGTCGGCTACATGGCCGGCATGTACAAGAAGCTGTCCAACAGCGCCGCCTGCGTGTTCACGGGCAAGGGCCTGTCCTTCGGCGGCTCGCTGATCCGCCCCGAGGCCACCGGCTACGGCACCGTCTACTTCGCCCAGGAAATGCTGGCCACGCGCGGCCAGTCCTTCGCTGGCAAGACCGTGTCCATCTCGGGCTCGGGCAACGTGGCCCAATACGCGGTCGAAAAAGCCATGCAGCTGGGTGCCAAGGTGGTGACGGTCTCCGACTCCTCGGGCACCGTGTACGACAAGGACGGCTTCACGGCCGAGAAGCTGGCCATCCTGATGGATGTGAAAAACCACCGCTATGGCCGCGTGGACGAATACGCCCGTCTGGTGGGTGCCGAATTCATCGCAGGCAAGACCCCCTGGCACATCCAGGTGGACGTGGCCCTGCCCTGCGCCACGCAAAACGAACTCCATGAGGAAGACGCCCGTACGCTGATCGCCAACGGCGTGCAGTGCGTGGCCGAAGGCGCCAACATGCCCTCGACCATCGAGGCCGCCAAGGCCTTCGAGAAGGCCGGCGTGCTGTACGCGCCGGGCAAGGCCAGCAACGCCGGCGGCGTGGCCACTTCGGGCCTGGAGATGAGCCAGAATGCGGCCCGCCTGTCCTGGCCCGCCGAGGAAGTGGACGCACGCCTGCTGCAGATCATGCAGGGCATCCACGCCGCCTGCCTGAAGTACGGCAAGCGCGAAGACGGCACCGTCAGCTACATCGATGGCGCCAACGTGGCAGGCTTCGTGAAGGTCGCCGACGCCATGCTGGCGCAGGGCGTGATCTGAATACGCGCCTCACCCCGCCCAGGCCCATGCAGCCAGCCCGCTGCATGGGTTTTCGTGGACGGTGCCCATCTACCGCTCTCGCACTGCATCCGCCAGCGCAGCCCAGGCCCTGAGCGTCAGCGCATGCGTGAACGCCGCGCCTGCCACCGGGTGCGACGACAGCTTGACCACCACCATCTGCGCGGCCGGGTTCACATGGATGAACTGTCCGTGGATGCCCGCTGCCTCATAGGCCCCGTCGGCGTTGTGCAGCACCCACCACTGGTTGCGGTAGCTGTAGCCGGGCCGTGCGGCCTGGATGCCTCGGAACCGGAACTGAGCGCGGTCGCCGCCGCGCGCGATGTCGTCGATCACGGCCTGGTCGAAAATCTGGTGCCCGTTGAAGCGACCTCCCAGGCGCAGCATCTCGCCCACGCGCGCCAGATCGCGCGCCGTGGCGTTCAGGCCTGCCCCCTGCAGCGGCGTGCCCGTGCTGTCCACCATGACATAGGCATCCTCCTGCATGCCCAGCTTCTGCCAGAGGTTCTCGCTCATCAGATCGCTCCAGCGCCGGCCCGTCACGCGCGAGACGATCCAGCCCAGCACCTCCGAATGCACGGTGCGGTAGACAAAGCCCTCGCCATGCGTGCCTTCCTTGAGCAGGGTCTTGAGGAAGTCGTAGACATTGGTCGGCCCCGCGTAGCCGGGCGGACGCGGCAGCATGCCTGAAGCCCAGGAATAGGCGAAGATTTCGCTCTGCGGATCTGCATAGTCCTCGCGAAAGCGCACCGCCCCGGTCATGTCCATGACCTGGCGCACCGTCATGTCATCCCAGGCGGAGCCCTGCAGTTCCGGCACATACTGCGTCACCAGGGCCTGGGCATCGATGCGGCCCTCGTGCGCCAGTTGCGCAGCCATCAGGCCGGTAAAGGACTTGGTGATGGAAAACAGCAGATGCGGCGTGCTGGGCTGCATCTGATTGTCGTAGCGCTCGAAGACGACGCGCCCCTTGTGCAGCACGACGATGGCATCGGTGTAGGTGCGCTCCAGCCACTGGTCGATGGTGATGGCCTCGCCCTTGTCATCATCGAAACGCAGCGCACCCAGCGGCAGGGACGCCTCGGGCAGCGCCGACGGGGTGCTGCTGCCCCGGCGGATATTGTGCGTGGGCTGCAGTTCGCGCAGGTGCTGCACTACCCAGCGCAGTTGCGGATAGCGGTAGCCGTTGGACACATCCACACGTTTGCCGGGCGCAGGCGGAAACCCCTGCATCAGCCCCAGCTGTTCGAGGCGCACGCTCGCTGGCGGCGGCAGCGCGGGGGCCGCCGGAGCCTGGGCTGCCGCCCAGCCGGGCAACAGCGCACACAAAGCTACGGCATGCCGAAAGCGCCCAACGAACGGACTGGCCATCTCTGTCTCCTTCTGGTGGAAAACAGCCAGTCTTGCAGAAAGCCCACAAGCAAGGCATGGGTGTTCCCCCTGCTGCCTGCCAGCAGGCAGTCGCCTGCGCGACGTGGCGCTCAGCCGCGCATCAGCGCTGCATCGCACCAGCGCTGGGCCACAGCCGGAGAGGTGGTGCAGACGGTATCGTGCGTCACCGTGGTCACGGCGCGCTCCAGCAGCTGGATGTCGGCCTCGTGCTGGCGCGCCACATGCGGATCTTCGAAAAAGATCACGCGCTGGCAGCGCCGCTCCAGCACCAGATCGGCGATCTGGGCATCGCCGCCCAGCGGACCGCTGTTGTAGCGGTCCACCCAGGGCCGGCCCTCGGGCCAGCCACGGCTCCAGGCCAGCTCGTTGAGCCTTTGCCCCGTGGTGCCCGTGCCCACTCGCCGGCCAAAGCGCGACAGCAGCTCGAAGTTGCGTGCCGCGAAATCCAGCATCGTGGGCTTGAGCGCATCGTGGGCGATCAGCGCCAGCGTCTGCTGGCCATAGTCGTGAAAACGCCGTGCCCCCGGGTCGGCTGGCAGGCCGGCATGGACGCGCTCCATCTCCAGCCAGTCCCGCGCAGAAGCCACGGTGGACAAAAAGGGCTTGCCATGGATCACGCACTGGCGCTTGAGCGCCACGGCTTCGGGGAAGATGGAAGACGGATCGACCGGGTCTGTCAGATAGATGGCGCCATCAATCGTGCGCTCATCGCCCTCGACGCCCACGACCTCGGCCACCAGCTTCATCAGCCCGCCTTCGCGGCCATAGGGATAGCGGCGCAGGCCCCGGTAGGACGGCAGCATGCCCGCCGCCTGAATGGCATCGAAGGTGCGGCCCACGGCATGCAGCCCGATCTGCAGCTCGCGGATGCCCGATTCGCAGGCGCGCAGCCAGGCAAACAGCGCGGCATCTTCGGTTTGGTGGTGGATTCGGTTGGCAGCAAGGCCCAGGCGTATCGGCATACAAGAAAGATCCATCGGAGGGGTCTGCCCACAGCGCCACTGCGGCGCGCGGACAGGCCCCAAGAATAGCGCCATTGCATGACGGCCGGGCCGCGCCAGGCCGGGCCGCGTCAGGCCGGGCCGCGTCAGGCCGGGCCGCGTCAGGCCGGGCCACGCAAGGCCCGGCCAGCACCGCCCGTGGAAGCAAAAACAAAAAAAGGGCCCGCTCTACGCGGGCCCCCCAAGGAGCCGGGCTTTTTGCCAAAGCCACTCGTCACGCACCTGATCAGATCAAGAGCACTGACACCCCCGCCCGGCTCTCGCCTTCAAGAAACTGCTGCATCTGGCCGGTCACGCCCTTTGTCCAGATTCGCGGTGTGCTGCACTGACACTGAATGTAGGCAAGGCCCGCCCAGATCCCAACTGCCGAATATGCACATGGATATGCGCAAGGCATGCGCCAACGGCAGGACCAGCGCCGCCGCTGCGCTGCACACTGAACTTTTGCCGGGTGCCAGAGTCCATCCTGCTCGCATGCCCATGCCACAGTCCTCCCCTCCTGTCCGACGCCGTATGCGCCCCCTGACCTGGGCCCTGGCCGCCTGCGCCCTGCTGCTGGCCTGCGGCGGCTGCGCAGTGCTGGACGCCAAGCAGCGCCAATGGATCTTCCAGCCCAGCGACCGCAGCTGGCCGGGAGCCCATACGGCAGGCATGGATGATGTCTGGATCGACCTGCCCGGCACGGACAGCGCCCGGCTGCACGGCCTGTGGCTGCCCGCCAAGGCCGCTGAAGCGCCTGCGCTGCTGTACCTGCATGGCGCGGGCTGGAACGTCACAGGATCATCGCCACGCATCCGGCGCCTGCATGAATTGGGCTTTTCGGTGCTGGCCATCGATTACCGGGGCTTTGGCAAAAGCAGCGCCGGCCTGCCCTCAGAGGCATCGGCCGCCGAAGACGCTCGCGCCGCCTGGGACTGGCTGGGCCGCCATGCGCCAGGCCGGCCGCGCTTTGTCTTCGGTCACTCGCTGGGCGGCGCCATCGCCATCGACCTGGCCCGCAGCGTGGACGACGAGGCCGGCGTCATGGTCGAAGCCACCTTCACCAGCATTCCCGATGTGGTGCGCAGCTTCCGCTGGGGCTGGCTGCCCGTGGGGCCGCTGATCACCCAGCGCTTCGCGTCGATCGACAAGGTGGCCTACATCGGCTCGCCGATGCTGGTCGTGCACGGCAGCGCCGATCCGCTGATCCCCGCCACGCTGGGCCGCCAGCTGTTCGAGGCGGCCCGCGAACCCAAGCGCTTTGTGCTCATCGAGGGCGGCAACCACCACAACACCCAGTCGCGCGCCATGGACCAGTACCGGCTGGCGCTGGGCGAGCTGTTCGGCCTGAAGCTTTCCCCTTCATCGGCCGGAACCGCCGGGCGCTGAGCCCGCGCTTTGCGCTAACATGCGCGACGCGGTGCAGGCCGCTGCCGGACCCGCGGAAAGGGTTGAACCCACTTGCATGCGTACAGGAGCTGCTCACTCCGAAGTGAACAGGCCCTGGCGCACAGGCTTTCTTTTCACATGCCTTTGTGCAGCCGAGTTGCGGGTCGTCGGTTTCTGCGCACGGAGGTATTCCTGTGAAACGCATCCCCCACCGGCCCGACATGGGCCATCTCAAAAAGCAGGCCAAGCAGTTGCTGGCCGCCTGCCGCGCTGGCTCGCACCAGGCCTTGGCCAGCTTGCGCGACAGCCTGCCCGCTGCCGCCGGTCTGGACGATCCGGCCCTGGCCGCCCTGGATCTGCGGCTTCACGATGCCCAGTCCTGCATAGCACGCGAATATGGCTTCGCTTCCTGGAGCGAGCTGTCCGCCTATGTCGCAGCCTGTCGGAGCCTGGCCACCGATCCCGAAAAATCCCTGCAGCACTGGCTGGCCCTGGTCTACGCAGGGGAAGTGACCGGCGGCACCCAGCGCAGCCAGCCCGGACTGGCCCGGCGCCTGCTGGACGAGCGCCCGGGCCTCCACAACGGCGATCCCTGGGTGGCCTGCGCCACTGGCGACCTGCCGGTGCTGCGCGCGGCAACACAGCGCGACCCGGGCTGGCTGCGGCGCAGGGGCGGGCCGCTGGCGCTGCCTCCACTGATCGCGGTCACGCATTCGTCCTTGCTGCGGCTGCCGGAGTTCACCGACCGGCTGCGCGCCTGTGCGCGCTGGCTGCTCGACGCAGGCGCCGATCCGCACCAGACCATCGGCGACCGCTGGCAGCCGGCCTCGCTGCAGACCCCTTCCGGCACCAAGCGGCTGTCAGTCCTCTACGGGGCGGCAGGACAAAACCACGATGCGCCACTCACCCACCTGCTTGTGCAGGCCGGAGCCGACCCCAACGATGGCGAATCGCTCTACCACTCGCTGGGCGGCACGGCGGCCAGCCGCGAATGCACACGGCTGCTGCTGGAGGCCGGCGCGCGCGTGCAGGGCAGCAATGCACTGTTCCGGGCGCTGGACCTGGACGATGTGCAGGCACTGCACCTGCTGCTGGATCACGGAGCCGATCCGAACGAGGCCAACGGCCAGGGTGAATGGAGTCGCCCGCTGCTGTGGGCCATACGTCGGCGCCGCTCCACGGCCCATGTGCAGGCCTTGCTGGATGCCGGCGCCGATCCGACCGCCCGCACACCGCAGGGCCTGGGCGCTGCCGGCCTGGCGTGGCGCTTTGGCCTGACCGATGTAGCCGCCCTGCTGGAACGGGCTGCAGGGGCCGAACCCGCTTCGCCCCAAGAACGATTCATCGCCGCCTGCGCCCTGGGCGACAGGGCGCAGGCTGGCGCACTGCTTGCATCCCGCCCGGGTCTGCTGCAAGAACTGTCTCCCGAACAGCTGCGCATGCTGCCCGAACTGGCTGCCCTGAGCCGCATGGAGGCTGTGCGCTGCATGGTGCAGTTGGGCTGGCCCATAGATGCGCGCGGTGGTGACTGGGATGCTTCCGCACTGAACCAGGCCGTGTTCTGCGGCAATGCCGCTATGGCGCGCTTCCTGCTGGAGCAAGGCGCACAGTGGACCGAGCGCCATGCCTATGGCGACAACTGCGCAGGCACACTGAGCTGGGCATCGCTGAACCGGCCGGAATTCACGGAACCCGGCGGTGGCGACTGGCTGGGCTGCGCCCAGGCCCTCATCGACCATGGCATGCCCATGGCCAGGCACGACCCCGAAGCGCCCGGCTGCGTGCTCATCGACGGCCATCGGCAACGGTATCCGGAGGAGATTGCGGATTTGCTGCTGGGAGTTGCTTCGGATTGAAACGCCTCCCTCCTGGCTGGCGCGCAAGCGCTACCAGGCAGCATGCGCCTTCGCGATGTGCAAAGCATCTGGCCTATCGGGTCTTGCGCCCAGCCAACGCATCACCGGGACCATTGAACCGCCCTGATCAGCGTTGAGCCCCCCGGCCCCCAACTGCCGAATGCGCACATGGATATGCACCCTGCGCCAGGTCAGCGGTATCACGCGTTCTCTGCTACCCTCGGGCGCCTATGCATGCGCCCCCTTCCCAAGCAGCCGCCACCACGCGACCGGCCATGTCGCCCGTCCTGATCGTTGTCCTTCTCGGCCTGGTGCTGGGGCTGCAGCCGCTGGCTACCGACCTCTACCTTCCGGCGCTGCCCTCCATACAGGGAGCCTTCACCGCGCAGGTCGCCCAGGTACAGCTCACACTGACGGCGTTCCTGCTGGCCTTCGGCTGCTCGCAACTGGCCTGGGGGCCGCTGTCCGACCGATTCGGGCGCCGCCCCATCCTGATGACGGGCATGGCCATGTACGCGCTGGGCGCGCTGGGCTGCTCCAGCGCAGAATCGATGGAGGCACTGATCGCCTGGCGCACGCTGCAAGGCGCGGCGCTGGGGGCTGGCGTGACCTGCGCGCGCGCCATGGTCCGCGACCTGTTCGCGCCCCACCTGGGCGCACAGGTCATGTCCAAGGCGCTCACAGGCCTGGGCGTGCTCGCTTTTCTGAGCCCCATCAGCGGCAGCCTGCTGGTCAACGCGCTGGGCTGGCGCTCGACCATGCTGGCACAGGCCCTGATGGGCGTGCTGGCCTTTGCGCTGGTGGCGCTGCGCTTTACCGAATCGCTGGCCCGCACCAACCCTGCGGCGCTGCAGCCGCTGGCACTGGCGCGCAACTGGGCCACCATCGTGCGCCACCCCAGCTTTCAGGCCTACCAGCTGCTGACCTGCTGCACCTACGCGGGCCTGTTCACGCACCTGGCAGCTTCCTCATTCATCTACATCCAGGTGCTTGGCGTCAGCCGCACAGGCTATGGCGTGCTGCTGGGCAGCAACGCGCTGTGCTACATCGCCGGCACCTTCCTGTGCCGCTGGCTGCTGCAGCGCATGGATGTGCAGCGCACCGTGCAGCTCGCAGGCCTGGCCAGCCTGCTGTCGGCCACGGCCATCGGCATCGCCGCGCTGGCCGAATCGCGCAGCCTCTGGGCCTACGCACTGCCCTTTTATGTCTTCCAGATTGCCCATGGGGTGCACATGCCCTGCGGCCAGAGCAATGCGATTGCGCCGTTTCCGCAGTCGGCCGGCACGGCGTCGGCCCTCAACGGCTTCACCATGATGCTCATCGCCTTCGCCATGGGACACTGGCTGGGCCTGAACCTGGACGGCCAGTCCACACGCCCCATGGCCTTCGGCATCTGGTTCTGGGGCGTATGCACGGCCCTGGTCGCCTGGGTGCTGGTGCGCCGCCATGGCCAGGTCGATGGCCGCCGCTAACCTCTCTTTGCACACGCGTTTGCGATTGCCCATGTCCACCGCCTCCCCCCTTGCCTGCCTGGCCATCGCCGGCCCCACTGCCTCGGGAAAGACAGCCGCCGCACTGGCCCTGGCCAGGCGGCTGGCCCAGCGGGGCCAGCCGGCAGAGATCATAAGCGTGGATTCGGCCCTGGTGTTCCGTGGCATGGACATCGGCACGGCCAAACCCACGCCCGACGAGCTGGCCACCTGCCCCCACCACCTGATCGACATCCGCGACCCGCTGCACGCCTACAGCGCCGCCGAGTTCGTGCAGGACACCCGGCGGCTGGTGGCAGAAATCCGCGCACGCGGCGCGCTGCCGCTGCTGGTGGGCGGCACCATGCTCTACTTCAAGGCCCTGCAGGACGGCATCGACGACATGCCGGCAGCCGACAGCGCCGTGCGTGCCCGGCTCGACGCCCAGGCCGCGCAGATCGGCTGGCCCGCCATGCATGCGCTGCTGGCCCAGGTCGATCCGGCCACCGCCGCGCGCCTGGCCCCTGCCGACAGCCAGCGCATACAGCGCGCGCTGGAAGTCTGGCACGTATCGGGCCGGCCGCTGTCCAGCTTCCACACCCGGCACAGCCAGGACAGGGCGCACGACGCCACGCACAGCGTGGTCAGCCCGGGCGGCTTCTTCTCGCTGGAGCCCCAGGACCGCGCCTGGCTGCATGCGCGCATTGCCCAGCGGTTCGACGCCATGCTGCAGGCTGGCTTCATCGACGAGGTTCAGCACCTGCGCGCGCGCGGCGACCTGCACCTGGACCTGCCCTCCATCCGCTGCGTCGGCTACCGCCAGGCCTGGGAATCGCTGGACGGCCTGCACCCCATGGACACGCTGCGCGAGCGCGGCGTCGCCGCCACGCGCCAACTGGCCAAGCGCCAGATCACCTGGCTGCGCAGCATGCCCGGCCGCCATGCCATCGCCTGCGACGCGCCCGATGCCCAGCAACACCTGCTGCAGGCCGCGCTGGCAGTGGTGGATGCAATCGCCCGCCAGCACTGAACACCAGCCCGCCCCATGACGAATCCCATCCGTGACAACGCCACCGCCCTGCTGCAAGTCCAGGGACTGGCACGGCGCTACCGCAACGACAGCGGCACCGAAACCGCCGTCTTCGAGCATGTGGACTGCAGCGTGGCGCGCGGCGAATTCGTGGCCATCGTCGGCGACTCGGGCGTCGGCAAATCCACGCTGCTCAACTGCCTGGCAGGGCTGGATGAATGGCAGCAAGGCCGTGTGCTGCACGAGGGACTGGACCTGTCGGCCCTGGATGAAACCGGCCGCGCACTGTGGCGGCGCAGCCATGTGGGCTTCGTGTTCCAGGCCTTCCACGTGCTGCACCACCTGGACGTATGGCACAACGTGGCCCTGCCGCTGATGCTGCTGCAGCGGCTCGATGCACAGGGACGCCAGCGCGTCGAGCAACTGCTGCAGGCCGTGGGGCTGCAGGGCCTGGGGCAGCGCCTGCCCTGGCAGCTCAGTGGCGGCCAGCTGCAGCGCGTGGCCATTGCCCGCGCGCTGGTGCACAGCCCGGCGCTGCTGCTGGCCGACGAACCCACCGGCAACCTGGACCCCGGCACCGCAGCCCAGGTCATGGAACTGCTGCTGCACCAGACCCGCGCGCACCAGGCAGCCCTGGTGCTGGTCACCCACTCCATGGAAGCCGCGCGCCGTGCCGACCGCGTGCTGCGTCTGACAGCGCAAGGCATGCGCCCGGCCTGAAGGCCGCTGCCGGCAACACAAGACAACCGCCATGCTCGCCCTGCTTCGCACCTTCTCCTGGCAGGAACTGCGCCAGCACCCCTGGCGCACCGCCACCGCCCTGGCCGCCATCATGCTGGGCGTGGCGCTGGGCTTTGCCGTGCATGTCATCAACCAATCGGCGCTGGACGAATTCTCGCGCGCCGTGCGCACCGTCAGCGGCCAGCCCGACCTGGAGCTGCGCGCCATGCGCGGCGGCCTTCCCGAAGCCCTGTACGGCAGCATCGCAGACCAGCCCGAAGTAAGCCTGGCCGCCCCCTGGATCGAGACCACGGCCCTGGCGGGCACCGCGCCCGGCGCCATCCAGCTGCGCGTGCTCGGCGGCGACGCGCTGCGGCTGGCACCCGTGGCACCCGCACTCATGCCCCGGCCGTTCGATGGCGGCGGGCGCATGGACCTGTTTGCCCCTGACGCGGTTTTTCTCAACGCGGCAGCGCTGCAGGCCCTGGGCATGTCCGCGCAGGCCGGACCTGCGCCCCTGACATGGCAGATCGGCGGCCGCATGCAAACCCTGCGCATCGCGGGCACCGTGGCCGCCTCGGGGCCGCCGCTGGCCGTCATGGACATCGGCGCACTGCAAGACAGCCTGCAGCGCTGGGGTGAAGTGGACCGCATCGACGTACTGCTGGCCGAAGGCGCCACCCGCGAATCCCTGCTCGGCGCGCTGCGCAGCCTGCCCGGCTGGCCGCCCCAGGCCCTGGCCAGCCGCCCCGGCGACGACCAGCAGCGCATTGCCGAAATGTCGCGCGCCTACCGCGTCAACCTGACCGTGCTGGCCCTGGTGGCGCTGTTCACGGGGGCCTTCCTGGTGTTTTCCGTGCTGGCGCTCAGTGTCGCCCAGCGTGCGCCCCAGTTCGCGCTGCTGGCCGTGCTGGGCCTGACGCCGCGCCAGCGCCTGGGCCTGGTGCTGCTCGAATCCCTGCTGCTGGGCCTGCTGGGCAGCGCCGCAGGCATCGCCCTGGGCACCGCACTGGCCTGGCTGGCCCTGCACCTGCTGGGCGGCGACCTGGGCGGCGGCTACTTCGCCGGCGTGCAGCCAACGCTGCAGTGGAGCGCAGGCGCCGCCCTGACCTTCGGCCTGCTGGGCGTGGCCGCCACCGTGGCAGGCGGCTGGTGGCCCGCCCGCCAGGCCATGGAACTGCCCCCAGCGGCTACCCTCAAGGGACAAGGCTCCGGCGCCGAACGCACAGCACGCGGCCTGCCCGCGCTGCTGCTGATCGGCGCCAGCGTAGCGCTGGCCTTCCTGCCGCCCATCGCAGGCATCCCGCTCGCGGCCTACCTGGCCGTGGCCCTGCTGCTGCTGGGCGGCATGGCCGCCCTGCCCTGGCTGCTGGGCCTGCTGCTGCGCCTGATCCCCCAGGCCCTGCTGCGCCAGCCGCTGGCCCTGCTGTCCGTGGAACGCGCCCGGCGCATGCGCCGCAGCACCACCGTGGCCGTGGGCGGAGTGGTCGCCAGCCTGAGCCTGGCCGTCGCGCTGACCGTCATGGTCGCCAGCTTCCGCGACAGCATGATCGCCTGGCTGGACACCGTGCTGCCCGCCCCCCTGTACCTGCGCATGGCCGGCAGCGCAGGCCGCCCCGACGCCATGCCGCTGCCCGCCGACCTCGCGCAGCGCATTGCCGGTCTGCCCGGCGTGCAGCGCGCACAGCCCATGCGCTCCACCAGCCTGCAACTGAACCCCGAACGCCCGGCCGTCAGCCTGCTGCTGCGGCCTCTTCACGGCCCCCAGGGGCAGCAACTGCCCTGGGTGCAGGGCCCTGTGGC
This sequence comes from Delftia sp. PS-11, assembly GCF_029870285.1. Taxonomy (GTDB): domain Bacteria; phylum Pseudomonadota; class Gammaproteobacteria; order Burkholderiales; family Burkholderiaceae_C; genus Comamonas. The sequence goes on from NZ_JACSYA010000008.1 coordinate 151,927, forward strand.
ATGGCCCGAGGGCGCCACGCCCGTCTATGTCAGCGAAGCCGTGGCCCAGCTGTACGGCGTGCGGCCCGGCCAGCCCTGGCCGCAGCTGGCCCAGGCCCTGCCGGCCCCAGATGCCACCGTCTTTGTGGCCGGCATCTGGCGCGACTATGTGCGCCAGTTCGGCGCCATCGCCATGGACTGGGATGATTTCCATGGCATGGCAAGCGCCAGCCCTCTCCCCACGGGCCCGACCGAAATCGCCATCTGGCCCGACAGCGCCGACCCCGGCGCCACGCAGCGGCTGCAGTCACGCATCCAGGCGCTGCTGACCGAGCCCGGCGCGGCCCAGGCACTGGAATTCACCAGCAGCGGCGCGCTGCGCGAACGCTCCATGCGCATCTTCGACCGCAGCTTTGCCGTCACCTACTGGCTGCAGGCCGTCGCCATCGCCATCGGCCTGTTCGGCATCGCGGCCAGCTTCGGCGCCCAGGTACTGGCCCGGCGCAAGGAATTCGGACTGCTGGCCCACCTGGGCCTGACGCGGCGCGACATCCTGGCCGTCGTGGCCGGCGAAGGACTGGCCTGGACCCTGGCAGGCGCCGTCGCAGGCACCCTGCTGGGCCTGGGCGTGGCGCTCATACTCGTCCATGTGGTCAACCCGCAAAGCTTTCACTGGACCATGGAACTGTCCCTGCCCTGGCCGCGCCTGCTCGCGCTGGCCGCCAGCGTCATCGCGGCCGGCACACTCACCGCCTGGCTGGCCGGACGCGCCGCAGCGGGCCGCAGCGCCGTGCTCGCCGTCAAGGAAGATTGGTAACCATGCCGACCATGCCCCCACTCTCGCGCCGCCAGTGGCTGGGCCGCGCTGCCAGCCTGGGACTGACCCTGGGCACCAGCATCCCGCCTGCTCTGGCGCTATCCCCACGCACCCTGGTGTTTCCGCGTGACCACGGCAGCCACCCCGAACTGCGCACCGAATGGTGGTACATCACCGGGCAGGCGCGCGCGGCAGGCCAGGCCTGGGGCTTTCAGATCACCTTCTTCCGCTCGCGTGTGGAGGAAACCCAGGCACTGCGCTCGGCCTTCGCTGCGCGCCAGCTGCTGTTTGCCCACGCAGCCCTGTGCGACGTACGCTCCAGGCTCCTGCACCACGACCAGCGCATCGCGCGCGCAGGCTTCGGCATCGCCGAGGCCGGTGAAGCCGACACCCGCCTGCGGCTGCAGGACTGGACCCTTGCACGCACCAGCACCGGCACCGGTTCCACCGACCGCTATGACACCCGCATACGCGGCAGCGGGTTCTCGCTGGCGCTGCGCTTTGAAACGCCGGAGCCGCCGCTGCTGCAGGGACGCGCCGGCCTCTCGCGCAAAGGCCCCGAGCCCAGCCAGGCCAGCTACTACTACAGCCGCCCGCAGCTGCACGTCAGCGGCACCCTGGAACTGGCAGGCCGGCGCATGGACATCGACACCCCGCGCGAGCCCGGCGACAACCGCGCCTGGCTGGACCACGAATGGAGCCAGGCCCTGATGCACCCCGAGGCCGTGGGCTGGGACTGGATCGGCATGAACCTGCTGGACGGCGGCGCACTCACGGCCTTCCGCCTGCGCCGGGCCGACGGCAGCGCCCTCTGGGCAGGCGGCTCCCTGCGCAACGCCGCAGGAGCCGTGCAGGTCTTCGGGCATGACGCCGTGCGCTTCACTCCCCTGCGCCACTGGCACAGCCCCGCCAGCGGCGCACGCTACCCCGTGCAGTGGCAGGTCGATACACCGGCAGGCCGCTTCACGGTCAATGCCCTGGTGGATGACCAGGAACTCGACAGCAGCGCCTCCACCGGCGCCATCTACTGGGAAGGCCTGTGCAGCCTGCACACACAGGCCGGCGCTGCCAGGGACGCAATGGCGGGCCAGGGCTACCTGGAAATGACGGGCTACGCGCGGCCACTGCAGCTCTGAGAGCCTGTTCATGATCGCCTTGGCGGCCGCGAATCTTGCCAAATTTTGCCAAGGTGCCCACACTTGCGCCATGAGCACCATGAACATTTCCCTTCCTGACACCCTCAAGTCATTTGTGGATGAACAGGTCAGCCAGCGTGGCTACGGCACGAGCAGCGAGTATGTCCGCGAGTTGATCCGCAGGGATCAGGAGCGCTGGCAACTGCGCAACCTGCTGTTGAGCGGAGCGGGCTCGGCACCGACTGCCGTGGTGGATGCAGGCTATTTCGATGGACTGCGTGAGCGGGCGAAGGCCAAGAGGTGAGGGCCAAGGCCATCGTACCCCGCGAGCAGGCCAACCGAGACGTCGAAGAGATACTTGCCCACTACCTGGACAAGGAGGCGGCACACGCAGCCTTGGGCTTCATCGATGCGCTGGAGAAAGCCTACGCACACATCGGCCACCACCCCGCCACAGGCTCGCTGCGGCATGCCCACGAACTCCATCTGCCCGGCCTGCGCGCCTGGCCGCTGACGCGTTACCCGCACATCGTTTTCTACGTAGAGCAGGCTCACCATATCGATGTATGGCGTGTGCTGCACAGCAAGCGGGACATACCGGCATGGATGCAGGAGTCCGACAACGCGTAGTAAGGGCAGGCCCGCAGGGCCTGGCTAGGTCCTGCCGGGCCTGCCCTTGCCTCTTCTGTCCGGAAGGGCTTCAGGGTCTCATGAGGCACGCTTTTTCTGCAGCCAGGCGATCAGCTCGCCCATGATGCCCTTGCGGAACAGCAGCACGCAGACCACGAAGATCAGGCCGGTGACAATGGTCACCGACTCGCCCAGCGTGGAAAACCACTCCACGCCGGTGATGCGCTGCAGGAAAGTGCCGAACTCGCCGATCTTGTTTTCCAGCATCACCACCACGGCCGATCCCAGGATGGGGCCCGACAGCGTGCCCAGGCCGCCCATCAGCGTCATCAGGATCACATGGCCCGAAGTGGTCCAGTGCACATCCGACAGCGTGGCAAAGCCCAGCACCACGGTCTTGAGCGAGCCTGCCAGACCGGTGAGCGCAGCCGAAATCACGAAGGCCAGCAGCTTGTAGCGTGCCACGTCGTAGCCCAGCGAAGTGGCACGCGGCTCGTTTTCCTTGATGGCCTTGAGCACCTGCCCGAAGGGCGAATGGATGGTGCGCACGATCAGCAGGAAGGCCGCCGCCACGATGGCCAGCGCCACGTAGTACATGGTCAGGTCGCTGCTCAGATCGATGGCGCCGAACAGCTTGCCGCGCGGCACGCCCTGCATGCCGTCCTCGCCGCCTGTGAATGGCGCCTGCAGGCAGACGAAGAACAGCATCTGGGCCAGGGCCAGCGTGATCATCGAGAAATAAATGCCCTGGCGGCGAATGGCCAGCCAGCCGAAAACCAGCCCCAGCAGCGCGCCACCTGCCGTGCCGGCCAGCATGGCCAGCTCGGGCGTCAGGCCCCAGCCTTTGATGGCGTAGCCCGTCACATAGGCCGCACCGCCCAGAAAAGCGGCATGGCCGAAGGACAGCAGGCCCGTATAGCCCAGCAGCAGATTGAAAGCCGATGCGAACAGCGCGAAGCACATCAGCTTCATCACGAACACCGGATAGGCGCCCAGCAGCGGTGCCGCAAGCAGCCCCAGCAGCAGCAGGCCATAGCCCCAGGGGGCGATGCGTTGAACGAGAGTCTTGGATTTCATGTCGTCGGCCCCCTCTTCTTATTTCTCTTTGCCGAACAGGCCGGCGGGGCGGATGAGCAAAACGATGACCATGATGAAAAACACCACAGTGGACGATGCCTCGGGCCAGAACACCTTGGTCAGCCCCTCGATGACGCCCAGGCCCAGGCCCGTCAGGATGGAGCCCATGATGGAGCCCATGCCGCCGATCACCACCACGGCAAAGACCACGATGATGAGGTTCTGGCCCATCAGCGGCGTGACCTGATAGACCGGCGCAGCCAGCACGCCGGCAAAGGCGGCCAGGCCGGCGCCGAAGGCATAGGTCAGCGTGATCATCACGGGCACATTGACGCCGAAGGCTTCCACCAGACGGGGATTCTCGGTGCCTGCGCGCAGGTAGGCGCCGATGCGCGTCTTCTCGATCATGAACCAGGTGGCAAGGCACACCACCACCGAGGCCACCACCACCCAGGCGCGGTAGTTGGGCATGATCATGAAGCCCAGATTGGTCGCACCCTCCAGCAGCTCGGGCGTGTCATAGCCCAGGCCCGAAACACCGTAGACCGAGCGGAACAGGCCCTCGATCAGCAGCGACAGGCCCAGGGTCAGCAGCAGGCCATAGAGATGGTCGAGCTTGTAGATCCAGCGCAGCAGACAACGCTCTATCAGCACGCCCAGCAGCCCCACCAGCAGCGGCGACAGCACCAGCATCACCCAGTAGTTGATCTGAAAGTAGCTCATGGCCATCCAGGTGACCATGGCGCCCAGCATGAACAACGCGCCGTGAGCGAAGTTGATCACGTTGAGCAGGCCGAAGATCACCGCCAGGCCCAGACTCAGGATGGCATAGAAGGAGCCGTTGACCAGCCCCAGAAGGAGCTGGCTCATCAGGCCCGGCAGGGAAACACCAAAGACTTCCATGGGATGCAGCTATCGTGGTAGGCCGGTGGATGGCGGATGGGCGGCTTCAGGCGTGGCGCGGCGTCACTTCCACAGCGCGCACTTGGTCTCGGCCTTGGTGGTCCAGACCTGGTCGGCGGGCAGCGTGGTCAGCACCTTCAGGTAGTCCCAGGGCTTCTTGGACTCGGCCGGCTTCTTGACCTCGACCAGGTACATGTCGTGGGCATAGGTGCCATCCGGACGGATCGAGCCCTTGGCGTAGAAGTCCTCCAGTGGCGTGCTCTTGAGGTAGGCCATGACCTTGTCGGCATCCGTGGTCTTCACGGCCTGCACGGCCTTGAGGTAGGTCATCACTGCCGAGTAGTCGGCGGCCTGGATCGAGGTCGGCATGCGCTTGGTCTTGGCGAAGAAGCGCTCGGCGAACTTGCGCGAGGCGTCGTTCTGGTCCCAGTACCAGCTGGTGGTGAACTGCATGCCTTCGGTGTTCTTCAGGCCCAGGCTGTGGATGTCGGTCAGGAACACCAGCAGACCCACAGTTTTCATGCTCTTGTTGATGCCGAATTCCTTGGCCGCCTTGATGGCATTGATGGTGTCGCCGCCGGCATTGGCCAGGCCAAGAATCTGGGCCTTGGAAGCCTGGGCCTGCAGCAGGAAGGACGAGAAGTCCGAAGCATTGAGCGGGTGCTTGACACCGCCTACCACCTTGCCGCCCTTGGCCTTGACCACGGCCGTGGTGTCGTTCTCCAGCGCCTGGCCGAAAGCATAGTCGGCCGTCAGGAAGAACCAGTCCTTGCCGCCGCGATCGACCACCGCCGCGCCCGTGCCCTTGGCCAGGGCCACGGTGTCATAGGCGTAGTGCACGGTGTAGGGATTGCACTGTTCATTGGTCAGCGCCGAAGAGCCGGCGCCGCTGTTGAAGTGCACGCGCTTTTTCTCGTTGGCCACCTGCGACACGGCCAGCGCCGTGCCCGAGTTGGTGCCGCTGAACACCAGGCTGATGCCCTGGGTATCGACCCACTCGCGCACCTTGGAAGCCGCAATGTCCGCCTTGTTCTGATGGTCTGCGCTCAGCAGCTCGATGGGCTGGCCCAGCACCTTGCCGCCAAAGTCATCAATGGCCATCTGCATGGCAATGACGGCATTCTTGCCCTCCACATCCGCATACAGGCTGGACATATCCGTCACGAAGCCGATCTTCACCTTCTCCTGGGCCATCGCCAACGGGCTGGCCAGGCCGGCAGCGGCCAGCATGCACGACAGGGCGGTCAGTTTCGCTTTCATTGCAGTCTCCTTCGGTTTGCTGTCTTGGATTTTTGTCACAGGGCCGTGGCAGGTTGTCGGCCGGCGAGCCCCAGGCGCCAGCTACATGGACAGGCATGCAGGGTCAGACGCCCAGCAATTCGTTGAGCACAGGCATCTTGGCCTGCAGCTCGGCGGCGCCGAAGCGCTCGACCACATGGCCATGCTCCACCACGTAGAAACGGTCGGCCAGCGGCGCCGCGAAATGGAAGTTCTGCTCCACCATGACCACCGTATAGCCCTTGGCTCTGAGCGTGGTGATCATGCGCGCCAGCGCCTGCACGATCACGGGGGCCAGCCCTTCCGAGATCTCATCGAGCAGCAGCAGCCGCGCCCCCGTGCGCAGGATGCGCGCCACGGCCAGCATCTGCTGCTCGCCGCCTGACAGGCGGGTACCCTGGCTGTGGCGGCGCTCGGCCAGATTGGGGAACATGGCGTAAATCTCCTGCACGCTCATGCCCGGCTGGCCGGTCTTGAGCGGCGGCGGCAGCATCAGGTTCTCTTCGCACGACAGGCTGGAGAAAATGCCGCGCTCCTCGGGGCAATAACCCACCCCCAGATGGGCAATGCGGTGCGTCGGCAGATGAATGGCCTCCACGCCATTGATCCTGATCGAGCCCTTGCGCGCGCCCGTCAGGCCCATGATGGCGCGCAGCGTCGAAGTGCGGCCTGCGCCATTGCGCCCCAGCAGCGTGACCACCTCGCCGGGCTGCACCACCAGATCCATGCCATGCAGCACATGGGACTCGCCGTACCAGGCCTGCAGGCCCTTGATTTCCAATGCTGGAGCAGTCATCTCAATGTGCTCCCTTCAACTGGCCATCGGTCGTGCCCATATAGGCTTCCATCACCTGCGGATTGCGCGAAACTTCCTCGTAAGGCCCCTCGGCCAGCACGGCGCCGCGCTGCAGCACCGTAATGCGGTCGGCAATCGTGGAGATCACCTTCATGTTGTGCTCCACCATGAGGATGGTGCGCCCGGCCGAAACCTTCTTGATCAGCTGGGTCACGCGGTCCACATCCTCATGGCCCATGCCCTGGGTGGGCTCATCCAGCAGCATCAGCTCAGGCTCCATCGCCAGCGTGGTGGCGATTTCCAGCGCGCGCTTGCGGCCGTAAGGCAGGTTCACCGTGATCTCATGGGCCAGATCCTGCAGGCCGACCTCGGCCAGCAACTCCATGGCCCGGCTGTCGAGCTGGGACAGGCTTTTCTCGCTGCGCCAGAAATGAAAGGAAGTGCCCAGCCGGCGCTGCAGCCCGATGCGCACGTTCTCCAGCAAGGTGCAGTGCGGGAACACGGCCGAGATCTGGAACGAGCGGATCACGCCACGGCGCGCGATCTGCGCGGGCGCCTCGCGGGTGATGTCCGTGCCATTGAAACGGATGCTGCCCGAGGTGGGCTCAAGGAACTTGGTCAGCAGATTGAAGCAGGTGGTCTTGCCCGCGCCATTGGGACCGATCAGGGCGTGGATGGAGCCCCGGCGCACCGACAGGTCCACCTTGCTCACGGCCGTGAATCCCTTGAACTCTTTGGTCAGGTTGTGGGTTTCGAGAATAACGTCGCTCATGTGCGCTGCCGTCCACTCCATCGGTTGCCGGCCCTGCAGAGCACCACGCACCAGGCGCGGGCAAGAGATTGTTCAGGGCCGAACGCATCGTAGGTCCCGCTGTCTTGTGCACTGCAGCGGGAAAACGCCTAGGTATCTGCGCCTAAGGACTGTCCCTGGTGCGTCATCTTGGCGACATTTAACGACCGCAAAGCGCCCAGACGCGAGTAGTCACTAACACAAGCATGTATCAGACGCTGGCCTCGCCTGCTGCCAGCCAGCAGAGGAAAAAAGATTCAGGGTTATCCAGCATGACCGCCTCAGAGCATCTTGCTGCGTGGCAATTTCGCTTTCAAAATGATAGCAAAAACTCTCTGCAGCCTGTTGCAGTTCGCCTGCGCAGAAGTGGTGCATTCGGGAAATACCGGAGCATGGAATCTCCCTGCGGCGGACTCGGCCACTTGGAGAAATGCTGCAGATGTGGTCTAGTTTGTCGCCCCAAAACGCATGCAAGCGACAAACAGTCCCCGCTATTGCAGCTTTTCCTTGGAGCCTTCCGGCAAGGCCAGGGGCACGACGGCAATGCCCTCGTCCAGCAGCGCCATGGCCTGCTCCGGGCTGGCCTGGCCACGGATGGCACGCTCGTCGATTTCGCCGTAATGCATGCGGCGGGCTTCGTCGGCAAAGTGCTCGCCGACATCTTCGGTCTGTTCGGCCACCTTGCGCGACCACTGCAGCCACGCAGCCTGCATGGCCTGCAACTGCTCAAGCGTCTGGGCAGACGGGGAAGCACCTTGGGCAGAAACGGTAGCCGGTGGCACGGCGGCCGGCGGGCTCGCCTGGGGTGGCCTGGCGCCCAGATTCAGGCGTGGCGCGCTCAGGCGCTTGGTAATGGAGCTGTCGCCGCAGACAGGGCACAGCACGAGCTTGCGTTCCAGCTGATTCTGGAAATCATCTTCCGAAGCAAACCAGCCTTCGAACAAATGGCCTTGCGGGCAATGGAGGTCAAGCACCTTCATTTTTCACCCCTTTCCTGTGCCTGAGGGACACGGGCCGCAGCATCAGCTGCGGCGGACCAGGTAACGGTACACGAAACCCGGAAAAGCCAATGTCATGAACAGGCAGGCAGTGATGGCATAGAACTCCCAGCCCTGGGGAGCAATCTGCCCGACGCGGCGCTCCAGCAGCAATGCCAGCCCACCCACCAGCAGGTACAGCAGCAGCATCTCCAGCAGCCGCAGGGCCAGCGGCTTGCGCCGGCCGGCTGCCACAGGGCCCAGCAGCAGCAGCCGCTGGCTGATAAAAGGCAAATTGGCTGCCACAAGGGCAGCCAGGATCACGAGCCAGATGGAAGCGGTTTGCGACACGCCAGAGTCCTTGCTGCGGGGCCCAGGCCCCGCCCAAAGAAAACGATGGATCAGGATGCCAGGGCGCGCACGACTGCGTCGGCGCACAGGGCCATCAGGCCACCCGGCAACAGGCCCAGCAACAGCACCAGGGCGCCATTGATGGTCAGCACCACCCGCACATCCAGCGAAGCGGAAACGCTGGTAGCGGTGATGGGCTTGTCAAAGTACATGACCTTGACAACGCGCAGGTAGTAGAAGGCGCCGATCAGCGACATGATCACGGCGAACACCGCCAGAGCGATGCTCATGCTCTGGCCAGAAGCCACGAGCGCCTGCAGCACCGACAGCTTGGCGTAGAAGCCCACCAGCGGCGGAATGCCGGCCATGGAGAACAGGCAGATTGCCATCACGCCAGCGTACAGCGGGCTGCGCTGGTTCAGGCCGGCGAAGTCGGCGATCTCCTCGCTCTCGAAGCCTTCGCGCGCCAGCAGCTGGATCACGCCGAAGGCTGCCAGTGCGGTCAGCACATAGGTGACCACGTAGAACATGGCGGAGCTGTAGGCATTTTCCACGGTAGCAGGATCGACCTTGCCATCGACCACGCCCGACATCAGGCCCAGCAGCACGAAGCCCATCTGCGAAATGGTCGAATAGGCCAGCATGCGCTTGAGGTTGGTCTGCTGCAGGCCGGCGAAGTTGCCGATCAGCAGCGAGGCAATCGCCAGCACGCCCAGCATCTGCTGCCAGTCGATAGCCAGCGGCAGCAGGCCGTCCACCAGCAGGCGGATGACGATGGCGAACGCAGCCAGCTTGGGCGCGCCGCCGATCATGGTGGTGATGGCCGTGGGAGCGCCCTGGTAAACGTCGGGAACCCACATGTGGAACGGCACGACACCCAGCTTGAAGGCCAGGCCGGCCACCACGAACACCAGGCCGAACACCAGCACCTGGTGCTTGATAGCGCCAGAGTTGATGACCTTGAAGACCTGGCCGATATCCAGCGAGCCTGTGGCGCCGTAGAGCATGGACATGCCGTACAGCAGGAAGCCGCTGGCCATGGCGCCCAGCACGAAATACTTCATGGCGGCCTCGACCGAAGTCGTGTGGTCGCGGCGCAGTGCCACCAGGGCGTAGCTCGACAGGGTCAGCAACTCCAGGCCCAGGTAGATCACCAGGAAGTTGTTGCCGGAGATCATGATGAACATGCCCAGCAGTGCCAGCATCGACAGCGTGAACATTTCACCGCCGCGCAGCATGTCGCGGTCAGCGGCATAGGGACGGCCATAGACCAGGGTCACCATCGTGGCCACCGTGGCAAAGCACTTGAGCCAGTTGCCCATGGCGTCGGAGACCACCATGTTGCCCCAGCCGTAGAAGGTATTGCCGCTGGAAGCGTACATGCCTTGCAGCACGGCCACCACAGCCAGGGACAGAAGCGTCAGAACATAGGTGCCCGTGCGGCGCGGGCTTTTGACGCCCAGGTCCACCAGGGCGATCACGCAAGCCATGACCAGGAGAAGAATCTCCGGATAGATGGCCAGCCAGCTGATGTTGTCAATCATCTCGAATCTCTCGTTTCAGTCTGGTCAATGCAGCTTGCTCAGAGCCACGTGCTTGAGCAGCTGGGCCACGGACACATCCATCACGTCGGTGAAGGGCTTGGGATACACGCCCATGTAGAGCACGGCGGCAGCCAGCAGGCCCAGCACCAGGAACTCGCGGCAGCCGATATCGGTCAGCTCGCGCACATGGTCGTTGGTGACGGGACCCAGGTAAACGCGCTTGTACATCCACAGCGTGTAGGAAGCACCGAAGATCAGGGCCGTGGCAGCGCCCAGGCCAATCCAGAAGTTGTACTCCACGGCGCCCAGAATCACCATCCACTCGCCGACGAAGCCAGCCGTTGCGGGCAGGCCGCAGTTGGCCATGGAGAACAGCAGCGCGAAAGCCGCGAACTTGGGCATGGTGTTGACCACGCCGCCGTAGGCTGCGATGTCACGCGAATGCACGCGGTCGTACAGCACGCCGATGCACAGGAACATGGCGCCCGACACGAAACCGTGGGCAATCATCTGCACGATGCCGCCAGCAACGCCCAGCGGGTTGAAGATGAAAAAGCCCAGGGTCACGAAGCCCATGTGCGCCACCGACGAATAAGCCACCAGCTTCTTCATGTCGGTCTGCACCAGGGCCACGACGCCCACGTAGATCACGGCCACCAGCGACAGCGCAACGATCAGCCAGGCCCACTCATGCGCGGCATCGGGAGCGATGGGCATGGAAAAGCGCAGGAAACCGTAGGCGCCCAGCTTCAGCATGATGGCAGCCAGCACGGCGGAGCCGCCGGTAGGCGCTTCCACGTGCACGTCAGGCAGCCAGGTGTGCACCGGCCACATCGGCACCTTCACGGCAAAGGCCGCGAAGAAGGCGAAGAAGATCAGCGTCTGCGCCGTCGAGGACAGCGGCAGCTTGTGCCAGGCCAGGATCTCGAAGCTGCCGCCCGACTGGGTGTACAGATAGATCACCGCGACCAGGGTCAGCAGCGAGCCCATCAGCGTGTACAGGAAGAACTTGAAGGCCGCATAGATGCGGTTCGGGCCGCCCCAGATGCCGATGATCAGGTACATCGGGATCAGCGTGGCTTCGAAGAACACATAGAACAGCAGGCCGTCCAGGGCGCTGAACACGCCGACCATCAGGCCGGACAGGATCAGGAACGCGCCCATGTACTGGTTCACGCGCTCGGTGATCGACTCCCACGAGGCGATCACGACGATGACGGTGATGAAAGCCGTCAGCGGCACGAACCAGAAGGAGATGCCATCCACGCCCAGGTGGTAGTGGATATTGAAGCGCTCGATCCACAGCGCGTTCTCCACGAACTGCATGGCAGCCGTGCTGTTGTCAAAGCCCGTGATCAGCGGCACGGTAACGGCAAGGCCCAGCAGCGCGCCGATCAGTGCCAGCCAGCGCACGGCCTTGGCCTGCTCCTCGCGCCCGAAGGCCAGCAGGAGGGCGCCGAACGCAATCGGCACCCAGATAGCAAGACTCAACAATCCCATTTTTCTTCTTCCCCTACTACTTGTTGAGCCACACGAAGTACGTCATGAGCGCAAAGATGCCCAGCAGCATGACCAACGCGTAGTGATAGAGATAGCCCGACTGCAGGCCGCGCACCCACTGGCCGATACGGCCCATGAGCTTCCAGGAGCCATTGACGATGGCGCCATCGATGATGGCCTGGTCGCCAACCTTCCAGAACACGCGGCCAAAGGCACGTGCACCACGGGCGAAGATGTTTTCGTAGACCCAGTCCACGCCGTACTTGCCTTCCAGCGCCTGGTACACGCCGATCTTCTGCATGGCCGACTTGATGGCAGCAGGCAGCTCGGGCTTGACCATGTAGAACACATAGGAGACGACAACGCCTGCCAGTGCCAGCCAGAAGGGAGCGGCCGTGAAGCCGTGCAGCGCCATCGGCACCCAGCCGTGAATCTTCTCGGCCAGTTCGGCCATGGCGCCATGCTTTGCGCCATCGACGTAGATCACGCCCTTGAAGAAGTCACCGAACAGCATGGGCATCAGTGCCAGCGCGCCGATCACCACAGAGGGGATGGCCAGCAGCATCAGCGGGCCGGTCACCACCAGAGGCGACTCATGCGGCTTGGCATCGTGGCCATGGCCGTGGTGGTCGTCGTGGCCATGGTGGTCATCATGGTGAGCGTCCGGATTCTGGTCGTAGCGCTCCTTGCCGTGGAAGACGATGAAGTACAGGCGGAAGGAGTAGAAAGCCGTGATGAACACGCCGGCCAGCACCGCGAAGTTCGCAAAGCCAGCGCCCGGCAGGTTCGTGGCGTGCACCGCCTCGATGATGGCGTCCTTGGAGTAAAAGCCCGAGAAGAACGGCGTGCCGATCAGTGCCAGATTGCCCAGCAGGAAGGTGATCCAGGTGATGGGCATGTACTTGCGCACGCCGCCCATCCAGCGGATGTCCTGATTGTGGTGCATGCCCATGATCACCGAACCGGCGCCAAGGAACAGCAGAGCCTTGAAGAAGGCGTGGGTCATCAGGTGGAACACGGCCACCGAGTAGGCCGAAGCGCCCAGTGCCACGGTCATGTAGCCCAGCTGAGACAGCGTGGAGTACGCGATCACGCGCTTGATGTCGTTCTGGATGATGCCCAGCAGGCCCATGAACAGCGCAGTGATGGAGCCGATCACCAGGATGAAGTTCAGCGCGGTGTCCGACAGCTCGTACAGCGGCGACATGCGCGACACCATGAAAATGCCGGCCGTCACCATGGTGGCGGCGTGGATCAGCGCCGAGATGGGCGTCGGGCCTTCCATGGAGTCAGGCAGCCAGGCGTGCAGCGGGAACTGAGCCGACTTGCCCATCGCGCCGATGAACAGGCAGATGGCCGTCACCGTCACCAGCAGCCAGCCCGTGCCGGGCAGCATCGTGTTCTGGATCGAGGGCAGCTTGGCGAAGATCTCGCCATAGTTCATCGTGCCGGTGTAGGCAGCGATCAGGCCGATGCCCAGGATGAAGCCGAAGTCGCCCACGCGGTTGACCAGGAAGGCCTTCATGTTGGCGAAGATGGCCGAGGGCTTGTTGAAGTAGAAGCCGATCAGCAGGTACGACACCAGGCCCACGGCTTCCCAACCGAAGAACAGCTGCAGCAGGTTGTTGCTCATGACGAGCATCAACATGGAGAAGGTGAACAGCGAGATGTACGAGAAGAAGCGGTTGTAGCCGTCATCTTCCTGCATGTAGCCGATGGTGTAGATGTGCACCATCAGCGACACGAAGGTCACCACGCACATCATCATGGCGGTGATGCTGTCGATCAGGAAGCCGATCTCCATCTTCAGGCCGCCGACCACCATCCAGGTATAGATGGACTGATCGAAGCGCGCGCCTTCGAAGATGACGCTGTTGAACGTGATCGCCGACAGGATGAAGGCAACCAGCACGCCCAGGATGGTCAGGGAGTGGCTGCCGCCGCGGCCGATCTTGTTGCCGCCGAAGGCGGTGCCCCAGATGCCCGCGAGCGCGGAGCCCGCCAGCGGTGCCAGCGGCACCGCCAGGAGCATGGATGCTGAGAGGGTTTGACTCATTCTTGAGAACCTTGCAAGTGACGGCGGACTCAACCCTTGAGGGAGTTGAGATCTTCCGCATTGATGCTGGTCTTGTTACGGAACAGCAGCACCAAGATGGCCAGACCGATGGCCGACTCGGCGGCAGCCACTGTCAGGATGAAGAACACGAACACCTGGCCGTGCATGTCACCCAGATAGCTGGAGAACGCCACGAAGTTCATGTTGACGGCCAGCAGCATCAGCTCGATGGCCATCAGCAGAACGATCAGGTTCTTGCGGTTCAGAAAAATGCCAACGACGGAGAGCGCGAACAGCATGGCGCCCAGCGTCAAGTAATGGCCCAAAGTCAGCGTCATGCTTTTGTCTCCACGGCGGGGGTTGCCTCGGCGGCCGGTGCCTTCGGCGCCTGGGTTGCCTGCAGCTTGACCAGTTCCAGACGGTCCTGTGCACGCACGCGCACCTGCTGGGCGGGATTGACGGCCTTGCTGTCCTTGCGCTTGCGCAGCGTCAGCGCGATGGCGGCGATCATGGCCACCAGCAGGATCACGGCAGCGATCTCGACAGGGTACAGGTACTCGGTGTACAGCAGCTTGCCCAGCGCCTGGGTGTTGGAGTACTGCACAGTCTGGCCGGCAGCATTGACCACGGTGGCAGCCGCCGCCTTGGACTCCTCGACGCCGCTGAAGCCGCCCATGAGCACCATGCCCATTTCAAAGGCGATCAGCGCGCCCACCAGAGCGGCGAAGGGAAAGTGCTTCCAGAAGCCCTGGCGGATGGCATCGATGCGGATGTCCAGCATCATCACCACGAACAGGAACAGCACCATCACGGCGCCCAGATAGACCAGCACCAGAGTGATGCCCAGGAACTCGGCCTTGAGCAGCAGCCAGATGGCCGCTGCCTGCGAGAAGGCCAGGATCAGGTTGAGCACGGCGTGCACAGGGTTGCGTGCCGTGACGACCCGGAAGGCTGCGAACAGCAGCACCACCGAGAACAGATAGAAAAAACCAGTTTTGGCGTCCATGGATCGAATCTTTTCAAGTGATCAAGGAGCCGCTTCAGCGGTACTTGGCGTCCGCAGCCTTGGCTGCAGCGATTTCAGGTTCGTAGCGGTCGCCCACGGCCAGCAGCATGTCCTTGGTGAAGTACAGGTCGCCGCGCTTTTCGCCGTGGTATTCGAAGATCTGCGTCTCGACGATGGAGTCCACCGGGCAGCTTTCTTCGCAGAAACCGCAGAAGATGCACTTGGTCAGGTCGATGTCATAGCGCGTGGTGCGGCGCGAGCCGTCATCACGCACATCGGACTCGATGGTGATCGCCATGGCAGGGCACACAGCCTCGCACAGCTTGCAGGCAATGCAGCGCTCTTCGCCGTTGTCATAACGGCGCAGGGCGTGCAGGCCGCGAAAACGCGGCGACAGAGGAGTCTTCTCCTCGGGAAACTGCACCGTGACCTTGCGGCGGAAGGTGTAGCGGCCAGTCAGGGCCATGCCCTTGGCCAGCTCCCAGAGCATGAAGCTCTTGAAGAAGTCTTTGATCGAAAAAGGAGTTGCAGCTACCGCAGACATTCTTGCTCCGCTCAATTCCAGATGTTCAGGGGCGAGTGCATCCAGACACCCACGACGATCAGCCACACCAGGGTGACGGGAATGAAGATCTTCCAGCCCAGACGCATGATCTGGTCATAGCGGAAGCGCGGGAAAGTGGCGCGGATCCAGATGAACATGGACACGACCAGGAAGGTCTTCGCTGCCAGCCAGATCCAGCCCGGGATGAAGGACAGGAAATCGAACGGAGGCAGCCAGCCGCCCAGGAACAGGATCACCGCCAGAACCGACACCAGCCACATGCTGGCATATTCGGCCAGGAAGAAGATGGCAAAGCCCATGCCCGAATACTCGACCATGTGGCCGGCCACGATTTCGGCTTCGCCTTCGACCACGTCGAAGGGGTGGCGGTTGGTCTCGGCCACGACCGAGATCAGGTACACCACGAAAATCGGCAGCAGCGGCAGCCAGTTCCAGGACAGCACGCTCACGCCCATGCCGGCAAAGTGGCCCTGGGCCTGGCTCAGCACGATCTGGGTCAGATTCATGCTGCCGGTGACCATGATCACCACCAGGAAACAGAAGCCCAGCGCGATTTCATAGCTGACCATCTGCGCCGAGGCGCGCAGCGCGCCCAGGAAAGCGTACTTGGAGTTCGATGCCCAGCCGGCGATGATCACGCCATACACTTCGATCGAAGTGATCGCCATGATCAGCAGCAGGCCGGCATTGACGTTGGACAGCGCCACATCGGGGCCGAAGGGCACAGCCACCCAGGCAGCCAGTGCCGGCATGATGGCCATCACCGGGCCCACGTAGAACAGGCCCTTGGCAGCGGCCGTGGGCTGGATCAGTTCCTTGGTCAGCAGCTTCAGGCCGTCGGCCAGAGGCTGCAGCAGGCCGAAGGGGCCCACGCGGTTGGGACCCATGCGAACCTGCATGAAGCCCAGCAGCTTGCGCTCCCACAGCGTCAGATAGGCCACGGCGCCCATCAGGGGGGCGACGATGGCAACGATGCCCAGCAGAATCCACAGGACGGGCCAGGCCACGTCGGTCCACCAGGATGCGGCGATCAGGCCGGCTCCGGCCGTCTTGAGTGCGTCGATCATGCGGCGTCTCCCTCACGAGCCTGGCGGGCATCCGCCGTCAATTGCAGCGACGTCGCGCGGCGCACGATGCTGTCGAGCTGGTAAATGCTGGCCACCACGGGCGCGGCCAGGCCAGCGCCATTGGCGATGGAGTTCACGGCAGGCGCGCCATTGCCCAGGCGGGCGGCAGGCACGCTGGTGGCGCCGCCGGTCGCTGCTGCGAGCACATCCTGCGATGTCTCGTAGTCCACGCCCTGCTGGCCCAGCAGATTGGCCAGCACACGCAGCACCTTCCAGCCCGGACGGGCATCGGCCAGCGGCTTGACCACGGCGTGGAAGCTCTGCAGACGGCCTTCGGCATTGACGAAGCTGCCCGAAGTCTCGGTGAACGGCGCGATGGGCAGCAGCACATCGCTGAATTCCATGTTGGCCTTGAAGGGGCTCAGGGTCACGACCATCTCGGCCTTGCCCAGCGCCTCGGCGGCGCGTGCGCCGGCAGCCGAATCGAACACGGGTTCATTGTTCAGCAGCAGCACGGCCTTGAGGTTGCCAGCCAGCATCTCGCCAGCGTTCAGGCCATTGGCGGCAGGCTGTGCGCCCACCCACTGCGCGCCCACGGTGTTGGCCGCTTCGGTCAGGTAGCCCACCGATGCGCCGGTGTGCTCGGCAATCCAGTTGGCCAGCGACAGCAGGGTCGATGCCTGTGCGTGGTGTGCAGCGGCATTGCCCAGCAGCACGGCCTTGCGCTCGCCGCGCAGCAGCGCGGAGGCAATCGCCTGTGCTTCGGCATGCACGCTGGCAGCGGCCACGGGAGCGGCAATGCCCTTTTCCAGGGCCACGGCAGCAGCCACATCGGCCAGCGCCTGCGCCCAGTCGGAGGCAGCCACGATGGAGGCCGTCACCGGCATCGCCCAGTCGTAGACGCGCTCGTTGATGGACAGCACGGAGCAGCCCTGCTTGGTCGCCTGGCGGATACGCTGTGCGAACAGCGGATGGTCCTTGCGCAGGTTCGAGCCCAGCACCAGCACCGACTGCAGCTTGGACAGCGAGGCGATCGGCGTGCCCAGCCAGCGCACGCCATTGGCAGCGGTGAACTCGGCATTGCGCAGGCGGTAGTCGATGTTTTCGCTGCCCAGGCCGCGCACCAGCTTGCCCGCCAGGAACAGCTCTTCCAGCGTGCTGTGCGGGCTGACCAGAGCACCGATGGCAGAAGCGCCATGGTCATTCTTGATCTGACGCAGGCCGTTGGCCACGTATTCCAGAGCCGTCTGCCAGTCCACTTCCTTCCATTGGCCGCCTTGCTTGAGCATGGGGCGTGTCAGGCGTTCGTCGCCGTTGAGCGCTTCGTAGGAGAAACGGTCACGGTCGGCAATCCAGCACTCGTTGACCTCTTCGTTCTCGAAAGGCACAACGCGCAGAACCTTGTGGTTCTTGACCTGCACGATCAGGTTGGCGCCCGTGGAGTCATGGGGCGACACCGACTTGCGGCGCGACAGCTCCCAGGTGCGGGCGCTGTAGCGGAAAGGCTTGCTGGTCAGCGCGCCCACCGGGCAGATGTCGATCATGTTGCCCGACAGCTCGGAGTCCACCGTATCGCCCACCACCGTGGTGATCTCGGAGTGCTCGCCGCGGTTGATCATGCCCAGCTCCATCACGCCGGCCACTTCCTGGCCGAAACGCACGCAGCGGGTGCAGTGGATGCAGCGGCTCATCTCCTCCATGGAGATCAGCGGGCCCACATCCTTGTGGAAGACCACGCGCTTTTCTTCCTCGTAGCGCGAGGAAGACGAGCCATAGCCCACGGCCAGATCCTGCAGCTGGCATTCGCCGCCCTGGTCGCAGATCGGGCAGTCCAGCGGGTGATTGATGAGCAAAAACTCCATCACCGACTGCTGGGCCTTGATCGCCTTCTCGCTCTTGGTGCGCACGATCATGCCCTGCGTCA
The DNA here is from genome assembly GCF_029870285.1 of Delftia sp. PS-11. Classification (GTDB taxonomy): domain Bacteria; phylum Pseudomonadota; class Gammaproteobacteria; order Burkholderiales; family Burkholderiaceae_C; genus Comamonas. The sequence continues at coordinate 170,323 of NZ_JACSYA010000008.1, forward strand.
CGGGCGTGGCGCAGGCGGGCATGGGCTTGGGTGCTTTTTCCACATCCACCAGGCACATGCGGCAGTTGGCGGCGATGGACAGCTTCTTGTGGTAGCAGAAATGCGGGATGTAGGTGCCTGCCTTCTCGGCTGCATGCATGACCATGCAGCCCTCGGCGACCTCCACCTTCTTTCCGTCCAGTTCAATTTCAACCATATGCTTTTCTCGCGATCAGGCGGCGTTGGCGGCCTGCTTGGAAGCGCTCTGGATCTTCGCTTCAAACTCGTGGCGGAAGTGCTTGATCATGGCGCGCACCGGCATGGCTGCCGCATCGCCCAGCGCACAGATCGTGCGCCCCATGATGTTCACAGACACCGAGTCCAAAAGCTCGATGTCTTCAGGACGGCCTTGGCCGTGCTCGATGCGGTTGACCACGCGCCACAGCCAGCCCGTGCCTTCGCGGCAGGGCGTGCACTGGCCGCAGGACTCGTGCTGGTAGAAATACGACAGGCGCAGCAGGCTCTCGACCATGTCGCGCGAATCGTCCATCACGATCACGGCGCCCGAGCCCAGCATCGATCCGGCCTTGGCGATGGAATCGTAGTCCATCGTGCATTGCATGATGATGTCGGCAGGCAGCACCGGCGAGGACGATCCGCCAGGGATCACCGCCTTGAGCTTGCGGCCCGTGCGCACACCGCCCGCCAGCTCCAGCAGCTTGCTGAAAGGCGTGCCCAGCGGCACTTCATAGTTGCCGGGCAGGTTCACGTCGCCGCTGACCGAGAAAATCTTGGTGCCGCCGTTGTTGGGCTTGCCGCACTCCAGGTAGGCCTGGCCGCCATTGCGGATGATCCAGGGCACCGCCGCGAAGGTCTCGGTGTTGTTGATGGTCGTCGGCTTGCCGTACAGGCCGAAGCTGGCCGGGAACGGCGGCTTGAAGCGGGGCTGGCCCTTCTTGCCTTCCAGCGACTCCAGCAGCGCAGTTTCCTCGCCGCAGATGTAGGCGCCAAAGCCATGGTGGGCGTGCAGCTGGAAGCTGAAGCTGCTGCCCATGATGTTGTTGCCCAGGTAGCCGGCGGCACGCGCTTCTTCCAGGGCGGCCTCGAAGCGCTCATAGGCTTCGAAGATTTCGCCGTGGATGTAGTTGTAGCCCAGGCTGATGCCCATCGCGTAGGCCGCGATGATCATGCCCTCGATCACGATGTGCGGGTTGTGCACCAGGATCTCGCGATCCTTGCAGGTGCCCGGCTCGCCCTCGTCCGAGTTGCACACCAGATGCTTCTGGCCAGGGAACTGGCGCGGCATGAAGCTCCACTTCAGGCCGGTGGGGAAGCCCGCGCCGCCACGGCCGCGCAGACCCGACTCCTTGACGGTGGCAATCACCTGATCCTGGGTCAGGCCCTCGCCGCCATCCTTGCCCAGGATCTTGCGCAGCGCCTGATAGCCGCCACGCGCCTCATAGTCCTTGATGGACCAGTTGGAGCCATCGAGGTCGGCATAAATCTGGGGATTGATATGGCGGCCATGGAAGCAGGTCTCGTTGCCCGAAGAGGCAAACTTGGCCAGGACCGATTGTGCGGCGGCGTTCATGCCTTGCCCTCCGCGGCGCGCAGGCCGTCGATCAGTTCGTCGAGCTTTTCGTTGCTCATGAAGCTGCACATGCAGCGGTCGTTGACCAGCATCACCGGCGAATCGGCGCAGGCGCCCAGGCACTCGGACTGCTGCAGCGTGAACAGGCCGTCCGGCGTGGTCTCGCCCATCTTGATGCCCAGACGGGACTCCAGATGGTGCAGCGCCTTGTAGCCGTCGCGCAGCTGGCAGGGCAGATTCGTGCAGACGTTGAGCTTGAACTTGCCCACCGGCCGCTGGTTGTACATGTTGTAGAACGTGGTGACTTCATGCACCGCGATCTCGGCCATGCCCAGGAACTCGGCAATCACGGCCTCGCTCTCCGGGCTGACCCAGCCCTGCTCCTGCTGCACGATCGACAGGCAGGCCATCACGGCAGACTGCTTCTGGTCGGCCGGGTACTTGGCCACCTCGCGCGCAAAGCGCTCCTTGGTCGCTTCGGTAATCATCGGTCAACGTCTCCAAACACGATGTCCAGGGTACTCAGCACCATCACCGCGTCGGCCAGCATGTGGCCTCGGCACAGTTCGTCCATGGCGGACAGATTGGCGAATCCCGGCGGACGGATCTTCAGGCGGTAGGGCTTGTTGGCCCCGTCGCTCACGATGTAAATGCCGAACTCTCCCTTGGGATGCTCGACAGCCGCGTAAGCCTCGCCTTCGGGCACGCGGAAACCTTCGGTGAAGAGCTTGAAGTGGTGGATCAGCTCTTCCATGTTGGACTTCATGCCTTCGCGGGGCGGCGGTGCGATCTTGTGGTTGTCCACGATCACCGGACCCGGATTGGCGCGCAGCCAGTCCACGCACTGCTTGATGATGCGGTTGGACTGGCGCATCTCGGCCACGCGCACCAGATAGCGGTCGTAGCAGTCGCCGGTCTTGCCCACGGGCACATCGAAATCCATGCGGTCATAGACTTCGTAAGGCTGCGTCTTGCGCATGTCCCAGGCCACGCCGGAAGCACGCAGCATCGGGCCGGTCAGGCCCAGATTCATGGCGCGCTCGGCCGTCACCACGCCGATGTCCACATTGCGCTGCTTCCAGATGCGGTTATCGGTCAGCAGCGTCTCGTACTCATCCGCGCACTTGGGGAAGCGCTGCGTGAAGTCGTCGATGAAGTCCAGCAGCGAACCCTGGCGATTGCGGTTCATCACTTCCAGGGCGCGCGCATTGCGCACCTTGCTGGCCTTGTACTGCGGCATCGTGTCGGGCAGGTCGCGGTACACGCCGCCCGGACGGAAGTAAGCAGCGTGCATGCGCGCGCCGGAGACGGCCTCGTACATGTCCATGAGGTCTTCGCGCTCACGGAAGGTGTAGATCAGCGTGGTCGAGCTGCCTGCGTCGTTGCCGCTGGAGCCCAGCCACATCAGATGGTTCATGATGCGGGTGATTTCCGAATACATCACGCGGATGTACTGTGCGCGGATCGGCACCTCGATGCCCAGCAGCTTCTCGATGGCCAGGCAGTAGGCGTGCTCGTTGCACATCATGGACACATAGTCCAGGCGGTCCATGTAGGGCAGCGACTGGATGTAGGTCTTGCTCTCGGCCAGCTTTTCCGTCGCACGGTGCAGCAGCCCGATGTGCGGGTCGGCACGCTGCACCACTTCACCGTCGAGCTCCAGCACCAGACGCAGCACACCGTGCGCTGCCGGGTGCTGCGGACCAAAGTTCAGGGAATAATTCTTGATTTCAGCCATGGTCTTCCAACAAAAAGGCGCCTAACGCGCCTTCAGTGCAGGCCCCCGTAGTTGTCTTCGCGGATGATGCGCGGAGTGATCTCGCGAGGCTCGATGGTGACCGGCTGGTACACCACGCGCTTTTGCTCGGCGTCGTAGCGCATTTCCACATGGCCGGACAGGGGGAAGTCCTTGCGGAAAGGATGGCCGATGAAGCCATAGTCGGTCAGGATGCGGCGCAGGTCGTCGTGGCCATCGAACACGATGCCGAACAGGTCGAACGCCTCGCGCTCGAACCAGTTGGCGCCAGCCCAGATGTCCGTGACGGAAGCCACCAGCGGGAAATCGTCGTCGCTGCAGAACACGCGCACACGCACGCGCTGGTTCAGGCTCACCGACAGCAGGTGAGAGACCACGGCAAAGCGCGGGCCCTCGCGGCCGATCTCGGCGTACGTGGAATAGTCCACACCGCACAGGTCCACCAGCACTTCGAAACGGCAGTCAGGCGCCTTGTGCAGAATTTCCATCGCCTGGTGATAGTTGGCGGCGGACACTTCCACCGTCACTTCATCCAGGGCAACGGTCACGCTGCGGGCCTTGTCGCCCAAGGCAGCAGCCAACACATCCCGAAGAACTTCGGGGTGAATCGCAATAGCAGTCATCATCAACCCTCTCAGACGCGAGCGATGGTATGGGTGCGGCGGATCTTCTGCTGCAGCTGGATGATGCCGTAGATCAGGGCTTCCGCCGTGGGGGGGCAGCCAGGCACATACACATCGACCGGCACGATGCGGTCGCAGCCACGCACCACAGAGTAGCTGTAGTGGTAGTAACCGCCGCCATTGGCGCACGAACCCATGGAGATGACCCAGCGTGGCTCGGACATCTGGTCATAGACCTTGCGCATGGCCGGAGCCATCTTGTTGCACAGTGTACCGGCCACGATCATCAGGTCCGACTGGCGCGGGCTGGCGCGGAACACTTCCGAGCCGAAGCGGCCAATGTCGTAGCGAGCCGCCGCAGCGTGCATCATCTCCACGGCACAGCAGGCCAGACCAAATGTCATGGGCCACAGCGAGCCCGTCTTGGCCCAGTTCACCACAGAGTCGTAACTCGTGGTGATGAAGCCTTCCTTCATCACGCCTTCGATCATCGTGTTTCCTTTGGTGAAGCCGCTTATTCCCAGTCCAGGGCGCCTTTTTTCCACTCATAGGCAAAGCCCACGACGAGAACGGCCAGGAAGATCAGGACAGCGGTGAAACCAGCCACACCCACATCCCGCAGCGCGACGGCCCAGGGCAGAAGGAAGGCGATTTCCAAGTCGAAAAGGATAAACAGGATGGCGACGAGGTAGTAGCGCACGTCGAACTTCATGCGCGCGTCCTCAAACGCTTCAAAGCCGCACTCGTAGGGAGAGTTCTTTGCGTCGTCGGGGCGATTGGGCCCGAGAACATACCCCAGAACCAGGGGAACTACGCCGACGCCAGCGCCGACGAGAATGAACAAAAGAACGGGAAGATACTGGTCGATGTTCATCGCGTGCGGCCACCATGAAAGGCATGCCCGCACCGATCACAGCCTGATCAGCAGGGCAGGCTCTTAGTTATATCTTGGTGCCGTCGGCGAGACTCGAACTCGCACAGCTTTCGCCACTACCCCCTCAAGATAGCGTGTCTACCAATTTCACCACGACGGCTACGTCTTTACCAATTGCCAGCAAGCTCTAAGTTCTTCGTTGCAAAGATGTTGCTCACCGGACAATCCCTAGATTCTACTCCGTAAAAATCCCCGGTCTGGCAAGACCGAGGGTTTTGTGTGAAATTATTTCGTAGGAATTTGAGCTGCCCCCTGGGGTGCAGCAGGTGCATCGCCAGCGGGCGCCGAAGACGTGGCAGGCGCAGCAGGAGCCGCCGGCACGGCAGCGCCTTCCAGCACGCTGCCCGAGCTGACGGGACGCGCATTGCCCAGGTAGGCCAGCGCCAGCGTGGTCACGAAGAACACGGTGGCCAGGCCCGCCGTGGAACGCGACAGGAAGTTGGCACTGCCCGAGGCGCCGAACAGGCTGCCCGAGCTGCCGCTGCCAAAGGAAGCACCCATATCAGCGCCCTTGCCATGCTGGATCAGGATCAGGCCGATCATGCCCAGGGCCGACAGCATCTGTATGGCGAGGATCACACTTGCGAAAGCATTCATTGTCTAGTACCTGCTTGTAGAGAAAACCGCAGACCGCCCCTCAGCGGGCGGCAGCGATGATGGTCAGGAAATCGGCGGCCTTGAGCGACGCGCCACCCACGAGCCCGCCATCGATATCCGCCTGCGCCAGCAGTTGCTCTGCATTGGCGGCATTCATGCTGCCGCCGTACAGCAGCGCAATGTCCGCCGCCTTGGGCGTTGCCGCCAGCAGCTGCGCGCGCAGCACTGCATGCACGGCCTGCGCCTGCTCGGGCGTGGCTGTCTTGCCCGTGCCAATGGCCCAGACCGGCTCATAGGCCACCACCAGCTCGCTGACGCAATGGCCCACCTGATGGATCACAGCAGCCAGCTGGCGCTTGACGACCTGCTCGGTCTGGCCCGCTTCGCGCTCGGCCAGCGTCTCGCCCACGCAGACGATGGGCGTGACGCCCTTGGACAGCGCAGCCTGCGCCTTCAGGGCCACCACGGCATCGGTCTCGCCATGGTACTGGCGGCGCTCGGAATGGCCCACCAGCACATAGCGCGTGCCAAACTCCTTGAGCATGCCCGCAGACAGCTCACCCGTATAGGCGCCCGCCTCGTGCTGCGACACATCCTGCGCCGCCACGCCGATCGGCGAGCCCGCCAGTTCAGCCTGCGCCTGGGCCAGATAGGCAGACGGCACCGCCACGGCCACCCCCGCAGTACCGCCCTGGGGCAGCCCCGCCTTGAGCGCCTGCAGCAGCGCCGCATTGGCGGCCAGGCCGCCATTCATCTTCCAGTTGCCAACGATGAGCTTCTTGTTCATGTTTACCACGTCAAAACAATTTTGCCGGTGTGCTGACTCGACTCCATCAGCGCATGCGCCTTGTCCGCATCGGCTGCGGCAAAGGTGCTATGGATCACGGGGCGGATGCTGCCCGCCTCGATCAACGGCCAGACCTCGCGCCGCAACGCCTGGGCAATGGCTCCCTTGAAAGCCACGGGGCGCGGACGCAGCGTGGAGCCCGTCACCACCAGACGGCGGCGCAGCACCAGCCCGGCATCGAACTCGGCCTGAACACCGCCCTGCACCGCAATGATGACCAGACGGCCATCCTCGGCCAGGATCTGCACCTCGCGCGCCACATAGCCGCCAGCCACCATGTCCAGAATCACATCCACACCCTTGCCGGCGGTGATGCGGCGCACCTCCTCGGCGAAATCCTGGCTGCGGTAGTTGATCGCATGGTCCGCGCCCAGCGCCACGCACTCGGCGCACTTGGCATCAGAGCCCGCAGTCACAATGACCGTCGCGCCGCGCGCCTTGGCCAGCTGAATGGCCGTCACGCCAATGCCGCTGCTGCCACCTTGCACCAGCAGCGTCTCGCCCGCCTTCAGAGCCCCCCGATCGAAGACATTGCTCCAGACCGTGAAGAAAGTCTCCGGCAAGGCGGCTGCCTGCACATCATCCAGACCCTGGGGCACGGGCAGGCACTGGGCCACGGGCGCCACGCAATACTCGGCATAGCCACCGCCAGCCAGCAAGGCGCACACCCGGTCGCCCACACGCAGACCGGCCTCGGCCATGGCCGCCTCGTCACCCGAGACCACCACACCGGCCACTTCCAGACCCGGCAGGTCCGACGCACCGGGAGGCGGCGCGTAATGGCCCTTGCGCTGCAGCACATCAGGACGGTTGATGCCACTGGCAGCCACACGGATCAGCAACTCACCCGCGCCTGCGACCGGCAGCGCACGCTCGCCCAGGCGCAACACCTCGGGCCCACCAAACGCCGTGAGTTCCACGGCACGCATGACTTGCTTTTCCATTGTGCGACCTCGCAATCCCTGTCCAAAACGCCGCAGGCGCTGACCCGGTCAGCGCCTTGCGTCATTACAAGATTCCTGCGAGCCCCCTCCCCTGCAAGAGGATGGAGCCCGGCCGGAAATCACTGCTGCTGTTGCTGCTGCTGTTCGCCCTCGGCGTGCTCGCGGTATTCGCGCGGCTGACGGGGTTCACGCGGCTGGCGCGGCTCGCGGTACTCGCGCGGCTGGCGCTCGGCCGGTGCGGGGCGGTCGCTGCGCTCCATGCCGGCGGGACGCTCGGCCAGTGCCTTCATCGACAGCTTGACACGGCCCTTCTCGTCCGTCTCCAGCACCTTGACCTTGACGATCTGGCCTTCCTGCAGATAGTCGGTCACCTTCTCCACGCGCTCATGGGCGATCTGGCTGATGTGCAGCAGACCGTCCTTGCCGGGCAGCAGGTTGATCAGCGCACCGAAGTCCAGGATCTTGGTCACGGGGCCTTCGTAGATCTTGCCGATCTCGACCTCGGCCGTGATCTGCTCGATGCGGCGCTTGGCCTCGTCGGCCTTGGCGGCATCGCTGGAAGCGATGGTGATGGTGCCGTCTTCGCCGATGTCAATCTGCGTGCCGGTTTCCTCGGTCAGCGCGCGGATGGTGGCGCCGCCCTTGCCGATCACGTCGCGGATCTTCTCGGGGTTGATCTTCATCGTGTACAGCTTGGGCGCGAAGGACGAGACCTCAGTCTTGGCCTCGCCCATGGCTTCCTGCATCTTGCCCAGGATGTGCATGCGCGCTTCCTTGGCCTGCGCCAGGGCGACCTGCATGATCTCCTTGGTGATGCCCTGGATCTTGATGTCCATCTGCAGCGCGGTGATGCCGTTGGTCGTGCCGGCCACCTTGAAGTCCATGTCACCCAGGTGGTCTTCGTCACCCAGAATGTCGGTCAGCACGGCAAAGCGGTTGTCTTCCTTGATCAGGCCCATGGCGATGCCGGCCACATGGGCCTTCATCGGCACGCCAGCGTCCATCATCGACAGGCAGCCGCCGCAGACGGAAGCCATGGACGAGGAGCCGTTGGACTCGGTGATCTCCGACACCACGCGGATGGTGTAGGGGAACTCTTCCTTGCTCGGCAGGCAGGCCACCAGGGCGCGCTTGGCCAGACGGCCGTGGCCGATTTCGCGGCGCTTGGTCGAACCCATGCGGCCCACTTCGCCAGTGGCAAAGGGAGGCATGTTGTAGTGGAACAGGAAGCGGTCCTCGAACTCGCCGGACAGCGCATCGATGCGCTGCGCATCGCGCTCGGTGCCCAGCGTGGACACCACCAGCGCCTGGGTCTCGCCGCGCGTGAACAGCGCCGAGCCGTGGGTGCGGGGCAGCACGGAATTGCGGATCTCGATGGGGCGCACGGTGCGCGTGTCGCGGCCGTCGATGCGCGGCTCGCCGGCCAGGATCTGGCTGCGCACGATGCGCGCCTCGATGTCGAACAGCATGCCTTCGACCTTGACGCCGTCGAACTCCACGCCCTGCTCGGTCAGGCCAGCCTTGACGGCGGCATACGCCTCGCGGCAGGCCTGGGTGCGGGCCTGCTTGTTGCGGATCTGGTAGGCAGCGCGCAGGGCTTCTTCACCCAGCGCAGACACCTTGGCGATCAGCTCTTCGTCCTTGGCGGGAGCCACCCAATCCCACACGGGCTTGCCGCCTTCGCGCACCAGCTCATGGATGGCATCGATGGCGATCTTGCCCTGCTCGTGGCCGAACACCACGGCGCCCAGCATCACATCTTCGGGCAGTTGCAGCGCCTCGGACTCGACCATCAGCACAGCGGTTTCGGTACCCGCCACCACCAGATCCATCTGCGAATCCTTGCGCTGGGTCTGGCCGGGGTTGAGCACGTACTCGCCATTGATGTAGCCCACGCGGGCTGCACCGATGGGGCCGTTGAACGGAATGCCCGACACCGCCAGAGCGGCCGAGGTGGCGATCATGGCGGCGATGTCGGCATCGACCTCGGGGTTCAGCGACACGGTGTGGATGACCACATGCACGTCGTTGTAGAAACCTTCGGGGAACAGCGGGCGGATCGGGCGGTCGATCAGGCGGCTGGTCAGCGTCTCCAGCTCGCTGGGCTTGGCTTCGCGCTTGAAGAAGCTGCCGGGGATCTTGCCTGCGGCATAGGTCTTCTCGATGTAGTCCACGGTCAGCGGGAAGAAGTCCTGGCCGGCCTTGGCCTGCTTGGACGCCACCACGGTGGCCAGCACCACGGTGTCATCGATGTTGACCAGCACGGCGCCCGACGCCTGGCGGGCGATCTCGCCCGTTTCCATGGTCACCGTATGCTGGCCCCACTGGAAAGTCTTGGTCACTTTATTGAACATTGTCATTGTTGCTCCTTGGCAATTGCGGCTGGCACACGCCAGCCCTGTGATGGAGAGCAAACCAGAACACGATGCCATTCCATTGCGGCACTTGAGGCACTTGCAGCACTTGCGCCATGCAACCTGCGGCAATGGAATGACACAGCTTCGCTCTGCCTTGCTTTCTCCGAAGTAAAAAACGCCTGAGCTAGACAGGCTAACTCAGGCGTTTCGATCTCCCACCAGGCTTACTTGCGCAGGCCCAGCTTGGCGATCAGTGCGGTGTAGCGATCAGCATCCTTGGACTTCAGGTAGTCCAGCAGCTTGCGGCGGCGGCTCACCATGCGCAGCAGACCGCGACGGCCATGGTGGTCCTTGGCGTGCTGCTTGAAGTGGGGAGTCAGTTCGTTGATGCGTGCGGTCAGCAGGGCGACTTGCACTTCGGGGCTGCCAGTATCGTTGGCAGCGCGTGCATTGGCCTTGACGACTTCGGCCTTCACGGAAGAGGCGATCATTGTGTTTCCTTGGAAGTTGGCACCCGCAAAGGGCACCTTGGTTACTTGCGCAGAGGCTGGAACGGCCCCGGCGTGCGTTCTGCACCATGCAAAACCTGCCGATTATACCAAGTGCCTTGCAAAGACCCGCACAGCCCTCCCCCTTCACAATCATGGCAGCCCAGAACCCAAGGAGGGATTGCCCATGGCACAGCACCCCGAACACCCCATGCGCCGCGCGCTGCGCGCAGCCATCGGCATGCTGCTGGGCTGCACGGCCCTGTGCATCGGCACCCTGACGCAGGCGCACACCGCCGGGGCCGGCAACACCGCGCCGCCGGACAGCGCAGCGCCACCCCCACCCCAGCGGGGCAAGGCCAGAAAACCCCGCCAGCACGTGTACATCCAGACCCAGCGCAGCAGCTCGCAGGAAACCCCGGCGCAAAGAGACCAGCGCCTGTACCGCGAATGCCAGGGCCGCCCCAACGCCGGAGCCTGCGCCGGGTACACGCAAAAACCGCCGGCCCGGCGCGGCCGTTGACCCTGGCACCAAGAGGTCTTTGCACAAAGACTCTGAAAAATCCCAACCCGCGCATCCCATTGCCACACAGGGAGATGCGCCCCTGTCTGATCACCAAAACGCAAGCGGACTCTGATTTTTCGCCCCACTAATCAGACCAGTCTGAATGACAGACGGCAGGCACTTTTCTAGATTCGCCAGCAGCATTCAATTCACAAAAACTGCCTGTGCACAGCACAGGCCCGGTGCCATGCACGCACGCGCATGCACCACTGACAGCCCAAGAAAAGCAGGGAGGAGAGAACCCGTGAACCACACCACCCCCTTCAAAACCACGCTGCTGGCATCGCTGGCTGTCCTGGCCTGGGCACCTGCTGCCAGCCGGGCACGGCCGCTGGACCTGGCACAGTCACCGCCCGCCACGCTGGCGCCGTATGTGGCACCCAACGTGATCCTCAGCCTGGACAACTCAGGCAGCATGGGTTGGGATATGACCGTCAATGGCCAGCGCTACACACGCGCAGCCGTTTTGCAAGAGGCGCTGCAGTCGGTCTTCAATGACAAGACACTGCTGCCCGACGGAAAAATACGCCTGGCCTGGCAGGTCATGAACTGCTGCTCAGGCCCCACCTGGCTGAGCGGCAATACCAGCAACTCCATGCGGGTGCTCGACGATGCGCACCGACAGCGGTTTCTGGCGTTTGTCAAACAATTCAGTCCATATGGGTTG
>NZ_JACSYA010000009.1 GCF_029870285.1 Delftia sp. PS-11
GGTCCACGCCCGGAAATGCAACAGACCTGCGGCAATGCCGCGCGCAATGGCGGCGCTTCGCTGTGTTTTCTTGACCTGAGTCAGAGGGGGCTGTGGCGTCCGCGTGCATCGCCTGGCGCATGCGCTCCAGTTCGCGCGCGGGCAGCGGCATCTCGCCGCAGGCCACCTTCACCAGCAGGCAGTGCAGCATCTCGGTGGAAAGCCCGTGCAGCACCAGACGGTGGCCCGCACGCAGCGTGGACAGCGGCACCAGCGGGTGCTTGTTGTTGAGCATGACCAGATGCTCTGGCGAGGCCAGGATGCGGGCTGCATACAGGGCGACGGTTTCGTCGAGCTGCAGCGAATTGCTGGCGCGCCAGAAATCGTTGTCGGTCAGCAGCAGCTGATAGACCGGCGTGTAGACCTCGATGGCGCTTTGCAGGTCCAGCCGGTTCAGCCAGCCGCGCGGCATGTCCTGCAGCCGCAGCGGCGGCTCGCGCAGCATGGAAAAGTCGGGCTCGGCCACGGGCTGCAACTGCTGGCCTGCCGCGCGCAGCGCCGTGTTCAGGCGGATGACGAAGTTGAACAGATTCAGGTCGTGCTTGAGGAACAGTTCATCGCGTATGTCGTCGATGCCAGCGGGCTCCAGTGGCGCAGTGGCCACCGGCGTGGGCGCGTTGGCCGCGATGAAGGCCAGGATCTGCGAGCCCAGGTGAAAGTGGCGCAGGATGAGCCAGTTGGCCTCGGGCGAGACAAAGCGGTTCATGCTGAATGCCAGCAGCCGGTGCAGCAGCCTGGAATGCGCCCAGTTGCGCGGCAGCAGCACCTTGAGCACCTGGATCAGCACGATGCTGGTGCGCGCCAGGGGGCGAAGGAAGGGCAGCAGGTACTGGCGCGAGCCGCTGCTGCAGTCGCGCAGCCAGGCCGCCTTGACATCGTCGGGCAGGGGGGTGCTCTGGTCCAGCCAGAGCGCACGCCAGGGACTGGGGTCGCGCTCGTCGTGGGGCTGCTCCAGGAAGTCGGGTGCAGGCATCAGGTCTCCTCGGCAAGGACATGCTCGAACTGCATCAGGTACAGCGCCGCTGTGTGGCGCGCGGTGCGCGCAATGGCCTGCGCTGCCGTGCCGGATGCGTCCAGCGCCATCACCATCCGGACTGCCATGAGCCAGCGTTCCAGGTGGTGCTCGTCATTGGCGCCGTGGTACTCCAGAAAACGCAAAGCATCGGGCGGCAGGGGCAGGCTGGCGCGCAGCAGCGGCAGCAGGCTGGGCACGATGCGCTGGCCCGTGCCCTCGATGATGTAGATGGCGCCCAGCAGGCCCACGGGGTTGGGCGTGGCGGCCAGGCCGTGCAGGTAGGCATTGAGGGCCTCGCCGCCCGGATTGCGGCGCAGCCGGGTGATGTCGGTCTCGGTGCCGCCCGCCCGCAGGTAGTCCTGGTGCAGGATGCGGAAATCATCTTGCTCCTCGCCCGCATGCACGTCGATCAGCGCGGCCAGCGCCGCATGTTCGCCGGTCAGCGAGGCTGCGCCTTCGCGCATCCACAGGCTGCCTTCGCGCACCTGGGGAATCCAGTGGCCCATCCAGCGCACATAGTCTGCCACCTGCAGCCTGCCGGTACGGATGCGCCGCAGCAGCGGTGTGCGCCAGACGCGCGAGCGGTAGTCCTGCCAGATGCTGGCCAGCTCTGTCAGCAGCGGCGCCAGCAGGGCTGGCGCCTGCTGCGGGTCATGGGGCGGTGCGATGGTGGACACATCGGGCAGCAGGTCCACTGCCGCCGTGGCTTGTCCGGCCGCTGCCTGGGGCTGCCGGGGCACGGCAAGGCCTGTGGCCGGTGCCTGTGCCTGTGCCTGTGCGGCATCTTCCACCTCCAGCAGCATGTAGCCGGCTGTGAAGCGGCCCGATTCTGGAATGAAGCACAGCACGGTATCCCCGGGTTTCAGCCGCTGGGACTGCGTGCGCAGGAATTCGGACAGCATCACGAAGATCGATGCCGCACCGGTATTGCCGCGCCAGGCCAGGTTGCTCCACCAGCGCTCGCGCGCGATGGTGAGCTGCGCCTTGTCCAGCAGTTCCCCCACCACCGGAATGAAACGCTCGGACGAGTAATGGCACAGGAAATGGTCGATGCCCCGCTGGGGCACCCAGCCCGTATGCGCCAGATGGGCGTACTCGTGGATGCATACATCGAACAGATGCGGCAGCAGACGGATGTCCTGGCGCAGCGCCAGCGCGCCTGCGGCCTCGGCATCGCCCCAGGCTGCGAAGTCCAGGTGGCTGGTGGCCCGGTCGGGTGTCAGGCCCAGCTGCATGCACACCGGATAGTCCCCGGCAAAGCTGCGCAGATGCGTCCAGCGCAGGCGCAGGCGCAGGCGCAGGCTGCTGGCGCCCGGCAGGGCCTGGGGGCCGCCCAGCAGCACGGCCCCGGCGCCGTCCGACAGCATCCAGCGCAGGAAGTGCGCATCGAAGTCCGTGTCGTAGCCTTGCGCCGCGAAGCGCGAGCGCTTGAACAGGCGCGAAGGCATTTCGCTGGCCACGGCCAGTGCCAGCGAATCCGGCGCCCGCTCCACGGCCTGGGCTGCGGCCTGCAGCGCGCCCACGCTGGCCGCGCAGACGCCGTGCACGGACAGCGTCTCCATCGGCGGGGCCGCCATCTCGCCCTGGATCATGCTGGCGAAGCCGGGCATCAGCGCATCGCCGCCCGACGAGCCGCTGGCCAGAAAGGCGATGTCACCACGCGCGCGTGCCGCCTGCGCCAGGCAATCGTCGATGGCCCGTACGGCCATGGCCGTGTTGCTGTACACGGTGCGGCCTTCGCGGTCGATGGCGTAGTGGCGCTGGCGGATGCCGTTTTCTGCCAGGATGCGGCGCTTGATGCGCTCTGACAGGCGATTGAGCGGCGCCACATAGGCATCCATGCCTGCGTTGTCGATGGGGTCGCCGGGCAGGAACATGCCGGCGGAATGCAGGTAGACGTTGGAGTAGGCGACGGGCATGGTTTCTCAGTCAATGGAGCCGCGAGGCATCTGTGCGCGCGTGCGCGCCGGGGGCCAGATCGTACCCAGCACGAAGACGCGCGCCATGTAGGGCAGCAGCCCGCCTTCGTTGAGTTGCGGCGCCACGCGCTGCCGGTACTGGCCGTGGTGCAGCCGTGTCAGCTCGGACCAGTGGGCGTGGGGCTGCTCGTGGTGCGCCGTGTGCAGGCCGATGTTGAACAGCAGCGGATTGACCCAGCCTTCAAAATTGCGCGCATAGTTCAGCGGCGTGGCCGGGTTCAGGCGCTGGCGGCGCGTCAGCGGCCGGCCGTCGGCATGGGCATGCTGCAGGTAGTTGGTGGCCAGCAGCCAGTGCAGGCCGTGCAGCTGCGGAACGATCACCAGCAGCAGGGCCTTTTGCCAGTCCAGGGACAGCAGCAGCGCCCAGCTGCCCAGCCACAGCAGGTACTGGCCCATGCAGTAGCGGAATGCGCCGGGCCAGCGCCTGCGCAGCCGCCCCAGCCAGCGCAGGAACAGCGGGTACAGCACCCAGGCGGCCTGCAGCGGGTGGAGCAGGTAGCCCGGCAGATGGTTGTGGTCGCCGCCGAAGCGGTAGGTGCGCGCCACATCCTGTGGTCCATGGCGGAAGCGGTGGTGGTTGGCCACATGCGCAGGCCAGAACACGAACGTGGGGTGGCCCTGCAGCAGCGTGAGCCAGTAATCGGTGAAAC
Organism: Delftia sp. PS-11; assembly: GCF_029870285.1. GTDB lineage: Bacteria > Pseudomonadota > Gammaproteobacteria > Burkholderiales > Burkholderiaceae_C > Comamonas. Next base: position 3,684 of record NZ_JACSYA010000009.1, read on the forward strand.
GGTTGGCCCGGCGCCCGTGCCACATGCGCTTGTGCGTATGGTTGTGGTGGATGACGCCCACGCCCAGCGTGAGAAACAGCCCGGCGCCGTAGAGCCATGGATTCCAGCCATGGCGCCATTGCCACCAGACCACCAGCGGCAGCGCCGCCAGATACGCCAGCGACTGCAGATCGCGCCAGTGGCGCAGCCGGGGCAGGACGTGGCGGGGCCTAGCGCGCATTCAGTGCGTGGGCCGGGCGCCGCCGGGGCGCGTGACGCGCGTGCGCATCAGCTGGTCCATGAAAGCCAGCGCAAAGCCGTAGTTGCCGTTGGGGCGGGCGTGGTGCAGGTGGTGGCGGCGGCTGGCCGCCAGCGCATGCGTATCGGACACCCGGGGAAAGAAGTCGTAGTTGGAGTGGCCGATGGCATTGAGCAGCAGGCTCAGCACCGGCACCGAAGCCAGCGACCAGAAGCTGAAGTCATGCACCACCATGGGCAGCAGGATGACGTTGCCCAGCATCAGCGCTTCGACAGGGTGGAAGCTGTAGGTGGACCAGGGCGTGGTCACCACCGACCTGTGGTGGTCGCCGTGCAGGCGTCCCAGCAGCCGCGTGTGCAGCAGGCGGTGGTTGATCCAGAAGTGCACATCGTTCCAGAGCATCAGCGCCACGATCTCGGCGGCGATGCGCCAGCCGCCAGCATCTGGCGCCAGGCGCGCCCATCCCAGCTGCACCAGGCCCCAGGGCACGATCATGCCGAAGCCGAAGATCAGCACCGACTGCAGCGACTGGCGCCATTCCTGGCGCAGCTGGCCCGGCCTGAGCGGGCGCGTGTCCAGTGTGCGGCCGATGCCCCGGCGCTGCAGCCAGCGCGTGAGCGCTGACATGCCCCAGCCGCCCGCCAGATAGAGCGCGCCGAAAAAGGCCAGCCCCCAGGCCATGACCTGCCAGGCGCCGAGTCCGGTGAAGGCTTGTGCAGCGGTCATTGCGCGCTCATTGTGCGCGGATGCCCTGGTCGCGGATGATGCGGCCCAGCGCATCGACATCCTGGCGGATGCGGTTCGCCAGGCCCTCGGGCGCGCTGCCGATGGCCTGCCAGCCCTGTGCCGACAGGCGCGCGCGCATTTCGGGCGTGCGCACGATCTCGCCCACGGCGGTAGCCAGCCTGTGCACATGGGCGGCTGGCGTGGCCTGGGGCGCCGCCACGGCGTTCCAGATTTCCAGGTCGATGCCGGCCACGCCCAGTTCCTTGAGGCTGGGCAGGCCCGGCGCCAGCGTGCTGCGCGCGGAGGAGGTCACCGCGATGCCGCGCAGCTTGCCGGCCTGTATCTGCGCCATGGCCAGTGCAGGCGGCAGCATGGACAGCTGCAGGTCGCCTCCCTGGATGGCGTTGAACACCTGCGGATAACCGGGGTAGGGGACATGCTCGGGCCGCATCGCCGAGCGGCTCTTGAGCAGCTCCATACCCAGGTGGCCGACCGTGCCCACGCCCGGGGAGCCATAGCTCCAGCGGCTGCCCGCCTGCGCGGCCGCCTCCATGAAGGACCGGCCTTCGGGGGCGCCGGCTGGCGCCACCAGCACCAGCGGCGCCACGCCGATCAGGCTGACAGGCTGCAGGTCCTTGACGGGGTCGTAGCGCACGGCCGGGTTGAGCAGGCGCGCAATCGTCATGTTGCCGTTGATCATGAGGCCGAAGGTATGGCCGTCGCGTGCCCTGGCCACGTATTCGCCTGCGATGTTGCCGCCAGCGCCGACCTTGTTCTCGACGATCACTGGCTGGCCCAGGCGCTTTTCCAGGGGCTCGGCCAGCGCGCGCGCCGTCAGGTCGGGCGAGGAGCCCGCAGGAAAGCCGACGATCAGGTGCAGCGGCCGGCTGGGCCAGGCGCCATCGGCAGCCATGGCAGCGGGCAGCAGGGCCGCCGCCAGCGTGGCAGAGAAAAGACGGCGTAGGGGCGAGAAAGCACGGACGGGCATGGGCGGCGGCAGGCAATAAAAAACCCGGAGATTATCCGGGTTCCAGTGCCTCAGCCTTGTCGGCCACAGCCGTCAGGCGAATTCGGTCAGCGCCTTCTTCATCTTCTTCATGGCCGCCACCTCGATCTGGCGGATGCGCTCGGCGCTGACGCCGTACTCGGCAGCCAGCTCATGCAGCGTCATGCCGCCCGAGCCGTCGTCGTTGACCTTGAGCCAGCGCTCCTCGACGATGCGGCGGCTGCGGTCGTCCAGCGCCTGCAGCGCCATGCTGATGCCGTCCGTGGCCAGATGGTCGCGCTGGCGCGACTCGATCATGGCCGTGGGCTCGTGGGCGCCATCGGCCAGGTAGGCAATGGGGCCGAAAGCCTGTTCGCCATCGTCGCCGGGCGTGGGATCGAGCAGCACATCGCCGCCGGCCAGCCGCGTTTCCATCTCGATGACTTCTTCGGGCTTGACGTTGAGCTTCTGTGCCACGGCATCGATCTGCGTGGCGGTCAGCGTGTCGCGCAGCATGGCGTCGTCGGCCATGGCCGCGTCGGACTTCAGCTCCTGCTTCATCGAGCGCAGGTTGAAGAACAGCTTGCGCTGCGCCTTGGTGGTGGCGACCTTGACCATGCGCCAGTTCTTGAGAATGTACTCATGGATCTCGGCCTTGATCCAGTGCATGGCGTAGCTGACCAGGCGCACGTTCTGGCTGGGGTCGAAGCGCTTGACCGCCTTCATCAGGCCGACGTTGCCTTCCTGGATCAGGTCGCCGTGCGGCAGGCCGTAGCCCAGGTACTGGCGCGAGATGGACACCACCAGCCGCAGGTGGGACATCACCAGACGCCCGGCGGCGTCCAGATCATTGTGTTCTTTGAGCTTGCGGGCATAGTCCTGCTCTTCCTCCAGGGTGAGCATGGGCAGGCGGTTGACCGCAGAAATATAGGCATCCAGGTTGCCCAGGGGCGGCACCAGAGACCAGGGATTAGCGGGCGCCAAGGTGGTAGCAATGGAGCCGGAGGCGTTTGTCATTGCGGAATTCCTTTCTTCCATACCTTCATATTAGCACTCGTTAGGATTGAGTGCTAAAGCGAAAGTTCCTCAGAATTTCAAGGGGGTATTCCAGCACCTCTGAATGGCGCCAACCGCTCAGCCGGCTGGCTTTCTGCCGCGCGGCGCGCGTGCGGTCCTGGCTTTGGGCAGGTTCGCGCCGGGAAAGAAATTGTGCTCCACGTCCAGCCATGCCGGATTTTCGGCATACATGTCGGCCACCAGCTGCTTGATGGTATCTATGTACCAGGCGTTGTCGTTCAGGCGGTGCGTGAAGATGATGGGCGAGGTGGCGCCCGGGTCGTCGATGAGGCGGTAGTGCAGGTCGCTGCGCAGCCGGGCGGAGGCGGGTATCAGGCACATTCCTGACTCTGCGGACACCAGTCCCAGCGCGGTCTGGATTTCACGCACCTCATGCACCTCGGACGGGCGGATGCCCTGGTCGTTGAGCAGGCTCAGCACATGGTCGGCAAAGCTCGGGCGCGGCTCCTTGGGGTAGACGATGAGTTTCTGGCCATGCAGAGCCTTGAGGCTGATGCGGCTGGCATCGGCGCCCAGCGGCGAGCCGGGTGCAACGGCGAGCACCAGGCGCTCCTCGCGCAGCACCGTGCGGGCCACCGTGGCGTCGTTGCTGCGGATGCGCCCGAAACCCACGTCGATGCGGCCCGATTTCAGCGCCACGAGCTGCTGCATCGAGGTGAGCTCTACCAGCTGGATATCCAGCTCGGGGTAGTGCTGGCGCAGCTTGCGCACCAGCATGGGCAGGCCGCCGTAGAGCGTGGAGGCGACAAAGCCGATGGACAGGGTCTGGCGCTGGTTCAGCCCGATCTGCCGGGTCGCGGTCTTGAGCTGGTCAAGCCGGTTGATGATCTGCAGCGCCTGCTCGTAGAACATGCGCCCGGCCTCTGTCAGCCGCAGCGGCCGGCTGTTGCGCAGCAGCAGCTGCACGCCCAGTTCCTCTTCCAGCAGCTGGATCTGCCGGCTGAGCGGCGGCTGGGCAATGTGCAGCTGTTCCGAGGCCCGCGTGAAGTTGCGCGCATTGGCCACGGCGACGAAGTATTTGAGTTGCCGGATATCCATCAGGGTAAACCATATAAAGGTGAGATTGATGGTTTTTAAATGATTGATTTTTATTGTATTTTCTGAAAATTATACTTTTAAGGTATTGAATCAGACCAATTTGGTGTTGGATCGATGCGGGGGGGACATTGTTCAATCCAACCCATGCAACACACCCAACGCCTTCAAACCTTCGCCGTATCGGCCATCGTCGAGCGGGTGGAGACTTTCCTGCTGGATCTGCCGACGATCCGTCCCCACCAGCTGTCCATGGCGACGATGAACGGCCAGGCGCTGATGCTCGTGCGCATCCATTGCTCGGACGGCACCGTCGGCATCGGCGAGGCGACGACCATCGGCGGGCTGGCCTACGGCGCGGAGTCGCCCGAGGGCATGAAGCTGGCGATCGATACCTATTTCGCGCCGCTGCTGATGGGCGCGGACGCCAGCCAGGTGCCGGCCCTCATGGCCAGGCTGAACAAGGCCATCAAGGACAACCGCTTTGCCAAGTGCGCGGTGGAGACGGCGCTGTTCGATGCGCTGGGCCATCGCACCGGGCTGCCTGTGTCGCAGCTGCTGGGCGGACGGGTGCGCGACAGCCTGCCGGTGGCCTGGACGCTGGCGTCGGGCGACACTGCCAGGGATATCGACGAGGCCGAGCGCATGCTGGCGCAGCGGCGGCACAACATCTTCAAGCTCAAGATCGGCCGCCGCGCCGTCGCCGACGACGTGGCGCATGTGGCCGCCATCAAGCGGGCGCTGGGTGACCGTGGCGCGGTCCGCGTCGATGTGAACATGGCCTGGAGCGAGCTCGATGCGCAGCATGGCCTGGCGGGGCTGGTGGACGCCGGCTGCGAGCTGGTGGAGCAGCCGGTGGCATCGGCCGATGCGCTGGCGCGCCTCAAAGGCCGTTTCCCGATTGCCGTGATGGCCGACGAGTCGCTGACCGGCCCGTCGTCGGCCTTTGCGCTGGCCAGGGTGGCAGGCGCAGATGTGTTTGCCGTCAAGACCGAGCAGTCCGGCGGCCTGCAGGCCGCGCAGCAGGTGGCGGCGATTGCCGATGCCGCCGGCATCGAACTCTATGGCGGAACCATGCTGGAGGGGGCGGTGGGCACGATCGCCGCAGCCCATGCCTTTGCCACCTTCCGCGAGCTGCAGTGGGGCACGGAGCTGTTCGGCCCCCTGCTGCTGACCGAGGAGATCCTGGCCCAGCCGCTGCAGTACCGCGACTTCCAGCTGGCAGTGCCTGACACGCCGGGCCTGGGCATTGCGCTGGACGAAGACCGCGTCCAGTACTTCCGCCGCGACAGAAAGCAGGCCAGCGTCGCCGCCCCGGCATGGGCCGCCCCGGCACAGGCCGCCTCGGCACAGGCCGCCTCGGCACAGGCCTGAACAGCCTTTCCCCTCATTTCCATCCCCACGATACCAAGGAGACTCACCATGGCTGCCAAAATCTTCAATACCTCCGAAGTGCAGGATTTCCTGCGCCTGGCCAGTGGCCTGAACCAAAGCGGGGGCAATCCGCGCGCCAAGCAGATCATCCACCGCATCCTGTCCGATCTGTTCAAGGCCATTGAGGACCTGAACATCACGTCCGATGAGTACTGGGCCGGCGTGGCCTATCTGAACCGGCTTGGCGCCAGCAGCGAGGCGGGCCTGCTGTCGCCCGGCCTGGGCCTGGACCGGTACTTTGACATGCGGATGGACGCTGAGGACGAGGCGCTGGGCATCGCAAATGGCACGCCACGCACCATTGAGGGGCCGCTGTACGTCTCGGGTGCGCCAGTGGCGCAGGGCTTTGCGCGGCTGGACGACGGCAGCGACACGGCAGGCCACACGCTGATCATGCATGGCACGGTCTACGGCGCGGATGGCCAGCCCCTGCCCGGCGCGCAGGTCGAGGTCTGGCATGCCAACACCAAGGGTTTCTATTCCCATTTCGATCCCACCGGTGAGCAAAAGCCCTTCAACATGCGCCGCACCATCATTGCCGACGGGCAGGGGCGCTACAAGTTCCAAAGCATCGTGCCTGTGGGCTATGGCTGCCCGCCGGACGGCCCCACGCAGGCGCTGCTCAACCAGCTGGGCCGCCATGGCAACCGCCCCGCGCATATCCACTTCTTCGTCACGGCCAGCGGCCACCGCAAGCTGACCACGCAGATCAACATCGATGGCGACCCGCTGGTCTACGACGATTTCGCCTATGCCACCCGCGAAGGCCTGGTGCCACCGCTGGTGGAGCGCAGCGATGCGGCCAGCATCCAGGCCCATGGCCTGAACGGTCCGTTCGCCGAGATCGTGTTCGACATCACGCTCAGCGCGCTGGTGGACGGCATCGACAACCAGATCGTCGAGCGCCCGCGCCTCGCTGCCTGACGCATGAGGTCTGCGGTGCCTGGCGCACCGCAGCTCCCGCCCCTGCGGCTTCCTGGTCCTGCGCACCGCCACCAGCGTTGCGGGGGACAGCCGCGCCCTCAGGAAACCCACCATGAACACGACTGCCTCTGCCGACAAATTCGACGATGTCGAGAAGTTGCTGGAAACGGCCTTGCAAGACGATAAGCAGGCGGGCATCTTCCGCTGCCGCCGCGACATCTTCACCAACCCCGATCTGTTCGAGCTGGAGATGAAGTATCTCTTCGAATCGAACTGGGTCTATCTGGCGCACGAGAGCCAGATTCCGGACAACAACGACTACTACACCACCTCGATCGGCCGCCAGCCGGTCATCATCACCCGCGACCGGCAGGGCGAGCTGCATGCCGTGATCAACGCCTGTGCGCACAAGGGGGCCATGCTGTGCCGCCGCAAGCATGGCAACAAGGGCAGCTTCACCTGCCCGTTCCACGGCTGGACCTTCAGCAATGCCGGCAAGCTGCTCAAGGTCAAGGACGAGAAGACCACCGAGTACCCGGTCTCCTTCAACCAAAACGGCTCGCACGATCTGACCAGGGTGGCGCGCTTCCAGAGCTACCGTGGCTTCCTGTTCGGCAGCCTCAATGCCGACGTGCAGCCGCTGGAGGAATACCTGGGCGAGACCCGGGTCATCATCGACCAGATCGTCGACCAGGCGCCCAATGGCCTGGAGGTGCTGCGCGGTAATTCCAGCTACATCTACGACGGCAACTGGAAGATGCAGATGGAAAACGGCTGCGACGGCTACCACGTCAGCTCCGTGCACTGGAACTATGCCGCCACCATGGGCCGCCGCCATGTGCAGGGCACCAAGGCCACCGATGCCAACAACTGGAGCAAGTCGGTGGCGGGCGTCTATGGCTTCGAGAACGGCCACATCCTGCTGTGGACCAGGACGCTGAACCCCGAGGTGCGCCCGATCTGGAACCAGCGCGAGGCGCTGGCCCAGCGCGTGGGCCAGGACCGCGCGGACTTCATCGTCAGCCAGACCCGCAACCTGTGCCTGTACCCCAATGTGTTCCTGATGGACCAGTTCGGCACGCAGATCCGTGTCGCGCGGCCCCTGAGCGTGAACCAGACCGAGATCAGCATCTTTTGCTTCGGCCCCAAGGGCGAAAGCGCCGAGGACCGTGCCCTGCGCATCCGCCAGTATGAGGACTTCTTCAACGTCTCCGGCATGGGCACGGCAGATGACCTGGAGGAGTTCCGGGCCTGCCAGGCAGGCTATGCAGGCAGCGCAGTGCGCTGGAACGACATGAGCCGGGGCGCGCCATTGTGGATCGAGGGGCCCGACGAGAACGCCCGAAAGATGGGCATGAAGCCCTTGCTCAGCGGCGAGCGCAGCGAGGACGAAGGCCTGTTCGTGTGCCAGCACGACTACTGGGTCAGGACCATGCGCCGCGCCGTGCAACAGGAACGTGAAGGAGCCCGGCCATGAGCACAGTGACACACGCCGACCACGGCGCCATCTGCGCCTTTCTTTACCGCGAGGCGCGCCATCTGGATGACCGCGAATGGGAACTCTGGCTGCAAATGTACGCCCCCGATGCCGAATACTGGATGCCCGCCTGGGACGATGACGACCAGCTCACCGATGACCCGCAGAGCCAGATCTCGCTGATCTACTACCCGGACCGCAACGGCCTGGAAGACCGGGTTTTTCGCATCAGGACGGAGCGCTCCAGCGCCTCCATGCCCGAGCCGCGCACCAACCACATGATCACCAATGTGGAGGTGCTGGCCGACCGGGGCGATGCGGCCGATGTCCGCTACAACTTCCATACGCTCAGCCACCGCTACAAGCAGACCGACCACTTTTTCGGCACGGTCTTCGTGACGCTGCGCAGAGCGCAGGGCGGCTTTCAGATCGCGCGCAAGAAGATCGTTCTCAAGAACGACTACGTGCGCCAGGTCATCGACATCTACCACATCTGACGGCCGAGGAGACCCCCATGACCAGCTATCGCATCGCCCTGAACTTCGAGGACGGGGTGACCCGTTTCGTGGACTGCGGCGCCAACGAGAAAGTGCTCGATGCGGCTTTCCGCAGCCGCATCAACCTGCCCATGGACTGCTCCGACGGCGTCTGCGGCACCTGCAAGTGCCAGGCCGAGAGCGGCGCCTATGACCTGGGCGATGACTACATCGAGGATGCCCTGACAGCGGACGAGGCCGGGCAGGGCCTGGTGCTGACCTGCCAGATGGTGCCCCGCTCCGATTGCGTGATCACCGTTCCCGTGCCTTCGACGGCCTGCAAGACCGGCACCGCGCAGTTCGATGCCCAGGTTGCCGGGGTGGTGCCGTTCAGCGATGCGGCCTACGAGCTGGAGCTGGACGTTGCGCAGGACGCGCCGGCCTTCCTGCCCGGGCAGTATGTCAACATCGCGGTGCCGGGCAGCGGCCAGCACCGCGCCTACTCGTTCAGCAGCGCACCGGGCGAGCGCCGGATGCGCTTTCTCATCAAGCATGTGCCCGGGGGCCTGATGAGCACCTGGCTGCAGGGCGCAGCCAGCGGCCAGCCGCTGCAACTGACGGGGCCTCTGGGCAGTTTCTACCTGCGGCCAGTGACGCGCCCGCTGCTGTTGCTGGCCGGAGGCACCGGCCTGGCGCCCTTCCTGTCGATGCTGGAGGTGCTGGCCCGCCAGGGCGTGGCGCAGCCGGTGCACATGATCTACGGCGTGACGCGCGACCAGGATCTGGTGCTGGTGCATCGGCTGCAGGACTACGCCCTGCGCATCCCGGGCTTTACCTTCACCACCTGCGTGGCCGACCCCCAGACCACGCATGAGCGCCAGGGCTATGTCACCAATCATATGCCTGCGCAGGCGCTGCATGGCGGCAACGTGGATGTGTACCTGTGCGGCCCGCCGCCGATGGTGGAGGCCGTGCGCCAGCACTTCCATGCCGAAGGCATTGCGCCCGTGAGCTTCCATTACGAGAAGTTCACGCCCAACCAGCCGGCGGCGGCATGAGCGGAGGCCCTGCATGAGCAAGCGATTTGAAGGCAAGACCATCGTCGTCACCGGCGCGGCCCAGGGCATTGGCCGGGGCGTTGCGCTGCGCGCCGTGGCCGAGGGCGGCAAAGTGCTGCTGGTGGACCGCGCCGATTTCATTGCCGAGGTGGCCGCCGAGGCGGGCAGCGCCAATGCGGCCGGCTTTGTGGCCGACCTCGAAACCCATGAGGGCGCCCACGCGGCGATGGCGTTTGCGGCCAGGACTTTCGGCGGCATCGACATTCTGATCAATGGCGTCGGCGGCGCGATCCGCATGCGCCCGTTTGCCGAGTTCGAGCCTGCGCAGATCGATGCGGAAATCCGCCGCTCGCTGATGCCCACGCTGTATGCCTGCCATGCGGTGCTGCCGCATCTGCTGGCGCGCGGCGGCGGCACCATCGTCAACGTGTCATCGAACGCCACGCGCGGCATTCGCCGCGTGCCGTACTCGGCGGCCAAGGGCGGCGTCAACGCGCTGACGCAGGCGCTGGCGATGGAGTACGCGCCGCACAACATCCGCGTGGTCGCATCCGCGCCCGGCGGCACCACCGCACCGCCCCGGCGGGTCCCGCGCAATGCCGCAGGCGACAGCGAGCAGGAGCAGGCATGGATGCGCGAAGCGGTGCAGCAGGTGACCGAGTCGAGCTTCTTCAAGCGCTACGGCAGCATCGACGACCAGGTCGGGCCGATCCTGTTTCTGGCGTCGGATGAGGCGGCCTACATCACCGGCGCAGTGCTGCCGGTGGCCGGCGGAGACAACGGCTGAGCGGCCGCGCAGGCGCCCCCATGGAAAGAGGAGACCTACATGAAAACGATTGAAGTCAATCAGATCATCGACAACGCCCGTTTCACGCGATTTCACTGGATGGTGACCTTGCTGTGCGCCCTGCTGCTGGTGTTCGACGGGTATGACCTGTTCATCTACGGGGCGGTGCTGCCCGTGCTGATGAAGGAGTGGGGCCTTACGCCTGTGCAGGCCGGGGCGCTTGGCAGCTATGCCTTGTTCGGGATGATGTTCGGCGCCTTCGTGTTCGGTCCGCTGGCGGACCGCATCGGCCGCAAGAAGGGCGTTGCCATCAGCTTCGTGCTGTTCAGCATCTCCACGTTTCTGAGCGGCTTTGCCTCGACGCCGTCGGAGTTTGGCATCTTCCGCTTCATCGCCGGCCTGGGCTGTGGCGGCCTGATGCCCAATGCCGTGGCGCTGATCAATGAATACGCGCCCAGGCGTGCCCGCAGCACCCTGGTGGCCATCATGTTCAGCGGCTACTCGCTGGGCGGCGTGCTGTGCGCGGGCCTGGGCATTTACATGCTGCCGCGCTTTGGCTGGCAGTCCATGTTCTTCGCTGCCGCCGTGCCGCTGGTGCTGCTGCCCGTCATTGTGTGGAAGCTGCCGGAGTCGGTTGGCTTTTTGCTGCGCCAGGGGCGGCTGGACGAAGCGCGCAGCATGCTTGCCAGGGTGGCGCCGCAGCAGCCGCTGGACGAGGCCGCGCAGCTGGTGCTGGCCGATGCCAAGGGTGCAGGCGTGCCGATGCTCGATCTGTTCCGGCAGGGGCGGGCGATGGGCACGTTCATGATCTGGCTGTCCTTCTTTTGCTGCCTGTTGATGGTGTATGCGCTGGGCTCCTGGCTGCCCAAGCTGATGGCCAATGCCGGCTACAGCCTGGGCTCCAGCCTGTCCTTCCTGCTGATGCTGAATTTTGGCGGCGTGGTCGGCGCCATTGCCGGCGGCTGGCTGGGTGACCGCTTCAGCCTGCCCAAGGTGGTGGTGGCCTTCTTCGCGCTGGGCACGGTGTCCATCGCGCTGCTGGGCTTCAACAGTCCGATGCCTTTGCTGTACCTGCTGATTGCGGTCGCAGGCGCCACGACCATCGGCACGCAGATCCTGCTGTATGCCAACACGGCGCAGTTTTACCCGTTGGCCATCCGCTCCACCGGCCTGGGCTGGGCCTCGGGCATTGGCCGCACGGGGGCCATCGTCGGACCGCTGCTGGGCGGCTGGCTGATGGCGGCAGCGTTGCCGCTGAAGCTGAACTTCCTGGTGTTTGCCGTGCCGGGTCTGGTGGCGGCACTGGCCATCGGCTGCTTCATCCTCTGGTATCGCGGCAGGCAGGAGGCGCCCGCTGTGTCGGGCGCGGTGGCCCGTCCCGCTGTCTGATCCGGTGCGCGCCCGCAGAACGTGTCTGAACGGAGAAACCATGAGTCCAGCTGTTTTCCAGCTCCATACCCGGCGCGGCCTGTTGCGGGTCGCCGTCGATGGCGATCCGGCCGCGCCAGCGCTGATCCTGAGCAATTCCCTGGGCACGACCCTGGAGATGTGGGAGCCCCAGGTGGCCGCGTTTTCCCGGCAGTACCGGCTGATCCGCTACGACACCCGGGGCCATGGCGGCAGCGCCGCCATGCCGGGGGCGCTGTGCCTTGATGCGCTGGGCCAGGATGTGCTGGCGGTGCTCGATGCGCTGCAGATCGGGCAGGCCGCATTCTGCGGCATCTCGATGGGCGGCCATACCGGACTGTGGCTGGGCATCCACGCCGGCCCGCGCTTTGGTGCGATTGCCGTCTGCAACAGCGCCGGGAAAATCGGCACCCGGCAGGGCTGGAGCGAGCGTGCCGCCATGGTGCGGGCCCAAGGGGCGCAGGGCATGCAGGCATTGGCCGGCTCTGCGCCGCAGCGCTGGTTCAGCCAGGCCTGCATGCAGGCGCAGCCTGAGATGGCGCAGCGCATGCAGGACGCGCTCGCCCGCCTCGATCCCGAGGGCTATGCCTGCTGCTGCGATGTGCTGGCCGCTTCGGACCTGCGGGCCGATCTGGGCCGCATTGCCACGCCTGCGCTGCTGCTGGCCGGGGCGTGCGATCCGGTCTGCACCGTGGCGGATGCCCAGGCCATGCAGGCGGGCATCCAGGGCTCCCGGCTGGCGGTGCTCCAGGCTTCCCACCTCTCCAATCTGGAGGCGCCCCAGGCCTTCAATGAAGCGGTGCTGGGGTTCCTGGCCAGTGTTTGATGCGCATATGCGCGCACCTTGTCATGGGTTGACGCAGGTGGTTTTGACGGTCGTGAAGAACTCGGCCGCATAGCGGCCTTGCCCTGCGGCGGCTGAGGACGACCGGCCGCATCGCGGTGTCGTGCATCCCCCTTCGCCAGTGCAATGGGGCGCACGCACAGGCAGTGATGCTGCAATGGTGGCTGCCTCGCCAGGATTTGCGCTTTCGGGTAAGTTTGCGCGGCCGGGCTGCCTGCCCGGCACGCAATCCGGCAACCTTCCGCATGAGCCATCGCATGGGCCAGACATCTGACCTTTCACACACACCGTATGCCTGCAGCGCCGCTGCGCAGGGGGCTGCATGAGCACCGTGCTTTTCTGGTTTCGCAGCGACCTGCGCCTGCATGACCAGCCCGCGCTGCACGCAGCGCTGGCCAGCGGCGCCACCCGCCTGCTGCCTGTGGCGTGCCTGCCGGCGCAGGACGAAGCTGCGCCCTGGGGCTTTGCCCGCGTCGGCCCGCACCGCCGCGCATTCACCGCTGCTGCGCTGCGCGGCCTGGGCGAGCGCATGGCCGCGCTGGGAAACCCGTTGCTGATCTGCCAGGCCCCGCCCGCCATGGCCTTGCCCCGCCTGGCACAGGCCGTAGGCGCCACCATGGTGGTGTGCGAAGACATTGCCGCGCCTTATGAGCAGGCCGAAGTCGCCGCCCTGCGCGCTGCCGGCCTGCAGGTGCGCTGCGTGTGGCACAGCAGCCTGCTGCCACCGGCATGCATGCCGTGGCCCGTGGATCAGTTGCCCGGCGTGTTCACCACGTTCCGCCAGCAGGTCGAACGCGCAGGCATCACGCCCGCTGCGCCGCTGCCTGCGCCCGCCCGGCTGCCGCCGCCGCCCGACGTGCATGCCTGGATGACCGAAGATATCCTCCAGGCCGTGGGCGCAGGGCAGGGCGCGGCGGCCCTCCGCGCGCCTGCGCTGCAGGCAGGCTGCGACCCGCGCTCATCCTTTCCCTATGGGACTCCTGCGTGCAACGGCAGCGAGGCCGCTGCGCTGGACCATCTGGCCCGGTACCTGGAGCGCAAACTGCCCCACAGCTACAAGGCCACGCGCAACGGGCTCACGGGACTGGACTATTCCAGCAAGTTCTCGCCCTGGCTGGCCACGGGCGCGCTCTCGCCACGGCGCATCTATGCCCAGCTCAAAGACTTTGAACGCTGCCACGGCGCCAACGAGGGCACCTACTGGCTCTGGTTCGAACTGTTGTGGCGTGATTACTTCCGGCTGCTGCACCTGCAGCACGGCGCCGCGCTGTACCGGGCGCAAGGCCTGTCGAACAGGCCGTCTGCGCAGCACAGCGCGCACGGCTTCGAGCGCTGGTGCCAGGGCGAAACGGGCGAGCCGCTGGTCGATGCCGCCATGCGTGAACTGGCTGCCACCGGCTACCTCAGCAACCGGCTGCGCCAGGTGGCGGCCAGCTACCTCATCTACGATTTGCACGGCGACTGGCGTGCAGGCGCTGCATGGTTTGAATCGCAGCTGGTGGATTACGATGTGTACAGCAATCAGGCCAACTGGCTCTACATCGCCGGGTGCGGCACCGATCCGCGCGGCGGGCGCCGTTTCAATCCTGCCAGGCAGGCGCAGGACCACGATGCCGGCGGCCATTACCGCCGCCTGTGGGCCGCTGCGCACACGCCGCAGGATGCGCTGTAGCCGCCAGCCTGTCATCGCCACGGCTCTATTGCCTGCCCTACGCCACTGCACATCCAGGATTGCGCTATGCCCACTACGCAGCAGACCCCTTGCACGGTGACCCCTACCGCCTTCACCAGCCTGCAGTCATTGCCCCAGGGCTACCGTGCCCTCGTCATTGGCGCCACCGGAGCCATCGGCAGCGCCCTGCTGGCCTGTCTGCATGCCGATCCGCGCTGCGCCCTGGCCGCAGGCCTGGGCCGCCGCAGCAGTCCGGCGGTGGATCTGGACGACGAGGCCAGCATTGCCCACGCCGCCCAGCAGCTCAAGTCCCAGGGGCCGTGGCATTGCATCATCCATGCCGCCGGCGTGCTGCACGGCCCTCTGGGTCTGCCCGAAAAGCGCCTGGGCCAGATGAACTATGCGCAGATGGAGGCCACCTTCCGCGCCAATACCTTCGGTCCCGCGCTGGTGCTGGCCCATTTTGCGCCCCTGCTGCCCCGGCAGGAGCGGGGCCTGCTTGCCGTGCTCTCGGCCAAGGTGGGCAGCATTGGCGACAACCGCCTGGGCGGCTGGTACAGCTACCGTGCTTCCAAGGCCGCGCTCAACATGCTGCTCAAGACCGCCTCGATCGAAGTGGCGCGCACCCACCCGCAGGCGGTGCTGGTGGCGCTGCACCCTGGCACGGTCAGTTCGGCCCTGTCCGCGCCGTTCAACGGTGCGCAAATCGGACGCCCGGCTGGCGATGCCGCAGCAGACATGCTGCGGGTGCTCGACGCAATGGATGCGCAGCAGACGGGCAGCTTCTACGCCTACAGCGGCGAGCAGCTGCCATGGTGAGTGCCGGGCGGCTGGCGGCGGTTTCTAGGCCGCGTGCGCTGCCCCTTTTTGCATGGGCCTGGCGCCAGTGGCCGCTCGAGGCCCTCTATCCGTGAAGGCATTTGCCACGGTGTTTCCTACCCCTTTGCCGTACATGGTGCAAAGCCGGAATAGTCATTGTTTGCATACGAACTTCTGGCGTACACCGCTGGTTACATGCGGTTAATATGCGGCAACGCCTGTGCCGGGTAACCGGGCAGGCACGGTGCATTGCCAACCTGAATCGCTGGATTTCTGCAGAAATAGCCCCTCTGGTCTCTGTGTGCGGCAGAGGAGATGCGAGGCTTTGGCGGGGACGGGTTGTGGTGCATTTGCAATCCCTCCAAAGGTTTGTATTTTTATCTTGACATTGGCCGAGGCCCATCAATGACGTCCCCAGACACAAGTGCGGCGGCATTGCCTTCGCCCACCGTAATCCGGAATGTGGTCATGCCGGTTGATAAGGCGCAGGACTGGGACTTGCAGCATGCGCATGCGCTGATCCACCTCGACCGCCTGCGCGGCAATCTGGCCGCTGTCCGTGCGGCGCTGCGCCCAGGCATCCGGGTGTTTGCGGTCGTCAAGGCCGATGCCTATGGCCTGGGTCTGCCGCAGGTGGCTCTGGAGCTGAGCGAGGCCGGCATCGACGGTTTTGTGGTCAGCACCACGTCCGAGGGGCTGGCCCTGCGCAGACTGGGCCTGACGCAGGAGGTTCTGGTGCTGGGCCCCGTGCTGGAGGAGGAGGTGGCCACGCTGATGGCCTACCAACTGTCGATCACCCTGGTTTCCATGGATCAGCTCGAATGGGCTGAGCGCGAGGCCGCGCGCCAGGGCGCGCGCGCGCGAGTGCATATCCGCGTGGACCTGGGGCTGGGGGGACAGGGCCTGGATCCGCAGCTGCTGCTGGCGCTGCTGGGCAGGCTGCGCAGCCACCCCCGGCTGGAATGGGCGTCTCTTTTTGTGCAGCAGGCGGGGGGCTACCGCGCCGATGCGGTGCTCATGCAGCAGGAGCGGGCCCGGCTGGAGGCGTTGCTCCACAGCGTGCGGCAGGCCGGTTTCGAGCCGCCTCTGGTGCACAGCCAGAGCAGTCCGGGTGTGTCCCTGGCGCCGGAGGCGGTGGCTGGCGGCGCGGTGCGCATCGGGGCGCTGCTGTACGGTCTGCGCATGGTCGATCGGGCGCCGCCCGGCATTCGTCCGGTGATGGAAATCCACGCCAGGGTGCTGGATGTGCGCATGCTGGAGGCCGGGTCTGCCCTGAGCTATGAGGCGGGTTGCCACAACCTGAGCCGGCGCCGCGTGGCCAGCCTGTCGATCGGCTTTGCCATGGCGGGTTTTCTGGCGATGGGTTCGGCGGACGCCTGGGTCCTGGTCAGGGGCGTGCGCCTGCCTTTGCTGGGCCGGTCTTTCATGAACAATCTGCTGGTGGATGCCTCTGAGCTGCCAACCATAGAGCGGGGCGACGAGGCGGTTCTTCTGGGGCAGCAGGGCGCGCTGGAGATCACGGCCGAGGCCATTGCCGCTGCTGCAGACATCCGGCCTTCGGCCGTGCCCCTGCTGTGCAGCAGCCTGCCCCGGCGTTACCACGGCGCCTGGGCTTGTGCCGCCGCCAGTTCTGCCGATATGGCTTCAGAGTCCTGTTCGAATTCCGGTCCGGATTCATATTCAAGTTCGAAGTCCATTGTGGAGATCTGAGCACGCATGTCTATTACGCGCAGAGATTGGATGGCGGCCTGTTCGCTGCTGGCCGGCTGGGGGCCCGGCATCGCCCTGGCCGATGGCAAGGCAACGCCTGCACCGCTGCGCAATCAGGGCAGGCCCTGGCGCATCGGTTATGCGGAAAGTCTGGCTTTTCGCAATTTCACGGGGACGCTTTCCGGCCTGGTGCAGGGACTGAGTCGCAGCGGCTGGATGGGTGATGTCAAGGGCCTGCCTTATGCGGCCAATGCGACCGATGCCGCCGCCATGTGGCGCTGGCTGGCCGCCCAGCCCAAGGACTTCATCGACTGGGTGCCCGACGCCTTCTATCCCATGATGTCAGAGGCAGATCCTCAGCCTATTTTGAGGCGTCTGCAGTCTGGCGATCTGGATCTGATGCTTGTGATGGGGACGGCGGCGGGGCAGAAGCTGGCCACTGCGGCGCACAACACGCCGACGCTGGTGTTCAGTGCCACCAATCCGATTGCCGCAGGATTTGCCCGATCCGAAACCGACAGCGGCATGAACCATGTCTGGGCCCACATGGACCTGAGCCGCACCAAGCGCCAGCTCAGGATCTTTCACGATACCTGCGGCTTTCGCACACTGGGCGTGACCTTCGAGAACTCGGACGGCGGCCGGGGCGTGGCATCCATTCCCCAGGTCGAGGAGATGGCGCGCACCCTGGGCTTTACCCTGCGCCACCGCCATGTGCAGCGCCCGGCCAATGTCAAGAATCCGGCCGACATGCGCGTGTACTACGAGCAGCTGGCAAAGGCCTGGCGCGAGCTTTCCACCGAGGTGGATGCCATGTACCTGACTTTCGGGCAGTGGGAGCTGGAGCGCCTGCACGCCCTGCTGCAGCCTTTCTTCGGACGCAAGGTGCCGACCTTTTCGCAAAGCGGCCAGGAAGAGGTCGAACGCGGAGCGCTGATGTCGATGGCCCGCGCCGATTTTCTGGGCATCGGCACGTTCGGTGCCGCCACGCTGGCGCGCGTGCTGCATGGCGCCAAACCCCGCTCTCTGCCCCAGGTCTATTTCGATACGCCGGCGATTGCCGTGAATGTCGAGGTGGCCGAGCTGATCAATTTCAGGATTCCGTTTGAGGCGCTGCTGAGCGCCGATACCATCTATCCGAAAATTCTGCGCACCAGGACTTGACATGAGCAGGCCACAAAGAGAGTTTTCGTCCCTGGCACTGTCGGTGGTGCTGCTGGTGCTGTCCACGCTGTTTTCGATGGCGATCAACATCGGCTCGTTCCGGCAGACCCATTCGTCGGGGGTGATGAACAGCTATGCCATCCCTGGCATGACGGCGGCGCGCCTGATCGAGCAGGGCCTGCGCTTTGGCAAGCCACTGAACGACTTCTACGGGATCGAGCATTACCTGAAGGATGTCCAGACCTCGCTGCCGGATGTCGTGCATGTGGAGGTCGCCAGCGCCGACGGCCGTTTGCTGGCCGATGAAAGCGGCCCGGTGAGCCGCCAGCTGTCCCCGCAGGAGCTGCTGAGGGTGCAGCGCGAGCTGGCCAAGAAGCAGCAGACTTTCCTGCATGACGCGGACAGCCGGCTGTACCGCCTGTTCATTGCGATCCGGCCCACCCCGGGGGAGGATGCTGCGGGCTTCATGGTGGTCAGCGTCAAGGATGTGGGCATCGACCAGCGGGTTGCCTCGTTCACGGACTCGCTGTCCGGGCGGGTGCTGCTGATCATCGGCGCCCACACGGCCTTGCTGCTGGCGCTGTGGTGGTTTGCCGAGCACAGCAGTTTTCTCCACCGCAGGTACCGGGCCCTGTCGCTGGCGATCGTGGCGCTGGCGCAGATGATTTCGGCCTACTTCGGCTATGTGCAGTTCCAGGACGAATACCTGGCCAGCACCCGTGAGACCACCACCTTCGTGGCGCAGATCCTGGGGTCGAATTTCAACTCCCTGATCCAGCGCGGCGTCCATTACGATCAGCTCAGCGGCGTCAATGAATACCTGGCCGAGGTCAAGAAGACCGCGCCTTATCTGAGCCAGATCCGGATGGAGGAGAGCGAGGCCGCTGCAGAGTCTGCGCCGCAGGCGCTGCGCTCGCGCCTGCCCAGCGATGCGACGGGGCAAAGCCGCACTCTGGCCATCAGCATTTCCAGCGAGGTGCTGCAGTCCAAGCTGCTGGATATCCTGTTCGATGCTGCGGCCATCCTGCTCACCAGCCTGATGTTCATGTTCGAGCTGGGGCTGGTCGTGATGCGGCGGGCGCAGGCCCGCGCAGTCGCGGTGCCGGCGGTGCTTTTGTCAGATCTGCGATTGCGGGTCGGCAGCCGCTTCAGCACTTTCCTGATGTATTTCGGCATGTTCATGTCGGCATCTTTCGTGCCGCTGGTGATGAGTTCGTTCAGCGTGCCGCTGCCAGGCATGTCGCTGAATCAGTCGGCGGCGGCGGCCATCTCGGCGGAAATGGCCGCCGGGTCGCTGGCCCTGCTGCTGTCCAACACCCTGTCGGCACGGCTGGGCGCGGTGCGCGTGGCCTATCTGGGCTATGCCTTCCTGATTCTTGCGGCCCTGCTGGCATGGCAGGCGCCCAATCCGGTGCTGTTCCTGCTGGCGCGCGCCATGACCGGAGCCGGTTCGATGTGGGTGCTGGTCAGCGTCTACCGCATGGTGAACGCCATTGCCGAGGACGAGCAGCGGCAGGCCGCGATTCCCGACATCCTTGCCGGCAGCTTTGCCGGCGTCAACTGCGGCGCCGTCACCGGCTCCTTCCTGGCCGTGCAGATCGGGCCGCAGGCCGTCTTCGCGGCAGCGGCGCTGGTGTTGGCCGTCTCCGTGGTCTACCTCTGGCAGACGGCGGCCAGGGAAATGGGCAAAAAAGCGGTGTCTGCAGCGCAGGAACAGGCGCAGGCCGCACCGGCACAGGCCGCACCGGCACAGGCCGCTCCGGCACCGGCCGCTCCGGCACCGGCATCGCGGCGGGACTATCTGAGCCTGGCGCTGTTTTTCCTGCTGGTCAGCGCCCCGACTGCCGCCGTGTCGATGTACCTGCCGTATTTCTTCCCGATGTTTGCCGCCGATGCCGGCGCCGGCCCGAATGTGATCGGGCGCGCCTTCCTCATCAACGGCATGTGCTTTGTGTTCCTCGGGCCCTGGCTGGCCGCATGGGCCCGCAGGAACCTGCGCCCCACATGGTCGGTGGTGCTGTCGGCCAGCTTCCTGGTGGTCGGCCTGGGCATTTTTGCCGCATCGCCCCAGCTGGCGACTGCCTTTGTGGCAGTGGCGCTCATGAGCCTGG
This sequence comes from Delftia sp. PS-11, assembly GCF_029870285.1. Taxonomy (GTDB): domain Bacteria; phylum Pseudomonadota; class Gammaproteobacteria; order Burkholderiales; family Burkholderiaceae_C; genus Comamonas. The sequence continues at coordinate 23,628 of NZ_JACSYA010000009.1, forward strand.
GCGATTGCTTCGGCATTTCCTCGCAGGTCAACTTCGTCACCAGCCTGCCGCTGGTCCAGCGGCTCGGGCGTTCCGTGGTGCAGGACATGCAGCTCAATGCCCGCAAGGCCGGGCAGGCGGTCGGGCCCATGATTTTCTCGGCGGTGGCCGTCTTTGGCGGTGGCGGCCTTGGCGGGCTGGGGGTCCTCATGGGAGCCCTGCTGGTGCTGTTCATCCTGTTGTCAACCCGCCCCATATGGCAGATGGGGTCTGCGAAATGAGTCCGATGAGTCCCATGAATGCGCAAAACTGGCCGCAGTTTTCCCTGCGGCCGCTGGCGGGCCAGGCGCCCCGGACCGCCCTGATACGCCCTGTCGCTCCCGGGGAAGCGGCGAAGGTGCTGGCCTTGCAGGAAGTCGCCATCGGCCCGCTGATGTTCCCGATCACGCCGCAGGAGGTCCAGGACATGCTCGCGGGCGGCCATGGCTGCATTCTCGGCGTCTGGGTGGGTGATGACTTGATCGCCTTCCTGGCCATCACCGTGCCGGACCTGGGCGAGCACAACCTGGGCCACGATGCCGGCCTGCCCGCCGAGGCACTGCCGGGGGTGGCCCAGTGGACGGCCGTGGTGGTGCATCCCGACTGCCGGGGCAATGGCCTGCATGTGCGGCTGCTGCGCCATTCGCTCGACCGGCTGGACTGGCCCCAGGTGCGGCGCTGGCTGGCCACGGTGCGCTGCGAGAACGCATTCAGTCTGAACAATTTCCTGGCCGTGGGTGCCAGAGTGGTCACTCGGATGCGCAAATACGACGGGCACGAACGCTTTTTGCTCATGCTGGAGCTGCCCAACAGCCATTAGCTGGTGGCGCCATCTGTGGCGGACTCCCCAATCTTGAGTGATGGTCTTGTGTCCGCACTGCAACGATTATCGCCCTGACGTGCCGCCAGCATTCTGGCGGCAATTTGAGTGGGCACCGGGGTCTGCGGGTTCCAGCCGAGTCCGGCACATTGCTTGAGACCCCGCCAGACCAGGCAACTGTAGGGGTGATCGGGATGGATAGCGTGTGGGAACTGCTGGCGCAACTGGAGTCTCTGGATGTCCGCCTGCAATCGGAGGGTGGACGTCTGCGCTATAGCGCGCCGCCCGGTGTGCTGACGCCGCCCTGGCTGGAGCGCATCGTGGCCTCCAAGGAGGGGCTGCTGCAGGCGCTGGCCCAGCGCGCCGCCGCCCAGGCCTTTGACGAGGCCCCCATCGAGCGCCAGCCCCGGACCCGGGGCCTGCCGCTGTCCATGGCGCAGCAGCGTTTCTGGTTCAACGACCGGCTGCAGCAGGGCAATTCGGCCAGCATGGTGATGCCCCCTGTCGTGCTCGAACTGCGTGGACCTCTGGATGTGGGGGCGCTGCAGCGCTCGCTCGATCAATTGCTGCAGCGCCACGAAGTGCTGCGCAGCGCGTTCCGCATCGTTGACGACCAGCCCGTGCAGCTGGCCCTGGAGGGCGTGCAGCTGACGCTGCGCACCACCGATCTGGGCCATCTGGACGAGCCGTCCCAGCGCGCCGAGTGGGATCGCGTGGCGCGCGAGGAGGCCGTGACGCCGTTCGACCTGCAAAGCGGCGCTGCCCTGATGCGGGCCCGGCTGCTGCGGCTGGGGCAGGCGCACCATGGCTTCATCCTCACCATGCACCACATCATTGCGGATGGCTGGTCCATGGGCATTCTGGTGGACGAGCTGGCCCGCCTGTACCGTGCGCATGCCACCGGCACGGCCGCCGATCTGCCCGCGCTGGCGATTCAGTATGCGGATTACGCCAGCTGGGAGCGCAGCCGCCTGGGAGGCGAGCGCCTGATGCGGCTGCGCCGCTACTGGCGCGAAAAATTGCAGGATGCGCCCGCCGTGCTCAATCTGCCGCTGGACAGGCCGCGTCCGCGCATCCGCAGCAACCGGGGGGCTGCCGAGCATTTTCAGCTCGATGCCGGGCTCAGCGCCCGTCTCTACAGCCTGTGCTCAAGCACGGGCGCCACCCCCTTCATGGCGCTGCTGGCCGCGTTCGGCGTGCTGCTGTGCCGCTACACGGACGCTGAGGACCTGGTCATCGGCTCGCCCATCGGCGTGCGTTCGCACCACCAGGCCGACGGCCTGATCGGCCCGTTCCTGAACACGATTGCCCTGCGCCTGGACTTGAGCGGCAACCCCGGCTTCACCGAGTTGCTCACGCGGGTGCGCCAGTGCGCGCTCGATGCCTTCGAGCACCGGGAGCTGCCTTTCGAGCAGCTGCTGCAGCTGCTTGAGCTGGAGCGCAACCTCGACCATACGCCGCTGTTCCAGGTGCTGTTCGCCCTGCAGAACGCGCCCATGGGCGAAATCCGGCTCGAAGGGCTGCAGATCCTGCCGCATCCGCCGCTGTCGCAGCATTCGCCGTTCGATCTGGTGCTGTCCATGGAGGAGACCGCTGACGGCATCAGCGGATTTTTCCGCTACAACCTCGATCTTTTCGAGGCCAGCACCGTGGCGCGCATGGTCGGCCATTTCCGCTGCCTGCTGCAGGGGCTGCTGCAGGCGCCGCAGACGCCGGTCCGTCTGCTGCCCCTGATGGAGGCTGCGGAGCTGGAGCAGCTGCAGCGCTGGCGCGGGCCCATGGCGCAGTTCCCTGTGCATGAGACGCTGCATGCGGCGTTCCAGAAACGCGCCGCCCTGTGCGGGCAGTCGGTCGCGCTGCACTTCGAGTCCCTGCAGCTGAGCTACGGCGAACTGCAGGCCCGCTCCAACCAGCTGGCGCACCGGCTGCGCCGGCTCGGGGTGCAGCCCGGCCAGCGCGTGGGCCTGTGCGTGGAGCGCTCGCTCGAACTCGTGATTGCGGTGCTGGGCATCCTCAAGGCCGGCGCGGCCTATGTGCCGCTGGACCCGGCCTATCCGCAAGACCGTCTGCGCTACATGGCCGAGGACAGCGCCCTGCAGCATGTGCTGGTTTATGGCACCCAGGCGCCGGTCGATGCGGTGGTGGTCGATCTGGCCGATCCGGCGCTGGCCGAAGAAAGCCCGGCGGACCTGCCCGAGACCGCCGCTCCCGAGGATGTGGCCTATGTGATCTATACCTCGGGCTCCACCGGCCGGCCCAAGGGCGTGGAGGTCAGCCATGCCAACGTGCTGCGGCTTTTCTCCAGCAGCGATGCGCTGTTCGGCTTCGGGGCGGACGATGTCTGGACCCTGTTCCATTCCTATGCCTTCGATTTTTCCGTCTGGGAAATCTGGGGCGCGCTGCTGTACGGCGGCCAGCTGGTGGTGGTGCCCGCTGCGGTGTCGCGCTCGCCCGACCAGTTCCACGAGCTGCTGTGCCGGCACCGGGTGACCGTGCTGAACCAGACGCCTTCGGCCTTCCGCCAGCTGATCAGCGCCGATGCCCGCCTCGACGGGCGCGGCCGCTTTGCGCTCAAGTGGGTGGTGTTCGGCGGGGAGGCGCTGGATCCGCGCACCCTCGCGGACTGGGTCGAGCGCCATGGCCTGCAGGCCCCGCAGCTGATCAATATGTACGGCATCACCGAAACCACGGTGCATGTGACCTTCCAGCGCGTGGACGCAGAGCTGCTGGCCGGGGGCGGCAGCCTCATCGGCCATGCCTTGCCCGATCTGAGCCTGGAGCTGATGGACCGCTACGGCCAGCCGGTGCCCATCGGGGTGGCGGCCGAGATGTGGGTGGGCGGCGCCGGTGTGGGGCGGGGCTATCTGAACCGGCCGCAGCTGACGGCCGAGCGCTTCATCCAGACGGCGCATGGCCGGGTGTACCGCAGCGGCGACCTGGCCCGCAGGCGTGCGGATGGGCGGCTGGAATACCTGGGCCGCATCGACCACCAGGTCAAGATCCGGGGGTTCCGGATCGAGCTGGGCGAGATCGAGAGCGCGCTGCAGACCCATCCCCAGGTGACGCAGGCGCATGTGGAGGCGCGCCAGGAGGCTGCAGGCGCCCGGCTGATTGCCTATGTGGCCACGCCTGCCTGGCAGGATGCCAGCCTGATGAGCTCGCTGCGCTCGCACCTCAAGAGCCGGCTGCCCGACTACATGCTGCCGGCCCTGACCCTGCCCCTGGAGCGCCTGCCGCTGACCGCCAACGGCAAGCTGGACCGGCAGCGCCTGGGCGCCCTGCTGGAGCAGCAGCACAGGGACCAGGCGCAGCGCCCGGCGTCGGCGCCGCCGCAGAGCGACATCGAAAAACGGCTGGCCGCGCTCTGGTGCGAGGTGCTGGGGCTGAGCCAGATCGGCCTGGACGACAACTTCTTCGAGCTCGGCGGCGACTCCATCCGTGGGGCCATTCTGGTCAACAAGATCCAGCAGCAGCTCCATTGCGTCGTGTACGTGGTGGCGCTGTTCGAGGCGCCTACCGTGCGCCAGCAGATCGATTACCTGCGCCAGCATTACGGCCCCGCCATGGCGGGGCTGGAAGGGCGTGAAACAGCCGGCGACGGCACCGATGCGCAGGAGCGTGTCAGCGAGGCGGATGTGCGCAGCTTCGCCCGCCTAATCACCCCCATGGCGCCCTTGCCGCCGACGCGCCTGGGGCGCAAGAATCCGCCGGCGGTGTTCGTGCTGTCGCCGCCGCGCTCGGGCTCGACCCTGCTGCGGGTGCTGCTGGGCGGGCATCCCGCGCTGTTCTCGCCGCCCGAGCTGGAACTGCTGGGCTTCAACACCCTGGACGAGCGCCGCGACATCTGCTCGGGGCGCGATGCCTTCTGGCTGGAGGGCACCTTGCGTGCGGTGATGGCCGCGCGCGGCATCGATGCGGACGCGGCCAAGGCCCTGATGGCCCAGCGCGAGGATGCGGGCGTCACGGTGCAAGCCTTCTACGGCGAGCTGCAGTCCTGGCTGGGCGGGCGCAGCCTGGTGGACAAGTCGCCTTCCTACGCCCTGGACGAGGCCGTTCTCGACCGTGCCGAAGCCTATTTCGACGGCGCCATGTACATCCATCTGCACCGCCATCCGTACGGCATGATGAGTTCGTTCGAGGAGGCGCGGCTCAACCAGATCTTCTTCCGCTATCCGCACGACCTGCCGGTGCGCCGGCTGGCCGAGCTGATCTGGCTGCAAAGCCACCGCAACATCACCCGCTTCCTGCAGCGCATTCCGGCGCACCGCCAGATGGCGATCAGCTTCGAGAGCATCAGCACCCAGCCCGCCGAATCGGCCCGCCGGCTGTGCGAATTCCTGGGCATCGAATACCGGGCCGACATGGTTGACATCTATGCCGGCGACAAGCAGTCGCGCATGACCGACGGGATCTACCGCGAGTCCAAGATGCTGGGCGACACCAAGTTCCACCAGCACCAGAAGATCGACGCCAGCGTGGCCGAGCGCTGGCGCGAGTTCTACAAGACGGATTTCCTGGGCGAGCCGAGCTGGGAGATGGCCGAAGCCCTGGGCTACGAGCGCCTGGGCAGCGCCGCGCCCATACGCAGCCAGGCCCGCACGCCGGGCCAGGGCCTGCCGCTGTCGTTCGCGCAGCGGCGCCTGTGGTTCCTCGACCAGCTCGAAGGGGCTGCAGCCGCCTACAACATGCCGGTGGCCCTGCGGGTGCAAGGCCCGCTGAACGGCGCGGCGCTCGCGGCCAGCCTGCGCGCCATTGCCGGGCGCCACGAGGGTCTGCGCAGCCGCTTCGTGGCCGAGGAGGGCGTGCCCCAGGTGCGGGTGGCGCAGGATGTGCCCGATATGCAGCTGACCGATCTGCGCGGCCTGGACGCGGCACGGCGCGAGGCCGAGGTGCAGCGCCTGATACAGGAGGATGCGCAGCAGCCCTTCGACCTGAGCCAGGGGCCGCTGTTTCGCAGCCGGCTGCTGATGCTGGCGCCCGATGCGCATATCGTGCTCGTCAACATGCACCACATCGTGTCCGATGGCTGGTCCATGGGGGTCATGGTCCGGGAGTGGAGCGCGCTGTACAACGCCTTTGCCCAGGGCCAGCCCTCGCCCCTGGCCCCGCTGCCCATCCAGTACGGGGACTATGCGCTGTGGCAGCACCGCCACCTCGTCGGCCCCGGACTGGCCCGGCAGACCGCCTACTGGCGGCGCCAGCTGGAGGGCGCTCCCGCGCTGCTGGAGCTGCCGACCGACCGGGTGCGTCCCGCCATCCAGCGCTTCCATGGCGACACGCTCGACATCAGCCTGGGCGCTGCCCTGTCGGCCAGGGTGCAGCGCCAGGCCGAGCAGGCTTCGGCAACGCCCTACATGGTGCTGCTGTCGGGCTTTGCGGCGCTGCTGTCGCGCTACAGCGGCCAGCGCGACATCCTGATCGGCTCGCCGAGCGCCAACCGTTCGCGCAGCGAGGTCGAGGGCCTGATCGGCTTTTTCGTCAACACCCTGGTCATGCGCGTGCGCCTGCAGCCGCAGCAAAGCTATGCGGATCTGCTGGCGCAGGTGCGGCAAACCGCTCTGGACGCCTATGCCCATCAGGACCTGCCATTCGAGCAACTGGTGGAGGAGATGCGGCCTGAGCGCAAGCTCAGCCACTCGCCGCTGTTCCAGGTCATGTTCTCGATGCAGAACGCTCCTGCCACCGCGCCGGCGCTCGACGGGCTGCAGGTCGATGACATCAGCCCCCGCCCCGTGGTCGCCAAATATGATCTGACGCTGTCGGTCGTGGAGCGCGGCGGCGTGCTGCAGGCGCGCTTCGAGTACAACACCGACCTGTTCAGGCGCTCCAGCATCGAGGCCCTGGCCTCGCACTACCAGACCCTGATGGAGGCCCTGCTGCAGGCTCCGAACGAGCGGGTGGACCGTGCGCCCCTGCTCACGCGCGGCGAACTGCAGCGCATGGCCGGGGACTGGAATGCCACCGGGGCCGCCTTTGACGGCCCCCAGACCGTGCATGGGCTGTTCGAGGCCCAGGCAAGGCGCACGCCCGATGCGATGGCGGTGCGGTTCCAGGACACCGCGCTGAGCTACCGTGAACTCGACGAGCGCGCCAGCCGGCTGGCCGGTGCCCTGCGCGCGGGCGGCCTGCAGCCGGGCAGCAAGGTGGCGCTGTGCCTGGCGCGCGGCGCAGAGCTGCTGGTGGGCCTGCTGGCCGTTCTCAAGAGCGGCTGCGCCTACATCCCGCTGGACCCGGCCTATCCTGCCCAGCGCCTGCAATATGTCTTGGGCGATGCCCGCGTGGCGCTGCTGCTGACGCAGCGGCCGCTGCTGTCCGCGCTGCCGGCCGTCGACTGCCCCGTCCAGATCCTGGGCGAGGTTCTGGACCGCGCCGGGGACGGGCCTGTGCCGCAGCACGGCGATGGCGCCGGCAGCCCGGATGATCTGGCCTACCTGATCTACACCTCGGGCTCGACCGGCCAGCCCAAGGGCGTGATGATCAGCCACCGCGCCGCGGCCAACTTCCTGCACACCATGCGCCAGGCGCCCGGACTCGATGCGGCAGACCGGCTGCTGGCGGTCACCACGGTCTCCTTCGACATCGCGGTGCTGGAGCTGTTCCTGCCGCTGTCGGTCGGGGCCTGTGTGGTGATCGCCGACGAGCTGGTGGCCCGCGATGCCGGCGCGCTGGCCGATGCGCTGGCGCAGCAATCCATCACCGTGATGCAGGCCACGCCCGCCACCTGGCGCATGCTGCTGGCCCATGGCTGGCAAGGCCGACCGGATCTGAAGATGCTGTGCGGCGGCGAGGCCATGCCCTCGGGCCTGGCCGCCCAGCTGCTGCGCGTCGGCGCCCAGCTCTGGAACCTGTACGGTCCCACCGAAACCACGGTCTGGTCGGCCGCCCAGCGGGTGCAGGCCGCCGATCTGGAGCATGCCAATATTCCCATCGGCCGCCCGATCGGCAACACCCGCCTGTATGTGGTCGATGCCGAACAGAATCTGCAGCCCGTGGGGGTGGCGGGAGAGCTGCTCATCGGCGGCGCCGGACTGGCCTGCGGCTACTTCAACCGGCCCGAGCTCAGCACCGAGCGGTTCGTGCCCGACCCGTTCCTGCCTGGCGAGAAGGTGTACCGCACCGGTGACCTGGCCCGCTATCTGGAGGACGGGCGCATCGAATTCCTGGGCCGTGGCGACCAGCAGGTCAAGCTGCGGGGATTCCGCATCGAACTGGGTGAAATCGAGGTCCTGCTGGCATGCCAGCCAGGCATCACGGCCTGCGCCGTGGCAGTGGACCGCAGCCGCGATGAGGATGGCCGCCTGGTGGCCTACTACACGGGGGCGCCGGCGGATGCCGCAGCGCTGAAATCGGCCCTGAAGCAGGAGCTGCCGGACTATATGGTGCCGGGCCTGTACGTGCGCCTGGAGGCCCTGCCGCTGACGCCCAACGGCAAGGTGGACCGCCAGGCCCTGGCCCTGCCCGCCGATGTGAACGAGGCGCCGGCAGGGCAGGCGGGCTTTCGCGATGGCACGGAAATGGCGCTGGTGCAGATCTGGGAGGAGGTGCTGGGCGTTGCGCCCATCGGCATCCAGGACAGCTTCTTCGACCTGGGGGGGCACTCCATCGTGGCAGTGCGCCTCATGGCGCGGGTGGCCCAGCATTTTGGCGTCCATCTTCCGCTGGCCAGCCTGTTCCAGGGCGCGACCGTCGAAGCCATGGCGCAGCTGCTGCGCGCCAGCGCGCATGAATCGCAGTGGTCTTCGGTCGTGCCCATCCAGGCCCGTGGCACGGCGCTGGCGCTGTACTGCGCTGCCGGTGCGGGGGGCAATGTGGTGTATTTTCACGAACTGGCCAGGGCCCTGGCGCCCGGGCGGGCGTTTTTCGGGCTGCAGCCGCCGGGCCTGGACGGGGTCACGCCCGTGCTCGGCAGTGTCGAGGCCCTGGCGCGCTTTTATCTGGACAGCATCCGGGAGCGTGGCGACGCGCCGCCACGGCTGCTGGCAGGCCACTCCTTCGGCGGTCTGCTGGCCTACGAGATGGCCTGCCAGCTGGCCGAATCGGGCCACAGCGCTGAGGCCCTGGTGCTGATCGACACGCCTGCGCCCTCATTCTTCAAGCCCACCGGGGCTGGTTGGAGCCCTGCGCAATGGCTGGTGCAGATCTCCGCCATCGTGGGGCACCTGTACGGCGTCGATGCGGCCCTCGGGCAGGCCGAGCTGGACGGCCTGGACGAGGACGCGCAGCTGTCGCTGCTGCATCAGCGCCTGATGGCCACCGGCGTGCTGCCCCAGGGCTCGGCGCTCAGCTATCTGCGCGGCTTCATCGAGGTCTACAAGGCCAATCTGAGCGCCACCTGCCAGGCACGGCCCCTGCCGCCTGCCACCCGCGTGCTGCTGCTGCGCGCCCGCGATGAGCAACCCTCGCAACTGAGCCCCGAGCAGTTCGACGAAGTCCGCGCGCAGCCCGACCTGGGCTGGCAGGCCGCGCTGGGACAGGCGCTGAGCGTGCAGGAAGTGCCGGGCGACCACCTCACCATGATGCGCGCGCCGCATGTGCAGGCGCTGGCCGCGGCGGTCGATGCCTTCCTGCGGGAGCCCCGCCAGGGCTGACAGGCCCGCCATGCACTGCCATGCACTGCCTGCAGTGCATGGCAGCGATGAATGGCCGCAGCCATTGTGCGCCACGCAGCGCCTGCGACGCTCGCCTGCAACTCACCTATCTTGTGCGATGGCGAGACCACGGCACTGGGCCGAAGATTCGATGGCTTATTGCCGGGTGACCCAGACAGGTTCTGTGTTCAATCAAATTGAAACCATCGGCTGAAGAATGCAATTCAGCCCTGTAAGTGCGAGTGCTGTTGATGACGGGATCATGGTTCATGCCCCATGGCGGCAGCCGAAGGCTTTGTTTGGCAATTGTGATCGGAACATCATGCTGCAATTGATTCCAATCTCGGTTTTGGCGAGCATTCTCATCGGCTATATCGGCCGGCACCGCCGCATGGGTTTCTGGGGCATGACCTTCTGCTCCATCGTGCTGACCCCCCTGGTCGGATTCATCATTTTGATGGTCACGGACGACGTGAAGCCGGAGGCCTGATCTTCATGCAGCAGGGACGCGGTCTGGAGGTATGGCATGTCAATCTTGAAAGGCATAGGCAGACCGCCGGATTGATGGATCTGCTCGACGAACGCGAACGCGCCCAGGCCGCCCGGTTTCGTTTCCCGCACCTGGCCGATGCCTATGTGGTGGCGCATGCCGCCTTGCGGTCGATACTGGCGCGCTGGACTGCGCAGCGGCCCCAGGAGCTGGCATTCGAATACAACGACTTCGGCAAGCCCCGCATTGCCGCCGGAGACGCGCCGGTGTTCAGCCTGTCCCATACCCAGGGCGCCGCACTGTGCGCGGTCGCGCCCAGCGGCGAAATCGGCGTGGACATCGAGCGCCAGCGCCCGCTGGCGCACGAGGATCTGGTGGCGCGGTTTTTCTCGCCTGCGGAAATCCGCCAGTTCGGCGCATTGGCACCCGCATCGCGCGAGGCGGGCTTTTTTGCCGGCTGGACCCGCAAGGAGGCCTACATCAAGGCCAAGGGCCTGGGCCTGAGCATTCCCCTGAACAGTTTTTCCGTTGATCTGGCACCCGCGCCCGAGCCTGCGCTGTATGCCAGCGACTGGAATGCGCAAGATACGGCGCGGTTCCGTCTCTGGGACCTGGCGGCAGGCGCCGGATACAGCGCCGCGCTGGCCTATAGCGGCCCGTGCGGCGGCCCTCCGATGCGCCATGAGTGGCTGCCGGATTCGAACCCTGTGCGTGGCGGGAAAGGTTGAGCAGAAAAATGAGTGATCTGTTTCAAAACGGCCATGGCATCGGCAGCCTGGTGGCGCTGTTGCGCATGCGGGCGCAGCAAATGCCGCAAGCGCGGGCCTATACCTTTGTCAAGGATGGACTCACCGAGGAGGCGGTTTACAGCTACGCCGGCCTGGACCAGGCGGCGCGGGCCATCGCCGTGGCGCTGCAGCAGGGCCCGCAGCCCCTGCAGCGCGGCGACCGGGCCTTGCTGCTGTACCCGCCGGGGCTGGATTTCATGGCGGCCTTCATGGGCTGCCTCTATGCGGGCATCGTGCCGATTCCGGCGCCGCCGCCCGACAATGCCCGTTTCAAGCGCACATTTCCACGGCTTCGGGCCATCATGGAGGATGCGGGCGCGCGGCTGATCGTCGCCACCGCCTCGATTGCCCAGAACGCCCGCAGCGTCGAGGCGCAGGACACACGCTGGTTCTGCAGCGACGAGGTCGATCCGGCGCTGGCCGACCAATGGCAGGACCCGGGCCTGGCCTGCGACGATCTGGCCTACCTGCAGTACACCTCGGGCTCGACCTCCAGCCCCAAGGGCGTGGTGCTCAGCCACCGCAATGTGCTGCGCAACCTGGAGCTGTCGCGCGTGGGCTGGGCCTACACCGCCGACAGCGTGGCCGTGACCTGGATGCCGTATTTCCACGATTACGGCCTGGTGGATGGCCTGCTGCAGCCGCTGTACAGCGGCATTGCCTGCTATGTGCTGTCGCCCCTGCTGTTCGTCAAGCGTCCGCAGCGCTGGCTGGAGGTGATACAGCGCTATGGCGGCACGCATACCCAGGCCCCCAATTTCGCCTATGAGCTGTGCCTGGAAAAAATCAGCGCCGCCCAGCGCGATGCGCTCGATCTGAGCAGCCTGCGGGTGGCCAGCAATGGCGCCGAACCGGTGCGCGCCGCCACCTACCACCGCTTTGTCGAATTCTTCGGGCCCTGCGGCTTCAGGCCAGAGGCTTTCTGCCCCTCTTACGGCCTGGCCGAAGCCACGCTGCTGGTGTCGGCCAAGCCTGCCTCCGAGCCGATGCGGGTGGCCGAACTCGATACGCAGGCGCTGGAGCATGAGCACCGCTATGTGCCTGCGGCACAGGGCGCGCCCCGGCGCAGCGTGGTCAGCTGCGGCCCCCCGCTGGGGGATCTGCGGCTGCTCATCGTCGATCCCCAGACCCGGCTGCGCATGCCCGAGGGCAGCGTGGGCGAAATCTGGGTGCAGGATGCCTGCGTGGCCCAGGGGTACTGGGGCCGCCCGGCCGACAGCCGGGCCCAATTCGATGCCCGCGTGGCCGATGAAGACACGCTGGGCGGCTTCCTGCGCACGGGCGATCTGGGCTTTGTCTCCGAAGGCGAGCTTTATGTCACGGGCCGGCTCAAGGATCTGATCATCATCGACGGGGTCAACCACTACCCGCAGGATATCGAGTGGACTGTGCAGCGCAGCCATGCCGATTTCCGCCCCGAGCATTGCGCCGCCTTCTCGGTGGAGCAGGGCGCCGAGGAGCGGCTGGTGGTGGTGGCCGAGGTGACCCGCGCCGAGGGCGACTGGACGGCGCTCATGGAGACCGTGCGCCAGGCCGTGGCCCAGGCCCACGAGGTGGAACTGCACGCGCTGGTGCTGCTGCGCAAAGGCGGCATCTTCAAGACCTCCAGCGGCAAGATCCAGCGCAGCCAGTGCCGCGCCGCCTTTCTGGAGGGGGCGCTGTCGGTGCTGAGCGAATGGCGCAAGCCGGCCCCTGCGCAGCCGCAGCAGCGCCCGGTGCCGGCCGGGCTGGAGCGCTGGCTGATCGAGCGCCTGGCCCGCCAGCTGGAGCTGCCGGCCGGCAGCATCGACCCGCAGGCGCCCTTTGCCAGCTACGGGCTCAGTTCGCGCGGCAGCGTGCAGCTGGTGGGTGACCTGGAGCAGTGGCTGGGCCGCGACGACCTGTCGCCCACCCTGCTGTGGGAATACCCGAGCGTGCGGGCGCTGTGCGCGCACATCGAGGGCGGCGCCCCGTCCGCGCTGCCCGGCGCAGCCGCAGCGGGCGAGCAAGCTGACGAGGTGGCCATCATCGGCATGGCCTGCCGCCTGCCGGGCGCCGACTCGCCCGAAGCCTTCTGGTCATTGCTGCACCAGCGCGGCAATGCGGTGCGGCCTCTGCCCGAAGGCCGCTGGCAGGGCAGCGGCATCGACGTGGCCCAGGGACTGGGGCCGGGCTGCGTGCGCAGCCTGAGCGCAGGCTTCATGGACGATGTGGACCGCTTCGATGCGGGCTTTTTCGACATCGGCGCCCGCGAGGCGGACATCATGGACCCGCAGCAGCGCCTGCTGCTGGAGCTGAGCTGGGAGGCGATCGAGTCGGCCCGGCTGAACGCGCAGACGCTGCAGGGCAGCCAGACGGGCGTGTACATCGGCATCAGCACCGACGACTACAGCACCTGGCAGATGGCATCGGCCGAGCGCATCTCGGCCTACACCGGCACGGCCAAGGCCCTGAGCATCGCAGCGAACCGGGTGTCGTACCAGTTCGACTTCCAGGGGCCGAGCATGGCCATCGACACGGCCTGTTCCTCCTCGCTCGTTGCCATCCACCAGGCCTGCGCGGCCCTGCGGCGCAGCGAATGCTCGCTGGCCCTGGCGGGCGGGGTGAACCTGCTGCTGGCGCCGCACATGGGCGTGGCCCTGACGCAGGCGGGCATGCTGGCCCCTGACGGGCGCTGCAAGACCTTTGATGCCCGCGCCGATGGCTATGGCCGTGGCGAAGGCGCCGTGGTCCTGGTGCTCAAGCGGCTGGACCATGCCCTGCGCGATGGCGACCCGATTGCCGCCGTGATCCGGGGCTCGGCGGTGAACCAGGATGGCCGTAGCAACGGCCTGACCGCGCCCAACGGACTGGCCCAGCAGCGGGTGATCCGCCAGGCGCTGGCGGCCGCAGGCGTGGCGGGCCATGAGATCAGCTATGTCGAGGCCCATGGCACCGGCACGCCGCTGGGCGACCCGATCGAGGTCCGCTCCCTGCGCGCCGTGCTGGCCGAGGGCCGGCGCCCCGGCCAGCGCTGCGCGCTGGGCTCGGTCAAGGCCAATATCGGCCATCTGGAGGCTGCCGCCGGCGCGGCGGGCCTGCTCAAGACGGTGCTGTGCCTGCAGCATGGCGAAATCGTGGGTCATCCCACGCTGGAGCAGCTCAACCCGCTGATCGAGCTGGGCGACAGCCTGGCCGTGCCCACGCAATCCGGCCCCTGGCCCGAGGGCCGGCGCATCGCCGGCGTCAGTGCCTTCGGTTTCGGCGGCACCAACGCCCACCTCATCGTGGAAAGCGCCCCGGCGCCCGCGCCGCAGGCCGCCGACTCTGGCACGGCCGGTACGGCGGCCTTGGCGCAGCCCCAGGCAGAGCAGCTGCTGTGCCTGTCCGCCCATGACGAGGCCGCCTTGCGCGCTCTGGCCGGGCGCTGGATCGAACGGCTGGGCAGCGGCGTCCCGGATGAGCTGCCCGATCTGTGCTTTTCGGCACAGACCACCCGGGCTGCGCTGGCGCAGCGCCTGTGTGTCTGTGCCAGCGACAAGGCCTCGGCCCAGGCGGCGCTGTCCGACTGGCTGGCCGCGCGCCCCGGCGTCTGGCAGGCAGGCCGCGCCGAGCGCCAGGCCGCTCCCCGGGTGGGCTTTCTGTTCACCGGCCAGGGCGCGCAGTATGTGGGCATGGGCCGCGAGCTCTACCACCGGCATACGGGATTCCGCCAGGACATCGATGCCTGCGCGGCCCTGATGCGCGAACACGCCGGACTGGACCTGCTGGCCCTGCTGCATGCAGAGCCCGGTCCTGGCAGCGAGGCCGATCTGGCCCGCACCGACCACTGCCAGCCAGCGCTGTTCGCGCTGCAGTATGCGCTGGCGCGGCTGTGGATGGGCTGGGGCGTGCAGCCCCAGGCGCTGCTGGGGCACAGTGTGGGCGAATTGGCGGCGGCGGTGATTGCCGGCGTGCTGACGCTGGCCGATGGCGTGCGCCTGATCTGCGCGCGCGGCCGGCTCATGCACCAGGCGCCGGGCGACGGGGCCATGGCGTCGGTCATGGCCGACGAGGCCCAATGCCGCGCCGCGCTGGCAGGGTTTGAGCAGCAGGTCGTCATCGCCGTCTGCAACGGTGCGCAGCAGCAGGTGCTGGCTGGCGAGCGGGCCCCGCTGCAGCAGGTGCTCGCGCGGCTGGCGGCTGCCGGCGTGCAGACGCGGCCCTTGAATGTGTCGCACGCATTCCATTCCCCGCTGATGGAGGATGCTGCCAGGCAACTGGCCGCCGTATCCGCCGGCATCGCCCATGCACCGCCGCAGATCGCTTTCTATGGCAATCTCGAAGGCGCCCCGATGGCGCCGGACGCCGCCTATTGGCCGCGCCACCTGCGCGAACCGGTGCGTTTCGCCCAGGGGCTGGCGGCCATGCGCGAGGCAGGCATCGATACCTTGATCGAGATCGGCCCGCGCGCCACCTTGCTGGCCCTGGCCCGGCAGCAGGCGGGCGACGATGCCGGCCTGCTGCTGCTGCCCAGCCTGCGCCCGCAGACACCGGACCTGCGGCTGCTGATGGAGGGCCTGGGCGCTTTGCATGTGCGCGGACAGTCCATCGACTGGGCCGGGCTGCACGCCGCCTGGCCGCGCAGGCGCCTGCCGCTGCCGACCTACCGCTTCCAGGGGCGGCGTCACTGGCTGCCTGCGGTGGTGCCTGCCCAGGCGGCTGGCGAGAGCGTGTTTCCGGGACGGCACACATCCTCCCCGCTGCTGTCGCACAGCCTGTTCGAGCTGCGCTACGACACGGCCAGCATGCCCTGGCTGCCCGAGCACTGCGTGTTCGACCAGATGGTGGTGCCGGGGGCCGCCCATGTATCGCTGGTGCTGGAGGCGGCCCGCGTGCTGCTGGGCGATGCCCCCTGCACGCTGCGCGATGTGCTGTTTTCGCAGGCGCTGGTGGTGGCCGAGCCCGGTGGCCGGCAGGTGCAGCTGGCCCTGGAGCGCGATGCAGGCCCGGGCGGACGGGCCTTCAAGCTGATCAGCCAGGGCGACGGCGAGTCCGCCTGGACCGAGCATGCAAGCGGCCATCTGGCCGATCGTCCGGATGGCGCGCCCCCGTCCGCATTGGACGCCCTGCAGGCGCGCCGCAGCGCCTCTTTGGGCACCGATTTCTATGGCGCCATCTGGCAGCCTCAGATTGCCCTGGGGCCGCGCTTTCGCTGGGTGGACGAGGTCTGGCGCCTGGCTGGCGAGGCGCCGGTGGGCGAGGTGCTGGCGCGCCTGCGCGCACCGGCCGTGCCGGCCGACGGCCTGCGCCTTTCGCCCGGCCTGATCGATTCGATGCTCCAGGTCCTGGTCTGCGCAGTGGATGCCGGAGATACCGCCCTGGTGCCCTTCGGGCTGGCGGCCTTCCACTGGCTGGCGCCGCTGGGCGACGGCCCGCTCTGGAGCCATGTGCGGCTGAGCCCGGTCCAGCCCCAGGACAACGAGGTGCTCAGCGATGTGGCCCTGTACGCGGATGACGGTCGCCTGATCGCCCAGGCCCTGGGCTTCAGGGCCCGGCGCGTTTCGAGCAGCGAGCTGATCCGCGCCCGGGGCAACCTGCTGGACAAGGCGGTCTATGCCATGGACTGGGAGCCTGGCACTTTGCAGCCCGTGGCCATGCAGGGGCGCTGCCTGCTGCTGGGCAGCGATACGCACGAGCTTGAAGCGCTGGCCGCAGCGCTGCAGGCCCGCACGCCCGGGCTGGAGGTGCTGGCGCTGCCCGCCGCAGCCGGTCCGCAGTCCCTGGATGAGCCGGGCACGGCCCAGGCGCTGCTGCGCGGACAACTGCCATTGCAGCATCTGGTGTATCTGCCGCAGTCCGGCATCGCGCCCTTGCAGGCCAGCGCAAGACTGCTGCACCTGATCCAGGCCCTGCTGGGCCTGGACAGCGGCCAGGGCATGCCGAATCTGCGGCTGCTGACCCGCGATGCCCAGCTGCAGGGCGGCCATGCGGCCCACGCGGCGTTGTGGGGCATGGCGCGGGTGCTGCGCCTGGAGCATCCAGCGCTGGCCTGCCGTTGCATCGACGCCGACCGCTTCGACGCCCAGTCCTGGGCGCAGGCCCTGCTGGGCGATGCCCAGGAGATGGCCCTGCGCGATGGCCAGACCCTGCTGCCCCGGCTGCGCCGCCAGCCGCTGCCTGCGCAGCCCGCCTTGCCCGTGCGGGCGGATGGCTGCTACCTGATCTCGGGCGGCCTGGGCGCGCTGGGCCTGAGGCTTGCCGACAGCCTGGTGCGCCAGGGCGCGCGGCATCTGCTGCTGCTGGGCCGCAGCGCGCCATCCCCCGAGGCGGCGCAGCAGCTGGCTGCATGGCGGGAGCAGGGCGTTGCCATCCATGCGCCCTCCCTGGACATCGCCGATCCGGCCGCGCTGGACGCCGCGCTGCGCCTGCCTGCCGTGCCGCTGGCGGCGGTCCTGCACCTTGCCGGAGAGCTCAATGACGGCATGCTGCGCGAATTCGATCAGCAGCGCCTGGCGCGGGTGATGCATGCCAAGGTGGACGGCGCCCTGAATCTGGCGCGGGCCACCGAAGCCCTGCCGCTGGACTTTTTCGTCTGCTACTCCTCGATTGCCGCAGTCACCGGCTCGATGGGGCAGGGCGGCTATGCCGCAGCCAATGCGGCGCTGGATGCGCTGATGGCCGCACGCCGCCGGGCAGGCATGCCCGGCCTGAGCCTGAGCCTGCAATGGGGCCCCTGGGCCGAGAGCGGAATGGCGGCCCGCCATGGCGCCCGCGACGCGCAGCGCTGGGATGCGTTCGGCATCACGCCGATCGCGCCCGACGCTGGCATGGCGCTGCTGGAGCGTCTGCCGGGCCTGCCCGATGCCGGCGCGCTGGCGGTGTTCGCCGTGGACTGGAGCCGTTACCTGGGACGGCTGTACGGCGGGCAATGGCCTGACACCTACCGTGAGCTGACGGCGCAGCAGGCGCCGGCGCGGCCCAAGGCTGCCACGGCGGCGCTGGCCGAGCGCCTGCTGGCGGCGCCGGCGGCGCAGCGGCGCGAGCTGCTGGAGCAGGCCCTGCAGCACACCGTGGCCGCCGTTCTGGGCCTGCCCCCGGGCAGCGTGATCGGCGAGCGCCAGCGCCTGTTCGACATGGGCCTGGACTCGCTCGCTGCAGTCGAGCTGCGCAACCGCCTGGCGCTGCAGCTGGGCCGCGACCTGCGCTCCACGCTGCTGTTCGATTTCCCGACGCTGCAGGCGCTGGCCGGGCATATCGAGGGCAGCGTGCTGGGCCTGTCCGAACCGGCAGCGGCAGCCACCGGGGCGCCGGCCGCCGGAGCGCCGGTCGGCGATCCCGGTGCTGTGCACGACCACCTGTCGGACGAAGAACTGGCGCGCCTGCTGGCCGCCGAACTGGGCTAGAGAGACATGAGCGAAGCTCCGATCGACTACCGCGGCCTGATGAACCGGGCCTTGCTGGAAATACGGGACCTGAAGGCCCGCCTGGCCCGCCAGGAGGCGCAACAGGCCGAGCCCATCGCCATCGTGGGCATGGCCTGCCGCTTTCCGGGCTCGGCCAACAGTGCCCAGGCCTATTGGGACTTGCTGCGCAACGGCGTGGACGCGATCAGCGAGGTGCCCGCCCAGCGCTGGGATCTGTCGCAACTGCACGATGCGGACAACGCGGCGCCAGGCAAGATGTGCAGCCGTTTCGGCGGCTTCATCGACGATGTGGATGCTTTCGATGCGGCCTTCTTCGGCATTTCGCCGCGCGAGGCCGAGAGCATGGACCCGCACCAGCGCGTGCTGCTGGAGGTCTGCTGGGAGGCGCTGGAGCATGCCAACCTCCTGCCCGACAGCCTGTTCGGCGGCAACACCGGGGTGTACATCGGTGTCAGCAGCATGGACCAGGTGATTCAGCGCATGGGCGAGGCGCCGCTTGCCGACATCGGCCCCTACCATGGCACGGGCTGCGCGATGGCGCCGATTGCCGGGCGGGTGTCCTATGTCTTCGGGCTCAACGGCCCGAGCTTCGTGGTCGATACCGCCTGCTCCTCGTCGCTGCTGTCGCTGCATCTGGCTGCCGAGGGACTGCGCCGGCGCGAATGCGACGCGGCCTTGGCCGGCGGGGTGCATCTGCTGTTCCACCCCGGCTATTCGGTGGCCTTCAGCAAGGCCGGCATGCTGGCGCCCGATGGCCGCTGCAAGACCTTTGATGCCTCCGCCAACGGCTATGTGCGCGGCGAAGGCTGCGGCGTGGTGGTGCTCAAACGGCTGTCTGACGCCCTGCGCGACGGCGACGCCATCGTGGCGCTGCTGCGCGGCTCGGCCGTGAACCAGGATGGCGCCAGCGGCGGGCTGACCGTGCCCAGCGGCCCCTCGCAGGAGCAGGTGCTGCGCCAGGCCCTGGCCCGCGCCGGGCTGCAGCCCGAGCAGGTGTCCTATGTCGAGGCCCATGGCACCGGCACCCCGCTGGGCGACCCGATCGAGATCGGCGCCCTGAGCCAGGTCTACCGCCAGCCGCTGCTGGTCGGCTCGGTCAAGGCCAACATCGGCCATCTGGAGGCCAGCGCCGGCATTGCCAGCGTGATGAAGGTGGCGCTGGCCCTGCAGCACCGGCAGATTCCGCCGCAGCTGCACCTTCGCCAGCCCAATCCCATGATCCGCTGGAATGACATCGCGGTGCGCGTGCCCACCGAACTGAGCCCCTGGCCCCGGCCGGACCAGGGCGAGGCGGTGGCCGGCATCAGCGCCTTCGGCTTCAGTGGCACCAATGTGCACATGCTGCTGTCGGCGCCGCCCCCGGCCAACGAGGCCGGCGCGCCTGCGGCGGCCGAGGGCCAGGAGGGGGCGCAGCCACGCCTGCTGGTGCTGTCGGCCCGCACCCTGCCGGCGCTGCGCAGCCTGGCCCAGCGCTGGGCCGAGGGGCCGCTGCGCCAGCCGCAGCTGGATCTTGAGCAGGCCTGCGCCCTGGCGGCACGCTGCCGCACGCCGTTTGCGCAGCGCCTGAGCCTGGTGGCAGACAGCGTGGACCAGGCGCGCGCGGCGCTCGATGAGTTCGCCGCGCATGGCGAGGCCGCCGGGGTGCGGCTCGGCCAGGCGCAGGGCGCACGGCCCCAGGTGGCGTTTCTGTTCACCGGCCAGGGCTCGCAGTACGTGAACATGGGGCGTGACCTGTACACCCATGAGCCGGTGTTCCGCGCCGCCCTGGATGAGTGCGACCGCCTGCTGCAGCCCGAACTGGGCGAGTCGCTGACGGCGCTGATCTATCCGGAGCCTGCGGACCAGCCGCGCTGCGCAGCCCGGCTCGATGGCACGGGCCTGGCCCAGCCGGCCCTGTTTGCGCTGGGCTATGCCCTGGCCCAGCTGTGGCAGGCGCGCGGCATCCGGCCTGCGGCGCTGCTGGGGCACAGCGTGGGCGAATATGTGGCCGCGCATCTGGCGGGCGTTTTTTCGCTGGCCGACGGCCTGCGCCTGATCGCCGCGCGCGGCCGCCTGATGCAGGCCCTGCCCGCTGGCGGGGCGATGGCCGCGCTGCTGTGCGACCCGGCCCAGGTGCAGGCGCTGCTGCAGCGCTACGAAGGCACGCTGTCCGTGGCCGCATACAACGGGCCGCGCAACACGGTGGTTTCGGGCCCTGCCGGGGCCTTGGACGCCTTGCTGCAGCAGGCCGCAGCCCAGGGCATAGAGGCGCGCCGCCTGGTGGTGTCGCACGCCTTTCACTCGGCGCTCATGGAGCCCATGCTGGCGCAGTTCCGCGCGGTGGCGCAAAGCATCCGCTACAGCGCTCCCCAGTTGCCGCTGATCTCCAATGTCACCGCCGATGTGCTGGGCGCGGGCATGGCCTCGGCGGACTACTGGGTGCGCCATGTGCGCGAGCCGGTCCGCTTCGCGGCGAGCCTGCAGACACTGCACAGCCTGGGCCCGCGCTGCTGGCTGGAGCTGGGCCCCTCGGCCACCCTGACCGACATGGCCCGCCACTGCGTGGACCCGGCGGGGCTGGGCCTGCTGGCCAGCCTGCGCAAGGACCAGCCTGCGCGCGACACCGTGCTGAGCGCTCTGGGCGGCCTCTGGGTCCATGGCGCCATGCCCGACTGGGCCGCGCTGTACCCACGGCTGCAGCGCGACCTGCGGCTGCCGGCCTATCCGTTTGCGCGCCGCTCCTTCTGGCCTGCCGCCTCCCAGTTGCAGGCCCCGCGCAACGGACTGCGCGGCCTGAGCGCACTGAACCAGCCTTTGCTGGCACGGCGCTTTCGCAATGCGGCCCAAGGCGATACGCTGTTCGAGACCGTGTACTCGCTGCAGTCCATGCCCTTCCTGGACGACCACCGGGTCTTCGGCAAGCTGGTGGTGTCGGGCGCATCGCAGCTGTCCATGGTGCTGTCGGCTGCGGCGTTGACCGATGGCATCGGCGCGGCCTGCAGCCTGAGCGAAGTGCTGTTTCCCGCTGCCCTGGTGGTGCCCGAGGAGGGCGAGCAGGCGGTGCAGCTGGTGATCGGCGCCCCGGGCCCCGATGGCTCGGCCAGCTTCCGTCTGGTGGGCGTGAGCCAGGAGGGCGCTCCGGTGCAGCTGCATGCCAGGGGCCGCATCGCGGCCGTGGCGGCCACAGCTGGCGAACCTGCCGATCTGCGGGCGGTCTGGGAGCGCTGCGGCGAGACCATCGATGTGCAGTCGGTGTATGCCCTGCAGCGCGAACGCCATATCGTCGTGGGCCCCGACTACCAATGGCTGCGCGCCCTGCGGCGCGGCCAGGGCGAGGTCATCGCCAGCCTGGGCGCGCCCGCCTCGCTGGCGCCGCGCCTGGGAGATTATTCGCTGCACCCGGGACTGATCGACTCATGCTTCGGTGCCCTGGTGATGGCCCAGCCCATGCAGGTGGCCGAGAGCTTCATCCCCTTTGGCGTGGAGGCGCTGCATTTCCATGCCCCAGGGCCGCAAGGCCCGCTGCTGGCCCATGCCGTGATGCGCCACCATGATGCCCGCCGGCTGGTCGGCGACATCCACCTCTACACCGAGGACGGCCGGCCGGTGGCGACGCTCATCGGGCTGGAGGGCCGCAGCGCCAGCCAGTCCGCCTTGCTGGCCACCGGCGCCGAGCCGCTGGCGGCGCCTGCGCTCTACCAGCTGGACTGGCAGCCCCTGGCCGCCCCGGCGGGGGCCGCCCCAGCGGGGGCCGCCCCCACCGGGGTGGTCACAGGCCCTTGCCTGATTTTCGGCGATGGCCTGGGCCTGGGCGACGCCCTGGCCGCCAGGCTGCGCCAGACCGGCGTGGCGGTGAACCTGGTCCGCCTGCAGCCCGATGTCCAGGATCTGCAGCCGGCCGGATCACAGCAGTGGGCGCTGAACCCCGGCTCGGCCACGGCCATGCGGCAATTGCTGCAGGAATGCGCCAGCCCCGCCTCGGTGATCTACCTCTGGGGCCTGGACGGCCAGCCCGATCCCGTCCGGTTTGCGGACACGGCAGGCGCCGCCGCGCTGCAGCTGTTGCAGGCATTGCCCGCGCCAGCCCGGCTGTGGCTGGTCAGCCGTGGCTGCCAGTCGGTCCATGACGATGCCGAACTGCAGGCGCCGCAGCAGGCCCTGCTGTGGGGCCTGGGCCAGACGGCTGCGGCCGAGCGCCCCGAGCTGGACTGCATCTGCCTGGACCTGCAGCCCGGTGCCGATCTGGAGCACAGCTGCGCCGACCTGCTGGCCGCCATGGCGCAGGAGCCGCAGGAGCGGCGTCTGGCGGTGCGCTCGGGCCGTGTGCATGTGGCCCGCCTGCAGCGCCTGCCCGATACGGCGCCCCTGCCGGCCGCCATGCCCCCGGGCGGCACCTGCCTCATCACCGGCGCCAGCGGCGCGCTGGGACAGGCGCTGGCACGCTGGCTGGCACGCCAGGGCCAGCGCCACCTGGATCTGCTGTCGCGCGGCCCGCTGGAGCCGGCCTTCCTGGATGAGCTGGCTGCCCTGGGCGCCAGCGTGCAGTGCCACCAGGCCGATGTGGCCGACCTGCCGGCCCTGACGGCGGTGCTGGCCCGCATCCGCCACGGCGCGGCCCCGCTGCAAGGGGTGTTCCACCTGGCCGGGCAGCTCGATAACGCGGTGCTCGACGGCCTGGACCCCCGCCGCTTCGCCCAGGCCCAGGCCGCCAAGGCGCAGGGCGCATGGCATCTGCATGGCCTGACGCGCGACATGGCGCTGCCGTGTTTCGTGCTGTTTTCCTCGGTGGCTTCCCTGCTGGACGAGGCGGGCCAGGCATCCTATGCATCGGCCAACGCCTTCCTGGATGCGCTGGCCCGCCACCGTCGCGGACTGGGCCTGGCCGGCCTGAGCCTGAACTGGGGCCCCTGGAGCGGCACAGGCATGGCCGCCCGCCTGCCGCAGGAGCAGCAGGACAGGCTGCAGGCGCTGGGCTTTGCCAGCCTGGACGCCCAGGCCGCGCTGGCGCTCATGGGCGGCCTGCTGGACGGCCATGCGGGCGCCCAGGTCGGCGTGCTGGCCCTCGACTGGAGCCGCTACCTGGAGCAGCGCCCCGGCCGCCTGCTGCAATCGCTGCAGCCGCCCGCAGCCGCCCAGGCGGCGACAGCGGCGCTGCGCCAGCGGCTCGAAGAGGCCGCCGACGGGGCGCGCAAGCCCATGCTGACGGCCGCCTTGCTGAACCTGGTGAGCCAGGTGCTGCGCCTGCAGCCCGGCGAAGTGTCGCCGCGCCAGCGCCTCTTCGATCTGGGCGTGGACTCGCTGCTGGCCGTGGAGCTGAAGAACCGCCTGCAGGCGCTGCTCGGCCTGACGCTGAGCACCACGCTGCTGTTCGATTACCCGACCCTGGACAGCCTGTCCGACCACCTGCTGGCCCGGATTGCACCCGCTGCGCCGCTGGCCGAGCCCCCGGCGGCGGCCGATGGGGCCGGCGCAGCCGCCGATCTGGACGTGGATGTGGCGCAATTGTCGGAGGAGGCGGCGCAATCCCTGCTGCTGGCGCAACTCGAAAAACTGGAAGCCCGCCTGCCATGAATACTCCCGATCTTTCCGCCACCAAGCGCGCGCTCGCGGCCATCAAGGGCCTGCAGGACCGTATCGATGCGATGGAGCAGGAGCGCTGCGAGCCGATCGCCGTGATCGGCATGTCCTGCCGCTTTCCCGGCGGCGCCGACAGCCCCGAAGCCTATTGGGAGCTGCTGCGCCAGGGCCGGGATGCGACCTGCGAGCTGCCGCCAGGGCGCTGGGACATGGACTCCAGCTACGACAGCGATCCCGATGCGCCCGGCAAGAGCTATGTGCGGCGCGGCGGCTTTTTGCAGGAGGTCGATGCCTTCGATCCTCAGCTGTTCGGCATCGCGCCGCGCGAGGCGGCCATGATCGACCCCCAGCACCGGCTGGTGCTGGAGCTGGCCTGGGAGGCGCTCGAACAGGCGAATCTGGCTGCCGACCGGCTCCAGGGCAGCCAGACCGGCGTCTTCCTTGGCATCTCGAACCCCGAGTACGGCGCCCATCTGCTGTGGTCGGGCGATCCGCGCCGCATCAATGCCTATTCGGGCACGGGCGGCTCCCTGGGCGTCGCGGCGGGCCGCCTGTCCTATCTGCTGGGCCTGACCGGCCCCAGCCTGATTGTCGATACCGCCTGCTCCTCCTCGCTGGTGAGCACCCATCTGGCCTGCCAGAGCCTGCGCCAGCGCGAATGCGAACTGGCCCTGGCCGGCGGGGTGAACCTGATCTTCGGGCCGGAGACCTTTGTCAACTTCTCCAAGGCCAGGATGCTGTCGCCCGACGGGCGCTGCAAGACCTATGACGCCTCGGCGAACGGCTATGCGCGGGGCGAGGGCGGTGGCCTGCTGGTGCTCAAGCGCCTGTCCGATGCGCTGCGCGACGGCGACCGCATCATCGGCCTGATCCGGGGCTCCGCCGTGAACCAGGACGGTCCCAGCGGCGGACTGACCGTGCCCAACGGCCCGGCGCAGACGCGGGTGATCCGCCAGGCGCTGGAATTCGCGCGGGTGCGCCCGGCCCAGGTGGGCTATGTGGAGGCGCACGGCACGGGCACGGCGCTGGGCGACCCGATCGAGATGCGGGCGCTGTGCAGCGCCTATGCCGAGGGACGCGATCAGGCCCATCCACTGCTGGTCGGCTCGGTGAAAACCAACATCGGTCACCTGGAGTCGGCCGCCGGCATTGCCGGCCTGATCAAGGCGCTGCTCGTGCTGCAGCACGGCCAGGTGCCGCCGCATCTGCATTTCAGCCAGCCCTCGCCCTACATCCCCTGGTCGGAGCTGCCCGTGAAGGTGCCGACGGCACTGCAGGACTGGCGCGAGGACCAGCGCTATGCCGGGGTCAGCGCCTTCAGCTTCAGCGGCACCAATGCCCATGTGGTGCTGAGCAATCCGGCGCAGGCATTGCGCTCACCGCCGCCGGCCGGACCCCGCTGGCGGCTGCTGCCGCTGTCGGCCGCCAGCGATGGCGCGCTCGATGCCCTGGCCGCCAGCTGGCGCGCCAGCCTGGCGCAGGGCCAGCTGTCCGATCCGGCGCTGCCCTGGTCCGAGGTCGCCCGCACCGCCGCCCTGGGCCGCTCCCATCTGCCGCACCGCCTGGCCGTGCCCTGCGACGGCGCCGCTGCCATGGCGCAGCGGCTGGCCCCCGAGGCCGTGCACAGCCTGCCGCGTGCCCGTGCCGGTGCGGGCGGCGCCGGCCGCATTGCCTTCCTTTTCACCGGCCAGGGCAGCCAGTACCACGGCATGGCGCAGGAGCTGTACCGCGAGTCGCCGGTGTTCCGGGCGGCCTTCGATGAATGCGATGCGCTGCTGCGCCCGCGCATCGGCCATTCGCTGCAGGAGCTGATCTACGGCGAAGCGCACCAGGATGGCCAGACCCTGAACCTCACCTCGGTCACGCAGCCCGTGCTGTTCGCCATCCAGTATGCGCTGCTGCAGCTGTGGGCTTCATGGGGCGTGCGCCCCGACGCCGTGCTGGGCCACAGCGTGGGCGAATTCGCCGCTGCCTGCGCGGCCGGCGTGCTGACGCTGCCCGACGCCATCGGCCTCATCGCCGAGCGCGGACACCTCATGCAGGCCCAGTGCGAACCCGGCGCCATGGCCTCGCTGCCGATGAGCGAGGCGGATGTGCTGCGCGTGATCCGGCCCTGGTCGGGCGAGGTGGCCGTGGCCACGCTCAACGGCCCGGCCAATGTGGTGGTGTCCAGCAACCCGCTGGCGCTGGCGGCCCTGTCGGAAGGGCTGGCGGCGGCAGGCATCGATGTGCGCCGCCTGCCGGTATCGCATGCCTTTCACTCGCCCATGATGGCGCCCATGCTGGCGCCCTTCACCGTGGCGGCCCGGGCCATCCGCTACCGTCCCGCCACCATGCCGGTCTACTCCACCCTGAGCGGCAGGGCCAGCCAGAGCGAGCTGTCCAGTGCCGACTATTGGGTGCGCCATGTCGAGGCCCCGGTGCGCTTTGACGAGGCGCTGCGCGCCATGCTCAGCGACGGCTACCGGCTGTTCGTCGAAATCGGCCCCAAGCCCACGCTGTGCGCGCTGGGCCGCGACATCGCCCAGCATGTGGGCGAGGAGCTTGCGGCCTCCTGCGTCTGGCTGCCCAGCCTGCGGGCGGGCAAGCCGTGCTGGGCGACGATTCTGGACAGCGTGGGCCAGCTGTGGGTGCGCGGCGCGGACATCGACTGGAACGCGCTCAACGGCGCCGGCGGCCAGCATGCGCCCCTGCCTAGCTACCCCTTCCAGCGCCGCCCGCATGGCATCGCCTGGCGGGCGGGCGAATCCCATCCCGGTCCGCAGTCCGGGCCATCGGCCCATCCGCTGCTCGGTGCCCTGCTGGACTCGCCGGCCTTGCCCCAAGGCACACGGGTGCATGCCGGCCTGCTCAGTCCGGAATCGTCCAGCCTGCTGGCCCACCACAGGATCTTCGACGAGGTGGTGCTGCCTGCAGCCGGCCATGCCGAAATGGCCCTGGCCGCCGCTGCGCAGGCCGGGCCGCCGGCGGGCGGCGGTGCCCTCGAAATCGAAGAGCTGAGCATCATGAGCGCGCTGGCGCTGCCCGAAGCCCGGCCCTCCGAGATCCAGCTGGTGCTGCGTGCCGCAGACGCCAATGCCTTCGAGATCCACAGCCGCCAGCCCGGCCAGGCCTGGCAGCTGCACAGCAGCGGCCGCGTATGCCGCAGCGCCGCAGTGCCGCCGGCCCGCATCGATCTGGCCGCCCTGCGCGCCGAATGCCCGGAGCCGGCGCCGACGGAGCTGTTCTACCAGCGCAGCCGGGCGCTGGGCATTGACCACGGCGAACATTTCCGCGCCCTCAAGGCCGTCTGGCGCGGCCCGGACCGTTTCCTGGGCCAGCTGCGCCTGCCCGATGAAGTGCAAAGCGGGGCCGATGCCTTTTGGCTGCACCCGGTGCTGCTGGATGCCGCATTCCAGATGGTCGGCCTGCCTCTGCTGGACCGTGGCGAGCCCTATCTGCCGGTCGGCCTGGGCCGGCTGCAGCGCTGGCGCAGCCCGGGCGTGGCGCTGTGGTGCCTGCTGCGGCTGCGCGATGCCGGCGGTGCCCTGGTCAGCGCCGACCTTGAGCTGTTTGACGACGCCGGAGAGGCGGTGGCCAGCGTGCAGGACCTGCGCTTTCAGCAGGTCAGCGCGCGCGCGCTGCAGCGACCCTCGGCGCGGGCCCAGGATCTGTTCTACCAGCTCGACTGGGAGCCCAGCACCGCCTTTGCGCCCCAGGCTGAGTGGCTGCCCGGCGCTTCGGAGTTGGCTGACCGACTGGCCCCCGAGATGGCCGACGCGGCGGCGGGCCTGGACTGGTACGGCGAGCTGTTTCCCCAGCTGGACCGGCTGGTGGCCGCCTATGCGCACCAGGCCCTGACGGCGCTGGGCCTGCCCTGGCAGCCTGGCACCAGTTTCTCGGCGGACGCATGGATGGCCCAGGCGCGCATTGTGCCGGCCCACCGCCGGCTGCTGCAGCGGCTGCTGCACATCCTGTCCGAACAAGGGCTGCTGCTGCCCGCCGAAGGCGGGTGGACCATCGGCACCGCCATGCCGGCCGACCCGGCCATGCTGCGCGCCGAGCTGGGCCAGCGCTTTGGCGCCGCCGCAGCCGAGCTGGCCCTGGTGGAGCGCTGCGGCCAGGGCCTGGCCCAGGCGCTTGACGGCCGCATCCCCGGCCTGCAGCTGCTGTTTCCCGGCGGCGACACCAGCCTGGTCAGCCGCTTCTACAACGAGTCGCCGGGGCTGCAGGCGCTCAACCGGCTGCTGCGCCAGACCCTGGAGGCCCAGCTGCGGCAGCTGCCTGCCGCGCGCGGCCTGCGCATCCTGGAAATCGGCGCCGGCACGGGCAGCAGCACAAGGCATCTGCTGCCGGTCCTGCCCGAGGGCCGCTGCACCTATGCGTTCACCGACATATCGCCGGCATTCCTGACACGTGCGCGGGAGGAGTTCAAGGCCCATCCCCAGCTGGAATACCGGCTGCTCGACATCGAGGCCGACCCGCAGGCCCAGGGCTTTGCCGCCGGCAGCTTCGACATCATCGTGGCGGCCAATGCGCTGCACGCCACACGCGATCTGGCCCAGACGCTGGGCCATGTCCACAGCCTGCTGGCGCCCGGCGGCAGCCTGCTGCTGCTCGAAGGCATGGGCCCCCAGCCCTGGCTGGACCTGAGCTTCGGCCTGACCGAAGGCTGGTGGCGCTTCGACGACCTGGCACTGCGCCCCAGCCATCCCCTGCTGCGCCCTGAGGGATGGCAGTCCGTGCTGCAGGCTTGCGGCTTCGATGCGATGCAGGCCATAGGCCCCGACCGGGCCGCCGGCCGCGACCTGTGCCGCCAGTCCATTCTGGTGGCCACCAAAGCGCTGGCCGAAACGCCCGGCCACTGGCTGGTGCTGTCCGATCATGGCGGCATCGGGGACGCGGTTGCTGCCCAGGCCGGCCCGGGCTGCATCTGCCTGCCGGCCGGGCAGCCCCTGTCTGCCCCGCAGCTGCACCAGCTGCTGGACGAGAACCCGGGCCTGCGCGGCATCATCCACCTGCGCGGCCTGGACGCCAGTGCCCAGGCCCTGGACGCGGGCTGGCGCCCCCTGCTCGATCTGCTGCAGTCGCCTGCATTGCGCCGCCATGGCTCCGTGCCCCGCCTGCTGCTGGTGACCCGGGGCGCCGATGGCGCCGACCCGGCGCAGGCAGTGCTGTGGGGCATGGGACAGGTGGCGGCGGTGGAATACCCCGAGCTGCACTGCACCGTGCTGGACCTCGATCCGGCCGAAACCGACCCGGTCCGGTGCGCAGCCCAGGTCTGGCAGGAAGCCCGCAGCCAGGGCGATGCAGCGCTGCTGCGCCGTGGCGCGCAGCGCCTGGTGCCACGGCTGCAGAAAATGGCCTGGCCGCAGGCTGCGCAATCGGCACCGGCCATCCCCGTGTCGGACCAGCAGATGGTGCTGATCACCGGCGGGCTGGGCGACATCGGGCTGAGAACGGCGCGCTGGCTGGTCGAGTCGCGCGGCGTGCGCTGGCTCGCGCTGGCCGGACGCAGCGCGCCCTCGGCCCAGGCCCGCGCGCAGATCGCTGCGCTCGAAGCCCTGGGCGCACGGGTGCAGGTCCATCAGTGCGACCTCGCCGACGCGGCCCAGACCCGGGCGCTGCTGGCCCGGGTGACGGCCGAGCGGCCCCTGCAGGGCGTGATCCATGCCGCCGGCCTGCTGGACGACGGCGTGCTGGCCGGCCTGTCGGCCGAGCGCTTTGCCGCCGTGCTGGCGCCCAAGACGCTGGGCGCCTGGAACCTGCATGGCGCCTGCCAGGGCCTGCCGCTGGCGTTTTTCATCCTCTATTCATCGGCTGCATCGGTGCTGGCCCCGTCGGCGCAGGCCAACTACACGGCGGCCAATGCCTTCCTCGATGCCCTGGGCCGGCACCGGCAAATGGCAGGCCTGCCGGCCATGGTGATCAACTGGGGCGCCTGGTCGGAGCTGGGCATGGTGGCGCGCCAGCCGGCCCAGGGCCAGCTCGACTCCCGGGGCATGGGGCGCATCAGCCCGCAACAGGGCATGCAAGTGCTGGAGCTGCTGTTCGCGCAGCCGGTGGCGCAGGCCGTGGTGGCCGCCATCGACTGGCAGCGGGTGATGGCGCAGCAGGGCCAGCGGGCGCTGTTCGCGCGCTTGCGCACGGCGCAGCAGGACAGCGCGGCACCGGCCCGCAGCCAGGGGCAGGCATCGCTGCGCGAGCGGCTGCAGGGGCTGCCGCCGGGCCAGCAGGCAGCGCTGACCACCGATCTGGTCAAGACCGAAGTGGCACGGGTGCTGGGCCTGGATTGTGCCGAGTCGGTGCCCGACGAGGCGGGCTTCTTCGACATCGGCATGGACTCGCTGACGGCGGTCGAGCTGCGCAACCGCCTGCTGGCCGTGGTCGGCGAGCCGCTGCCCAGCACGCTGCTGTTCAAGTACTCGACGGTGCAGGCGCTGGTGGGCTTCCTCGTGGAGGAGTTCCAGCCGCAGGGCACGGCGCAGGCCGGGGCCCCGGCCGATGGCGCTGCCCTGGCGGCGCCCGCGCCCACGCCGGCCGCTGCAGCCGCGCCTGCCGTGGCGGACGAGCCGACGCAGTCCGTGGATGAAATCGCCGGCATGTCGGATGCCGAGCTGTCCGCATTGATCAACGCCGAGCTGGGGAATCTGTGAACGCCAAAGACGACAAGCCTGAAGCCATGAGCCGGGCCGAACGCATAGAGCAGCTGTCGCCGCTGCAGAAAGCGGCCCTGGCCATCAAGGAGCTGCGCGCCCGGCTCGACCAGTTCGAAGGCGCGGCCCGCGAGCCGATCGCCATCGTCGGCATGGGCTGCCGGCTGCCGCAGTCCGATGGCCTGCAGGCCTACTGGCGCCTGCTGTCCGAAGGGCGCGATGCGATCCGCGAAGTCCCCGCCGAGCGCTGGGATCTGGAGCATTTCTACGACCCCAATCCGAACACGGCCGGCCGCATCAGCACCCGCTATGGCGGCTTTCTCAGCGACGTGGACCGCTTCGATGCCGGCTTTTTCGGCATCTCGCCCAGCGAAGCCGAATTCCTCGACCCCCAGCAGCGCATGCTGCTCGAAGTCGCCTGGCATGCGCTGGAAGATGCCGGCCAGGCACCGGCCGAGCTCAAGGGCACGCGCACCGGCGTATTCGTGGGCATGACACAGACCGATTACGGCGTCATGCAGCTGGGCGGGCCGCGCGAGCGCATCGAGGCTTATACCGGCACCGGCAACGGGCTGTGCTTTGCCGCCGGCCGGCTGGCCTATGTGCTGGGCGTGCACGGCCCGACCTTCACCGTGGACACGGCCTGCTCCTCCTCCATGGTGGCGCTGCACCAGGCCTGCCAGGCCCTGCGCCAGCGCGAGTGCGATCTGGCCATCGTGGCCGGCGCGCAGCTGAACCTGACCCCGCCGATGCAGATCTTCCTGTCTCGGACCCAGTCCTTCTCGCCCGATGGCCGCTGCCGCACTTTCGATGAGGCGGCCAACGGCTTTGTGCTGGGCGAGGGGGCAGGGGTGCTCATCCTGCGCCGGCAGTCCGATGCCGTGGAACGCGGCGATCTGGTGCGCGCGCTGATCCGCGCCAGCGGCCTCAACCATGACGGCCCGGCCAGCGGCCTGACCGTGCCCAGCCAGCAGGCGCAGGAGAGCCTGATCCGCGAAGTGCTGGCGCGGGCCGGCCTGGCGCCGGCCGACATCGGCTATGTCGAGGCCCATGGCACAGCGACCCAGCTGGGCGATCCGATCGAAGTGGGCGCCTTGAAGGCCGTCTTCGGCCAGCGCCCCGCCGGCCAGGACCTGCTGCTGGGCTCGGTGAAAACCAATTTCGGGCACCTGAACGCAGCCGCTGGCGTGGCCGGGCTGATCAAGTCGGTGCTCATGCTCGAACACGGGCAGATCGTGCCCAACCTGCATTTCAGGCAGGCCAGCTCCCGCATCGACTGGGACGGCTTCAGCGTCCGGGTGCCGACCCAGGCCCAGCCCTGGCCCCGTGGCGCCGCGCCGCGCCGCGCCGGCGTCAGCTCGTTCGGCCTGTCCGGCACCAACACCCACACGGTGCTTGAAGAAGCCCCGCCCGCCCGCAGCGAGGCGCAGGGCGTGGCCAGGCCCGCCCACCTGCTTTGCCTGTCGGCACGCAGCGAACCCGCCTTGCGTGCCCTGGTGCAGTCCTATCTCGATGCCGGGGTGATGCACGACGACACCCCGCTGGCCGATCTGTGCTTCAGCGCCAACTGCGGACGCAATCACTTCGCCTGGCGCCTGGCCCTGCCGGCGGCCGACAAGCCCGCGCTGCGCCGCCAGCTGCAGGCTGTGCTGGCAGGGGAGACCGCTGCCAGCCAGGTCGGCCGGGGCGGGGCAGGGCGTCTGGCCTGGTCCTTTGTCCATGCCGTGGACACTGGCGCCGTGCAGGAACTGGCCCGGTCGCTGCCCCTGCTGGCCGACCGGCTGGCCCATCACAGCGCCACCATGCAGCGCGCATCGCTGGCCCCGGCGCTGCAATCGCAGGCCGAACAACTGGTGTGCCAGCTGGCCCTGGCCGACCTCTGGCTCGACTGGGGCCTGCAGCCTGCAGCCGTCACCGGCGCAGCCGTGGGCGCCCTGGCCGCGCTGTATGTGGCCGAGGTCTTCGATGCCGGGCAGCTGTTCGCCCTGCTCGGCGGCCAGGCCCAGGACGGCAGGCAGCCCAGGCTGGCGCTGTATCTGGATGCACAGCCCCAGCCCTTTGCCAGCAGCCCCGGCATGCGCTGGCAGGCCCAGTGCCCCGGCGCCAGCGAGGCCACCCTGAACGCGGCCGGCTTTGCCTGCGTGCTCCACCTGCAGGTGCGCCAGCCGCAGCCCTGGGACGACCTGCTCGGCAGCCTGGCGGCGCTGTACCGCCGGGGCTTTGCCGTGGACTGGGCGCATTTCGAAGCCGGCCATGACCGGCGCCGGGTGCGCCTGCCGCATTACCCCTTCCAGCGCCAGCGCTACTGGCTTGACGGCATGCAGCCCGCCGCCTTGGCCGTGGCCGGGCCCGCCCCCTGCGCCCCTGCGCAGCCGCCCGCCACGGCGCAGCCGGATGCCGTTGCGCAGCCGGCCGCCTGCGCGGTGCCCGTGGTCCCGGCGCCCGCGCCGGCTGCTGCCCCGGCCGCCATGGTCGCAACCCCGCCGGCCGTCGCACCGGCTGCTGCACCCGCTGCCGCCCCCGCCCTGGCCAGCCTGCTGAGCGCCCAGCTGCAACTCGCGGCCAGCAGCATCAACCAGGTTGTTGCCCAGCAACTCGAATTCCTGCGCCAGCGCCAGGCGGCAGGCCGCACCGGCGTCCCCGCCGCGCAGAACGCAACGGCCGCCACGCCGCAGCCCGTACCGGTGTCCGTACCGGCGTCCGCACCGGCGCCCGTGCCGGCGCCCGCTTGCGTGGCGAGCGCCGGCCCTGGCGATGCCGCGCCTGCGGACCTGTCGGTCCTGGGCGGCTGGCAGCTGCTGCGGGTGGCCGCTGCGAGCGAAGCCGAGCGGGAGGATCTCACCCAGCGCCTGGCCCATCAATCGCCGGATGGCCTGCACGGCATCCAGGGCCAGGGGCCGGAGCGCACCATCCTGGTACACCAGGGCGGCGAGGACTATGCCAAGGCCCTGGGGCAGGGCGGCGCGCCACGCAACCTCAAGCGCTGCCTCAGCGCCAGGGCGCCGCAGCGGTCGCGGCCCGTCGTGTTCATGTTCCCCGGGGTGGGCGACCACTACCTGCGCATGGCCAGCGGCCTGTATGCGCATGCCACCGTGTTCCGGCAAACCTTCGACTGGTGCTGCGACGAACTCAAGGCGCGGCATGGCCTGGACCTGGCCAGCGTGCTGTACCCGCCCACGCCCGCCGGCGCGGCGGCCCAGACCCCGCCGGCCAAGCCCGATCTGCGCGCCATGCTGGCACGCGGCCCTGCCGTGGAGTCGCCGGCCGATGCGCTGCTCAACCGCACGGAGCATTGCCAGCCCCTGGTGTTCATTCTCGAATATGCCCTGGGCCGCCAATGGCTGGCCCAGGGGCTGCGCCCCCGGGCCATGATCGGCTACAGCGTGGGCGAATACGCCGCCGCCTGTCTTGCAGGGGTGATCCGGCCGCAGGATGCCTTGAGCCTCATCGCGCGCCGCGCCCAGCTCATCTCGGCCCTGCCCACCGGCGTGCTGCTGGCCGTGCCCCTGTCGCCCGAGCGGCTGCAGCCCCTGCTGGGAGACGGGCTTTCGCTGTGCATCGTCAGCACGCCCACGCTGTGCGTGGTCGGTGGCCCCGAGGCCGAAGTGGCCGCGCTGGAGGCGCGCCTCAAGGCCGCGCAGCTGGTCTGCCGGCGCCTGCCCGGCACCCACGCCTTTCACTCGCGCATGCTGCAGCCTCTGCATGGGGCGCTGGCCGAACTGGTCGCCGGTTTTGAACTGAGCGCGCCGCGCATTCCCCTGGTGTCCAACCTCAGCGGACAGTGGATGACCGAGGCCCAGGCCCGCGACCCCGAGTACTGGGCGCGCCACACCTGGCAGACGGTGCGCTTTGCCGACGGCCTGGAGCGC
This sequence comes from Delftia sp. PS-11, assembly GCF_029870285.1. Lineage (GTDB taxonomy): Bacteria > Pseudomonadota > Gammaproteobacteria > Burkholderiales > Burkholderiaceae_C > Comamonas. The sequence goes on from NZ_JACSYA010000009.1 coordinate 57,756, forward strand.
CTGTTCGAGATCGAGGACTGCATCTTCCTGGAGACCGGCCCCGGCCAGAGCCTGGGCAGCTTCGTGCACCAGCATCCTGCGGCCCAGCAGCGGGCCGACCGTATCACGCTCAATTCATTGAGAAACCGCTACGAGCAGCAGCCCGACGAGGCCTGCTTTCTCGGCACCCTGGGCAAGCTGTGGCTGGCCGGCGCCGAATTCGATTTCACGGCACCTGATTGATGGCAAAGGAAACACTGATGAATGCAAAGCTGATCGGCGTGGTAGGCGCAGGCGTCATGGGCAGCGGCGTGGCCCAGAACCTGGCGCAAAGCGGTTACCGCGTCGTTTTGATCGATATCTCCGAGGCCCAGCTCGAAAACGCGCGCGTGCAGATCCGCAACAACGTGCGCTTTTCGGCCTTTTCCCGCAAGGACAAGAGCACGGCCGACAAGCCCGAGGATGTGCTGGCGCGCATCCAGTTCACCACCAGCTACGAGGCCCTGCGCGAAGCCCATTACGTGATCGAGAACGTGGTGGAGAAATGGGATGCCAAGGCATCGGTCTATCCGCGCCTTGACGAGGTCTGCCCCCCCGAAACCATTTACGCGGTGGACACCTCCTGCTACTCCATCACCCGGGTGGGCGCCATCACCACGCGCCCGGACCGGGTGATCGGCATCCACTTCATGAATCCCGTGCCCATGAAGCCGACGGTCGAGGTGATCCGGGGCTGGCACACCTCGGACCAGACCATTGCCACCACCTTCGAGCTGCTGGCGGGCATGGGCAAGACCGGCGTGCTGGTCAACGACTCCCCTGGCTTCGTCTCCAACCGGATTCTGATGCTCACCGTCAACGAGGCCGCCTTCACCGTGCAGGACCAGGTGGCCAGCCCGGCCTCGGTGGACGAGATTTTCCGCAAATGCTTCGGCCACAAGATGGGGCCGCTGGAGACCGCCGACCTGATCGGGCTGGACACCATTCTGTATTCGATCGAAGTGCTCCACGAGAGCTTTGGCGACAGCAAGTACCGCCCCTGTCCTCTGCTCAAGAAGATGGTCGATGCGGGCCTGCTGGGCCGCAAGAGCGGCCAGGGATTTTTCAAGTATTGAACACCGAACCAACCCACAAGAGGTATGCGAATGAGTCACCAAGATGTTCTGAGCAAGGCCAGCGATTTCGTCAGCCAATACGTCAACAGTGCCGATGTGGCCCCGGACGTCGATCTGTTCTCGACCGGCATGGTCAACTCGCTGTTTGCCATGCAGATGGTCCTCTTTGTCGAGCGCGAATTCGGCCTCGTGGTCGATAACGAAGACCTGGACTACGAGAACTTCAAGTCCATCAACGCCATCTGCGAATTCGTCAACCGCAAGCTGGGCCTGACCGCCCAGGCCGGCCATGGCGCTTGAGCTCAACACGCAGCAACAGGCGGCGCAGGCCGGGTTCCGGCGCTTCATGGATGAGCATGTCGCGCCCTTCGCCGACGAGTTCGACCGCCGCGAGGAAACCCCTGCCGCGCTGGTGGCCGAGCTGGCCCGCTGCGGCCAGCTGGGCGGACTGGTGCCGCCCCAGTACGGCGGCGCCGGCATGGACGCCATCACCTGGGGGCTGCTGTGCGAAGAGGTCGGCCGGGCCAGCGGCTCGCTGCTGTCGCTGTTCACCGTGCATGGCATGGTGGCCCAGGCGGTGCAAAAGTGGGGCACGGCGCAGCAGCGCGAGCAATGGCTGCCCCGGCTGGCCAGCGGCGCCAGCATCGGCGCCTTCGGCCTGACCGAGCCCGGCGCCGGCAGCGATGCCAGCCATGGCAGCAGCACCGCCGTCCAGGACGGCGATGACTGGGTGCTCAATGGCGAGAAGTGCTGGATCTCCTTCGCCCAGATCGCCACCCTGTTCCTGATCGTGGCCCAGGTCGAGGGCAAGCTGACCGCCTTCCTGGTCGAGCGCGACACCCCTGGCCTGCAGATCGAGCCCCTGAGCGGCATGTCGGGCTTTCGCTCGGCCATGCTCGGACGGATTCTCCTGAAGGACTGCCGCATTCCTGCCGCCAACCTGGTGGGCCGGGTCGGCTTCGGCTTCTCGCATGTGGCCGGCACGGCCCTGGACCATGGCCGCTACAGCATTGCCTGGGGCTGCGTCGGGCTGTCGCAGGCGGCGCTCGATGCCAGCCTGGCCTATGCCGGCCAGCGCAAGACCTTTGGCGTGCCGCTGGTGGAGCATCAGCTCATCCAGGGCATGCTCGCCGACATGATCACCGAGGTGCGCGCCGCGCGGCTGCTGTGCCTGCATGCCTCGGCGCTCAAGGAAGCCAGGGACCCGGCGCTGATCATGGAAACCTCGATCGCCAAGTATTTCGCCTCCCGCACCGCCAACCTGGTGGCCGGGCATGCGGTGCAGATCCATGGCGCCCAGGGCTGCACCGACCGCTCGCCGGTGCAGCGCTATCTGCGCGACGCCAAGATCATGGACATCATCGAAGGCAGCAACCAGATCCAGCAGATCCTGATCTCCCGGCACGGCTACCGGGGCTTTGTGGCGCAGCAAAACGCCAGGAACAAAACCGCTCAAGGATGACACACCATGGCTGAAGCAACCCAAGAACGCGTCGTCCTGGCCGACCAGGCCGAGGCGCTGCGCAAGGAAAAGAAAGAGCGTTCCGTCAAATGCGTGGTCTGGGATCTGGACAACACGCTGTGGCAGGGCACGCTGCTGGAGGGCGGCGTCAGCGGCCTGCGCGACGGCGTGCTGCAGGCCATCAAGACCCTGGATGCGCGCGGCATACTGCAGTCCATCGCCTCCAAGAACGAGCATGCGCTGGCCTGGGCCAGGCTCGAAGAGCTGGGCGTGGCCGAGTACTTCCTGTACCCGCAGATCGGCTGGGGTGCCAAATCCGCATCGGTCGAGCGCATTGCCCAGAGCATCAACATCGGCATCGACACCCTGGCCTTCATCGACGACCAGGCCTTCGAGCGCGAGGAGGTGCAGTACGCCCACCCCAAGGTGCTGTGCGTGGACGCGCTGGAGATCGATGCCATGCTGGCGCTGCCTGCGCTCAACCCGCGCTTCGTGACCGATGACTCGGCGCGCCGACGCGCCATGTACCAGGCCGATATCGTGCGCAAAGAGGTCGAGGAACGCTTCGAAGGCCCGCAAAACGACTTTCTCGCCAGCCTGGGCATGCGGCTGACGATTGCCCGCCCCCGCGAGGAAGATCTCAAGCGCGCTGAGGAGCTGACGCTGCGGACCAATCAGCTCAACACCACGGGCTACACCTACTCCTATGACGAGCTCAACGCGCTGCGCCAGTCGCCCGACCACCGCCTGCTGATCATCGGGCTGGAGGACAAATACGGCACCTACGGAAAAATTGGCCTGGTGCTGATCGAATGCCGCGACGACGCCTGGATGGTCAAGCTGTTCCTGATGTCCTGCCGCGTCATGACGCGGGGCGTCGGCACCATTGTCATCACCCACCTGCGCAACGAGGCGCGCCGGCTGGGCGTGCGCCTGCTGGCCGAGATGCTGCCCAACGAGCGCAACCGGATGATGTACATGACCTACAAGTTCAACCACTTCCGTGAGCTGGAAAAGCACGGTGACCTGGTGATCTTCGAAAACCAGCTTGACCCGGTCCAGGCCTTTCCGTCCTACGTCCATGTGCAGATCGAAGATTGACGAACCATGGATGGCATTGAGTGCTTCGACCTCGCCCGGCTGAGCCCGCTCAACAAGGGCTTTTCGGGGGCTGCCAGCGATGGGCGCTGGGTTTACTACGCTCCGCTCAACAACGGCCAGTTCCATGGCCGGGTGCTGCGCCACGATGGCACGCAGCCTTTCGACCTGGCCTCGGCCTGGACGCACTTCGATGTGTCCGTGCTCGATCCCGGCTGCCGTGGCTTTGTCGATCTGATCCATGACGGCAGCTACCTCTACCTTGTGCCTTTTTGCCACGGCGCCCACCATGGCAAAGTGGTGCGCTATGACCTGCAGGCGCCTTTTGACGAACCCGGCAGCTGGTCGGTGTTCGACACCCAGTCGGTGCATCCGCACAGCCGGGGCTTTGTCAGCGGCTGCTTTGATGGCCACTACCTGTACCTGGCGCCTTACCAGCTCGACCACCAGACCCAGCATGGCCAGGTGACCCGCTACGACACCCGCCGGCCCTTCACAGACCGCGATGCCTGGGAAGTGTTCGACCTGGCCAGCCTGAACCCGCAATGCCGGGGCTACCACTCGGCGATTGCCGAGGGCGATCAGGTGTATTTCGTCCCCTATCTGCTCGGACAGCGCCAGTACAGCGGCTGGGTGGCCCGGCTGGACCGCAGCGCCCCGTTCACCAGCCCCGACGCCTGGCGCTGCCTCGATGTCAGCGCCATCCATCCCGGCGCCCAGGGCTTCGTGGGTGCCGCCCGCCACGACGGCATGGTCTATTTCGTGCCCTATGTCGATGCCAACGACCGCCACGGCCGCGTGCTGCGGCTGGACACCCGGGCCGACTTTGCCGACCCCGGGGCATGGCAGGTCTTCGATTGCGCCAGCGTCCACCCGGGCAGCCGGGGCTTCTTCGGCGCCGTGTGCGCAGGCCGGCATCTGTACTTCATCCCGCATTGCCGGGGGGCAGGGCAGTACCACGGCCAGATCACCCGCTTCGACCTGGGCGGCGCATTTGACGATCCGGCCAGCTGGTCCTACTGCGACCTCAGCCAGGCCCACCCGGACGCCCGCGGATTCATCGGCGCGGTGGCCGCCCGGGGATACCTTTACCTGGCCCCCTTCGAGACCGATGCGGGCCGCCACAGCGGGGTGGCACTACGCCTCGATCTGAACTCGGAATGCGTGCCCTGGCAGCCGGCAGCCAGCGCGCAATCCCTGCCATCTCTTCAACAGGTTTTGGAGCCTACATGTCGAACGAATCCCTGAACCAGGCACCCGCTGCCAAAGCCGACCGGGCGGTGGTGGAAGGCATGCTGCGCCAGATCATGTCCAAGGTCCTGCCCAGCACCCCCAGCCCCGAGGATGTGCACATTCCCTTCCTGGAAATGGGAGCCAACTCGCTTGTGCTCATGGAGGTACAGCGCAGCGTCGAAGCCCGTTTCGGCCTGACGATTTCCATCCCGCAGTTCTTTCAGGAGCTGACCTGCATGGACGCGCTGGCCGAGTACATCGTGCACAACCAAAGCGCCATGGCTCCTGCCCAAGAGCCGCCCGCCCAGCCACAGCCCACTGTGACCCCCGTCGCAACAGCGGTGCCCGAGCCCGTGCCCGCGCCAGCCGCCATGCCGCAGGTGCCGCTGGCGCCGCTGGCGCTGCCGGCATTCACCCAGGCCGCCCCCGTGGCCGGCGAGATCGAGCAGATCCTGCGCCGCCAGATGGAGACCGCCGCCGAGGCCATCAACCAGGTGGTCGCGCAGCAGCTGCGCTTTCTCGGCGGCCTCGGACAGACAGCCACGCAACCCGTGCCGGTGGCCGCCGCCGCGCCTGTGCCGGCCGCGCCTGAGCCGGCCGTATCTGCACCAGCCACCGTGGCAGCAGCCCCGGCAGGCGCGGCCCGACCGACCGCGGCCCGACCGTCCTCGGCCCTGGTCAGCCACCGCATGCTGTCGCCGCTGGAAATCCGCGCCCGGGGCCTGACCGAAAAGCAGAGCCAGCACCTGGAGGCGCTGATTGCGCTCTACACCAGCCGCACCCAGCGTTCCAAGGAGCTGACCGCGCGCGATCGCGGCGTGCTGGCCGACAGCCGCGCCGCCGTGGGCTTTCGCTTCACCACCAAGGAAATGCTCTACCCCATCGTGGGCAAGAAGGCGCAGGGCGCCTATCTCTGGGATGTGGACGGCAACCGCTACATCGACATCACCATGGGCCAGGGCGTGACCCTGTTCGGCCACCATCCCGACTTCATCGACCAGGCGCTGGCCGATCCCGACAACGACGCGCTGCTGCTCGGGCCCCGGCCGCCCCAGACCGGCGAGGCAGCCCGGCTGATCTGCGAGCTGACGGGCATGGAGCGCGTCACCTTCACCAACTCGGGCACAGAGGCCGTGATGGCGGCCCTGCGCCTGGCGCGCGCGGCCACGCAGCGGCAAAAGATCGTGATGTTCGACAATGCCTACCACGGGCATTCCGACAACGTCATGGGCCGCCCCGTCTGGACGGACGGCGTGCTGGGCAGCGTGCCCGTGGCGCCCGGCATCACCCAGGGCTCGGTGGACGATCTGCTGCTGCTCGAATATGGCAGCGACGAATCGCTCGACTACATCCGTGCCCATGCGGGCGAACTGGCGGCGGTGATCGTCGAGCCGGTGCAAAGCCGCCGGCCGGACCTGCAGCCCCAGGCGTTCCTGCGCGCGCTGCGCCAGATCACCGAAGAGGCCGGCGCCCTGCTGATCTTCGATGAAATGATCACCGGCTTTCGCGCACACCCGGGCGGCGCGCAGGCCCTGTTCGGCGTGCGCGCCGACATCGCCACCTACGGCAAGGTGCTTGCCGGCGGCCTGCCCATCGGCGTGGTGGCGGGCGCGGCGCGCTACATGGACGCCATCGATGGCGGCGCCTGGAACTACGGCGATGCCAGCTACCCGATGGTGGACCGGACCATTTTCGGCGGCACCTTCTGCCAGCATCCGGCCGCCATGATCACCACCGTGGCCACGCTGCGGCATCTGAAACAGCACAGCCCCGGCCTGCAGGACGATCTGACGCGGCGCACGCGCCGCCTGGCAGCCGAGCTCAATGATTTCTTCGACCTCGAAGAAGTGCCGATCCGGGTCGTGCATTTCGGCTCGCTGTTCCGCTTCGCCTTTTCCTCGAACCTGGAGCTGCTGTTCTACCACCTCATGGTGCGGGGCGTGTTCATCTGGGAATGGCGCAACTATTTCCTCTCCACCGCCCACAGCGACGCCGATGTGGACTTCATCGTGCAGGCGGTCAAGGACAGCGTGCTGGCGATGCGCGAAGGGGGCTTCCTGGCCGAAAAGAGTGTGGCGGCCACTGCCGTGGCGGCCAGTGCCGTGGCGGCCCAGTCCCGTGTCGAGATGACCACCGCGCAGCGCCAGCTGGCGCTGCTGGCCGAGATCAGCCCCCAGGGCTCCATGGCCTACCATGTGACAGCCCAGCTGGCGCTGGGCGGCGACCTCGAACGGGCGGCCCTGCGCAGCGCCCTGCGCGAACTGATGCGCCGCCACGAGGCGCTGCGCTGCGTGGTCGATGGCCACAGCCTGCGTGTGATGCCGTTGCAGGCCCTGCCGGACGCGGGCCTGCGCTTCACCGACCTGGGCGATGCCGCGCAGCCGCAGGCCGCGCTCGATGAAGCGCTGGCCGTCCAGGCCCGCACGCCCTTCGATCTCGGCAGCGGGCCGCTCTTCGAAGCCCATCTGTTCCGCCTTGGCCCGCAGCAGCACCGGCTGCTGCTCAAGGCCCACCACATCATCATCGACGGCCTGTCGATGAACCTGGTGGTGCAAGACCTCAGTGCGCTGTACACCGCAGCCTTCACCGGCCAGAGCGTGCCGCTGCCCGAACCCCTGCCCCTGGCCCGCTATGCCGAATGGCGCAACAGCACGCGCTTCGACAGGCAGCAGGCCTATTGGCTGGAGCAGCTGCAGGGTCCGCTGCCCGTGCTGGACCTGCCGGTGGACCGGCCGGCCGCGCCGGTGCGCAGCTACCTCGGCGGGCGCCACAGCCGCAGCCTCGACGCCGCACTGATCCAGCGCGTGCGCGAGCGCAGCCGCGAGCATGGCTGCACCGACTTCATGCTGCTGTTCTCCGCCTATGCGCTGTGGCTGCACCGTCTGTGCTCCCAGGACGATCTGGTGCTGGGCCTGCCCGTCGCAGGGCGCGGCCTGCCCCAGAGCGACCATCTGGTGGCCTACTGCACCCACCTGATCCCGGTGCGCAGCCGGCTGCAATGGGAGCAGTCCTTCGCGGACTACCTGCGCCAGATGCGCACCACCTTGCTCAACGGCTATGAAAACCAGGACTATCCGTATGCGCAGCTGATCGAGCTGCCAGCCTTCAAGTCCCTGCATGGCCAGCTGGTGTCCACGCTGTTCAACCTGGACCGTCCCGGCAGCGCACCGGCCATGGCCGGGCTGGAGGTGGGCTGGCTCTCCCAGCCCATCCACCATACGGCGTTCTCGCTGATCCTGAACCTCACCGAGGTGGACGGCGCCATGGTGCTGGAGTGCGACTTCAGCCGCGATCTGTTCGAGCCAGACAGCATTGCCCGCTATGTCGATGCCTTCGTCACCCTGCTCGAAGCGATCGTGGCCACACCGCAGCAGCGTGTCTGCGAGCTGCCCCTGCTGGGGTCGCAGGCCGCGCGGCAACTGCTGCAGGAATGCAACGGCACGGCCACCGGCGCCGGCCCCATGGCCTGCGTGCCGCAATGGTTCGAAGCGCAGGCCGCCGCTGCCCCGCATGATCCGGCACTGCGCTTCGGACAGCAGACCCTGAGCTATGCCCAGCTCAACAGCGAGGCCAACCGGCTGGCCCACTGGCTGCGCGGCCAGGGCGTGGGCCCGGATGTGGTGGTCGGCCTGCACCTGCAGCGCTCGGTCGAGCTGGTGGTGGGCCTGCTGGCCATCCTCAAGGCCGGCGGCGCCTACCTGCCGCTGGACCCGGCCTATCCCGCACAGCGCCTGGCCTTCATGCAGCAGGACGCGGGCGTCACGCTGCTGCTCACCCAGCAGGCGCTGCAGCCGCAATGGGCCGGCGTGCCGGGCCTGCGCGTGCTCTGCCTGGACAGCGAAAGCGCGCTGTACGCCGATGCGCCGCAGCACAACCCGCAGCCCTGCGCAGACCCGAACCATCTGGCCTACCTCATCTACACCTCGGGATCGACCGGCCAGCCCAAGGGCGCGCTGATCGAGCACCAGGGCCTGGCCAACTACCTGCGCTGGGCGGTGCAGCACTACCAGATCGGCCAGGGCGAGGGCGCGCCCCTGCATTCCTCGATCAGCTTCGACGCCACCATCACCTGCCTGCTGGCGCCGCTGATGGCGGGGCGCACGCTGTGGGTGCTGGGCGAAAGCGAGGACGAGCCCGAGATCGAGGTCATCCGCGCGGCCCTGGGCTCGGGGCGCGACTGGAGCCTCATCAAGGTCACCCCGGCCCACCTTGAAATGCTCAACGCCATGATCGCGCCGCAGGATCTGGCCGGCACGGCCCGCGTCGTGGTGCTGGGCGGCGAAGCCCTGCTGGAGCGGCATGTCGCGCCCTGGCTGGCGCATGCCCCCGCCACCCGCCTGATCAATGAATACGGCCCCACCGAAACCGTGGTGGGCTGCTGCATCCACGAAGTCACTGCGCAGGACCTGGGCCATGGCGATGCCGTGCCCATCGGACGGCCCATTGCCAACACCCAGCTTTACGTGCTCGATGCCCGGCGCCAGCCGGTGCCCCTGGGCGTCAAGGGCGAGCTGTACATCGGCGGCGCCGGCGTGGCGCGCGGCTACCACCGGCGCCCCGAACTCACGGCAGAACGCTTCATCGACCTCGGCCAGACCGGGCTGGCGTCCCATGCCCTGGCCGAAGGCGCAGGACGGCGCCTGTACAAGACCGGCGACCTGGTGCGCCATCTGCCCGATGGCCGTCTGGTCTACCACGGGCGCATGGACAACCAGATCAAGCTGCGTGGCTACCGCGTCGAGCTGGGCGAAATCGAAAGCGCCATTGCGCGGCTCGACGGCGTGCGCGATGTGGTGGTGGTGGCCCAGCGCAGGACCGCGCTGGACCTGCGCCTGGTCGCCTACGTGGTGGCAGCGGCCGGCTGCAGCCTGCAGCCGGCTGCGCTGCGTAGCGCGCTGGCCGAAACCCTGCCAGCCCATATGCTGCCGGGCAGCTTCGTGATGCTGGAGGCGCTGCCGGTCAATGCCAACGGCAAGGTGGACCGCGCGGAGCTGCCTTCACCCGACAGCCATGTGCCGGCCAGCCAGGCGCCCCGGCTGGATGCCGGCGGCGAGGCCGAGCGCCGCGTTGCCGCCATCTGGCGGGAACTGCTGGGGCTGGAGCAGGTGGGGCTGGAGGACAACTTCTTCGAGCTTGGCGGCCACTCCCTGCTGGTGCTGCCCCTGCGCGACCGCCTGCAGCAGGCCTTCGGCCGCCCCGTGGCGCCGCTGGATGTGTTCAGGCTGCCCACCGTTGCGGCGCAGGCCCGCTTCCTGGCCGAGCCGCAAGCCGTGGCCGAGCCCGGCGCGGGCACTGGCTCCGGCCCCGATCAGGATGTGCTTGAACTGGCCCACCGCCGCCGCGAGGCCATCCGTCAGCAGCGAGACAAGAGGCAATACCGTGCGTGAACCGATACCAGCAGGCTCTGAATCCCCTCTGGCAGATCCCTATCAGGAAGACGATGGCGGTGCCATCGCCATCGTGGGCATGGCCCTGCGTGTGCCGGGTGCGGCCACGCTGGGCCAGTTCTGGACCCACCTGCGCGATGGCCGGGAATCGACCCGTTTTTTCACCGATGCCGAGCTGCGCGAGGCCGGTGTGCCCGAGGCCGATCTGTCCAACCCCTCGTATGTGAAAGCCTACGGCGTGCTGGAGGGCGCCGACCGCTTCGATGCCGCCTTCTTCGACATGTCGCCCCGCGAGGCCGAGGTGCTGGACCCCCAGCACCGCCAGCTGCTCGAATGCAGCTGGGAGGCGCTGGAGCACGCGGGCTACGGCCCGGGCTCGCCCAACTTCAAGGCCGCAGGCCTCATCGGCACCTTTGCCGGCGTCGGGCTCAACAGCTACCTGCTGCAGAACCTGGTGGGCCGCAACGACCTGATCGAGGCCCTGGGCGGCTGGCAGATCACGCTGGGCAACGACAAGGACTTCGCGGCCACCCGCGTGGCCTACAAGCTCGACCTGCGCGGTGCGGCCATGAACGTCAGCACGGCCTGCTCGACCTCGCTGGTGGCCACTGCCATGGGCTGCCAGAGCCTGCAGGCTTACCAAAGCGACATGGTCATTGCCGGCGGCTGCTCGGTCCATGCCCCGCTGGCCCAGGGCTACTGGTACCACCCCGGCGGCACGCTCTCGCCAGACGGGCGCTGCCGTGCCTTCGATGCCCAGGCGCAAGGCACTTTTGATGGCAGCGGCGTTGCCATCGTCGTGCTCAAGCGGCTCGCCGATGCGCGCCGCGACGGCGACACCATCCATGCGGTGATCCGCGGCTTTGCCGTCAACAACGACGGGGCGCAGAAGGTGGGCTACACCGCGCCCAGCGTCGATGGCCAGGCGGGCGTGATCCGCGAGGCCCAGGCCATGGGCAATGTCGAGGCGCACAGCATCGGCTACATCGAGACCCATGGCACAGGCACCGACCTGGGCGATCTGATCGAGCTGAGCGCGCTGAGCGCCGCCTTCCGGCGTGCCGGCGTGACCGAGCGCGGCCGCTGCGCGATCGGCTCGGTGAAGACCAATCTGGGGCATCTGGACACCGCTGCCGGCACCACCAGCCTGATCAAGACCGTGCTGTCGCTGCAGCATGCGCAAATCCCGCCCTCCCTGCACTTCACCGCGCCCAACCCGCGGCTGGGCCTGGAGGACAGCCCCTTCTATGTCAACGCCGCCTTGCGCGAATGGCCGCGCTGGGATGCCCAGCCGCTGCGCGCGGGCGTCAGCTCCTTCGGCATCGGCGGCACCAATGCCCATGTGGTGGTGGAAGAGGCCCCGCCGGCCATGCCCGGCGATCCGGGGCGCCCCTGGCTGCTGCTGCCGGTCTCGGCGCGCAGCGCATCCGCACTGCAGGCCAATACAGAGCGCCTTGCCGGACACCTGGACGGGCTGGCGGCAGCGCACCCTGCAGCAGCGCCTGCGCAGCCCTGGCTTGCGGACGTCGCCCATACCCTGCAGACCGGCCGGCGCAGCTTCAGCCACCGCAGCATCTGGCTGCTCGATGCCCAGTCCCGCAGCCTGGCAGGCACGGCAGGCCACTGGACCGGGCAGGCGCCCGAGCAGGCACCGGCCGTGGTCCTGCTGTTCTCCGGCCAGGACGCGCAGCATCCCGGCATGGCCATGGGCCTGTACCGCGACGAGCCCCTGTTCCGGCAGGAACTGGACCGCTGCGCCGCCATCGTGCGCCGCAGCCATGGCCTGGATCTGCTGGCCCGCCTGAGCGCGCAGCCATCGGCCGGCGGCCCCGACCCTGTCTCCGATCCGCTGCCGCTGTTCGCCGTGCAGTACGCCCTGGCGCGCAGCCTGCAGGCCCTGGGCCTGCCGGTGCGTGCCATGCTGGGCTACAGCCTGGGCGAATATGTCTGCGCCTGCCTGGCTGGCGTGCTGAGCCTGGAGGATGCGCTGGGCCTGGCCGTGGACGGCGCGGCCCTGCTGTCGCTGCTGGCGCCCGGCCGCCTGCTGGCGGTATCGATGGCGCAGGAGCAGCTGCAGCCGCTGCTCGGGCCGGAGCTGGAGGTGGCCATGGTCACGGCACCGCAGCAATGCGTGGTCGGCGGCCCCGAGGCGGCAGTGCGCCGCCTGGAGGACGAGCTGCTGCGCCGTGGCGTGGTCTGCATGGCCAGCCCCATCGGCCTGCCGTTCCACACCCGCCACATGGCCCCCTTTATCGAGGCCTACCGGCTCAGGCTGGCGCGGGTCCGCTTCAACCCGCCCGCCATCCCGTATGTGAGCTGCCTCACCGGTGACTGGATCCGCCCCGGGCAGGCGACCGACCCCGAGCATTACCTGCGCCTGGCCGGACAGACCGTGCAACTGGCCCGGGGTCTGGAGACCCTGTTCGCCCAGGAGGGCGCGGTCTATCTGGATGTGGCGCCCGGCCAGTCCCTCAGCCGCCTGGCCCTGCTGCAGCCGCAGCGGCCCGATGCCCGGCACATCGTGCCCTGCCTGCCCGATGTCTGGAACAGCGGCGCCGCAGCGGATGCGCAGGCTTTCTGCAGTGCGCTGGCGCGCCTGTGGTGCCAGGGCATCGACATCGACTGGCCGGCGCTGTACCCGCACGAGCGCCGTGCCCGGGTGCCGCTGCCCACCTATGCCTTCGACCACCAGCGCTACTGGGTGGATCCTGCCAGCCGCCAGCCGCAGCCGGTGGCGGCCCAGGCCGATGACGAAGGCCAGCGGCCCGATCCGGCGCAATGGTTTTACCGCAGCAGCTGGCGCGATCTGGCGCCGCTGCGTCCTGCGGTCGTGCAGGGCCGCTGGCTGCTGCTCGGCAGCGCCCACGGCAGCCCTGCGCTGAGCGATGCCCTGGCACAGGCCCTGCAATCCGGCGGGGCGCAGGTGACGTGCCAGCCTGCGCCGCCCTTCGAATGCCCGCAGGACTGGGATGCCCTGCTGGCACCGGGCGAACCAGGCCAGGCACGCTTTGACCATATCGTCCACCTGGGCCTGCTGCAGCCGCGCGGCAGCGATGCGCAGGAGCTGCAGCGCGGCTTCTACAGCCTGCTGGCCCTGGGCCAGGCGCTGGGCCGCAGCGTGTTTTCCGAATCGGTTGCGGTTACCGTCGTGGCCGAAGGCGTGCTGCCGGTGGGCGATGGCATCCCGCATCCGGCCCGAGCCGCTGTGCTTGGCCCCCTGCGGGTGCTGCCCCAGGAGTACCCGAATCTGCGCTGCCGCCTGATCGACGTCCTGCCACCCGGGCCAGGATGGCAGACGCAGCAGCTGTGCGCGCAGCTGCTGGCCGAATGGGGCAGCCCGCCGCACGAGCCGCTTGAGCCGGTGCTGGCCCTGCGCGCGGGAGCGCGCTGGGCCGAGCGTTTCGAGCCCTGTGCCCTGTCTCCGGACCTGCTGCCAGAGTCCCGGCTCAGGGCCGATGGCAGCTACCTGATCACCGGTGGCCTGGGCCAGATCGGCCTGTGCCTGGCGCAGCGCATGGCCGAGCGCGCCCCCGGCCTGACCCTGGTGCTGAGCAGCCGCAGCGGCGAATCCGCACTGGCCGGCGCACGGCTGGCCCAGGTGCAGGCCATCCGGGCCCTGGGGGCCCGGGTCTGGGTGGTGCAGGCCGATGTGCGCGACGCCGCCGCCATGGCGGCCCTGGTGGACCGCATCGATGCCAGCGGCGTGCCGCTGCGCGGCGTGGTGCACGCGGCCGGCGTGGTCGGACAGGCCTCCTTCGCCACGGTGGGGGCCAGCGATGCCGCCTTCTGCGCCAGCCAGCTCTCGCCCAAGCTGGACGGCGCCCGGGTCCTGCAACAGGTCCTGGGCGAGCGCCGGCTCGACTTCTGCCTGCTTTGCTCTTCGCTCTCGCCCGTGCTCGGCGGCCTTGGCTTTGCCGCCTACGCGGCGGCCAATGCCTGTCTGGATACCCTGGCCGCCGAACACAACCGCAGCCATCCCGTGCGCTGGACCAGCGTGAACTGGGAGGGCTGGCGTTTCGAGGCTGAGATCGCTGCCCATGCGCCGGGCGGCGCCGTGGCCGAACTCGGCCTGAGCACAGCCCAGGGCATCGAGGCATTCGACCGCCTGCTGGCCGCGCCCCCTGGCGAGCGCTGGGTCATCTCCACGGGCGACCTGCAGCAGCGCATCCGCCGCTGGGTGCAGATGGATGCGCCGCCACCCCTGGCCCCGGCTGCGGGCCTGAGGCCGCGTCCGGCCATGCTGGGGGGCTATGTGGCGCCGCAGGGCGAGACGGCGCTGGAAGTGGCGCGGCTGTGGGAGAGCCTGCTCGGCATTGCAGGCATCAGCGCCGAGGACAGCTTTTTCGAGCTCGGGGGCAACTCGCTGCTGCTGACCCAGCTGCTGGCCCAGATCCGCAAGCGCTTTCGCCTTGAGCTGTCGCTGACCGCCTTGTTCGAGCGCCCCACCATCGCCGATATTGCCGCGCTGATCGAGCTTGCCCTGCAGCCGCAGGGCGAGCGCGAGGAGGGCTACCTCTGACCCGGCCCTGCGCCCCTGGCAGGCCAGGGGCGCAGGTTTTCACAGACGGCTGCTCCGCAATGAGGGCGGACTCAGCGCGAGTCAGTGCGCATCGAGCACGCCGGCCGCTGCCAGGTGGCGGTAGATCATGTCTACGGCCTCTTCAGGCGTGCAGCAGCTGGTGTCCACGCGCAGCTCGGGCGACTCGGGGGCCTCGTAGGGCGAGTCGATACCCGTGAAATTCTTCAGGTCCCCGCGCCTGGCCTTCTTGTACAGACCCTTGGGGTCGCGGCTTTCGGCCACGGCCAGCGGCGTATCGACAAACACCTCGATGAATTCGCCCTGGGCCATCAGCTCGCGCGCCATGCGCCGCTCCGAGCGGAACGGCGAAATAAAGGCCGTCAACACGATCAGGCCCGCATCGACAAACAGCTTGGCGACCTCGGCCACCCGGCGGATGTTCTCCACCCGGTCTGCGGCCGTGAATCCCAGGTCCTTGGTCAGGCCATGGCGCACGTTGTCGCCATCGAGCAGATAGGTGCGCTTGCCCTGGGCGTGCAGCCGCTGTTCCAGCAGATTGGCCAGGGTGGACTTGCCCGCCCCTGACAACCCGGTCAGCCAGACGACGGCGCTGCCATGCTGGTTCATGCGCCGCCGCGATGCCTTGGTGACCGCGGCAGCCTGCCAATGGATATCGTCGGACCGGCGCAGCGAATGCCGGATCATGCCGGTGCCGACCGTCTCGTGGCTGAGGGGGTCAAGCAGCAGGAATGCGCCTGTCTCGCGGTGGTGCGCAAAAGGGTCGAAGGCGATGGCGCGCTCCAGCGCCAGATCGACCACGCCGATCTCGTAGCGGACCAGCGATGCCGAGGCAAGCCGCTGCCCGGTGCTGGCATCCAGCTTGTACTTGAGCGGCATCACGCAGGCTGTCACCGTGCTGCTGCCGGTTTTCATGAGGTAGTCGCGTCCGCTCAGCATGGCCTGCTCGCCGAGCCAGACCACCGTGACCTCGAACTGGCGTGCCGCAGGGGCAGGGGCATCGGCTGCCGCAATCACATCCCCCGGTGCGATTTCGGGCGCGCCTGCCAGTGCCAGCACCACCGATTGCGGGGCCACTGCCTGCGCCACATCGCCGTCGACGGTGGTGATGCGCAGCACCTGGCTCTGCACCCCCGTGGGCGACACGCGGACATGGTCACCCTGCCTGATGCTGCCGCTGGCCAGCGTGCCCGCGTAGCCTGGCGCACTCTGGGCCGGACGCTCGACGGTTTGCAGCGGCATGCGCAAGGGACCGGCCCGCAGCCGGTCGGGACCGAATGCGGCCTCTTCGAGATGCTGCCCCAGGCTGGGCCCGCCATACCAGTCCATGCGCAGGCTGGGCCGCAGGAGGTTGTCGCCCTGCAGGGCCGAAACCGGGATGGCCACCACCTCGCCCAGGCCGATCTGTGCCGCAAAACTGCGAAACCCGTCGGTGATTTCCTCGAATGCGGCCTGCGAATAGCCCACCAGATCCATCTTGTTGACGGCCAGCACCAGCGGGCCGATGCCAGTCTGGGCCAGCAGCAGGCTGTGGCGCCGCACCTGCGCGCGCAGCCCCTGCAGCGCATCGACCACCACAATGGCCAGATCCGCTGCCGAGGCCGCAGCGACCAGTGGCTGCGTATGCTGCTCATGGCCGGGCAGATCCGCCACGAGAAAACGGCGCTGGCCGGCCGAAAAATCACGGGCATTGCCCGAACCGCCGCCACATGCGGCAGCCAGTCCGCCGATCAGGCTGGTTTTGCCGTCCCCGGCGCTGCCGCAGAGGACGGCATGCAGCGGTCTGCCGTGCCCCATCTGCGCAAGACAGGGCGCGCCGTGCGCCCTGAGGATTTCGTTCACCTGTCCCATGTCAGAAAGTCCCTTCCTGCTTGTGCCATTGACTGAAATCACGATGGCTGGTGCGCCGGCCGTGCCTGCCGCGCCACCCGCTGATTCACCCGATCCGCTCAATCGGCGTCGACATAGGCCAGACTTTTTTGACCGGGCACCTTGCTCAATCGCCGCATGTGGTAGTTGAGCGCATTGCTGCGCCCGTTCCTGAGCACATAGGAGCCCAGCACCCCGTAGACCACGGGCAGGTCATAGCGCAGCGCATGCGACACCGCCGCCGGGTCCACGGTATCGGCCCTGGCCACCGCCTCGATGTACAGGCGCACGCTGTCATAGCCCATGGCGGCCGTCTCGTCGGGCGGCACATCGGGGAAGCGCTGCGAGAAGCGTTCGGCAAAGCGCCTGACCACGAAGTTGTCCTGCCGGTAGAGCGTGGTGACCAGGGTGTTTTCGCCACTGGCCCCGACGCGATCGATGAAATCCTGGAACTGCAGATTGCCCATGCCCACGAAAGGCTGCAGCACACCGATGCCCCGGCTGTTGCGGATCACCTCGGCGCCGTCCCGCGCCGAGGTCAGCAGCACGATGGCGTCCACGTCGCTCGTGCCCAGCTCGGTGAAGTGGCTGCGGAACTTGCGCGACTTGAACTGGCTCAGATCGCCGCCGGAGCGAAAGGCAAGCGAGCCGGATATCTTCAGGCCCAGCTTGGCAAACTCCGAGGTCAGCAAATGCACCAGGCTCTCGTTGCCATGGGTGTTCTCGTAGGCAAAGTAGACCTTGCTCCAGCCTCTGTCGGCAAATGCCTGGGCAAAGCGCTGGGCCAGAACCTCATCGCTCGGGCGCAGCTGGAAATACAGCCCGAAGGCATCCGACAGATCGCTGGAACTCATCCACTCCAGCCGGGAGTCGGTGGCATTGCCGGACAGCAGCAGCACGCCATGCTTCTGGTAGGTCAGCATGGAGGGCATGGTGGCCTCCGTATTCATATGGCCCACCACGGCGGAGATGTGAGGGTTGCTCAGCACCTTCTTTGCAATCTGCACGCCCGCTTCACCCAGCGCATTGCGGTAGCGGCCCTCGTCGCGCGTACGGTGCACCGCGGTGCTGTCTATGAACGGGCGCTCATCGGTCAGGTCCAGCACCAGGCGCCGGCCCGGCGGCGGCACGGGCTGGCCATTGGCCAGGGCTTCGGCGCGGGCGCGCTCGTCCTGGGCCGCCACCTCGGCGTTGTATTCCTGCGCGGCCAGCTGCGCGCCGTTGATGAAGCCCGGCCACCGCGTATCCCAGACCACGCCCAGGTGGTAATCCTTGCCTGCAGCATAGTCGGCCATGACCCGGGCCCGCCGCTCATGGCGCGACTGCTGCAGCGACTCTTCGGAATCCTGGTTGCAGGCGCTGAGCGCCGTGACCAGCAGCAGGCTGACCAGCAGGCGGCGGCGGGTGCTCCCCAGCAGGGCGAGAGGATTGCTCATTTGTCACCCAAAATGATGGGCGTTCCACCCTTGGTGTTGCCCAGTACCACCGTCTTGGTATTGGGTGACTTGGCCAGCTCCAGCATCGCCTGGATGCTCTGCGCCTGCAGGGTCTTGTCCGTCATGGTCGAGGCGATGATCTTCTGGTAGTCGCGGATACCCGTCGCCTCCTTGACCTTGCGTTCCGCCTCGAAGCCTTCCGCCTCCAGCCTGTACTTGTAGGCCAGGGCCTGCTGCTGATGGACCAGTTTGTCCTCGATCGACTTGGTCACCGATTCCGGCAGCTCCACCGATCGGATGATGATTTCATCGACCAGAATGTACTTGCGGCCCACTTCCTCCAGCGCCAGGGTGATGATCTTGCTCAGCACCCCATCCTTGTTCGTGTAGATGTCCTCGGGCGTGCGCTGGCCGAGATTGCGCCGCAGCACCGATTCGATCTGCGGCAGGATGATCTTGTTGACATAGTTGGGTCCGACCTGCTGGTGCAGAACGCCCAGCAGCTCATAAATCGGCTGGAACCGGACTGCAATCTTGAGCTTGACCGGCAGGCCGCTGCTGGTCAGCACATCGAAGTCGTGCAGTACCAGCTGTACCCGGGTGTCATAGATGGTCATGGAGTTGAGCGGCATCAGCACATGCAGGCCTTCGGCATAGATGTGATCGGTCACGCTGCCGGTACTGAGCATGCGGTAGAGAACCCCTGCCTCGCCGGGCCTGATCACCACCAGAATGCGGGACCACAGTGCAATGACGACCAGCAGTGCCAGCAGCATCGCCACCACGAGGTAGGGCGCCCGGTCCTTGAGCTTCGACCACAGAGATCTCATACGAACACCTCCGGGCGGCAGATGGCAGTCGTATTTTGCGGATGATGGTGCTTCATAAGCGTCCTAGCGATTCCTGACGGTGACCCCATCGGGCTTGGGGGGGACCGCATCAAAACTCTTGTAGATACTGGCGATCACCCCATCCCTCAGCATTTTTTCCAGCTCGGCATCGATGCGATCGAAGACACCGCGCAGCTCCGGCTTGAGCGAATACATCATGTAGGTACCCATGATTTCCTTATTCATCTCAAGACTGGCATAACGGTAGCGTGAGGCGTTGACGCCCACAGACTTCAGTGACCGCTCTGTCGAAATCTTGTTGTTGACCACCAGCACATCCACTTCATGCACCGAAAAGCTGCGTGCCATAGAGTCGTTGTCCGTAAAGGGACGGCGATCCACGTTGGGCAGCTTTTCAAATTCCTTGAAGTAATAGACACCATCCCGGTAGCCCACCCGAAGGCCGGAAAAATCTGACAGACTCTTGATATCCCGCTGGTCACTGCTGTTTTGCAGGAAGTAGATTCTGCTGGGAATATTGCCGAGGTTGACGGAGAAACGTGCAAAGCGCTCACGCTCGGCCGTGCGGAAGCGGACATTGGTGACAATGTCAACGGTGCCATCCTTGAGCCCGCTGAGGCTGCTGCCAAAAGGGGTTTCGCGCCATTCGAGGTCGCAGTCGATGCGGCGCGCCGCCTCCTCCAGAATGTACTGAAGAACGCCGGAATGGCGTCCCTTCGAGTACACCACCATCTCGGGTGGCGAATCCAGAAAGGCCACCACCAGCCGTGGCCTGGCAGCCGGTGCGGCATTGCCCGGCGGCGATGCGGGCAGGGTCTGGGCCCCGGCGGCTGCCGCGAGCAGCCCCGCCAGCGCAATCGCCAGCCGCCACCGGCGCCCGCGTGGTGCGAATGCGTTGAGGTTCACACCATCTCCTTCATCTGGCCCTCTTCCATCTTGATGACGCGGTCGGCGGCCGAGAAATACCGGTCATCGTGAGTGACTGCGATGATGGTCTTGCCCAGGCGGCGCAGATCCGGCAGCAGCTCTTCATAAAGATGCCTGCGGAACTCCGGATCCTGGTCGGCCGCCAGTTCATCAAACACATAGATCTGGCGCTCATCGGCAATGGCATTGATGAGCGCGAGGCGCTTGCGCTGGCCTGTGGACAGGCTGATATTGGTGAACGCTCCATCACGGAATTTGGTCTTGTCGGACAGACCCATTTCCTTGATCAGAGTGCGTACCCGCTGCTCGTCGATATCCACGGCACCGTAAAATCTGTCGAACAGGTGGAAGTCGGTGAAGACGATGCCGAAAAATTCACGGTAATCCGGATACAGATCGCGGTCCAGGAATTCGCCGTTGACCTCGATCTTGCCTTCGGTGGGGTAGTAGAGGCCGGTCAGCAGCTTGAGCAGAGTGGATTTGCCACTGCCATTGCCGCCGACGATGAAGATGATTTCGCCGGCCCGCAGCTTGAAGTTGATAGGGCCCACGCGGAATCTCTGCTTGTCATCCGGATTATGGTATTCAAAGCGGACATCGCTGAATTCAAGCTGCTCGAAAACCGGCAGCTGATTTTTGGATGTTTCAACCACACGCACACCCCGGGTCGCATCATCCACCTGCCGCTCCAGGCTGCGCAGATTGGCGACGGCCGCATCGGCCTTGACGAACAGGGGCAGGGAGCCGAACAACTGATCGAGCGGCCCGATGATGAACAGAATGCAGGCCGTCAGCTTGATGATGACGCCGGGATCGACCGCCGCGAAATACGGCCAGACGAACAGAACCACCGCAATCAGGATGTAGAAGAACACCTCCGAGAACATGGTCACGAAGACCGAATTGATCCCGGTGCGGCTTTTGAGAATCTGCACATCGGAGGCGATGCGCACCTGGTGCTGGTAAAGATCCTGGCTCTTGGCCCTGTTGATCTTCACCTCCTTGAAACCGTCCAGCGTATGCTCCAGCGCATCGAAGAAGCGGGCCTCGTGGCGATTGGCCTCGTTGATGTCACGGATGATGACGGCCCGCTTGAGCAGGAAGACCCAGGCACCCAGTCCGATCGCTGCCACCGTCAGCACAAAGCCTTCCGGCGTCAGCCAGGCGATGTACAGCATGGAAAAGGCCAGCATGATGGCCGCCTGGATGGATGAGAAAACCATCGCCGAGCTTTGGGATATCTGCAAGGTGTCCTGAAACAGGCAGTTGTAGATATGCGCGTGGCCGTGGCGCTCGATGAATTCCAGCTCGGTGTGCCGCAGCTTGTCGCTGATCCGTTTGCGCACCTTGAGCAGCACCTCTTCGACCATCACCACCGCACTGTCGAGCGTGTACTTCTTCGTGTAGGTGAACAGGGCCAGAACGACGCAGAACATCGCCAGGTAATAGATCTGCACCGTCCCCGTGGACGAAAACTCGTTGACCAGGCCGGCCCCGTGGTTGATCACGGCAAGCAAAGCCCCGTTGGCCATGCCGGCAATCAGTGAGAAAACCAGCAACCGCGACCGGGGGTGGTCAGATTCTTGGTCCAGGAATTCCAGCAGGCGTTTGGCCGGGAACGGGAGCTTCATCGGATGTGCTTGGCGGGTTTATCGAGCGCTGCATCCCGCCGCGCCCATCCGATGCGGACGGGCGCTGGGCAGGACACACAGCGAATGCTCACCACGAACGGTCATTCGGCCTTGGTTGCGGCTTCCTTGGTGTCAGAGCTGGCAGCGGAGGCAACCAGTGCCTTGCCTTCCTTGAACTGGGCTTCGAAGTATTCGCGGACCTTGGCAGCATCGAAAGTCAGGAAGGTGCCGCCCGACTCGAAATGCTGGGTGAAGACCTTGCCCACGGCATAGGTGGTGCCGCCATTGATGACGGGCATGGTCGCGGCACCCACGATGGAGCCGACCACGGGAATGGCCTTGACAGCGGACGACACGACGCGTGCGGTCGACAGGGCAATCGTGCCGCCGGTCAGGGAGGCGATGGCCGAGCGGCCAAACTCCTGCTTGAATGGCAGGCCGTAGATTTCCGCCAGGCTGTGCAGCATCTTCAGCTGGATGGCGGTGACGGCTGCCAGATCCAGCATGGGAACCGGCACCAGGCTCGGAACAATCGATCCGAGGGCGTAATTGCGCACGACCTTGTCGGCCTGCTCGGCCTTGCTCAGACCTGCTTTTTCAACGACTGTGTTCATGTCAGACTCGCTTTCATTCAAAAGTTTTGGAAATTCCCGACCCAGACCTTCTCTGCTAGCCAAGTGTCGGCACTGGGTCCAGAACACATGCCGACACCATCTCTTTGCCACCCTGCCTGCGCCAGCGCATGGTGGCATTAACTCACGTCATGGCAGCCGTGTGATGTCTTCGAGCGCAATCTCTTCCGACGAGCCCACCGAACGGGTCAGCGTGCCGGTCTGAAAACGCGCGGCCGCGACAGCATTGGCCACGTTTTGGATGGCATTCACGTTGTCGATGAAGGACTTCAGGCGCCCCTGTTCGACCTGCACCAGGTAGAAGGTGCTCTCGACAGGGAAATTGCCATTCTTGACCAGCGCATTGAGCGAACTCACATACTGCTCCACCTGGATCTTGGACTGTGCCAGGCCCGACAGTGCGTTGTGCACGGTGCTCACCACCGAGTCAATCGACAGGCCGACCGTGCGTTTGGCGTTGCGCAGGTTTTCCTCTTCCTGCAGCTTGCCCAGATACGTCTGGCCGATCAGGCCCTTGGCAGCGCTGTTGTCCAGCAGGTATTCAAACGACAGCAGCACGGTGCCGCCAAGTCCGCCGCTGCCGGTGGTGAGCGAGTTGAGCTGGGGCAGGTTGTTGCCGCCGGCGCTCAGGCCCTGCCGCCTGGCAATCACGGCAAGGTCGAGCTTGGGCAGGGCGCTGTTCTTGGCGCCCAGGTAAATCGCATTGGCGCCCTCGACCTGCAACTCCGCCGCACGCAGGTCAAAGCGGTTTTCAGTGCCCAGCGCATTCCACCGGTTGCGCATGGCTGCATCGTCATACGAGGCCAGGACGTGGCTCCAGTCCAGCGGATAATTTTCCCGCGCATCACCGATCTTGCGTGCCTCATCGCGCGCAATACCCATGTCGTTGGCCAATTGGTTGCGCGACACATTGACGGCCTCTTCGGCCGCATTCACGCTGGCCTGGGTCTGGGTGAGGAAGGCCTTGAGAAAGCTCAATTCACGGCTTTCGCCACCCGGGGCCTTCTTGCTGCCGCTTTGCGAGGCGACATTCTTTTCGAGCTGTGCAACCCAGGCTTCGATCTGGCTTGCCGATTCCTTGGTGTACTGCAGCTTGGTCTGGCTGGCCTTGTAGTCCCAGTAACGGGTGATGACGTTTTGAACGACGCCGGCGACGGCGTGTTTGACCAGATTCTCGGCAGCTTCGCGCTGCAGCCGCTTTTGCGACTCGTTGGCTGCCGCCAGATTGTGTTCCCCAGACCCCTTGAGCATGGGGAAATTCAGGGTCATCTGAATTGTCGATGGGTGGACGGTGCCGTAGGTCGAGGCGTTGATGCCGGGATTGACCGGGTTCAGAAAGCCGGGAATGCCATTGGCCAGCACAGGAATGGCCGATTGCAGATCGGCATTGGTCTTGGCATTCTTGGAACTTGCCAGGCTCAGGCTCAGGTCGGCGTAGATGCCGCTGCGGAAATACTTGCTGATGCTGGACTTGAATTCCTGGTTGTCCTGATGGTCCGCCATGAAGGTGGACAGGGCGGGCACGGAGATGGCCGGGGCCACCGAAGCGCCCAGGCTGGAGATGCCGGCGTTGTAGCTGCTCATTGCGCTGGCAGCATTGCTCAGATTGCCCGGCAGGTTCTGCAGCTCTGACGGATACCGGTAGCCGCGCACCCGGTCGATGGCGGCGCTGGCTTTCAGCGAGGTGTCAAAAGGCGCAGCCGCCGCTGTCTCGTTGGCCTTGGCCAGCTCGACCTTGATGCGCTCAAGAATCAGGCTGGAGGCATTTTTCAGCGATATCCGGATCGCATCTTCCATGCTCAGCGGCGTCTTGCCATCGGCCTCGGCTGCGCTGGCGCCCTGCGCTCCCAACGAGGCAAGCAAAGCACCCGCTAAAAAATAATTTTTGCGCGTCATGAAACTGGAGTTTTTCATTGTCGTCTGCCTGGTTGAGATGGATGCCGTGGGCGATTGAACGGTGGTTCAAAAACAAAGATGCACACCACCAGGGTGTGTGATGAGGGATTGCGTTTGCACTTTGATAAATCTCTTGCAAGAGCCTGCCGCATCATGGGATTTCTCAAAGTTCATCACCC
Organism: Delftia sp. PS-11; assembly: GCF_029870285.1. Taxonomy (GTDB): domain Bacteria; phylum Pseudomonadota; class Gammaproteobacteria; order Burkholderiales; family Burkholderiaceae_C; genus Comamonas. The sequence continues at coordinate 81,988 of NZ_JACSYA010000009.1, forward strand.
GCTCTAGGAGGGCATGCACAGGGCGTCATCGGCCTGCTGCAAACTGGTGTGCAGATCACGGGCCAGGAGTGTCAGGAACTCGGGATTGCTGCGGGCGAAGAAATGGCCGCCCTCAAGGCTGCGCAGTTCGAAGCGGCCCCGGGTATAGCGCCTCCATTGCGCCATTGCGTCCGGCAATGCGGCGGTATCGGCCGTGCCAGCGTAGGCCACCACGGGACATTGGAGCGGCTGGCCATCGAGGGGCTGCGCTGCCAGCCGCATGTCATTGCGAAGGATCGGCAGCAGCAGCCGGCACAGTTCAGGGTCTTCGAACACGATCTCCGGCACACCGCCGTACTGGCGCAGCAGCGCACGGAACTCGTCTTCGGGCAGATCGGCCGCGCCGCTGATCACCGGTACGGAGTCGGGCGCTCCGTGTGCGGCCACCACCAGCAGCTGCGGCTCGGGCGCGCCCAGCGCCACCAGGCGCTGGCAGACCGCATAGGCCAGCTTGGCTCCCAGGCTGTAACCGAGCAGGAAGTACGGCGCATCCAGCAGCGGCAGCATCGCCTGCGCCACATCCTCGGCCAGCTGGCCCAGGCTGCGCGGCAGCGCTTCCTGGATACGTGTCTCCCGGCCCGGGTATTGGACCGGCACCACGCTCACATCGCGCAGCGCCCGGCGCCAGCTCAGAAAAAACGATGCGCTGCCGCCGGCAAACGGCAGGCAGAACAGCTTTTTCGCGTCCGGCAGCGGTGCGTGGCCGAAAGGAAACCAGGCAGCATCCTGGTGAATGGTGTGCAGGGGCTGTGTCATTGTTGCCTTCGCCTGGATATGGCCTCAGGCCTGTGTGGAGGACGGGGCCGTGCGTTCGGCCATGAACGCCGGCACCTGGCGCCTGCCTTCTTCGTAGTTCTGCCGGAACAGACTGCGCAGCAAGGCGTTGTCCTTGCTCAGCAAGGTGCCCCCCGATTCGAAGTGGGCCTGGAAGATCTTGCCGACCGCATACACGGCCGCAGCATTGTTCAGCGACATTAGGCCGAAATAGGCGGCATGCCCGGCCACCGGAACCATCTTGACGCCAGCGCTCAGCTTGACCGCCAGATAGATCGGCCCCAGCGAAACCACCAGCGACAGCAGGACCTTGTAGGCGATCAGGCGGTTCGGGATCGGAAAGGCATAAAGGTTGGCCAGGTCCATGATCATGGACACCTCGATGCCGGTGACCCCCGACAGTTCAACGAAAAACGAAGGAACCAGGGCCACGCCCATGGCCACGATGACATGGTTCTTGATGCAGATGTCCGCCTTCAGGCGCGTGACGGCCCGGGCCTCGTCTGCAATCATCAACTCATTGGCCATGGCCATGTCCCGTACCCTGCGTTACTTGATCGATCTCGCCAGCCAGTGGACGAGATTCAGGATGAACTGCTTGTTGTATGGCGCATCCGGATTTTGAAATCCGGTCGGATAGTTGCCCACCCATTCGGCGTAGTTGACCGAGAACATCGAGGCTTCGCCGAACACCGCCACCCGGCCCTTGCCATGGCGCAGTACCACGCCCTGGTACAGACCTGCGCCCCGGGTGAAGGGCGTCTTCATCGAAATATCCGAATGGTCGAAGGGCCAGGCGACATTGCTGCCCTCTCCCATCTCCAGCACCGGGGTGAAGCGCACCCCGGGCTTGACCCGGAAGGCGCTGCCCGTGAAGGTCACGACATAGGGGATGCGCTCGCTGGCATTGCGGCCCCTGGTGATGCTGGAGGGGTGCAGCTTGCCGGTGTTGCTGGCGGGCTGCTTCTCATAGAACTTGATCAGGTTCATGTCACCTGGCTTGTAGGTGAATGCAGCATCAAAAGCGAAGTTGTCTCCCATGGCGATGCCCAGCCGCGCGGCGAGTTTGTCCACTGCGTTCGGGAAGGGCATGTGGTCGGCCACCAGCAGCATGGAGCCGCCAGAGCGGATCCAGGTATCCAGCGCCTCGATCTCGTCATCGGTCAACGCCTCCGGTGCGGGCAGCTCCCATTTGTTGATCGTGGCCTTTTCCTTGGCATTCTTGGCATTCAGGGCATTGGTCATCACCACGATGTCCGTCTGCGACAGTGTCTCGGCGCTGTAGGGCTCGCGATTGGCTGTGACCCGCGCGCCATCGGCAGTCAGCAGGTCGGCAAAGCCTTTGAACCGGTCTTCCATGGTCTGGTAGTTGTTGTGCGCCTCGTCCACGACCACACGCGGGCCCTTGCCTGGCCTGTACAGCGGCTTGTCAACGGTGACGATGTAATCGCCGGTGCCCGTGATCGGCGGCACTGGCACCGGGTTGGGGGCGAATGTCTGGGCCACGGCCAGCGTGATGGCACTCCAGGCCATGCCCGCAAGCAGCACCGTGCGGATGATCTTCTTCATGAGCTCGTGTTCTCTCGAAATGGTTGAAACGGTGATCAATCGGCTGAAGCGCAACTGGATTCCATCGGACACGCATGATCCCCAGACAGGGTCCGGACCGGAGCGGTATCCAGACCCAGGCTTGCCGGGCCGCGCAGCCGGTCTGGCAGGCTTTGGCACACCTGCGAGCCTCATCGAACACGCCTGGATCAAGAATGCCCGCGCCACACCCCGCACAGCAGGCCAGGCAAAAAAGCGCATGGCGACGCGGCGCAGGCTGACAGCACTTGGGATTGTTTGGTGCGGGGCACCATGCCGCCATCACTCACAATAGGCGATAGCAGGCGAGGCCCTGGAGCGCTTGCAGACAGGGCATGGACTCCGTGGCCAGGGGCCGCTCCCGCTCACCCCACCAGGCTCATGGCGCGATAGCAACTGGCACCGTTTTGCAGGCGGTCCAGGCATTCCTGCCGCCCCAGCGCCAGCATCACCGGCAGCAGGCCCAGACGGCTGGGGGCCCGCATTACCATGGCGCATAGGACTGCGCTGGCCGCCGGGTCGCTGCCGGGGCGCGGCAGGCGGCCCTGTGCCGCAGCCTGCTCCAGGCCCTCCAGCGTCCAGGGAAAGTCCTGGGCGATGGCGGTGCGCAAGGTTTGGGCCAGCTCCAGCACCTTGTCGCAGGCCATGCCGTGCAAAGGAAACTGCGAAAACTTCCATTCCCCGACCAGAATCCGCAGGACGGCTTCCAGGGACTCGGGCCCTGCTTCGTAAAGTCCCTGTGTCAGCCGCAGCAGGGGCTTGAAGGGGCCGTGGTCGAGGTAGCGCCACGTGCGGTCAACATGGTCTTGCTGCGCATCTGTCGTCATGGTCTGGCGATGGGGGAAGTGCAAAGGGGTTGGAAGGAAGGTGAAGGCCGCGCATCAGTGTGCGCCGTATCTGGCGCTGCGCTGGCGCTCCCTGCGGTCGGGAAATCTCATCACATTGGAGGCGGCGGCCTCGGACGGGGCGCAGTCAAGCTCCAGCCGGACATGGACTCCGCCCGTCGCGACATCCGCCCAGCTCAGCCGGGCACCCATCAATGCCGCGCGCTCCTGCATGTTGGACAGCCCCCATCCAGGTGCCAGGGCCGCGCCGGGCCTGAATCCACAGCCGTTGTCGATGATGTCAACGGCGCAGCAGCCGCCGGCGAGGGTTTCTGCCCGCAGGATCACCTGGCTGGCCCTGGAGTGCTTGATGATGTTGGCGAAAGCCTCTTGCACGATGCGCATCACATGCAGCCGCTCGCATGCATTGAGGCTGGCGGTGGGCAGCAGAGGCTGCACCTGCCAGTCGAGCAGGATGCCCCGCGCATCCAGGGCCGGTTCGATGCGGTCGCGAAAAGCGCCCAGCAGCTCGCCCACATCATGAAAATCCCCGCACAGGGTGTCGATGGCGCAACGCAGCTCCTGCAGGCACAGGCCGATCTGCTCGGCCACGGCCCTGTTCGACGGCTGTGGCGCGGACAGCAGTGCCAGCGCAGCCACCAGCTGCGAGCCCAGGCCGTCGTGCAGCTCCCGCATGATGCGCGCGCGCTCGCGGGCCTGCACCTCGCTTTCCTGGTGCTGCTGGCGCAACTCGAATGCGCCTGCCAATTCGGTGCGTTCGCGCACCATCTGCTCGGCCAGTGCGGTCCGTGCCGCCTGCTCCTGGCCTGCCGTCTCCAGCAACTGCAGCACCATGCCCAGCAGGCAACTGACCGCCAGCACCACACCGGCGGCCGGCACCCAGCCGCTGGCAGCAGCGCCAGCGCCCCACCAGGACGCCACCTGTGCCGTAACAGCCAGCACCGTGAGCAGTACCGACAGGGCGAGCAACTGGCGGGCCAGGTCCATGCCCGCCGCCAGGCCCCGGGCCAGCGCCCTGACCATCCACAGGCCCAGCAGCAGCCACAGGCCGCCCGCACCCGCCAGCCAGCCAGGCCACCATGCCTCGGGCATGCGCAGTGCCACGAGCACTTCGGCAGCCACGACCACCGGCACGATCCAGGCCAGGGGCGTGGCGGACATCCTGGCAAACGACCTGACAAAGAAAAACAGAGGAATCTGCATGAGCGCATGCAGTCCGACAACAGCCGTGATCGGCAGCCCGCCGGACAGCGGCGCCATGGACTGGGAGAGCAGCAAGGCGCTGCCCTGCGCGCTGACGGCCAGGACACCGCACCAGAATGCCTGTCCGTCCTTTCTGAACCAGGCCGCCACAAACGCCGCCAGACCCACCATCGCCAGGATGCCGTACAGCCTTTCAGGCAGCCCCGGCCCGGCCCGGCCATCGCAGACGGCCTGCGATGGCGGCGGCAGGCAGGTCTGCGGCAGTTGGCCCAGGGCAGCCTGTTCCAGCGCCTGCACCTGCCGGGGGGCCAGCGCGGCTTCGTTCCACCGCGGCAAGACCGGCGCCAGCAGCAGCAGGTTGACCAGCAGCCACCCCAGCAGGATGGCAGCCTTTTGCCGGATGCCGAGCACGGGTATCGGCAGGGATTCGGGTGGGAGCGTGGTCATTGCGTGATCCATCCCACCTCAGGACTACGGACTGGTCAGCCTGCCTGCCGCCTAGGCACACCGCAGCAGGGAGTCGCCGCCATGGAGCACCGCACGCAACTCGCTGCGGGAGTTGACGCTGAGCTTGCGGTAGATGTTGCGTACATGCGAATTCACCGTATGCGGGCTGAGATCCTTGCGTCGCGCGATTTCTTTGTTGCGGTAGCCCAGGCTCAGCAGTTCGAGGATTTCAGACTCCCTTGCCGACAGCATCTCGGCACAGGCCGGGGCGGCCGCCACTTCGGCGTTGTGTCCGGCCTGGAACTCCCTGAGCAGCAGCCTGGCAATCGATGGCGTGATCGGAGAGCCGCCATCTAGCACATCTTGCAGCACCTGCAGCAGCTGGGTTTCCGACGTGTTCTTCACGATGTATCCATGGGCGCCGGCACGCATGGCCTTGAGAGCGAGCTGCGCGTCGTCCACTGCAGTCAGCACCAGAATCGCCTGGCTGGGCCGTCCCAGTCCTGCCATGCGCAGCATCTCGCGGATCAGATCCACGCCGCAGCCATCCGGCAGATGCAGGTCGATCACGGTCAATGCAGGCCAGCAGGCAGCCATCTGCCGCCGCGCGGCCTGCAGTGAGCCCACCCAGTCCAGGGTGCCAAAGCCCGTCTGGCGGCGCAGCACATCCACTACCCACGCACCGAAATGCGGGTCATCTTCGATGACTAAGGTTCTCCCGATAGACTGCAAAATCAAGTCCTGATATAGCTGGCTGAAATAAACGATTCGCCTTCCGCAACCTCGTCATTTTTCACCAAAATGTGAAAGTATGTGAGGAAATTGTCTGTGTCATTGCCTGTAATTGAACAGCTCCCGTGGGCTCTGCACTCTGTGCAGTCTGGGCTTTTTTGCAACAGGCCCGTGCCGGGTGTGCCTGCTGACTTGCTGCTGTCATGTTCAGTCTGTATAGGTGGCGGTCCTGGCATGCCACAGCCTGGCGCGCAGGTGTGGCGGCGCTACGGTTCGCTGTGCCGTTCTATCCATTGAACTACAGCCTGGACGCTGCGGAAATCATCGCAGGAGCGGGCCGCAATATCGGGGGCGCTGGCATCGGGGGCGCCAAGGATGAGGTTTTCAGGGCCGATGCGTATCGCCACGGCCATGCCCGCAGCCAGCCGCGCTGGCGGCAGGCCGCTGACGGCCAGCAGGTTCACTTCTGGCATCTGCTGCGCACAGCGGTCCAGGGCCGCCGCACGCTGCGATGCCAGATGAAGGAGGGCGCCAGAATCGAGCGCTCCGCGTGAACACCGCACCCCGGTTTGTGTTGATCCCGCCGGTGGCTGCCAGCATGCGCTGCTCCGCCTCGATGCCCAGACGCTCCAGCACGGGAAACGGCGCGCCCTGGTCTATCGGGGCGAAAGCGGCAGGCATGGCGCGAATTGTGATGAAGATGCGGGTTGCCACTAGTGTTGATATATCAACATTTTGACAGAATGCCACCATCGCAATCACTGGCAGAAGACCGATTCCATGACCCGTGCACGCCCACCTTCAGCCTGCGACATACCCTCTGTTTCAGGAGGCGCTCCTGACGCTTCTGTCTGCAGCCGGACGCTGGCGCTGGAGGACTTCCTGACGTTCCGGCTGGGCGCGCTGTCGAACGCGCTGCAGACCCAGGTGACCCGCCACTACATCGCACCGGCTTCGCCCCTGGGGCTGACGCAGTGGCGCCTCATGGGGCAGATCCAGCGCCATGGCGAGCTGCATGCCAGCGCGCTGTCGCGCCTGAGCCTGATGGACAAGGCCCAGATCAGCCGTGCGCTGCAGCCACTGATCGAGCATGGCTGGGTGCTGCGCCGCACCGATCCCGCACATGCCAAGCGCCACCTGCTGTGCCTCAGTCCCGAGGGCCTGGCGGTGTTCGACGAGGTGCTGGCAAAAGCCCGCCCCTACCAGGCGGCCCTGCTCAACGCCTTGACGGCCGAAGAGCGGCGCATGCTCGGCTGCATCCTCGACAAGCTCACCCAGGCATCCCAGGCGCTGGACCAGGGCCTGGGTCCGCAGGGCATCTCTTTCCCCACTGACCACGATGGACACCATGGAACTGCAAAAAATGCATCCCGATGAACGCGCGGCCCGCATCGAACTGGCATCCTGCTACCGCATCTTCGCCATGCTGGGCTGGGACGAGCTGATCTACAACCACATCACCGTGCGCCTGCCCGACAGCGTCACGGGCGGCGACAAGCAGTTCCTGATCAACCCCTTCGGCCTGCACTACGACGAGGTCACGGCCGGCAATCTGGTGCGCATCAACGTGCGTGGCGAAGTGCTGGACGGCTCCCGGCATCCGGTCAATCCGGCCGGCTTCGTCGTGCATGCAGCCATCCACGATGGCCTGCCGCACGCCCATTGCGTCATGCATACGCACACCACGGCCGGCATGGGCGTGGCCTGCCTGGAGCAGGGTCTGTCGCAGAGCAATTTCTACAGTGCCCAGCTGCATGGCATGGTGGCATACCATGATTTCGAGGGCATCACCATCCATGCCGACGAAGGCCCACGCCTGCTGGCCAGCATCGGCAGCAAGCCTGCGGTCATCCTGCGCAACCATGGCCTGCTCAGCTGGGGCGCCAGCCTGCCCCAGGCCTTTGTGACGCTGTGGACGCTGCAGCGCGCCTGCGAGGTGCAGCTGGCCACGCTGTCCATGGGGCAGCCGCGCCTCATTGCCGAGGCCACGGCCCGGCGCTGCCATACCGACTCACTGACCTTCAACGACAACCACGGCGGCGCGCGCGATGTGTTCGACCACCTTGTGCGGCGCGTCAACCGCCTGGGCACCAGTTATCTTGACCTTTGAACATGAGCATGGAGCAAACAAGCATTTCTTTCGGCAAGGCCTGCATTTTTGGCGCAGGTGCCATCGGCGGCTGGATCGGCGCGGCACTGGCGCGCGCGGGCTGCGAACTCAGTGCCGTGGCACGCGGCCCGGCGCTGCAGGCGCTGCGCAGCCAGGGGCTGACCCTGGTGCACGGCGGGCACAGCGAGCGTTTTGAGGTGCGCGCCGAGCAGGACCCTGCGGTCCTGGGCGTGCAGGACCTGGTCATCATCTCGGTCAAGGCGCCTGGCATGGCGGATGTGGCCGAGCGCATCGCGCCATTGATCGGGCCGCAGACCGTGGTCCTGACCGCGATGAACGGCGTGCCCTGGTGGTTTCTGCAAGGCGGTGTCGATGCCTGCGTGCGCGGGCGCCAGCTCGATGCCGTGGACCCGGGCGGGCGCATCGCGCGTGCGATTGACGCAGGCCAGGTGCTGGGAGCGGTCGTGCATGCGAGCTGCTCGGTCGATGCGCCGGGCGTGGTGCGCCGGCATTTCGGCAACGCCATGATCGTGGGCGAGCCCCTGGCCGAGCGCGGCCAGCCGGCCTCGCCACGCCTGGCGGCGCTGGCCGCGCTGCTGAATGCGGGAGGGCTGGAGGTCAAGGTCTCGGACCATATCCAGCGCGATGCCTGGTTCAAGCTGTGGGGCAACATGACCATGAACCCGGTCAGTGCTTTGACCGGCGCGACCACGGACCGCATCCTGGGCGATGAGCTGGTGCGCGGCCTGATCACGCGCGTGATGCTCGAAGCCAGGGACATTGGCGCACGCATCGGCCTGCCCATCGCAGACTCGCCCGAGGACCGCCATGCGGTGACACTCAAGCTGGGCGCCTTCAAGACCTCGATGCTGCAGGACGTGGAAGCGGGCAAGCCCGTGGAGCTGGACGCTCTGGTGGGCGCCGTGCGCGAGCTGGGGCAGCTGTGCGGCATGGCCACGCCTTTCACCGATGCACTGCTGGGGCTGGCGCGGCTGCAGGCGCGTGAGCGCGGCCTGATGCCCTGAGGGCCTCTGGACAGGCCCTACACTGGCCTGCCATGAATACCCCCGCATCCGACAAACCCTGCACCGATCCCGCCGTATGGTCCACGCTGTGCGTGCTCACCACCACCGTGGCCAGCGCCCAGGAGGCCGCCGAGCTGGCACGCGCCCTGGTGCGCCAGCAGGCTGCCGCCTGCGTACAGGTCGAGGCCATCACCTCGCACTATGTCTGGGAGGGCGAGCTGCATGCCACGCCGGAATGGCGGCTGGTCTGCAAGACCCTGCCCGATGCGCTGGAGCGCCTGCAGGCCCTGCTGCGTGCCAGCCACAGCTACAGCGTGCCCCAGATCACCGTGCGCACCGAGCACTGCCTGCCCGACTACGCGCACTGGCTGCGTGCCCAGGTTTTGGCCGCCTGAGCCTGCGCCCACCGTACATCATTGCGGTGTGATGCCGGCGGCCTGTATCACGGGCACCCAGCTGGCGGTCTCCTGGCGGATCAGCTCGCCAAAGGCGCTGCCTGTGACGATCCAGGGCGCCATGCCCTGCTGGTCCATCTGCCGGATGGCCTCGGGTGCCGCAAAGATGGCCTGGATGTCCTGTTCCAGCTGCCTGAGCGCAGCAGCAGGCGTCTTTTTCGGCACCATCACGCCATACCAGGACGAGACGGCAATGCCGGGCACGCCGGCCTGTGCCAGCGTGGGCACATCCGGCAGATAGGGCGTACGCGCGGCATCGGTCACGGCCAGCGCGCGCAGCCTGCCCGCGCGCACATGGGGCAGCAGGGAGGGGATATTGCCCACGATCATGGGCACAGTGCCGCCCAGCACATCGTTGAGGCCGGGCGTCGTGCCCTTGTACGCCACATGCAGGATGTCGGCGCCGGTGCGCTGGCGCAGCAGCTCGCCCGCCAGATGCAGGCTGGAGCCCACGCCGGGCGAGGCATAGCTGATGGTGCGCGGGCAGGCGTTGGACAGCGCCACCAGCTCCAGCACCGTCCGGGCAGGCACATCCGGATGCACCGCAATCACGTTGGCGGTGCGCGCCAGTGTGGCCACAGGCGCCAGGTCCACGGGCACGCCGTGGCCCGACCCGGCTTGCAGCGTGGGGTGGATGGTCAGGTTGCCCTGGGGCACGACCAGCAGCGTGTGGCCATCCGGCGCAGCACGCCTGACCATGTCGATGCCGATGCTGCCGTTGGCACCAGGCCTGTTTTCGACCACCGCAGGCTGTCCATGGCGCTGCGCCAGGCCTGCGGACAGCAGGCGGGCCAGCGTGTCCACCGGCCCCCCGGGAGGGAAGGGCGCAACGATGGTGAAGGGTCTTACACCCAGCGATTGCCGGGGCAGCGCATCCTGTGCCATGCCCTGGTGGGTGGCCGTGGCGAAGACGAAGGCTGCGCAGAGCCAGAGGCGGGCATTCATGGAGACTCCAGAGGCGATGGGTTAAAATTGTTTTATTGGTAAATCATTGTTCTTTCGATAAATCAATCCAAGGGTAGTCTCTGGGGTTGATACAAGTCAACGGGGAAACCCTGACTCTTGCGCGCACCAATAAGAAAGGGAGCGCAAATGCGCTCCCTTGGTGCTCCGGGGCGGCAGGCGGCGCAGGTCAGGACAGCAGGGCCTGCGCGAACTCGCGGGCGTCGAAGGTTTCAAGGTCTTCGAGCTTTTCGCCCACGCCGATGAAGTAGACGGGAATCGGCCGCTCCTGCGCGATGGCCGCGAGCACGCCGCCCTTGGCCGTCCCATCGAGTTTGGTGACGATCAGGCCCGTGAGCTGCAGGGCATCGTCGAAGGCGCGCACCTGGGCCAGCGCGTTCTGGCCGGTGTTGCCATCGATGACCAGCAGCACCTCGTGCGGCGCCGTGGCCTCGGCCTTGGTGACCACGCGGCGGATCTTCTTGAGTTCTTCCATCAGGTGCAGCTGGGTGGGCAGCCGTCCGGCCGTGTCCACCAGCACCACGTCTTTCTTGCGGGCGCGGCCCGCGCTGACGGCATCGAAGCTCACGGCGGCGGGGTCACCGCCTTCCTGGCTCACGATCTCCACGGTATTGCGGTTGGCCCAGACGCCGAGCTGCTCGCGCGCGGCGGCGCGGAAGGTGTCGGCTGCGGCCAGCAGCACGCTCTGGCCCTCGTCGGCCAGGTGCTTGGTCAGCTTGCCGATCGAAGTGGTCTTGCCTGCGCCATTGACGCCGGCGACCATGACCACCGTGGGCTGGTGTTCACCGATGACCAGCGGCTTTTGCAGCGGGCGCAGCAGGTCGGCCAGCGCATCGGCCAGCAGTGCCTTGACGGCTGCGGGCTCGGTGGCCTTGGTTTCCTTGACGCGGCGGCGCAGGTCGGCCAGCAGATGCTCGGTCGCCTTGACGCCGGTATCGGCCATCAGCAGCGCATCTTCCAGCTCCTCGTAGAGCGCGTCATTGATCTGCGTGCCCGTGAACACGGTGGCAATGCTGGAGCCGGTCTTGCGCAGGCCGGCCTTGAGGCGCTGCATCCAGTTCTGGCGGCTGGCGCCTTCGGCCTCGGGCTTGGCAGCAGGCTCGGGCGGCGCGACAAACTGCGCCGGCTCCTGCGCAACGGCGAGCGCAGGCGCGCTGCTGTCGCCTTTGCCGCCGAAGGGCTTGCGCCACCAGGCGCCGCCAGAGCCGGCAGCAGGCGCCGACGGCGTGTCCGCAGCCTCTTGGGCCAGCGAGGTGGAAGTTTGCTGCGCATCAGGCGCGGCAGGTGGGACCGGTGCGGAATTCTCGGCAACGGGTGGGGTGGGCTTTTTCTTGAAAAAACTGAACATCGGCAGGTTCTTAGAATCACAGCATTCTATGAAACATGCACTCACCCTCCTGGGCTTAATGGCCTGCATGGGCACTGGGGCTGCTTTGGCAGCCCCGGATGCATCTCCCAACCCCGCTGGCCCGCTGCTGCAGACCGTAGCCGGCCAGGCTGCCGAAGGCGCGCGCGCGCAAGGCGCCGCGCACCAGTTCACGCTCAAGAACGGCATGCAGCTGATCGTGCGGCCGGACCGCCGTGCACCGACGGCCGTGCACATGGTCTGGGTGCGTGTGGGCGCCTATGACGAGGTCGATGGCACATCGGGCGTGGCCCATGCGCTGGAGCACATGATGTTCAAGGGCTCCAAAAAAGTGGCGCCCGGCGAATTCTCGCGCCGCGTGGCGGCCCTGGGCGGAAGGGAGAATGCCTTCACCAGCCAGGACTACACCGGCTACTACCAGCAGATTCCCTCCCGCAGCCTGGAGGAAGTGATGAAGCTGGAGGCCGACCGCTTCGCCAACAACCAGTGGCCCGACAGCGAGTTCACCAAGGAGATCGAGGTCATCAAGGAAGAGCGCCGCATGCGCACCGAAGACCAGCCGCGCGCCGTACTGATCGAGCAGCTGTTCGCGGCCACCTTCATGGCCTCCCCCTATCACCGGCCCATCATCGGCTGGATGAGCGACCTGGATTCGATGACGCCTGGCGATGTGCGGGACTTTCATCGCCGCTGGTACACGCCCGGCAATGCCGCCGTGGTGGTGGCCGGCGACGTGGACGTCTCACAGGTGCGGGCCTGGGCCGAGAAATACTACGGCCGCATCCCTGCGCGCGCCCTGCCGGCGCGCAAGCCGCGCACCGAGCCCGTGCAGATCGGCATGCGCCGCATCGAGGTCAAGCAGCCGGCCGAGCAGGGCTTCGTGGCGCTGTCTTTCCGCGTGCCTTCGCTCACGCGGGTGGAGCAGCTGCAGGACAGCGACCGCGACGCGCTGGCGCTGATCGTGCTTTCGGCCGTGCTGGACGGCTACGATGGCGCCCGCCTGGAGCGGGCGCTGGTGCAGGGCGAAGGCCGTGTGGCCGACAGCGCGGGCAGTTCCGCCTCGGTCATGGGCCGTGGCCCCAGCCTGTTCATGCTGACCGGCGTGCCTGCAGCGGGCAAGGCTGCGGCCGATGTCGAGGCGGCGCTGCGCGCCCAGGTGGCCAAAATTGCCCTTGAAGGCGTGGAGCCTGCCGAGCTGGAGCGCGTGAAGACCCAGTGGATGGCCTCCAACATCTATGAGCGCGACTCCGTGATGGGCCAGGCCCAGAGCCTGGGCAGCTACTGGATCCAGGGCATGCCCCTGGATGCCGAAGACCGGCTGCTGGCCCAGCTGCGTGGCGTGACCGTGGACGATGTCCGGCGGGTGGCTGGCCGCTATTTCGGCGAGGACCAGCTCACGGTGGGCACGCTGGTGCCCCAGCCCCTGCCCGAGGGCGGCAAGCCCCGGCGCCCGGCAGCCGGCGGCGCGCGCACGGGCGGCCCCGGCCCCCTGCACTGACATCCGCTGGAGTGAAGATGACGAACATGAAAAAACTGGCGGCCAGCACCCTGCTGGCCAGCGTGGGACTGGGCTTTGGCGCCTCGTCCGCATGGGCGCTGCTGCCCATCGAACACTGGACCCAGCCTGGCGGCGCCCAGGTCTGGCTGGTGAACAGCCCGGGCATTCCGATGGTGGATGTCCAGGTGGCCTTCGATGCGGGCAGCCGCCGCGATCCGGCCGGCCAGGCAGGTCTGGCCAGTGCCGTGGCCATGATGGCCTCCAAGGGCGTGACCGCCCAGGCCGATGCACCCGCGCTCGATGAAAACGCGCTGGGCCAGGCCTGGGCGGATCTGGGTGCGAGCTTTGGCGCCCAGGCGGGCCGCGACAGCTTCAGCTACAGCCTGCGCTCGCTGACCGAACCCGCGCTGCTGCAGCGCGCCGTGGCCCTGGCGGCACGCCAGGTCGCCAGCCCCGGCTGGCCTGCGGATGTCTGGCAGCGCGACCGCGAGCGCTGGAGCGCCTCCATCAAGGAAGCCGACACGCGCCCCGGCACGGTCGCGGCCAAAGCCTTCACCCGGGCCGTCTATGGCGCACACCCCTATGGCGCCCTGGCCACGGGCGAGAGCCTGTCGCGCATCGACACAGCCGCCATGCAGGCCTTTCACCGCAGGCTGATTGCCGCCTGCCGCGCCAAGGTCAGCATCGTCGGCGCCCTGGACCGTGCCCAGGCCGACCGGCTGGTGCAGCAATTGCTGGCGCCCTTGCAGGCGCCCTTGCAGGCAGCTCAGGACGCTGCAGCCTGCGGACCGCTGCCCGATCTGCCCAAGGTGCAGGCGCTCCAGGCCCCCGTGCGCGAGAACATCCCCTTTGCCGCAGCCCAGGCCCAGGTGCTGATCGGCCAGCCTGGCATCGCGCGCAGCAGCCCCGACTTTCTGGCCGTGCTCGTGGGCAACCACATTCTTGGCGGCGGCGGGTTCACCTCGCGCCTGACCGAGCAGGTGCGCGAAAAGCGTGGCCTGAGCTACAGTGTCTACAGCGACTTCGCGCCGGGCCTCGATGCGGGCGCCTTCACCATCAGCCTGCAGACCCGTCCCGACCAGGCGCAGCAGGCCCTGCAGGTGTCGCAGCAGACGCTGCAGCGCTTTGTCGCTGATGGCCCGACCGACAAGGAACTCAAGGCGGCCAAGGACAACCTGATCGGCGGCTTTGCGCTGCGCATCGACAGCAACCGCAAGCTGCTGGGCAATGTGTCCAATATCGCATGGTATGGACTGCCGCTGGATTATCTGGAGCACTGGACCGAGCGCGTGCAGGCGTTGACCGTGCGCGATGTGCGCGACGCCATGCAGCGCATGCTGCAGCCAGAACGCATGGTGACCGTGATCGTGGGAGGCGAGCAATGAGCCGCAACAGCATCAAACTGCATACGCCCGCCGGCAAGCGCTGGCTGGAAAAAGCCACGGCGGAGGCAGCCGCGCCTAAGCTGGCCGCGCCGAAGCCGGCCGCGCCTAAGCCGGCCGCGCTGCCCGCCAAGGCTGCTGGCAAGCCGGCACCCGTGGGCACGGGTGAGATCCGCATCATCGGCGGACAGTGGCGCCGCACCCGGCTGCCGGTGGCGCAGCGCCCGGGCCTGCGCCCCACGCCCGACCGCGTGCGCGAAACCCTGTTCAACTGGCTGGGCCAGGACCTGGCTGGCTGGCGCTGCCTCGATGCCTTCGCGGGCACGGGCGCGCTGGGCTTCGAGGCGGCCTCGCGCGGCGCAGCCAGCGTGCTCATGAACGAGCAGGATGCGGCCCTGGTCCAGCAGCTGCAGCGCCTGCGCGAGCGGCTGGACGCCCAGACCGTGCGCGTGCTGCGCGGCGACGCGCTGGGCTGCCTGCGCCAGGTGGCGCCCGCCACGCTGGACCTGGTGTTCCTCGACCCCCCCTTCGATCTGCTGGAAGCCTTTGCCCCCGCGCTGCTGGCGGCTGCCCAGGCCGTGGTGCCCGGCGGCTATGTCTATCTGGAGGCGCCCCAGTCCTGGGACGAGGCACGTCTGGCCGAGGCGGGCGAGCTGCAGCTGCACCGCCACCTCAAGGCAGGCGCCGTCCACGCCCATCTGCTGCGCAAGCCCCAGCCATGAGGGGCAGCATGCGCGCCGGCGCCGACCGGCCCGCATGCTGCAGTGCAATGCATAATGCGCTTTCCGTGCCGGGACAAGGCACGCGCAGCCAAGGAGACCGACCGCCATGAGCCACGACGTGATTGCCGTCTACCCCGGAACTTTCGACCCGATCACGCTGGGCCATGAGGACGTGGTGCGCCGCGCCACCCAGCTGTTCAGCCATGTCATCGTGGCGGTGGCGGCAGGCCACCACAAGAAGACCCTGTTCAACCTGCAGGAACGCATGGAGATGGTGCGTGAGGCCGTCTCCGTCTACCCCCATGTGCAGGTGGAGAGCTTCGATGGCCTGCTGCGCGACTTCGTGGTGGCGCGCGGCGGCAAGGCCATGGTGCGCGGCCTGCGCGCGGTCACCGATTTCGACTACGAATTCCAGCTTGCAGGCATGAACCGCACGCTGATGCCCGAGGTGGAGACCGTGTTTCTCACCCCCAGCGACCGCTACCAGTTCATCAGCAGCACCTTTGTGCGCGAGATCGCCACGCTCAATGGCGAGATCGACAAATTCGTCTCGCCAGCCGTGCGCGAGCGGCTGCTGCAGAAGGTGCGCGCCAACCGGGGCCAGTGAGCCCCCTTTCAACGGCCTGCCTGCACCATGTCGTGCACGAACTGCAGCTTGCGCACCGCGCCTGCCGAGGTGGCAAACGGATAGGCGTCCTCGTGCCCCAGGCTGCGGTTGAGGCTGTTGGCCAGCAGCGTCAGCGGCACCCATTGCTCCAGCATGGCGTTGAAGTCGCGCGAGGCGCCGCGCTCGAACGGGTCATGCATGTGCAGTGCAGGGTGTTGCCCATCCGATGCCGGCAGCCGGATGCTGGTGCTGTAGCTGGCAGCGGTTTCCAGCAGGTCCACCATGTGCAGATAATGGGCCCAGGTCTCGGCCCAGTCTTCCCAGGGATGGGCCGTGGCGTAGGCGCTGATGAAGCTGTCGCGCCAGCTGCCATCACTGCGGTCGCGCCGGTAGTAGTGCTCCAGCGCCTGGCCATAGTCCAGGCGTTCGTCGCCGAACAGGGTGCGAAAGTCTTCGATGCGGCCTGCCCGCAGCACCAGCGGTTCCCAGAAAAAATGGCCGGACTCATGGCGCAGATGCCCGATCAGCGTGCGGTAGGGTTCGTGCAGCGCCATGCGCCGCCGTGCGCGCTCCGCGTCATCGGCCTCGGCCACGTTCAGGGTGATGGTGCCATTGGCATGGCCGGTCAGCACCGGCGCCTGGCCGGGCAGGTCGGCCAGCAATTCGAAGCGTGGCTGCTCCTGGCGGTGTTCGGGGCCGAGCCCCAGCTTGGACAGCGTATAGAACAGCTGCCGCTTGGCCGCTTCGATCTTGGTCCAGCGCAGCGCATTGTCGGGCGTGGACAGGTCGGGCAGCCAGTGCGTCTGCCGGCAGCTGACGCACAGCGTCTGGGGGTCGCTGGCCGGCAGCGAGAAATTGCATTGGCCCACGGGGCCCCGGTGGCCGCACAGCTTGTAGCGAGGGGCGGAGGCTGCCTTGTCGGTCAGCAGCGTCCACTGCGCGCCGGCACTGCCGTCAGGCGCCGTGCGCAGTGCGGCCACGCGCAGTAATTCCGGCACAAAAGCCAGGGCCGCGCCGCAGTGCACGCATTGCACGCTGTCGAAGAAGACCGGGTGCCCGCAGGCATCGCAGTTGAAGATACGCATGGCCGCAAATGTACGCTGTGCGCAGGCAAAGAAAAAGGCCGGTATCACCGGCCTTGCTCTAAAGAGCCGGCAGTGCCGCTGCGGGCGCTGCCGGCATGCGCGATCAGGGGCGCACGACGATGCTGTTGCGCACCTCGCGCACATGCTTGGTCGTGCGGGCGATCTCGGCGGCGCGCGACCGTTCGGCCTCGGACTTGGCAAAGCCCGACAGCTGCACCGTGCCATTGAGCGTTTCCACGCTGATCGAGGTGGCCGATACGGTCTTGTCTTCGGCCATCTTGGCCTTCACCGAAGCGGTAATGCCTGCGTCATCGACGTAGGCGCCCACGGTCTGCTGGTCGCGGGCCACCGAGCAGGCGGTGGTGCCGAGCACGGCAGCCCCGGCGACAAGGGCGAAAGCAATGGCGCGTGTGTATTTCTGCATGATTTTTCCTTCTTTTGGGTGAACGAATGCGGTGCGCAAAGTATCTGCTTATTTGCGTGAACGTGAACTCATGAAGAACGCGGTGGCGATGGCTGCGCCCGTGGCAGCCGCCAGCAGGATGGAGCGGCCCGGCTGCTCGATGACGTAGCGCGTGGTGGCTTCGCTGGCCTGCTGCAGCTGGCGCCGGGCGCGGTCCGAACTGTCGGCGCAGAAATTGATGCCGCGCGTGGCCAGCTCCTGGGCCCGGGCCGCGAGATCGTCGATGAACGGATTGAGCTCTCTCTCCACGGCACTGATGCCTTCCTCGGCCTTGTCAAGGGCGCTGGCTGCAGCGCGACGGGTGCTCCTGGTGGCCTGCTGCGCTGTATCAGCCGCTTCCTGGACGGCCTCCTTGACGGTATCGGCGGCATGGCTCACGGCTTTCTCGGTCTGGCTCATGGATGATTCCTCCTCAAAACGGTCAGTGACGGTATCGGTAACGTTCGAGCGCCCAGGTGCAGCACCCGGCAGCGGCTATTTTCGGATCAGGCCCATCACAAAGGTGGCGACCGCCATGATCACAAAAATATAGAACAGGATCTTGGCAATGCCCACCGCTCCGGCCGCGATGCCTCCAAAACCGAAGATGGCGGCGACCAGTGCAATCACAAAAAATACGATGGCGTAATGCAGCATGTAAAGCTCCTGACGATTGTGGGTTCCAGGAAACAGTGCTGGCTCCGGGAAAACCCATGCACTGCGCGCATGGATTGCACTGTAAGGCAAGGCGCAGCGCAGGCATGCCGGTGGCCGGCGTTGCCTGGCGTCAGGGTTGGGCGGGGCGGCGGTGTAGGAATTTTCCGGCGGCAGGGTCTCATGCCAGGGCAGGCCCGGCTCAGATGATTCCGCTGACCCGCTTCTCGGCAAGGTACTTTTTCATGTCCTGGATTTCGGCAAGATGTGCCGGGCCGCGCTGCAGCGCCACGCTGGTGGACAGAATATCGATGACGACAAGAGCCGCCAGGCGTGAAATCGTCGGTGTGTAGATGTTCGTGTTCTCCAGCGTCTCCACGATGATGGTGACGTCTGCGAATTGAACGATCGGGCTGTCCGAGCCCGTGATCACAACGACCCTGGCACCGCGTTCGTGCGCGACGCGCACCACCTCGATCAGCGAACGTGTCGTGCCGGTATTCGATATCGCAACGACCGCATCGCCCGGCCTGAGCATCGATGCGGAGATGAGCTGCTGGTGGGAGTCCTGGTTGGCAGTGCAGGGCACACCGAACAGCGGGAACTTCTGCTGGGCATCGATTGCGACGACGCCCGAGGCGCCGTAGCCATAGAACTCGATGCGCCGTGCTTCCAGCAGAACCTGGACCGCACGGTCGATCGCGCCGCGATCCAAGGCCTTGCGCGTCCAGTCCAGGCTGGTGATGGTGTGATCGAAAATCTTGGTCGCCACCACCGACGGCGCATCCTCCTGGGTCAGCAAGGAGTGGGCCATGGGGGCGCCAAGCACCAGGCTTTGCGCCACGCGCAGCTTGAACTGCGTGAAGCCTTCGCACCCGAGGGCTGCGCAAAAGCGAAGAACCGTGGGCTCGCTCACGCCCGCCCTGGCACTCAGCTCGGCCAGACTGGTGTTGGCCGCGAACGCGGGATCCGCCAGCACAGCATCCGCCACCAGCAGGCTGCCACGCCGCAGGCCCGGGCGTGAGCGCTCGATCAGTTCGATGATGTTCTGGTCAGTCAAAGGCGTATGGGGTTGGAAAGAGGGCGGGTCAATGATATGGCATGCCCCGTTTGCGCAAAACAGCGCTTGCTGCACTGCCTGGCTGCAGTGCGCAGGGGGGGCAGGCACGGTGGCAGTGCTGGTGCCTCCATGCCCAGGGTGATTGTTTAATTGAAATCGTTAGTAATCAAAATAAAATCATCAGGGTAAACCTAGAATTTTGCATTTTTTATAAACTGTATATTATTTTCACTAACGTTTTTGGTTGGGTGCGGATGAGCCGACAAAGCGAAAGCGATGGCTTCGCCTTGTCCCTTGCCCACCTGCCTGGCTTATGGCCCCACTCTTCAGGACCTGCACCATGACATCTGCCTACGGTGGTCCCGGCAAGTACATCCAGCGAGCCGCAGAAATGGACAGGCTGGCCCTGCACATTGCCCCGCTGGGGCGGAGCGCGCTGGTGCTGATCGACGGCTTTCTCCACGACCGTCTGGCGCCGTTGGTGCGAGGCCAGCTCGAACAGGCGCAGGTGGCTGCACGCATCGAAAAATTCGCAGGCGAATGCTGCCAGCCGGAGATCGGCCGCCTGGATGCCCTGGCGCGACAGCACCATGCCGACATCATCGTCGGCATCGGCGGCGGCAAGACCGCTGACACCGCCAAGCTCGTCGCCACGGCCCTGGATGCGCGGATGGCCGTCGTGCCCACGATTGCCTCCACCGATGCACCCTGCAGCGCGGTCGCGGTGCGCTACTCGCCCGAGGGGGTCTATGAAGCATCCTTGCATCTGCCGCGCAATCCGGATGCGGTGATCGTCGATACCGCCATCGTCGCGAAGGCGCCTGCGCGGTTCCTGGTCGCAGGCATCGGCGACGCGCTGTCCACCTGGTTCGAGGCGCGCTCGAATATCGAGTCACGCTCCAGCAACTACGTGGCTGGCGGCTTCCCTCCCACACGCGCCGGGATCGCCATCGCCCGGGAATGCCACGAAGTGCTGATGCGCGATGCCTTGAAGGCGCGCATCGCAGCCGAGCGCGGCCTGTGCACTGCGGCTGTGGAAAACATCATCGAAGCGAACACCCTGCTGTCGAGCCTGGGGTTCGAGAACTGCGGCTGCGCCGCAGCGCACGGCATTCACGACGGATTGACCGTGCTTGCCGAAACCCATGGACTGCTGCATGGCGAGAAGGTGGCGTTTGGCACGCTGTGCCTGCTGATGCTGGAAAACCGGGCGCTGGCCGAGATCGACGCCATGGTCCGCTTTTGCCAGGAGCTGGGCCTGCCCACCACGATGGCAGACCTGAATCTGCACGGCGACCTGCGTGGCTTCGCACGGCGCATTGCCGAAGCCGCGCTGGCGCCAGGCAAATGCACGCATGCCACGCCCGTCTCCATGACCGTGGATCTGGTGGCGGATGCCATCCTCGCGCTGGATGCCTTGGCATGCCGGATCGCTGCGGGCCCTCGCGTGGAGGGCAAAGGCTGAGGCTCTGCGAGGATTGGCAACGCTGCAGACGCGGTGGCCCGCAGCGATATCTGCATGGCGCAGCCATGCGGCGCCGAGATGAAATCGTGAACAGGTTCTGTGTGCCCGTGTTGCAAGCTTTTGGAAAGGAGCTCTCCCATGCAAGAAGTCCTCGCCAGTTTCAACCCGGCGCTGTTCCGGGGGCGCCATGCCGTGGTGTGCGGTGCATCCAGCGGTATCGGTCTGGCCATCGCCCAGGGCCTGGCCGGGCTGGGCGCGCAGGTGGTCGCAATGGGGTCCTCCCCCGCCAAGCTGCTGGCTGCCGGCAAGCAGGCAGCCAGCACCGGTATCCGCTTCGAGGCCCTGGATGTGCGCGATGCAGCGGCTGTGAAGCGCTTCATGGATTCAGTCTCCGCCATTGACATCCTGGTGAATGCCCAGGGCATTGCCCGGCCAGGGGCCGAGTGGGAGGAGGATGAGTTCCTCAATGTCATGGACATCAACCTGAGCAGCGTATTCCGGCTGACGATGGCTGCGCGCGCGCAACTGCAGGCCTCGCGTGGCTCGGTGGTCCATATTGCTTCGATGCTGAGCTACCTTGCCGACGCACAGGTGCCCGCCTATACCGCCAGCAAGAGCGGCATTCTGGGCCTGACGCGCGCGCTGGCGCACCGCTTCGGGCCCAGCGGCATACGCGTCAATGCGATTGCGCCGGGCTATCACGTCACGGACATGACGGCCAGGCTGCACGCCGATCCCGCCGATGCGCGGCGCATCGCCGAGCGTGCCGCCCTCAAGCGCTGGGGAACGGTGGAGGACCTGGTGGGGGCTGCCGCCTTCCTGTGCTCTCCCGCCGCCGCATTCATTACCGGTGCCGTGCTGGCAGTCGATGGCGGCTACCACACGGGCTGAACCGGTGGCGGTCCTGTGCCGCTGCCACTGTGCTGCAATCAGGCGGACGCGGTGCCCAGCGGGATGACCGCCGAGACCGCCGTGCCCTTGCCCAGTTCGGAGGACACGGTCAGCCGCCCGCCTGCGGCCTCGACGCGGTGGCGCATGCCCGCCAGGCCGTGGGAGTTGGGCCGCATCGAGGCGGGCTCGAAGCCCTGGCCATCGTCCTGGATCTGCACCGTCACGTAGGTGGGGTAGTTGTGCAGGGAGACCAGCACATGGCTGGCCTTGGCGTACTTGCCGATGTTGGTCAGCGATTCCTGGACGATGCGGTAGACGGTGAGCTGTGTTGATTCGGGCAGTTCCACGGGCTCCAGGTTGGCCGACACCTCGATGCCGCTGCGCTCGCCGAATTCGCGGGTGAGGATTTCCAGCGCCGTGGTCAGGCCCAGGTTGGACAGCGACGAAGGGCGAAGGTCTTCGATGATGCGGCGCTTGAGCGCGATGCCGCTGTTGAGCGTCTCCACAAGATGGCGTATGCGCTCCGCCACATCCGGCGCGTTGAGGTCGATTTTTGATTTCAGGCGGGCCACGTCGAGCTTGGCGGCCGTCAGCAGCGAGCCCAGTTCGTCGTGCAGTTCGCGCGCCAGATGGCCGCGCTCGTCCTCGCGCACCTGCTGCAGGTGGTTGGCCAGTTCGGTCAGCGTGGCCGTGCGCTCGCGCACCAGTGCTTCGAGGCGGTTGCGTTCGTCGCGCTGGATTTCCTGCTCCCGCTGGTGGGCCTGCTGCAGGGCATGGGCCTGGCGCAGGTACATGAAAAAGCCCAGCACCCCCAGGGCCGTGACGGTGGCGATGCCGATGCGCGACAGCGACAGCGTGTGCTCGATATCGCGCAGATTGCCGGCCGAGCGCTGGTCGATGCCTTCGAGCAGCCGCCCCGTGTAGTCGCGGATCGCGTCCATGTTTTCTTTGCCGACATCGGTGAAGATGACAAAGCGCCATGCTTCCTCGTTGCCCTGGCGGTACAGGCGCAGGCTCAGCTCCATCTCGCTCATCTTGCGCTCGACCTGCCGGGTCAGCGGCGTGAAGACAGCCAGCTCCTGCGGATCGCGCATGAAGATCTGGCGCAGTTCGTCCATGGTGTCGTTGATGGCCGCAATCGACTGGCTGTAAGGGTCCAGGTAGCGTTCCTCGCCCGTGAGCAGGTAGCCGCGCAGGCCGGTCTCGGCGTCCAGCATCAGGCGCAGCAGCTGGCTGATCTTGGTGCGCGTAGCCTGGGTCTGGGTCATGGCCTCCAGCGCATTTGTGGATCGCTTGTAGCTCGCTTCATTGATGCTGACCATCAAGACGGCTGCAACGATTGCGAAAGCCAAGCTGATCGCTATCCTTCGGAAATTTATCCAACGCATAAGCCTCCTCTCGCCTACAAGGTCATCGCTGATATTCTGCATAATCGTGCCACCGGCAGCCGGCCACATCCGTGTTTCGATTGCCATCTTCCTTTTGTTTGCACGGAAATTATCCGTGTTGTTCCCGGAACGAGGTATTCATGATCAGAATCGGCATTGTGGACGACCATGCGATTGTGCGCTCTGGCCTTCGCCAGTTTCTTTCGGAGCATGTGGACTTGCGCGTCGTGGGGGAGGCCGCCAATGGGCGCGAGGCCATCGACCTGGTGCGCAACCATGAAATCGATGTGCTGCTCATGGATCTGTCCATGCCCGGCCAAAGCGGCATCGATGCGCTGGCCATGCTGCGCGCCAAGGCGCCCGACATGGGCATTCTCATCCTCAGCGGCTATCCGGAAGAGCACTATGCGATCAACCTGATTCGCCAGGGCGCCAGCGGCTATCTGAACAAGGAGTGTGATCCGCAGGAGATCGCCGAGGCCATCCGCACCGTGGCGCTGGGGCGCCGCTACCTGACGCCTTCCGTCGCAGAGCTGCTGGCCCAGCAGCTCAACCGCAAGGACGATGCGCCCGCCCACGAGCAGCTGTCGGAGCGCGAGTTCCAGGTTTTCCTCAAACTGGCACGCGGCGAGACCGCAGGTGATATTGCAAAGTCGCTGTCACTGAGCGTCAAAACGGTCAGCACTTATCGCACGCGCCTCATGGAAAAAATGGGGCTTTCTTCGAACAGTGATCTGACGTATTACGCACTGAAAAATCGCCTCATTGATTGAGGTGGCGATTTTTCGAAAATAAAGACCAGCCAGCCCCATACCAATGGGGGTGGCTGTTTCAAGGCTGTGTGTGATTTTCGTGCTGGCCTGTGCTCAGGATGCCTTCAATGCGCTGGAGCCTGGTGGCTCAATATTCATGCAGTACTCCATGAGCGCATCGATTTCATTGGATTTATCGAAAACCGCGTCCACGCCCAGCTGTGCGCAGCGGCTGCGGATATCGGGTGTGGCGTAGTTGCTGAGCACGACGATCTTCTGGTGAGGCTGCCGTGTGCGGCAGGCGGTCAGCACGCCCAGGCCGCTGCCCTGGCGCAGGAACAGGTCCACGATGGCCAGATCCCAGGCATCGGGGTTGCGCTGCAGCCAGTCCGTGCCGGCGCTTTCCGTATCGGCCATGCCCACCGGCTCCACATCCGCCAGCTCTTCCAGCGTGGCGATCAGGTTTTCGCGGATCGTGGGGTTGTCTTCGACAAGGTAGGTGCGCAGTTTCACGGCTGTATCCAGTAGGAACGCTGACGGCTGACAGTGCCGGCGGGTGCCACGCCCTCATTGTCTTGCGCGGCAGCGGGCGATTGTGCCAGTGAGGAAACGGCGCGCGAGTCAGCGAAGTCCTACGCTTTGCCTCCACACACAGTGCAGTCAGGGGCACGTGTCGTTTGCATGCTACTCCAATCCAGGCGGCTGCTGTCGAACATCAGCAGCCTGCCTGTGGCCGGTGTGCCAAAGCCTGCGATCAGCTTCAGCGCCTCGGCGGCCTGCAAGGTGCCGACCACGCCGACCACGGGCGCAAAAACGCCCATGCTCGCGCATTGCACTTCCTCGAATTGGGCATCAGGGGCGAACACGCAGGCATAGCAGGCGCAGCGCGCATCGCGCGGATCGATCACCATCAGCTGGCCGTCCAGCCGGATGGCTGCACCGGCCACCAGCGGCACGTTGTGCCGTACGCAGGCCGCGTTGATCATGTGGCGCGTGCGGTAGTTGTCCGTGCAGTCGAGCACCAGGCTGGCCTGGGGCACGAGGGTGTCGAGCAATGCCCTGTCTGCGCGCTGCTGGATGCCATCGATGCGCGTGCCGGGGTTGATGGCGTGCACTGCGGCGCGGATGGACTCCACCTTGGGCTGGCCCACGCGGTCTGTCGTGTGGGCAATCTGGCGCTGCAGGTTGGTCATGTCCACGGTGTCGTCATCCACCAGGGTGATCCGGCCGATGCCGGCCGAGCCCAGATAGAGCGCGGCAGGCGAGCCCAGGCCGCCGGCGCCGATGATGAGCACATGGGCCGCCAGGATGCGTTCCTGGCCTTCGATGCCGATCTCGTCGAGCAGGATGTGGCGCGAGTAGCGCAGCAGTTGGTCGTCGTTCATTTGCGTCTCCAGACGTGAAAAAGCCGGGCGGTGCCCGGCTTGGCGGCAGCAGCGTCGCCCTGTGCCCGTCAGTTTTCCTTCTTCTCGGGCTCGCGTTCGGTCAGGGTCTTGCTGACCATGACCGGCTGTCCCTTGAGGCGGTTGAGCGCCTGGCGCAGCTGGAAGTCGTTGTCGGTGCCGAATTCGGGCAGGCGGCGTTCGGCCAGCGGCTTCTTGGACTCTTCCTCCAGGCGCTTGCGCGCTTCCTCGCGGGCTTTTTCGCGGGCCTCGTCCTTGACTTCCGCGCCCTGTCCGCTGGACAGGTGCTTTTCGAGGTCGGCCTCGCGCATGCGCAGGGCAGCGTACAGATCGCCTTCTGCCGTCTCGTCCACCATCACGTCGGGCACGATGCCCTTGGCCTGGATGGACTTGCCGCTGGGTGTGTAGTAGCGCGCTGTGGTCAGCTTCAGGCCGGTGTCCGGGCCCAGCGGGCGCACGGTCTGCACCGAGCCCTTGCCGAAGGTCTGGCTGCCCATGATGGTGGCGCGCTTGTGGTCCTGCAGGGCGCCGGCGACGATTTCGCTGGCCGAGGCCGAGCCTTCGTTGACCAGCACCACCAGCGGCAGCTTCTTGAGCGCGGCCGGCAGTCGCTGCAGCGGATCGCCCGTGCCCCGGCGGGCATAGAACTCGGGCGATGCCTTGTAGGTTGCCTTGCTCTCGGCCAGCTGGCCATTGGTGGAGACCACGGTCACATCGGGCGGCAGGAAGGCCGCCGAGATGGCCACGGCCGCATCGAGCAGGCCGCCCGGGTCGTTGCGCAGGTCCAGCACCAGGCCCTTGATGTGGGGGTCCTGCTTGTAGAGTTCCTCGATCTTGCGCACGAAGTCGTCCACCGTGCGCTCCTGGAACTGGCTCAGGCGGATCCAGGCATAGCCGGGCTCGACCAGCTTGCCCTTGACCGACTGGGTCTTGATTTCTTCGCGCGTGATGGTCACGGGGAAGCTGCGGCTCTCGTCCTTGCGCAGGATGGTCAGCTGCACCTTGGTGTTGGGCTCGCCACGCATGCGCTTGACCGCATCGCTCAGCGACAGGCCCTTGACAGCCGTTTCATCGATCTTGGTGATCAGATCGCCGGTCTTGAGGCCGGCGCGGAAGGCGGGAGAGCCCTCGATGGGCGAGACGATCTTGATCAGGCCGTCTTCCTGCGTGATCTCGATGCCCACGCCGACGAAACGGCCCGAGGTGCCCTCGCGGAATTCCTTGTAGGACTTCTTGTTGAAGTACTGTGAATGCGGATCGAGGCTGGAAACCATGCCGGAGATGGCATCGGTGATCAGCTTCTTGTCATCGACCGACTCCACGTAGTCGGTCTTGATCAGGCCGAAAACGGCCGACAGCTGCTGGATCTCTTCCAGAGGCAGCGGGGTCATGGCACCGCGGGCCACGGTCTGCAAAGACACCGTGGTCAGTGCTCCGGCGATCACGCCTACGGAAATCCAGCCGGCAATTTTGATTTTTTGGCCCATATCACCCCTTTAACCGCGTCAATATACACCCGCTTGGAAAGGCGGGCGCTCGCGTGGTTCCCCAAAAACCGCGCCTCAGGGCGCGATTTTTGTAGCGAGCGCTTACATTGTTAATGCGGTGCTCAAGCCTTGCCCTGGGCTGCCACGGCGGCAGCGGCCTTGGCTGCGGCTTCGGCATCGCCCAGGTAGTAGTGACGGATCGGCTTGAGGTCGGCATCCAGCTCGTAGACCAGCGGGATGCCGTTGGGCACGTTGACGCCGACGATGGCGTCATCGGAGATGCCATCCAGGTACTTGATCAGCGCGCGGATGGAGTTGCCATGCGCGGCGACCACGATGCGCTTGCCCGCCTTGATGGCCGGCGCCATGGATTCGTTCCAGAAGGGCAGCACGCGCGCGACGGTGTCTTTGAGGCACTCGGTCAGCGGAATCTGCTCGGGCTGCAGCTGGGCGTAGCGCACGTCGCCGCGCTCGCTGCGCGGGTCCTGGGGGTCCAGCGCCGGCGGCGGCGTGTCATAGCTGCGGCGCCACACCAGCACCTGCGCATCGCCGTACTGTTTGGCCATGTCTGCCTTGTTCAGGCCCTGCAGGCCGCCGTAGTGGCGCTCATTGAGGCGCCAGCTGTGGACCACGGGCAGCCAGGTGCGGTCCATTTCGTCCAGCGCATGCCACAGCGTGCGCGTGGCGCGCTTGAGCACGCTGGTGTAGGCGACGTCGAATTCGTAGCCTTCGGCCTTGAGCAGACGGCCGGCGTTCTTGGCCTGCTCCACGCCGGTGGGGGTCAGGTCCACATCGGTCCAGCCGGTGAAGCGGTTTTCGAGGTTCCAGGTGGATTCACCGTGGCGGATCAGCACGAGCTTGTACATGGCAGCTTTCAGGGTCTCTTGTCGCGACAAGGCTGGGGCGTCGCGGGGGCAAAAGCCGACATTCTAGAATTGACAGGTTTGCCAACCCAAGGAATGACGTGAAATTCATCATCGATAACTGGTATTTGATACTGATTGCGCTGGCTTCGGGCGTGATGCTGGTGCTGCCCATGCTGCGTGGCGCAGGCGCCGGCACGCTGACGGCCGCCGAGGCCGTGCAGCTGATCAACCGCCAAAAGGCCGTGGTCATCGATGTCTGCGAGCCCGACGAATACGCGGCCGGCCATGCCAATGGCGCCAAGAACCTGCCGCTGGGCCAGTTCGAGGAAAAGCTGCCCGCCACCGTCAAGAACAAGGCGCTGCCGCTGGTGCTGATCTGCGCCAAGGGCGGCCGGGCTGCGCGGGCCGAAGCCATTGCCAGGAAGCTGGGCTACGAGAAGGCCCAGGCGCTGGCTGGCGGCCTCAAGGCCTGGCGCGATGCCGGCATGCCGGTTGAAAAGGCCTGAGCAGGCCTTATCTGCATGCATTGAGCGCCGTTGCGCCTGCGATTGGCAGGCCTGCGGCCACAGACCCAAGCCAAGGAATTCGCACATGCAAGCCGTGAAGATGTTCACCACCGCCGTCTGCCCCTATTGCATCCGGGCCAAGCAGATTCTCAAGTCCAAGGGCGTGGAGCAGATCGAGGAGATCCGCATCGACACCGACCCTGCCGCGCGCGAGCAGATGATGCAAAGCACGGGACGGCGCACCGTGCCCCAGATTTTCATCGGTGACCACCATGTGGGCGGCTGCGACGACCTCATGGCGCTGGATGCCCGGGGTGGCCTCGTGCCTCTGCTGCAAAGCTGAAACCTGGGCACTGCATAATGCACGCTCAGGTGCCCGCTGCGCGGCTTTGCCGCAGCGGGCATTTTGTTGGTGATTTTTTTGATGCCCTGGTCACGGGACCGGGGCTTTTTGCCCAGAAAGACTGATTCCATGGCCGAACAGGACACTCCCGTCTTCCAGATCCAGCGCGTCTACCTCAAGGACCTGTCGCTGGAGCAGCCCAATTCGCCCGCCATCCTGCTCGAACAGGAGCAGCCCAGCGTGGACATCCAGCTCGGCGTCGAAGCCACGCCCGTGGCCGAAGGCATCTTCGAAGTGGCCGTGACCGCCACCGTGCAGACCAAGATCCAGGACAAGACTGTGTTCCTGGTCGAAGCCAAGCAGGCCGGCATCTTCGAGATCCGCAATGTGCCCGAAGATCAGATGGGCGGCGTGATCGGCATCGCCTGCCCGCAGATCATCTACCCCTACCTGCGCGGCAATGTGGCCGATGTGGTCACGCGCGCCGGCTTCCCGCCCGTGCACCTGGCAGAAATCAACTTCCAGGCCATGTACGAGCAGCAGCAGGCGGCCGCACAGGCCGACGGCAACTCGCTGCCGCAGTAAGCCGCCATCGGCCAGCAGTGCCCTGGCGCAGGCCGGGGACGCCGTCTGGCTGTGGTACAAGAAAAGAGGCCCTGTGGCCTCTTTTTTTCATGCAGCGGCAAACTTTCGAGCAGATATGAACATTGTGGTGATTGGCGCCGGCGCCTGGGGCACGGCGCTGGCGATGAGCGCCGCCGCGCGCAAGGACGCGCGCGCGGTGAGCCTGTGGGCGCGCGATGCTGCCCAGGCCCAGGCCATGCAGGCCGGGCGCGAGAACACGCGCTATCTGCCGGGCGTGGCCCTGCCGCCCGCGCTGCGCGTGGTGCATGGCGAGATTGGCGCTGCCCTGGCAGGCGCCGATCTGATCGTGATCGGCACGCCCATGGCCGCGCTGCGCGAATGGCTGCAGCGCCTGCGCCATGTGGACGCGCCTGTGGCCTGGCTGTGCAAGGGTTTCGAGGCGGTGCAGCCGGGCGCATCGGCGGCGGACCATGGCCTGATGGCCCATGAGGTCTGCGCCCAGGTGGCGCCTGGACTGCGCTGCGGCGTGCTCAGCGGGCCGAGCTTTGCGGCCGAGGTGGCGCGCCACCAGCCCACAGCCCTGGTCGCAGCCAGCCGCCATGCCGAGGTCAGCGATGCCCTGGTCGCGGCGTTCCACGGCGAGGCCATGCGTGTCTATGCCAATGCCGACATCGTCGGCGTGGAGGTGGGCGGCGCCGTCAAGAATGTGCTGGCCATCGCCACCGGCCTGTGCGACGGCCTGCAGCTGGGCCTGAACGCGCGCGCCGCGCTGGTCACGCGGGGCCTGGCCGAGATGACGCGCCTGGGCCTGGCCCTGGGTGCGCGCATGGAAACCTTCATGGGACTGTCGGGGCTGGGTGACCTGGTGCTCACCGCCACGGGCGATCTGTCGCGCAACCGAAAGGTCGGCCTGCTGCTGGCCCAGGGGCAGACGCTGGAGCAGGCCGTGGCCTCGCTGGGCCATGTGGCCGAGGGCGTCTACAGCGCGCGTACGGTGCTGGCCCGCGCGCGCTTGCTGCATGTGGAGATGCCCATCACCGAGACCGTGGTGGATCTGCTGGACGGCCGCCTGCGCGCCGCCGAGGCCGTGCAGCACCTGATGGCGCGCGACCCGCGCGGCGAGTGATCAGGTGGCGGCCTGGCGGCTGGCGAAGACTTCGCGCGCCGCAGCCAGCCCGTTGAGTGCAGCGGGGAAGCCTGCGTAGACAGCCATCTGCATGATGACCTCGACAATCTCCTCGCGGCTGATGCCGACGTTGAGCGCTGCACCGATGTGCACTCGCAGCTGCGGAGCCGCATTGCCCATGGCCGTCAGGGCCGCAACCACGGCGATTTCACGGCTGCGCAGATCCAGGCCGGGGCGCGAATAGATGTCGCCGAACGGGAATTCGATCAGGTAGCGGGCAAAGTCGGGCGCGATGTTCGCCAGACTGGCGACGACGTGCTCTCCGGCGTCGCCGTCGATTTCACGCAGCCTGGCCAGGCCCTGCTGGTAGCGGCTCGGCGCCGGGTGGTTGGGGGCGGATGTCTGCATGCGGTTCTCCTTCCATGCGCGTTGACGGGGGCTGAAGGGAGGCCTCGGTGCCGCGATAGTGCACGATCTTGGCCTGCAGCGCCGTGGCGGCCTGCTGCAGGCTGGCAATCGTTGCCAGAACCTGCTGCAGGTGCTGCTCCAGCATCTGGCGGCGCTCGGCGGCGGTGGCGCTCCCGGCGCTGCGCAGCTGCGCGAAGGCCTTCATCTGCCCTATGGGCATGCGGGTCTCGCGCAGGCGCAGCAGGAATGCGATCCAATCGAGGTCCGAGGCCGCATAGCGGCGCTGGCCGCCGGGCGTGCGGGCCACCGGGGCGATCAGGCCCGCGCGCTCGTAGTAGCGCAGCGTGTCCACGCTCAGGCCCGTGCGCCGGGCGACTTCGGTGATGGTCAGATGGGATGGCATGCAGGAATCCTAGAAGCTGGAGCGCACTCCAGGTCAAGCGTTTTTTGCGTGCCGCCCCACATGCAGGAAAGCCCCGCAGCCGGACGGCTGCGGGGCTTGTGCGCAGAGGTCGTGAACAGGTGCTTACAGACCCAGTTCCAGTGCCAGCAGTTCCTCCACCGTCTGGCGGCGGCGGATCAGGCGGGTTTCATTGCCGTCCACCAGTACTTCGGCGGCCAGCGGGCGGGTGTTGTAGTTGCTGGACATGGAGCTGCCGTAGGCGCCCGTGTCGTGAATGACCAGCAGGTCGCCCACCGAGGCACCTGCCAGCGGGCGCGGCAGCACCACGCCGCCATCGCCCTGGGTGAACACATCGCCCGACTCGCACAGCGGGCCAGCCACCACGGCATCGCGCGCGGGCAGGGACTGGCCGTCGCGGCGCAGCACCTGCATGCCGTGCCAGCTGCCGTACATGGAGGGGCGCATCAGCTCGTTGAAGCCGGTATCGACCAGCACGAAATGGTTGCTGCCGGCGTTCTTGGTGGCGCGCACCTGGCCCAGCAGCACGCCCGACTCGGCCACCAGGAAGCGTCCCGGCTCGATCTCCAGGCCCAGGGCATGGCCCACGATGGCCTCGGCCTGCCTGCGTGCCGCGTCCCACAGGCCGTGGTAGTGGGCGGTGTCGATGGTGGGGTCGCCCTCGCGGTAGGGGATGGACAGGCCGCCGCCTGCCGAGATGGCATGCAGGTCGTGGCCGGCCTGGTGCGCGGCGCGCACCAGCTCCACCATGGCGCCGCAGACTTCCTGCAGGTGGCCGTAGTCCACGCCCGAGCCGATGTGCATGTGCAGCCCGGCCAGCACCAGGCCACCCGTGCGGATGGCGTCCAGCGCCGCGAGCAGGTCGCCGTGCCAGATGCCGTGCTTGCTGTGCTCGCCGCCGGTGTTGGTCTTGTTGCTGTGGCCATGGCCGAAGCCGGGGTTGATGCGCAGCCACACGGCATGGCCCGGCGATGCCTGGGCCAGCTGGTGCAGCATGTCGATGGAGCCCGCATTCACGGGCACCTTGTGCTCCACCACGCAGGCCAGTGTGGCCTCGTCCATCACGTCGGCGGTGAAGACGATGTCGCTGGGCTCGCCGCCGGCGGTGTAGCCAGCCGCCAGCGCGCGCAGGATCTCGCCGCGCGAGACGGCATCCACCTTCACGCCCTGCTCGCGCATCAGCCGCAGGATGTGGATGTTGGAGCAGGCTTTTTGCGCAAAGCGCACGGTATCGAACGCCTTGAGCTGGGCGATGCGCGCGCGGATGGTGGCGGCGTCGTAGACCCACAGCGGCGTGCCGTACTGGTCGGCAAGCGCCCAGAGCTGGGCGGGCAGGAAGGGGTTGGACATGGTGTTTCTTTCCGGGCAGTTCAGTGCAATTGCTGCGCATGATGGCGCAGGTGCTCCATTCAGTCCAATGCTTGTTTTTGTAGTATCCATTTGATTTGGATATGCTCAGGCCATGCCAGAAATCCCTTTGCCCCAGGCGTCGCCCGAGCCGCGCATCTCCCACCGCCATCTGGAGGTGTTCCGCGCGCTGATGCTCAGCGGCAGCGCCACGGGCGCGGCACAGATGCTGTTCAGCTCCCAGCCTACGGTCAGCCGCGAGCTGGCCCGGCTGGAGAGCCTGCTGGGCTATGCGCTGTTCGAGCGTGCCCAGGGGCGGCTGCGCCCCACGGCGCGCGCGCTGTCGCTGTGGGCCGAGGTGCAGCGCAGCTGGCAGGGGCTGGACCGCGTGGTCGAGCATGCGCTGTCCCTGGCCAGGCCAGAGCAGGCCCGCATCGGCGTGCTGTGCCTGCCGGCGCTCAGCCATGCGCTGCTGCCCGGCGCACTGGCGCGGCTGCATGCGCTGCATGGTCCGGTTGCGGTCAGCGTGGCCACCCAGGAGGCGCCGCTGCTGCAGCAGTGGATGGCCGCCCAGCGCTACGACCTGGGACTGGCCGAACTGGCCGAGGCGCCGCCGGGCACGCGCGCGCTGGCGCTGCCGGCCATGGACGAAGTGGCCGTGCTGCCTGCCGGCCATGCGCTGGCCGCCAGGGCGGTGCTGGAGGTGGGCGATTTCGCCGGGCAGAGCTTTGTCAGCCTGGCGCGCGACGACCCCTACCGCCAGCAGATCGATGCTGTTTTCGAGCAGGCCGGCGTGCAGCGCAGCCTGCACCTGGAAACCCACAGCGCCGTGGCCGTCTGCGCCATGGTGCAGCACGGCCTGGGCGTGGCCATCGTCAATCCGCTGACGGCACGCGCCTGCGCGGGGCCGCAGCTCATCGTGCGGCCGCTGGCGTTTTCCATTCCCTTCCAGGTCCATGCGCTGCTGCCGCTGCACCGGCCCGCCGTGGCCGAGGCGCAGTGGCTGGTCGATGCGCTGGCCCGGGAGGTGGCTGCAGTGGCGTGATGCCCGGCGGCAAGGCCGTCCGGTCTGTCAGCGCCTTGCGCTGGGTCAGAACTCCAGATTGTCGATCAGGCGCGTGCTGCCCAGGCGCGCGGCGCCCAGGGCCACCAGCGGTGCGTCCGACAGTTGCTGCGCGCTGGCGGGCTGCTGCAGATCGCTGCGCAGGCGCACCGTGAGATAGTCGGGCGCCCAGCCCTGGGCGGCCAGTGATTGCATGGCGCGGGCTTCCAGCTCGGCCAGGGGCGCCTGGCCGCTGCGTGCGGCCTGGGCCAGTTGCCTGAGCGCCTGCGACAGGGCCATGGCCTGCTGGCGTTCCTGGCCGCTCAGGTAGCCGTTGCGTGAACTCAGCGCCAGTCCGTCTTCGGCGCGGGCCGTGTCGCCGGCCACGATGTCCACGGGCAGGGCGAATTGCTGGACCATGCGCCGTATCACCATCAGCTGCTGGTAGTCCTTCTTGCCGAAAACCGCCGTGCCGCCGCCGCTGGCGAAGAACACGGCCGAGAACAGTTTCATCACCACGGTGCATACGCCCGTGAAGAAGCCGGGGCGGAAATGGCCTTCGAGGATGTCGGCCAGCTGCGCGTCGGGCTGGATCTTGAAGACCTGGGGCTCGGGGTAGAGGTCGGCCTCGCGCGGCGCGAACAGCAGGTCGCAGCCTTCGGCCTGCAGCTTGGCGCAGTCGGCCTCCCAGGTGCGGGGGTAGCTGTCGAAATCTTCGTGCGGCAGGAATTGCAGGCGGTTGACGAAGATGCTGGCAACGGCAATGTCGCCGTGCTGGCGCGCGGTGCGCACCAGAGACAGATGGCCTTCGTGCAGATTGCCCATGGTGGGCACGAAGGCAGGGCGGCCCTGGCCCGCCAGGGCGGCGCGCAGGTCGGCGATGGTGTGGACGATTTGCATGGAAAGACAGAAACGGGAAAACACAAGGGGCGCAGCGCGGCAGCCTTACCAGGCGTGCAGGCTGTCGTCGGGGAAGGTGCCGTTCTTGACAGCATGGACATAGGCCTCGAAAGCGCCCTTGACGCTGCCGGCGTCGGCCATGAAGTTGTGGACGAAGCGCGCCATCTTGCCCAGGTTCACGCCCAGCATGTCGTGCAGCACCAGCACCTGGCCTGCGGTGCCGCTGCCCGCGCCGATGCCGATGGTGTGGCAGTGCGGCAGCTCGGCCGTGAGGGCGCGCGACAGCTGGGCGGGCACCATCTCCAGCACCAGCATGGAGGCGCCAGCATCCTGCAGCTCCAGCGCGTGGCGGCGCAGGGTGGCCGCCGCCTCGTCGCTCTTGCCCTGGACGCGGTAGCCGCCCAGGGCATGCACGGTCTGGGGTGTCAGGCCCAGATGGGCGCACACGGGCACGCCGCGCTCGACCAGGAACTGCACCGTGGGCGCCGTCCAGCCGCCGCCTTCGAGCTTGACCATGTGGGCGCCGGCCTGCATCAGTGCGCAGGCGCTGCGCAGCGCCTGTTCGCGGCTTTCGGCATAGCTGCCGTAGGGCAGGTCGGCGATCAGCCAGGCGGTGCCCTGCACGCGGTGCAGGCCGCGCGCCACGCTGGCCGTGTGGTAGCACATGTCCTGCAGCGAGACGCCGACGGTGCTGGGCAGCCCCTGGCAGACCATGCCCAGGGAGTCTCCGACCAGGATGCACTCCACGCCGGCCGCATCGGCCACGGCGGCGAAGGTGGCGTCATAGGCGGTGACCATGGTGATCTTCTCGCCGGCCTCGCGCATCTGCGCCAGGCGTGGCAGGCTCACGGGCCTGCGCTGGGGCAGCGGCGATGCCGGGGGAATGGTGCCGTAGGGCGTTGCGGCAGTGGCGGGAGCTTGGGTCATGAGGCGCTCGCAGACAGATGAAATTGCCGCGAGTCTATGCGATGACGCTATGCTGTGATGTACGCGGCAGCTGAAAGGGTCCGGCAGACCCTGCTGATGCGCTCCACACTGTTGCCTATGACCGCTTCCATACCTGTTCCGTCGCATGCGCCTGCGACTGCCTGGCAGGGGCTGCGCCAGATCCACGCGCTGCAAAGCCTGTCCGATGAGCGCCTGGCCGAACTGGCCGCACAGTGCCGCTGGCAGCATCTGGCCCCGGGCCAGATACTTGCGGGAGCCTATGCCGACCAGCGCCTGTACATGCTGGTGCAGGGCAGCCTGCGTGTCAGCAGCTTTACGCAAAGCGGGCGCGGGCTGACGCTGGGTGAAATCACCCAGGGGGTATTTTTCGGCGGCCTGCCCCAGCAGCAAAGCGATTGCACCGATGTGCCTTTGGTTGTCGATGCCGTCACGCCTTGCCTGGTGGCCTCGCTGGCGCACGATGACGTGGAGGCGCTGCTCATGCACGAGCCCCTGGTGCTGCGGGCCTTCATCGGCCGGCTCAGCGATCTGGTCGTGGCGCTGGCGCAGCGTGTGGTCAACCTGGGGACGTTGTCGGTGCGCAGCCATCTGCATGCCCTGCTGCTTGCACGCGCCGAGCGCGCAGGCATTGCGCAGGGGCAGTCTCTGCTGGCCCCCGCGCCACGGCAAACCGATCTGGCCCTGCTGCTGGGTACCAGCCGCGAGGAGGTGGCGCGCGAGATGTCGCGGCTGGCACGCCTGGGCCTGCTGCGACGCGAGGGCCGCAATCTGCGCATCTGCCATGTGGATGGTCTGCGCGTGCTGCTGGAGGAGGCGCGCTGAGGTGCGCGCCCGGTGCAAAAGCGCGTGAGAAAACGCACAGACAGCAATTGCTGCACCGCCGCATAGTACGTCCATGCCGTGAGGAATCGATTGCCGAGCGGCTTTTTGAAAGGATCTGACATGCGTACCCTCTCTGCTGCACTGGCCGCCCTGACCCTGGGCCTTGCCGGCACTGCGATGGCCCAGGAAGCCGTTTCTCCCTCTTCTTCCAACACCGCCGGGCTGAGCCGCGCCGAAGTCCTGGCCGACCTGGAAATGTGGCACCGCGCCGGCATGACCTATCTGCCCTCGCCGTCGGCCGACCGCGAAATCAGCTACCCGTCTGCCGAGTACCAGCGCGGCCTGGCCCGCTACCAGCAACTGCGCAGCGGCCCGGCCTACCGCGAGGCTGTGGCCAGGTTCGAGCGCCAGGACACAGTCACGCAGAAGTGATGTGAACAGGTGCGGGCGCAGCTTGCAGCGCGCCTGCCTGTTGGTGGAAAGCATCCCCCCGGGGATGCCTGGTTTGGCGCCCTGCGGGGCGCGCTTTTTTTGAAGGCTCTACACTGGGCGGCCCGCGACCAGCGCCTGCGTCCGATAGCGCAGCGGCTGGTGCAACCACAGCAAGCGTTGACCGCCGTTTTTGTGAAGTTCCTGATCGATTTTCCCAACCCCCGTGACGCATCGGCTGCCCGGCTGCGCCATGGTTTCGGGCCGCCGCTGCGCATTCTGGCGGCCCATGCGCCGCAGCAGGTGCGTGGTGTGCTCGATGCCGTGCAGCAGGCCGCCGAAGCCGGGCTGTGGTGCCTGGGCTGGGTGCGCTACGAGGCGGCTGCGGCGTTCGATGCCGCCTATGCCGATGCCTTGCATGCCACGCCGGCTGGCGAGCCGCTGGCCTGGTTTGCCGTCTTCGACGGGCCGCAGCCCTGGCCTGTGCAGGACGCGCCTGTGCCGGCAGGCTCCCGGGTGCAATGGCAGCCGGGCCTGGAGCGCGCGCACTTCGATGCCGCGATTGCACGCATCCATGAGGCCATCGCGGCTGGCGACTGCTACCAGATCAACTACACGGCCCAGTTCACGGGCCGGCTGCTGGGCGATATTCCGTCGCTGTTTGCTGCGCTGCATCAGGCGCAGCCCGGTGGCTATGTGGCCTGCGTGGACAGAGGTCCGGAGCAGGTGCTGTCGGTCTCGCCCGAGCTGTTTTTCGACTGGGACGGCGAGCGCATCCTCGCGCGGCCCATGAAGGGAACTGCGCCACGCGGCGCCACGCCCGCGCAGGACGAGGCGAATGTGCAGGCCATGCGCGCCTCGCCCAAGGAGCGCGCCGAGAACGTGATGATCGTGGACCTGCTGCGCAACGATGTCTCGCGCATTGCCGAGCCTTTCAGCGTCAGGGTGCCACGCCTGTTCCATGCCGAGCCCCTGCCCACCGTGTGGCAGATGACCTCGGATGTCGAGGCGCGCACGCGGCCGGGCACCGGGCTGGCCGATGTGTTCGCGGCGCTGTTCCCCTGCGGCTCGATCACCGGCGCGCCCAAGCGCCAGGCGATGCGGCTCATCCACGAACTGGAGCCCGGCCCGCGCGGCGTGTATTGCGGCGCCGTGGGCGTGGTGCGTCCGGGCAGTGCGCCGGGGCGCATGCATGCGACTTTCAATGTGCCCATCCGCACGGTGGTGGCGCGCGGCGATGCGCTGCGCTATGGCATCGGCAGCGGCATCACCTCGGGGGCTGAGGCTGGGGCCGAGTGGCAGGAGTGGCGCCACAAAAGGGCTTTTCTGGACAAGGTGTGAAAGGACGCATGGCAATGGCCGACATGGATTTCGACATCCTGGAAACCCTGGCCCTCAGGCAGGGCGTTTTCGTGAACCTGGAGCGCCATCTGGCGCGCATGAGGGGGGCGGCGCTTCATTTCGCCCGCCCCTGTGCCGAGGCGGTGCTGCAGCAGGCGCTGGAATCGCTGCGCCAGGCCCACGGCAGCGGCGACTGGCGCGTGCGCCTGGCGCTGGACGCCGCAGGGCAGGTGCAGACCCAGGCTGTGGCGCTGGCGCCGTCGGCCACGCCAGTGCGGCTGCAACTGGCCAGCCAGCCGCTGGCCAATGCGGTGGCGCGCGGCCCATGGGTGCGCTTCAAGACATCGCGCAGGGCCCATTACGACGCTCTGCAGCCTGCGGATGCCAGCGTGTTCGATACGGTGCTCTACAACGAGGACGGCGAGATCACCGAGGGCACACGCGGCAACATCGCGCTTCTGATCGATGGCCTCTGGGTCACGCCGCCGCTGTCATGTGGGCTGCTGCCCGGCGTGGGGCGTGCCGTGGCGCTGGACGAGGGGCGTGTGACAGAGCGCGTTGTGCGGCTTGATGACCTGCCCCGTGTGCAGGACTGGGCTTTTGTCAACAGCCTGCGCGGGTGGCTGGAGGCTGTCTGGGTTCCGGCTGGCGCCTGAGACGGTCCGACACGCCCAGGAGTGGGTCTTAGAACGTGTTCAAAGTCTCCGTGTGAGTATGAGGTTACCCCTGAAAACCGGAGTGCTTAGCCCGATCATCAAGCGGCAGATTTACGCTGCGCCGCCAACCAACGTTGTTCGAACTGCATCGGGCTGAGATAGCCCAGCGCCGGTGTAGCCGGTGAGTTCTCGAAAACCGTTCTCGGTTCAAACGGCTTGGAACGGCGAGTTTTCAGAACGCTGAACGGTTGCCTGCGGCAAGAACAGGGTAAGCGACGAGTCTGGCAAGGCCATGAAGCCGTGATGCTGGTAAAAAGCCGCTGCCGCCTCGTCCTTGGCGTCCACCATCAGGGCGAAGGCGGCAATCTCCGACCGGGCGGTACGGTAGAGCGCATCGGCCAGCAGCGCACCGCCAAGACCTTGCC
Organism: Delftia sp. PS-11; assembly: GCF_029870285.1. GTDB lineage: Bacteria > Pseudomonadota > Gammaproteobacteria > Burkholderiales > Burkholderiaceae_C > Comamonas. Next base: position 120,535 of record NZ_JACSYA010000009.1, read on the forward strand.
CCTTGAATGCTTGATCGACGGCCAAGCGGCCCATGCGAACGGCGGGCACGGTCGGATAGCGCGGCAGTCTCTTGCCAGTACTGGCCGGAAGATTGGCCAGCAGCAGGCTTGCCGATGCCAAGGTGTAGTACCCAGCGATGCGCTGCCCGTCTGCCAAGGCCACGAAGCAGGCAGCTACGCGGCGGCGAATGTCCTGGGTGACTTGTTCTCTCAGGTAGCGATTCAGCGGCTCCGAATCGCTGCGGAAGGCTGTACGGTCATGCGTTGCATCAAGCGACGCGAGCAGGAACGGTGCACCGCTCATTCAGTGCGCAGGAGCTTGCTACGACGAGCGAAGGCACGTTCCAAAGCAGGGGCTGGTTTCGCAGGAGACAGCAGAGCTTGTGCAAAGCATTCCTGATCGGCAAGCGACAGGCGGATAACCTCGGCTTGCTCGATGGCGCGTTGCGCGGCGTCCTGCACAGCGGACACCACGAAATCGGTCATGGTGCGCCCCTGAAGTTCAGCGGCACGTTTGAGCATCGAATGCAGATCGGTGCTGATCCGGGCTTCGAGACGGGCGGTAGAGGTGGCGATAGACAAGGGCTTATCCTCCTGATGCAATCATGCGGCAATTTGCCGTACAGATCAAGGCGGAATTTTCGGCGGTTCCGGCTTACATGCTGCTTTTGGCGCAATAGCACAGCCAACGCACTTAGAACTGCTAACACGACCCTTGATACGTCGTTGCTTCGCCGGGGGTGCCCAGCCTTGTCGTACCGGTTGTACTGCCTGCGGCTTGCCGATGGCGACTCTAGTCCCTCACCCCGACACCATTAAACATGCAAGCGGTTTTTATCGCGAAGTCACCGGGCTTGCCTGGGGGCGGTGGGCCGCATGCAGCGCCAGAAAACCGGCCAGCGCGCCGCGCAGCGGCTGCAGCGAAGGGCCTTGGGCGTCCAGCCGCTCCAGCGCGCAGGCCGTGGCCTCCAGCGTGGACAACTGGTTCGGTGCATGGGCCTTGCGCAGTGTGCCGTAGCGCGATGCAGGCAGATCGCCTTGCAGCTCCAGGCGCGGCAGCGCCTGCAGGCCCGGGTTGAGGTAAAGCATCTTGCGGCTCTTGCGCCAGGTGGCGTCGAGCACGACCAGGCGCAGGCCTTCGGGGCGTGGCACAGGCTCGGGCCAGGCAGCCGCTTGCGCCAGGCCCAGCTGGCCGCCATGGGGCGTATCCGGGTACAGCAGCACGGGCTGGCGCGGTGCATCGCCTGGCTGCCATGGCCCGTGCAGCAGGGCATGCAGCGCCTGCTCGCCAAAGGCTTCGCCCACGGCCAGCCGGCTGGCAGGCAGGCACAGATGCAGCAGCCGGCCGGTGCCTTTGGCCTGCAGTTCCTCCTCGGGATGCTGCAACACCAGCAGCTGCACGGCATGCTCCACCGGCTGTGCCAGGGCGCACAGGCAGGTGTGTTGCGGGCGCAGACACTGTGCGCAGCGTGCTCGGCGGCTCATGCAGGCTTACAGGCGGCCCTTGTAATAGCTGGGCTTGTCCATGTCGGCGATTTCGACGCTCAGCTGCACCATCATGCCCTGCGGCTGGGGCGTGAGGCGGCGCAGCACGGCGGCAATGCCGTCGGACAGCTCTTTCTTGGCCGCATCGGTGCGGCCTGCCATCAGGCGCAACTGCACATGGACAAAGCCCCGGTTGGCAGGCGCGGTGCCGATCTCGAACTGGCTGACAGGCAGCAGGCGTGCCTTGACATCGGCTTCATCCAGGATGCTCGGGTGTGCGCAGACGAAGGCATTGAGCTCGGTCAGCAATTGCTGGCCGGGCATGCCGGTGAGGTTGTCCGTGTATTCGACGTAGAGATGGGGCATGGGTGTCTCCGGTGAAATGAAGGCAAAAGGGGGTCAGTGAGAAGCCGCCGCGCCCGCTTCTGGCGCTCTGGAGGCTTCGTCCAGCGCCGTCAGCAGCAGCTGCACGTCGATGCGCGTGTGGGCCGCCGACAGCGCGATGCGTAGCCGCGCCGTGCCTTCGGGCACCGTGGGCGGGCGGATGGCCGGCACCCACAGGCCGCGCTGGCGCAGGCCCTCCATTACTGCCAGGGCCCTGGCGTTGGAGCCGATGACCAGGGCCTGCACGGCTGTGCGCGAGGGCAGCAGCTGCCAGCCCGTGCGCGCCAGCAGCGGCACCAGGCCTGCACGCAGCTCTGCGATGCGCTCGGCCAGTGCCTCGCGGCGCTCGTCCCCGGTTTCGATCAGGGACATGCTGGCCTGCAGCGCGCTGGCCAGCATGGGGGGCGCTGCCGTGGCGAAGATGTAGCTGCGCGTCTTTTGCAGCAGCCATTCGATGAGCATGTCGCTGCCGGCCACAAAGGCCCCTGCCACGCCGGCGGCCTTGCCCAGCGTGGCCATGTAGAGCACGCGCGGCGATGCGTTGGCGCCCGTGAGTCCTGCCTCGGCCAGGCTGCCACGGCCCTGGGGGCCGAGCACGCCGAAGCCGTGGGCGTCATCGAGCAGCAGCAGCGCATCGTGCTGCTCGCACAGGGCCAACAGGCCCCGGATATCCGCCACATTGCCGTCCATGCTGAACACGGCATCGCTGATGACCAGTTTGCGCCGTGCGGTGCATGCGGCCAGCTGCGCGGCGAGGTCCGTCAGGTCGGCATGGGCATAGCGGTGGACCTGGGCGCGCGATAGCCGCGCGCCATCGATCAGGCAGGCATGGTTGAGCGCGTCCGAAAACAGGGCATCGCCCGCGCCGACCAGGGCCGGCACGATGCCGGCATTGGTGGCATAGCCTGCATAGAAGTACAGCGCGCGCGGCAGCTGGACAAAACGCGCCAGCTGCTCCTCAAGCGCCGCATTGGCCGTGCTGTGGCCGCTGACCAGGGGTGATCCGCCCGAGCCCACGCCAAAGGCCTGGGCGCCCGCGCAGGCGGCGCGCACCAGCGTGGGGTGGCTGGCCAGCCCCAGGTAATCGTTGCTGCAAAACGCCAGCATGGGCCGGCCATCCACCGCCATGTGCGCGCCGCTGGCCGCGCCTTGCAGCGGCGCCGTGGCGTGGCGCCGGCGGCGCAGATGGGCTTCGTCCAGCGCGGCGATGCGCGCCGGTATTTCGTCCAGCCAGGAGCCGCTCATTGCCACTCCTGCGGCAGCACATAGCCGGTGGCGCGCGCATCGGGATGCGCCTGGAATGCAATATCCGCCAGCAGCGGCGCCTGCAGGTGCTGGCGCAGCCAGGCCATGTTCTCTTCGGGCACCAGCATGGCCGGGTCCACGCGGCTGGCGATCCAGCCGGCCAGGCGCAGGCCACGTGCGCGAATGGCCTCGGCCGTCAGTGCCGCATGGCTGAGGCAGCCCAGCCGCAGGCCCACGACCATGACCACGGGCAGATCCAGCGCGCAGGCCAGGTCGGCTCCTGTGTGCTGTTCGGACAGCGGCACGAGAAAGCCGCCCGCGCCTTCGACGACCACGGCGTCGGCCTGCGCTGCCAGGCGCCGGTAGCTGTCCACGATGTGCGCGATTTCCACGCTGCGGCCTGCGCGCTGCGCGGCGATGTGCGGCGACATCGGGTCCGGCAGTAGCACTGGGTTGTCGAGTTCGGGAGGAACCGCCAGCGTCGATGCCGCGCGCAGCGCCAGCGTGTCCTCGTTGGCCCAGCCGCCCTGTCCGTCGGGTTCGGCGCCTGCGGCCACCGCCTTCATGCCGACGACGCGAGCATGGTGGCGGGCCAGCGCGTGCAGCAGGCCGCACGATGCCAGGGTCTTGCCTACGCCAGTGTCCGTGCCGGTGACGAAGCAGCCGATGGGGTGTCGATCATTCATGCCGCAGTTTCCTGTGCCAGGGTGTCTTCAAGAGCGGCCAGCGCGCTGGCCCCGAGATGGTGCACGGCCTCGCTGTCCAGCGCGTAGGGCGGCATGGCGTAGAGGGTGTTGCCAATAGGACGCAGCAGCAGCCCGTGCTCCAGCGCCGCCGCGCTGTAGCGGCGCGAGAAGTCGGGCAGGCTGGTTTGCACATCCCAAGCCCATATCATGCCCTGGCGACGCGCATGGCGTACGCGGCCATGCGTGCGCAGGCCGGCGAAGGCATCGTCCAGATCGCGGGTCAGCACATGGTTGGCCGCGATGGCATCGGTCTGCCCGAACAGCTCCAGGGTGGCCAGGGCTGCGCGGCAGGCCAGCGGGTTGCCCGTGTACGAGTGCGAATGCAGGAAGCCGCGTGCCACGGAGTCATCGTAGAAGGCCGCATAGACCTCGTCCGTGGTCAGCACGGCCGACAGCGCCAGCGTGCCCCCCGTCAAGCCTTTGGACAGGCAGATGAAGTCCGGCCGGATGCCGGCCTGCTGGTGTGCGAACATGCTGCCCGTGCGGCCGAAGCCCACGGCGATTTCGTCCACCACCAGGTGCACCTCGTAGCGGTCGCACAGCGCCCGCGCCAGGCGCAGGTATTCGGGGTCGTGCATGGCCATGCCCGCCGCGCACTGCACCAGCGGTTCGACGATGAGCGCGGCCGTGGTTTCGTGGTGCTGCTCCAGCCATTGCCGCAGGCCCTCGGCCGCGCGCCGCGCCACGTCTGCCGCGCACTCTCCTGGCAGCGCGCCGCGGGCATCCGGGCTGGGCACCGTATCGGCCAGACGCACCAGGGGCGCATAGGCCTCCCGGAAGATGGCAATATCGGTCACCGCCAGGGCGCCCACGGTTTCCCCATGGTAGCCGCCGGCCAGCCCCACAAAGCGGCTCTTGCCGCAGCGGCCCAGGTTGCGCCAGTAGTGCGCGCTCATCTTGAGCGCGATTTCGGTGGCCGAGGCGCCGTCGCTGCCATAGAAGGCATGGCCCAGGCCCGTGAGCGCCGCCAGGCGCTCGGACAGCTCGACCACGGGCGCATGCGTGAAGCCGGCCAGCATCACATGGTCCAGCCGCGCCAGCTGATCGGCGAGCGCGGCCTGGATATGCGGGTGGCTGTGGCCGAACAGGTTGACCCACCAGGAGCTGATGCCGTCCAGGTAGCGCTGTCCGTCCGTTCCGTACAGCCAGGGGCCCTGGGCGCGGGCGATGGCGATGGGGGGCGCGGCCTCGTGCCGCTTCATCTGGGTGCAGGGATGCCACACAGCCGCAAGGCTGCGGGCGGCAAGCGATTGAGTCATCGCGCCATTGTCACACTGTCCTGGCACCCCAGGCGCCACTCAAACCTGTTGTGTCGGCACGTGGTGGCGCAGCTCCACCTGGCGGTTGGCCTCGTCCACGAAGACCAGCTGGGGCTGGTGCGCAGCCACGTCCTTTTCATGGACCTGGGCGAAGGAGGCGATGATCAGCAGATCGCCCACGGCGGCGCGGCGCGCTGCCGAGCCGTTGACCGAGATCATGCCGCTGCCGCGCTGGCCCTTGATGGCATAGGTGACGAAGCGCTCGCCATTGTCGATGTTCCAGATGTGCACCTGCTCGTTCTCGACGATGTTGGCGGCGTCGAGCAGGTCTTCGTCGATGGCGCAGGAGCCTTCATAGTGCAGCTCGCATTGCGTGGTCTTGACGCGGTGGATCTTGGATTTGAGCAGGGTGCGGAACATGGTCGTGGGTCCGGTGGAGAGTGGAGGGTCAGGCGGGCTGCGCGCATTCGAGCACGCAGGAGTCGCCCACGGCTTCGCGCCAGACACGCACGCGCACGACCTGCTGGCGCAGCGGATCGGGCATGGATTCGGCGATGAACAGGCACAGGTTTTCCAGCGTCGGAATGCCCAGGCCGGGCACTTCGTCAAGCATGTGGTGGTCCAGGCGAGCGCGCACATCGGCCAGTGCGCGGCGCAGCAGGCCCAGGTCCAGCACCATGCCGGTGGCCGGGTCCAGCTCGCCGGTCAGGAAGACCTCGGCATGGTAGGTATGGCCGTGTACGCGGCGGCTGCCTTCGGCCTCGATTTCGCGGCGCAGGGTGTGTGCGGCGTCGAAGAAAAACCGCTGGGAGATGGTGAGCAACATATTCAGGGTATCGGGTCTCAGCGGATGCCGCTGATCTTGTGGGATTGCAGGCTCAGGCGCCAGACCGGCTGGCGCATGCAGGCGGCGATGCAGGCGGCAATGTTCTCTGCCTGCCGTGGCCCGTCCATGGGCTGCAGGAAACGGTGGGTGAAATCGCCGGTGCGCGCCATGGTCTCCAGGTCGAAGCCGCTTTGCGGCCAGACCAGCTTGAGCTCCTGGCCCTGCTGCTGCACCCAGGGAGCGCCGGCCTTGGGGCTGACGCACAGCCAGTCGATGCCCGGCGGCGCGGCCACGGAGCCATTGGTCTCGACGGCGATGCGGAAATGCCGGGCATGCAGGGCCTCGATCAGCGGGGTGTCCAGCTGCAGCAGGGGTTCGCCGCCCGTGATGACCACGAGGCGGCGGCCCGCTTCGGCGGGATCATCGGCAGGCCACTGCGCAGCGATGCGTTCCGCCAGCTCGGCCGGGTCTGTGAACTTGCCGCCCAGGGTGCCGTCCGTGCCCACGAAGTCGGTGTCGCAGAACTGGCAGATGGCGCTGGCGCGGTCCTGCTCGCGGCCCGTCCAGAGGTTGCAGCCCGCGAAGCGGCAGAACACGGCTGGCATGCCGGCCTGTCCGCCCTCGCCCTGCAGGGTGTAGAAAATTTCTTTGACGCTGTAAGTCATGTGGATGCTGCCGGCTGCGGGCCGGCATCTCATGTGGCGTGGCGCTTTCCTGATCTAGACCGGGGTATAGGCCAGGCGCACATAAATGGGCGCGAAGGCCTCGGCCTGGGTGATCTCGATCAGCGTTTCCTTGGCCAGCTCCAGCAGGGCGATGAAGGTCACCACCAGCACCGTTGAGCCCTTTTCGGGCTGGAACAGGGACTCGAACTCGACGAAGCGCCGGCCCTGAAGGGCCTTGAGCACCTGGCTCATGTACTCGCGCACCGAAAGCTCCTCGCGCGTGATCCGGTGGTGCTGTACCAGCCGGGCGCGCCTGAGGATGTCGCGCCAGGCTGCCTGCAGCTCGGACACCTCCACATCGGGAAAACGCTGCTGCAGGCTTTGCTCGATGTGCACCTGTGCCTGCAGGAAATCGCGCCCCTGCTGGGGTATCTGCCCCAGCTGCATGGCCGCCAGCTTCATCTGCTCGTATTCGAGCAGGCGGCGCACGAGTTCGGCACGCGGGTCCTCGGCTTCCTGGCCGTCTTCCTGCTTCCTTGGCGGCAGCAGCATGCGCGACTTGATCTCGATGAGCATGGCAGCCATCAGCAGGTACTCGGCGGCCAGCTCCAGGTTGCGGCTGCGGATCTCCTCGACATAGGCCATGTACTGGCGCGTCACGTCCAGCATGGGAATGTCCAGGATGTTGAAGTTCTGCTTGCGGATCAGGTACAGCAGCAGGTCCAGCGGTCCCTCGAAGGCTTCGAGGAAGACTTCGAGCGCATCGGGTGGAATGTACAGATCCTGCGGCAGCGCGAACAGCGGCTCGCCGTACAGGCGCGCCAAAGCCACCTGGTCGATCACGACCGGGCTGCCGTCGCCAGGGACGGGGGATGCGGCACTGGCCTGGGGGAGGGCCAGTGCAGTGTCAGCCTCGGCCATGTCGTGCTACGCAGGCAGCAACTGCATGCGCGTGGCGCCTCAGGAATTCGTCTGGTAGACGTAGGGCTTCTGGTTCACGCGGCCGGCGCGCAGGTCCTCCCAGACCTCGTGGTTCACATCCTTGTCCCACAGCAGCGAACGGCCTGCCACCTGCTGCTTGGACAGCTCGGGCTTTTGCTGCTTGAGGTTGTTGATGAAGTCGGTGGTGTCGGAGCGGTAGTCGGGGCGGCGAAAGAATGACATAGTGGGAACCTTTGGGAATTGCCCGATTTTACCGGGACACCACGAATGCACCTAGTTTCCCGACTGGCGGCTGCCGCCGTGGCCGCGCTGGCCATGCTGGCGCTGTCCGGCTGCGACCAGCAAAACATCAAGGAATTGGAAGAAGGCCTGTCCACCGAGGCCGATGTGCGCGCCCGCTTTGGCGAGCCCGAGCGCATCTGGCCCGAGGCCGGCGGCGCGCGCACCTTCGAATACAACCGCCAGCCCGCCGGCAGCCGCAACTACATGATCACCATCGGTCCGGACGGCCGCATGAGCGCGCTGCGCCAGGTGCTGGCGCCGCACAACTTCGAGAAAATCCGCCCCGGCATGGACGAGGAACAGGTGCGCCGCATGCTGGGCAAACCGGCCAAGGTCACCACCTACCAGCTCAAGCAGGAAACCGACTGGGACTGGAACTACATCGATCCCCCCACACGCAACATGGAGTTCACCGTCACCTTCGGTTCCGATGGCCGCGTGCTGCGCAGCGCAGGGCGCGAGAAGCTGCACGGCGGGCCTTGATTGGCACGCTGGCAGACTGCTTCGCTGAACAGGCCCTACGGCGGATTGTCGCTGGCAGGCGCGCGCTCCAGCGCCGCCAGCCAGCGCCACAGCGTGGAGCGGCTGACCCCCAGCAGCCGTGCCGCATCGGCGCGGCGGCCTCCGGCCATGCGCAGGGCGTGGCGCACGCGCTGCGCGTGGCCGGATGGTTCCGTGGGCGCCGTGCTGGCGCCGTTCATGAAAAGCTCCGGGCAATCGTGCTGCAACTGCTCATACCCCACGTCTTCCAGGCGTGAAAACTGCAGCAGCAAGACGGCGATGCGCTCGGCAACGTTCTCCAGCTCGCGCACATTGCCGGGCCAATCGTACGCCTGAAGGCGCGGCAGCACGGGCGCCAGTGCTGCCTTGGCGTCCAGCGCACAGCCCTGCCTGCGCAGGCAGGCAGCGACCATGGGCACTGCCAGTTGCGCGATGTCCTCGCGCCGTTCACGCAGTGCCGGCAACGCCAGCCGCAGCGTATTGAGCCGGTAGTACAGATCCTGGCGGAAGCGCTTTTGCGTCATCAGCTCGGCCAGCGGCTGGTGTGTGGCCGCGATCACGCGCACGTCGATGGGGATGGGGGCTGTGGCGCCCAGCCGCATGATCTCGCGCTCCTGCAGCACCCGCAGCAGGCGCGTTTGCAGCGGCAGCGGCATGTCGCCGATTTCGTCCAGGAAAAGGGTGCCTGTGTGTGCGGCCTCGATCAGCCCCGGCTTGCCACCGCGCCGTGAGCCGGTGAATGCACCGTCCTCGTAGCCGAACAACTCGCTTTCGAGCAGGGACTCCGGAAAGGCGGCGCAGTTCACCGCCACAAAAGGCCTGCTGGCGCGTTCGCTGTGGTTGTGCATGGCCTGGGCAAAAACCTCCTTGCCCACGCCGGTTTCGCCCGTGACCAGTACGTTCAGGTCGGTGCGCGCAAAGCGCTGCGCGCTGGCGATGGCGCGCATCAAGGCGGCGCTGCGGCCCTCCAGGGATTCGAAGCTGTGGCGTGCGCTGTGTTGCTGGCGCCGTTGCATCCGGCGCAGGCTGGTGTCGGCATCCTGAATGCTGCGCGCGTCGTACAGCGTCAGCGCGGCGCCGACAATCTGGCCATGTTCGCGGATCGGCGTACGGTGCGCCACCCAGTCGCGCTGTGCAAAGCGCAGGGCCACGGCGCTTTCCTGCCGCCCGCTGTCCAGCGTGGCCTGCAGCGACAGCACGGGCTGCAGCGCATGCAGGGCCTGGCCTTCGAGGCGCAGTGCGTGGCCGCCCAGCAACTGCCGCATCGGCGGGTTGATGGCGGTGATGCGGTCCTGGCGGTCCACGGCCACCACGGCTTCCTGCAGATTGTGCAGCACGCTGTGCAACTGTTCGTAGCGGCCGGCCTCCAGCCTTGCCACGCGGGCCAGCTCCAGCGCATCGTCCAGACCCTGGCGGATGCTGGCGAGCGAGTAGGCCAGCAGGCCGCAAAGTCCTGCCTGCCCGGCCAGCTCCACAACCAGGCTGGAGCCGACGATGACTTCGTAGCCTGCCTGGCGCAGTGTTTCCAGGCGCTGGCGCGCATCACCGGGCGTCTGGTAGGCATGCTGGCTGATCTCTATCCTGAGCATGTCCTTGACGGCATCCAGTTCTGGAATGGTCTGGCCGTACATCACGACCCCGACGCGCGTGGCGATGCGCCTGGCCCTGATCAGTGCCTGCAGCAGGTCGAAGCCCGTGAGCTGGATCGTTGCCACCGGGGCCTGCAGCCCCGCCCGCAGGATGCTGGCGTTCGAGCCAGCGCTCACGAAGGCATCCACTTCCCCGCGCGCGAGCCGGTCCTGGGCGATGGCCAGCGCTTCGGCGAATGCGCCATCAACGACTTCGATCTCGGCGCGATCCTGGTAGGCGGCCAGCACAGGCATCGCGAATTCGCGGATCTGCCGGTAGCTGAGAAAGCACAGCCGGGGCAGGCGCGATGGCGCAGAGGCTGCAGCCATGGATGTCTCCTTGCAACGTTTTTATGTTTCATGAGTGTCGCATGAGACAGTTTTCGCGCCATAAGGCAATCACTGAATGCAATGAAATCAAAGGGTTGGGTCAATGGGTGCCAGATGGCATGCACTCTGCAAGAGCCTGTGCATCACCGTTGAAACAGGAGCATTGCACTTGGCCCTCGAACACATCACCGTGCTGGATCTGACCCATATGCTGTCAGGTCCCTATGGCACCATGCTGCTGACTGACCTGGGCGCGCGCACCATCAAGGTCGAACCTCCTGGCACCGGCGAAGGCACGCGGCGCCTGCTGGAGCATGACAGCGCCTATTCGCGTGGTGGCATGGGCGCCTACTACCTGACGCTCAACCGCAACAAGCAAAGCGTCTGCGTGGACCTCAAGAGCGCCGCCGGGCGTGAGGTATTCCTGGATCTCGTGCGCCATGCGGATGTGGTGTTCGACAATTTCAGCGCTGGCGTGACCGCGCGGCTGGGCATCGACCATGCGGCGCTGGCGCAGGTCAACCCCCGTATCGTCACCTGTTCGGTGACCGGCTTTGGCCAGACCGGGCCCGCGACCCAGCGTCCCGCGTTCGATCAGGTGGTCCAGGCCATGGGCGGTGGCATGTCGATCACGGGCACGCCCGAGACCGGGCCCACGCGCAGCGGCATTCCCATCGGTGACCTGGGTGGCGGCATGTTCGGCGCCCTGGGCGTGCTCGCCGCGCTGGTGGAGCGCGAGCGCACGGGGCAGGGTCAGCATGTCGATGTGTCCATGCTCGATGTGCAGATTTCGCTGCTCAACTACATGGCCACCATGTACTTCATGTCGGGCCAGGTGCCCGAGGGCATCGGCAACGGGCATTTCGTCCACGTCCCCTACAACAGCTACCCCACGGCTGATGGACACATCATCGTTGCGTGCATAGGAGACGCCTTCTTCGAGCGCTTCGCCCAATGCATGGACCTGCCTGCGCTGCGCGATCCTGCCTACCGCGAGCAGCCCGCACGCTTTGCCGACAAGGCGCGCATTGATGCCATCGTCTCCGAGGAGCTGCGTACCCGCGCCACTGCGCACTGGCTGCAGCTGCTGCGCGCCGCGCGCATCCCCTGCGGGCCGGTCCATGATTTTGCCCAGGCGCTCAGCGATCCGCAGGTGCTGGCGCGGGAGATGGTCATCGAGGTGCCGCTGCCGGACGGGGAGCGCCTGCGCATGCCTGGCAATCCCGTCAAGCTGTCTGCGGCCGACTCCCGCGAGCACCGCTGTGCGCCTGGCCTGGGTGCTCATACCGACGAAGTACTCACGCAATCGCTGGGCTACTCTGCGCAGCAGCTGGCCCGACTGCGCGCGGCAGGAACCATTGGTTGAAGGCAGGTGCGCATGGACCAGATTCAGATCACCGAGGTGGCTGCACGCGATGGATTGCAGAACCAGCCCTCCCTGATATCCACCCAGGACAAGCTGGGCCTGATCGGGCGCCTGGTGGCGGCCGGCGTTGAAAGCATTGAGGCGACCAGCTTTGTCTCGCCGAAGGCCGTGCCGCAGATGGCCGATGCCGGCGAGCTGCTGCCTTTGGTAGCGCAGCGGTGGCCCCGGTTGCGCGCATCGGCGCTGGTTCCCAACCTGCGGGGCCTGGAGCGTGCGCATGCGGCCGGAGCCAAAGAGATTGCGGTCGTGCTGTCTGCCACCGAAACCATGAACCGCAAGAACATCAACATGGGCCTGGCCGAGGCACTGGATACCAGCGAACAGACCCTGTCCCATGCACGCAGCCTGGGCCTGCGCACGCGCGCCTATGTGGCTGTGGCTTTCGAATGCCCGTTCGAAGGCCCTACGCCGCAGTCGGTGCTGGTGCGCCTGGCAGGCCGCATGCACGCGGCAGGAGCGCACGAGGTGGTGTTGGCCGACACCATCGGCGCAGCGGCACCCGCCCAGGTGCGCGAGCGTTTGCAGGCATTGCGCGATGTGCTGCCCCTGCATGCGCTTGCGCTGCATTTGCACGATACCCGAGGTCTGGGGGCTGCCAATGCCTGGGCTGGCATCGAAGCCGGCGTGCGGCGCTTCGATACCAGCGTGGGCGGGATCGGCGGCTGCCCCTTCGCCCCCGGCGCCGCCGGCAATCTGGCCACCGAGGACCTGGTGCTCATGGCAGAGCGCAGTGGCATGGCGACGGGAATCCATCTTGATGGCCTGCTCGATGCCATCGGATTTGCCGAGGGTCTGCTGGGCAGGCCGCTGGGCGGGCGCAGCAGCGCCTGGTTGCGCTGCTCGCGGCCTGCACCTGCTGTGCAGGCAGTCGCATAGTTCATCACGATCAGAGGAGACAAAAATGTCCAGACTACACGATGGCTTTTTTCCGAATCGATGGCCCACCCGGCGGGCAGCATTGGGCGCCCTGGGAGGGCTCGCGGCCTGGGGCGGCTCCTGCGCAGTCGGGGCGCAGGCGCTGCCTGCTACGCGCTTTCCTGGCAAGCCCGTGACCATCGTCGTGCCTTACTCGGCTGGCGGTGGGACGGATATTGTGGGGCGCCTCATGGCACAGCGCTTGTCGCAGCTATGGGGACAATCGGTTGTCGTGGACAACCGCACTGGCGCCAACGGCGCTATCGGTTCACACCATGTGGCCAAGGCTGTGCCTGACGGTCATACGCTGCTGCTGGTGGTCGGCTCGCACGCCATCAACCCTGTGCTCATGAAAAGCCTGCCTTATGACACCATGCGGGCCTTCACGCCTATTACCAATATCGCTACATCTCCCATGGTGCTGGTCGTTGCGGCCGATGGGCCCTATCGCAAGCTCTCTGAATTGATTGACGCTGCGCGCCGGCAGGAAATGGCGGTGGGCTATTCTGAGGGCCAGACGCGGCTGACCGGCGAGATGATCCGCCAGGCAGGCGGCCTGCGCATGACAGGCGTGGCTTACAAGGGCGGTGCGCCCATCATGGTTGACATCATCGGCGGCCATCTGCCTGCTGGCGTGACCAGTGTGCTTACGGCGCTGCCCCATGTGCAGTCCGGCAAGCTGCGCGTGCTTGGTGTGGCTGCACGCCAGCGCATGCCGCTCTTTCCGGATGCCATGACATTCGCCGAGGCCGGTCTGCAAGGCGTCGAATCGCTGAGCTGGTACGGATTGTTCGGCCCTGCCGGTCTGCCAGACTGGGTGACCGCTCGCCTGCACGAAGATTTGCGCAAGGTCTCGGCCGATCCGCTGGTGGAGCGGCAAATGCAGGAGCAGGGCGCACATGTCGAGCTGACCCCTCCTGCCGAGTTCCTCCGTTTCGTTGAGTCGGAGACCGGCAAATGGGCCCAGGTCGCCCAGCGTGGCGGCATACGTGCTGAATAAGAAGCACGATAAGGAAGTCCAGCATGAAACTCTTTCATAAGCTCTTGTGCATGGCTTGGGGGCTGTCTGCTGCGATGGCCTGTGCAACTGGCTATCCGAACAAGCCCATACGCCTCATCGTGCCCTTTGCGCCCGGCGGTGTCACCGATACGGGTGCGCGGGTGGTGGCGGAGAAGCTGGGGGCGCGGCTGGGCCAGCAGGTGGTGGTGGACAACCGCCCTGGCGCCTCGGGCAATATCGGCACGCAGATGGCGGCGGCGGCACCGCCCGACGGATATACGCTGGTCGTGGGCTTTGACGGCACCCTGGTCATCAATCCCCATGTCTACGCAAAGGTGCCTTTCGATGTGCTCAAGGACTTTGTCCCCGTGAGCAAGATCGGTGATGCGGCGCTGGTCATCGTCACCCACCCTTCGGTGCCTGCCAGGGATCTGGCGGGGCTGGTGGCGTACTCCAAGGCCCACGGCGGCGGCGTGTCCTATGGCAGCGCAGGTACGGGCAGCACGCCGCATATCGCGGGCGAACTGCTGCGCGTGCGCACGGGCGCGCACTTCGTGCATGTGCCCTACAAAGGCGGCGGCCAGGCCCTGGCGGATGTGGTGGGCGGCACGCTGCCCATGCTCTATACGGCTGTGGCCGGCGCCTATCCCTTCATACAGCGCGGCCAGGTCCATGCCATCGCGGTCTCCAGCGCCCAGCGTCTGCCTTCTCTGCCCCAGGTGCCCACCATGGCGGAGTCCGGCATCCCCGGCTTCGAGGTGAATTCATGGATCGGCCTGCTGGCTCCGGCCGGTACGCCGCAAGGCATCATCGAGCGGCTGCAGCGCGAACTGCAGGCCGTGGTCCAGGCGGCGGATGTCCGCGAGCGTCTGGCTTCGCTGGGCATCACGGCCTGCGGCAATACTGCGGCCGAATTCCGCAGCCAGATCGAGGCCGACCTGCGCAAATACGCCGAAGTCGTCAAAGCGGCCAACATTCGCGTGGAGTGACCGCAGCCACACCGCTCTCAGGGTGGGGCGTACGCAACAGCGCTGCGCGGCGACTTTCTCTAAAATCCGGGTTAACACCGATGCCAACCGCATCGGTGGCGCTGCCTGGTTGGGTGGCGCACCGGTGGCCGCTCTGATCCGGGGCGGCTGGCAGATTCCGTTGTCACCACCCCCGACACCATGTCCACGCCCACTGTTCCCGCCGCGCCCGCATCGGCCCCCGCTTCGCTGCGCCATGGCCTTTTCGAGGATGTCCAGGCCCTTTTCACGGGCACTTTGTTCGTGGGCATCGCGATGATGATGTTCGCCCAGGCCGGTTTGCTGACCGGCAGCACGGCGGGCCTGGCCTTTGTGCTGCACTACGCCACGGGCTGGCCGTTCGGGCTGGTCTTTTTCGCGATCAATCTGCCGTTTTACTGGTTCGCCTGGACGCGCGTGGGGCGTCTGTTCACGGTCAAGACCTTTTTGTGCGTGGGTGCGCTGTCGCTGATCACCGAGCTGGGCCCGCGCCTGATCCATATCGACTACCTGCACCCGGCCTTTGCCGCCATTGCGGGCGGGCTGCTCATGGGCTCGGGCCTGCTGTTTCTGGCGCGCCACCGCTCCAGCCTGGGCGGGGCCACCATTGCCTCGCTGTATCTGCAGGACCGCTATGGCATCCGCGCAGGCAAGGTGCAGATGGCCATCGACTGCTGCGTGGTGCTGCTGGCGCTGTGGGCCGTGCCTTTCGAGCGCGTGGCCTGGTCGGTGCTGGCCGCAGTGATCATGGGGGTGTTTCTGGCGGTGAGCCACCGGCCGGGGCGGTACGCCGGCCAATGAACAACGGCCCCGATGGGGCCGTTGTTCATATGAGGCTGCGCATTGCGGCCTTCAGCCCACGGCAATGCCCTTGCTGGCGCTGATGGTCTGGCCCTGGTCGTCCTTCCAGAGCATGTTCAGTTCGCCGCTTTCCCGGGCCACGAAGGTGAACTCGATATAGGGGTTTTGCGATACCGAGATGCCCGGCTCCCAGGCGAACAGCAGGGCCTGGCCCAGCCGTGCCTCGAAGCGGGTGACGATATTGCGCGGGCGGATCCTGCCTTCGGCGTCCTGGCGCAGGCCGCTTTCCATGACGTGCTCGATCTGGGCGCGCACGCGCAGCACCTCGCCCTTCCTGGGCGTGGCGCTGCTGACCCATACGCGGGGTGGTTTGCTCATGCCGCTCTCCTTGTTTTACATGCCGCAGCCGCTGGCGGCCACGGTGACGGTCTGCCGGGCAGCCAGGATCTTGCCGCTTTTCATGCGGGCCAGCGCGTGGATGGTCTGGGTCTGCGACAGGCGCACGCGCACCGCTGCCTCGGCGGTGCCGGTCAGCGCCGTGAACTGCAGGCGGCAGGCCAGCGGCGAGGGGTTGAGGTCGGCCAGCACGATGATTTCCTCGCACCAGTCCTTGTCCGTGATCGGCAGGGTGACCCTGGCCTTGACGGGGACGGCGCTGGGGTTGTCTGCCAGCACGGGTACGTCCAGCAGCAGGCCGTCGGCCTGGGGCGTGGCGCCCCGGGTGAACTGGGCAATCTGCCGGTTGAACTCGGCCGGATTGGGCGCCAGCGGGCCGACCAAAGCAGGCTTGGCCTGTGCCAGCGCGGCGGCAGGCAGGGCGAGCGCGGCGCCGGTGGCAGCCGCGCCCAGCACCATGCCACGGCGGGTGGTGGAGTGCCGGGCCATGGCGTCAGAGGGCCAGGAAGTCATGGAACTTGCCCTGGATCCAGGCGAAGTCTTCCTTGACCAGATCGGAGGTGCGCACATCCATGTCGATCTGGGTCTGGATGACCTTGCCCGTGGGATCGACCTCGTACTCGAACTTGACCGAGATTTCTTCCTGCGGATCGCCATTGACCATCATGTAGCACAGGTTGTCGGGCAGCAGCGGCGTCACTTCCTGACCAGCCACGCGCTGGGCAATGTTGCGCGCCACGATCTTGCCGACGTAGTTGGCCACGTGGCCGCTCTTGGGGTAGTGGCCGAACTGGTCAGAGATCGGGCCCATCAGGTCGCCCACGAAGTAGACACGGTCGTCGCCATGGGCGTGGTACAGGCGCGGGTGCATGTCGGCCCAGCCCGTGGGCTTGCCGGCCGCGTCCTTGCCGATCAGGCCGGCATGCCAGACCATGTCCGCTGCCTGGTGGGGGGGCATCAGGATGGCATCGTCGAATTGGAAATCGCCGGCGGCCGTCTTGATGCGCTTGTTGAAGGGGTCCACCTCCTGCACGCGTGCATTGGGCACATGGGTGATGATGTCCGGGTACAGCTCTTCGAAGGCCTGCTTGTAGCCCACGCCGATGGGGGCGATCTTGGGCTTGGGGTCGAGAATCAGCACCTTGCCGGGGATCTTGTGCTTCTTGATGTGCCAGGCGATCAGGCAGGCGCGCTCGTAGGGCGAGGGCGGGCAGCGGTGGGGTGGCGGCGGCAGCGTCATCACCATGGTGCCGCCCTTGAAATCCTGCAGCTTTTGCTTGAGCGCCAGCATCTCCTGGTTGGGGATGTATGCCGACGGGAAGTGGGTGCGCGTGTAATCGATGGCGCGCTGGTCGTTGCCGAACCAGGCGTCATAGGCGTTGCGGATGCCGCCCGAGAGGATGAGGAAGTCGTACTCGATCAGGCCATGGGCCGTGCGCACGAGCTTCTGGTCGCGCTCGAAGCCGATGACCTCGGTCTGCAGCAGCTTGTAGCCGTAGCGGTTGGCCGGGCGCAGCATGTCGCGGTTGACGAAGTCGGTGTTGACGATATCGACCAGCCATTTGTTGCTCATGGGGCCGGACCAGAAGCTGGCGTTGCGCTCCAGCAGCACCACGTCGGCCTGGGGAATCAGTTCGCGCAGGTAGCGCGCGGCCGTCAGGCCGCCCCAGCCGCCGCCGCAGATCACGATGCGCGGGCCCTTGCCCTCGCGCGGCAGGATGCGCGAGTCGCGCGTGATCACTGCGGGGGCAGCCAGCGCCAGCGAGGGCGCAGCCACAGCGCCCAGCGCCAGTGCGGGCGGGCGGATCAGGAAATGTCGGCGTTGCATGGTCGGAGGTCCTCCTTGTGGATATTGTCAGTGGGGGTGTTCTGCGGGGCGGGCGGCACCGCCACGGGCCTGCAGCCGGATCACGGCAAGCGCGCCCGCCACGATGCCCAGGCAGGCTGGAGCGCTGGCGAACGCCAGCGTGGACAGGCCGCTCAGGCCCTGGCCGATGGAGCAGCCCACGGCCAGCACGCCGCCCAGGCCCATCAGCAGGCCGCCAGCGGCCGATGCGACCAGCCGGGCAGGGCTGTCGAAGCCTTCCCAGCGCATGCTGCGCGTGAGCAGGGCTGCCATGGCGGCACCGGCCAGCGTGCCGGCGACCATGGCCGGGCCCAGGCTGGCATCGCGGCCCACGGCCAGTTGCAGATAAAGCAGGCCCTCGGCCACAGGGCCGATGAAGCTCAGCGAGGTCAGCGCCACCGGCTCGAACGGGTCCACGCCCACATGGGCCGTGGTCCACCAGCCTGTAGCCACCAGCGTGCCAATGGCCAGTGCGCTCATCAGTTCGGCCGGGCTGCGCCGCAGCGCGGGGCGCCACAGCGCATACCCCAGCAGTGCCAGGGATGGCAGCGCGGCGGTGGCCAGCAGGGCTGCCGTATCGCCCAGGCCAGCGGCCTGCAGCTGGCGGGGCAGCGTGGCATGCGGCAGGGTCAGCATGCCCCAGCCTTGCAGCCATTGGCGCACAGGGGCCAGCACGCCGGTCAGCGTGGCCTGGGCCGCCAGGCCCAGGCACAGCAGGGTCACCATGCTGCGCAGATTGCCCCCGGCCAGCAGCACCAGGGCGCGGGCGCCGCAACTGCGTGCCAGAGCCATGCCGGCGCCGAACAACATGCCGCCCAGCAGCACGCCCGGCAGCGAGAAGCTGGCACGCACCACCTGCGCTGTGCCCAGGTCCACCCATCCGCCCCAGGCCAGAGCCTGCGAGGCCAGCATGGCCACGGCCAGCGCCAGCGCGAAGGCCTGCAGCGCCGGCGCGCCGCCGCTCTCGCGCCCTGTCCACTGGCACAGTCCGCGCAGCAGGCAAAAGCGTCCCAGGCGCGCGGCCAGTCCAAAGGCGCTGCCCAGCAGAAATCCTGCCCACAGCAGCATCATGCGCCCCAGATGTCGGCGCTGATGGCGGCGTACCAGGCCTCGCCGTAGCGAGCCTCGGCAGCCCGGAAGGTGGCCGTGCCCTCCAGCGGGCTCACGCCACCGGAGCCGGGCACTTCGATCAGCTGGCCGCCCTGCG
The DNA here is from genome assembly GCF_029870285.1 of Delftia sp. PS-11. Taxonomy (GTDB): domain Bacteria; phylum Pseudomonadota; class Gammaproteobacteria; order Burkholderiales; family Burkholderiaceae_C; genus Comamonas. The sequence goes on from NZ_JACSYA010000009.1 coordinate 139,426, forward strand.
TGCGATAGACGCCGGCCACGGAGATGCCGTAGTCGGGCGCAATCAGGCTGTAGCAGGTATTGGCATAGGAGGCCACAGGCCGTTCGCTGCCCAGCAGGTCGGCGGCAATGGCTGCTGCGGCGGCCTTGCCCTGGGTGTTGGCGGCAAAGCCGGACTTGGGCATGGGCGCCGCAATGGTGGCATCGCCCAGCACGAAAATGCCGGCAACCTGGCGCGACTCGAAGCTCTCGGCCTGCACCGGCACCCAGCCGCTGGCATCGGTCACGCCGGCCCGCTCGGCGATGAAGCCCGCCTTCTGCGGCGGGATGACGTTGAGCACGCTGGCTTTGTGCCGCGTGCCGAAGGCGGTTTCCACCTCCAGCGCGGCGGCATCCACGCGCGTGACCTGCCCGTCGTCGGACAGGCCTGCCCATTCGATCATGTCGCCGTAGGCTGCCTTCCAGCCCTGCAGGAACAAGGCTTTCTTGGAGAAATTGTCCTTGGCATCGAGCAGCACGATCTTGCTGCGCGGCTTGTGCTGTTTGAAATAGTGGGCCACCATGGCCGCGCGCTCGTACGGGCCGGGCGGGCAGCGGAAAGGATTGTCCGGGATAACCATCACGAAGCTGCCGCCGTCGGGCATGGCCTGCAGCTGGCGATGCAGCAACCGGGTCTGGGCACCGGCCTTCCATGCATGCGGGGCGCGCTGCGACGCGGCTTCGTCATAGCCTTCGAGCGCATTCCAGCGCATGTCCACACCGGGCGAGAGCACGAGGCGGTCCCAGCTCAGCACCTGTCCGCCGGACAGGCGCAGCGTGCGCGACGCGGCATCCACATCCTCGGCGCGTGCGTGGACCACGTTCACGCCCGCCGCGCGCAGCCCGTCGTAGCCATGGCCCAGGCTGTCCCAGCTGCGCAGGCCGGCCAGGTAAAGATTGGAGAAGGGGCAGGTGACAAAGCGCTGCGCGGGCTCGACCAGGGTCACCCGGACCTGGGGCGCATGCCTGCGCAGATAGCGCGCCGCCGTGGCGCCGCCAAAGCCGCCGCCCACCACCATCACATGGGCAGCGCCGGCCTGGGCCTGGACGATGGAGGGCAGGGCCAGCGTGCAGCCACCAGCCAGTGCGCAGCCCAGCACATTGCGTCGGGTGAGGTTCATGGCGCAGTCTCCTCGCTGGAGAACCACTGGGCCAGCGCCCGGATCTGCGCCTCGTCATAGCCTTTCATGAGCCGGGTCATCACCGTGGCATCGGCCGCCTGGCCGGCCTTGAAGGCCAGCATGCGCTGCAGCAGATGCTCTGCCGGCTGCCCGCGCAGGCCGGGGATGGCCCCTGTGGAGCGGCCCGCAGGGCCGTGGCAATTGGCGCAGGTGCCGGCCAGCAAGGCCGTGTCCTGGGGACGCAGGGGTGCAGGCTGCGCCTGGGTCTGCGCCAGGGCGGCGGGCGGTACGAGCAGAAAGGCCAGCCACAAGGCGGGCCGCATGGCGGGGAGCAATGGCATCGGGAGAGATTCCAGGGCAGGAGCGAGGGCGCTCTGCAGCCGGGTCAACGGGGCAAACCGCGCCGGGACGTTGACCGGGCCTGCACGGAGTACGTGCCTGTTGCATGCGCCCTGTCAGCCGTCACGCGGCACAGGCAGAGTTGTCTGTTGCCGTTGATTTTAGAGCATACCCCTTGCCGCAAAAGGGGAAATTTTCGCCAGACTGTGCGCTGGCTCAGGGCTCCAGCGGCTGCCCGTCCGGCGTGCGGTAGCGGACCGTGATGCCGCTGTTGTCGGTGCCGTCGCTGTCCATGGCATCGACGGCCTTGCCCACGCCTTTGCCGACGATTTTGACGGTGCCCACGGCGGCATCCGCCGCCAGCCCCACGGCCGAGGCCGTGACGCTGACTGCCGAGGCCGTCACGGACACCACGGTACAGCCCGGCAGCAGGGCCAGGGCACTCAGGCAAAGAAAAGCCCCCAGGGCCGGGGACCTTGAGGGCTTGTGCGCGCAGGGCATGTCGGTCAATGAATCCGCATGCCAGGCGCAGCGCCGGGGAAGGGCTCCAGCACATAAATGCCGGGCTGGGCCTTTTCGTCGGCGTGGCTGGCGGCCAGCACCATGCCTTCGGAGATGCCGAACTTCATCTTGCGCGGCGCAAGGTTGGCCACCATCACGGTGAGCTTGCCCTGCAACTGCTCGGGCTTGTACATGCTGGCGATGCCCGAGAACACGTTGCGTGTCTTGCCTTCGCCCACGTCCAGCGTCAGCTGCAGCAGCTTGGTCGAGCCTTCGACAGGCTTGCATTCCACGATCTTGGCGATGCGCAGGTCCACCTTGGCAAAGTCGTCGATGCTGATGGTTTCGGCGATTTCCTCGCCGCCCGGCACGACCTTCTCGACCACAGGCGCCGGGGGCTCGAACAGGGCGTCCAGCTGCTTGACGTCCACGCGCTGCATCAGGTGCTTGTACAGGCCGATGGCATGGCCCGCACCCAGCAGGTTCTGCGCGTCGGCGAACTGCAGCGGGGCGGAGTTCAGGAAGCCTTCGACCTGTGCGGCCACGGCCGGCAGGATGGGCTTGAGGTAGATGGTCAGCAGGCGGAATGTCTCGATGCAGGTGGTGCAGACATCCTGCAGGCGGGCATCCATGCCTTCCTGCTTGGCCAGCTCCCAGGGCTTGTTGGCGTCCACATACTCGTTGACGCGGTCGCACAGCTGCATGATCTCGCGCACGGCGCGGGCCGTGTCGCGGCTCTCGTAGGCCTGGACGATGGCGTCGCTCTGGCCGCGCAGCTGCGCCAGCAGGGCCTGGCCGTCCTCGCTGACCGCGCCCAGGCGGCCGTCGAAGCGCTTGGCGATGAAGCCGGCTGCGCGCGAGGCGATGTTCACGTACTTGCCGATCAGGTCGGCATTGACGCGGGCCATGAAGTCATCGGGGTTGAAGTCGATGTCTTCGTTCTTGCCGTTGAGCTTGGCACCCAGGTAGTAGCGCAGCCACTCGGGGTTCATCTGCAGGCCCAGGTACTTGAGCGGGTCCAGCCCGGTGCCTCGGCTCTTGCTCATCTTCTCGCCGTTGTTCACGGTCATGAAGCCGTGCACGCAGATCTTCGTGGGCGTCTTGCGGCCGCTGAACTTGAGCATGGCAGGCCAGAACAGCGTGTGGAAGGTGATGATGTCCTTGCCGATGAAGTGGTACTGCTCCAGCGCCGGGTCGGCCATGTAGGCTTCGTAGTCTTCGCCGCGCCTGTCCAGCAGGTTCTTGAGCGAGGCCAGGTAGCCCACGGGCGCGTCCAGCCAGACATAGAAGTACTTGCCCGGCGCATCGGGGATTTCAATGCCGAAGTAGGGCGCGTCGCGCGAGATGTCCCAGTCGCCCAGGCCTTCGCTGGTCGTGCCGTCCGGGTTGGTGCGCACGCTGAACCATTCCTTGATTTTGTTGGCCACCTCGGGCTGCACATGCACGCCGTCCTGGGTCCAGGCGGTCAGGAACTCCACGCAGCGCGGGTCGGACAGCTTGAAGAAGAAATGCTCCGAACTCTTGAGCACGGGCTTGGCGCCCGACAGCGCGGAGTAGGGGTTGATCAGGTCGGTGGGCGCGTAGACAGCGCTGCAGGCCTCGCAGTTGTCGCCGTACTGGTCCTTGGCATGGCAGCGTGGGCATTCGCCCTTGATGAAGCGGTCGGGCAGGAACATGTTCTTCTCGGGGTCGAAGAACTGCTCGATGGTGCGCGTCTCGATGAAGCCCGCCTTTTTCAGGTCCAGGTAGATCTGCTGTGCCAGGGCGTGGTTTTCGGGCGCGTCGGTGTTGTGCCAGTTGTCGAAGGCAATATGAAAGCCATCCAGATACTGCTTGCGGCCGGCGGCGATATCGGCCACGAACTGCTGGGGCGTCTTGCCGGCCTTCTCGGCGGCGATCATGATGGGCGCGCCGTGGGCATCGTCTGCACCCACGAAGTTGACCGCGTTGCCCTGCATTCGCTGCGCACGCACCCAGGTGTCGGCCTGGATGTATTCCATGATGTGGCCGATGTGGAAATTGCCGTTGGCGTACGGCAGGGCGGTGGTGACGAAGAGTTTGCGTGCGGTCATGGGTAACTGCTTTCTCGGGAGAACCCGCCATTCTAGAAGGCCCGGGCGTGTGCTGTGCGCAGGCGGACTATTGGCGGTGCGCCGGCGCGCATCCCGGCGTCATTTGCCGGAACTGGTGGGCTTGATGACAGGCACGAAAACGCGCCAGCCCTTTTCGCCCCGCACGCCGTATGGGCAGGCTATCTGCACGCTTTTGCGGCTTTGCTGGTCGCTGGGCCTGGCCCAGGAGGAGCGCAGTTGCACGGCGCATTGCACGACGATGATCTTGCTGTTGGCCCTGTCTGCAGTGAACGCCGTCTTTTGCCGGGCGTTTTCTGCCTGCACAAAGCGCTCAGCGGCGTTCTGGATGTCTTGCAGACGGTGTATGGGAGGGATGGATATGTTTGCATGTGCGCTGCACATGGCCATCATCCATAGCGCAAGCGAGCCCATGTGGTGTAGTGCAGGCATAAGTCAGTGTATTGCCGATGCCCGCGTCCACCCCAGGAACTGCTCGATGTCGCTGCGCCGGGCTAACGCATCGCGCCTGCCCAGCGCCATTAATTCGCGCGTGAAGCTGCGCTCGAACAGCAAATAGCTGGCCAGGGCAGCGCCGCGCGCATCGTCCACGTTCTGGCGCACGCCCAGCGCGCCCAGCAGCGAGCGCACCGGCAGCGGCAGCTCTCCGACATGGCGTGCGGCAATGCTGTCGATGCGCTCCGATGGCGAGATGACCAGCAACTGCACCGGGCGCAGGCGGCTTCGATCGCGGTCGGCCTGCGGGATCAGCGCCAGGGTCTGGTTGATGCGTTCGGCGCGTTCCACATCCAGTGCCAGGGCATCCAGGAAGATGCTGGACAGCGAGTGCCCTGCGATATGCGCCAGCGAAGGGTAAGCCGTATGGCCCTGCGGCGGCGCGCCTTGCGGCTCGTGGCGGCGGCCTGCGCCCACCACCAGAATGCGCTCGGCGCCCAGGTGGACGGCAGGCGACAGCGGGGCCGTCTGGCGCATCGAGCCGTCGCCGAAATACTGGGTGTATCCGTCCAGCTGCAATGCCGTGGCCGGAAAGATGAAGGGAATCGCCGATGAGGCCAGCAGGTGTTCGTGCGTGATCTGCGCGGCGGCGGCCTTGCGCTGGTTGCGCACCCAGGGCTGGAGCTGCTCATCGGTCTGGCAGAAGGTGACATGCTCGCTGCTGGTGTAGCTGGAGGCCGATACCGCCAGCGCGCGCAGATGGCCGTCCGAGATCAGGCTGGGCAGCCGCTCCAGGGGCACCATGCCGCCGGACAGCAGGTGGCGCAGCGGCTGGTTGTCCAGCAGCGCGCGCGGGCGCATGCGCCCCCAGCGCGCCAGCGCCCAGCCCAGCGACAGCAGGGTCAGCCAGCGCGCGCCGCTGCGCAGCACGCTCAGCGAGTCGGCTCGGTAGACGAGTTCAGGGCTCAGGTTGCGCCAGATGCGCGCAATGCGGCGCACGGCGCGGTCGAAATGGTCGCTGCCGCAGGCCAGGGCCGCCGCATTGATGGCGCCGGCCGACGTGCCCACCATGATGGGAAAGGGGTTGGGGCCATGCTGATGGCCGCAGGCGCGGCGTATCTCGGCAATGGCTTCGAGCACGCCCGCCTGGTAGGCGGCGCGGGCGCCGCCGCCGCTGAGCAGCAGGGCAGTGCTGTGCGAATGCAGTGGCTTGTCGGTGAGGTACGCAGCGTCAGGCATGTCCTACAGTGTGCCGCGCGCCGCAGGCAAGTGAGGCAGGGGAGACCCGAGGAAAATCACGCCTTGGCGAGAAGCTGGCCCAGGTCTTTGCCGCTGATCAAGGCGATGCCCTGCTGCTTGGCCCAGGCAGCAGCGTTTTCTGCAGGCGGCTGCAGCGACAGGTAGCAGACCGTGGCTGCATTGCGGGCCTGGCCCGCGGCCAGCAGTGCGCGCAGCGGCTCCATGCCATGCACGCCAGCCTTCCAGCGGCGGGCGCAGGCCACGGTGGTGCGACCTTCCCGCTCCAGCACGAAATCCGCTCCATCCTTGTCGGCCAGGCGGGCCACCGTATAGCCTTCGGCCTGCCAGGCACGCTCCAGCCGGTCCGCAAAATCGCGCCACGACTGCTGGGCGGCGATCTCCAGCGCCTGTCCGACCCGGGCCGGACTGGGCGCGCGCAGCTGGCGCCAGGCGGCGACGCAGCCGATGGCGAAAAAGGGCAGGGCCGTCACTGCGGCGAATGGCGCGATGTCCTTGGGCAGCAGCGCCGTGGACACCAGGGTCACGAGCGCGGCCAGCGCGAAGCTGATCCACCAGCGCGAGCGCAGCAAGATCGCGAACAGGGAGTTGTGGGCCATCTGGAATTTCACGGGCGGGTCTTTCGCGGCAGGAAGGTGCAAAACAGCACAGCCAAAAGGCTGCAAGGGCCGCATTGTCTCGCGTGTGCGAGGGGTTGGGGCCTTCGATAGACTACCCGGCTCTAGGAGTTAACAAACCATGGCAGTCACAGAACAGGCGCTCTTGGCAGCGCTTTCCAGCGTGCTCGACCCGCATACCGGCAAGGACTATGTGAGCACCCGCGCCCTGCGCAACCTGCAGATCACGGGCGCCGATGTCGCCTTCGACGTCGAAATGGGCTATCCGGCGCAAAGCCTGGTGCCTGCCCTGCGCAGCCAGTTCGTCGCGGCGGCTAAGACCGTCGAGGGCGTGGGCAATGTCTCGGTCAACATCAGCACCAAGGTGGCTGCGCATGCGGTGCAGCGCGGCGTGCAGCTGCTGCCCGGCGTCAAGAACATCATTGCCATCTCGTCGGGCAAGGGGGGCGTGGGCAAGAGCACGACTGCCGCCAATCTGGCGCTGGCGCTGGCTGCCGAAGGCGCGCGCGTGGGCATTCTGGATGCGGACATCTACGGCCCCAGCCAGCCCATGATGATGGGCGTCTCGGGCCGCCCCGAGAGCCCCGATGGCAAGACCATGGAGCCCCTGATCGGCCACGGCGTGCAGGTGATGTCCATCGGCCTGCTGGTCAACAACGACCAGGCCATGATCTGGCGCGGCCCCATGGCCACGCAGGCGCTGGAGCAGATGCTGCGCCAGACCAACTGGAAAGACCTGGACTACCTGCTGGTGGACATGCCTCCCGGCACGGGCGACATCCAGCTGACGCTGTCCCAGCGCGTGCCCATGACGGGCGCCGTGGTCGTCACCACGCCCCAGGACATCGCCCTGATCGATGCCAAGAAGGGCGTCAAGATGTTCGAGAAGGTCGGCGTGCCCATCCTGGGCCTGGTCGAGAACATGGCAGCCCATGTCTGCACCCATTGCGGCCATGTGGAGCACATCTTCGGCGCCGAGGGCGGCAGGCAGATGGCGGCCGAGTACGGCATCGACTACCTGGGCGCGCTGCCCCTGTCGCTGCAGATTCGCCTGCAGGCCGACAGCGGCAAGCCCACCGTGGTGGCCGAGCCCGACAGCGAGGCTGCGCAGATCTACAAAAAGGTGGCGCGCGACCTGGCCGTCAAGGTGGCGCTCAAGGCCAGGGATTTCACGAGCAAGTTCCCCACCATCACGGTCAGCCAGGGCACCTGATGCTCCCCGTGAACCGGGCATGAACCTGCTGACCTCCATGCGCTACCTGGTGGCGCTCAACGCGCACCGCCATTTCGGGCGCGCGGCGCTGGCCTGCCACATCACGCAGCCGGCGCTGTCCAACGCGCTGCGCGCGCTGGAGCAGGAGTTCGGCACGGTCATCGTGCGCCGGGGCCGGGTGTTTGCCGGCTTCACCCCCGAGGGCGAGCAGGTCCTGGCCACGGCGCTGGCTATGCTGCGCGCCGAGGAAAGCCTGCGCCAGGACCTGAGCGCCGGCGCAGGCGTGCTGCGCGGGCAGCTGCGCATGGCGGCCGTGCCCACGGCCATGCCCATGCTCACGCGCTTTGCCTGTCTGCTGCGCGAGCGCCACCCTGGCATCACACCCGTGGTGCTGTCCATGAGTTCGGCCGAGATCGAAAGCGGGCTGGACGACCTGTCTCTGGACCTGGCCCTGGGCTACAGCGCCCGCATGCCTGCGCGCGGCCCGCGTCTGCAGTCCTGGCCGCAGTACCAGGAGCACTACTACCTGCTGTGCCGCGATCCGCGCGGCGCGGACCAGCCATTGGCCTTTGGTGCCGACATCGGCTGGCGCGAGGTGGCCAGCCTGCCGCTGTGCCTGCTCACGCCCGACATGCACAACCGCACCGTGATCGACGAGGCCTTTGCCGCCGTGCAGGCGAGCGTTCAGCCCGCCATGGAAACCAACTCCGTGCTGGCCCTGGTCATGGCCGTGGCGCAGTCCGGCCCCGAAGATGGCTCGGGCGGGATGGCCACGGTGCTGCCCGGCGCCATGGTGGCCACGGTGCGCCACATGCCGGGCCTGCTGGCCCGGCCGCTGCGCTCGCCTGAACTGCTCACGCCGATCGGCTTCATGGCCCAGCAGGGCGCGGCGTACACGCGCGCATTGCAGGCAGCGCTGCTGCTGCAGGAAGATGCACAGTGGCGCGCGCAATGCCTGCGCCATGCGGGGGCGCTGGCGGGCTGAGAAATGAGCTCAATTAAGTGGCTGACTCTACAGGCAGCATGTGCCAGTTTCCGTGCATTTTGGCTGTACAGAAATTTCAATTGTATTGAGAAAGTAATGAGAAATTCTTTTTGAATTTTGATTAATTGGTGAGTTCATGTACTTAATGCTCACCCTATCGCCTGCCAACGGGCCGATCAGGCTTGAGATATTCTTTAATCTTTCATTTGAGAGATTTTTTGTGTATTTGTCATTTTCTTTTGAATTTGAAAAAACCATAACATAGCTTATGCCGCGACCATCGCGCCAGTCTAAAAACCACAGCGCCAAGTCACGGGCCTTTGTCGCGCCGACTGCGGAGCTGCCCTCTTCAAACTCTATGTGCTGCTGCAAACCACCAGGTTTGCATGCAAAAACAGGGAGGGTTATGCACAAAAAATAGGCAAAAAATAATTGCTTTATGCACGAGATATTTTTCATTATGCAATCGATTATTTAATATCAATACCCAATATATATGAGCTTATGCTGTCAGCATTAATTTTTGCACGAGGATCACCTGCGTGGTTAAGTGAATTTCTAGCCGAGTAGAAATCATCCGATGAAGCAGCTACATCGTTAAAGTGAGTTACTTCATGAATCAATGTCATTAATTGAGAGTCTCTACCATTAAATTCATTTGTTCCATATATCACTCCGCGTTTGGGAATTTCAAAAAATCTCATATTTATAGAAATTCTGTGTTTTTCCGTGTCGGACGGGCAAACGGTAGCAATAGATCCATCTAGCCTCAAGCCTCTGCCCGGTGCACACCCTGCTTGCATATTATTCTCTGCAGTATCATAATCAAAATTATCTGGGGTCAATGATCGTAAAACTCTGATTATAGAATCGATTATTGGTAATAGATAATCACGGATTTCTTGGTTGGAGCTATTAAACCACTTTTTTGTTCTTGCCTTGGATTGATCATTCCAAAGCAATAATTCTAGCTTTCTATTTTGAGCATAATTAACAGCTTCATCCCGGAGTTCCATCATTAATCTGCCAAACTCTTCGCCTTTAACATTGAAGCAGACAAGTACTTCATCTGACCATGAGTCTGTTGTTGTACTAATCGTATTTTTCTGCAATTTCTTATGTGCAAGCTGCGTTCCCGAATGTGAACTAAGATTGTTTTTCCCATACTGATCATCACTCCAAGGAACATTCGGTGCTTGATAATTCCAAAGACCTTTTGACTGGTTTTCTGGATTTAAACCAAGAGGACCAGGAATTTTAAAATATGCCATTGATTTATTTATTGAAAAATAGAAAAAATCATTGTTGCATATATTGAATGAATCTTCAATATTTTTTGTTAAATTGTGTTATGGCCACTGAAGCCAGTACCAGTGCGGCTTGCGGCAGCTTGAGCTCGGCAAAGGCCAGAAAGTGCAGGTCACTCAACACCTGTGGTAGCCTTCCATAGTCCCACGACAGTCGGCGAAATCTCGCCAGACACCCAGCGTGCGCACAGTCTTTCTTGGCTTCAGGCAGTGTCACAATCTGCAGATCCCCCTCGTTGTCCTGTGCTGTCTGGTGCGCATGCTCGCACAGCGTTTGCACCTGTGCACGCTCTTGCTCATCGGCAGGCGTGACGTGCATCGCCAGCCAATTACTCAGGGTATCCACTGCCATATGCATCTTGCCTTCATCGCTGATGTCAGTGGGATAGGGTTTGCTAGGTATTGCCCGATCCTGCCAGGGCTTGGCGATGGATGGCGCAAAGTGCATCACACGATATGGATAAAATCGTGGCATGGGATTATCGCTGGAGTAAATTGAAAAACACTGGCTATGGTGATTTTATTGTTGCGAAATATAGGAGCGTTGCTTCCTTGTTGTGAGGTAAATTTAGTACCTAAAGTCGTGAAAATTGCGTTTTTCGCTGTCTATCTTGCCGGCATGTTTCTGCTGGTCATTTTTAGAGGGAGCAAATATGACTGGACGAGCCAGATGGGGCCGGCCATGGATGCAGCATCCCTGGAGCATAGTGGGAATCGTCAGATTTTTACCTTGGTGGTGCTGGCGGTGATCTGTGCGGCACAAAGCGTTGTGGCATTGAAATCTCCGCCATTGCGCCAGAAGCTATTTTCCGGGCTGTTGATCGCTCTGGCATGCACTCTTTGGTGGCTGCTGTCTTTCAGGTTTTTTTGAGATCTCCCCATGCGGCGCAGGGGGGGGCGAGGTTGCGCGCAGCGGGACATGCCGCCTGCGCTGCGCGTACCTGCTATGGCCTTTCCAGCACGCCGCGCACGGTCTCAGGTGTGAACGGCGCGGCGCGAAAGCGCCGGCCCGTGGCGTCGAACAGGGCATTGGCCAGGGCGGCCGGGCCTGGTACCGAGGCCGATTCGCCCGCGCCCATGGGGGGCTCGTCCTGGCGGGGCATCAGGACCACTTCGATGGGGGGCAGGTCGCGCATGCCGATGATGGGGTAGCTGCCCCATTCGCGGCTGGCCACGCCCTGCCCGTTGAAGGCCACGCGCTCCAGCAGGCTGCGGCTCAGGGTCTGGATGACGTTGCCGTGGATCTGGTGGCGCACGCCGTCGGGGTTGACCATCATGCCGGTGTCCTGGCCTACGACCAGTCGCCGCACGGCGATGCGGCCACTGGCGGGGTCCACCTCGATATCGATGACCCAGGCGGCCCAGGCTGCGCCAAAGCCGGGAAAGCGGCTGTGGATGTAGCGGGCGTAGGCCACGCCGCGCCCGCGCAGCAGGCCATCCGCGCCGGGCCGGCCCCGGCTGCCAGGCTGGCTGCGCTGCCATCCGGCATGGCGTGCCGTGGCTTCGAGGAGTTCGATGGCGCGCGGGTCGCTGAGGTGGCGAATCCGGTAGTCCACGGGGTCGGCGCCGGCCGCATGGGCCAGCTCGTCGATCATGCTGTCATGGGCAAAGGAGTTGGGCAGGGCCGAGACGCCGCGCAGCCAGGATGAGCGCACCAGCGGCGCCATGTCGTGGCAGGCAATGCGCTGGCTGGCGTAGCGGTAGGGCGGCACGGCAGTGCGGTCGCCCATCTCCAGCGTGCGTGGTTGTCCCGGTATGCGTCCCGTGAGCAGCAGGGCCAGCAGCGGCGCGTCGTTGGAGGGGTAGCGCACGGCAAAGTCATAGGCCAGCAGGTTGCCCTGGGCGTCGATGGCGGCGCCCACGTCCATGAGCTGGCCTGTGCCTTTGGGCTCCCACTGGTGTTCCTGCTCGCGCATGAGCTGTACGCGCACGGGTGCGCCCACCGCCATGGACAGCAGGGCCGCGTCGGCGCAGACATCGTCGGCGCAGTTGCGGCCATAGCAGCCTGCCGCTTCCATGCGTACGATTTCGATGCGGTCTTCGCCCAGGCGCAGCAGCCGGTCGAGGTCGGTGCGCAGCATATGGGGGTTTTGCGTGCCGGCCCACAGCTTCAGGCGCCCGTCGCGAAAGTCGGCCACGGCGCAGGACGGGCCGATGGAGGCATGCATCTGATACGGCCAGACATAGCTGTGGCGCAGCACGGTGCCTGCCTTGTCCTTGCCCTTGTCAGCACCTGTACCCGTACCTGTCTCCGTGCTCGCCGCAGCAAAGGCTTCGTCCACATCGCCCAGGTCCACCAGGGCGCGGTGCTGCGAGGGGTTGGCGCGCAGCGCGCTGGCCAGGTCGTCCAGCTCGGGGGCGGGCGGCACGGTGCACCACTGTACGCGCAGCGCGCGCATGGCGGCGATGGCTTGTTCCTCGCGGTCGGCGACCACGCCGACGAAGTCGCCTTCGACCACGACCTGTACGTTGCCGGGCAGGTGGGCGACGCAGTTGCGGTCCACGGCAATGAGGCAGCGGCCGATGAAGTCGCCGCCGTCGCGGCCCGGATACGGCGGGCGCACGACGCGGCCATGGCGCATGCCGGGCACGCGCACGTCATGCACGAAGCTCAGTTCGCCCGTGGCCTTGGCGGGAATGTCCACGCGCGCTGCGCTGCGGCCCACCAGCCGGTAGTCGCTGGCGGGCTTGAGCCGGACTTCCTGCTCGGGCGGCGCCAGCGTGAGCCGCAGGTGCTGGTGCTGCAGCAGTTGCCCGTAATGGAGCGTGCGCGTATCGCTGCCGCTGGCAAAGCGCACCGTGCCATCGCGCGCGTGCAGGTGTTCGGCGGGGACCTGCCATTGCGCGGCAGCCAGTGCCAGCAGTTGCTCGCGTGCCTGCGCGGCGGCGCGGCGCAGCGGCACGGCTGATATCTGGATGCTGGCACTGGCGATGGTCGGTCCCTGGTTGGGGGCGGCGGCGGTGTGCCCCAGCACCATTTCCAGGTGATCCAGGGGTACTTCGAGTTCTTCCGCGACGATCTGGGCCAGGGCTGTGCGTATGCCTGTGCCCAGGTCCACATGGCCATTGAAGGCCAGGGCGCGCCATCCCTGCGGCGCGCTGTCGTCGGCCAGCACGGCCACGAAGATTTCAGGCGTGGGCTGCACGTAGTCGGTCGCCGTGCCGGGCTGGCCGGGGGCGGGCTTTGGCGGCGCCACCGGCTGGCGCACCACCAGCAGTGCGCCGGGCCGGGCGAGCAGTCGGGTGTGCAGGGCTTGGGGCTGGGGCAGGTTCATGGGTCGATGTTTTGTGCAGGGCCTGATGGCGGGGGCCAGGCCCTGGCGCCATCATGCATGCCTGGGGCCGGTGATTCGCCAGGGGGCCGGGCGCAAGGCGGCGGCCCCCGGGCGGTGCGGGCACGGCAGGATCAGCCTGCCAGCGCGTGGGTGTCGGCAATGGCCTGTTGCAGTGGCATGACAGCGGCGTACTTCTGCGCCATGTCGAACAGGTTGGCCTCGTGGGGGCCCAGTGCGCGGTCGCCGCAGCAGTCGGAGACCACCAGCGGCCTGAAGCCCGACTGCATGGCATCGACCACGCTGGCGCGCACGCAGCCGCTGGTCACGCAGCCGGCCACCAGCAGTGTCTGCACGCCGCGCTGGGCCAGCCAGGGCGCGAGCATGGTGCCGAAGAAGGCCGAGGGCGTGCTCTTGCGCACCACGTATTCGCCGCGCGCCGGTGCCAGCTCGGGCACGATGGCGCTTTCGGGGCTGTCTTCCTTGAGGGTCAGCATGCCGGGCACCTTCAGGCAGAAGATGTTGCTGTCGGCGTCGTCATCCGAGAACACGATGCGGCTGTGCGCCACGGGCCAGCCGCGCTCGCGTGCATGGGCCAGCAGCAGGCGTGTGCGGGCGATGGCCTCGGGGATGTTGCCGCCGCCGAACACGGCCGGGTCGGCGAAGCCGTTGACGAAGTCGATGATGAGCAGCCCGAACGGCGCCTTCAGTGGCAGCGGCGTGCCGAAGCCCTGGCGCGCATACACCGAGATGTCGGCCGAGGTATCGCCCTGCAGGTTGAGGGGGAGGGGAGGGGGTGTCATGCGATGTCCTTTCGGCGCGCGGCGCGTGCCAGTCCTTGTTCGTCCTGCACCACGCCGTGGATGACGGCGGGCACGCCATCCAGCGACACGCTGCAGTGGCGCATGGGGATGTCGATATGGCAGGCGGTGGTGCGGCTGCCGCCGGCCTCGTTGTTGGGCCCCATGGACCACAGGAAGTTGCCTTCGAAGGCGCGCGCGTCCATGCCGATATGGGTTTCCTTGCTGTAGTGGGCCAGCATGGACCAGTGGGCGCGCGGCTGCAGGCCCCAGCCGATGTGCGAGACGGCGTAGGCTTCGGGGTCTTCGTAGGCGGCCATGTACTCCTTGAGGATGTCGGCCTGCAGGCCGCCGCTGATGCGCGTGACGTAGCCTTTGTCGATGATGAGTTCGATGGGCTCGGTCACGTAGTCCTTCATGGGCAGCAGGATGTCGCCCCGGTCTAGCACCACGCGGCCATGGCTCTGGCCTTCGTTGGGCCAGGTCAGCACGAAGCCGCTGGGCCAGTGGTCCCAGCGGCCGGGCTGGTCTACGAAGCCGTATTCGCAGATGGCGGGGAATTCGCCCAGCGGGCAGCGCAGATCCGTGCCTGCGGCCGAGGTGATGTGCATCTGCCGTGCTGCCTCGATGCGCCTGGATGCGGCCTGCACGCGCGTGCGGTCGGCCTCGGTGGGCACCAGGCGGCAGAGTACCTCGGGCGGCTCCACGGCCAGCAAGATCTTGGTGCCGGCCTGCAGGATCTCGTGCTGCTCGGGGGAGAACAGCAGCGTCATGAGGTCCAGCACCAGGTCGCTGGCCTTGAGGGCGGCGATGGCGGCAGGGTTGCCGGTCAGGGGCGTGGTGCCCAGGTAGGCCAGGGCGTCGCGGCTCAGGGATTTTTCGGCGTTGACGGGCGGCAGGTCCAGGCGGTTGACGCGCGCGCCCATGCCGCTGGCGGCGGCGATGGCGCAGCGCAGTGTCTGCGGATGCGTGTCGGCGCCCGTGAGCACGGTGACGGTCTGCCCGGCCTGCAGCCGGGACAGGGTGAGCACCTGCTGGAAGGCCTGGATCAGGTCGATGTCGCTGACGGACATGCGGAACTCCTTGATGTCGCGGTGGAAGATGAAAGGCGGCAGGCGGGCATTCAGTCCACCCGCGCACCGAGGAAGTCGCCCAGGGCGGCATAGAAGCCTGCCTCGTTGTCCCAGGGGATCATGTGGCCGGCGCCGGGCACGCGCACATGCGCGCTCTGGGGCGCCAGGCGCTGCCACTCGGCCACATCCTCTGCGCGCACCACATCGCCGCGCTCTGCCGTGACCAGCAGCAGCGGCTGCTGTATGCGGGGCAGGTCGGCGTGGATGTCGTCGCGGCCGAAGTCCTCGAAGCTTTGCACGATGGCCGGTTCGTAGCAGGTGTGCAGCCACTGGGCGCGCAATTGGCGCTGCGCCTCGGTCCAGGTGGGGCAGAAGGCGCGCATGTCTTCGGCGCTCATGCCCTGGGTGGCCTGGCGGATGGAGTCCACATACCAGGGCAGGGCGGCCGGGTAGGCGCGGCGGCCGGGGCCGGACACCGGCGGATCGACGATGACCAGGCGCGTGAGTCCGTCCGGCTGGCTGCGCGCAGCGCGCACGGCAATGCGCCCGCCCATGGAGTGGCCGATCAGTGCCCAGCGTGTCAGGCCCAGGGCCTGTGCGAAGGCGGTGACGTCGGCTGCCTGGGCGTCGAGTCCGTAGTCCAGGCCAGGACCCGAGGAGGACAGGCCGCGCCCGCGCACATCCAGCACATAGGTGTCGAACTGGCGGCCCAGGTGTTCGGCGACAAAGCCCCAGGTCACTGCCGGGCTGGTGATGCCGGGAATCAGGATGACGGCGTCGCGCCGGGCACGGTCGCCCTCGGCGCCGCCATAGCGCAGGTAATGCTGGCGGATGCCGTTGGCATGGACGTTGCCGCCGTAGAGGAAGCTGCCGGAGGTGCTGCAGGTGTGGTCGCTCATGCTGTGCTCCTCAGACCTTGGGTGTATTGCCGTGGGGGTAGGCGCCCGACAGCAGCGCGCCCGCGCCCGGCACCACGGGGTCCAGGCCCAGCTCCTTGAGGATGGCGTAGGTGGTGGCGATGGATGCGGTCAGCACGGGCTTGCCGGTCTGTGCCTCGACCTGTGCCACGGCAGGCAGCGAGGGCATCTGCACGCAGGCCGACAGCACGATCACGTCTGCATCGGCGTAGTCCATGCCGGCGACGATGCCGGGCAGCCTCGCCGGGTCGTGGCGGCCGACTTCCAGGTTGTCGGGAATCTCCAGGGCGCGCCAGTCCACGATCTCGAAGCCTTCGGCAGCGATGTAGTCCATGACCAGCTGGGTCAGCGGGACCATATAGGGCGCAACCAGCGCGATTTTGCGGGCGCCCATGACTTTCAGGGCCTCCACCAGGGCGCCGGCGCTGGTGATCACGGGGGCGGTGGCGCCATTGCTTTCGGTGCGCTCGGTCAGGCGCTTTTGCGAGACGCGGTGGTAGCCCTGGCCCATGGCCATGATGGCCACCAGGCAGGCGTAGCCCAGCACATCCACGCGCGCATCGCTGAGCTCCAGCGCGCAGCGGTCGCTTTCGGCGTCCATCGCGGCCAGCTCTTCCTTTTGGACCTTCTTCATGCGCATGCGGCTGGAGTGGAAGGTGAAGCGGTTGTGCGGGCGCAGCGTGGAGTGGGCCTGCAGCATGGCGGGTACTTCGGTCTCCATGGTGGTGTTGGAGCTGGGGACGATCTGGCCGATGCGGAATGTCTGGGTCATGGAGTTGCCTTGGCAGGGGTTAGCGAGGTTTGATCAAAATCAGATGAGTGTGTACGCTTTATTCTTGCAAAAGACGTGCCTTGTGGCAAACAGGGTTTTTATTGGGGTTTGTACTTAAATGGTGCAGAAATTGCACCAAAAAATGCAGAAACCAATTTATTCTGCTGCTTTGTGGTGCCTTGATGTGAAGCAAGAAATCAAGTGCATACACGTAAATTAAGGCTTTTGAAGCTTGGCATGGATCCTGCTGTACTACCGCAGAACAGGCTGAAGCGACGGCCGTTTTGTCTGCCTCTCAACATCCCTGCAAGGAGAAAACCGTGTCCCAATCCCCCCGTATCGCAGTCGTCGGCGCCGGTCTCGGCGGCGCCGCTGCCGCCAAGCTGCTGCTCCAGGAGGGCTTCAACGTCCGTGTCTATGAACAGGCGCCCAGCTTCTCGCGCCTGGGGGCTGGCATCCATGTCGGGCCGAATGTGATGAAGATCCTGCGCCGCATCGGCATCGAAGATGCGCTCAATGCCCAGGGCTCGCACCCCGACTACTGGTACAGCCGCCACTGGCAGACCGGCGACGTGATGGCCCAGATCCCGCTGGGCGATTACGCTGTCAAGGAATACGGTGCCAGCTATCTGACGGTGCACCGGGGCGACTTCCATGCGCTGCTGATCGAGGCGCTGCCCGACAGCGTGATGGCCTATGGCAAACACCTGACCCAGGTCGAGGACCGTGGCGACGTGGTGGTCATGCATTTCGCCGATGGCACGACCGAGGAGGCGGACATCGTCATCGGCGCCGACGGCGTGAACTCGCGCATCCGTGAGGAGCTGCTGGGCCCCGAGCTGCCCAAGTACGCCGGCTACCTGGCCCACCGTGCCGTGTTTCCCACGCCCGAGGTCAAGGCGGGCATGCTGCCCTTCGATGCCTGCGTGAAATGGTGGAGCGACGACCGCCACATGATGACCTACTTTGTCACGGGCAAGGCCGACGAGCTGTACTACGTGACCGGCGTGCCCGTGGAGCACTGGGATCTGAGCGAACGCTGGCTGCCCAGCAGCAAGGAGGAAATGCGCGAGGCCTTCGCGGGCTGGCACCCCACGGTGCAGGCGCTGATCGATGCGACGGTCGAGGTGACCAAGTGGTCGCTGCTGGAGCGCGATCCGCTGCCGCTGTGGAGCCGTGGCCGCCTGGTGCTGCTGGGCGACGCCTGCCACCCGATGAAGCCCCACATGGCCCAGGGCGCTGCCATGGCCATCGAGGATGGCGCCATGCTGGCGCGCTGCCTCAAGGAAGTCGGCGCACACAATCACGGGCTGGCTTTCGCCCTGTACGAGGCCAACCGTGCCGAGCGCGCCAGCAAGGTGCAGCGCATCTCGCACGACAACACCTGGCTGCGCACGAACGAGGACCCCTCATGGTGCTTTGGCTATGACGTGTTCAACGTGCCCCTGGTCGGGCCCAAGGTCCAGGCGGCGGCCTGATACTCGCTGCCTGCGCTGCACGGCAGGCCCGGGTCTGCTGTGCAGCGCGGCCCGCCGATATTCCAACCAGCATCCGATACCGCTTTTCTTATGGGAACTCCCGCCACTCCAGGCAGCGCCGCCGACACCCTGCGCCTGCAGGTCAATGGGCAGGCGCACGATGTGCCTGCCGCGCCGGGCACGGCGCTGCTGCATGTGCTGCGCAATGACCTGGAACTGAACGGCCCCAAGTATGGCTGCGGCCTGGGCGAGTGCGGCGCCTGTACGGTGCTGATCGATGGCGTGGCGGCGCGCTCCTGCGTGATCCCTGTGCGCGCTGCCGTGGGCCGCGAGGTGACCACGCTGGAAGGGCTGGGCTCGCGCCAGTGCCCAGGCCCCACGCAGCAGGCTTTCATCGACTGCCAGGCAGCGCAGTGCGGCTACTGCCTCAACGGCATGATCATGACCGTCGAGGCGCTGCTGCGCCGCAACCCGGACCCCAGCGAGCAGGAGCTGCGCAACGAGCTGCACCACAACCTGTGCCGCTGCGGCACGCATGTGGAAATCCTGCAGGCTGCGCTGCGTGCCGCGCGGCTGCGCGCGCAGGGAGTGCGCCCATGACTCTGTCTGCCCTGCCCACTGCGCCAGCCAGCGCCTTGCCTGCCGCAGCGTTGCCAGCGGATCTGCTGCATGGCCTTGCGCTGCGCCCGCCTTTTGCGGCCTGGGATGGCCTGTGCTACAAGGGCGCCGAACTGGCCCATGCCCGGCTGGCCGAGGCGCGCGCCCTGGCGGGTGTCGTGGCGGCCGTGCAGCATGCCCATTTTCTGGGCGTGGTGGCCACGGCGCCCGTGATCGCGCAGCAGGCTGCCCAATGTCTGGCGCCTGTCTGGCGCGGCGCCGCAGTGGCTGCGCCACGCCGCAGCGGCCTTGACACCAGCGCAGAGCGTTTTGTTTGGCGCGCGCCGCACGTTGGCGCGGCTTGCACCACCCAGGCCATTGCCTGGTGCGCGGATGGCCACGCCAGCCTCTGGCTGCCGCGCTGCGCGCCGGATGTGCAGGCCCTGATCGCTGGCGAGATTGCAGCCCTGATGCAATGGCCCGTGTCTGCCGTGAAACTGCACACCCTGGAGGGTGCCGCTGCGCTGCAGCCGCTGGCGCTGATGGATGCGGCCGCCGATGCGGCGCTGCTGTCGCGCGCCGTGTGCCGACCCGTCAGTGTGGATTGCAGCGCAGGCCATGAACCGCAGGAGCTGGTGCTGTACGCGGCACAGCCGCTGCACTTGCCGGCCTCTGGAGCCCAAGCCAGCCATGCGCTGCAGCCGCAAAGCATGGGCGACGCCACGCCAGAGCCGGCTGTCTTGTCATCAGACATTCCCTGGGCCGTGCGGCCCAGCCTGGCGCGGCTGCTGAGCCTGCCGGCACGGGCGCGCGCGGCTGCCCATGCCAGTGTGCAGGGCGCGGGTGATGTGCAGTTCCTGCGGCAGGCTGCCGCCCTCTCGCACGCCGGTGTGGATGATTTCAATGCTGCCCAGGTCTTTGCCAGCGAAAGCCTGTGGCATGAGCTGGCGCTGACTCAGGGCGAAGACCCGCTGGCCTGGCGCCTGCAGCATCTGCCTGAAGGGCCGGGGCGTGAGCTGGCTGCACGCGTGGCGCAGAGCGCCGGTGGGTTCGAGTCCGGTCAGGGCGCGGATGGCCGCCTGCGGGGCCGGGGCTTTGCGGCGGCGCAGTTGCAGACGCTGGATGCCAGCGGCGCCGGCACCCAGGTCTGGAGTGCCTGGGTGGCCGAAGTGGCGGTGCATCCGCAGACCGGCGCCATAGAGGTGACGCGCGTGGCCGCAGGCCATGACAGCCAGCATCTGCAGGCAGCCCGGGGTGCCAGCGTGCATGCGCAGGTCGTGCAGCAGGATGCTCAGCTGTTGGCTGGTGCGCGCAGCCTGCTGGGCGCACCGGCAGCCTTTGATGACTGGCACAGCCCGGCAGCCGCAGCCACTTCCCCCGTTGCCCCCATTGCCCCCTCTGCCCCCGGCGGTGCAGAGCTGGTGGCGGGCATGGCCCCTGCGGCTGTGCCCATCCGCAGCGGCAGCCTGCATCTGGATGGCGTGGCCACACTGCCTGCCGCAGCTGCGATTGCCAACGCCATCCGCCACGCCACGGGCGTGCGCCTGCGCGAAGTGCCATTCCAGCCCGAGCAGCTGCGTCTGGCGCTGGCCGGGCAGGCGGGCGCTGGCGCATACCGCGCGCCACGGCGCGGCCTGGGCTGGCTGGCAGCGGGCGCGGCAGGCATTGCGGGCCTGGCGGTCATGGCCTGGCCGCTCAAGCCGGCGCTGCCGCTGACGGACGGGCCCGATGTCTCGCTGTATTCGCCGCAGGCCATCGAACGGGGGCGGCTGGTGGCAGCCGCCGGGGACTGTGTTGTCTGCCATACGGCGCCAGGCGGCGCGCCCAACGCAGGCGGGCTGGGCCTGGAGACGCCCTTCGGCACCATCTACTCGACCAATATCACGCCCGACCATGCCACCGGCATCGGCCGCTGGTCCTATGCGGCCTTCGAGCGCGCCATGCGCCACGGCGTCCACCAGGATGGCCGCCAGCTCTATCCGGCGTTTCCATACACGGCCTTTGCCAAACTCAGCGACGGCGACCTGCAGGCGCTGTACGGCTACCTGATGTCCCAGCCCGCCGTGGCATCGAAGCCGCCCGAGACACAACTGGCCTTTCCCTACAGCCTGCGCCCGGCCATGGCCGGCTGGAACCTGCTGTTCCACGATGCCACTCCCTTCAAGGCCGACCCTGCGCACAGCGCCGAATGGAACCGGGGCGCCTATCTGGTGCAGGCCGCCGGCCATTGCACGGCCTGCCATTCGCCGCGCAACGCACTGGGCGCAGAGAAGACCGGCATCCATACCCTGGGCGGCGGCGAGGCCGAGGGCTGGAGCGCGCCCGCGCTCAACCAGCTGGCCGGCGGCAAGCTGCCCTGGAGCCGGGACGAGCTGTACCAGTACCTGCGCACGGGATTTTCGGCGCGCCATGGCGTGGCGGCCGGGCCGATGGCCCCCGTGATCCAGGGCCTTGCCGAACTGCCTGACGCCGATGTGCGCGCCATGGCTACCTATCTGATGGAGCTGCCGGGCCAGGCGCCCCAGGCCGCGCCTGTGCCTGCCGCCGCGCCACCGGCTTCTGCTTCTGCTTCGGTTCAGGGCCTGGCGCGCCATGCCAATGGCGAGCGCATCTACCAGAACGCCTGTGCCGTCTGCCACGAGGCAGGCAGCGGCCCCACGCTGTTCGGCGTCAAGCCGCTGCTGGGGCTCAACACCAATCTGCATGCCACTTCGCCGGACAACCTGGTCCAGGTCATTCTCAACGGCATACAGACACCCGCCAGCGACGAGCTGGGCTATATGCCCGGCTTCAGGGACAGCCTGGATGACCGGCAGATTGCCGATCTGCTCGGCTACCTGCGCGCACGATTTGCACCGGAGGAAACAGCGTGGCCAGACGATATGACGACGATTAGCCGACTGCGCGCCCAGACGCATGCGCCTGGGCAGCAGTAGCAATGGATGCGAGCGCCCCTGCAGGCGCTGCCGATGGGCATGCCGGCCGCCTGTGGCCGGGCAGGCCACCGGGGTTGCGACAGCGACAACGGTTTTGCGGTCGGGCCATGCAGATGGCGCCGAAGAGGTCGATAGCGATATGTGCGTCTTCCCGGGGGCGTGCCGGCAAAAAGCCGGTGCCTGCGGGAAGCAGGATTGAGCAACTTTGCGATGACTAGAAAAGGAGTTCCTATGTCATCTACTTTCGTCAGCGTGGAAAAAGGCATCCAGACCGCGGGTGTCGGCAGGTTCCAGTACCGTCTGTTCGTCATCTTCGGCCTGGTCTGGCTGGCAGATGCCATGCAGGTGCTGTCCATTGGCTTCAGCGCGCCCTCGATTGCCAAGACCTTCGGCAAGACGGTGCCCGAGGCGCTGCAGACCGGCACCTTCTTCTTCATCGGCATGCTGATTGGCGCCTTCTTCTTCGGGCGCCTGGCCGACCGCATCGGCCGCCGCCCGGTGCTGATGATGGCGGTGGTCATCGATGCCTGCGCGGGCGTGGCTTCTGCCTTCGCGCCCGAGTTCGCCTGGCTGCTGGTGCTGCGATTCATCACCGGCATCGGCGTGGGCGGCACGCTGCCCGTGGACTACACCATGATGGCCGAGTTCCTGCCCAGCGACCGGCGCGGCCGCTGGCTGGTGCTGCTGGAGTCTTTCTGGGCCGTGGGCACCATCTTCCTGGCCATTCTGGCCCTGGTGGCCGTGTCCTGGGGCGATGATGCCTGGCGCGTGATTTTCTTCGTGACCGGGTTGCCAGCGCTGCTGGGGGTGGTGCTGCGTTTCTACATCCCCGAGTCACCGATGTTCCTGAACCGCAATGGCCGCTCCGACGAGGCGCGCAAGGTGCTGGAGCGCGTGGCCAAGGTCAACGGCAGCACGGCCACGATTCCGCAGCTGCAGCCCGAAAAGCAGGAGCGCAAATCCATCTTCGCCCTGTTTTCCTCCGAGCTGCGCCGCCGCAGCCTGGCGCTGTTCCTGGCCTGGGCGCTGATCTCGATTGCCTACTACGGCGTCTTCGTTTACCTGCCCGTCAAGCTCAGCAGCGAAGGCTTTGCCTTCATGCGCGGCCAGGTCTTCCTGGTGGTGCTGGCCCTGGTGCAGCTGCCCGGCTTTGCGCTGTCGGCCTATGGCGTCGAACGCTGGGGCCGCAAGCCCACGCTGATCGGCTTTTTGCTGCTCAGCGCCGTAGGCTGCATGTTCTACAGCCTGGGCTCGTCCCCGGTCATCGTGATCGGCTCGACCCTGCTGATGAGCTTCTCGCTGCTGGGCACCTGGGGGGCGCTGTACGCCTTCACCCCCGAGGTCTATCCGACCGACCTGCGCGCCAGCGGCATGGGCATGGCAGGTGCCGTGGCGCGTTTCGGCGGCCTGTTTGCGCCGGCCATCATCGCCCCCATCATGGCGACCCATTTCACCCTGGCGCTGGCCGTGCTGTCCGCCATGCTGGCAGCGGGCGCGATCTCGATCTGGGCCGTGGATGTGGAGTCGCGCAACCGGGCGCTGGATTGAGGCGCCTGCGCCATTTTTGTGGCAGGGGGGACGACTTCGTCCACCCTTGCCTTTCAAAGAACAGCGATCCAGGTGCTGCATGCACACCAATTTTCAGTAGCACTACGGTTTGTGAAAGGCTCAGTTCTTCGTTTTGACGGAAAACTTTTTGATAATAGCCCCAAGTTCTTTGCTGTGATAAAAGTCAATGCACTTCATTAAAATAAGCTGATTTCCCGTGAAGCTTAAATATTTTCGATTCAGAAAATCCAAGCCTGCCTTGCGTGTGGCTTCATAGGCGTCAATTGGGAAGCCTCCCAACTCAAAATATCCTCTTGCTGCTGCCGCTGCATCGTCGGCGACTTCTTCAGAATTTTTGTATGCATTTGAAATGCAGGAGCTTAAGGCATAGTTTTTTAAATAATCTGTTGATGAGTATGGGTGTCGTGTTGTTTCGGCTAATGATGCAGTTGAGATGAAAGTAAATAGGTATATAAAAATTATTTTAAAGACCATAAAAATGCTTCTTTCGCCTGTTGAAAATAGCAATGATCCGAGCATGTATTACCATCCCATAATGTTATGTGCCCAGTTGCATCAGACCAGCCGGTGACGTTGAATGATAAAATTCCTTTCATGCTGATGAGGTCGCTGGCCTTGGGGTTGGTGAATGTATAGTCTGGTTTTCCAAATTTTTTGACTAAATATTCATGCATGTCTTTTAATCTGAAGATATATAGGCTTTTATCTCTTCCAGATGATGTGGTCCATGTTCCTTTTGATACGGGAAAGCCAGAGTGGTTTAAAGCGTAACTCATTCTTATTGCGCATGCATTTCTGAATCCAGCATCTGGGTTTGAAATTCCTATTTCTATGTTTTGCTCGACCTTGCCACCTATCTTTTTGCCAACAGACTGCACTGATCCGTTTCCATAGATGAATAAAAAATTATTCCACATTGTGGAGAATTTGGGTCTATCGGACATGTTGCAATCAATTTTTAATGTTTTGAAATTTATGAGATTTTAAATCTCATTGTTCCAGGTTGGCGTGTATTCTTTCTTGATGTGGAGCTGCTGTGGTCGAGCGAAATCCGCTCATGAAATGTATGGCAATTCATGGAATTAATGACTTGGCCAAGAATTCATGAAAACAGCGCGTATCTGTGATTTGCTCCATTCAATGATTATTATCATCGTGGTCCACGCGGTGCGCGTCAAGATAGTTATTGTCTGTTCATGCGCGCTGAGGCAATTTGCCGATTGCTGATGCTATCGTGTCTGGCTCCAACGCCCGTTACGGATTGGTCTCGATCATCTCGGCCCTGCCGCCGTGGTGCTGCACTCGCGAAGTGTGGTTGAGTCGTGCCGTGGCAGGTCGTTCAGCATGCTTGCTTTATCGACCTGATCGCGTCATCAAGCACCAGCGCGCCCATCCGCCTCGCTGCCTTCCAGCATTTTCTTCAGCAGAAAATCCAGCGCCAGGCGCTCGGCGGGATTGAGCCGGCCGTAGGTGCTTTCGGTGATCTGCTTGGCAAAGGGCTCCATGTCGCTCACCAGCTGCTGGCCGGCTTCGGTGAGGTTGATGACGACCTTGCGGCGGTCGATGCGGTCGTGCTCCACCTGGACCAGCTCGCGCTGCTTGAGCCGCTCCACCACGCCGCGAATCGTGGCCTGGTCGATGACGGTGGCCTTGACGATATCGGCCAGCGAACTGCCGCTGTGGTCGCGCACGGAGCACAGCACCACGAACTGCGCGGCCGTGAGCTGAGAGTCGGGGATGTACTGCTGGAACAGGGCGGTATGCCGCTGGTAGACGCGCCGCAGCAGGTGGCCGATCTGGTCGGTAAATTGGTAGTGGTCCTGGCCGGAAGTGGCGTGGGGCGCATGGTTCATGGTGCGCGAGAGCTTATCAAAATCCGCAAAAACCAGGCGTGCGGCCATCGGCGGATGGCAGGTCCGTGCATGGCATCCGGCTTTGCGCCACAGCCACTGGGTGCATCAGCCGAACTGCTTTTTGCGGGCCATTTCGCGTGCCAGTGCCACGAAGCCTGCGGCCGCCGGCGACAGGCGCTGCAGGCTGCGCACGGCCAGGCCTGTGACGCGGCGCTGGCGCGGCGAGAGGCTGCGGTAGACGATGCCTTCGGGCGGCGGCTCGGGCACGGCCAGCCGCGCAGCGATGGCGCAGGCATGGCCCAGGGCCACGAAGCCCTGCATGGAGGACATCTGCTCGAAGTGGTAGATGGTGGCCGGCTGGGTGCTGGCCCCTGCCAGGAAACGGTCGATCTGCGCGCCCGATCCTGCCGAGGTGCGTATGAAAGGCTCATCCTGCAGGTCTGCCGCGCGGATGCTGCGCTGTCCCGCCAGCCGGTGCCCGGCAGGCAGCAGCGCCACCAGTTCGTCCTCGATCAGGGGGATGGTGTCGAAGCGCTCATCGGGCAGGACCACGAAGCCGATTTCCACGCGCCGCTCCAGCAGCCATTTGACCACGGTGTCGTCGTTTTGCTCATCGATGCGTACCTGCACGGCAGGCTGGCGGCGCCGGTATTCGGCCACGAGCATGGGCAGCAGCCGCAGCGACGATGTGGCGCCAAAGGAGGCCACGTGCAGCGTGCCGCGCGCGATGCCGCGCTCGGCGTCGGCCTCCTGCTGCAGCGCCTGCTTTTGCTGCAGGATGTCATTGGCGCGCTGCAGCAGCCGTGCGCCTGCGTCGGTCAGCGGGGAGTGGATGCCTTCGCGCCGCACCAGCTGCACCTGCAGTTCGTCCTCCAGGGCGCGCAGTGCATGGCTGACGGCGCTTTGCGTGATGCCCAGCAGCGCCGCTGCGCGCGAGAAGCTGCCGGCGCGGGCCAGTGCCGCAAACACTTCGAGCTGAGTGAAAGTCATGGGGTCATGGAATTGAAATCATGAGCATTTGCTCATTTGTCTATGAATCAGTATGAGCGCATAGTGCGCTGCATGAGTTTGCACCGCTTCTTTGGACCGCATCTGCGGCTTGTCGGCATGGCCCTGCTGTGGGGCGCTTCCTGGCCTGCGGGCCGCATCGTCGCGCAGGGCATGCCGCCGCTGGCAGCGGCCAGCCTGCGTTTTTTGCTGGCGGCTGCCGTGCTGCTGCCCTGGCTGTACTGGGCCGGCGGCATGCAGGGCCTGCGGCGCTGGAGCGCCCGGCGCTGGCTGGGCATGACGGCAGCGGGCGCCACAGGCGTGTTCGGCTATGCGTCGTTCTTCCTCATGGGGCTGCAGCATGTGCCGGCCGGCAAGGCGGCGCTGGTGATCACGCTCAACCCTGTGCTCACGCTGGCGCTGGCCGTGTGGCTGTTTGGCGAGCGCCTCAACCGCACCATTGCCCTGGGCATGGCGCTGGCCGCCTGCGGCGCCGTGGTGGTGATCTCGCATGGCCAGCCGCAGCATCTGCTGCAAGGGGCGGTGGGCCTGGGCGAGTTGCTGATCCTGGGCTGCGTGGTGTGCTGGGTGACCTATACGCTGATCGGCCGCTGGATGCTCACGGGTGTGGATGCCCTGTCCACCACGGCCGTCACTTCGACCCTGGGCGCAGCCATGCTGCTGGCGGCCAGTCTGGCGGTCGAGGGCCCGGCCGGCCTGCAGTCTGCGCTGCACAGCGGCAGCCAGGCCTGGGGTGCGCTGCTGTTCTTGGCCTTTGGCGCCACGGCCCTGGCGTATGCCTGGTATTTCGACGGCGTCAAGGCGCTGGGCGCGGGTGCTGCCTCGGGCTACATCACCCTGGTGCCCGTGATTGGCGTGCTGCTGTCGGCGCTGTGGCTGGGCGAGAGCATCGATGCCAGCATTGTGCTGGGCGGCGGCATGGCCGTGGTGGGCACGGCGCTGATGAACTGGGGGCGCCGACCGGTGCGCGTGCCAGCCGTGCCGCCGGCCGCAGCCGGGCAGGCTACGGCCCGCTGAACCTCAATCCAGCGAGGCGCCCGAGGCACGCACACGCTCGCCCTGCACCTGGTAGTCGCGCGCCAGAAACTCGCGGTATTCGGCAGGGCTGGATGCCACGGCGACATAGGAGAATGCGTCGATCTGGGTCTTGCGGAATTCGGGCTCCAGCAGGATGCTGCGCACGTCGGCGGCGATTTTTTCTACCAGGGGGGCCGGTGTGCCGGCCGGGGCCAGCAGCCCGATGTTGAAAACGGCCTGGATGTCGCGCACGCCTGCTTCCTTGAAGGTCGGCACATCGGGCAGCGCGATGCTTCGGGTTTCGGATGACACGGCCAGCGCCTTGAGCTTGCCCGACTTGATGTGCTGCTCGATCACTGACACGCCGAGCACTGCCGCATCGATCTGGCCTGCAATGACTTCGGGGATCAGGGGTGCCGCGCCTTTGTAGGGCACATGCACCATCTCCAGCCCCTCCTGCCTGGCGAACATGGCCAGCGGCAGGTGCACGATGCCCCCAGCGCCCGAAGAGCCGTAGGTCATCGGAGTGGACTTGCCGGCCTTGCGCGCCAGTGCGATGAACTCTGCCAGCGTGTTGGCCTTGGAGCTTTGGGGCACGAAGAACACCATGGGGACGCTGATCAGCCGCGAAATGGGCGCGAAGTCCTTTTGCGCGTTGTACGGCAGCTTCTTGTACAGATGCGGGTTCATGGTCAGCGATGCCTCGGTGGCGGCGAACAGCGTATAGCCGTCGGGTGCACTCTTGGCGACGTACTCTGCACCGATGATCTCGTTGGCCCCGGTGCGGTTGATCACCACCACAGGCTGCGACCAGGTCTTGTTCAGCCGGGTGGCGAGTGCGCGTGCCAGGTTGTCCACGGGGCCACCTGCCGCGTATGGCACGACGATATTGACCGGCTTGGCCGGGTAGGGCGCAGGGGCCTGGGCGCGGCCCAGCACGGGCAGGAGGGCGGTGGTTGCGGCCAGCAGGGCCGTGGCGATGCGGTGCAGTGATGTCATGGCAAATAAGGCGTGTGCAGCCATGCATGCCGCGGCCCGGGGCAGCGGCATGCAGGACAGTGGGTCAGTCAAGTGGGTCAGAAGGGGCGCAGGGCCCGTGCGGCAGGCGGGACTCAGTCCATGCTGATGTTGCGCTCGGCAATCACCTTGCTCCAGCGCACGGTCTCGGCCTGCAGGTGGCGGGCCGCTTCTTCGGGGGTGGAGCCCACGACCTCGGCGCCTATGGCCTTGAAGCGATCGAGCACATCGGGCTGCTTCATCTCGGCGACGAAGACCTGGTTGAGCTTTTTGACAATGGCCGGCGGCGTGCCTGCCGGCACAAAGACGGCGAACCAGGGCGAGACCTCGTAGCCCTTGAGCCCGGCTTCTTCCATGGTGGGCACATCGGGCATGCTCGATGAGCGCTTGGCCGTGGTCACGGCCAGTGCGCGCAGCTTGCCCGACTGGATGTGTGGGCGCGCGGAGGTGATGGAGTCGAACATGTAGTTGACCTGGCCGCCAAGCAGGTCGGCGACGGCGGGGCCCGACCCCTTGTAGGGAATGTGCTGCATGTCCACGCCAGCGATGGCATTGAACACCTCGCCCGCCAGGTGAATGGAGGTGCCGTTGCCCGCCGAGGCATAGCTCAGCTTGCCGGGCGCGGCCTTGGCATTGGCTATCACGTCGGCTACGTTGCGGACGTTGGGCTGCGTGGCATTGGTGACCAGAATGTTGGGCACCACGGCCAGCACTCCTACCGCAGTGAAGTCCTTGATCGGGTCGTAGCTGAGCTTGCGGTACAGCGGCTTGTTCGTGGCCATGCCGATGGAGGTGATCATCAGCGTGTAGCCGTCGCCGGGCTGCTTGGCCACGAAGTCGGCGCCGATGTTGCCGCCCGCGCCGGGGCGGTTCTCGATCACGAAGGGCTGGCCCAGCGTGCGTCCGGCTTTCTCGCCCAGCGTGCGGGCGATGGCATCCATGGCGCCGCCTGGCGGGAATGGCACGACCCAGCGGATGGGCTTGGCGGGCCAGCTGGCCTCGGCGGGGGCCTGGGCCTGGGCCTGGGGCAGTACGGCGGACAGGCACAGGCCTGCGGCGGCAGCGGTCAGAAAGCGGCGTTTCACTTCAGATGTCTCCGGAAATTGTTGTTGTGCGCGCGCAGGTGCTCAGGCGATGGCCGAGGGGTGCTTTGCCAGCGGCGTGACCTGTATGTCCATGTAGGGGAACAGCGGCAGGTCCTGCAGCAGTTCATGCAATTCGTCGTTGGAGGCCACATCGAAGACGCTGTAGTTGGCATATTCGCCGACCACGCGCCAGATGTGGAGCCAGCGGCCATCGCGCTGCAACTGCTGGGAATAGGCTTTCTCGCGGGCCTTGATCTCTGCGGCAGTCTCTGCAGGCAGATCGTGGGGAATCTTCACATCCATGCGGACCAGGTAAAGCATGCTTGTCTCCAGAAAAGAACGATGGGGAATTTCAGGCGCTGGCACTGCCCAGATCGAAGTGCCGGGGCTGGCTGTCCGCCCGCGCCCGGTCAAAGCGGGCGAGCTGGTTCAGGTCCACCTCCACGCCCAGGCCGGGACCGTCGGGCAGCTGCAGCGCGAAATCCTCGATGGGCATGCGCTGCGCCACGACATCGTCCACCAGCAGTTGCGGGCCGAACAGCTCGCAGTTGTAGTGCCGTCCGCCCAGCGTGGCAAAGACATGGGCCGAGGCGGCCGAGCCGATCGAGGTCTCCAGCATGGTGCCGCCGTACCAGCCGATGTCGGCCGCCTGCGCAATGGCTGCCACCTGGCGTGTGCGCAGCAGGCCGCCGTGCTTGGCCACCTTGAGCGAAAACACATGGCAGGCCTGCTCGCGCGCCAGGCGCATGGCGTCATAAGGGGTGCAGACGCTTTCGTCGGCCATGACCAGGGCGCCCTGCAGCGAGCCGGTCAGATCGCGCAGCGCGGGCACGTTCCAGCCGGCCACGGGCTGCTCGATCAGGGTCACGCCAGCCTCGATCAGCTGCGGCAGAAAGCGCCGCGCCGTGGCGCCGTCCCAGGCCTGGTTCACGTCCACCGTCAGCGTGGCCCGGCCCTGCAGGCCGCGCGCGATGGCGCTGACATGGGCCACGTCGGCCTCTGGCGCCCGTGCACCGATCTTCATCTTGAAGATGCGGTGGCGCTTCTGGTCCAGGCGCAGCTGCGCCTCCTGCAGGTCGCGGTCGATGTCGCCGCTGGCCAGCGTCCAGGCCAGGGGCAGGCTGTCGTGCTGCTTGCCGCCCAGCAGTTGCCACAGCGGCAGCTGCAGGCTGCGCGCCACGGCGTCCAGCAGGGCCATCTCCACCGCGCTCTTGGCAAAGGCATTGCCCTTGCAGGCCAGGTCCATGCGCGACAGGCAGGCTTCAAAGCGTGCGCCGTCCTGGCTGGTCAGTGCGGGTGCCAGGTGGCCGGTGATGGCGTGGTGGATGCTTTCCGGGGATTCCTCGTTCCAGGAAGGGCCGCCGATGGTTGCTGCTTCGCCGAAGCCCGTGGCGCCATTGCGCAGCCACAGCTGCACGATGACGGGACTTTGGCGGTGGATGGCGCCGAACGACAGCTTGTGCGGCCGGATGGTGGGAATGTCCAGGATCCGCGCTTCGATGCGCTCGATCAGAAAACGGTCTTGCATGGCAATGGCGAGAGGCGGTGCCCGCAGCGGGCGCGGCGGGAATGGACGCCAGCGTAATGGCATGCACTGCATGAATCTATTGAATTATTTTGGATAAATTATTTGATTTCATCGATGTATTTGGGTGCCATTCATCCGCTGTCATGCTCCGCAGCCTGCCGCACTGCAAAATCCTGGGACGCCATCCACATGCCCGCAGGCAAAGGCCGGCCCCACACATTCACAGGAGACACCCCCATGCACCCATTGCTTTACCGTGCCAGCCCGGCCCTGCTGGCGGCCTTCGCGCTGGCCGGCTGCGCCAGTCCCGCCGCACCGCGCGGCCCTGCGGCTTCGGCCGAGGCCGCGCCCGCCGTTTCGGCCTGTCCCTCCGGCCTGCCCGAAGGCACGACCTGCTGGTCGGGCAAGGATTCCCAGGGGGCTTACTACCTGATCGCCCGGCCCGCGCAGTGGAACGGCACCCTGGTGCTGCATGCGCATGGCGGCCCCGATCTGTCTGCGCCCACCCCTGGCCGTGTGGCCGAGGATCTGGAGCGCTGGTCCATCATGGTGCGCTCCGGCTACGCGTGGGCGGGCTCCTCCTACCGCCAGGGCGGCGTGCAGGTGCGCGCCGCCGCCGAGGATACGGAGCGGCTGCGCGGTATCTTCCGCCAGCATGTGGCGCAGCCTGCGCGCACCATCCTGCACGGGCAGTCCTGGGGCGCTGGCGTGGCCTCCAAGGGGGCCGAGATGTTCAACGCACAGACCGTGGGCGAGCGCCCCTACGATGGCGTGCTGCTGACCAGTGGCGTGCTGGGCGGCGGCACGCACGCCTACGATGTCCGCACCGATCTGCGCGTGGTCTACCAGTACCTGTGCGGCAACCATCCGCGTGCCAGCGAGCCGGCATACGCGCTCAATCTGGGCCTGCCCGCCGGCACGAAGATGCGCCAGGCCGATGTGGCCCGGCGCGCCAACGAATGCCTGGCGCTGGACAGGCCGGCCGCCCAGCGCACGGCTGCGCAGCAGGCAAAGATCGACACCATCGTGCGGGTCATCAAGATCCCCGAGTCTGCCATCGTGTCCCACCTGAACTGGGCCACCCTGCATTTCCAGGACATCTCGGCACGGCGCACGGGCGGCGCCAGCCCCTTTGGCAACGAGAGCGCGGTGTATGCCGGTTCGGCCGACGATGCCGCGCTCAACGCGGGTGTGCTGCGCTACCGCGCCGATCCGTCGGCCTACCGCCAATTTGCCGAGGACACCGACCCTTCCGGAAAAATCGGCGTGCCCGTCCTGTCGGTTAAGTGGATTGGCGACCCCACGGCCTTCGTGGAACTGGACGCGCGCTTTCGCGACGTGATGCAGCAGGGCGGCAGCGGCGAGCGCCTGGTGCAGACCTTCACGCGCCAGGGCACGCACAGCTATATCAGCGACCCCACCTATCCCACGCTGATGGCAGCGCTGATGCACTGGATCGATACGGGCGCCCAACCCACCCCTGCCGGCATCGCCACGGCCTGCCATGCGCAGCAGGCGCGCTTTGGCGCCGGCTGCAGCTTCGATGCGGCCTACACGCCGCCCGCCCTGGAGACGCGCGTGCCCGCACGCCAGCGCCCGCAATAGTCGGCGCGCGCCGCACGCAACGGCGTTTCAGCAAGCCGCAGGCCACCTGCTCCTGGAAAGGGTAGGTGGCCTTTTTGCACTGGGTCATCAGAAGAACGCATAGCTGGGCCGTCCATCGGCATTGGCACCGCAACGGCGCCGTGCCGATACTTTGCGCACCGGAAGGCCGTCTGCGATTCGCGTGGCTGGCCCCTTCGGTTTTCTCCTCACAACATGACACGGCAGCGCCGCCAGACGCCATGCCGTGCACAGAGACAACCTGCTCCTACAAGGACTTGTATGCAAGATATTCGCAAGACAATGGACGAAGGCCCCATGGCGCCTTTCCAGTGGCAGGCCATCGCCATCTGCACGCTGCTCATCATGCTGGATGGCTTTGATGTGCTGGTGATGGCCTTCACGGCCTCGGCCGTCGCTGCCGAGTGGAAGCTCAACGGGGCGCAGCTGGGCGTGCTGTTCAGTGCGGGGCTGATCGGCATGGCCGTCGGCTCGCTGTTCATCGCACCCATCGCCGACCGCCGTGGCCGGCAGCCCGTCATCGTGCTGTGCCTGGTCGTTGTGTCCCTGGGCATGCTGCTGTCGGCAGCTGCGCGCAGCCATACCGAATTGGCGGCGCTGCGCGCCATCACGGGCCTTGGCATTGGCGGCATGCTGGCCAGCGTGGGGGTCATCACCTCGGAGTATTCGTCGGCCAAGTGGCGCAGCACGGCCATCGCGCTGCAGGCCACGGGCTATCCGATCGGGGCCACGCTGGGCGGGCTCATGGCCGCATGGCTGCTGGGCCAGCATGGCTGGCGATCGGTCTTCGTGTTCGGTGGCCTGGCCACGGCGCTGATGCTGCCCATCGTGCTGTGGCGCCTGCCCGAGTCGGTGGACTTCCTGATGGGTCGCCGCCCGGCGCATGCCCTGGACAAGCTCAACCGGCTGCTGGCCCTCATGGGCCACCCGGCCATGCAGCACATGCCTGTACCACCCGGCGCACAAGCCATGCCGGGCAATACAGTGGCAGCTTTGTTCAAGAACGGACTGGCACGCCCCACGCTGATGCTGTGGGCCGGCTTTTTCCTGCTGATGTTCAGTGTCTACTTCTCGCTGAGCTGGACCCCCAAGCTGCTGGTGCAGGCGGGCCTGTCGGCCCAGCAGGGCGTGACAGGGGGCGTGCTGCTGAATCTGGGCGGCATTGCCGGCGGCAGCCTGTTCGGCATGCTGGCGGTCAAGGCCAGGCTGAGGCACCTGGCCATCGGCAGCCTGCTGCTCTACGCGCTGCTGACCGCATTGTTCGGCCTGGCATCGGCCAGCCTGGCCGGGGCTTTCGCGGCAGCCGTCGGCATGGGAGTGTTCCTGTTCGCGTCCATGGCCGGCCTGTACGGTCTGGTGCCCGCCACTTATCCGGCCCAGGTCCGCGCCACCGGCATGGGCTGGGCGATCGGCATCGGCCGCATCGGCGCCATCGTTGCGCCCACCATGGCCGGGCTGCTGCTCGATGGCGGCTGGCAGCCGGCCTCGCTGTACTACGTCTTCGCCCTGCCGCTGGTGGCCGCCGCGCTGGCCGTGCTGGTCACGGGGGCAGACCGCGCATCCATGGCCGGCGCCCGGGCCTGTGCAGCGCACTGAGACTTGATCCCGTAGGAAAAACCTTCATGGCATTGGACAAACCTTACCTCGACGTGCCCGGAACCACGGTCTTCGACGCAGAGCAATCGCGCAAGGGCTACTGGCTCAATCAGTTCTGCATGTCGCTGATGCAGGCGGGCAACCGCGAGCGCTTTCGCTACGGCGAGCGGGCCTATCTCGACGAATGGGCCATGACCGAGGCGCAAAAGCAGGCCGTGCTGGCGCGCGACCTCAACCGCTGCATCGCACTGGGCGGCAACATCTATTTCCTGGTGAAGATAGGCGCCACGGACGGCGTCAGCGTGCAGCGCATGGTCTCGACCATGAGTGGCATGGACGAGCAAGAGTACCGCCGGATGATGCTGGCCGGAGGCCGCAGCATCGAAGGCAACCGCTACCTGCACGAGCAAACCGGGCAAGGAAAGAGCCACTGATGGCCGCTATCACCGCATCCGTCTAT